>JADFDM010000009.1 GCA_018262795.1 Sphingobacteriales bacterium | reverse complement strand
GCTTCCTTCACAGACCGCATTCACCGGGCTGCCGGGATAAGGACTGTAATACACTACATTAATACCTCCCGGTATCGGACTGTGTACGTTTACACTTGCGGTATTATCTGTCACGGTGCCGCAGGTGTTGCTCGCACTCACCGTATAGACTCCTTCGTAGTTTGCATCTTCCGCAGTCATGCTGCGGGTTACGTTTTGGCCATTAGCCGTAAAGCTGCCCGGCCCGCTCCAAGTGTAAGTGACATTGCTGCCTGCGGTAATGTTGCTGCCCAAGTTTAAGGTGCTGTTGATACACAGCGGACTGTTGGTCGTGGTAGTTAATCCGGTGATGGCGACATCGCCACTTGCGGTTATTACTGTGCGGGTGGTGCTCACGCAGTTGGTGGTGGTGTTGCGCGACTCGGCATAGTAACTGCCTGCTGCGGTGGCACTGTAGGTGTTGCTATTGCTTTGCAGCAGTGTTCCTGCGCTGGCGGCATCATACCAGTCCACGGTGCTGCCGCTTGGAGGGGTGGCAGTAAGGGTAGCCGGGAAGCCCGTGTTGCACACCGTTACGTTGCTGCCGGTAGGGGCAGTGGGGGCGGGGTTCACGGTCACCGAGTTGCTCACGCAACCGGTGGCGTTGCAGTCGTTCTCGGCTCTTACATAGTAATAGGTATCCGCAGTAGGGTTCACCGTAAATACCCCGCTCGTGTTGTTGTCTATCTGGGTGCCGGCTACAAAGCTGCCACAAGAAGCAGTAGTAGGGCTGCTATACAGATACCACTGGGCATTCAAGCCCAAGCTGCCCCCGACTACTGTCAGGGTGGAGGGGTCTCCCGAACATACCGAGGCATTGGATACAGTTAAAGAGGTTCCGGCCGTGGATGGGCTGGAGGTCACATAGACTATCACATCTACACAAGCCGTGTTGCCACAATCCCCTTCGGCTCTTAAATAATAATGGGTACTCACATTCGGGCTGACCGTAAAGGACGAGCCGGTGCCCTGCGTTTCGAGTGATCCTCCGCAACTTCCTTTATACAGTTTCCACTGAGCACCGGTGCCCAAGCTGCCTCCGATAATATTCAGGGTCACATTGGTGTTTGCACAGATGTTGTTAGTGCTGGGGGTAAGACCGGTAGGCACGGTAGAAACTGTCTTCACGGTGACGGTGTTATTAGCACAGTTGGTCGTGTTACAGGTGCCTTCATATCTTACATAGTAGTTCGTGCTGGCAGAAGGGGCGCTGATGCTTAGGTTATTCCCGGAGCCGATGCTCGCTCCACTGCCGCAGCCGCCTGCATACCACTTTGCTACCGCTCCCGTGCCTGCACTGCCTCCGCTAAAGCTCAAGGTAATATTGGCATAGTCGCCCGGACAGAAGTTGTTGTGGTCAAAACTGACATTAGATGGGTCGGTGGATACGGTGTTTACCGTCACCGTTACACTGCCGTTCATGTTGTTAGTGCAGTTGGTGGTCGCATTAGTAGCTACTACCGTATAGGTGCCACCGGTGGTCTGGTTACCAAAGCTGATAGCACTACCTGTGCCGCTGGCCGTACTGCCCGGATTGCCACCGACAAATATTTGGTAGTTGACTCCGTTTTGGGAGCCGCTGAGACCTACCGCTACGCCTCCGCCTCCACAGTAGCTGCCGCCTCCCGTGACGGTATAAACCGTTGGGAGTGGATTTACTGTGACTAATTTGCTGGCGGTGTTTGAACAGTTATTCGCATCTGTTCCCGTCACTGTGTAGGTGTGGGTGCTGCCCGGAACAAAGGACACTCCATTGCTGATGCCATCGCTCCATGTGTAGGTGTTAGCTCCGCCTCCCGTTAAGGTGACTGAGCCGCCTGCACAAACCGTGGCATTTGTAGGGGAGGCGGTGACGGTAACTGTTGGCTTTGGATTTACATGAATGGTTCCCGTAGCAGATACACTGCCACAACCACCTGTTAAAGGAATGCTGTAGTTAAAAGTACCCGAAGCTGTAGGTGTGCCGCTGATAGTAATCGTGTTCGATGCCCATGCTGCCGTTACTCCACCCGGTAAATTGTTTGGCGTTCCGATGCCCGTAGCTCCTGTAGTGGTGTGAGTGATGTTGGTCATTAGAGTGTTGATACAGACAGTTGGGCTGGAAGATGCTGCACTGACTGTATTGTTAGGCTTCACAACTACCCTTATCACATTGGTATTAACCGAACTGCATTTGTCATTATCGGTTCTTCTAAAGTAATAAGTAACCGCTGAAGGCCCTGCGTTAGAAATGGCAGGTGGATCATAAGTCTGCGTGGCAGGCAAGCTACCCCCTCCCATAGTGGCCGGAGCGATAGAAGAGTAATTTACTCCATCAGTAGATACCATCCACTGATAGGTGGCAGAGCCATTATTATAAGGAGTGGTACCACCGCTGGCGGCTGTGCTGGTGCCGAAACTGCCCGGATCGGAGCCGGTGCAAATGGTTACATTATCTGTGATCCCACTGATGGTTCCCGCAGCAAATGAAGAAGTGGAAACAGTAATAAAACTCAAGGCTCCATTTGAACCTCCTCCTCCTTCAGAAACTTTAAATTCAACTACGTCTGAAGGAGAGAGCGCCCCTGTCCATACATTCGGATGGGTATCGCAGCAGCCTATATGCACCCAAACCTGATTTCCATTTACATATAAGTAGGCGGCATCGTCATGACCATTAATATCAATCTGATAAACTCCACATGGAAATCCGGTGCGAACGGCTCTCCATGAGTGGTTATCAGGGCCTATATAGCACCCTACATACCCGCTGGCATCGGAGGGAGAACCTGCAGATGACCATCTGGCTTGTGTATTCATATTTAAAGTAGCATCTGTATAATACCCCTGATAATAGGCATTGTTCCATGCATTACTTCCTCCACCCGCATCGCCTGCATTGAATCCATAGACATACCAAACCCCATTACCTGCGGTACCCACTGATGGGGTGGCGGGAACTCCCGCTTGGGTGGTGGCGCTGGTTGAGGTCGTCCACGAACTGCGGCAAGGAGCGCTGCCATTTATAGAGCGCACCCGCACCCAATAGGTTTGGCCGGATGATAATCCTGTCACCGTAAGGCCGGTTATATTTCCCACATCTGTGGTGCCATCATACCCGCTTACAAAACTTGAGAAGCCGGAATTGGGGGACACTTGCACTTCGTACCCGCTGGCATAGCTGCCGGTTGCCCAATTCACATTAAACCTATCGCAAAGCACCGTGCTGATGGTGGGGGTACCGGGAGCAACAGGAGTTTGGTCTACCGTTACTACCGTACTGCCTATACCGTAGCAGGACTTATCGCTGGAAATAGAAAAATAATAAGTGCCACCGGCTGCTGTACTCGCATTGCTGATGCTTGGGTTTTGTGCCGCGCTGCTAAAGCCATTCGGGCCGGTCCACTGATAGCCCAGGGTGCAATCGGTAGTTAAGTTTCCCTTGCTTCCCGTTAAATTAATGGTAGCACCGGAGCAAGCAGGGTTAGGGCTGGCCGAAGGGCTGATGCCTACTCCATTGATATTGTAAAAATCGCTGAGGAAGGAGGTACATATCTGGTTAGCGGGATTCGTATGCATAGCATCATATAAATCAATAGCTCCGTACCATGTATTCGCTGTAACACCTATCGCATCCGAAGGAGAATAGGTTTCTATGTAAACCCTTACCCTGAAATTTTCCTTGGCCTTTATCATTAAATAGTTGCCAATCTTCTCTAAACCAAGAGGAGTCCCATTCGATATTTTGGTGACTTCTATCCGCATCCGTACACTTAAGGAAGTGTTGGACCAACTGCTCGAATTGTTTACATAGTAATAATACGTACTGCCCGTAAAGCACATTTTACCGTTTGCTAAATCGGTGTAACCATTCGAAGGATCGTAGGTTAAGATGCTATTGTTTCCGCAACCACCGGCATCGCTTCCGTTGATGGCGGCCATGGTAGTAGCCACCCCCCAGTTGACACACTGAGGCCAAGCTCCGGAAGTGTAATCAAAATATCCCCCGCTTCCTCTTCCCCATCCTGTTGTGTTGGGGCTTTGAGCCGATACACTAACACCTGCCTGAGTTCCTGCCGAGGCCACTGTATAACTGGGAGAAAAATCATTGACGGTTAGATTGACGGTGTTTGATGATAATTCAGAATTCGGGCAACTGAATTTTGAATTTCTTTTAATGATATAATTACCCGGAGTGCCGGTGACTACTGATGGCAAAGTGGAATAGTTATTGGAGGTTACTTCATAGGAGGTCCAACCGACCACCGGTGGGGTGGTGCGCTGCCAGTAAAAATTGTAAGTAGGCCCCGATGAAGCCGGAGTGCCGGTACTGGCTGAGGTTACATTATTTACAGTGACCCCGGTAGCGCAGGGATTAATGGTGGAAGCAGAAAGGGCAATGGTGCCGGGGTTATTGACATCTGACTGCACTTGCACTAAGCGGGTTACACCTGATCCGGTTGTGCCACATACATTGAAGGCATTGGTATGCACCACGTAATTGCCGGGTCCCGGGAACGTGATGTTGAAGTTAGCATTGTTATGCTGACAATCTGCACATAAATCCCAACTGCTCCAGCCCGATCCATTATCGGTTCCCCAATAGTAATAGGTAGTTTGGTCGGAGGTGTTGCCCAAGCTCTGTGCAACAGCAATTGTTTTATTGGTATTACACACGGTGATGTTTCCGGCCGTTCCGTTCAGGGTCATATTACTTACGATGGCGGGGGTCACGTTCACCAACTCAAGCGCACCGTTGGAGCCTCCACCGCCTTCCGCCACTCTGAACTCAACCGTACTAGAAGCGTTAAGCCATCCCGTCCACACATTGCTGTGATAATCGCAACAACCATTGTGATCTTGCACTAAAGTGCCATTGATAAACAACTGGTCGCGGTCATCGTGGTAAATAATGTTGATCTGGTATTTAGCGCATGGAAACCCCTGCCGCTTAAAAGAATAAGAATGGTTGTTAACGCCCACAGGATTTCCGCTATAACCCGAAGCACTCGAAGGTGTTCCATTGGGATCCCAACTTTGCGGGGTAGAATAGGTTTGACCGGGGCGGGAGTCAAAACTTAAATTCCCGATGGTGTAATATCCCGAATAATTAGAACTCCACGACCCACTACCGCCACCACTATCACCTGCATTCCATACATATACATTCCAAACATTGTTGCCAAAGTTTGATGGATTACCGGGTGCTATCAAATTATAAGTAAAAGAGGCTCGAGCACCTCCACCGTTTTCGTAATATTCAAAAACTAAATTGGTACTGCCATTGAGGTAAATAGAGCCGGAATAATTAGTATATCCTTGATCGGCCCATCCGTTTATCAAAAGCGAACCATTCACATACAGTCGTACACCATCATCGCCTCCTAAGGTAAAGTTGTACAGTCCATTAGCGAAGGTTTTAGTCATTTTATACCGAATACTAAAATGATCAGAAGGCGTAGAGCAAAGATTAGTGGTGGCTCCTGAAATAGAGCCGCTTCCAAAGTTTCTGTCAAAAGTTTCACTTTCGGTAACATAACCAATGTAAGCAGAAGAATTAAAGGAGGGCGAACCTGACCATGTGTAACTATAGCCAATCCAAGAGCCGTTGCCATAAGTGTTTTGATCACCAGCGGAGCACTGCGCTGAAACAAATTGACTCGAAAGGATTGTCAGCAATAAAATCAGGCAGAAGAATAATTTTCTTTTCATGATGAGATTTTAGTTCTTATGCTATGGGGGGTAAGTTAATCGGGTTTGCTGTGTTTGTCAACAAGCATCATGCCGCGAAAATAAGACTATGCCTGCATTATCGGCTACACGCCCGTAAAATATTCTTTACAAATTTATGGTTCCTCGGTTGGGGGGTAATCTACCTTTCAAATGACAGTTTTCCAATACAATCCTTCAAAAAAACTATACGGTAAAGAGGACGGTTTTGTTGCAAATCGGGGAATCCCTGCCCGTCCGGTCAGGCGGGAGTTTATCAGCCCATTAGCCTATCCGCCTATTTGTTTCTGTTTACCACCCCGGTCTTCGACCACCCAAAAAAGCCCCCCTTCGGGGGGTTGGGGGGCTTTAGGAAGTTCGTACGGTGGAGTTAAAGTTTAATGCATCTTACTTGCGTATAAAGCTCCCCTCCTATTTTTTAGGAGGGGTGTCCGCCATCAGCGGACGGGTGGTGATTTTTACTAAATGACCGCCCCGATGGGGCTGCTGATTTGTGAATGAGAGAATCGGGAAATCAAGGAAAGAGGCCTTAGCCCCCCGGCACAGGCTCGGCTTCAGACTAAGGACAGCAGGGTAATCATTATTGGTCAATTGGATAGAGCGGATTTCTTCGCGCATGAACTCCAGCCTTTAGGCTGGGGGCAATAAAATGCCTCTCTCATGGCTTTAGCCCTGCTTAGCACAACAGTCATGGCTCAAGCCGGGATGGTATGTAGCGGCTTTTCTCCGCCATAAATGACGGAGTTAATCTTTGTCGCTTCTGAGCGTAATTGCTCGATGGCTTCTGATTCAAACTTCTGGAAGTCGAATCCTGATTTGCTTTTTTCTTTCATGCTGTGTCAAATTTAGTTTTTGACACAGCTTGTTGAACAGACTCTGTTGGGGAATTTCTTTCGGACACTTTTAGGTCTAAAAATCAGTGGGGAAACTTTTTTACTCATCACTTAACACTCAAAATTCAACGCTTTTTCTTTTCACCCACCACTTACCACTCAAAACTCTCCACTTAGTAATTCTCTCCCATCGTTCATACCAATCTTCTTTCATTTCCGTTTATAGTTCTGTTTTGCAGAATGGTGCAGTAAGCGCGCGGTCTTTTTATTTAATTTACATACTGAATATGGATATCTACACCCGAAAGTCGAACCTCAAGATGGCGCTCCTAATCATAGGGGTAGTGATTGGTGCGGCTACGGTAGCTTATACCAACCGGCTCGCCAATAAAATATCGAAGGAGGAAAAGTATAAAGCAAAGTTGTGGGCCGAAGCTATTGCGCGCAAAGCTAAATTGGTGCGCTATACCAAAGACCTCTTTTCGCGGCTCGCAGCCGATGAGCGCAAGAAAGTGAACGTGTATGCACAGGCCACCAAGTTTATACTCACCTCCGAAGGCAATGAGCAACTCACCTTCTTCAACGAAATCATTACTTCCAACAACGACATCCCCGCTATTCTCACCGATAGCAAGGGCAATATTTTGGGAGCGCGAAACATCGCCATCCCCGCCACTGCCAAAACCTTCAACGCACTTCCGAAAGATATTCTCAATGAGTTTTCTATCTATCCGCCCATCATCGTAGATTATAAGTTTAACCAGAACTACATTTACTACAAAGACTCTAACCTATTTACCAAACTCAAGCAAACTCTCAATGATTTGGTAGAAACTTTTATCAGCGAGGTGGTGGTAAATAGCGCCTCAGCTCCCGTGATATTGACCGATGAAAAACTGAACGTGATTGAGTATGGCAACATTGATTCCACCAAAATGACGGAGCCGGATCAAGTGCTTAAACTGCTCAAAGAAATGCAGCGTGCCCACGAACCCATCGAGGCCGACTTGGGCGAAGGGGTCAAGCGTTTTATCTACTACGATGATTCTATGACCTTGAAGGAACTACGCGTGTTTCCGTTTGTGCAATTAGGCATCTTCGCTGCCTTTTTACTCATCTCCTATTTCGCTTTTAGCAACGCTCGCAGAGCCGAGCAAAATTTAGTGTGGGTGGGCATGGCCAAAGAAACCGCCCATCAGTTAGGCACACCCATCTCCTCCCTTTCCGGCTGGGTAGAAGTGCTGCGCGAGATGGAGGGCATGAAAGAAAACGGGAAAATATTAGATGAGTTTGATAGCGACATACAGCGCCTCACCTTAGTAGCCGACCGCTTTTCGAAGATAGGCTCGGTGCCGCAATTAGTAGTACAAGATGCCACGCTGATTATTGGACGCAACGTAGATTACATTCGTAAGCGAGCCAGCCGCAAAGTGATTATTGCGGTGGATTGCCCGGAGAATATTCCTATAAAGGTGAACAATCAGTTGTTTGATTGGGTGCTGGAGAACCTGCTCAAAAATGCTTTGGATGCCATGGATGGCGAAGGGCAAATAGCCATTCACGTAACAGCCAATCACCGACAGGCTGTAATAGATATTACCGATAGCGGCAAAGGCATTCCGAAAAATAAATTTGAAACCATTTTCGAGCCGGGCTATTCGACCAAGCGAAGAGGATGGGGCTTGGGCCTGTCGCTCACCAAACGAATTGTAGAGGAATATCACCAAGGGAAGATTGTGGTAAAGAACAGCGAGATGGGAAAAGGCACCACCTTCCGCATTACGCTCCCGCTTGCTGAATGAAAAGAAAAATAAAAAACCAGGTATTTTTCTCACTATCTAAAACTGCTTTTTAACTTGCAGCATAAATTCAACTTTATGAAACAGACCTTCTCTTTTCTCGCTTTTATACTGGCGCACACTTTCCTGATGGCCCAGGGTTATTACATGGAATACAAATTATCCTCCGGAGGGCCGGCCAATGGCGTTTCGGGCACCTTGAAAACCTACGCCCAAGATGGCAACAGCCGGATGGAGATGAACATGAACATGCCCAATATGGGAGCCGTAAAGATGACCAGCTTAGTGCTAAAAAGCACCCCGGGTACCGTTTATATGGTAGATGAAAAAAATAAAAGTTACAGCGAACTCTCCGGCACCGGTGAGGAGGCATGGAAAGACCACCCCGAAAACGAGTATGAAATTACACTGATAGGGAAAGAGAAAGTGAACGGGTATAACACCACCCACGTGAAAATAAATCGCAAAGGCGAAAAAACAGGCATGGAGATGTGGACGACCACAGACATTGAGGGCTATGCCGAATACTCGAAAATTAAAACTCAATATACCGGGAAGGATAACCTGCTGAAAGCCTTGGAAGCCAAAGGAGCCAAAGGATTTCCGGTGCGCATTAAAACGGCTGAGGAGAACCATCCGATGCAGATAGACTTGGTGAAGGCGGAAAAAAGAAGCAATCCATCCGCTTTGTTTTCACTGGCGGGTTATACCAAATCAGCCGGGTACCATCCGAGCACCATAGACAACAATGCGCAAGAGATGTTGAAGAAAATACAAAACATGACCCCCGAAGAACGGGAGAAATGGATCCAGCAAATGCAGGATCAATACCAACAGCATTAATCAAGCGAAGAAACACTCTCCGTTTACCCTCTTTTAATTTTACAAGAAAAACATGAGTCACTCCTCCAACTTTGACAAACAGGCAAAGCAAACAATACTAAAGCGCATAGATGCCCTTACCCCCGAAAGCAAAGCGCGGTGGGGTCAAATGAATGTGACGCAAATGCTCACCCACTTAAACGATGCCTTCCGGATAGCACTGGGCATGAAAGAGGCAAAAGACACCTCGAATTTATTTACCCGCTACATTAAATTTCCGGTAGCCGCTTATGTGTTGCCTACTTGGCCCAGAGGAGAAGCCACCGCCCCTGAATTGGCGCAAGAGGCCACCGGCAGTAAGCCCCGCGACTTTTACACCGAATTGGAATTTCTGAAAAAGATGATAGATATTTTTGACGAGCGGGAAGAAGGGAAACTGAAGCCACATCCGATGTTTGGCAAGCTCCGTAAAAAACAGTGGGTCGCTTTGTTTGTAAAGCACCTGAACCACCACCTCACACAATTCGGAGTATAAGCGCTAACATTGCAGTATCTTTCCACCAAATGGCGTGATTTCATGAAGTTAGATATTTTGGCAATAGGATCGCATCCCGATGATGTGGAACTGGGCTGTGGCGGCACTCTTTTAAAACAAACGAAACTTGGCCACCGCGTTGGCATACTGGACTTCACCGAAGGGGAGCTGGGCACCCGTGGCGATGCGAAAACGAGGCTGAAAGAAGCAAAGGCTGCCGCTCGTATGCTCGGTGTTACAGAAAGAGTAAATCTCGGTTTTGAAGATGGCTTTTTTGCGAATGACAAAGCACATCAGTTGGAAGTGATTCAAATAATTCGCCATTACCAGCCTGAAATAGTTTTTGCCAATGCCTATTATGATCGCCATCCCGACCATACGCGAGCCGCTCAACTCACCCGCGATGCCTGTTTTCTTGCAGGCCTTGCAAAAGTGGAAACTACCTGGAAAGGAGAGAAGCAGAACGCCTTTCGCCCACGAGCCCTGTTTCACTACATACAAGCCCTGCATACCGAACCACATTTTGTAGTGGATATTACTCCCTTCTATGAAAAGAAAATAAAATCAGTGCTGGCGTATCAATCACAGTTTTATAATCCAGAGAGCAAGGGGAAGAACACCTTTATCTCTTCTCCCGAGTTTATGGAATTTGTAGAGGCACGAGCCATTCATTTCGGAGTGCCCAGTGGAGTAAAGTATGCCGAAGGCTTTACGGTGGATAAGACTCCACGGGTAGAGGATGTCATGCAATTGTATTGATGCCGTTAGGAGGGTTTTGTGTGGAACTGTTTCTAAGCACTCCCCTGAAGAATTCCTTTTCTATTCCTTATCGAAATCGTTCTGATAGCCCGCTATCTTTAGTTCGCGAATGCTATTCTGCACTTTGCTTTTCAATTCAACTTTGTAGCCCGCTAATTTTGCTGCGACTTTAAGATCGAATGAAGCGATAATCTGTGCGGCTAATATGCCGGCATTTTTTGCTCCGTTCAAGGCGACCGTAGCCACCGGCACGCCTGAAGGCATTTGTAAAATAGAAAGCACCGAATCCCATCCATCCATAGAGTTAGATGATTTGATAGGAACCCCGATAACGGGAAGTGTAGTCATGCTGGCCACCATACCCGGCAAATGAGCGGCACCACCCGCCCCGGCAATGATTACTTTCAGCCCGCGCTCGCGAGCGCCTTCGGCATACTCCACCATGCGCTCCGGTGTGCGGTGAGCGCTTACAACGGTCAGTTCAAACGCTACCCCCAAATAGCTGAGAATTTCTGCGGCTCCCTGCATCACTTTCAAATCGCTATCGCTACCCATAATAATACCTACCAACGGAGTGCTCATGTCATTTTTTTATTTGCTGCAAAACTACTATTCCGAAATTACTTTCAGGCTGTTCTTTATCCGTGCAGCTTTCTCTAATAATTCATCGCGGTCATTTCCCAAAATCGTCACGTGCCCCATCTTTCGTCCCGGCTTGGTTTCGTGCTTGCCATACAGATGCAGATACACTCCTTTCATGTTCATCACCTCTTCTAAGCCGGCATATTTTGCAGTGCCGGTGTAGCCCGCCTCCCCAATCAGATTCAGCATCAGTGAAGGTTGAATAATGGCGGTGCTGCCGGGGGCAAAGTTTTGCAATACACGCATTTGCATATCGTATTGCGAGCAGTAATTCCCTTCAATGCTTTGATGGCCGCTGTTGTGCGTACGAGGGGCTGTTTCGTTTACCAACAGGCTGCCGTTTTTATCTAAGAACATTTCCACCGCAAAAATACCGGGGCTGTTGAGCGCTTTGGCTACATCGGTGGCTAACTGTTGCGCTCTGAGAACATGCTTCTGCTCTAACTGAGCCGGGCAAAGCAAGTAATCCACCAAATTATATTTAGGGTCAAAAACCATCTCCACCGGAGGATACACGGCAGTTTCTCCATTTTCATTCACGGCTACAATCACCGAAATTTCCTTGTCAATGTTTACCAATTTCTCCAGCACACTCGGAGCATCAAAGGCTTTGTGAAAATCTTCATCGCTGCGCAGAATTTCTACCCCCTTGCCATCATAGCCTCCGCTGCGAAGTTTCTGAACAGCCGGAAGAAAATCAAAAAAGTTGTTCAACTCATATTTCTGCTCCATCAAATGAAAGTCGGAAGTGGCGATGTGGTGGTCTTTGTAGAATTGTTTCTGCAAGCCCTTGTCCTTAATAATTTTGAGAGCGGCAGGTCGCGGAAAAATTTTCAAGCCTTCTTCTTCTAATTTGAAAAGGGCTTCGAGATTCACGTGCTCAATTTCTATGGTGAGCACATCCACCAATTTCCCAAAACGATATACGGCATCGTAGTCCTTGATGTCGCCCTCTACAAAATAGTGACAGAGCGAAGCGGCCGGAGGATGGCTGCCCGATTCGAGCACATAAGTAACCACTTGATAATTAGCCGCGCTTTGCAGTAACATGCGACCTAACTGTCCGCCACCTAATATTCCTATTCGTAAAGGTTGAGCCATATTTTTTTCACTGTTTACCTGCCGACAATTCTACAAGTTGTTCGTGAATTTTTTGCACTTGTATTCGTAAATCTTCCTTCTCCCCGTCATTCACAATTACAAAATCGGCCAATTTTATTTTCTCTTCTTCGGGCCATTGGTTTTTCATTCGGTTCATTACTTCCGCTGCACTCACTTGGTCGCGCTCAATGACTCGTTGCAGTCGAAGGTTCAGTGGAGCAGTGACTACGATCAACTTATCTAAGTACTTAAACGAGCCTGCTTCCATCAGCAGAGCTGCTTCCTTTAAAGCATAAGGCACATGGGTAGCTTGTTGCTCCTCCACCCAGCGCTCGGTATCGCGGAACACCGCAGGGTGCACCAAGGAATTAAGCAGGCTTACCTTCTCTTTATCGTGAAAAACTTTCGAGGCGAGCAGCGTGCGGTTCAGTTGGCCATTTTCATACACCTCTTCTCCAAAATTTTTCTTGATGCCATCAATCAGATAATGCTCGTGTTGCATTAGATATTTGGCGCGGTCATCGGCATTGTAAACGGGAATTCCCAATTCCTGAAACAGGCGGCAAACGGTGCTTTTGCCACTCCCAATTCCTCCTGTAATTCCTACTTTTAGCACTCTCGCAAGGGTTTGTATTTTTCGTTTCATAGTGTGTAGTTTCTATACCACTATAAACGAAGCGGCACTAAGTTATAGTATTCTTAGTGCCGCTTCTCCGAAAAAAATGAAGGGTTACTTATTGTCGCCTGCTGCGATTTTCTTCTCGGCACCATACACGCTTTGAGTCAAATCCATCGAGATAGCCGATCTTTCAATTCTCATCTTTACGTTGTTGTCAATTTCGAGCAACAGCGATCCGTTGTCCTCTATCTTTAAAATTTTTCCGTGAATGCCTCCACTGGTAATTACTTTGTCACCCTTCTCAATTTGGCTGGTGAACTTAGCTTGCTCTTTGGCTTTTTTGGTTTGCGGGCGGATAAAGAAGAACCAGATGACGACTAATAAGGCTCCGTAAAAGACAATAATTATTGGATCCATGTTTCTATTTTGGGTTTAGGAATAAATTGACTATGCGAATGACGGGCAACTACTCTTTATCTTTTACAAAGCCTTTGAGATAAAGCATTTCATTTCGCTGTAAGGTATTACACACAACGGTCACCGATTTGTTTTGCTCACCATGCTTGCCCGATGAGTTAAAGGTAACATGAATGTTGCCGGTTTCGCCCGGCTTTAAAGGTTCTTTCGGGTATTCGGGAACGGTGCAGCCACAGGAGCCGAAGGCACGGGAAATCAGCAGATTTTTATTGCCTGTATTTTTAAAATGAAAATCGCGCTCAAATTTATCGCCTGTGGTGATGGTGTCGAAATATACCGTGGTAGAGTCGAGAAATTCGATGGTGGTAGTATCCTTCAGCAATTCGGCATCGAGCTTTATTTCGGGAGGCATTTCTCCTTTTTTGCGGCAGGAATATATGCCGGTGGCTAAGGCCAGCACAATAGCAATAGTGATTATCTTTTTCATAGCGGGGGCAAATATACTTTTTTTGAAAATCCCGTTTTGGTTATAAAGTGTTATCTCATTGTTCCACTACGAGCATCTCCGGCTGAACCCCCAGTTCGAGTAAAATGGCGCTGATACTTTTCACAAAATTATCGGGCCCGCAAACGTAGAACTCCTTGCTGAAATCAGCAATATTCCGAATCAGGAAATCGCGCCCAATGCGCCTATCTAAATAGCCGATTACATTTTCGCGCGTAAAGACTTTGATAAACTTATCGCCCAACATTTCTGTAAGCTCGGCTTCCATAATCACATCATGCGAAGTTTTGTTAGAGAAGATGAGCTTGTTGCCAAATAATTGTTTCCGTTTAAACAAGTCGCGGAAGATGGCGATAAAGGGAGTAATGCCGGATCCCCCGGCTATAAATACGCCCGGTCCTTTATAAGTGATTGCCCCAAATACATCGTGCAGTATCAACTCTTCGCCTGCATTCATCTGCTCTAACTTTTTGGTCACTCCTTCGTGGTCGCGATAAATTTTAATCATAAACTCTAAGTGCTCCCATTTGGTGAGGCTGGTAAAAGTGAAAGGGCGAAGTTTCAACGTCCACTCGGGTAAGTTGATAGATACTTCAGTAGCCTGTCCCGGAATAAATGTATAGCCCTGCGGTTTTTCTACTACAAAGCGCTTCACATCATCATTTATAAATGAGGCTTCCAGAATTTTTACAACGTATTTGTTCATAAAGTGAAATTAAAAACTTCCCGAAGAGAAGAGCGTTGAGAAAAGATGAATTCAGTACAGAAAAAGAGTCCCACCTTGTGGCGGGACTCCGGATAAAAAGTAGTTAATGGTATATAACTTACGCCAGTCTTACTTCTACTGCGTTTAATCCCTTTTTTCCTTCTTTAAGTTCAAAGGTTACTTGGTCCCCATCTTTCACTTGGTTTACCAAACCTGATACGTGTACAAAATACTCGGTTCCGGTGCTGTCTTCTTTAATAAACCCGAATCCTTTCTGCTGGTTAAAAAACTTTACTGTTCCTGTTTGCATGATACTTTAATTGTGATTTTTAATAAGGCAGCAAAGATAATATCCTAAATGACATTTTCAATATCACTGTTAAAATTATGTTTGGGAAAGAAAATTAGCTGGAAGGGGGAATAAATGCAGCGGTAACAACGGGGTAGTAAAGGTTTTTTACGCCCTTTTTAAATAGTTACCGTGCATCATTAGTTCGTCAAGAAAAATATTTAGACTTCAAATTAAGCTCTCTACAATCTGTAATACTCAAAGGTAGGATAGCCCCAAATTCCCGCTTTTTTAAAGTCGAGAAATCGCAGTTTGTAGAATTTATCTTCTCCGGTTTTTATAAAGTAGGTGTACCAGGTTTTGGTATCGTAGTCGCCCCACTCGTAGCGTTTAAATTCATAGCCGATAACATCTCTGCGAGTTTGCAGTCGGTTGGCATCAAAATCGGCCAGCTTTACATCGCTAAATGTATAGGTAGAATCAAGATAGGCAGAAACTTTAGAAGGGTTATTTAAAACGCCTGTGACCTGATAGGGCAGGTAATACGGCTCGTAAAATACCACGCTGAAGCGAGTGAAGCATAAATCCCATTGCGATTTATCCGGCTCAATACCATCCACCACTCTGCCGGCATCGCTGCAAGAGAAGTAGCGATAGTTGCGCGTAGGGTCTTTAGTGACCAAAGCAGAATGAATTTCCTGGCTGTTTACTTCGGCATAGGAAATAGAATAAGAGGTACCGTTAAAGTCATGTATTTGCAGTTTTGCAAAGCCGAGTTGCTTCCCGTCATTGTCCACTCCGAGGTTGAGAATGTAAACTTCATTTTTTGAAGTAGGTTGACTGGTAAAGGTGGCCCACCAATTCCCAATAGCATTGGAATCGTCACTAAATTCTCCCAACTCATACATCCAGTTTTTAGAAGCAGTATCGGCCATAGAGGTGAGGCTGATGTCTGTTTTATCGGTGCGAATAACGGACATAAACTTGGCCGTATTCAGCCAGATGTAGAAACGGTTGGCGCTGCATTCAAACATCAAATCATAATCAAAGCGGGAATTGAAACTGACAACGCTGTTGCTTTCCAAACTGTAGTAATACTGATCGGCATAGTCAGCCCCCATATCAATTATGGCCGTTTGCCCCATCTCCAAATTACGTGGGGCAGCCATTGGCTTTTCTTTAAAACAGCTGCTTAAAGTAAATAGCAAACAAGCCGCCCCTATCCAATAATTTTTATTCAACAGGGAATAGTGATTAAACGCAGAGGCGGAGGGATTAAAAATTTGATTCTGATTCATAAATATTATTTGCTGAAATGCAGTATTAAGGTGGTGAAAAAGGTGCGCCCCCAACCAACGTTTGCCAAGTTGGGGTCGAAATTATGCCCGACCGCTTCAACGCCTGTGGTCGTAACATCTTTTACGCCTATCAGGTTCTTCCCTCCTACCACTACTTGTATGCGGTCTTTCCAGAAGTTTCGCGATAGCGATAGGTCGAGCATGTGGTAAGCACCCCTGGAACCGGCCTGTATGCTGTTGCTGACACTGTAAAGCGGTTTTGCACCATCGTATTTATAAAACACGTTGATGCCGATTTCGGCTTTGGGGATGAGGTAAGAGGCAGATGCAATAAAATCGGGGCTAAAGGTTTTTACTCTATCAGAGCCGTTGTGCAAATTGCTCAGTTCGTATTTGGTGAGTAATACCGAAGTATTAAACGACAGGCGTTTCCATGTATAACCAAGCCCTACATTTCCTCCGTAGGTGATGTATTTTTTCAGATTGAAATACTGGTAAGTATCGGGGGGAAATGGCGCGCTGTAAATGGCAAAATCAATTTTGTCGTTGATATTGTTATAGAACGCAGAGGCACTCAAATGCACCTTGTGCCGGCCTTTGTTGATGTATCCGTTTACCGACAAATTGCCGGTGTGTCCATTCTCCGGCACTAACTGATCATTCCCTTTAATAGCATGGTTCGAATCAAAGAACACCATGTAAAGTTCTTTTAGGGAAGGCGCTCTGTAACCCCGACCGTAAGAAGCGCGAATCACAAAAAAATCTTTGTAACCGTATTTCACATTCACCGAAGGAATCAGCGGCACGCGGTAGCGGGTATTGTAAACCACTCGTATGGCGGGCTGTATATCCAATCCTTTCACTACCGAAAGTCGTACACTTCCAAAAGCGGCATAATCTGCCTCTTTTTGTTCACCGCTTTTAATATGGCTTTGCTTGGTAAATTCTTGATTGGTTTCAATGCCAAACTGGAAGTTGATACGGTTTTTCCAAGCAGGCATGCTGTATGTTGCGCGCGCCAGCACTTCGTGATAGCGGGCGGTATCCTGCACTTCGGGATCGTTTACCAAATGCTCCTGCCCGGTCACTAAGTTTTTGTAATATTTATTGGTGAAGCGAAAAAAACCGGAATAGGCCGCCAACACATCCAACTGATAATCTTCTTTGAAGCGATACATGAAAGAGACAGCCGCTCGCGGACGATAAGTGAGGTATTTTATATCATCACCCCGGTAAGTCCAGGTAGTATCGGCATTGTCATACGATAGGGTTTGCTTCGGGGCGCTGCGATTCAACATCAACTCGCGAAAGAACGAAGCGGAGGCGGTAAAACGAAAACGGTTGCCGCCATAAATGTATTTGGCATCGGCAAAATATTGCTCTTTGGGTTTCCATTCCTGATAGCGGGGAATAGAATCCAAGGTGGTGTAGCCATCAAAGAAATTTCTTCCCCCACTGAGATAAATTTGATTTTTCTTAAAAGCGAAGCCGGTGTTTAGTTCAATATTATACTGCCCCACCGATTCATAATAGCCTTTCAGATTGAGGTTAACTCTTTGCTCCTGAAAAGTTTTAGTGATGATGTTGATGACTCCACCCATCGCATCGGTTCCGTAAATCACCGAGAGCGGCCCTTCCACAATTTCAATCCGCTCAATGTTGTTGAGGTTTATCTGACTTAAATCCAATTTTCCATCTAAGCGACCTACAATGGGCACCCCGTCCACCATAATCTTTACGCCTTCGCCCGAAATTCCATTGATGCTCACGTTGCTTCCGAAAACCTGATCTTGCCCCAAGTCAATATGCAGTTCATTTTGCAGCGCTTCTCTCAGATTATTAGCGCCTTTTGCTTTCAGAGTTTCAGCGCTTAACACCTTCACTTCGTACACTGAATTTTGAATGCTGTTGGGGGAATATTGCCCGGTAATCACTACATCTTTTACCTCTTTCGAGGCATAGCTGATGGTGTAAGTTTTGCGCGCTGAGGAGTAAATCGTATCGGTAAGGGTGGTGTATCCGAGATGAGAAATTTGGATAACTACCGGCTTGCGAAAAGCGAAATCGTATTCCCCCGAAGCATTGGTGAAGCCTATGTGATCTTTCAAATTCATGTTTGCCGAATCAAGTGGAATTACTTTTACGATTGCATCCACCAATGGCTTGCCATCGTCCTTTTTAATTACCGAAACCGAGGCACTGCCCGATTCTTTCGCTAAAACAGTTTGAATGCTGAAAACCAATGTTAGGCCTATTAGTGCCCAACTGTGAATGCGCGTATCTCCAGCCATTTGTGGGGGCAAACATAAGCTGATTGAATGGTATTAGAGAAGGCCAATTGTCATGGAATTGTCATAAAATGGAGAGAACCTAAAGGACTAAAAACCATACAAAAATAAAATAGCACTACCCTCGGCATACTGGATTTCGCAACTACTGCGATACAGTTCTTAAACCGGTTTGATTTCTTTGGCAAGGGAGGTTGCGCTGCTGTTTGGTATCCGTCAAATAGTGCCCGTTAAGTGCCCTATATGCAAGGGCGGCTTAAAGCGTTTGCCTCTGCCAAGCGGGTCTCTTTTGATTCTCTTTCGCATAGAATTAGCTTGGTTGAGCAGTAAACTGACTCACTTATTTACTTACTCGATTCAGTTAAAAAGTTAGTTTTCTAAGTTTTTAGCTTATCTGACAAAGCTATTTACTCATCCACTTAAGTAAATAACTTACACCGCTAAGTATTTTACTTAGTTTATTTACCTAATAGCTTAACAATTTTACTTAAAAGGTGAACTCTTAAAAGCACCAGATGGCTGTGATAGGGGGATGAATTTTGGTAACTTGGGGATGAACAGAGAGCAAAAGGGGAAAGCGGAAGTCCTATTCCTGCTTGGGGGCAGGCGCGGTATTTTGTGGAGGGGATTTTTCGTCCTTTGCCGAAACCGGCTTCTTCGATTTCTTCGGTTTCTTCCTATTAATATGAAACAAATCAGCCGCCTTGTCAAAGTCCTTCCGATACGAAATACCAATACCAGTTTTGTTGTTATTCCGCGAGTTGAAATAGTCGTAATTGGTTCTATTGAAAGCCTTGGCGCGCCAAGTGCCATCGGGAGTTAAGAGATATTCAATCTGAAAGTCACCGGTGGGAATCACAGCTTTGGCTCCTGATTGGGTATTATTTCCATTTTCGGTGATGGTGTTATTTCCGAAATCGAGATTTCCCCCTGCATTAATGATAAGCCGATTGTTAAGCAAGCGTTGTTCCAACGCTAACTGCAATTCCCTTCTGGTGTCAAATATGGGTTGGTTGGAGGTTGGATCGGCCTGTGTGGTGGCTTGGTCGTACTGCCGATAGCGAATGTTGAAGTCGAGATTTTTTACCTGTGCATAGTCGAGCAGGTTGCTGATATAATTGGAAAGCTGTGAAGAAAGAAATTCGCTCACGGTGTTGGTAGCGGTGCCTCCCAAATAACTGGAATTAACGATAGCCCCCGAAGTGGTGGTAGATTGTGGCAGAAAGCGATTCATCACCAATAAACCAAACACCTGCTTATTGAGTTCACTCTCATTATTTTTCAATAAAGCCAACTGCTGCTCTACATAACTTTTTATAGAGGGGTCGGGGTCAATGGCTTTAATGTCGAAAGAAACATTTGGTTTTTCCAACACGCCACTCAGTTTCAGCAATAATTGAATTGGAATACGGCTTTGGGCTGCAGAGGCCAACTGGCTTTGCGAGCCATTGCCTGAATTATCGGTGCCGGAGGAGATGAGGTTACTAAGAAGGTCGGTGACCGAAGAGCGCAACTGATATACCGCATCTACATTCAAAGCCGCCTTATACACCGGGCCGGTAAAACTGATGGTACCGCCTTTGCTGATTTCAAAGCGTTTGTTCACCACACTCTGAAGCGTGAACAGATAATTTCCATGATCTATTTCATATACTCCGTAAATAGAGATACCACCTGTTTGCGGAATTTCAATTTTCAAATTTCCGGAGCCATAGCTGGTGAGTAAGTCTCCCGAAACCGGATCGAGAATAATGTCCATGCGCGCATCGGGGGTGATGTCTAATTTCAGGATAAAATCAACTCCTTTTATTTTGATGTTGTTCACCAAAGTTTGTCGCACCAAACTATCCTTATCTACAAAGTGATAGAAAGAATACTTGTTGGTTTCGTAAGAGGTAGTGATGGGCAAGTGGCACCAAGTGCCCGGAGCCGTTTTTGCATAGGCTTCAATCTTTGGCGTGCTGATGGGGCCTTTGAAAGTTACGTTGCCATCCCCATAGCCCACCCCATAGAAAAACGGACTCTGCTTTTCGGTGGTATTTAAAAATTGAGCATTGTAAGCATTCGCAGTTAAGTCTAATTCAAATTGCCGAAAGCTTTCGTGGTTAATGCGCCCGGAAGCGATGAGCGTATTATTTTTCTCATCGTGAACTTCCAGATGGTTGCCGAAGTTAAACCCGTGCTCATCTAACAATGCTTTTTGATTACTGAGATGATAAGTGGTGTTGAGGAAAGAAACAGTGACCGTATCATCTACTAATAATACATCTCCTTTCAGCAATGGTTTTTTGGGATTGCCATACACCGTAGCATGAATGACGGCATGACCGCGACAGTTCTTTACATACTTGTCAAAAAACTCGTAGTTGAGAAAGTTGATTCCTACCCTTTTGCCGTCCACCTCAATATTCAAATCGGGATGCAAAGGGTCAATGGAGAGATAGCCCTTCGCCTCTAAGTTATTATTGATACTCTTGACCGAGGCATAGATGTCAATTCTTTTAGCGGCATCATTCAAGGTAGTTTCCACATTCACGTCACCAATCAACTCGTTGCCCAACTTAAATTCATCTACCACCAAGTCGGCAAATACTTTAGGTTTATAGAACACATCCTCCACCGTTAGCTTCCCGTTGATGTTTCCGTGCAACTGACGCATCTTGGTGGTAAATATTCCGGTAAAATCAGAAATGCTGGTATTGTCCAAGGTCAGTTTAATAGAGGTGGAAGTGTCATTTTTAAGATAGCTGCTGATGTAAACGGTTTGATCGGCACTGCTAAATGTCAAATCATTCGTAGTAATTCTTTTCCCCTCTATCTGAATCTTATTCCCTTCATTAAAGTGCCAGTTGTTATTTGCCAGTTTCACATCAGAAGGATCTATGCGCAGAATAGATTTCCCTCTAAGTGGCGTGAGATAAGCGGTGATGTTGCCATAGTTAAACTGCCGCTTATCAGTAGCCAACATATTGAATTTCACATCGCCATTCTCCTGCGTTTTTGCAGTGAATGCAGCGGTGTCTATCATCAGGCTATCGCCATTGTAGAGTTTCGCTAAGGTGGCGGTAAAATCAAGGGCGGTATTTTCAGCATCCGCATCTATGTTAGCCTCCCTAAAATGCAAATTGCCAATTTGAAAATCGGGGGAATAAGCGGTGAGATGCAGCCGGTGATTGATGCTGCTAAACTCTCCGGTGAGTCGAGTATTCTCTATGTGAGTAAAGGATGGAACTATGATTCGGGTTAAATTTCGAGGGTCATAGATTCGCACATCTACGGTGAAGTCCTGCGGAGCCAAGTGGGAGGTATCCACAAAGTTTCGGGTAAAGGTGTACTTGGCAAAATTTATCAACGCTTCGGGCAATTCCTTTACCGAGAAGTGCCCCACCAATTCCCCATCGGCCACCTCTGAAGAAAGTTTCAACTTCTTTTGACCGCCCTCAATAAAGTCGGCATCTAAGGTCAAATAATTGATGTAGGCAACAATAGAATCTCGAACGAACTGTGCATTAGCTATCCGAATAGTTCCTACCAAATCTTCCAGGTTACTCCCTCTGAAATTGGAATTTACATTCGCGGCAAAAGAGAAGTTGGTTTTGGTAAGATTGAGTTTTTGCAGTATTGCTTTGTGAATGCCGGCAGAGAAATCAAACTCCGGTATTTTTTGAGTCAAATCCACTTTGCCATCAAAATCCATATCGAGATACTGATCGCGAACCGATAGTTTACCATTAAATGATTTCTGCACTACCGAGCCATTTATTTTAATGTCCTTGTATTCGTATCCCTTCAAAGTCATGCTGGAAATGTTGCCCACTAAATCGGCATGTAAACTCTCTAAGGTTAAGCCCCCCCCCTTAATCTGTGTATTCATGGAGATGGTTCCCAAGTCCTTTTCATCTCCGAAATATTTTCCGAGATCAAAATCATTGAGCGCCAGATTGCCGGAGTAGCTGCTTTTGTTTCGTTTCTTATCATACTTAAAGTTGATGTCGGTAGTAGCAGAGCCGATGTCAGTTTTCGCTTTCCCGTTGGATACAAAATCAGTCACAAAGCCATCCAGTGACCCTGAATAGTGGATCACTCCTAATCTTTCCAAGTTGGGAGGAAATTTAATAGCCGGGTAAATTCTTTTTAAGTCATTCGCAGTGGTGGCCAATCTCTCCACCCGGAGGTTCAGCGATGTTTCATAAATATTAGGTAGCCCTTTCGTAAAAAAGTCTCCTTTGAAAATGGAAGCAGTGGCAGTTCTAACCTCCAGATTCTTCCCTCGCAGGTTATTTACTTTCCCGCTCACTTCGCCACTTATTGCCAGTTTATTGTGTTGTACTTTCTCCAGATTTCGCACAAAATAATTCAGGTCTTTGAGTGACAGTTCCGACTTTCGCAAATTGGCAGTGATGGTTACTTTGTTCAGAAAATCTTTGAAGTCTCTAAAATGGTCGTATCGAAAACTGAGATAATTAGTGATGTGGCTATCCCTTGTTTTAATGTCGAGATTTTTGAGCGTGATGTCGTTCACGGATACTCGCGCTTCGGTGGAAAGATTTTTTACCGCAAAGCCACTTCTATCCATGGCAGTGAGCTTTGTAACAGAAGCAAAAATGGTATCGGTCACCACCGCGCCTTTCTCCGCCAGCAGGTTAATTCCCGAAATATCCAAATGTTTAAAATCCATCCCTTTCGGTAAAATAGTATCGGAGTTGTGATCGGTCATGTGAAAGCGCGCATTGGTAAGCGCGAATTCATCGAAGGTGATAAGCGGTCCTTTCGGTAAAAAGTGGAACTCTCCGGTGGTATCCTCATCGGTTCGCTTTTCGCGTTTCGCGAGTTCTATGCCTACGTTCACTCCATCAATACGAATGGAGCGAAACGCTATCCGGTTATTCTTCAAATCAAAATCCTTCGTGGCAATATCACAGGTAGGCACCCATACAGTAATGTTGGTATGCGCTTTTTCATCTCGGTACCGAAAATCGGTTTGGCTTAGCTGAACTTGGTCTAAATCAATCTTCCATGCAAAAGGAGCCGATGTCGAAGTATCTTTTTTAACCGCCTCCGGATTTTGCAGTTTTTTAAAAACATCTGTCAGATTCAAATGCTCTCCGGTTGAATCGCGAAAAAGTCGAACTTGAGCGCGATTGAGTGTAATGCTACTAATGGTGATGTTCTTCTTCAGTAAGTCAAATACTTTAAACTTCAAGTGAAGGTCGCCTGCGTAAATCAAAGTGTCCTGATTCAAATCTTCCAGATAGAAACCAACAAAATCGGCCTGATTGAAGAATTGAATTTTTACCTTATCAATGTAAACCTTGGTGTCTAACTTAGAAGAAAGAATATCGGTAGCTCGCTGCGCCAAAAAAGTTTGGAAAGTCGGAAACCGCAGTGCAGTAAAGAATGCAGTAACCAGCAGTGCCAGCACCAACAAACTCAACAAAGACCACTTAGCTATGCGTTTCCCCAATTTTTGGTTTTATCTATTCAACGCGGAAAGATGAAATAATTTCTGATTTTCGTCTCCATGAGCATTACAATTCTTGCTATAGAATCCTCTTGTGACGATACCTCTGCCGCAGTGTGCAAAGATGCCAAAATTCTTGCCAATGTGATTGCCGGTCAGCAGGTGCATGAGCAGTGGGGGGGGGTGGTGCCCGAACTGGCCTCGCGCGCTCACCTGCAAAACATAGTGCCGGTGGTAGATAGCGCCATCAAACAGTCGGGAATAAATCCGCAGGAAATTAGTGCTGTGGCTTTTACACGCGGCCCCGGACTTATCGGCTCCCTGATGGTGGGGCTTAGTTTTGCAAAATCTTATGCCTTAGCACTCAACATTCCTTTGATAGAAGTGAATCACATGCAAGCGCACATTCTGGCTCACTTTATTGACAACCATCCCACCTTTCCTTTTTTGTGCCTGACGGTATCGGGTGGGCATACACAAATAGTGCTCGTTAAAGATTTTTTGCAAATGGAGGTGATAGGCGAAACGCTGGATGATGCTGCGGGCGAAGCATTCGACAAAACCGCCAAACTGCTCGGTCTTCCTTATCCCGGTGGGCCGTTGTTAGATAAATATGCGCAACAAGGAAACGCTGAAAAATTTCATTTTGCAGAACCGCTAATTCCCGATTTCAATTTCAGTTTTAGCGGACTTAAAACTTCGGTACTTTATTTTCTACAAGCGGAAACAAAGAAGAACCCTCCGTTCATAGAGGAAAATATTCATGATTTAGCTGCCGCTATTCAGAGAACCATCGTAGATATTCTACTAAAGAAAATAGAGAAGGCCGCTCGGCAGTTTAATATCCGCGAGATAGCCCTTGCGGGTGGAGTTTCAGCAAACTCTGAGCTTCGCAAGAGGTTGAAAGATTTAGGGAAGAAAAATGGATGGCACACACACATCCCTAAGTTTGAGTACTGCACCGACAATGCGGCCATGATTGCCATTACCGGATATTTTAAATTTTTAAAAGGGGAATTTACCACCCAGCAAATCGAACCACTCGCCCGCTATCATTTATAAAATTGAGGCAGCCTTCTGTGCTTGTCTGGCGAAATAGCAGTGGCTGCTTATATTCGCGCTTCATTGAACTGCTATGGGAAACAAAATAATTATAGGCCTGCTGATATTCATTATTGGTTTATTGGGGTTCATCACCGTTCAGCATTATAAATTAGAAAAGAAGGTGGATGCTCTAATTAACGGACAAGGCGAAGAGGTAAACATTACCCCTTCGGGCCCCGACAATAGTTCTATCGCCAACCCTGAAGGAGCAAGCCCCTTTGACAAACCCAATGTAGATCCCTTAGGCGACCAATTCCCCCCTAACTCTTCTCCTGCCTCTCCTTTAACCGAAGTGAAATTTGAAAAAACAACGCACGATTTCGGAAGAATAAAAGAAGGCAACAAAGCGAGCACCACTTTCCGATTTACCAACACCGGGAAAAATCCACTCCTCATTTCAAAGGCAGTCGGCTCTTGCGGGTGCACGGTTCCTCACTGGCCTCAATCTGCCATAGCCCCCGGTAAAAGCGGAGAAATTGAGGTGGAGTTTGACAGTGCCGGGAAGAGCGGAGAACAAATGAAAACGGTTTCGGTGACCACGAATACCTCCTCACCGCTCACAGAGTTGGTGATTAAGGCCACCATCATACCAAAAGCAGACTAATGGCACGCATTCTCGCTTTTGACTATGGAAAGAGAAGAGTAGGCATTGCCGTAACGGATCCGCTGCAAATGATTGCCAACACCTTAGAGACTGCTGAAACAAAACATCTTTTCACTTTCATTGATTCGTATTGCAAGAAAGAAGAAGTCGAGTCTTTTGTGGTTGGCTATCCTTTTAGCCACGGGCATCAGGAGAACTCCATTGCTAAGGAGATTGATAAATTCATTACAAAACTTCAGCGATTATATCCCGATAAGCCGGTGTACAAAATTGATGAGAGTTATACTTCAAAGATTGCCGGCCAAACACTTTTAATAAGTGGCGTAAATAAAAAAGAAAGAAGAAATAAAGGGAACATTGATGCGATCTCTGCCAACCTGATTCTTCAAACTTATCTTGAAATGAATCAAAGAAAATAAACAGTGTTTGGATTTTCAACCTCATACTTCGTAATTCGCGGAAAGAAATAAAGAGAGATGGTATTACCAATAGTCGCTTATGGCGATCCGGTGCTGAGAAGAACAGGGGCTGAAATCAAAAAGGACTACCCCGGTCTTCAACAGTTGATTGACGACATGTTTGAAACAATGGAAAAATCGAAAGGAGTAGGCTTGGCTGCTCCGCAGGTGAATAAATCTATCCGCTTGTTCATTATTGACTCTTCTAAAATGTTTGATGAGGAAGATAAAGAAGAGGGCTTGCGCGAAGTGTTTATCAATGCAAAAATTATTGATGAATCGGGTGATGAATGGGGCTACGAAGAAGGCTGCCTCAGCATTCCCGGTATTCGCGAAGACGTATATCGGGAAGAGACGCTGCTGATTCAATACTACGACCGCGACTTCAATTTCCAAGAAAAAAAATTAACCGGACTAACAGCTCGCGTAGTGCAACATGAATTTGACCATATCGAAGGCATTCTTTTTATTGACCATCTAAAACCTTTAAGAAAAAGTTTACTCAAAAGTCGCTTAGAGAATATCTCGAAAGGGAAAGTGAGCGTGGAATACAAAATGAAATTCCCCAAAAAATAGTTTCCACTACCTCCCGTAACTATTTTTTCTGCTGCTCACAATAATTTCACAGTTAAACCGTCCGCTTATAGTGGAGTTTTTTTTCTCCTTTATTTATAAATAAACAAGCATGTATTTAGCAGGAACCGGCAGAGGAGATATCACCGCATTTGTAAAGGGAGTAGGAATGTTGGGCTATGGCATTCACTACAATACCATGGAAAGTGTAGAGACCCCACTAACAGCGCGCGCTTTCGTGCTGGCCGATTCAAAAAGTGGAAAGAAAATTTGCTACGTAAACTGCGAGCTGTGTTTTATTACTCTCGCCCTAAAGAAAGGAGTGTTGAAAGGGTTGGAACGCCACCATCCTGAATACGGTTACGATGAGGACAATTTAATTTTAACGGCTCAACACACCCATAGCGGCCCCGGAGGTTATTCTTACTATGGCTTATACAACTTGAGCATTCCGGGTTTTGTGATAGAGGTTTATAGAAAAATAGTGGACGGAATTATTGAGGCCATCGTCAGCGCAGAGAAAAATGTAAGACCGGCAAAACTTTCTATCGGTACCGGGGTGTTTGCGCCCGATAAAGAAGTTGCCTTTCAGCGCTCTATCGAAGCCTATAATTTAAACCCGGAGGTGAAAGAAAAAATCACCTTCGAAAACCGACATTTGGCATTAGACCGCGAGATGACTCTGCTGAAAGTGACAGCTGAAGACGGAGAGGAAATGGGATCTATCAACTGGTTTGGAGTGCATCCCACCAGCTTGCCCAATACCAATCACAAAGTTTGCTACGACAATAAAGGATACGCCTCTGCCTTTACTGAAGATTACTTTAAAGAAAAAGGAGCGAAAAATTATCTGTCCGTTTTTGCACAGGGCACTTGCGGAGATGTGACTCCTCGTTTTGTTTACCATCCGGTGTATCCGTTCCAAAGAGGACAATGGGAAGGGAAATATCCTGATGACTTTGAAAGTGCCAAATTCAATGGCAAACTGCAATCGGAGAAAGCTACGGAGATTGCGCAATCAACTGACCTGACTCCGATAGAAGGCGAAATGGATTATGAATTAATGTTTGTGAACTTTAGCGATGTCACCTGCGACCCTCGCTTTGCAAATGGCAGAAAGGATGCACGAACCGGTCCGGCTGCATTAGGCATCGCCTTTTTTACCGGCACTATGATAGATGGGCCGGGCATGCACCTCATAGCCGGCAAGCTGCTTTCAATTCTTTCCAAAGGAGTGAAATACGTTGAAAAATTCAGAACGAACTTTTCGAGTGAAGAATACAAAAAGATAATTAAACGAAAATACGCAGCGCAAGGTAAAAAAGACATTATGATAGAGACGAATGCCAGACGGGTATTTGGTACCAAACATATAGATCGGCTTCCGGTACCCGGCTGGGGCGACCCAGTCATTGCCACTATTAAGTACTTCTATAAAAAAGTGGGGTTTCAAAAAAAACCGTGGACTCCTAAAATTCTTCCACTTCAATTAATCATTTTAGGCGATGTGGCCATTGCTGCATTTTCCTTTGAAATAACCACCACTGCCGGAAAGCGTCTCCGCAGTTCTTTGTTAGAAACACTTTCGCAGCGAGGGGTAAAGCGCATCATCTTATCGCCTTACGCCAATAGCTATTCCGGCTACATCACCACTTATGAAGAATATCAGGCGCAGATTTATGAAGGGGGGCATACTGTTTTTGGCGAATGGACACTGGCCGCCATCCAAACCAAATTTGATGAGTTGGCCAAGCAGTTGCTAAAGCCAAAAGAAGAAAGAAAGATTCCGCACGATGCCATCCCTCCTGATTTTACAGAGGAAGAATTGAGCCACTTTCCGTTCTATAGGCGAGCTTGGTATATCCGTCAGGAACTCATCCGCGCCAGAAGAATGGAGCGCAGAGGAATACCGCTGGATCCCATTGAATAAGCGAGTACGCTGTTACCGAGATTCAATACTGCAGATAGATTTCTTTTCTCTTTTGCACCCCAAAGAGGTAATGCACCCCGGCCATTAAGCCGGCTCTGAAGTTGTAACTCTTCTGATAGGCCACATCATTCTTGCTATACCAATCTAACGCCTTCAGTTTTTTTCCGTTCAAGTCATTCAAACCTCCGTAGGTACTTAAGCCAATATCAACAAATAAATAATCGGTAGCAAACACCACTACGCCTAACTGCATCGCCAAGCCGATGTCCACCGTTTTAAATTTTTCAGAAGGTGGAAGCGCTAAACGGTCATAAGGAATTTCCTCCAGTTTCACTTGTTCCGATGCGGCAGTTCTAAACCCTATCTGCGGACCGATACAGAAAAAGAACTTTACTTTCTTGCCTTTCTTTGTTATCACTTTAAACATCAACGGAATTTGAAGGTAGCTCAGTTTAATCACCCGCGTTACCTCCACCCGTTCCGTAGCGCTACCCAACGACAACATGCCCGTGTCCACCGGAACTATAGCCGGCCCTTCAAAATTGTCCTTATACTTCTGCCCGGTCACATTGTATTGCACTTCAGCCTGCAATCCTAAGTTGTTGGTAAAGTTATATCCCAACACTACCCCGGCATTGCCACCCCAAGTAGCTAAGTAATCCATTTCACTTTGCTTCACATAACTCTGCTTGAAAGGCTCCAGCGTACCATAATTATTCTGATTCAGAATCCAGGTGCTGCTAAACGTTCCCGAAACACCAAGATGAAAACCCTTTTGTGCATACCCGCCTATGGTCAATAACAAACACAGCATAAGACTTGCCTGCTTCTTCATATTTTAGTTCTTATTTGCTTTCGTAAATTTCACAAAGTTACCCGAACATTCCATGTCGCTGATTTACCGCTTCAAGAAATTCTTATCCTATCAGTGGCGCGCTAAATCAAAATATTATCTCCACTCCCCTTTTGTGTACCAGTTTTATCTGCACGCGCTCGAAGGCATTGATGATTCTACATTATTACCGATTCAGAAATTGCGCACAGAGCTTAGAGCCAATGAGCAAGCGATTCAACTAAATGACTTCGGCACCGGCAGCAAAAGAGAAATAACAGTAAGTAGATTGGAACAACAGGTAGCCGTTCGCCACCAATATGGTCAATTGTTATTTGCACTTGTAAAGTATTGTCAGCCGAAGACAATTTTAGAAATAGGCACTTCTATTGGATTGAGTGCGGCTTACATGGCACTCGGTCAACCCGCTGCAAAAATTATTTCATTAGAAGGTTCAAAAGATATTGCAGAGGTAGCGAGAAGAAATCATCGGCACTTATTACTGACCAATATTGAAATCATTACGGGAGAATTTGGCTCATCGCTCCCGCAGGTGCTCCCTCAATTCAATTCATTAGATATGGTTTTCTTTGATGGCAATCACACTCAAAAATCAACACTCGCTTATTTCCATGCTTGCTTAGAAAAAATAAATGAGAAAACTGTTTTCGTGTTCGATGATATATACTGGAATGAAGAAATGACCAATGCTTGGAATGAAATCAAAGCACATCCGCAAATCACTTTAACGATAGACGTGTTTCAGTTTGGAATATGTTTTTTCAGAAAGGATAAACTGGCGAAAGAAGACTTTGTGCTTCGCTACTGATCTTAGGCAAACATCCTTTTGATCCAAACCACAATGTTGATATCAAACAAGTAGTAGGGAAGAAAAAGAACAATCGCCCAAAAAAGCATGGATGTGATCATGGTAAACATGATTTTCTTTTTATCGTGCGTAAGTGTAAGCGCAAACAACACTCCCACCGGAATGGAAAGTATGATTGGAGTAAGAACGGCAATTCCATTCAAACCAAATTTCTGTTTCACCTTTACAAGAAATCTATTGCTGCGAGTAAACTTACGTGCAAACCTTCTGGGAAATTTGCGAATCATATATTCCTGCATCACCGTACCTAAGTAGGTAAACAGTACGATACCAATTATTCCTCCTATAACATTTGCTAAGGAACCGCCCAAACCGAGGTCAGTGGCTATTGCGGTGAGTGTGAATACAGAGAACTTTACAATAGAGCCAAAGAAAACAGCGATGGTAGAAATGATTTTTTCCATTTTTTGAATTAGCGCAGATGAGGAGAATACATTAATAACGTGTTTGTAATTAAAAAAGATTCAAAAATCAGTAAGAATCTCTTTTCTAAATTAACTACTAAAACGGATTCTTCGCCATTTCCTGACTGCTGCTCGTAGATTTAACAAAAGTTCTTCCGGAGATGTTTTCCATTCACCGGAAAGCGGGGGGCAGAAACGGACTGTTCGGTTAAATATGCTCGTTGAGTCTTTGCTGACGGTAGGCAATAAAAAGTAGAATAATCATTACCCCTACGGCAACAAGAGAGGCATATAAAGTGCCGAGGTGCAACCCTCCACTTTCCAACGGCTTAGTTAGGTAATCACCAAAAGTGGCTCCAAAAGGTCGCGTAAAAATAAATGCTACCCAAAATAAAATGACTTGATTGATCTTGGTTAAGTAATGCAGTGCCACCACGATTAAAATAATTCCTCCGGTTACAAGAGCACCGTGCAAATAACTCAACCCTAAATTATCTCCCAAAAAATCACCAAAAGCTGTTCCTAAACTGTTAGAGAATAGAATGGCAGTCCAGTAATAAAATTCTTTTTGCCTATCCGCAATCGGAAACACTTCCAGATTCTTATACTTGCGAAACCACAGGAACAAAGTGAGAATTAAACCACTAATCAGCACCAGACTACCGGTAGCGTAGCCCCAATGCAACGATCGGTCAATGAAATCAGATATTTCTGTTCCTAATGTGGTGGTGCTGATAATAACTAACCAGTAAACGACAGGAATATATTTTGTAACAGAAAGTTGGGCAAACAATGCAATGAAAAAAAACAGAAACGTTATGCCAATCCCCACCGTGTAGCCCAAATTCAAAGTCATGGCGATAAAATCACCAAGCGTTTCTCCAAGTGTAGTCGCCACAATCTTCATGAGCCAAAAAATCAGAGTGATTTTGGCAACCTTATTTAATTGTTCTGCGGTCATACACTATTGGGATTTAATTACCTGTTTTAGATTATATGCCATTGAGAAGAGTTTTGCGGGAATATAGTCGCCTAACCAACATCATCGCGCTGTTGTTTTTATCGGGCAACTATCAACATTAGGCGAGTGTCCGGCTAAATCTATTTGCAAGATAGTGTTAGATGATTCGCTCCAGAATATGCACCAATGCATTTTCGAACTGTGAGTTGTTGTTCTGACTTTTCAAAAGCTCCTCCAAATCCTGACGAACCTTTTGCTCTTGCTCTGTAGAGTGGAGATAAAGCTTGCGGTAATCTTCAATCACTTCGATGGCTTCAATATCCGAAGCATTATGAACCGCATCTTTTATTTTATCAATATCGGCAATACCGGTCTTTTGCTTAATAAAATCAATTTCCTCTGGCGAAAGGTCATAATTCATCTCTGCCGCGTATATCATCAAAAAAGCTAGAAACTCGTTGTAAGTCCAGTTCTTATCGTCAATGTGCATAGTCATTTTTTTTCTTAGAAATATAGCCGTGCTTTTCAATAAAAAAAAGGTCGCCAACTGGCGACCGTGAAAATAGGAAAAGTTTAAATCAAATTATTTTTGAGCAGGAGCCGGCTGCTGACCTTGCGGCTGGTTGGTATTTCCCATTCCTTGATTGGTAGTAGGGACATTTCCGTTAAAGCCATTTTTCATTTGCTGCTCTTCAATTTCAGATTTAGGCAGTTGCTCTGTTTTAGAGGCGCTGTTTCTACCTACAAAAAAAGTAGTAGTCACGCACAAAAAGAGTAAAGCACCGGCAAACCCCCAAGTAAGTTTTTCAATTACATCAGAAGACCTGCGCGCTCCGAGTATTTGCTGGCTTACACCACCAAAAGAACCGCTCAGACCTCCGCCTTTCGGATTTTGTATAAGAACCACTGCGCCCAGCAGCACAGCTATAAGAATGATAAGGATGGTGATGAAGACGTACATATTAAATCATTTTTTTAAGATCGGTAATTCGGGCGGCAAAGAAATCATTTTTTTCGGGAAATTTCAAAGCCAGCATTTCGTAGGCGGCTATCGCCTTAGAATAGCGCTTCTGCGCTTCGTACAACTTAGCCAGCGTTTCGGTTACCATTTCGGGATCCATCTCATTTTCCGACTTACTCATTTTCCGGTCATGGGTCTTTCTTTTTTTGATCTGTTCCTGTATAAAATCATCTAAGCCGCGGCTATAATGAGTTTCCTCTGTCACTAATTCATGTAAATAATTGACAGAAACATTTGACCGGATAAGTTGATCCAACTCCGCAGCTCGAGCGTCCGGTTCAAGCGTTGCCGCTGTCTCAGCTTTTGTAGGTTCGGTGGCTTCGGGAATTTTTGAAAAGACTTTCAACCACTCCTCAAAAGTGTGATCCATTTCCAACAAAGGCTGTTGCTCCTTCTCTTCTTTTTGAGTAGGTGCCAACTCAGCTACCAGAGGCTCAAGAAACTTCACTATCTCCTCTGCTTGAATATGTTCTATTTCCTTCTCTACTACTGAAATCTTCGACTCTGTGCTGTCTTCATTCGAAAGCAACACTTCTTCCCTCTCTTGATAGGCCAAGACCGTAGCAGGAATGCCCTCTTGTATTTCTTGCGCTTCTTCGGTTTGAATTTGTGTTCCCGCTTCTATCAACGGGGTTATATGATTTTCAGGTTCCACTAAAGGAGCGACTACATCTTCTGTCTTTTCTACAGGCTCCTCTTGTTCGGTAAAGGGAATCTCCGAAACCTCTTCTTCCTTTTCCTTAACAAAAGTATCAGCAATGACCGGACGAGCTTTTGCCACTTCCTCCGCATTGAACAAGGAGAAGAACAACTCCCGATCTTGAGCATACAAGGCGGCTAATTGCAGTTGCTCATCAAAGGCAGGATTTTTTTCGGCCTGATATTTTTTAGCCAACAGTAAATGAGCCTGATGCAAGTATGGGTATTTGCTCAGCATTTCTTCCAACTCTGTAGTAGAAAACCGATTGAGCAAGTCATTAAAATTATCCTGTGTTAGTGGATGGAACATTGGTGAAGATGTGGCGACAAAAGTAACAGAATTCACAGACCATAATTATAGATTAATTTGGGCTGCTATAGCTATGTTAGTTCTCTTTACTTTCTACTTTTCATTTTCAATTCCACCTTCTTCTCCTCTTTGAAATCCCCCGTTGTAAATAATACATTCGCGATTTTCTTTTATTCCCCTCTATCACAGCAACTGAAACCACCATCCATGCAGGCATTCGATAAACTTTGGAACTACAACGATCCCGCAACCACTGAAATAAAATTCAGAGAGGTATTGCCCGATTATTCGATGGAGAAAAACCGATCCGGGTTTCTTCAATTAAATACTCAGATAGCGCGCACTTACAGCCTCCGCCAAATGTTTGACGAAGCACATGATCTCTTGAATGAGGTAGAGCAACAACTCCCGGCAACAACAGAAGTGGCGCATGTGCGCTATCATTTAGAAAGGGGACGAACGTTTCAAGCATCCGGGAAAAAGGTAGAGGCAAGAATAGAATTTGAGAGGGCAAAAGCGATGGCCGAGGAGTTAGAGGAAGATTTTTACACCCTGGACGCGCTTCACATGCTGGCCATTGCCGCACCTACAGCACAAGCCATTGCACTGAATGAAGAAGCCGTGCTGAAAGCAGAAACTTCGGTAGAGCCACCTGCTAAAAATTGGTTAGGCGCATTGTATAATAATCTTGCTTGGGCGTACTTCGATAAAGAAGAATACGAAAAGGCCCTTAGCATTTTTTTGCGCGCACTCAAATGGAGAGAAGGGAAACAATCGGAGCGAGAAATATTTATTGCCAAGTGGTGTGTAGGCCGCACGTTGAGAGCATTGAACAAAATAGAACAGGCTATTACCATCCAGTTAGGCTTGCTGGAAGAGATGGTGAACAGCGATCGTCCGGATGGATATGTGTATGAGGAGTTAGCAGAACTTTACCTTGTCAAAGGCGAAGAGGTGCACAAAATGTATTTCCGATTTGCCTATAATACCCTTGTCGAAGATGCTTGGCTTTCGCTGAATGAAAAAGCACGCTTAAACAGAATGCTAGAACTGAGCAAATAAGGGTTGGCCAACCCTCCACTCTCGGGAACTATGATTTGAAAAAGAATGTGTTTCTTTTCTGCCTATCAATAGAGATTCTTACTATATTTAAGCATTATCTGAAGTTTGTGTGGCGCGTATGAACAACCTTTCGACAAAATAAAGGCAATATATCCCCCAATGTAGGGATAAGCCGCACGATGCTCAGCGAATACATTTGCGATCAATTAATCCACCAACACAAAAATGTTCCGATTATGAAAAAATTTTCCCTTTCCCTAAGCGCACTGTTCTTCTTTGCACTGCTCTTTTCAAAAGATGTAGATAAGAATCAGGCTTTACAATTAGCAAAGAACTTCTACCAACAGGCGACCCTCCAACCGACACCGGTGGACCACATCCAACTAGTATATGAATGCCGCACTCATGCAGGGGTTGGCCGTAGTAGCGATGACCGTCCGGTTTATTATGTTTTCGATGTTAATAACCACGGCTTCATTATTATTTCGGGCGATGACCTCGTGCAACCGGTGTTAGGCTACAGCGAGAGCAGCACTTACACCTTGAGCGATCTTCCTCCATCACTAAAAAAATGGATGGATAACTACGAAAAGCAAATTGTATATGTGAAGGAAAATGTAACGGAGACCACTCCCGAAATAACAAGGATGTGGGCCGATTACACCAGCGGAGATTTCAGTGCTTCCTCCTCCCGCGGCACCAATGCGGTAACCCCACTCTGCACAACAAAATGGAACCAGTCGCCTAACGAGAATGCCATGTGCCCTTACGATAATAATTATGGGGAAAGAACAGTTACCGGTTGCGTAGCTACAGCGATGGCGCAAATCATGAAATTTTGGAATTACCCGACTCAAGGTACGGGCTTCCATTCCTACAACGACCAAAATTACGGTTCACAGTCGGCCAACTTTGGCAGCACTACCTATCAGTGGGCGCAAATGGACAATCAACTTTCTTCGGCCAATAGCGCGGTATCCACGCTGATGTATCATTGCGGAGTATCAGTAGATATGCACTACGGTGTAGGTGCTACGGGGGGCAGTTCTGCGTATGTAGTAGCCAGTGAATCACCGGTACAGGCTTGTGCTGAGTATTCCTACAAAACTTATTTCGGTTACGATCCGGCAACGCTGCAAGGAGTAGTTCGTCAAAATTATTCGGATGCCAACTGGATAAGTCTTTTGAAAACAGAGATGGATAACGGTCGCCCCGTGCAGTATGCGGGATTTGGAAATGGTGGCGGACATACTTGGGTATGCGATGGCTACGACCAAAACAATTACTTCCACCAGAATTGGGGCTGGGGTGGAAACAGTGATGGCTTCTTCTCTTTAAACAACCTCGACCCCACTTCACTGGGAGCCGGTGGCGGAACCGGAGGATTTAACAGCAGTCAACAAGCAGTAATCGGTATTAAACCACTGAACGGTGGCGGTGGTGGAGGCGGTGGCGGAACTGTGAACCAAGATGGAATACAACTATATGCGGCTACAACGGTAAGTGCCAACCCGGTGCAGTCAGGCAGCCAATTCAGCGTATATGCTACCATCGCCAACGGAGGTACCTCCGACTTTACGGGTGACTTTGCTGCGGCTATCTTTAACGACAAAGGAGTGTTTGTTGATTTTATACAGGAGTTCACCGGCCAAACCGCACAGGCGGGCATGTACTACAACGTTACATTCACCATCAACTCGCTGGATGTAGTGCCTGGGAATTACATCCTCGGAATATTCTACAAAAACGGAAGTAACAACTACTCCCTCATTAACCCAACTACTTATGTAAATCCGGTGAGTATTACGGTAACAGGTCCTCTGAACGATATACAAATGTACAGTGCCGGAAGTGTAAGTCCGGCTGCACCGAAAGTGAATCAAGCACTCACCATCAGTGCCGACATTGCCAATTATGGAAGCAGTAATTTTACCGGCTACCTAAGTGCCGACCTCTTTAACTTAGATGGCACTTTCGTCACAAACATTCAGGAACTATCTGGAGTCAGTATGCAGGCCGGGTATTATTACACGAAGCAGTTTTCTACCAGTGGTCTGAATGTAGCTCCCGGCACATATTATGTCGCTTTCTTCAGTTCTACCGATAACTCAAACTGGCCTTTGGTATATACTACCAGTTACCCCAATCCTTTTGAGATTACCATTACTGGTGCCACCCTTAGCCCCGATATATATGAGAGCAATAACGATGCAAACAGCGCTTATCCGCTCACGGCTAACTTCAGCGGCAACAATGCCAGTGTTACTACTCCGGGATCGAACCAACACGTGGGTAATGATTATGATTATTACAGTGTAAACCTGCCTTCAGGCACCAATTACGCTATCAGCGCACGAGTACACGACAGCTACAACAGTGGCAATGGAAACAGCTATAGCAACGATGTGCAGTTTAGCTATGCAGTGAATGGAGGCAGTTGGAGCGATTCGTATGATGATATAATGCCGGGCACCATTGTAGTGCAAAACGGAGGAACGGTAACCTTCTTTGTATCGGATTACTTTACCGGAACCACCGGTGATTATTTGCTGGACTTGAATATAGCTCGCGGAGCCAACGTAGGCATTGATGAAACTGAACTGACACAAGTAAAAGTATTTCCCAACCCGGCTGCTGATAAAGTTTGGATAGATGCCGGTGAACTGCAAGGAAGCTACCACCTATCTGTATTTAATCAGGTGGGGCAGATGGTGATGAACCAAGAGGGAACCGCCACCATTGATCCGATAAAGGTGAACATCAGCGCTCTCGCATCGGGTATTTATACGGTACAGTTGAAAGCTGCTAACAAAACCGGCCAAGCCAAAATCGTTAAACAATAATTTCAGAGAGATGAATTCAATCATTCGATTGTCAGTGCTTTTTAGTCTCATTGCTTCGGCCGGTTGCCAATCGTCCAGTAAAGTAGCGGGAGAAATTAGTTACACCGGTGAGCCGACTATCATTTACAAAATGAAAGCGGATTACAGTAAAAATGTACCGGTCACACTCAATGAAGAAGGCACTGCAATCGTTGCTTATCCATCTCCCAAAGATGTATATTACAAAGGGCAATTCGCCTATCCCGTAGCACTTTCAAAAGGCTGGTGGCTCGATAATCGCGGAGTAACTCCGCACACGGCCTTTCTCCAATTGACTTATGAAGAATATTCAAAGTTAGAGAAGGCTCCTTCGCTCGATAAAATGATGAAAATGCTAATTGATACCGATCCGATTACCGAGATGTATAATCTCGGTAATCGGAACCGGTTTAAAGAGGAGACTCTTGAAATAAACCAACTCATCGCCAAAGGCGCTTTAAAGAAATTTAAAAAGCTGAAGTAGCTCACCCCTCCTCCTCTCTCCTCCACCTTTACCTGTCTTATTATTTCATTAGGTTTGACGCTATGAAAAAACTGCGGATTGTTTTCATGGGAACCCCAGAGTTTGCAGTGCCGATGTTGGAAACGCTGCTGAACTCTGAGCACGAAGTAGTAGGGGTAGTTACCGCTTCAGATAAACCTGCGGGGCGCGGCATGCAAGTAGGCGAAAGCGAAGTGAAGCAGTTTGCTCAAGCGAGCGGACTTCCTATTCTACAGCCCGAAAAACTAAAAAGCCTCGACTTTCACGAAGCATTAAAATCGCTTCATGCCGATTTGTTTGTGGTAGTGGCTTTTCGCATGTTGCCCGAAGTGGTGTGGAGTATGCCGCCCTTGGGCACTATTAATCTTCACGCCTCTTTGCTACCACAGTACCGCGGTGCCGCACCCATTCACCGCGCGATCATGAATGGGGAAAAAGAAACGGGAGTTACCACCTTTTTCATTCAACAAGAAATTGATACGGGTAAAATAATTTTCAGCGAAAAAACTCCCATCCGCGAAGATGAAACAGCCGGTGAACTTTATTTAGAATTGATGCGCCTCGGAGCAAAGGTGTTGCACAAAACGGTGAATGCCATTGCTGCCGGAGATTATCCGCAAATTCCGCAAGAACACGCAGGCACTTTAAAAACGGCTCCGAAAATATTTAAGCAAGACTGTAAAATAAACTGGGACGACAGCACAGAAAATACTTATAATCTCATTCGCGGCCTTAGCCCCTACCCTGCGGCCTTTACTACTTTCAACAACAAGGTTTTTAAAATTTACAAAGCCGAAAAAGTAACTTCTATGATTGACAGAACTGCAAAACCAGGGGGCTACCGCTCTGATGGAAAAACGTTTCTTCAATTTGCTTGCGCTGATGGATACATAGAAGTGAAAGAATGTCAGTTGGAGGGGAAAAAGAAGATGAGCATCGAGGAATTTCTTCGGGGAAACAAAATTGATGTAAACGTATAGTTATTCGTACTTTAGATGCGAATGATGCAAACTCTCGCCCGATTTATCTTTTGGCTTTTTGGCTGGAAAACAGAAGGGAAAATTCCACCGATTAAAAAATTTGTGGCCATAGCCGGGCCGCATACCAGCGGATGGGATTTCGTGGTGGGGGTGTTAGGAAAATATATCTACGATTTGGAGTTGAAATTTTTGGGCAAAGAGGAAATCTTCCGCTTTCCTTTTAAGCGATTGTTGTATGGCTTGGGAGGTATTCCCGTCAACCGCTCCAGCTCGCATCACGTAGTAGATCAAGTAGTAAAAATGTTTAACAAAAGCGAGCACTTTATTCTGGCCCTATCGCCCGAAGGCACGCGGCAGTATGTGCCTAAATGGAGAAAGGGATTTTACTATATCGCTTTAGGAGCCAAGGTGCCCATTGTGATGTGCTACATAGATTTCGAGAATAAGAAAGTGGGGATTGGGCCTACCTTTTACCCCACCGGTAATTACGAAAAGGACTTGGAGGAGATAATGAATTTCTACCGGCCTATTAAAGGTAGGCACCCGGAGCTGGGAGTGCAGTAATAGAACTGCGAAAACAGATAAAAAATTCCTGCGAACAGACTACTTAAATTTCCTTCTGTTGTTGCTCTTATACTTTACCGATAACGAGCAATCGTTTGCTTTTCCCGTGGGATAAAATGATTTTGTGCCGAGTGCAAAGGGGGTGGTGATGTTGAATCAGCCGCAATAGATATTTCATCAATCTCTTGCGTAGTTTCTTTTCTGCCTTGCGAGTTTTCTTCTTTGATTTCTGATATGATAAAAATTCTACTTTACGGAGTTGATGATTGGCTCTGCTCTTGCGCTGATGATGCTTTTTCAGAATGGTTTGAATCCGTTCATATCCCTCTTGGCAGGATTGTCAAATCAATTTCACATCAGTGGGATGGGCAATTCTACTTTCATAACAAGTGGCATCTTGCGAGGAAGTTTGTGTTTGCTCCATGTGAGTTTTCCACTTCTTTGCCAGCGCTTTCTGCCACAACAGTATATCCAGATACTTTCCAAGATAACAACGCCAGGCACTTGGCAAATTTTTATCGCGAATAATTTCTCCCACCTTCAACTGAATACCGAAGAAGTATTGCAAGCTCCAATCGGTATTGATGCGCTCTATCAGTTTGGCATCGCTGAGTGGCAAGTAGTGTTTTAGAAACATCAACCCTATTCCTTCCGACACCTCCAACCAAGGTTTGCATCCCCATCCATTTTTTTTATGCGCAGGTGGAGGAATAGATTTCGACAACACTTCCCATGGAATGGCCTGATACTTTTATCCCACATCGGTGGATAAAAATCGTTGATGAAGCAGCGTTGGATTTAGCTCAAAAAAAGTTTAGGGTACATTTGCACATATATTTGATTACCTCAAAATTGTATGCTTCGGCTGCATTTTGGGGCTTTTTCTTTCCACCTTTCAATAGCAAACCTACTCGTAGTATAGGGTTCAATATTTCAGGAATACCCTAACTTACCTGAAATTGACTGGCATAAAACCGGGTTTGCTGATAAACTTTAATGAAGCCTTGATTAAAACAAGGATTCATTGAGTAGTAAACAATCTCTAAAATCTCTTCGAGGCTTTGCGTGAAATAATCGTCCTACCACTCTCAGTTTCTACTTCAAATCCGCTCTATCTCGATTTTGGTAGAGGTAGTGTCCATCGAAGGGTCAATGCCATCGTAATACTTGATGTGGTTATGATCGGAGGTGAGTTTATAAATCTTTACGGTTGATTTCTGAATGTCGAAAATACCGTCTGCGAAGCTGTCTATCTGAAGATAAATCTGATTGTACTTAATCAGTTTCCAATTACCGATGACCACCGATTTAAAGCTGTCGTTTTGGATGTAGTAACCAAATACTACATTATCTGCTTGAAAATCCATTTTATAAGTGCAACAACTATTCCCGGTGACAAAGCCGGGAAAATGAACAGCCATTTGGTTATCGGGCAAGGAGCCGAAGTTCAGCGTATTGATGCGCCACAAGCCTTTGATAAAAGTATCTTCTTGTATTTTTTTGCAGGAAGCAGCACCGGCCAACACTCCTCCAAAAATCAGCACTAACAAACATGTTTTAATCGTATTCATACCTCTGTTTTCTTAAATCACAATTAAGCTACACTCTCAACGGCAACTTTTTCTTGATATTGCCCGATTAGTTCTTCTACAATTTTTTTAACCGGGCGGATGGAATGCACATACTCAATAGAAGGGCCGGCACACCACATGGTTTGGTAAGTAGCGCTAAAGGCAGCCTTCTCCAATGCCTTCATTCCTTTGTAGTAAGTAATCATCTTGGTCCACTTCTTTATTCGCTTATTGCTGTTCAGAAATTTCTCTACAAAATTCTGCTCGGTGCCAATCTTCTTCACATAATCCGTATTGATGATGGTGCAGGGAGTGCCCGACAGCCGGGTAGTCATCACAATATCATCAGCTTTAAAATTGACACAAGCCATTTTATAATCGTCTGACACCGGTGACTCATCGGATGCAATAAAAGGGCTGCCGATAGAAACGCCACAAGCGCCATAATCGAGCATCTTTTTCAGTTGCTCTCCATTGCCCACTCCACCGGCTGAAATAATGGGTAGTTGACAATGCTTTTTTAAGGTGGTAATCAAATCGCGGGGCGATAACTTGCCGGCATGGCCACCGGCTTCATTGTTCACGGCTATGAGGGCATCGGGGCCCATCGGTTCCACTTTCTTTGCGTAGTTTAAGTCTATAACATCGCAAAACACTTTTATGCCAAGCGGCTTGCAGGCTTTGATAGTGCTTTCGGGAGAGCCGAGCGAAGTGATGATGAACCCCACTTTGTAATCGAGACAAGTTTGAAGTTGCTCGTGTAACCGAATATTGGATTTGTTGGTAATCAAGTTAATGCCGAAAGGTTTGTCGGTAGCTGATTTTATTTCGTCTAATGCTTTTCTAAAATCGGCATCGGTGCGATAATTCAAGGCAGGGATAGCACCGGTGATACCGGCTTTACAGGCTTCGATCACCATCTTTGTATTGCTCACTAAAAACATAGGAGCCATGATAATCGGATAGTCAATATTCAAAAGGCGAGTAAGGTCGGTGTCCATCTTAGGCATCGGAATAATTTAAGTCATAAACATAACAAGAAGTCGGGAAGGAAACCAAATCTCTCTTCCCCTGAAATATTTTGATTCAACATTCGGGCAGGTTCAATGGAATGTTGGAGGCCAAGCCGCCTTCGGCTGTTTCTTTGTACTTACTGCTCATATCAACGGCTGTTTCCCACATGGTTTTAATCACGGTATCCAGTGTTACTTTCATCAAATCGGCATCGCCTTGCAAAGCGAGTTGCGAGGCAGTAATTGCTTTGATGGCTCCCATGGTATTCCGTTCAATGCAGGGAATCTGTACCAGCCCACCGATGGGGTCGCAAGTCATTCCCAGATGATGTTCCATCGCTATCTCTGCTGCTTGCAAAGCCTGCGAAGGCGTGCCGCCCATTACTTCGGTGAGAGCTGCGGCTGCCATGGCACTGGATACACCTATCTCTGCCTGGCATCCGCCCATCGCTGCTGAAATAGTAGAGCCTTTTTTGAAGATGGCACCTATTTCAGAAGCGGTCAACAGAAAGCGAATGGTATCTTCTTCTCCCTTTCCATTGCAAAATAAATGATAGTACATCAACACAGCCGGTATCACCCCAGCGGCTCCGTTGGTAGGAGCTGTAACTACTCTGCCGAATGCGGCATTTTCTTCATTCACCGCTAAAGCAAAGCAGCTAATCCAATTCATGGTATTGCTAAAGGAATGATCTGATTTTCGGATCGCGTCCTTCCATTCTTCTAAACTATTTTCAGTGTAGTTCTTGAGCAGTTTTCGATTGCTATTCGCGGCTCTTCGCACCACATTTAAGCCTCCGGGCAAGATGCCTGAATGGTGACATCCGCGATACATACTTTCCTGCATGATCTGCCAAATATTCAGCAACGAGGCCCTCGTATCGGCATCGCTGCGCCAAGCTTTTTCATTTTCGCGCACTAATTGTGAAATGCTCAAGCCGGCACGCATACAGTTTTGCATCAGTTCGTCCGCATCGCTTACATCATACTTCAACGATATTTTTTTCTGCACGGTGGCTTCTCCTTCCTCTATCACAAATCCTCCCCCTACGGAATAAAAAACGGAATCCATCTCTTGTCCATCGTTTAGCACAGCAGAAATGCGCATCGCATTCGGATGAAAAGGCAAACTCTCCGCCTTTAGAAATTCAATCTGCGTAGTAGGGTCGAAATTAATTTCGCACCCACCGGTGAGCGTTATTTTTTTCTCGTCTTTTATTTGTTGAATAGTGGCATATATTCGGCTGGTATCAAAGGTAACGGGGTCTGCTCCCAGCAGGCCGAGCATCACCGCTATATCGGTGCCGTGTCCTTTGCCGGTTTTAGCTAAGGAGCCATAGAGTTGAATGCGGATAGAAACAATATGGTTCACACTTTCACCGGCTTCTTTCAAAAACCGTTCTGCGGCTCTCCACGGCCCCAGAGTATGAGAGCTGGAGGGGCCGATGCCTATTTTGAAAATATCAAAAACACTTAAGGATTCTTTGAGCGCCATGAATCGAAATTAGAGGAAAGCCCGAACCTTTCTAATTAAATAACAACAAGTACTGTGAGGAATGAACGTCCAATGAGATTAGTTTTTGCTATTCACTTCTTTCTCCCAAATTGGCCACAGCGTTTTTGAAATCTGATCCATCATCTGGCCAATTGCATTGGCCCAGTAGTTTTTTAATCCCCCTCCGCCCGGCTCTCCTCTCATCCGCTTGGCGAAAAGTACTTTGTGTGAAGCAATGTCAAAAAACACGATATGTGCAAAGGCTTCCTTTTTCTTCTTGTTGAAACTTTCAATCACAAACACCACTCCTAACCCTTGTTTTTCGGCTCCCACCGGATATTGGCTAATCATGTTTTCGATAGTTGCCGTGGTGATAATAGATTCATCTTTACCGAACAAATCATTTGTAGCCACGCTTTTGTTGCGGGCTTTCACAACATCCAGATTATAACGAACAGTGGGTTTGCGGAAAATGCTCGCCAAGGGAAAACGGTCGCGCTCGTAAATCATCGGTTGGTTCCAACTTTCTAAGTAATCATTCTTTATCACTTCAGGCTTTTCATCGGTTACGCCTATGAGGTGAGCTTTTGAGAAATCGAGGCCATACCAAACCATGCTCTGTCCTGTAAAAATTTCCTTCGCATTTTGCGCTCCGGCAAAATGGATGATGAGTAGAAACAGAATTGGTAGAATCGCTTTTTTCATAGTAGATATTTAAACTTCATTGAACACCTAAAAATAGAAATTACTCTCATTTTCAAAACCTTTCTTACTAAAAAAACCATTCCCGCTAAAGGTGATATTGGCTGCGAATTAAAGGGGCGGAGAAATTTGGTAAGAAGATACTGCGTAAAGCGGAATGTTTGTAAATATCAGATAAACTTCATATTACATACCTGCAATTCCCGGCTCACCTTTGCGCGATAAAAGAATCATTATGCGCAACTTATCCAAGAAATATTTTCCGGTAGTAGTAGGTTATCCTGCGGGTAAGATTTCCGTTTAGGCATTCTGCCATCATCTGTCCATTCAAGTTACGCCTTCAGTTACCGGGAAATAAGATAGCCTCCCATCTCATTCGTTGAAAGGATAAGTTCTTGCTTATGCCTAATTCTTAATGAAAAATAACGGGGCTTACCGTTTGACTACGAAATTATTGTAGCGGCAAAGGAGTAAAAAACAGAGATTGACATTAACCCTTTCAGTTTATCTTCTCTTCTTGAAATTCTTATTCCGGCCACCTCCTGTTCGGTTCTTTCCTCCGCCTTTTCGCGCTCCGTTGCTACCGGTTTCTGATTTAGATTTGAATTTGTTGGCGCGAGATAGCGCATCTAAATCATGATTCTCCGGAATTTCTAATTTACCTGCGGATAAAAGGCGAATGTCATTTTTTATCACTTCGTCATTCACGTTTTCTTTACTCCAGTTTTGGTAAACAAGTTTCATAAAGTTGCCGATACAAGAAGTAAAGCCTTCGCGCTTTTCAGGGTCTTCAGTAGTTACCGCCTTAGCAACTAACGACTCCACATTTTTACCGTAGTGTTTAAATCTGATTCTCGATTGAGGATAGGGCAAGCGATCGGGCTTTCTCTCAATTTCTTCGCGATTTTTAATCGGATAAGGAGAATCTACCTCCAGCTTATAGTCGCTCATAATAAACAGATGATCCCAGAGCTTGTGCTTAAAGTCCTCCACATTGCGCAGATGGGGATTTAACTGCCCCATTAAATCTATAATCTCTTTGGCAAACTGATTGCGTTTGTCGCGGTCGGTTTCTTTAGTGCAGTTTTCAACGATGCGCTGCACATGGCGGCCATATTCTTTCAGCACTAATTTGTTTCTAGATGAATTGTATTCCATAACGGTATTTAATAAAATGATTAACGAGTTTGATAAACTTTGTAAGACGAAGCCCTGTTTGAAGGTTTAGAAGGCAAGTTAACGGGTAGGATGGTTAATGCCGTCAAACCAAACTGGCTGTATGACGCGGTAAATGTGTGAATAAATTCGGAAACCACCAACCTGCCCTGTTTACATTCCTCCGCTCAGTATTTTCAGTTTGGCAAATTTGAGCATGATTTTTTTGATGCCGTAGCCTGCAAACTGAATTCCGGCAATTTTATTGGCGCCTGCCCCTTCAATCACGATCACCTTTCCTTCTCCAAATTTTTCGTGCATCACCTCCATGCCCACCTGCAATCCGGTAGCATCATCGGCAATAAAAGGCTCACTGCTGCCGGAGGGGTCTGAGCTGTTTGAAAGCGGTGCAGTGCGGGTAAAGGCAGTGCGGTTGGCAGCGCCCGCATTGGCGTTGCGTTGTTGCATCACTTTTGCTTTTTTCAAATCTCCGTGATGAGAAACGATGCCCTCCGGAATTTCCTGCAAAAAGCGACTTGGGTCGCAATAATTTAACTGCCCGTATTTGTAACGAGTGTTGGCATAAGTGAGAAATAATCTTTTTTCAGCACGAGTAATGGCTACATAGAAAAGTCTTCGCTCTTCTTCCAAATCTTCCATGCTGTAAAGCGACTGCTGACCGGGGAAAAGATTTTCTTCTAAGCCTACCACATACACTACCGGAAACTCTAATCCTTTGGCAGCGTGTATGGTCATCAGTTTTACCGTGTCCTGATTTCCCGAATCCTTTTCATCTCCGGTGAGCAGGGTCACTGACTGTAGGAAAGTGCCCAGCGATTTATCGGTGTGCAGCAACTCCCCATCAGGGGTAACCACATTTTCGGGCACTTCATCATCTTCCACAAATTCTTTGATAGAGTTCAGCAATTCCTGAATGTTTTCGTAGCGCGCCAAACCTTCTACGGTTTTATCGTTATACAACTCCGTGATCAACTTGGTAGTTTTGCCAATGTGAGCCGCCAAATCATAAGCATTCATTTTTACCGATTGCGCTGCAAAACTCTTTATCATCATCACAAACTCCTCGATAGAGTGTTTGGTGCGAGCGGGCACATCGTACTGATGAATTTGATCCATCACTTCCCATATTAGCCGACCTTCATTGGCAGCGGTGATAATGATCTTGTCTAAACTGGTTTGCCCGATTCCGCGAGCCGGATAATTAATTACTCTTTTTAGCGCTTCTTCATCCTGATGATTGACGGTTAGTTTGAGATACGCCAGCAGGTCTTTGATTTCCCTGCGTTGATAAAAGCTCATGCCGCCATAAATCTTGTAGGCGATATTCTGCCTGCGCAGAGCTTCCTCAAAGGCACGGCTCTGAGCATTGGTGCGGTACAGAATAGCAAAGTCATTGTTCATGTGATGGTCGCGCATCTTTAGCTCCATGATCGAATCGGCTACCCAGCGGCCTTCCTCATTATCGCTGGGAGTGCGCACCATTTTAATCTGCTCACCGGTGTCGTTTTGCGTCCATATTTCTTTCTTCAACTGATTGCGATTGCGGTGAATCAGTTCGTTGGCGGCTTTCACAATGTTTTGGGTAGAGCGGTAATTCTGCTCCAGCTTATACACTTTCAAGTCCGGATAATCTTTTTCAAAGTTGAGGATGTTGTCAATGGTAGCACCCCGGAAAGCATAAATACTCTGCGCATCATCGCCCACCACGGTAATGTTTTGAAACACGTCCGCTATCTTTTTCACGATAGCATATTGCAGGTGGTTGGTATCCTGAAACTCATCAATGAGCACATACTTAAACTTGTGTTGATACTTGTACAATACATTCGGAAATTTTTCCAAGATGATATGGGTGTTCAGCAGCAAGTCATCAAAATCCATCGCTCCGCTTTTAAAGCATCGCTCGCAATACATGCGATAAATTTTAGCGGTGGCCGGCCTCCGCTGGTTTTTATCTTCCGTCTGCAATTCGGGGTCTTCGGCATACAACTGTGGAGTAATCAGCGCATTTTTAACGGCAGAAATACGCCACTGCACCTGATTGGGTTTGTAAATTTTATCGTCCAAGCCCTGCTCCTTAATAATAGATTTTATGAGCGAACGGGAGTCTTCGGTATCGTAAATAGTAAAGTTAGAGGGGTAGCCTATTTGGGTGGCTTCCACCCTTAGAATGCGAGCAAACACAGAGTGAAAAGTACCCATGTAAAGGTTGCGGGCATTAGTTCCGGCTATCTTTTCAATACGCTGCCGCATGGCTTCAGAGGCCTTGTTGGTGAAGGTAAGTGCCAATATTCCGAAGGGGTCGGCTCCTTGTTTTAGCAAATGCGCAATCCGATAGGTGAGCACTCTTGTTTTTCCGGAGCCGGGGCCGGCTACAATCATCGTGGGGCCTTCAAAATTCACCACTGCTTCGCGCTGGGCATCATTCAATTCTTCTAAGTAAGACATCTGGCGAAAATAGGACTCTGCCGAAACAGTGGCAGAAGATTTTTGAACAATTACTATGCTTTTTTAATGGCTGAGTTTAAGCCGTCTATGATCCACTTCTTCGCTTTTCTCATTTTTTATAAACGTGCTCTAAAATTTCTACCCCTAACTCTCGTCAGTATTTAAAACCCTATCTATGCCTAATGTTGAAGTAGCTCCCGGCCCTAAATTAAATGTACTTCTGCGACCAAGTTCCTTAGCACGCAAGCAAACACACCGCTATCTGTGTGAGCTTGAAAGGAAATACGGAGCGGTTTCGCGGATAAAGTTCGGGCCGTTCAATGTGATATATCTCTGCCATCCCGATTACATTGAGTATATGTTTTTGCACCGCGATAAATATGTCAAGGTGAAGGAAGGTGGGATATTGGGTCATTTGCTGGGCAATGGGTTGCTGACGAGTGAAGGTGATTTTTGGCTGAAACAGCGGAGGTTGATTCAGCCGGTTTTTCATAAGCAACGGCTGCACACCTTCGTTCAAAAAATTACCGAGTCCACCGATGAAATGTTGATGGCATGGGCGCAGCAAACGGGGGAAACAATGGATGTGTACCACGAGATGAATAAGTTAACGCTGGATGTGGTAGGTAAAACGCTTTTCAGCACCAACGTGAAAGAGGAATTTGAAAAAGTGAACAAGGCGCTTACTCATATTATGACCGCCATCCGAAAGCGTTCGCGGATGATGCGCTTTCCATTATGGGTGCCGCTGCCCTCGCACCTGAGCATACAACACAACCGGAATATACTCGATGAGACCATCCGCGGTATTATTACGCAGCGGAGAAATGAGCAGGGAACTTTTGATGACTTGCTCACGATGCTGATGGAGGTGGAAGATGCCGACACTACCGAGCGCATGACCGACCAACAATTGCGCGATGAGGTGCTTACCCTCTTTGTTGCCGGCCATGAAACCACTGCCAATTCACTTACGTTTACGCTTTACTTACTGGCTAAAAATCCCGCAGTCAAGAAACGCTTACAACAAGAAATCAGCGAAGTGATTCCCACCGGTGAGATCACCTTTGAGGCGCTGCAAAAACTTACCTATACCAACTGGGTGATTAAAGAATCTATGCGGCTTTATCCTCCGGCATGGATGATTCCTCGCGAAGCCACACAGGAAGATGTGGTTGGCGGCTACCGCGTGAAAAAGGGCGATAAAGTATTGGCTTCTCCTTATGCCATGCACCATAGCGAGCGCTACTGGGATCGGCCCGAAGAGTTTATTCCCGAACGCTTTACGGCCGAAAACATGAAGGATAGGCCGCGCTATTCTTATTTCCCTTTTGGAGGTGGCGCGCGCCTATGTGTGGGCAATAATTTCGCCTTGATGGAAATGCAGATAGTGCTGGCGATGTTGATTTCGCGATTTGACTTTTATCTGCCGGATAATTTTGAAATGGAACTGACTCCGCTGATTACGTTGCGACCTAAAAATGGCTTGCCCATGAAAGTGGCGAACAGGGAGGGTTTATAGCTTATCTATTTCGCCCTCTACAAATCCCATCAGTTCTGCCACATAAGGCTTGCTGAAATCAAACTTTGCTCCGGCTGTTTTATAAAATTCGGGGATGGGTCGGGTGTATCCCAAGCGTAAAGCGTTTTTGTAATCTTCTACGGTTTGCTTTGGATTGGCTTTAAAGTTTTTCCAAACTGCCAAGGCCCCTAATTGAGCAAAAGCATATTCGATGTAATAAAGTGGAACGATATAGAAATGGAGAATTTTTTGATACCCTGTTTCGAGGTACTGTTCACAACCCGACCAATCAATTGCCGTTGAGCTGTATTCCAAGAAAAGTTGTTTCCATTTTTCTCTGCGCTCTTCAACCGTGTGTTCCGGATTCTGATACATCCAAAACTGGAAACTATCTCCTACACAGGTTTTTGTAAGCACATTCAAGATATGTCCCAAATGATTTCGTCTGGCGCGGTTTAAATCTTCGGCATTGGGGTAAAAAATATCCCAATGCTCCATGCTCATCAGTTCCATGCTCATAGAAGCCACTTCAGCTATTTCAGAGCCTACTTCTTTAAATGTGTTTAGCTCTAAATCATGCGAAAGAAAAGTATGTACGGCATGGCCACCTTCGTGCACCATCGTCACCACATCGTGTTCCGTATTTGCTGAATTCATAAAGATAAAAGGCACTCCGATTTCGGGCATGGTCATGTTAAACCCTCCGGGACCTTTGTGCATGCGCGATTCCAGGTCGAGGTATTTCATTTGACGCATAATCTGAATCCGCTCTCCGAAATAGGGATCTAAATGATTAAAGCAGGCAATGGTTTTGTCAATTAATTCCTCACTTGACTTAGTCGGTTGCAGGGGTTCTTTGCCGCTGGTATCTACCTCGGCATCCCAAGGACGCAGCACCTCTAACTTTAATTTAGATTTGCGTTCATCGGCTATTTTGTTCAGCAAAGGCATTACCGTTTCCTTCACTGACTGATGAAATTGCAAGCAGTCAGCCGGGGTATAATCAAATCTCCCCAACTCATCAAAGCGGTACTCCATGTAATTTTTATAGCCGGCATTCAGTGCGATGCGGTGGCGAATCGAAATCAATTCGCTCAATAAGTTGTCTAATGTTTGAGCATCTTGTAGTCTTCGTTTACTCACCAAGCGAAAAATATCTTCGCGTTGCTGGCGGTCATTGCTCATGAAAAATGCAGAAGCCTGTTGCAGCGTCATCTCCGTACCCTGATAGGTAATGCTCTGTGCTCCGCTTATCTGATCGAACTCGCTTTGCTTCATGCTCAACTCGCTCAATAGAGGAATATTTTCCTCGCGAAACATTTCTACCTTCTTCTTCATTTTCCGAATAGTGGTAAAAAATAAATCCTTGTCTAATTGATCAGTAAAAGGACAGGCTATCAGTTTCTGCTCCAAATCATTCATCCGCGCCATTGCAAAAGGATAAATGTGCTGATACAGATTAGCTAAATCAGCTTTTGATTTTTCATCGGTTGTGTCTATGGAAGTTTTTACATAAATCCAACGGCTGTTTTCTTCCAACACCGATTCGAGCTCGCTCCAGTCTTTTAACCAATCGCGCAGTTCACTCACCGAATGAATTTCACGATCAGATAATTGTTGGAAGTAGGGTTCAATGGCTGTCCATGTGGCGGGATTAAAATCTGCCGCCAAAAATCTTCTTTTGTTGCGTGGTGGGGGGGCAATGCTCTCCTTCATGAAATGTGGGTTTATTATTGTGCTTTGCGCGGTGCTGTAATCTTTTTAGCTCCCGGAGCGGGCTTAGTACCGGCTTTGGATAGGGGCTTGTCAGACTTTACCTTTTTTGTTTTGCTTTCTTTCTTTGACTTTTCTTCTTTTGTCTTCTTGGTCTTGGTTTCTACACTCTCTTCGGTGTTCTCCTCTTCCGATTTTACCGCTTCATCGGCCAATACTTCATCGAGAAGGTTTTTACTGCTGATTAAGAGATACCATTTTGCCAATTTTTTCATGTCGCTCACATACACCTTCTCTTTATCGTAAGTGGGTAATACAACTTCCATCCAAGCTTTTGTTTTCGCGTCATCCTTACCGTCCGGTACGGGAACTTTCTTTTCATTTGCTTTAATGGAGGCGAGCACAGTTTTCAATTCAACCGGTTCTTCATTGGTGTATATAGTAATTGTGTCGAGGGTAGTAAATAAATGTGTTCTTCCTGAAACGAACTGAGTTTTTCCATCTATCAGAGAAGTCACAATTAATCCGTCACTTCGTTGAGTCGTCACTTTAAAAAGTCCTGTCATTCCTGTAATCGCTGCAATTTCTGATAATTTCATGCTTAATTTTTTTGGGGTGCTAAGATAGGAATATCCCTCATATAGAAATACCTGTGGCTATTTTTACTCCGCTCCCAAGGAGTAATCATAAAACAGTAATCTTGCAGCAATGGAGTTTAATCTCACAACAAAATATAAGCCTTCGGGCGATCAGCCGGAGGCTATAGATCAGTTAAAGACGGGTGTTAGTGAGGGGGAATCTGCCCAGGTTTTACTGGGAGTTACCGGCTCGGGCAAAACGTTCACCATTGCCAATGTCATACAGCAAACACAGCGCCCCACTCTAATACTAACCCATAACAAGACGCTGGTATCGCAGCTTTATGGTGAGTTTAAACAGTTTTTCCCTGACAATGCAGTGGAGTATTTTGTATCTTATTATGATTACTACCAGCCCGAAGCATATATCGTTTCTTCGGGTACCTACATAGAAAAGGACCTTTCTATCAATGAGGAAATTGACAAACTGCGACTCAGCACCACTGCTTCGCTGCTGTCGGGGCGCAGAGATATTATCGTGGTAGCTTCGGTGTCCTGCATTTATGGGATGGGCAATCCGGTAGATTACGAGAATGGAATCATTCGCATTGCCAAGGGATTAGTGATTTCACGGAATATGTTTCTCCACAGTTTGGTGGACAGTCTTTATTCGCGCAGCGATAATGAATTGGTTCGCGGTACTTTTCGCGTAAAAGGTGATGTGGTGGAAATTGCACTGCCTTACGTGGACTACGCTTACCGCATTACTTTTTTTGGAGATGAAATTGAGGAGATTGAAAGTTTTGAACCTTCCACCGGGCGCAGACTCGGTAAGTTGGAAAATGTGGCCATCTTCCCCGCCAACCTTTATGTTACCTCTAAGGACAGCATCAACTTAGTGTTGGATGAAATACAACTTGAAATGGAGGAGCAGTTCAACTATTTTAAAAGTATTGGCCGGCATATAGAGGCGGCAAGAATTAAAGAGCGGGTAGAGTTTGATATGGAAATGATGCGTGAATTGGGCTATTGCAGCGGTATAGAAAACTATTCTCGTTTTCTCGACCGAAGAGCAAAGGGAACCCGTCCGTATTGTTTGATTGACTATTTCCCCAGTGATTTTTTATTGGTGGTGGACGAAAGCCACGTTACTATTCCGCAAGTAGGAGGAATGTATGGGGGTGACCGCTCGCGCAAAATGAATTTAGTGGAATACGGATTTCGACTTCCTTCGGCTTTGGATAACCGACCGCTTAATTTTCACGAATTTGAGACAGTGGTAAATCAGACCATTTATGTAAGCGCTACTCCCGGTGATTATGAACTGGAAAAAACAAATGGCTTAATTGTGGAGCAAGTAGTACGCCCTACCGGTTTGCTGGATCCGCCTATTGAAGTGCGCCCCAGTATAAATCAGATAGATGATTTGTTAGAAGAAATAGATGAGCGGGTTAAGAAGAAGGAAAGAGTGTTAGTGACCACTCTTACTAAACGTATGGCAGAGGAATTGAACAAATATCTGGGTCGAGTAAATGTTCGCTGTCGCTACATCCACAGTGAAGTAGATACTTTAGACCGAATTGAAATTATCCGCGACTTGCGGTTGGGAAAATTTGATGTGCTGATAGGAGTCAATTTACTTCGCGAGGGCTTAGACCTGCCGGAGGTTTCCTTAGTGGCCATCTTAGATGCCGATAAGGAAGGGTTCCTGCGCAATCGCAGAAGTTTGATTCAGGTGAGCGGCAGGGCCGCTCGCAATGCCAATGGCAAAGTCATTATGTATGCAGATAAGATAACCAACAGCATGCAGTTAACGATTGATGAGACCGATCGTAGAAGAGAAAAACAAATCAAATACAATACGGAGCATAACATCACTCCTCAAACAGTTTTCAAATCGCGCGAAGAAATTATGAAGCAGACTTCCGTATTGGATATTCGTTCCGTTTCGCCCGATGTATATATCGAACAGGAAGGAGAGGTATCGTTAGTAGCCGAGCCGGTGATACAGTACATGAATGCCGAGCAACTGCACAAAGCTATTGACGACACACGAAAGAAAATGCTGGAAGCCTCTAAGGACACAGACTTTCTTTCTGCTGCCCGCTATCGCGATGAGATGCAATACTTGCAAAAGCTGTTGAAGGAAAAGTTTGGGAGTTGAGCAAAAAGAAAAAGGCGCTTTGCAGCGCCTTTTTCTTTTTGTAATAGCTTCTTACTAGTTAACTACTTGAAAACGTTTAGTAATCAAATGTGCCTTACCACCATTATCCGGTGAAAAAGTCAGAGTCATCATATACGTACCAGCCGAGTAGTTTGAAACATTCAGCGTTTCTACTGTTTTGCCATTTTGATAATTACTATTATAAATGTCAGCTACTTTTTGACCTAACACATCATAAATCGCTACGTTAATTTTTCCCGATTCCGGGAATTCAAATCCAAACCACAAATTATCTACTGCCGGATTCGGATATACCACAAAAGAGCCGTATTCGCCTTGCGAAATTTCTAAAATTCCTATGGTAAAGTCATTGGGTTGCTGGAAACCTTGAGTCAGGATGTTGTTGCCACCTGTGAATGTCTCCACCATTGTCATTTCGCCCACCGTGTAAGATAAACTGCCATTCGCATTCGATGAAAAACCTCCGGTAGCTGAGATTACAGTGGGGCTGAGTGATTGCGCACCGGCAGATAGAGCAATTAGGATAATACTGAGAGAGAAGTAAGCCTTTTTCATAACGCTGAATTTTTAGGAGTTAAATAAAATGCGTCCGCCAAAGTAAATATATTGTTGCGAACATGAAAAAATAATTTAACGAACAGGGGAGTATTTCCTCAAACGGGTAGAAGGTTTCTTTAGCTGCCCTTGTTTGGTGTTTAATACAACATCCGAACTTTAATAGTGGCGTTTACTTCCTTTAGCAGTTTGAACGCTTCTTTGGATAGATTGGTATCCACATCCAATACCACGTAGCCGATGTCGTCATTTGTTTTGAGGTATTGCCCCAGAATATTGATGTTGTGCGAGGAGAGTTTAGAGTTGATTTCGCCCAATACACCCGGCACGTTTCGGTGAATATGCAGCAAGCGATGTGTTCTGGCCTGCATAGGCAGGTTTAAGGGAGGCACTGAATGAGACCCGGTGCTGCTGCCTCGTTCCAGATAACTTAATAACTTGGAAGTCACATCTAAGCCAATATTTAATTGCGCCTCTTCGGTAGAGCCTCCGATGTGTGGAGTCAGAATGACGTTTGGCAGATGCTGTAGAGCCGATTCAAATTTTGTTCCGCTCTTTTCCGGCTCTTCGGGGAACACGTCAATAGCGGCTCCTCCTATTTGACCACTTTTTAAACCGTTTCTCAGTGCTTCTAAATCCACTACATCTCCTCGGGAGCAGTTTATCAATAAACTTCCTTTCTTCAGGGAAGATAGCATAGCCTCGCTCATCAGATTTTTGGTCGAAGCCTCGCTTGGCACATGTAGCGTCACAATATTTGAGCGTTTCATTAATTCTTTTAAGGTTCGCACTTGCCGGGCATTTCCGTGGGGCAGTTTAGGTTCCACGTCATAATAAATCACTTCCAAACCCATTGCTTCGGCTAGTACGCTCACTTGCGACCCGATGTTTCCATAGCCAACAATGCCGAGTGTTTTGCCCCGTAGTTCAAAACTGCCCTTGGCCTCTTTCAACCAGATACCCTGGTGCATAGCGTTGCTCTTGTCAGTAATTCTGCGAATCAGCATTACCGATAGCCCCACGACTAATTCGGCTACACTGCGAGTATTGGCATAAGGAGCATTAAAAACTGCTACTCCTTTTTCGGTGGCGGCTTTCATGTTTACCTGATTCACTCCGATGCAGTAGCAACCAATACCCAGCAGTTTATTGGCTTTTGCCAGCACTTTAGGAGTGATCAGCGTTTTGCTCCGAATTCCTATCAGATGAACATCCTTTACCTCATTCATCAGTTCCTTTTCTTCTACGGCTCCTGACAGTTTGCGGACACTGGTGTATCCGGCTTCTTTAAATTCTTCTACTGCTGCATCGCTAATATTTTCGAGCAACAGAATGTTTATTTTCTCCTTGGGGTAACTCGTTGGTTTATTGCTCATACTTCATCGTCTATTTTCAGATTTGCTATTTCGTTTTTCGCGCTCACAAATTCACTCCAAATTTCCTTCACTATTTCTGCTGCAGGTTTCACGTCTTTCACAAAAGAGGATATCTGACCAATTTCTAATTCGCCTTGTTCTATATCACCCTCAAACATACCGCGCTTTGCTCTGGCTCTTCCCAAAATCTTAGCTAATTCTTCAGAAGGGGCTCCGCTATCTTCCGCCTGTTGAACTTCTTTTTGGAAATCATTTTTTATAAGCCGAACGGGCACTAATTTCTTTAGTGAAAGTTGAGTTCCGCCTTCCTGCGTTTGCGTGACTATCTGCTTAAAGTTTTCGTGGGCAGAGGATTCGATACTGGCAACAAAGCGGGTTCCCATCTGCACCGCCTCGGCACCGAGTGCCATAGCCGCCAACATACCCCTGCCGGTGGCAATACCTCCGGCTGCGATCAGCGGAAGTTTAGTAGCCGCTCTTACTTGCGGAATTAAAACGAAAGTGGTGGTTTCTTCTCTTCCGTTGTGGCCGCCTGCCTCAAAACCTTCGCACACAACGGCATCGCAGCCTATCTCTTCTACCTTACGGGCAAACTTTGAGGAAGAAACTACATGCACTACTTTAATGCCATGTTCCTGCAAATGCTTCGTCCACGTTTTGGGATTTCCTGCACTGGTAAAAACAATCTTTACCTCCTCCTCAATAATTAATTGAATATGCTTTTCAATATCGGGATATAACAGTGGCACATTCACTGCAAATGGGCGGTTGGTGGCGGCTTTGCATTTTTTTATGTGTTCGTGCAGGATGTCGGGATACATAGAGCCGCTGCCAATGATGCCTAATCCTCCGGCATTGCTCACCGCACTGGCCAGTTCCCAACCGGAACACCAAATCATGCCTGCTTGAATAATGGGGTATTGGATGCCGAAAAGCTCGGTAATTCTATTTTTCATAAAAGATTACTGATTGGGGGTTTCTCCACGCAAATCAATTTCTGTATTGTCGCCTATGTTCAGGCTTTGGCTTAAACCGGTGAGGCAGGAGTCGCTTCCAATCAATGAACTGTGCAAGGCTATATTTTCTAAGCGGCTAAACGATCCGATAATAGAATTGCTAATAATGGAATTATTGATTTCCGTATTTTCTCCCACCGAAACATTAGGACCGATAATGGAGTTTTTGATTTGGCTTCCCAAGGCAATGTTTACCGGAGGAATGATGATGGTATTTTCCTGCACTCCTTTGTTCACTAACTTGGCTCCGAGCCTGCGCAGCAAGATGGCGTTGGTTTCTAACAAGATGTCTTTCTTGCCTACATCGTACCAACTTTCTACCTTATAGCTTTTCAATTTCACTCCTGATTTAATCATGGCCATCAATGCATCGGTGAGATAAAATTCATGAGGCGGATTCGGTTCTTGATGGATGTAGTCATCTAAACACTGCATTAAAAGAGCCGTTTCCTTAATAAAATAAAAACCCACCAACGCCATATTGCTTTTGGGAATAGAGGGTTTCTCTACTACCGCCTTAATAAATCCGTTGCTGTCAATTTCAGCTACTCCGAAAGCTCTGGGGTCATCCACTTTTTTTACACAAAGCGTAGAGTATTCCTCTGCCAATATTTTTTTGATATCTATGTCCACAATGGTGTCGCCTAAGTGAATCACCAACTCTTTGGTTTGGTCAATCTCTTCACGGGCACACCAAATGGCGTGTCCCAGTCCGATGCGGTCGTCCTGTGTAACAAAGGTCACCTTCAAATCGGGGTATTCCTTTTCAACGAACTCTTTAATCTTTTCGCCCAAGTGGCCGATAACAAAAATAAAATGGTCAATTCCGTTGCCGAGCAATTCATCCACGATGAAGGATAATATTGGTTTGCCGGCCACAGAGATAAGTACTTTGGGCTGGGTGTAGGTCAGTGGGCGAAGTCTTGTCCCGGCTCCGGCTACGGGAATAATGGCTTGCATAAGCTTTGGGAATTGAATGGCGAATATAAGCACCTTGCAGAAACCTCCATATACCTTATCGGCTTGCGCCACTGCTTACTTTTTATTCTACAGCAGGAGGGGGCACGGCAGCGCACACAGCACCCAATAATTTACTCCCCCTTAACTTATCCTCTCTCGCAATATTTCATTCACTACCATCCTCACATCGCCTCCGTCAAATTTATCTCCGAAATGATGCAGTACTGCTGTCACACTCTTCTCTTCGCTATCGGTCAAAAAGGCTTTAATAGGGTTGATAATTTCAGCCGGCAACACTCGGTACACATCTATTTCTCCACTCAAAATCCATTTGGCAAAGTGCCCTTTGATGGTAGAGGGGGCGAGACCGCGTATCTCCGCAATCTCCTCGATTGATTTTTCTTGCCGATATAGTTCCAAGGTATCGCGATAGGTACCGCCTTTCTCCTTTTTGCCGGAGGTAATGGAACTGGCCACCGTCTTTAATAAATCTTTGGTGTATTTCATTTCACCGCGATACAATTTTTCATCGAGGAAATAAGCATGATACAAATGGTTGATTTTGTTCCAGAAGTTTTCTTCGAGTAGTTGCACTTGCCTCACATAGATTTTCATTTTGGCTTTGAAGGCGAGTGAAATAATGTGTTCGTGCAGGAGAGTGATGAGTTGCGTGAAAATATATTCCGCAAAATATTCAATCGCTTTTTCGCAGCGTTCGCGGAGAACATGAATTTGCTCCGCGTCTTTATCGTAGTCATGAAGCAGCCGATCCAACTGCTGCTGAAATTTGCGAGCCGTGCCATTCAGTTGATCTACCCTGTTCCAAATAGTGCTGTGCAACTCCAGTGCTTTTTCTTTTTCGGGGATGTCTTTCACCACTATCATCTCGCGCCATTCACTCAGGCGCTCCGTTAGTTTGGTGAAAGTGAAAAGGCGTTTCAATAAATAGTGGGCATATTCCGCTTTGGCTCCTGCCAAGGTGCTTTCTAACTCGTTGGTAGAGTGATGCGATGCCGAGAAATCAACGATGCGTGGATCGCTGTGCAGCGAACGCGGAGTAATTTGCGAATGCAACACAATGCCTTCGAGAGTGCGGCAGCGACTGAGCGCCACATATACTTGTCCGGCTGCAAAAGATTGCCCGGCATCAATAATCACTTTGTCGAAAGTGAGCCCCTGACTTTTGTGAATGGTGATGGCCCAAGCCAAGCGCAGCGGATACTGACTGAAAGTACCCAACTCATTCTTCTCAATTTTCTCAGAGCCATCTACCACCTTATAGTTAATGTTCTCCCAGGTTTCGCGATGCAGTTCATAATCTTGCCCGCTATCCGAAAAGGTGACGATGATTTTATTTCCTTCCAATTTTTTTACGCGAGCCAACTTGCCGTTAAAGTATTTTCCATCCATAGAATCGTTGCGGATGAACATGACCTGTGCCCCCTCTTTCAGGTGCAGCACCAGGTCGCAGGGGTACATGTTTTCAGGAAAATCGCCTGTGGTAATCGCCTCGAATAAATGCGAGCGACCGTCAATTTTTTTTAGTTCTTGCTCATTCACCGAGTCGGCAGTGCGGTTGTGAGTGCTCAACAAAATATAGCCGTCTTCGGTTGGTTCAAATTTCGGCAGAAAGCGCTTTTCCAACAATTCATAATCCTCCACCTCCATTTGCTGATGGCGAAGATTGTTGAGCAGCGACAGAAACTTTTCATCGCTCTGCCGGTATATTTTCCGCAGTTCAATATTCAAAGCATTCAGTTCGGCCCACACTAAGGAATGAAAGAAATAGGGACCGGGGTAATACTTCCGCAGCACTTGCCATTCATTGTCTTTGACCACCGGGGGCAACTGGTGCATGTCGCCAATCAGCATCACCTGCACCCCTCCAAATGGTGCGTGGTTTTTACGCACGGTGCGCATGGCAAAGTCCACCGCATCCAGAATATCGCAACGCACCATACTCACCTCATCTATAATCAGCAACTCCATTTCTTGAATCACGCGCAGTTTATCCTTTCGGTAGCGGAGGTGTTCGGCTAAGCTTCTGCGGTTGTTGGCCAAGTTGGGGTCGGCAAAATCGTTGGTAGGCACAAAAGCGGTGAGGGGTAAACTGAACATCGAGTGCAGTGTCACCCCTCCGGCATTGATAGCGGCCACTCCGGTAGGAGCCACCACCACATAATTTTTCGAGGTCTTTTCAGCAATGGTTTTCAGCAGGGTGGTTTTCCCCGTTCCCGCTTTTCCCGTCAGGAAAAAATGGCGATTGGTTTGCAGCGCAAACTGTTCGGCTATTTCAAATTCGCGGTTGTTCATGGAAGGGTAAAGATATTTTAACGGATTAGAACTTGGGAAGGAATAAGGAAATTAGAAAATTAAGAAATGGGGAAATTGGGGAGTAAGAGAATGAGAAAATTGGGGAATGAGGAAATGAGAGAGTAAGAAAATGACTTGCCGAGTTGTTGTGTGTTACCTTCAACAATAAATTTCAGCCTTATCATCTGTTTTATGAAGGAAATGGCCGGAAATAGTGCTTTATATGATGTTGTTGTAGCGCACTTCTCCACAAAAAGATATTTGTTGTAATCTGTTGCAGCGTACTACACCGAAAATAAATATTTACAGCAATCTGTTGCAGCGTACTACACCCAGAATAAATATTTACTGCAATCCGATGCAGCGTACTACACCCAGAATAAATATTTACTGCAATCCGATGCAGCGTACTACACCCAGAATAAATATTTACTGCAATCCGATGCAGCGTACTACACCCAGAATAAATATTTACTGCAATCCGATGCAGCGTACTACACCCAGAATAAATATTTACTGCAATCCGATGCAGCGTACTGCACCGGGAATGAATATTTACTACAATCCGATACAACGTACTGCACCAAGAATAAATATTTGGTGCAATCCGATGCAACGTACTACTTCGCGAAGAATTATTTGCTGTAATCCGATACAATAAGCACCATCCCGCATAAATTTTGAAGGGACGATAGCGGAAGCCGTTGTTGTGTGTTATCACCAACAACAAAATGATGACCGAAGCTACTGTTGCGTGTTCTCTTTAACAACAAAGCATCCGCCTTTAATTACCGTTTATCGTTCCACCCACCTTGGCTAAAACTAACGATGGGTATCACATTTGCCCACAACAAAGCGCTTAGCACATCGCTCGGCACTACAATTTCAGCACTTATCAGGTGTTTTGTGAAGGAAATGGCCGGAAATAATGGTTTGTATGAATACGTTGCAGCGGATTATACTCAACCGAGTGGTTGGGAGCCATCTATTGCAGCGTACTATACATAACCGACTGGTTGGAAGCAATCCGATGCAACAGATAGCATGGCCATTAAATTTTTAATTGGTTAGCGGTTCACGAATCGAAATCGAAATTTCCGACAAGACCTTATAGGTTTTAGAAACCTATAAGGTATGAACCCCTGCTGCTAAAGAAAAGAATTCACGAATTCCATATCTCCCAACTTTTCTCGGCTTGCAGTTTCAGCATCTCCCAACCATTCCTTACCGAAGCGCCTGCTTGTTTACCCTTTTTCAAAAACAGCGTTTCATCGGGATTGTAAACGAGGTCGAAGAGGTAGTCATTATCGGTGAGCAAGTGATACGGTATTTGCGGAGCAAAATCAATTTGCGGAAACATGCCCAAAGGAGTAGTGTTGATGAACAGGTTGCTGCTTTTTAAATGCTTTTCTATCTCACTATAAGCAAGATGAGGTGGAGTCGGATCCCTGGAAACCATCCGCGCAGCTATTCCCAATTTTTGCAGCCCGTAAGCCACTGCTTTTGAAGAGCCACCGGTTCCCAGAATAAATGCTTGGGCAGGAGTGGTGGTCAGAAAACGATTCAATGAGTTTTCAAAGCCATAGGCATCGGTGTTGTAGCCTATCAGCCCCTCCTTGGTTACTTTGATACAATTAACCGCACCTATCTCTCGCGCCTCGCTTTCCAAATGATTCAACAGCGAAATAACCGATTGTTTGTAAGGAATAGTCACATTCAAACCGACCAAATCGGGATAGGTGGTCAGCAAAGCAAGCAACTCATCGGGCTGGTGGAGCGGATAAAGTTCATACCGGGCATCGGCAATTTCTTCCCGTGTAAACTTCTCTTCAAAATATTTTTTTGAAAAGGAATGCGTGAGCGGAAACCCTATAAGCCCAAATCTGCGCATTACTTGGCGGGGGCTAAGCGAGCTTTCATCATTTGCCAAAGGATGGGAAGCACGGAAATAAAGATAATTCCGAGAATCACTAACTCAAAATTTTCTTTCACGATTTGAATGTTGCCAAACTGGTAGCCAACAAAGCTGACTCCCGCTACCCACAGCACCGCCCCTGCAATACAGAAAACGATGTAACGCGGATATTCCATGCTGCCGGCACCAGCCACAAAGGGGGCAATAGTGCGCACGATAGGGATAAAGCGCGCCATGATCACCGTTTTGCCACCATGCTTTGCATAGAAGGCTTCGGTTTGCGTCAAATACTCTCGTTTGAAAAAGAGAATGCGCTCCCTTGATTTTATTTGCTTGCTCAGAAATTTTCCGACAAAATAATTCACATTGTCGCCCAGCAAAGCGGCTACAATGAGCAAGGGAACCAAGATGGCCATGTCTAACTTGCCGGTGGCGGCCGCCAAGGCTCCGGCAGCAAACAGCAGGGAATCACCGGGCAGCAGCGGCATAAATACCAAGCCGGTTTCTACAAAGATGATGAGGAACAGGATCACGTAGGTAAGGGTTCCGTAATTGGTCAGAATCTCCGCCAAATGCTTGTCGAGATGCAGAAAGAGGTCGAGAGCAAATTTTATAAAATCCATAGTGCGGCAAAGATAGTTTTCTAAAGGAAGCTATAATGCAACTAAAAAAATCAATCTTATATCTTTGAGGCAACACACAATATCCCTCATGAAAAAACTTCGACTCTTTGTTCTTCTACACTTGGTTTGTTTTATGGCTTTTGGCCAAGGCGAAGCCAATATTTGGTACTTCGGAGCCACAGCCGGGGTTGACTTTAACAGCGGCACTCCCGTAGCGCTTACCAATGGAGTATTAAGTACTTCTGAAGGCTGCGCTACCATCAGCGATAAGAACGGAAACTTGCTGTTTTATACAGATGGTATTCGGGTGTGGAATCGCAATCACGTTCAAATGGCCAATGGATTTGGGATGCTGGGCAATCCGTCTTCAGCACAATCGGCCATTATAGTTCCTAAACCGGGCAGCAAGACCCTCTTTTATATTTTTACAGTAGCCAACGAAGGAAGTGCCGGTGGCTTTTGTTATTCGGAGGTAGATATGACCCAAAACGGGGGCTTAGGCGATGTGATTCCCGGAACTAAGAACACACAACTTTTTACCCCTTCAGTAGAAAAATGCACAGCCGTGAAACACGCCAACGGGTTAGACGTATGGGTGCTGGCACACGGCATCAATAACAACCGCTACTATGCTTATTTGGTGAGTTGCAACGGTGTCGGCTCTCCGGTGCTAACAGATGTGGGGCAGTCGGAGGGGTATCCGGGGTGGGGCTATCTGACGGCTTCGCCTAATGGTAAAAAAATTGCTACTGCCATGAGCAATGTGGGATTTGAAGTGCTGGATTTCAATAATGCCACCGGAGTAGTTTCCAATCCTATATTTTTAGGAAATGCGGGAGGGTGCTACGGAGTTTCTTTTTCGCCCAACAATGATGTGTTGTACGGACTGCAAATCAACAGCGGAAATATGTTTCAATGGAATTTGCAGGCGGGAAGTCCGGCTGCGGTCATTGCCTCCATCACTTCCTTGGGAACGGCAGCCGGCACCGGCACTCCTTACCGGGGCGGAGCCATACAGTTAGGCCCTGACGGCAAATTGTATATCCCGCAATACGGGCAACCTTATCTCTGCGCTATCAATAACCCGAATACCTTGGGAGTAGGCTGCAACATTCAGTTTAATGCGGTTGATTTATTGGGGCGCAATGCCATACTGGGCTTGCCTCCTTTCATACAGAGCTTTTTCGACACCACCGCGACCATCCATTCCAGCGGGTATTGTGCCAATCATCCGGTTTCCTTTTCCGTGAATGTCAACACCTCCTACTTAGATTCGGTGGATTGGAACTTTAATGACCCTACTTCAGGCACTGCGAATACTTCTACCTCTTTAACTCCTTCACACACCTTTCAGGCTGGCGGCACTTATCATGTGCAATTAATTCGTTGGTTGACATGTATTTCCGATACCACCTATTTATCGGTTAGCATTACCGGGCCTTCTCTTTCTTCGCAAAACATTACTATTTGCCCTAACAGCACCTACACGCTCCCTGCCGGAGGGATTGCTTCTACTGCGGGAACTTATAGCGACACTATTCCCGCCTCTACCGGCTGTGATAGTATCATTACTACGAACCTGACGGTAGCTGTAATTAATGTAGATGCCGGTGCAAACACGGCTATTTGTAAAGGAAAATCCACCCCACTGAATGCCACCGGAGGTTTCATTTATTCATGGACTCCCACTGCGGGCTTGAGCAATCCCAACATCGCCAATCCGGTCGCTTCGCCCACTACCACAACTACTTACACCGTTTCATCACAAGTGGAGGTAGGCAACAGTATTGTGAATGGTGATTTCAGCGCAGGCAACACCGGCTTTTCATCTTCCTACACTTATAAAACACCCCCCAATACGAGCGAAGGGCAATACTGGGTTTCTACCAATGCGCAAGCATGGAACGGAGGGATGGCTTCGTGTGGCGATCATACCACCGGCAGTGGAAACATGCTTTTGGTGAATGGCTCCACCACGGCCAACGTTTCTATTTGGTGCCAAACGGTGAGTGTGCAGCCCAACTCTACTTATGCTTTTATTACTTGGCTGATGACTTTGACCACCGGCAATCCGGCTCAACTTCAGTTTTCTATCAACGGCTCTTTGCTCGGCTCCGTATTCGTGGCTCCCAATGGCACTTGCACCTGGCAACAATTTTACACTACTTGGAATTCGGGCAGCAACACTACGGCCAACATCTGCATTGTGAACCAGAATACTTTAGCCAGTAGCAACGACTTTGCTATTGACGATATTTCCTTCTCGCAATTATGCACCGCTACCGATTCTGTTGTGATTACTGTGAATCCGATTTATTCCGACACGGTGAATGCCTTTATCTGTCAAAACGAAACTTATACCCTGCCCGATGGCAGCAACACTTCCACCGCAGGTACTTATGTAAATACCTTAGCCACCATTCAGGGTTGCGACAGTGTGATTACCACCAATCTGACGGTATATCCCACCTATTCTTTCAGTGTGAGCCAAACCATCTGCCCCAGCGATTTATACATTATGCCCAGTGGAACTACCGTGAACACGGCCGGGGTTTATACCGATACCCTGCAATCGGTAAACGGCTGCGACAGTGTGATTACGGTGAACCTCTCGGTAGTACCTCCCACAATGAATGTGAGCAATGATACTGCAATATGCCTCGGTAGTTCGGTGCAACTGGAGGCCAGTGGTGGCTTATACACTTACGCATGGACTCCCTCCACCGGCTTGAGCGATAGCAGCCTTGCCAACCCGGTGGCTACACCACAACAAACTACTTCCTACATCGTCACTACACAAGTAGCATCGGGGGATATGATTGGCAACGGAGATTTCTCAGGAGGAAATGCCGGATTCAGTAGCGACTATAATTATACGACTGACCTAACTCCCGAAGGCACTTATTATGTGGGTTCAAATCCCAATACTTACCACAGCGGCTTTTCGGCTTGCCCCGACCACACTACCGGCACGGGCAACATGATGATAGTGAACGGAGCCGGTACACCGGGCCTCAACGTGTGGTGCCAAACCATCAACGTGGTGCCAAATACCAACTATGCCTTCACCTGCTGGGTGACCAGTGTAGCAGCCGGCAGCCCTGCTATTTTGCAATTCTCTATCAATGGCGGATTGTTGAATACCCCTTTTACGGCTCCAGCAACGACTTGCCAATGGCAACAGTTTTATGCCTTGTGGAATTCGGGCAGCAATACCACTGCCAACATTTGCATCGTGAACCAAAACACCACCTTAGGCGGGAATGATTTTGCAATAGATGATATTTCCTTTATCGGACTGTGCAATGTGAGTGATACAGTGACCATTACCGTACACAACCCTTCTACAACGATTATTGATACTTCTATCTGCGAAGGATATACCTATACTTTCCCTCTCGGAAATACCACCATTACTTCCGTCAACGATACCGCATTGCTGACCGATGTGTTTGGCTGTGATAGCACGGTCATCACCCATCTTAACGTAAATCCTTCTCCCGTTACTAATGTGTTCGATACTATCTGTGCCAATCAAACTTATACGCTTCCTTCAGGCAACATCGTTCAGACCACCGGCACCTATACCGACACTTTGTTTACTGCTTTCGGCTGTGATAGTATTGTGAAGACCAACCTCACCGTGCATCCTGTTTCAGCTACCTCAGTGTTCGATACAATTTGCGCGGGCACCAATTACCTCTTGCCCGATGGATCTTCGGTAAACACGCCCGGCATTTATCCCATCACCCTGCAAAACCAATACGGCTGCGACAGTGTAGTCACCACAACCCTTACGGTGTTGCAACTTTCACTATCAGTGAGTGAAACAGATTTACTGTGTAATGGGGATAACACAGGCAGCATTACTTCGCAGGCTTCGGGTGGCGTGACTCCTTATCAATATGATTTGATATTGAGCGGAAGCACTCAAAGCAACAACAGCAACGGCAGTTTTAGTGGCTTAGCTGCGGGCAGTTATACGGTCTCTACCACAGACGATTTTGGATGCACGGTCACTGGCACTACCACTGTGAGCGAACCGCTATTGCTACAGTCTTCTAATACAGTGACCAACGTGACTTGCTTTGGCGAGCAGGATGGGCAGGTAAATATTTCAGCTACCGGTGGAACGCTCGATTACTCCTATGCTTTCAGTACCGGCTTGGTGAACGGCACCGGAGTATTCGGCTCCTTAATAGCGGATACTTATACCTACACTGTGACCGATGCGCATGGCTGCACCGACACTGCTTCAGGGACTGTGACACAGCCTTTAGAAGTGCTGGTGACTACGACCCCCGACTCGCTGACGATAGATTTGGGCGAAAGCATACAACTGAACGCTTCGAGTAACTATGGCGCGATCACCAACTACCAGTGGTCCCCCAACATCGGCCTCACTTGTGTGGAATGCCCCAACCCCGAAGTGGCACTGAATCAGTCGCAGGTGTACACCATCGAAGCTACGGTGAATATCAACGGCACCGATTGCTATGGTCATGCACGCCTACCGGTAAAGGTGGTGCCGCATTACGATATTTTCATTCCGAATGTATTTACCCCCAATGGCGATGGCAACAACGACCTGTTCCGCATCTTCGGCAACCTGCCGGCTCTCAAGTTTGTGGAAGTACAGATTTTCAACCGCATTGGCGAAAAGGTGTTTGAGGCAAACGACATTAATTTCGCTTGGGATGGCACTTACCTCGGCAAGCCTCTTGCTCCGCAAGTGCTGGTCTATACCATCTTTGCCGTGTTCGTTGATAACCATGCGGAGAAGGTGTTTAAAGGAAGTCTGACGTTGCTGAAATAAGTAGGTAGTAAATAGTAGTTAGTAATTAGATACAAAAAACGAGGGAAGGGGCACTGTAAAAAATTATCATGATGAGTACCTTACAAATATTCCTTCAAAAACAATTCCTTACCACCTACAATCAAACCGAATGGTTTGTTTCGTTGAACGATGCTTTGAAAAATCTCACTGCCGAACAGTCCACACAAAAGCCCGCCAAAGATCTCCCCAGTATATTTGAAATAGTGACTCATCTAATTTATTGGAATGAACGCCACATCAAAAATATCACCTCACAACCATTCGATACCACCTTAACTGATAATGAGCAGAGCTTTATTAAAACCACGATCCGCGACTGGGAAGAGCTGCACAAAAAAGCAGATGTTGTTTTCGCAGAATGGCAGAAAGAGTTGGGCGGAGATAAGTTTTCGAATCCAAAATGGGCAGAAATAGCCGGACATATCATTACGCACAATGCTTACCACATCGGGCAGATCGTACTGATACGAAAACTGCAAAATAGCTGGAATGCAACGGACGGAGTAAAGTAAAGAGTGGGAGGTAAGAAGTGTTGAGTAGTAAGGGTTGAGTGGAAAACAATTAGATACAAGAGTCAAGAGAAAAGAGATTTAGAAGGAAGTGCGTAGGAATAACGAGCAACAGGCTGAAAACAGAAAATAGGAAACAAGAAACTTAATCACGATTCGCCTCAACGTCAATTCCATTCGACAATGCACAAAATATTTTGCACATCATTTCATTAAGTATTCCGTTTACCTTTCGTCTCTCTCATAAATTCGCTCAGAATGACGAAGAAAGTAAGGATTGGAATTTTTGGGGTAGGCCATTTAGGTAAAATCCATTTGCGCCTGCTGAAAGAAATTCCGGGCTATGAGGTGATGGGCTTTTACGACCCTGACGATACCAACGCTCAAACAGCAATAGACGAATACGGCATCCCCCGTTTTGATTCTCCTAAAAAACTATTAGAAAACTGTGATGCGGTAGATATTGTATCGCCTACCACCACCCATTTTCAAATTGCCAAAGAAGCAATACGCAAAGGTCGCCACGTGTTTATTGAAAAGCCACTGACCCACACGCTCAAAGAAGCCAAGGAACTGGTTTCGCTGGCAGACGAAGCCCGCGTGAAAGCGATGGTGGGACATGTAGAGCGTTTTAATCCCGCCATTCTAGGCCTCAACAAAAAGAATCTGCATCCGGTTTTTATCGAAGTGCATCGTTTGGCAGAATTTAATCCACGAGGCACCGATGTGAGTGTGGTGCTGGACCTGATGATTCACGACATTGATATTATTCTGAGTTTGGTAAAGGCCAACGTGAAGCGAGTGAGCGCCAGCGGAGTGGCCATCCTGAGCAAAAGCCCCGACATAGCCAATGCCCGAATTGAATTTGACAATGGCTGCGTGGCCAACGTGACTGCGAGCAGAATATCGGTAAAGAGTATGCGGAAGATGCGCATCTTTCAACCCGGAGCTTACATCAGCATGGATTTTCTGAAAAAGAAAAGTGACCTGTTCCGCATTGCTGATCGGGCACCTTCGGCTACCGATAGTCCGCAACATTTTGAGATAGACCTGCCCGATAACAATAAGAAATACATCACCTACGAAACCATCGAGAAAAAGGATGGGAATGCTATCCAGATGGAGTTGGAACTTTTCTATCAATCCATCACCCAAAACAAACTGGTGCCGGTGAGTATTTCCGAGGGCTACCAAGCCATGCAGGTGGCCTATCAGATTCTCGATAAAATTGAACAGCAATTGCTCACAGAGAAATAAGCAAGCCTCGAAAATTCCCTTTTCTTTGCAATCTTTTATAATCAAGCACGTTGCCAATTGTGAGCATGAAATATACTTCTCCTTTTATCCTTATCGCCATCGTGCTTTCCTTCGTTGGCGGATGTAAAAAGATGCCGAATGATGGCATTCCTTTTTATTTAGAGGTGGATAGTATAAAGCTAAACACCAACCTAAATAAGGAGGGGCTGAGCAGCCACAAGATTACTGATATATGGGTAGAGGCCAATGCTGCTAACCTGGGGGCTTACGAATTGCCGATCAACTTTCCGGTGCTGCAAGAAAATGACGTTCGCTTTGTGATTAGCGCGGGGATCGAGCAAAGCGGTCAATCGGGCTACCGAATCATTTACCCTTTTTACAATCCCGACACGGTTACGCTGAGTGCCGTTCGCGGAGAAAAATACAAACACATTCCGGTATTCACTTACAAAAGCAACGCCTTATTTAGTCTGGTTTCGGGCTTCGAAAACAATGGCACCATCAGCAATGATTTTACGGGGATGGCGGTGGTTAGCGATACAAATGTGAAGTATGGCACCGCCTGCGGAGTGGTGAGTGTGAATACAGTGGACTCGAGCAAAATTGCCTCCAGTATTCAAACTTGGGACTTACCCGAAGGGCAGGAAATATGGTTAGAGTTTGATTACAAAAGTGAAGTGCCTTTTTACGTTGGCTTTTATGGGCAATTTTCTTCAGGCGGCACCATCCGAGACGATATTCTTTTTGTAACCCCCAAGGCTACCTGGAATCACCTTTATGTAAAGCTGAGCGAATCCATATCGTCCGTGCGAGCCGATACTTATAGTATTTATTTCGAAGCCTTGCGACCTTATGGTTCATTGGGGGGGAACCTTTATATTGATAACGTAAAGCTGATCCATTTTTAGTTTAGCGATTGATGGGTATGAACAGAAGAAAAAGAGAAATCTGGTGGTATGTTCTTTGCGATTATGCCGCTTCAGTTTTAGCTTGGTACGGTCTGTTTGTGTTTCGCAAAACGGTGATCGAAGCGCATCCCTTTGACCTTCTCCTTCCCTTTGCCGATAATAATTTTTGGGTGGCCATCCTCATAGTTCCCGAGTTGTGGCTGCTGTTTCATTACCTCACCGGCACCTATTCTGATTTGTACCGCAAATCACGACTTCAGGAAATCGGGAAAACCTTTGTGGTTACTTTCTTCGGCTCCATCATCATCTTCTTTCTGCTATTGCTCGATGATTATGTAAGAAAGTATTCCGATTACTACCTCACTTTTTTTGTGCTCTTTACGTTTCAGATGCTCTTTACGGCAACGTTTCGCATCCTCGTACTAAATATTCTCAAACGAAACATTAAGCGGGGAAAGGTAGGATTCGTTACCCTGATGATAGGCAGCAGCAGCAAGGCCAATGAACTCTATGTACAACTGAAAGAAAGAGCAGAATCGTTTGGCTTCAATTTTATCGGCTACTTAGAATTGAATGGCTGCTCTGAAAATACACTTACTGCTGAATTGAAGGAGTTGGGCAAACTCCCCGACCTTGAAAAAATAATGGAGGCACATCCGGATATTGAAGAAGTAATTATTGCCATTGAGTCATCCGAACATCCTAAGCTGAATGATATATTAAACCGTCTGGCAGATAAAAATGTGACTATCCGCATTATTCCCGATATGTACGACATTCTTTCGCGCACGGTGAAAATGAATCACCTGATCGGGGAAGGCTTTATTGAAATTCCTCCGCTGGCTCTGAAGGAATGGGAGCGCATTACCAAGCGCTGGTTTGATGTTTTAGCCTCCCTGGCAGCTATTATCATTACCCTTCCATGCACCCTATATGTAGCGTTTCGCATTTGGTGGACCGATAAAGGGCCGGTGTTTTACACACAAGAGCGCTTAGGGCAATACGGCCGGCCGTTCCACATCATTAAGTTCCGTTCCATGCATGTAGGTGCCGAAAAAAGCGGGCCGCAACTCACCTCTGAGAATGATTCTCGCATTACACCCATAGGCAGCGTCATCCGCAAATACCGGATAGATGAACTGCCTCAATTTATCAATGTGCTGAAAGGCGAAATGAGTATTGTAGGGCCACGTGCCGAGAGAAAATATTTTGCCGACCGTATTATTGAGGTAGCTCCTTATTATCGCCATGTGTTTAAGGTACTGCCCGGCATCACCTCACTGGGCATGGTCAAATACGGGTACGCTTCTACCGTAGATGAAATGGTAAAGCGCTTAAAGTACGACATCATTTACATGGAAAACATGAGCTTGATGATGGATTTCAAAATCATGATTTACACCGTGCTGACGGTGATGTATGGCAGAGGAAAATAAACGTATCACACAGCCTTGTTTACCATCTGCTGACTCGCCCCCTTTTACTTCTACTATTTCAACTAATAGAATTTCGAACTCTTTGGGTGTAGTTTCTGATCGCTGTTCGCAGATCGCTTTGGTTTTGCTGCATATCGTGGAGAATTTCAATAGCCGCCAATACATGAGTCAGTTGTTCGCCTTCATCCTTCCCTCCCACTTCTATTGAAATAGGCTGTTCGTTCAGAATAGCATCTTCTGCCTCGCGCAACTGCTCCATAGAGTATGCTTCCGTCAGCTTTTTTATTTCAGGTAATTGCATGGTTCTTCCGTATTAATCTTTCAATTTATCGAGCAGACCTACTACAAAATCTTCTTTGGAAGTGGCATGGCCTTCTACCAATTTTCCGTTTTTGAAAATAGCTACAAACGGAAGATTATCTACTCCCGCAGCTTTACGAGCTTCAGGGTTGTTCTCTGCATCCACTTCGAAGAACTCAATCCCTGCGAACCGCTCATCGCCAGAAAGCCTTTTGAATTTCGGAGCAAACAGTTTGCAGGAGCCACACCAATCGGCATAGTACTTCACAATTATTTTAGGATGGGCAGACAAATTTTGGTTGAAGTCCGCATCAGAAATCACATTTAACGGCATTTCATTCTTTGTTTAAAGGGTAAAAATAATCATGCACAGCAAACAAAAAACCCATCGCTTTATTCGATGGGCTTTTTAAAATTTATTTAGAACAATGTCTGACCTATTCTGCGGCAGCTTCTGTAGTATCATTTGTTTCTTCCACTTTCGGCTCTACCACTTCTTTTGCAGTAGCTTTTTTAGCGGCACCTGATCTTCTAGTCCTTTTCTTAGGCTCTGTTGCTTTAGCGGTGTTCTTGTTCTGGGTATAGGTTTCGTTGAAATCAACCAGCTCAATCATTGCCATTTCAGCAGCATCGCCTGCGCGAAAGCCGGTTTTAATAATGCGCGTATAACCACCTGGTCTGTCGGCTACTTTAGCCCCTACCACACCAAACAATTCCTTAATCGCTTCTTTGCTTTGCAGATAGCTGAACACTACCCGTCTATTGTGCGTTGTGTTGTTCTTACTTCTATTAATGAGTGGCTCTACAAACACACGCAATGCTTTCGCCTTTGCTACCGTGGTGAAAATACGCTTGTGCTCTATCAGCGAAGAAGCCATATTCTCCAACATCGCAACGCGGTGCGCTTTCTTTCTTCCTAAATTATTAACCTTATCTCCGTGTCTCATGACTTAAATCTTTATCGAATTTCTTTAATAGTGTGTGGCGATCACTCGTCTAATTTAAATTTCCCCAAGTCCATACCGAAGCTGAGTCCTTTTTCATGTAATAAAGCTTCAATTTCAACCAGTGATTTCTTACCAAAGTTGCGGAACTTCAGTAAATCGTTGGTGTTGAACTGAACTAACTCTTCTAAGGAATTAATTTTCGCAGCTTTCAGGCAGTTGAAGGCACGCACGGAAAGATCCATATCTTCCAACGGAGTCTTCAACAGTTTGCGCATGTGTAACACGTGCTCATCTACCATTTCTGTTTCGGTAGTAGCCGGGCTGTCAAATGAAATGTGCTCATCGGTAATCAACATCAGGTGCTGAATCAAAATTCTCGAAGCCTCTTTTACTGATTCTTCAGGATGAATTGTTCCATCTGTGTTTACCTCCAATACTAATTTTTCAAAATCCACACGCTGCTCTACACGAAAAGGCTCTACAGTATATTTTACATTCTTGATAGGAGTGTAAATAGCATCAATGGGAATAAAGCCAATGGGATGTTCTTTTGAGTTTTCATCAGCCGGAACATATCCGCGACCTTTTGAAATAGAAAGTTCAATCTCTAAGTTTACATTTCCATCCATATTGCATATTACCATTTCAGGATTCATTACCTGATATACGTTGGTATGCTTTTCAATATGCTCGGCCTTAAACTGCGCTTGATTTTTCAGGGCAATGTAAATTTTATCGGAAGCCGCTTCATCATCCATTACTTTTTTCAAACGAACCTGCTTTAGGTTCAGCACTATTTCAGTTACATCTTCCAATATTCCTTTGATAGTAGAAAACTCATGATCTACACCGGAAATTTTAATTCCGCTGATAGCATATCCTTCTAAGGAAGAAAGCAGTACTCTGCGCAGCGCATTACCAATAGTAACACCAAAGCCAGGCTCTAATGGTTTAAATTCAAAGGTTCCTTCAAAGTCAGTAGCTTTCTGAAGAGTAATCTTATCGGGTTTCTGAAAGGTTAACATGCTCATATGCGTATATTGAGTTTTAAATTTTGTGATTACTTATGAAAATTAGCGACCGGTTATTTTATCCGGTCATCCGGTATTACTTAGAATACAATTCCACAATCAACTGCTCGTTGATATTCTCCGGCACTTGCTCTCTTTCCGGGAAATCAACAAAAGTTCCTTCTACTGCTTTTTCATCTAACACTAACCAGTTGAATTTCTTTCCTCTTTTGGCTAATGCTTCGCGCACTACATCTAAGTTTTTAGAACGTTCACGAAGAGCTACTTTATCCCCTGGCTTCAAGGTAAAAGAAGGGATATTTACAATTTGTCCGTTTACGCTCACGTGCTTGTGAGTAACCAACTGACGTGCCTGAGCACGAGAGGCAGCAAACCCTAAACGATAAACTGTATTATCTAATCTTCCTTCTAATAATTTAAACAAGTTATCTCCCGTTACCCCTTTCTTTCTGGAAGCCTTTTCAAACAGATTTCTAAACTGCCGCTCTAACAGACCGTAAGTGTACTTAGCTTTTTGCTTTTCATACAACTGTATAGCATACTCACTTTTGGTCTTTCGTTTCTTAGAAAGTCCATGCTGACCGGGAGCGTAACTTCTCTTGTCGAAATACTTATCGGTTCCGAAAATAGCGTCTCCGAATTTACGCGCAATCTTAGTTTTGGGGCCTATGTATCTTGCCATAACTTGTGAATCTTAAATTTTCTAGATTAAACTCTTCTTCTTTTAGGAGGACGGCATCCGTTGTGTGGGATGGGAGTAGTATCATTGATGACCGTTACCTCAATGCCGCTTGAATAAATAGTACGGATAGCAGATTCGCGACCTGCCCCGGGACCTTTTACAAACACCTCTACTTTTCTCAACCCTGCATCGTGAGCTACCTTAGCGGCTTCTGAAGCGGCCATCTGTGCAGCATAAGGAGTGTTCTTTTTTGAACCACGGAACCCTACTTTCCCTGCTGAACTCCAACTGATGGTGTGCCCTAACATGTTGGTGAAAGTGATAATGATGTTATTAAAAGTAGCATTCAGGAAAACCTTCCCTTCGCTATCTACTTTTACCACTCTCTTTTTTGCCTTCGCCTTAGCGGTTGCAGTTTGTGATTGTTGTTGCTTTGCCATTATAAATCTTAGTTTTCTATTTTCTGCTAACTGTTACAGATTACTTAGTTGCCATCTTCTTATTGGCAACGGTCTTGCGCTTACCTTTTCTTGTTCTGGCATTGGTCTTTGTTCTTTGACCACGAACCGGAAGTCCTTTTCTGTGACGAATTCCTCTGAACGAACCAATGTCCTGAAGCCTTTTAATATTCTGTTGTACCTCTCCGCGAAGTTCCCCTTCTAATTTCAGGTGGTTTGCCAAATAAGTCAGAATACCGTTCATCTGCTCATCGTTCCAGTCGGCTACTTTGATATTTAAATCAATCCCGTTACTGGTTAGAATTTTAGTGGCTGTAGTTCTGCCAATTCCATAAATGTAGGTAAGAGCAATTACGCCTCTTTTATTGTTCGGAAGATCTATCCCTGCTATACGTGCCATGCTTTGTAATCTCTTGGTTTAGGTGAAATGATTATCCCTGACGTTGTTTAAATTTTGGATTCTTTTTGTTGATGATGAAAACAACACCTTTGCGTCTTACTACTTTGCAATCCGCACTTCTCTTTTTTACTGATGCTCTTACTTTCATGATGGTTTATTTATTCGATTGAATTGCTTGCGCTTATTTGTATCTGAATGTTATTCTACCCTTGTTTAAATCATACGGACTCATCTCTACCTGCACTCTGTCACCGGGCAAAATTTTGATGTAGTGCATCCTCATCTTTCCCGATATGTGAGCAATTATTTCATGCCCATTTTCCAGCTTTACACGAAACATCGCATTGCTCAATGCTTCTGTGATGATTCCGTCTTGTTTAATCAGGTCTTGTTTTGCCATTTAATGTGTTAATCCCTATGGTTTTGCACGCTTTTTGGCACTGCTTTCCAAAAATGGACTGCAAAGATAGATTTTATGAACAATGCAGCAAATTTTTGTCAGTAAATTTTCAGCTAAATACTGCACTCTCAAATCCTCACTAATTCTGCATTTTTCTCCAGCGCCTCTTCGATCCCTTTAAAGGTGGAAAGAATATCTGCCTTCCCTGCTTTCACTGCAACTGTATGCTCATAATGAGCAGATGGTTTCCCATCCTGTGTGGCAATGGTCCAATGGTCGCGCTTTGTATAAATATCTTTCTTGCCAAGGTTCACCATAGGCTCTATGGCTATCACACAATTTTCGGGTAGCCGAGTTCCCTGCCCTCTTCTTCCGTAATTGGGTACCTGCGGATCTTCGTGAATCGTACGACCTACTCCATGCCCCACCAATTCACGCACACACTTGTAAGGGTGTTGCACTTCACAATATTCCTGCACAGCAAATCCAATGTCTCCCGTGCGCTTTCCCGCCACCGCCTGCTCAATACCCAGGTATAACGACTCTTTCGTTACTCTCATCAGATGTACTGATTCTTGTGGCAGTTCTCCAATACCAAAAGTATAGGCCATATCGCCATGAAATCCATTCATAAAAACGCCACAGTCCACCGATACAATATCTCCGGTTTTGAACTCACTTTTTTTCGGGATACCATGCACCACTTCATCATTCAAAGAAATACAAAGTGTGTTGGGAAATCCTTCATAGCCTTTAAAGGAAGGCGCTCCTCCATGATCTCTAATAAATTCTTCGGCCAGTTTATCTATCTCCTCACCGGTCATTCCCGCTTTCAAGCTGCCGGCAATCATCGCGAGTGTTTGTGAAAGCACTTCACAACTTTTTCGGATCAGTTCAATTTCTGTAGCAGTATTAATTCGTATAGCCATATTTAAACTAAAACCCCTCTCTGAAAGAAAGGGGTATATTTTATTAGTAGCTGGTTTGGTACATTTGTCCTTGTCTGCCTTTAATCCTTCCGGAGGAAGTCAAGCCATCATAGTGGCGATTGAGCAGATAGGTTTCTACCGTTTGCAACGTATCCAGAATAACTCCTACCATAATGAGGATGGAAGTTCCTCCGAAGAACAAAGCAAAAGAGCTGTTTACATCGAAGAGCATTACAATAGCAGGCATAATCGCAACAATACCGAGGAATATTGCACCGGGTAAAGTGATTCGTGAAATAACGGCATCAATGAACTCTTCCGTTTTCTTGCCGGGCTTAATGCCAGGAATAAAACCGCTATTTCTTTTCAGGTCGTCAGCAATCTGAGTAGGGTTAATAATCAAGGCAGTATAGAAATATGTAAATGCTACTATTAACAGAAAATAGGTAGCATTATAAGGGACAGATTTAATATCGTTAAAGGCGATTAAGAATTTGCTATTTTGGTCGAAACCGGGCAAAAACTGTGCGATGGTGGCAGGCAAGAACATAATAGCTTGCGCGAAGATAATTGGCATTACCCCGGAAGCGTTTATTTTTAAAGGTAAATACTGGCGCACGCCACCGGCTTGCATCATTTTTCCTCCTTGAATAATATTCCGCTTTGCATATTGAACCGGAATTCTACGGGTTCCCTGAATCAATAGAATACAAGCCCCAATCACTACGATGAGGAATGCCAATTCCATCACAAAAGAAATCAATCCACCTTTTGCTAAGCGAGAGGAGAATTCTTCCAAAATAGACCCCGGAAATCGAGCGAGGATACCCACCATAATCAGTAAAGAGATACCATTACCCACTCCTTTATCGGTAATCTTTTCGCCCATCCACATCACAAATAGAGTTCCTGCGGTGAGTACCACAATGGTAGAAATAGAGAAGATAAATGGCGAGAGGTGAGGAATCACCGCTGCCGCATCGGCATTGCGCAAATACACGACATACCCGGCTCCTTGAAAGAGGGTGACTACAATAGTAAGTAAACGAGTATATTGATTCAGTTCTCTTCTGCCGCTCTCGCCTTCTTTCTGTAATTTCTGGAAATAAGGGATGGCCATGGTTAACAACTGTATGGCAATGGAGGCTGAGATATAAGGCATAATCCCTAACGCAAACACTGATGCACGAGAGAAAGCTCCCCCTGCAAACAGGTTTACCAAGCCGAGAATACCACTGCTACCTTGCGATTTGATATTTTCCAGACCGGTTGGGTCAATACCGGGTAGTACGATATAAGTACCTAACCGATAAATGACGATAAGACCCAAGGTAAGGATAATCCTTTGTCTTAGTTCCTCAATACTCCAAATCTCTTTTAACTTCTGAATCAGTTTCATTTGAAAAAACTTGTTTTAAAATCGGCAAATAGAATTCGCATGATTGGTGATCGGAAAGTGATGATAAACTATTTGCTCATTCATGCTTCAATTCTAAGTAAAAAGGATTCCGAAGTGGAATCCTCTCTTTAATTTTTGAAAGATTATTTCACAATCGTAACGCTGCCCCCCAATCCTTCTATTTTGCCTTTGGCCGATTCGCTGATGGCATGAACAGTCACATTCACTTTACTTTTCAATTCACCGTTTCCCAGCACTTTTACTAAAGCGCTCTTTTTCAGCAATCCGTTTTCGCGAAGATTTTCAACGGTTATTTCCTTTAGGTTATAGGTATCTATCACATGCTGAATTTTGCCTAAGTTCAATCCGGTATATTCTACCCGATTAAAGTTCTTAAATCCAACTTTCGGCATTCTTCTTTGCAAAGGCATCTGACCTCCTTCGAAACCGAGTTTTTGTTTATAGCCTGACCGGGACTGCGCTCCTTTGTGACCTCTTCCGGCAGTTTTGCCATCAGTAGAACCCTGACCTCTTCCCTTTCTTTTCTTTCTGCCAACTGAACCGGCAGCAGGTTTTAAATTGTGCAATTCCATTATTTACAGGTTTTCAACTTTAACTAAATGCTGAACTTTCTTTACCATACCAGCAACAGCAGGGGTGTTTTCTAACACATTGCTGCTTCCTATTTTACCAAGACCTAATGCCTGGATCGTTCTCTTTTGGCGCTCGTCTTTTTCGATGGTGCTTTTTACTTTTGTAACTTTTATCTTTCCCATGCTTTCAGTTGTTTGTTATCCGCTGAACGAATAAAATTACCCTTTAAATACTTTTTCCATAGCTACCCCACGGTTTTTTGACACCGTGTAAGGATCGCGTAATTTGCTGAGGGCATCTAATGTAGCCTTAATCACGTTGGCGGGGTTTGAGCCGCCCTGCGACTTCGCCAATACGTCTTTAATTCCTGCACTTTCCAAAACAGCCCGCATAGAACCTCCGGCAATTACTCCCGTTCCCTGAGTGGCTGGTCTCAACATTACCTTAGCGGCTCCGAATTTACCGAACTGCACGTGCGGAATAGTTCCTTTGAAAACCGGAACGTTCACTAAATTTTTCTTAGCATCGTCAATCGCCTTCTGAATAGCTTCTTGAACCTCTCTGGCTTTCCCCAGTCCTTCTCCTACTATACCATTTCCGTTTCCGATTACTACGGTAGCTGAAAAGCTGAAAGTACGCCCCCCTTTGGTAACTTTAGTTACTCTGCGGATGTTCACCACTCTCTCTTTTAATTCTAGTTCGCTCGCTTTGAGTTTTTGAACGTTCAGTTTTGCCATTACTTATCTTGAATTAGTTTGAATCAATTAAAATTTAAGTCCTCCTTCACGAGCGCCTTCGGCCAATGCTTTCACACGACCATGATACAAATATCCACCGCGATCAAATACAACGGTGCTGATACCTTTTTCAGTTGCTTTTTGAGCAATGGCAGTTCCTACCGATTTACTCTGATCCGCTTTATTGCCGCTGCGGGTAAAGTCCTTATCGCGCGAAGAAGCGGCTACCAATGTAACTCCTGCTGCATCGTCAACGAGTTGAACATAAATGTCGCGGTTGCTGCGAAATACACATAAGCGTGGACGCGCTGCCGTGCCCTGAACCTTACCGCGAATTCTGCTTCTTATTTTCTTTCTTCTTGCCTCTTTACTGAATGCCATCTTATCCGTTTTTATTGTATTCACCTGCTTACACAGGCGGGGATGATTATTTTTCTTAAAGCTATTTACTTTGCTTCTGCTTATTTTTTAGAAGCGCTCTTTCCGGCTTTTCTTCTCAATACTTCTCCGGCAAACTTGATGCCCTTTCCTTTGTAGGGTTCAGGCTTTCTGATGGAACGAATTTTGGCGCAAACCAATCCCAACAATTCCTTATCGTGACTTTCTAAGGTTACAATAGGATTTTGTCCTTTATCCTGCTTGGCAGAAGCCTTTATCTCTTCGGGAAGCAACACTGCTACCGGGTGCGAATAACCAACGTTTAGCATCAGCAATTGCTTTTGCACATCGGCACGGTAACCCACCCCTACTAATTCCATCCTTGAGGTATAGCCTTCCGATACGCCTTTCACCATGTTGCTGATTACTGCGCGGTAAGTGCCGTGCAATGCTTTGTGGCGTTTCTGCTCTGTTGGGCGCTCTACCTTTAACTCTCCATCAGCTATCTTTACAGAAATATCCGGATCCACTGCTTGAAAAAGTTCTCCTTTAGGGCCTTTTACCTTTACTACATTACCGGAAAGAATTTCCACCGTTACGCCTTTCGGCAATGAAATCGGTGCGTTACCTATACGTGACATATCTTTTCTGTTTAACTCTTTTCTTCAATTCTCTATGTTAGAATACTTCACACAACACTTCGCCTCCTACCCCCAATACTCTTGCTTCCTTATCGGTCATTATGCCTTTGGATGTAGAAATAATAGCCACTCCTAATCCGCTTAATACTCTGGGTAATTCTCCGGCTCCGCGATATTGGCGCAAACCGGGGGTGGAGAAACGCTTCAGACTTTTAATCACCGGTGTTTTGGTACCTGAGTCGTATTTCAATGCAATTTTTATCACACCCTGCGGGCTGCCCTCTGCATCAAATTTGTACTTCAAGATATACCCCTTATCGTACAGAATTTCGGTGATTCTCTTTTTCATTTTAGAAGAAGGGATTTCCACCAATCTGTGCCCGGCCTGCTGGGCGTTTCTGATGCGGGTCAGATAATCTGCTATCGGATCAATTACCATTGTATTGCTTTTTGTGTGATTTTCTGTTTTATATAATTTACCACGAAGCTTTCGTCACTCCCGGAATTTTACCCTCACTGGCTAAGTCGCGAAATTTAATACGACAAACACCGTATTGGCGAACGTATCCTCTCGGTCTGCCGGTAAGTGCGCAACGATTGCGGAGTCTCACCTTTGAGGAATTCTTAGGAAGTTTGTCTAACAAACTCCACTCTCCTGCATCTTTTAATTCTTGGCGCTTGGTGGCGAACTTAGCGACCAATCTTTCTCTCTTGCGTTGCCGGGCTTCTATTGATTTCTTTGCCATTTATCTTAATTATTTTCGGTTATCGGTTCTGCTTTAGCGTCTTTCTTGAAAGGCATTCCCAACTCTGCTAACAGCGCGTAAGCTTCTTCATCCGTCTTTGCTGTAGTGACAAACGTAATATCCATTCCGTTCATCTTGGTCACCTTGTCAATTTCAATTTCAGGGAAAATGATTTGCTCTTTTACCCCCAGCGTATAATTTCCTCTTCCATCAAATCCTTTGTTATTGATGCCGCGGAAGTCGCGAACACGGGGAAGAGCTACCGATACCAAGCGATCCAAAAACTCATACATACGCTCCTGACGCAGTGTAACGCGGGAAGCAATCGGCATATTTTCTCTCAATTTGAAATTAGAAATCGCCTTCTTCGATTTAGCGGATACCGCCTTTTGGCCAGCTATTGCTGTCATTTCATTCACCGCCACATCTACCAATTTTTTATCGGAAGTAGCACCGTTAACACCCTGATTTAAACAAATTTTTTCGAGACGAGGCACTTGCATTATGCTGGAGTAGTTGAATTTTTTCATCAACGAAGGCACAATCTCTTGCTCATAACGCCCTCTAAGGCGTGGAGTATATTTAGCTTGACTCATTATTTTCTTTTTTGCACGATTACCAACCGTGCCTTTTTAAAAATGGACGGCAAAAATAACCCTTCACCACACATTTCCAAAAGATTTGTCTAAAATTATTGAGGAGTATAAAGTATGGTACCGAGTCGCTTCATAACCGGAAGCAAGGATAGGTAAAGAAGGGGGAAATTCAGAAACCTACTGCTAAATGGAGGGGTACCGGGTATTCTTGTTTCAGTTTTGCGCATAGCGTCATCTGATGTTTAGCAAAGGAGGACAGATACCCCTCTCATTTATTCAACGGCACAGATTTCTGCGCAACCTCTTGAATCCCCACATAATCTTTATTATTGCAGCCGCTTGATTAAGAAGAAGATGAAATACTTCTGAATCGGCTTCGTTTAAAGTGGAATAATTCGGTGATACAACGCATTCTCATCCTTTCTTTTTTTCTCTTTACTGTGATCGGTAAGGGGTATAGCCAGTTTATTTATTCGCCCGATTTGCAATGCGTGGTGAACGACAATGTGAACGGCAATGTGACGCTTTACTGGACCATCCCAAACAATGCTTGCGGAGCCTTTGTTAATTACACGGTGTATGCTTCGCAAAACCCCGCAGGCCCTTTCAGTCAGTTAGCGCAAATTACTACCGCCTCGCAAACTAGTTATGTGCATACCAATGCGCTGGCCAGTTCTAACACTTGGTATTATTATATAGTGACCAATGCAAGCTGCCCGGGAGCTACCCAACTGAGCAGTGATACCGTAAACAATCTCAATCCCGCTATCCCTGAAATCGTAAACGTAGATGTAACTCCGGGAGGGGATGTAATTATGAATTGGCAGGCAGATGCTTCTCCCCAAACCCATGGTTATGTTATTTTCTACTACCTGCCCAACGGAAATGCAGTTCCCTTTGATACGGTGTATGGCAGGTTTACCACCACTTGTATGGATATAAATGGCGACCCTACCACTCAATCATTAGTATATACCGTGGCGGCCTTTGACAGTTGTCAAAAGTTCAGTGCGTTTAACACCAACCCACACAACACTATATATATGACAGGCGGAATAGCCAGTTGCGAAAACCAAGTAAACATGGCATGGAATGCTTACCATAACTGGCCGCAAGGAGTCAAGGAATATCAGATATGGGTGAGTACCAATAACGGAATTCAAACACTGGCGGGAAGTGTGGATAGCAATACCCTCACTTACAATTATACCGGCTTTACTGATGGCGATTCACTGTGCCTCACCGTGCGTGCTGTGAGTGCTGCCGATACCAATGTAGTGTCAAACAGCAATTTGCTTTGCCTGAAGGCTACAGTGGTGCAGATTCCTTCGTACTTGTATATGACAAATGCTACGGTGGACATGAGTAAACACATCCAAATAACCTGGACCATTGATACTATTGCTGAATTGATTTTCTACAAAATAAATCGCAGTGTAAACAATGTCACCTTCGATCCGGCAGACCAACTGAGTGTGCCTTCGCCCTTGCTTTGGTTTCAAACTTATATTGATTCGGGAGATGTGTTGCCCGAGAAGAATCCTTATTACTACTCCGTTACCGCATTCGATAGTTGCCAGCACATCTTTGAATCTGATACGGTGAAGACGGTGAGTTTGCAAGGAGAGCTATACGATTATTATGTATCGCATTTAACTTGGAACGATTTTGAATTGCCTTATGCCACGGTGATTCGTCAGAATCTTTACCGCAACTACGGCAACGGCTATCAGCTTATCAAAACCTTTGTTCCGGGGGAGAATGAATATTCTGATTCACTGCAACAGTTTGTAAATGCGGAAGGGATTTTCTGTTATCGCATCGAAGCCGTGTATTATCTGCAACTGCCAAATGGCTTCAAGGATACGCTCTCGAGTTGGAGCAACGAGCAGTGTATTATTCACCGGCCTATTATTTATATCCCCAATGCCTTTGCCCCTTATGGAGTAAACAATGTGTTTAAGCCCACCATTATTTATGGCGACCCGCAAGGCTATGTGATGACCCTCTTTAACCGCTGGGGCGGAGAAGTTTTTACCACCAACGACCCCAACACCGGATGGGATGGCACCGACCACGGCAAGCCCGCACAAATGGGTGGCTACGCTTACCTGATTCAGTTTTATGCCAACGATGGCGTAAAGGTGGAGCGCAAAGGAATTGTGCTGCTGGTAAAATAGCTTTGTGTTAAATCCCTCCGGTCTATTCAATTTTCTTTTTAGGTTTAAAGAAGAAATAACTGTATGATGAAAAAAATATACCTCTATCCCCTCCTCCCCTTTTTGATACTGACCGCCAGTTTCCTATCCCCGGTTCAGGCGCAGAATATTCTTCGCGGGCCATACCTCCAAAGCCAAGGGCCACATAGCATTATTGTGAGATGGCGAACCGATTCTCTGACAGATAGCCGTGTGTATTACGGCAATACTTTGGGCGCAATGACCCTACATGCCGACAGTACTACTCCCACTACCGAGCATCGGGTTCTTGTGAGTGGACTTACCCCACTTACCGAGTATTATTACAGTGTAGGTTCCTCTTCGCAAGTATTGAGAGGAAACGATTCATTGCTGTATTTCAAAACGGCTCCCGATTCCAATTCGCATGTACCGGTTCGCTTTTGGGTGATTGGCGATTTTGGTCACGGCAATCAAGGCGAAGCCGATGTGCGCGAAGCCTACCTGCGATATGCCGAAAAAACAAAGCCGGCCGATATGCAGATTTGGTTAGGCGACAATGCTTATTCAGATGGAACCGATGCTGAATTTCAGAATAAAGTTTTTGACACGATTTATGGTTATGGAAAACTATTTACCCATCTGCCTTTTGCTTCCACCTCCGGCAATCACGACTACAACAGCATTTGCCCCTGGCAAGACTCTAACGGATTGCCGGTGTTGTGCAATCAGGATCCGAACACACAGACTGGGCCTTACTTGAATTTGATAGACCCGCCTACCCAAGGTGAATTGGGGGGAGTGCCTTCTAACTTGAAACTTTTTTACTCGATGGATTATGGCGACATACACTTTATAGTTTTGAATTCGGAATTAGGCTCTTATAACGCTGCTTACAACTGGACGGGAGTGCTGAATACCAGCCAAAGTTTTACTTCCCCCATGCTCGACTGGTTAAAAGCAGATTTGGCAGCCACCACAAAGAAGTGGAAAATAGCTATCTGGCATCAGTGCCCTTACAGCGGGCAGGATAATTTTACAGAAGAAAACAGTGTTCAGATTTTCTGCACCGCTACCCGCCATCATTTCAATCCGATACTGGAGCAATATGGAGTTGACTTAGTAATGAACGGCCACGACCACAACTATCAGCGCAGCTATTTGATAAACGGACACTACGGTGGCAAAAGCTCTTTTACGGCTGCCAATTTGATCAATGGCACCAGCGGTAAAGATTCGTTGGGCGAGGCTTACATTAAATATACCGATGGCCCGCTTGCTGGAAAAGGAGCCGTGTATGTGGTAGAAGGAAATTCCAGTGAAGGGAATTCTTACAGTCCGATTGATCATCCCGCTATCTATTACGGGCAAGCGTGCAACACTTGTTTCGGCTCCTTGATAGTGGATGTAAACGGAGATCGCTTAGATGCGTATTATCTCACTTCTACAGATTCTATTCTCGATCAATTCACCATTAAAAAAGAAGCGTGGACAGGGATTGCCGAAGAGCAAGCAGAGTTCGATCACTTTTATGTGTATCCAAATCCTATCCATCACCAAACCGCAGTAGGGTATCAAGTATTGAAGCCTTGTGATGTAAAAATTGATGTGTTGGATTTAGAAGGTCGTGTGGTTTCGGCTTCTTACTCAGGCACTCGCCAGCCCGGTGATTATCAGGAAAAGATAGACTTTAGTAAACCGCAGTTTGCTGAAGGCACTTACCTCATCCGCCTGAATTGCGGAGGGGTAGTAAAATATCGCAAAGTGATGAAGATGGAGTAGCGGGGGCTATTCTTTAAAAAACTTCTCCATCACTGCATACGTTTTTTCCGGCACTTCCATCATCGGCATGTGACCGCAGGGATCTAGAATGACTACTTCACTGTTTTTAATGTCGCGATGAAAGCGTGCAGCATCCGTTACCGGAATAATAGAATCTTCCTGCCCCCACACAATCAGCGTGGGGCATTCTACTCGTGTTATAAGAGCCGAATCGGGAAACTGTTGCGCTCTCGCCAAAGTGAGCATGTGCTGTATATTCCCTTTGCGATTGGTGAACTTATTATTCAACTTCACCACCGCCTCATCAATCTTAGTATTATCAGCATAGCCGCGCTCCATTCCCTTCCACGACATAAAAAGCGGCATTCCCTTATCAAACACTTTACTCACCGACTTGTACTTAAACATAGCCAGCCTGCCGGAAACATTTTTAGTATCATATCCCGCGGCATCCAACAGCACCACCTTTCTCACTCTATCAGGATGATCGCCCGCCATGATCCATGCAATTCCTCCACCCAGCGAATTGCCCACTACATAAAGTGAATCCAGATGAAGCGTGTCGAGAATAAAAGTGAGGTAATCGCGGTAGTCCTGAATAAAGTTCTCCCCTTCTTTTGTTACCGGAAAATCGGATAGGCCGAAGCCGGGAAGATCAATCCGATAAATGTGATACTCGTCTTTCATCAAGGCTGCGAGACTGTCAAAATTCCGATACGAACCTCCAAAGCCATGAATCATCATCAGCGGAAAGCCATTGGCATTGCCCTCATCGGTATAATGCAACTCGGCTCCGCGCCAGGTTATAAAATGAGAAGCCGGAATAGAGAGTTCCTTCTTTGCTAGCTCTTTGGAGAGGGTGAGGTCGGGCCGCAGATAAAGCACCGCCAAAGGAACCAGCACGATCACTAAAAGAAGAATAGCAACAATCCGGAGTATTTTTTTCATCGTTGAGATTTGAGGCGAAAGTAAAAAACAAGCCTTCAAGTAAGCAATTTGGGCAAGTGGGCTTGAAACTTAAATCACTGTACCTATATTCGCGCATGGCAAGCAAAAAATCTCCTGACAACAAGTTCGGCTTTGAAGGCATCACGTTTGATGATGTATTGTTAGTTCCCTCTTACTCTGATATTCTACCGAGAGAAGTAGCCCTGAAAACCCGTTTGACAAAAAATATTGAGATCAACGTTCCGCTCATTTCCGCAGCGATGGACACGGTCACCGAATCGTCTATGGCTATTGCTATCGCCCGCCAAGGCGGCATCGGCATGATTCATAAAAACATGAGCATAGAGCGACAGGCTGAGATGGTGCGCAAAGTAAAGCGAGCCGATTCGGGGATGATTATTGACCCCGTTACGCTCGATGAAAATGCGACCGTTGGGCAGGCACTTCGCTTGATGAACGATTTCCATATCGGTGGTATTCCCATTGTTACAGCCGCAAAAAAATTAGTGGGCATACTCACCAACCGCGATCTGCGCTTCGAAAAAAACACGAAGCGACTAGTCACCGAACTGATGACGAGGGAGCACTTGATTACCGCTCCAAAGGGGGCCGATTTAAAAAGTGCCGAAAAGATTCTTCAGAAATATAAAATCGAGAAACTGCCGGTGGTGGATAAGAACGGAATATTGGTGGGCTTGATTACCTACAAGGATATTCTGAAAGTGAAGGATCACCCCAGTTCGTCAAAAGATACGCTGGGCCGCCTCTTTTGTGGTGCAGCCGTAGGGGTAACGCACGACATGCTTCAACGCATGGAAGCATTAGTAGCCGTGAGTGTGGATGTAATTTCTATTGACACGGCTCACGGTCATTCGCAAGGGGTATTGAATGCGGTAAAAAAAGCCAAACAAACTTTCAAAAATTTAGACATCATAGCCGGCAATGTAGCCACAGGCGAAGGTGCGCTGGCGCTGATAAAAGCCGGAGCCGATGCGGTGAAGGTGGGCGTTGGACCCGGCTCTATTTGCACCACTCGCATTGTGGCAGGCGTAGGCGTACCGCAGTTGAGTGCTATTTTCGAGGCATCGAAAGCCGCAGCAAAATCGGGCATTCCTATTATTGCCGATGGCGGTATCCGCTTTACCGGTGACATTGTGAAGGCGATTGCAGCGGGAGCCGATACGGTGATGGCGGGGAGTATTTTTGCCGGCACTGATGAAAGCCCCGGTGAAACGATTATTTACGAGGGACGAAAATTCAAAAGCTACCGAGGCATGGGAAGTGTAGAAGCCATGCAAGAAGGAAGTAAGGATCGCTATTTTCAGGATGTGGAAGATGATATTAAGAAGTTAGTGCCCGAAGGAATTGTGGGCAGAGTTCCGTTCAAAGGCAGTTTGAAAGAGGTGATGTATCAGTATGTGGGCGGGCTGCGGGCTGGCATGGGGTACTGCGGAGCGAAGGATATTAAAGCACTGCAACAAGCTCGCTTTGTTCGCATCACTTCTGCCGGAGTAGCTGAGTCGCACCCGCACGATGTGATGATTACGAAAGAGGCTCCGAATTATAGTAGTAAGTGATAAGTGGTAAGTGATGAGTAGTAAGTATTAAGTAGTTAGTAATTAGAGGTTAGGAGCTAAAAGATATTTCACCAATTAACTATCCCGAAGGGTAGAAAACCCTCACAAAAACAACATGCAAGAAACTTTCGACAAAGCTCACGCAGTTTTAGAAGAGATTAAAAATGCCATGCCTGCCAATGCAGAGGAGGTGGAGCAGTTTCGTATTAAATACTTGGGCAGCAAAAGTGTACTCAAGGAACTTTTTGGTTGTATGGGTCAGTTGCCCAATGAGCGCAAGAAGGAATACGGGCAGTTGATGAATACTTTGAAAGCTACTGCTGAAGGGAAACTCGAAGAACTCAAAGCAGGCTTTGAAAACGGGGCAAGTGCCTCGCGCGAAATCCCCGACTTGTCAGCACCGGGCTACCAATTTCCGATGGGCACGCGCCATCCTCTTTCGATTGTAAAAAATCAAATCATTGACATATTCAGCCGTATTGGGTTTGTGGTAGCCGAAGGGCCGGAGATAGAGGACGACTGGCACAACTTTACGGCACTCAACACTCCTAAGGATCATCCCGCCCGCGATATGCAGGATACTTTTTTTCTCACTGAAGATAAGCAGTGGATGCTGCGCACGCATACCTCCAGCGTGCAAATTCGCAAGATGGAAAGCGAGAAACCGCCTATGCGCTACATTTTCCCCGGCAGGGTGTATCGCAACGAAACTATTTCGGCTCGCGCGCATTGCACCTTTCACCAAGTAGAGGGTTTATACATTGACGAGAATGTTTCGTTTGCTGACCTGAAACAGAACATGCTGTTTTTTGCGCAAGAAATGTTTGGCCGCAATGTCGAGGTACGTTTCCGCCCCTCGTTCTTCCCATTTACGGAACCCAGTGCCGAGGTGGACATCAGTTGCTTTGTGTGCGGTGGCAAAGGCTGTCCCGTGTGCAAGCAAAGCGGCTGGGTAGAGATTGGCGGCTGCGGCATGGTGGACCCTGCGGTGATGGAAAACTGCCGGCTCGACCCCACAAAATATTCAGGCTTTGCCTTTGGGATGGGTATCGAACGCATCACCATGCTCAAATACCGCATCAACGACCTCCGCCTTTTCTTCGAGAACGACCTCCGTTTTCTCCGGCAATTTGAATCCGCTTTTTAGGGGAACAGGTAGGGGAGCGTGTCCCTATTTCTTATCGCTTACGTAAAGCCTATCCCCCCGAACTACGCACTAAATTTATAACTACATTCACTACACAATAAGCATAACAGCATGGAAGAAGAATTTGACTACATCGTGATCGGCTCGGGCTTTGGAGGCAGCGTAAGCGCTATGCGACTTTCCGAGAAAGGCTATAAAGTATTGGTGATAGAAAAAGGCAAGCGGTGGAAGGACAAGGACTTTCCCGAGAGCGATTGGAACCTAAAGAAATATCTGTGGGTGCCGCTGTTGAAATTCTTTGGCTTTCAGAAACTGACTTTCTTTAATCAAGTGTTTGTGATTAGCGGAGTAGGGGTGGGCGGTGGCTCATTAGTATATGCCAACACGCACATGATGCCCAAAGAGAATTTTTACACCAATAAATTATGGGCGCATTTCAAAGATTGGAAAGACGTGCTGGCTCCGTACTTCAAGCAAGCGCAAATGATGTTGGGCACTACCCAGTACGAAAAAGATAATGCCGAGGATATAATATTGAAAGAAGTAGCCGAAGAAATGGGCTATGGCGACAGCTATAAATCGGTAGATGGCGTGGGCGTATATTTCGGCCCTGAAGAAGTGGAAACAGACCCTTACTTTAAAGGATTGGGACCAAAGCGAAATGGGTGTATTGAATGTGCGGCTTGCATGGTAGGCTGCCGGTATAATGCTAAAAACACACTCGACAAAAACTATCTGTGGTTTGCAGAGAATATGTTTGGAGCCAAAGTGCTTGCCGAAACCCTGGTGACGAAGGTGGAACACCTCCACGAAGAATATGTCATTCACACCGAGTGTTCCACCTCCTGGTTTTCAAAAAACAAAAAGACCTATCGCAGCAAAGGCTTAGTAGTAAGTGGTGGCGTGCTGGGCACTATGGATTTGTTGCTCAAACAGAAACATGTACACAAAACTCTTCCCCTCCTCTCCGATCGCTTAGGAGAAAATATTCTCACCAATTCAGAAATGCTGAGTGGGGTAGGGCTGGCCGATCGAAAACTAAACCACGGAGTAGCGATCTCCAGAATTTTCTCTCCGGACGAAAACACGAATATCGAAGTGTGCAAGTTTCCCGATGGCAGTGGTGCCATGATGCGCTTGGGAGTAATGGCCGTAGGCGATGGCTCTCCTTTGGTGAGAACTGCTAAGATGATAGGCACTATGTTTTCGCAACCAAGAAATTTCATTCGCTTCTTCACTACTTTTAAGCCGGCCACTAATGGCATTATTCTGCTCATTATGCAAACCTTAGAGAACGCCATGCGCCTGAAACTTCGCAGAGGCTTATTCGGCTATTCTATGACGATGATTAATGACAGCAAGCAGCGAGTGCCCACTTATATTCCCATTGGTCAGGAAGCGCTGTATCGGTACGCCAAAAAAGTGAATGGTATTCCAATGAATGCGTTTAGCGAAGTAATGTTTAACCTCGCTTCTACGGCTCATATTTTAGGAGGCTGCCCGATGGGAGAAACAAAAGAGGAAGGCGTGGTAGATGATTTGTTCAGAGTACACGGTTACCCAAACATGTATGTACTCGATGGCTCTATTATGCCTTGCAACTTAGGAGTAAATCCTTCGCTCACGATCACCGCCTTCAGCGAATACGCGATGGATCACATTCCCGCTAAAGAAGGCGCACCGATAAAAACTTTGGATAAAAGAATGGAGGAAGCGGCTGCTAATTAATTCTCTTCCTGCCGGAGCGAATCAATCAATAATCATACAAGCGGCAATGGTCACATTAGTCGCTTCATCAATCAATATAAAACTACCGGTATCGCGATTTCTGGTATAAGAATCAACGAGAAGTGGTGCGGTTGTGCGCAGTTTAATACGCCCTACATCGTTCATCTCAATGCTTACATTTTCAGTCAGCCGATGCAGGGTATTGATGTCTAACTTGTACTTAATTTCCTTCACCACTGCGCGAGCATCTTTCGAAGTATGTTTCAGTGCATACTTACCGTTCAGTTGCAAAGGCTTCTCACCCATCCAACAAACCATCGCCTCAATATCTTGCGACTGACGCGGCACATTCCCCTCGCGCACCAGCATATCTCCGCGCGAAATATCAATATCATCTTCGAGCAATACGGTGACCGAAAGCGGAGCAAATGCCTGCTCAAAAGTTTTGCCATCTAATTCTACCGACTTAACCGTAGTGGTAAATCCGGAGGGAAGCACCGTCACCTTGTCACCGGGGCGGATAACCCCGCTGGCAATGCGACCGGCATAGCCCCGGTAATCGTGAAACTCATCGGAATAAGGGCGGATCACATATTGCACCGGAAAGCGTAGATCAATATGATTGATGTCTCCGGAAATATGGATATTTTCTAACAGATACAGCAGCGTAACTCCTTCGTACCATTTCATCTTTTCAGAGCGGTGCACCACATTATCCCCCACCAAAGCAGAGATGGGAATAAAGTGAATATCCTTTGTTTTAAGGCGAGTGGCAAACTGCCGATACTCATCCACTATTTTATTATAAATGGATTCATCATAATTCACCAAATCCATTTTGTTAATGCAAAGAGCGATATGCGGAATGCCGAGCAGCGAAGCAATGATGGAATGGCGCTTGGTTTGTTCTACGATTCCCTGCCGCGCATCCACTAGAATAATAGCGAGGTTAGCCGTGCTGGCACCGGTTACCATATTTCGGGTATATTGAATGTGTCCCGGAGTATCGGCAATAATAAATTTCCGCTTGGGTGTAGAGAAGTAACGGTAGGCCACGTCAATAGTAATGCCCTGTTCGCGCTCTGCCTTTAATCCATCGGTGAGCAAAGCTAAGTTCACCGAAGTTTCTCCTCTGCGGGTACTGGTGGCTTCAATATTTTCCATCTGATCTTCAAAGATGGACTTGCTGTCGTACAGCAATCTTCCAATCAAGGTGGACTTGCCATCATCCACACTTCCTGCGGTGGTAAAACGGAGCAACTCCATGTTCAGGTAACTCTTACTATCAAAGACTTCTGATTTTGAATTTTGAACTTCAGACATATCAATCAATGTTTTTTGAAACTTTAATTTTTGAATTTAGAAGGATGTTCTTTCGTTGTTTTACAGCTAACAGTAAAAATTTCTTTTAATTGCTGAACTTCTTATCCGCAGAATTTATTAGTCAATGGTATTCAGATTTGTCATTCAAAATTAAAAGTACCCTACCTTTTTCCGGTCTTCCATACTTGTTTCGCTGCGCTTATCATCTGCTCTTCCGCCCCGCTCAGTGGTGCGCGTAGTCGCTACTTCCTGAATAATATCATCCAGAGTAGAAGCGGTAGAGAAAGTGGCTCCCGTAGAAGTAATATCTCCAATGGTTCTGAATCGCACAATCTCTTCTTTGACTTCTTCACTCGGCTTCATCGGAATAAATGGACTTTCGGCCAGCCACACTCCATCGCGGTTAAACACTCTGCGTTTGTGGCTGAAATAAAGTGAGGGCAACTCTATTTTTTCCATCGCCAAATATTGCCACACATCTAACTCCGTCCAGTTGGAAATTGGGAAGATTCTGAAATTTTCTCCCATGTGCATCCGTCCGTTAAACAGGTTCCAGATTTCCGGTCTTTGGTTTTTAGGGTCCCATTGCCCGAATTCATCGCGATGCGAAAAGAAGCGCTCTTTTGCTCTGGCTTTTTCTTCATCGCGCCTGGCACCGCCAATGCAAGCATCGAATTTATTTTTCTCAATAGTATCTAAGAGCGTAGTTGTTTGCAAGCGAATACGCGAAGCATTGATCCCTTTCTCTTCGGCTACTCTACCCGTATCAATACTTTCCTGCACCGAGCCGATAATCAGTTTGGCATTTAACTTCTTTACCAAACGATCGCGAAAGTCTATCGTTTCCTTAAAGTTGTGTCCAGTATCTACATGCACCAAAGGAAAAGGAATAGCTGCCGGATAAAAAGCCTTTTTTGCCAGATAAGTAACCAGAATAGAATCCTTTCCTCCGCTGAATAATATGGCGGGGTGCTGAAATTGAGCCGCCACTTCGCGCATGATAAAAATGCTTTCCGATTCTAAAGTTCTAAGGTGATTGAGTGTGTATGACATCTTAAAAATTACTTTTTACTGTACTCCAAATTACTTATGAAACAAAACTTGAGGCGCTACAAAATGTAAAACTTCGCTTACACTTTCTTCTACCGATTTATTGGTAGTACGAATTTCAAAATCAGGATTAGCGGGAACCTCAAAGGGGGCATTAACTCCGGTAAAATCCTTTATCTCTCCTTTTCGTGCTTTGGCGTATAACCCTTTCACATCTCTTCTTTCGCACTCTTCGATAGGCGTGTTTACAAAAATTTCAACAAAATCATTTTTACCTATGATATTTCTCGCCTGATTTCTGATTTCTTCAGTGGGAGAAACAAAACAGCAAATCGTTATCACTCCATTGGTACAAAACAATTTGGCCACTTCTGCTATTCTGCGAATGTTTTCTTTCCGATCTTCCGTGCTAAAGCCAAGATTATTATTGATTCCGGTGCGAACATTATCGCCATCCAATACCACCGAAAAAAAACCCGCGGTGTGAAGTTTTTCTTCCACTCCTTTGGCAATAGTGCTTTTCCCTGAGCCACTCAAGCCCGTAAACCAAATCACCCGCCCCTTTTGCTGCAACAAACTCTCCTTGCTTTCGCGAGGCAGAAGTTGATCAAATACCGGATGAATATTTTCTGATTTGTTGTTCATAAAGAGGCGCAAATCTAACCCTTTCTATAAAACAGATAAAGCGCACATCACCGCCCGTCAATTCATCTCTTTCTCTTCCGTTTTTGGCTCTACAATCTTAATTTGGCGGCAAACAATGAAAAAATGAAAGAGGAAAGTTTATTGAATCTAATAGGAAATACTCCGATAGTGCGGTTGAAGAATATCTGCCCCAATTCAAAGGTGAAGATTTATGCAAAATTAGAGGGCAATAATCCCGGAGGAAGTGTAAAAGATAGAGCCGCCTACGGGATGATTAAAGGCGCTTTAGACAGAGGCGAACTAAAACCGGGCATCAAATTAATTGAAGCTACCAGCGGCAACACCGGCATTGCACTGGCTATGATTGCTCGCTTATTTGGCATTGAAATCGAACTGGTGATGCCCGAAAACTCCACCAAAGAACGAGTGTTAACCATGGAGGCTTATGGCGCAAAAGTCACTCTTACTTCCGCCAGTGTTGCTATGGAAGGAGCGATTGACTACGCTCATGCCCAAGTGGCAAAAGGCGGATATTTGATGTTGAACCAGTTTGGCAACCCGGATAACAGCAGAGCACATTACCGAACTACCGGTCCTGAAATTTGGAAAGATACCGATGGGAAAATCACACATTTTGTTTCTTCGATGGGTACCACCGGCACTATTATGGGGGTCTCGAGATTTTTGAAAGAGCAAAGCAAAAGTATTCAGATTATGGGCGCACAACCCACCGATGGTTCTCGCATTCCGGGAATCAGAAGATGGTCGAAAGAATATCTTCCTAAAATATTTGAGCCGGAAAGAGTAGATAGAGTAGTAGATGTTTCTGAAGAAGAAGCCAGAACGATGACCAGACGCTTGGCAAAAGAAGAAGCAATATTTTGTGGCATGAGCAGTGGCGGAGCCGTGCATATAGCAACAAAAATTGCCGCAGAAATAAAAGAAGGAATCATCGTTGTTATTATCTGCGATAGGGGCGACCGTTACTTATCGAGTAACTTGTTCGGATAATTATGAGTTACCTGTTAGACCTCGTAAAATCTTTGGATGAAAAGGAACTGAAAAAGTTTCGCGAGTTGGCGGTTACGGGAAAGGAAGAAACCGTGCGCAATGAATACGTTCTTTTTGCAGCAGACAAGGAGTCGGAGGAATCATTGTTGCATATAAAACTTAAGCTCAGCAAATCGCATTTCGATAAAATAAATTCAGTTTTATTAGACAAAGCCTTGTTGCACATAGCCGGCTGCGAACGGGAAGACCAGTTCGAGTTTTTGTTAGGCAAGCAATTGGAAGATTTGATATTGCACGAGTTGAGATTGAATGAGCGAAGGCTGAAAAGACAGAAGGATAAATCTGCTTTGAAGGAGTTTTATTATGATGCCTTCCGGTTGACCACGCGGTTCAACTACAATAACTTTCCCGAAAAGGAAATGGGTTATTACTGCCGTAGTTACTTGTCGCTACTGAACAAAAAAGATGAGACAGAAAAATATTGGATACTTGCGAAACAACAGGAACTGTTAGTTCGTGCCTTTGCAGCACGCAAAGAGGGCGTTGCTATAAAAGAAAAAGCGCTAAAGAAATTCCTACAATGGCAAATTGAAATCAGCAACAAAGATCTTCTATATGCAGAAGTTGCGATTTATCTTGGCTTGAGCGCGGTATATGAAGATTGGTTACCCGAAAAAGGGTTCTGCTATTTGCAGCAGGCCGATTTGATAGCACGAAAAATTCCGGATAAAATACCGGAACGCGATAAAATGTTTTTGATTGCCATAATGGCAATGCAATTAGTTGGTTTTAGTCGCTACGAAGAAGGAATAGCAAAGTATGAAGAGCTGTTTTTAAAATTTCCAAACCTCGCTGGCTCTCGCCTTTATCATCCCTATCAATATGCCTTTACGCTGATGATTGTAAATAAATTGGAAGCCGCAAAGGCGGTCATAGAAAAATATATCGCTCCTTTTTTAAGAAATGAAAATGCGCGCAATTTCCGATTTGACATTCTACGCCTATATGCCATCTACTATTTATTGAATCACGAAACCGAAGAAGCCGGCAACTGTCTTCAACAAATATTGCAGTACGGCAAAGAAGATTTCACTCCCTTAGGCGATGTACTTTTCCGCTTAGTGCATAATGTGTATTGTATGCAAACCGGTGATTACGTTTTGGCCGATAATGTTTTTAAAAAGAACCTCAGATTCATCAATTCAAAATTGAACATAGATGGAATGGATGCCTATAAAAATCTATTTCTTACCCTAGGAAAAATTATTCGGTATAAAAGCAAAGTCAATGTTTCAAAAAAAACATTTCCGATACATGAAATAGATAGGGGAGTCGGGAGAGCACGACTTTACATACAGTTGATCACACTCCCTCTGCAACAAGCCTAAGTAAGAAATTGCCGCTTTTCGGGTTTCATCTTCCTCCTCTCCTGCCTTCATTTGCATGGCAATATTTTTTTCACTTAAATCCTATAGCCATGAAATCGAAATTTACACTCGTGATAATGCTCCTCGCAGCACTCATCACACAAACCCATGCACAAAACCTTTTTAAAGATCTCGTGCCGGGTACCAATCAAGGGTCACAACCAAAGGACTTTATTACCGTGAACGGTACCCTGTACTTTATTACTGTTATAGATGGCTCCGGTTCCTTTCAGCACCGCCTATGGAAATCGGATGGAACACCGGCAGGAACAGTTATCGTAAAAGACTCCATTATCAATACCAATGTATCCGACATAATAAAATTAATTGAGGTGGACGGCACTTTATTTTTTGCTGTAAACAAAAATGGTTCTGCCACTACTGCCACAAAAACAGAATTATGGAAAACAGATGGAACTACGGCAGGCACCTTGTTGGTTGATACACTTACTAATGCAAATCCAGTAAACTTAACGGGTGATGTCCCCCCCCCGGAATTGGATAGCAGTGGGCAACAAATTGTTCTTTCAAATGGGTAAAGGTAATGGAAGCGAACTTTGGGTGAGCGATGGCACTGCTGCTGGAACTAAGGAAGTAATTGACTTGGCACCGGGAGCACAAGGTCAATATCAGAAGGGCGGACTGATAGATAAGCCTATGGTTGCATTTAATGGCAAGGTCTATTTTCAAGGAAATACAGGAGTGGGTGGTATTGAACTTTATTGTAGTGATGGCACCGCTGTCGGTACCGTAAAAATTGGCACCGGATTGTATGAACCACAAAATTGGATTGTTTACAACAATGAACTTTTTTTCAATGCAACAGATGGTAGTAACGATGGATTGTGGAAGACAGATGGCACGACCCCAGGAACGGTGAAAGTGGCAGCTGTTAGCTTTGGCAGTTCCGTAATTTTTAAAAATCAAATCTATTTTCAGAATGGTATAGACCTTTGGAAAACGGACGGCACTGCCCCCAACACCGTGCATGTAATGGATTCTGCCAATGTGATTAACGGAACTACTTCTAATTTTCTTTTCACGCAATATATGAAGCCGCTGTCGGTGGCTCCTTATTTTGAAATGCTGTATAAGAAGACAGATGTCACTACTTCGTCCACTATTTCTTACGACCACGGCAATAGTGCATCATTTGTTGTGCTGAACGATAAAATGTATCAGCGCGGACAAAACTATCCAGTTGCAGGCATAAGCGGACTGTGGGTGAATGATGGCACAGATGCCGGTACATCTTTGCTTTTTAGTGCATCGTTAATGGGTCTGCCTTATGAGTTCAATGGCACCTTGTTCTTCTCCAATTTCTCATCTGCTGAGGGTTATGAATTGTGGTCGTACGTGCCTGGAACCAATACCGGAATAAACCAATTGACAGATGAGCAAAGTATTTCCGTCTATCCCAATCCGGCTAATACAGAATTACAAATTATGAATTACGAATTACAAACAGAACAGCCATTCATGATTTTTGATGTAAGCGGGAAACTGATTCGCAGTGAGAAAACTTTTTCAAATCGCATAGATGTTTCTGAACTGACAAATGGTTTTTATGTTTTGAGGTTAACCGCCAACGGCAAAACACAGCAGCAGAAATTTATCGTTCAGCACTAATTTTCATGAAGTACTAATTTTATTTTTTATTGCTAAGCGGAAGTTGCGCAAGCGGCTTCCGTTTTTTATTTTTTAGGAATGTACCAAAGCAAGTTGTACCTTTCGGATATAAAATCTCCTATAATGAAGAATTTCATACTCTCCTTTCTCATTCTTCTTTCAATTTCTCTACGCGCACAAATTACGCAGCCCACCCAACCCGCTTCGGGTCCCGGAGGTAGCGATTACCCCTTTGGCGGAGTCACGCAGTATGATTATGGCACTAACGGAAATGGTGGAGATTTTTGGTTGTATGAACCCAACTCTCCAACTCCAGATTCTGCCAACGTGGTAGTTTTTATTCATGGCTTGGGAGAAACTAATCCAAAACTGTACGGAGCTTTCATCAAACATTTAGTTCGCAAAGGAAACATTGTGATTTACCCACGCTACCAAAAAGACTTGAATGCCGATGGTGCTACTTTCAATGATAGTTGCGCTTATGGAATACAACGAGCGTTGGACACTTTGCAGCAGCCTGGCCATGTAAAACCGAGGCTCAATAATTATTTCATTGTCGGGCATTCGGTCGGAGGTGTATTGACGGCTAACATGACCATGCTCTATCAGCAATACGGATTACCAAAACCACTTACCGCGTTTTCAATACAGCCCGGAGCGGCCTCCTATTTGTTAAGCGATTACTCTTCGTTCCCTGCCGATGTGAAATATTTAATAGCCGTTGCCACAGAAGATATAGTAGTAGGTACGGGACCGGGTACCACTTTGTTTAATCAAACCACGCAAGTTCCCACATCTCATAAGAACCTGATTACGCAACACACTGATTCGCATGGCGCACCCGCTTCGGATGCTACCCATTTTGCACCTTTGGCAGGCGATACAGATTTTGATAATGGGGAAACAAATCTTTTTATTTCTCTCTCCGGGAATGGTCCCGTAGATGGGGTGGACTTCTATTGTTTTTGGAAACTACAAGATGCTTTAATGGATTGCGCCTTGCACCATCAAAATTGCGAATATGCTTTTGGTGATACCCCCGAGCAACACGGCATGGGAAATTGGAGTGATGGAACCCCTGTTACAATTTTAGAAGTAACGCCAGCCGCTCAAACATCCGTGACTAATTTGATAAATGAAGCGGATGTCTTTATTTATCCAAATCCGAATGCAGGAAATTTTGAATTGCAGATTTCAAATTTCAAATCGAAGAATGCTGTGGAATTAAGTGTTGTTGATTTAGCAGGAAAGGCGGTATTCAAAACTGCAATGGTGAATCCAAAATCCACTATTAGTTTAGATAATGTGGGTAGAGGTTTGTATTTCTATCTACTCAAAAATGCTTCAAACGAAATTCTAAAAACAGGAAAATTAGTAGTGGAGTAATCAGGAGTTGATAGCGATCCAACTCATTAGCCCTATACTTTCTTTTAGTGCAGTTTCATCAATATTAAAAGTAGAGGCGTGTAGCCCGGAGTGAATGCCGAGTTTTTTATTCCCCACTCCCAAGCGATAAAAACACGCGGGAACCTGATGAGTGTAATACGCAAAATCTTCACTCCCCAAACGTATTGGCACGTCTAACACATTTTCCATACTAAGATAATCTTGCGCTAATCGTTGAGTGGAACGTGTAACAAACTCATCATTAATTAGTACCGGGCATCCCTTTGAAATATGGACTTGACAGTGCGCCAAATATTGCTCGGCTATAGATTCGCAGATGGTCGTAATTTGTTGCTGCACCTGTGCTCTCAAATTTTCATCGAAACAGCGAAGGGTTCCGGCTATCTCTACTATATCGGGAACTATATTGGTAGCCCCTTTGCCCTCAATTTTTCCAAACGAAAGCACAATGGGTATTTGCGGATTGGTAATCGTCTTTAACTCTAACAGAATCTCAGCAGCTATCAGAATCGGATTTTTCAATTCCTCCACACGAGCCGCATGGCCACCCTTGCCCTCTATAGTCAAGTATATTTCGTCACTACTGGCCATAAATTTTCCGGAGCAGAAGCCCACTTTACCGGCTTCGATTTCGGGGGACACATGCAAGCCGATCATCCTCTCTACTTCGGGATTTTCCAGCACTCCTTCGTTTATCATCGCCTCGGCTCCGCTCGGAATTTTTTCTTCACTCGGCTGAAATATAAATTTGTAAGTGCCTTCTATTTCATTTCGCAGCTCTGATAAAATCATTGCCACGCCTAATAGATTGGCCGTATGCACATCGTGCCCACAGGCGTGCATCACTCCTTCATTGGAGGAACAATAATCCACTTCATTTTCTTCGAGAATTGGCAAAGCGTCCATATCAGCTCTCAGTGCAATACATTTGGACTTAGGCTTTTTACAACGCAGCGTACCCACCACTCCATTTTTTGCCACTCGCGTTTGCACTTCAATATCCGCTTTCATCAGCGTCTCTGCTACTAACTTCGAAGTTTCTACTTCTTGCCAACTCAATTCAGGATGCGCATGAATGCGCCTGCGAAGGGCGACCACTTGCTCAAAATACTTTTCGGAAAGTTGGCGGATTTTATCTTTCATACCGACAGAGAAATTATTTCTCTTTGATTTTATCCTTTACTATAAAGGCTCCGGGGTATAGCAGAATCACCTGCTGCAGATAGTAAGTGGCTTGTAACCTCGTTTTGAAATCACCGATGCGCAGTTTGTAGTAAGGTTGTTCGTATTCAACATACGAAGCCAACTCAGGAAACTGCTTATACATAGCGCCTTTACTCTGATACACTTCATCGCGCACATTCGTATAGTTTACCTGTATTCGGTACCCTTCATAATATTCTTTCTTCCGGTTAAACTCTAAGTATTTTTGTTCGAGGTCGGCAACCTTAGCATCTTCGTAAATTCGATAATTTTTCCCTTCTATCACCGTGAGCGAATCCTGCGCTTTAAGAGATGCAGAAAACAATAACGAAACAGTAAATAGCGCTGAAACAAACAGATATGGAAGGTTCAGTTTCTCTGTTGGATTTAAAAGTTGAATATTCATGATGTTACAATGCTTACACTGGCAGAACAACCTAAACGGTCGGCTCCGGCTTCAATTAATTGCATAGCAAATTCCTTATCGTGGATTCCTCCGGAGGCTTTAATTTTTATGCCGGGGGGCAAATTCTTTCTCAAAAGTTTCACTACTTCTACGGTGGCTCCCGGCTGCACATGTCCGGTAGATGTTTTCACAAAGTCCACGGTCATTTCTTCGCACAACTTACAGGCTCTGAGAATCTCTTCCTTTGAGAGCAAGCCGGTTTCTAAAATTACTTTCAGTTTTCCTCCTCGCAGTTGAGTAATAGTAGCGGCACTGGTCAATTCATTTCTCAGATAATTCATATCGTTTGCTTTCAGAGCAATGATATTAATTACCATGTCTATTTCATTGGCTCCTTCATCAATGGCTCTTCGCGCTTCTTCTACCTTTGCAGGGGTGTGAGAAAAGCCCATCGGGAAACCCACCACCGTAGCAATTTTTACAGGAGTATCTGCCAGCCAAAGTTTGCTCTTGCGAACAAAATATGGCGGAATACAAACTGCGAAAAACCCGTATTCAATGGCTTCGTCACACAGCTTTTTAATCTCCGCTTCAGAAGCATCTGCCTTCAGCAGAGTATGGTCAATATAGGGAGCGAGATTCATCAATTAAAAATATAGAAATGCAACAAGTCGGAACATAATTCTTATCGTCATCACCTTCATTTAAAGTAAAAATTTTCTTCTGTTACAATTAATCATGGGCATCGCGACCATGGCAATTCTTGTATTTTTTACCGCTACCACAGGGGCATGGATCATTCCTTCCAATTTTGGGGCCTACGCGAACCGGCTCCGGCTTTTTCTCAACCTGCCCATTGGTTTGCGACTCTCCTCCGGCATTTCCGTCCATCACATCGCCACGACCTTCCTGAATCTTTTTAGCGTACTCCTTCTTCTTCTGATGTTCGGCACTATGCAATTGCTCCGGTTCGGCCTGCGGAATAGTTCCTTTAAACAGAAAAGATGAAATCTCTCTATTCACATTACTAATCATCGCAGAAAACAGATTGAAGGCTTCTTGTTTGTAAATGATTAATGGATCCTTTTGCTCGTAAGTCGCTAATTGAACTTCCTGTTTCAGATCATCCACCGCTCTCAAGTGATGTTTCCATGCTTCATCAATCAAAGACAGCGTAATAGCTTTCTCAAAATGAAGGGTCAAATCCTTTCCGTCATTTTTAATTACATCTTCGAGAGTCACCAGCACATTCATTCCTTTTTTCCCATCGGAATAAGGAATAGCCACCATTCGCACGGTATCTCCTCTGGAAGCGTGAAGATTCCTCAGAATCGGCATCACTGAATCGCGGGTCGCAGTCATCTTGCGCTTATACAGTTGCTGCACTTCCACAAACATTTTTTGTGTCAGTTGATCAATATTTCCCGCCATCAATTCGGCATCCGTAAGAGCCGTGTCTAATGAGAAAAACCTTATCGTGTTTAGTTTGAACTGCTCATAACTTTTTTCATCCTGCGCAATGGCAATTAACTCTTCGCAGAGATCGTAAAAGCTGTTGCTAATGTCCACCGCTAATCTATCTCCAAACAAAGCGTGTTTCCGCTTGGCATAAATTACCTCGCGTTGACGGTTCATCACATCGTCATACTCCAACAATCTTTTACGAATACCGAAGTTATTCTCCTCCACCTTCTTCTGCGCCCTTTCGATACTCTTGGTCATCATGGAATGTTGAATCACCTCTCCTTCTTCATATCCCATTTTATCCATCACCTTCACGATTCGCTCCGAACCGAACAAGCGCATCAGTTCATCTTCGAGTGAAACAAAGAACTGCGAAGTTCCCGGATCCCCCTGCCGTCCGGCACGTCCGCGCAACTGGCGATCTACCCGTCTGGAATCGTGGCGCTCAGAACCGATAATAGCCAAACCACCGGCTTTCTTTACTTCGGCACCAATTTTAATATCTGTTCCCCGACCGGCCATGTTGGTAGCAATGGTCACGGTTCCCGGCTTACCGGCTTCGGCTACAATTTCCGCTTCGCTTTGATGTTGCTTCGCATTCAACACATTGTGCTTTATCTTCCGGATATTAAGCATCCGCGAAAGCAACTCTGATATTTCTACGTTGGTAGTACCGACCAGCACCGGGCGGCCTGCTTTGGTCAGTGTGACTACCTCATCAATAATGGCGTTGAACTTTTCCTTGCGGGTTTTGTAAATCAGATCTTGGCGATCGTCTCGAATGATGGGTCGGTTAGTAGGAATGCTGGAGACCTCGAGTTTATAGATGTCCCAAAATTCCTGCGCTTCAGTTTCGGCAGTACCGGTCATTCCGCACAATTTGTGAAACATACGGAAGTAATTCTGCAAAGTAATAGTGGCCAGTGTTTGAGAGGCGGCCTCCACTTTTACATTTTCTTTTGCTTCAATAGCCTGATGCAAGCCATCACTGTATCGTCTTCCATCCAGAATACGTCCGGTGTTTTCATCCACAATTTTCACCTTGCCATCCATCACTACATAGTCCACATCTTTTTCAAAAAGGGTGTAAGCCTTTAGCAGTTGCGACACGGAATGGATGCGCTCACTCTTTTCACTGTAATCGCGCACTAAATCATCTTTGCGCTTTATCTTTTCTTCAGGGGAAAGTACAGCGGTTTCTATTTCGGCAATCACAGACCCCATGTCGGGGATGATAAAGAAATTGGGGTCTTCGCCTGTACCGGTGATCAGTTCAATTCCCTTGTCGGTTAACTCAACACTGTTATTTTTTTCATCAATGGTGAAGTAGAGATTCTTATCTACCAGCGGCATATTTTTTTGCTGCTCTCCCAGATAGTAGTTTTCAGTGCTCTGCATCACGTGCTTAATGCCGGTTTCGCTCAGATACTTAATCAAAGCACTATTTCCCGGAAGACCTCTAAACGCTGCATAAAGTGCATAACCGCCATCTCCTTCTTTTTCACCCCGGTTCCCTTCCTTAATCAATCTTTTGGCATCGTTCAAATACTGCCCGCACACTTTCTTTTGCATTTCCATCAACTGCTGAATGCGCGGTTTCAACTCATAAAACTGCTGTTCATCAGTGCTATCCACCTGGCCGGATATGATGAGTGGAGTTCTCGCATCATCTATCAATACTGAGTCCACCTCATCCACCATAGCGAAGTGATGTTTGCGTTGCACCATTTCTGCGGGGTTCGACACCATGTTATCGCGCAGGTAATCGAAGCCAAATTCATTGTTAGTGCCGTAGGTAATGTCAGCATTGTAAGCGGTTCTTCTTTCTACTGTATGCGGATGATGCTTATCAATACAATCCACTTTCATTCCCAGGAAATGGAACAAAGCACCATTCCATTCAGAGTCTCTTCGCGCCAAATAATCGTTTACCGTTACAATATGCACGCCCTCTCCGGCTAATGCGTTGAGGTAAGCCGGAAGGGTAGCCACCAAAGTTTTTCCCTCACCGGTCGCCATCTCAGCAATCTTTCCCTGATGGAGTACAATGCCACCTATCAACTGCACATCATAGTGTACCATATCCCAAGTTACTTCGTTGCCTGCAGCCAACCATTTGTTATGATAGCGAACCGAATGTTCTCCTCTGATCTCGATATTGGGAAAATTAACCGCCAAGTCGCGATCGAGGTCAGTGGTGGTGCAGTCTAAGTATTCATTGGAGGCAAAACGACTGGCAGTTTCCTTTACTACCGCAAATGCTTCGGGGAGTAATTGCTCCAGTATTTCTTCAATTTTCTTATCTCTTTCTTTGCCTAATCCATCGGCCTTTTTGTAAAACTCATCCTTTACGTGGATGTCCTCTTCTGCTTCTGCTTGATTTTTAAGCCCCGCAATTTCAGCATCAATTTCGCTGAGATGCTCGGCAATGCGCTGCTTAAACTCTGCGGTTTTACCTCTCAGTTGGTCATGGGTTAGACTCTTCAGTTTTTCATATTCCTGATTTATCTGAGCCACTAAGGGCTGCATCTGTTTGTATTCGCGCGCGTCTCTGCTGCCAAAAACAGAAGAAACAAGTTTATCAAAAAATCCCATGGTCGTAGTTAGTTATTCGTAATTGCTTAAGCGGGTTTGCCGGCTGTTTATTTTTCAAGGGGTGCTAAAATAAGATAACCCCTTAAAATCTCTTTACTGCAAAGTCTTTTATTAAGCAATATTCAGGCTAACAGGTGGAAGCGGAATAATTGGCAGAATGTGGAGAAGATAGAAGGACTAAAGCCTGTCCGATTTCTACATTCGCACGACAAAAATTCTATACGTATGAAAATTCTTTTGCTGGGTTCAGGTGGCAGGGAACACGCTTTTGCATGGAAAATTGCTCAAAGTGCTATGTGCAGTAAATTATTTATCGCCCCGGGCAATGCGGGTACCGCCCAATGCGGAGAAAATATTGCTATCGGGGTCAATGATTTTGGCGCTATAGAGAAGTTTGTGTTGGAACAGCAAGTGGAGATGGTGATTGTAGGCCCGGAAGATCCTTTGGTAAATGGTATTTACGACTATTTTCTTTCAAAGCCCGCATTGGCTAAAATTGCCGTTATTGGCCCTTCTGCGAAAGGCGCTTTGCTGGAAGGAAGCAAGGCCTTCGCCAAACAGTTTATGGTTCGGCACCAAATACCCACTGCGGCTTATGCCGAATTTACTGCCGAAAATCTGGAAGATGGATTTGATTTTATTGATGAACAAACTCCACCTATCGTACTAAAAGCCGATGGGCTGGCTGCCGGCAAAGGGGTATTGATTTGCCCCGACCATTCCGAAGCTAAGCAGGAGCTAAGAGAAATGATTGAGCAGAGCAAATTTGGCAAAGCCAGCGACCGGGTGGTAGTAGAGCAATTTTTGAAGGGAATAGAATTCTCCGTGTTTGTATTGACCGATGGCATGGCTTACAAAATTCTGCCAAATGCGAAAGACTATAAGCGAATAGGCGAAGGGGATACCGGGCTGAACACCGGTGGAATGGGCTGCATTTCTCCAGTTCCTTTCGTGACGGAAGAACTGATGAAGCAGGTAGAGGAACGAGTGATCATTCCCACGATTGAAGGTTTGAAACAAGACGAAATCGTGTATAAGGGCTTTATCTATTTCGGATTGATAAAGGTGGGGGAGGACGTGTTTGTAATTGAGTACAACTGTCGCATGGGCGACCCCGAAACTGAAATTGTATTGCCGCGAGTTAAATCTGATTTATTGACACATTTGGATGCTTTAGCGAAAGGCAAGTTACAAGATGAAACCATTGTGATAGATGACAGAGCTGCGGCCACGGTAATTGTAGCTTCGGGTGGATACCCGGAGAATTATGAAAAAGGAAAAGTGATCAGCGGACTCGAAGAGGTGACAGAGGCGATGGTGTTTCATGCAGGTACTAAAAATGATGGAGATCATATTGTTACCAATGGTGGCCGCGTGTTGGCGGTTTCTGCTTTTGGCAGTGGTATTCACGAAGCGGTGGCTAAATCAAATGCCGCTATAGAGAAGATTGATTTTGAAGGGAAGTATTTCCGAAAAGATATTGGATACGAATTCCGGTAAACAAAAAATGCCACCTTTCGGGTGGCATTTTTTGTAGGAGTAATTCGATGCTGCTTATTGTATCGAAATATTTTTTGCAGTCACACCTTCTGCCGATTTCAGTTGCACCGTGTAAATTCCTTTAGGAAGAGTAGTAAGGTTGATGTGGGTAGAGTATAGACCCATGATGTCTAAGTTCTGAGAATATACTGTTCTGCCGGTCATGTCAATTACATTTAAAGAACCGTTCACTCTGCTACCTGTGTTTAATGACACTTCAAAAGAGCCATTGTTAGGGTTAGGATACACATTCATCACAGTATTTAAGTCTTTGCTGAAATCTTTAATGCCGGTAGTTGGATGCACGCAGGGAGCGCCCTGATTGATTACCACTACATAGTAATCGCCAAATGGGGAATAGCGATTCAGATTGCCATGAATCACGTAAGGAGTGTCAATAGCGATAGGGTTAGTAACCTGTATGCGAAGCCAAGCAGTTCCAAAAGCAGTGAGGGGGTAAGTACCTGCGGTATCAGTCGTAGTGCCTGAAAAATTCACACATCCGTTTCCTCCTCCATATAGAATATCCGGATTTTTTGTCCAATTGATTCCGGTGGGAAGTCCTGCAATAGAGTCTATTTGAACAGAGTCCACCACAATATGCGCATTGATAGCAAAACCGGCTATTGTGAAGGAAGTATCCTGATAAGCCTGAATCTTACCTTGTACGGTTTCGTTGTAAGCAACCGTTTTTTCGATACAGGGTAATTGGTCCGCCATCGGGTTGGCGCCCGGTGTAGTTTGAGCAGTACTGTCAATGGTACATTGTGCACCGGCAATTCCGGCAGTGAGTAAAGCCACAAACAGCGAGAGGTAAATCTTTTTCATTTTGTTTTAAGTGTTTAGAATGAAGTAATGGTTGGCAAAAGTATATATTCCTGCTTATTCCCGCTATTCTACGGAAATATTTTTGGCGGCTACCCCTTCGTTGGTTTTCAGCAACAAAGTATAGATGCCTTTTGCGAAATTCCGCAAATCAATTCGAGTGGTGTAGAGGTTTGTTACATCCAAATTCTCCTTATAAATTTCGCGACCCATCAAATCTATCACTGAAATAGTGCCGTTAATACGTCTTCCGGTATTCAGTTTCACCTCAAAAAGCCCATTGCTGGGATTGGGATAAACGAAAAGTGCGGTGTTTAATTCGCGATTGAAAGACTTTATAGTATTGGGCGCAGCAGGACGACAAGTATCCCCCGGGTTAATGACATCTACCGCTGCTTTGAACGGACTTTGAGGAGCGCCTTGCACATCTTCTAATCTCACCGTGGTATCTCCATCAAAGTAGGGAGGAAAAGGGAAGCCGTGCATAGTAATGCTTCCGTGAAAAATAACCGGATAATTTCCCTTAGGGTCAGTTGTAGTGCCCGACAAAAGAGCACAAGCGCGACCACCCCCATAAATCGCTTGACTGTCAGGATTGAGCGTATAGCCAATTCCCGAAGGCAATCCGGTCACGGAGTCCACCACCATAGAATCCACCGTGAGCACAAAGGGAATAGGAGAGCCAAACTGCTGAAGATCTATCGAGGTGGGCACTAATATTTGAATGATCTGCGCATAAGGAATGTTGCGCTCAATGCAAGGAAGGCTATCAGGGCTTGGGCTAAAAAAGCCGGTATTAGTAGAATCAATAGTGCAGCCAACCCCTGCCATCACCGCAGAAGTGCTACAACTAATCAGAAACAGGATGGTGTAGATTTTTTTCATGTGATTTTTTGTAGCGGTGAAGATATACAATGAAATCAGACCTCAAAGTTCTTCTGCTCTGATTCAGTTCCTCAACCATCCGAAGGAGACGTATAGGATGGAAGCGCACCAACCATTCCGGGTGTCACAATAATTTGAGCGGACGTATTATTCGCGACAGTGGCGAGACCGACCGCGACAGTGGCGGAGCCAACGATGACACTATCGGTACCGACAGCGGCAAGATTGTAGCTGAAGTGTTGCGGGGATGATCAGTTGATGTTTCCCACCATTGTTTTCGGATCCACCCATTCATCAAACTGCTCGGAGGTGAGGTAGCCTAATTCAATAGCCGTTTCCTTGAGAGTTTTACCGTTCTTATGGGCAGTCTGCGCAATTTCTGCCGCTTTGTAATATCCAATTTTAGGGTTCAGGGCAGTCACCAGCATCAATGAGTTGTAAAGGTTTTCTTTGATATTGCTTTCGAGCGGTTCAATCCCCACAGCACATTTATCGTTAAAGGACACACATACATCGGCAATCAGTCTGGCAGAATGCAGAAAGTTGTAAATCATCACGGGTTTAAAAACGTTCAACTCAAAATGGCCGGTAGAGCCGCCCACATTGATCGCCACATCGTTTCCTAACACCTGAGCCGCCACCATCGTCATGGCTTCGCATTGGGTGGGATTTACTTTGCCCGGCATAATAGAAGATCCCGGCTCATTATCGGGAATATGAATTTCGCCAATCCCACATCGAGGGCCCGAAGCCAGCAAGCGAATATCGTTAGCTATTTTCATCATGGAACAAGCCACCGTTTTTAAAGCCCCATGTGACTCCACAATCGCATCATGTGCGGCCAGCGCTTCAAATTTATTTTCAGCCGTAATAAAAGGAAGCCCCGCCAGCTCGGCAATTTGCTTTGCCACGTTTTCAGAATATCCCGGAGGAGTATTGATGCCCGTGCCTACAGCCGTGCCGCCCAAAGCCAATTCGGATAAATGTGCTAAAGTATTTTCAATGGCGCGGATGCCGTGGGTGAGTTGTGAGGCATAGCCGGAGAGTTCCTGCCCAAGAGTGAGCGGTGTGGCATCCATCAGGTGCGTGCGACCAATTTTCACGATGTGCATATAGGCCTTGCTCTTAGCCGCCAAGGTATCGCGTAGTTTTTTTATACCGGGGATGGTCGCTTCTACCAAAATTTTGTAGGCGGCAATGTGCATAGCCGTAGGGAAAGTGTCGTTACTGCTCTGCGATTTATTCACATCATCATTGGGGTGAACGGCTTTTTTCTCATCCAGCAAACTTCCGCCTTGCAACACATGTGCGCGATAAGCCACCACTTCATTTACGTTCATATTGCTTTGCGTGCCGCTGCCGGTTTGCCAAACTACCAAGGGAAACTGATCGTCTAATTTCCCTTCCAGTATTTCATCACACACTCTTCCGATAAGGTCGCACTTTTCTTGCGTGAGCGCTCCCGCAGCAAAGTTGGTAAGAGCCGCCCCTTTTTTCAAATAGGCAAAGGCGCGAATAATTTCCTTGGGCATTTTATTGATGTCCTGAGCAATTTTGAAATTTTCGATAGAGCGTTGTGTTTGCGCTCCCCAGTAAACATTTGCAGGCACTTCTACCACGCCCATCGTATCTTTCTCTTTTCTGTATTCCATTATTATTTGTTTTTAAATGCGAGCGCGAAGGTAAGGGCTATCAGGTAATCAGCCAATTGAATTTTATCGGCCGCGCAAAAAAATATTTGTTTGATGGCTTGGGAAGTGCTCTTACCGTTTCACCAAACTCCAATATTTATGAGGATCCTTGGCATCGGTGAGTACGTGTAGTGTGGCAGAATCCACGCTATCTATAAGGAGCGAAAGAGTGTATTCTTTCATCCACAGATTTATCTGGTTGGTATTGTTTTTATCCAAGGCCCATTTGCCCTTGTGCACTTCGAGCGGGTGATAACTATCCGGAACAATGAACATGGTAAAGGAATCGTTGCGGCTAAATTCGATGAAGGAACTATCCAGCACCACTTTATATTTCTCTTTCAGGTGAGCCATATCCCACGCTAATGCTTTGCGGTCATTTGCTCCCATTTCAGGATTCTGCAAGGCAGAGTCTCCTTGAGCGATTGCATTTTCAAACACGCCCATCGCCTGCATACTCCATCTTCCCGGAAGCAACTCGATGGTGCCGCCATTCTGCTGAAACAACGCAAAACTGAAAAGACCTGTTAGTATTAGCAGGCCGGTAAAAAACTTCAGATAATTCAGGTTGAAAAGATTCATTGGCTATTTCCCGTTAAAGGTGGCCTTTCTTTTTTCAAGGAATGCAAGAGTTCCCTCTTTAAAATCTTCGGTAGCCACACAACTTCCAAACAAATCAATTTCAGTGTCAAATCCGTCAATACCATCTTTGAAGTGAGCGTACACGCTTTGAATAACCTTTGCAATAGCAAAAGGTGCTTTAGAAGTAATTTTCTTGATGATAACCTTTGAGACTTCTATTAACTCCACCGTCTGCACCACTTTATTGATAAGCCCCAATTTCTCCGCGCAGGAAGCATCTATCATATCGGCTGTCATCAGTAATTCAAGGGCTTTCCCTTTGCCCACTAATTGTGTGAGCCGCTGAGTGCCGCCATAACCGGGAATGATGCCGAGGTTCACTTCGGGTTGCCCAAAGCGAGCATTTTCGCTGGCAATGCGAAGGTGGCAAGCCATAGCCAATTCGCAGCCACCGCCTAAGGCAAAACCATTCACGGCTGCAATCACGGGTTTAGGGCATTGCTCAATTTTATTGAAAACCGCGTGACCGCGTTTAGCCATCGCCATACCGGCTGCCTTATCCATTCCCTGAAATTCAGCAATGTCTGCTCCGGCCACAAAACTCTTCGCCCCTTTCCCGGTAATAATTACCCCTTTGATTTCGGCATTCGCGTACACCTCCTCCATCATTTCATCCAAGTCACCAATCACCGCCTTATTCAGCGCATTCATCTTTTCTTCACGGTTAATGGTAATCAGTAAAATCCCTTCGGAAAGTTCAGTAATGAGCGTGGAAAATTGTTTCATGGCGATAAATTTTAAGCGGGCAAAAGTAAACGCTGCAATTTAGGATACAAGAGAATTTTTTTCATCACTGTGAACGGTGCTGCTTCACCCAGTGCTGAATGTAAGCGGCAATATCTGCCGTAGGAGTGCCGGGAGGGAATAAGCGGCCGCAACCCAAAGCATCTAACTGCTTGGTGTCTTCTTCGGGAATTATTCCTCCGCCTGTCAGCAATACGTCCGTTAAGCCTTTCTCCTTCATCAACGCAAGCACTTTTGGGAACACTGTCATTTGCGCACCACTGAGAATGCTGATACCAATCGCATCTACATCTTCTTGCAAGGCAGCGGACACCACCATTTCAGGAGTTTGCCGAAGGCCGGTGTATATCACCTCCATGCCGGCATCTTTCAGCGAAGAAGCAATTACCTTGGCACCGCGGTCGTGGCCGTCTAAGCCTACTTTAGCTACTAAAATTCGGATGGGCCTTTTCATAGGGAACAAATAAAATGAAAAGGCAGGTACTGAAAGCACCTGCCTGCAAAAAATTAAAAGTATGTTCTAAAAATCTTCGTCAAATCCGCCTCCGCCAAAATCATCGTCCTCATCGTCTTCCCCAAAGTCATCAAATTCTTCAAAGTCTTCCTCATCGTATTCGTCTTTGCTGGAGGCTTTTCTTCCCTTGCCGGTTGATTTCTTTTCAATGATATCATCAAATTCTTCAAGATCTTTCATGTCTTTGAGATCGTCATCCGATGGCTCGTCTTCCACTTCTTCCTCCTCCCCTTCTACTTCCTCTACTTCATCTTCCTCCTCATCAAATTCTTCTTCTTTTTTTATCGCTTTCTTTTTGATTTTAGGTTCGTCTTTTTCGCTTTTTTTGCGTGGCATAGGTCTAATTTTTATGGGTTACCGAATTTTTACGTTCAACAAATTTAGTGGTTAGTTTATTCTCATCAAATCCAAAAGGAAAAAATTTTTTTGTTAACTATTTACCGAAAGATAAAGATTTATAGAGAATCAAAATAATCCAGTGATTTTTTCAGTCGGGCGATGGTTTTTTCCTTTCCCAGCAGTGCCATCACGTCAAATACAGCAGGGCCTTGCATCCCCCCGGCCAAAGCCAAGCGAAAAATGGGCATCACCTCTCCTATTTTCAACCCTTGACCGGTCAGATATTCTTTTACTCCCTTTTCCAATTCAGCAGCTGAAAAATCAGACATTTCACTTAATACGCGAATCAGGGCATTAAAGGTTTCGCGCGACTCCTTTTTATATTTCTTCTTTAAAGTTTCCTGATCGAAGGTCTTTATATCTTCAAAGAAATAATATCCCTGCTCTAAAAGGTCGTTTAAAAACACTGCGCGTTCTTTCATTAAATGACAGAATCCGGCAACAAACGCTTCATCAAAATCATAGCCCTTTGCCAGTATCTGCTCTTTAATATCTGCAGCTAATTCCGCATCCGAAGTCATTTTTAAATATTGATGGTTGAACCACTTCGCCTTTTCAAAATCGAAACGCGCTCCGGCTTTGTGTACCTTTTCGAGCGAGAAGAGCTGAATCATCTCCTCCTTGCTCATGATTTCTTTATCGCCTCCGGGGTTCCATCCCAACAGCGAAAGAAAATTAATGAAGGCCTCTGGGAAAAAGCCGCGCTCGCGATAGCCGGTGGAGGTCTCTCCGCTTTCAGGGTCGGTCCAGTTGAGGGCAAATGAAGGAAAGCCCAGCCGGTCGCCATCTCTTTTACTCAACTTCCCGTTGCCATCTGGTTTTAGAATTAAGGAGAGATGGGCAAACTTTGGCATGGCTTCCTCGATTCCCAAGGCGCGATATAATAACACGTGCAAAGGAGCCGAGCTTAACCATTCTTCCCCGCGAATGACATGCGTCACTTCCATGAGGTAATCATCGGCCACGTTGGCGAGATGATAGGTAGGCATGCCGTCACTTTTAAACAGCACCTTATCATCGAGTTGCGAAGTATTAAAGCTGACCCAACCGCGTATTTCATCATGAAATTTTACTTCTTCATTGCGCGGCATGTGAAAGCGCACCACATACGATTCGCCCCCGACCAATCTTTTTTCCACTTCATCTTGCGAAAGCGAAAGAGAGTTTTTCATATACTGACGAGTCACTGAATTATAGGCCGGATTGGGCACCCCCTGCGCTTGCAAGTTTTTGCGCATTTGCTCTAACTCTTCGGCAGTGTCAAAAGCGTAATAGCCATGGCCGCTCGCAATCAATTTATCTACAAACTCTTTATACAAATGTTTCCGCTCGCTTTGCCGATACGGAGCATGAGGGCCATCGCCAAAACCTACGCCTTCGTTTGGCTCAATGCCACACCATTTCAACGAATTAATAATATACTGCTCTGCTCCCGGCACAAAGCGATTCTGGTCGGTATCTTCAATGCGTAATATAAAATCGCCTCCCAACTGCTTTGCCAGCAGATAATTATATAGTGCGGTGCGAATGCCTCCCATGTGCAGCGGGCCGGTAGGGCTTGGGGCAAAACGAACTCTTACTCTCCTGCTCATAAACTCCAATTTGTGAGAGGCGAAAATAGTTTTTGTAAGTGAATCGGATAAACTGTGAAAGCGCAAATCTGTTTTATTTCTTTGCAGCATGTTCGATGCCCTACTATTCAGCAAAACGCCCGCCCTACTCGCTGCGCTTTACGCAGACGGTCTGTGGAAAGTGAACACCTCTGAAAAAAAGCTGTATCTCACTTTTGATGATGGCCCTACCGAAGGAGTGACTCCCTTGGTGTTAGAACAGTTGGAGCAATGGAATGCAAAAGCCACCTTCTTCTGCATCGGTAAAAATGTAGAAGCACATCCTGCTATTTTTCAGCGCCTCCTCAGCGAAGGGCATTCGGTGGGCAATCATACTTACAACCACCTGAACGGTTGGAAACATACGAACAACCATTACTACAGCAATGCAGAAATGGGCAAAGCGACTATCCTTCATCATAGCGACTTAGAGGAAGTGAAATTTTTTCGTCCGCCCTATGGTAAACTAAAACCTTCGCAGTATCGCTTCCTTAAAACAAAGTATCAACTCGTGCTGTGGGATGTGTTGAGTTTTGATTTCGATTTGAAGATAGAACCGAAGACGGTGCTGAATAATGTATTAAAGAATTCTACTCCCGGCTCTATCATTGTTTTTCACGACAGCCTGAAGGCAAAAGACAAGATGCTGTATGCTTTACCAAAGGTATTAGCACATTTTTCGAAACAAGGGTTTAAGTTTGAGGCATTATGTTGATGGATACTCATTGCCATTTATATGCACAGGAATTTGATGCGGATATAGACGCGGTGCTTGAGCGCTGCCGCGAGAGTGAGGTGCAAAAGATTTTTCTGCCCGCTATTGATTCCGAAACGCACGAAAGGCAGCATCGGCTTTGCCAGCGCTCTACTGCCGATTGCGAACTGTTGCCGATGATGGGCCTTCACCCTTGCAGTGTAAAAGAAAATGTTGCTGAGGAGTTGGCGCTGGTGAAGAATTACTTAAACAGCGGCACAAAGTATTATGCCATTGGCGAAATTGGGCTTGACTACTACTGGGATTTATCTTTCAAGGAAAAGCAAATAGCGGCTTTTGAAAAACAGATCGAATGGGCCATCGAAAAAAACTTGCCCATAGCCATTCACAGCCGGCAGTCCACGGCTGATTGTATCGCAAGCATCCGCAAATTTGAAGGGAAAGCCAAAGGGGTGTTTCATTGCTTTGGCGGAACCGCAGCCGAAGCCCGCGAGATTATGGAGATGGGTTTTTATCTCGGCATTGGTGGCGTGGTTACTTATAAGAAAACTGATTTGCGAGAAACAATAGCCGAAGTGGGAGGTAGCCGCATCGTACTCGAAACCGATTCTCCCTACCTGCCGCCCGTTCCCTACCGAGGCAAACGAAATGAGCCTTCTTACACCAAATTAATAGCCGAGGAGGTGGCGCGTGCCTTGAATTTAAATATGGCTGAAGTGGCTGCTCTTACTTCTGCAAATGCAATGGCATTATTTCAATTGAATAATTAAATTCGCACTCCTTTTCTGTAGAAGAATGATGGAGGCAGGCCGCCCCCGAAGAAAGAGGAAATAAATAGAGAGTTGTCCGAGTGGCTTAAGGAGCACGCTTGGAAAGCGTGTATACCGCAAGGTATCGAGGGTTCGAATCCCTCACTCTCTGCTAATTTTAGTGGGAATGTTACGACTTACAGTGACAAAAAGTAGAGAATCTGTTTCTCGCTTGTGTGATCTCGCAGCGTTTTATTGCGCGAACAAGGTTTCCCTGAAATAAGAGAACAAGTTGAGAATGAACGATTCATTACAAAAATTCTCACCCCCCAAACCCCCGAAGGTTTAAGATACATTGGCACACGGATGGGGCGGATGGAACGGATTTAGGAAATACAAAGTGGAAGGTTGCTTTGGGCTTTGTTCGGTTACTGTTTCGTAAAAAGCCCGCGCAATGACAATGGGTTTTTGGAAGTTTGATTGGAAAGAAGATGATTTAAACCCCGTTAGAAAAGTCATGCCTTCTAAAGTTTTTTAATCAACTCCACCACGTTAAGATTCAAAACCTCTAAAGCCTTTGCGCGATTTTCTTCTCCGGTAGCAAGGTTCCGTTCTACCACGCATAAATGATAGTAGGTTTGCTTTTCGTACAAGCACAGATAAGAGAATCCTAATCCATCTGCTGTTTCGCAATCCGCTTTATACTTCTCCAATCGGATAGGATAAAGATGCTTATCCGCAAAGTGATTCACACTGATGCCCACCACCTTTTTAAAGGGAGCAAATACATTCATATACGCATTGGTGAGGTTCACAAAACCACCGCGCACCTGAGGGAGAGCTTCGCGATCGAGTAATTCGAGGTCGTAATAATCCCTCCACTCCTCCCCTTCCAGCGTGCCATAATCTCCGGGCTTTTCGTTCAGAATATTGAGAACGGTGCCGGCAGCATGGGCTTCTTTGTAGGCATTTCCAAGAGTGATTTTAAGCGCCAGATGATATCGCTGCCGTTGCAACACTTTGGTCATTTTATAGGTGGTTTGAAATATGCCGGCACCTGTTTCTACGATATCCACCTCGTGAGGAAGAATGCGGGTAGAGTATAAGAACGGAAGCGATTTATCCTGCTCGGGTTGAACTTTCATTTGTTCAAGAGCCGTTTGAATATCGTTCAGCGAACGTACGCAGAGAAGTAGTTTCATCTGTTTTGATTTTAGAATTAATTAGAAATGGCCTCCCATAAAAACGCATTTATTTTGGAGGCTGCTTTGAAGTGCGAAAGAAGGAGGGTATCTAATTTATCACCGGTGATATCCTTGCGCGATAACTTAGCCTGATACCAAAATTGTTTGTTGGCAATGAGTGGCTGTTCCTTAACAAATAGTTTGTATTCGGGACTCAGCACCTTGTTCTTATCCCCTAAAAGAGTCCCGTATTTTGCTTTAAAAGATTTCTCGTTCAAGAGTTTCTTAAAACTGTCATTGTTGTAATAAATCTCCTGCCTGATTTTTATCAATTCCTCTTTGTTGCAAAAGTATTTCCCTCCGCCTACCATCACTTCATCGGCTCCGGCATGAAAATAAAATCCGGGGTACTCTTGGTCTTTAGTGCCGGTGCGATTGAACACGCCCGCCATGTATCTTTTATAAGGAGCTTTATTTTTACTGAAACGGATGTCGCGATTAATGCGAAAGATAGATTTAGAAGGATTGCGATTGAGGTCGGGGATTTCTTTCGCCAATTGTTCAATGAGGTCTTCTACTAATTTTCGAAAGGGTTGTTTTACTTCTTCTTCGTAGCGGTGGCGGTTGTTATCGAACCATTCTTTGTTATTGTTTACTGTAAGTTCCTCAAAAAATTTAAAGTATTTAGGAGTGAAGTATTTCATAAAGCCAATCAGCAATTTTTTTTGTATCCATCTGAAAAGTTAAGCTAATGCCACTCCTTCTTCCGTCCCCTTGTATTTGGCAATGGCTTTGTGCATGACAGCAAACCACAAAGGCGGGAACAAGGAAAGCACCATCATGCCGGGATAACCCGTAGGCATTTGCGGGCTTCTATCAAAATGGCGCAACACCTGATATTTGCGCGAAGCCATATAGTGATGATCGGAATGGCGCGTGAGTTCAAACAACATAATTCGCCCCACCGGATGGTTTGAATTCCAGGAGTGAATCGGCAACACTTTTTCATAGTAGGCTCCATCAATTTTTTTTCTGCGGAGGCCGTAGTGTTCTATATAGTTTACGGTCTCCAACATCAGAAAGCCCACCACCGCAGCAGTCGTAAAAAGCAACATCACTCGCCCGTCCCAGATCAACGCAATAGCTGCCAGCATCCCTATTTGATATACTTGAAACATCAGCATTTCGTTGTGTACACTCCAGAATGATTGTCCTTTCCTCTTCAGCCTTTCACTTTCTAAATGCCACGCAGAGAACCACCCGTTGATGACGGAGCGAAACCAAAAGGTGTATAATATTTCGCCATAACGGGACGAAGCCGGATCTTCATCCGTAGAAACATTTTTGTGATGCCCTCGATTGTGTTCAATAAAGAAGTGCAGATACAGCGAGGTCGAAAGCAACACTTTACTCATCAGTTGTTCGTACCAAGTGTTGCGGTGACCCAACTCATGCCCTACATTGATGCCCAGTACCGCACAAGAAATTCCAAAGGCTATCACCATCCCCACCGTTTCGTACCCACTCAAAGAAGTATCATGTACCCGATTGAGAAAGTAGAACATAATAGCGAGTTGAAACGGAACGATGCTCCACACAATCAAATCATATTTCAAATCCTTCTTGGCCATCTCCTCTTCCACCTTTTCCATATTGCGCGAGGTGCCGCTGAAAAGTAGTTCCATCAAAGGAATAAATGCGAACACATATAGGGGCGCAATAAACACCCACTTACCGCCAAGCACTAAGCCTACCATCAAGATGCTGATACTGATATACACGGAACCGTATTTGAAAAATCGAAGCGCTGCCATATCTCTGAGTTTGGTGTCCCCGAATTTAAAAGGTATAAACCGAAATCGCAAGAAAAGGTTCAACCGGCCTTGAGCTGACTAAGTTTTATCTTCTGCTGATATTTCACCGGTATAGGAAAGGTGATGCCGAATACTTTCACTTTGATGTTTCCTGAAAGACTGAGCGTGGACTCTTTGTCGCGAAAAATTTCAACGATAGTAGCAATGTTTTCCAAAATAGTTCCCTGAGGGTTTAAGGCAACTCCCACCGGAATCACAAAATCACTTCTGCGATGTACCGGTATATCGCACTTCTCTCCAATGGTAGCTACCTGCTTTTCATCCATCTTCACATCAAAAGCAATGTCGTTGATTTTACACTTGATGCGGTTCGGATTGTAGAAAGCCACTTCTGCACCAAACTTTATTCCCGTCAATCCAACTCTGTCAATTTTGGGATTTTGAATTCCTTTATAAACAGGAGGCAGTACTTTACAAGAAGAATTGAAAAGTAGCAGACTAACTATAAAAGGAAGAATAAAAAAGGAAGACTTCATTGCGACAGTATATTTACTAAAATGGTATCTTTTGCATTCACTTTCAGCTCGCCCCCTCCAGTAAAGTTGCGGTAAGTTATATCGCCCTGCGCGTACACTTCTACCGGGCTGTTCTCAATCAAGGTATCCTGCGGAAATACTTTATAGAAAGCCTCTTTATCCAAGCGAATAGTAAGCGGAAACTCTGTATTCTTCTGCCCCGGAATCCCTTGGTTGATCTGCATCTTCAACACGCCAATTAAATGACCGTTGAGTCTGAAATCTTCGTGAATTACTTGTACGGTACTCGAAAGAAAATTGGGATTGTATAAACGAATGACAGACTGTAACTCAAAGCCTGAACTTCCGATGGGCACCAGAGTGAAGGTGGGCCTATCCACCATCCGCAACTCCTTCCGATTTAATACCACTACAAACAAACCGACCAAGGCGGCTACCAAAATTCCGGTTCCTTTAAATTTCATCGGGCAAAAGTATCCGTGTTTTTCACATTGCCCTATGATTTATACACAGCATGAAAGGCGAAAAAACAATTCGATTATTTTCACTTGAAATATCAAGACACTTGCGAATTATAGGGATTACGGGCACTATCGGGGCAGGCAAAGGAACAATTGTGGATTATTTGGCTAAGCACCACGGCTTTCTTCATTTCTCAGTGAGGGGCTATTTGACAGATATTATTCTGGAGCGAGGGCTCGAGCTGAACCGCGACTCGTTTGTAACCGTAGCTAATGAACTGCGCAAAAAAAACACCTCCAGTTTTATCGCTGAAGAATTATATGCAAAAGCAAGAGAAGCGGGCAAGGATTGTATCGTGGAAAGTATTCGCACCGTGGGAGAGGTCACCGCTTTGCGTAGCAAAGGGAATTTCTTTCTGTTTGCGGTAGATGCAGATCAGAAACTGCGCTACAAACGCATAGTGGAACGCGCCTCGGAAACAGATAAGGTAAACTTTGAAACTTTTGTGGCGAATGAAGAGCGAGAAATGAATTCCAACGATCCCAATAAACAAAACCTAACGGCCTGTATGAAATTAGCTGATTACACCTTTGTAAACAACGGCTCTTTTGATGCCCTTTACCGACAGATAGATGAAGCGCTATCTGAAATATAACTACACTTAAAAAGAATTACACACCGCACTGAATCATAAATTATGAACGAACCAAAAGAAGAGAAATACATACGCCCCAGTTGGGATGAATACTTCATGGAAGTGATGGAAGCCATCAGCAAACGAGCTACTTGCGGCCGAGGGCGAAGTGGTTGTGTGATTGCCCGTGATAATCAGTTATTAGTAACCGGCTATGTAGGCTCCCCCGTAGGGTTGCCGCACTGCGATGAAGTAGGGCATCAAATGAAAAAGGTTTTGCACGAAGATGGAACGGTGACTGAGCATTGCGTTCGCACCGTTCATGCCGAGCAAAATGCTATTTGCCAAGCCGCTAAAAACGGAGTGCCTTTAGACGGGGCTACTTTGTATTGCCGCATGACTCCCTGTCGCGTATGCGCCATGTTGATTATTAACTGCGGCATCAAGCGGGTGATTTGCCAACGCAAATACCATGCGGGAACTGAAAGCGAAGCAATGTTTGAGCAAGCGGGAGTTAAGCTCGAATTCTTCCACGAGGAGGTACAGAAATATTAGAACTTTGAAGAAATAAGTTGCTCGCAAAGACGCCAAGAAAATTAAAATGACGTAGAATGAAATTTCAAAGATTATAGTTCAGTGCGCCTTTAATATTCACATGTCATTAGGTCCGGGGCTGTTGGAGTCTGTGTATGAAGAAGTCATGTGTTATAAGATAAAGCAAACAGGGTTAGAAGTAGAAAGGCAAAAAGATATTCCTATCATCTTTGAAGAAGTAAAAATGGAAATTGGGTTTAGAGCCGACTTAGGGTATTCCTGAAAATGATTTACAACACCAAACACACTGAAGATTTCAGAAATATCCTGCCGTAGCCCCACTTGCTGTTCAGCAGAACCATCAAGGCAAATGCCGTAGCCTAATTTCCTGCAAAAAATCATCGAGAGTTGATGAAGTCGTCCTGACCATAACTCAATTGGCTCTTGTGAAGCATATCCTTCCCTTTCGCAAACAAAAAAGCGAGCTATTGGAGAGTAGCCCGCTTTTGTATGGTTAACCTTGAAGGGATATTAGAATTTCAATATCTTAAACTCAGTACGTCTGTTTTCCTGATGTTCTTCTTCGGTACAAGGCACTACAAAAGTTCCTTCGCACTGACACTTGTTCACTAAGCGACTTTCTCCGTAACCCGCTGCTATCATCCGTTTAATATCTACTCCTTGCGAAGCGACATACTGCACCGCAGCTTCGGCTCGCTTACTGGATAGGTTGGCGTTATACTTAGCGGTAGCGCGGCAGTCGGTGTGCGAGCTTAACTCAATTTCCAAAGTTGGGTTATCCTTCAGCACTTTAACCAATTTATCGAGTTCCTTAGCCGCATCAGGACGGATATACCACTTGTCGAGATCATAATAGATATTCTCTATTTTGATTGCCACCCCTTTCTTTACTTTCTCTAACTCCAACACCTGATATAGGGTGAGCGGTGCTTTCTTGCCTTTGGTAGAAATGGTAGCGGTAACCGTCAAATATTTCGTATCCGGTTCGCCTGTTTCCTTTGAAGCCTCGATGCGATAATTGGTTTCGGGATCAAGGGTAAACATACATTTACCATCTTTGTTAGTAGAACACAAAAAGTCTTTGTTGGTAGTTAGATCAGTTACCTTCACCTTTGCTTCAGTAAGTGGGTCGCGGGTTTTCTTATCCAACACCGTTACCTCCAAATTTATTCCGGCTTCGGCAATCATCGGTATTTTAACCAATTCCGGTTTTTCCTTAACCGCAGAGTTTACGTGAGCGGGCAGGTAGCCTTCTTTAGTAGCATCAAAACCGTAAGTATGGCCTGGAATAGCCGGGAAAGAAAAGTCACCATCCTTACCGGACGGAGCGGTTCCCTTCTCTACTTCTTCTTCCTTCATCACCACTTTAGCATCCTTTATAGGGAGCCCGGTGGCGGCATCATACACGATCCCATTCAGCACCACTCCTTTCTTGGTAAAACTGTATATATCATCATCTCCCTGACCACCTTGGCGATTCGAGCAGAAGTAACCATGCTTGTTATCTCGCTTAATGATGTAGCCAAAATCATCCGAATTTGTATTGATAGGGTACCCTAAGTTTTCGGGTTCTGTCCAAGTAGTAATCCGGTTGCCCGTCTTTACCATTGAAGTGGAGAATACGTCTAAACCACCTAAACCCAAGTGACCGTTCGAGGCAAAATAGAGAGTTCCGTCCTCCGCTATGTAAGGAAACATTTCATCTCCCGAAGTGTTGACCGTCTGCCCTAAATTTACCGGTGTAGTCCAAGTACCCCCTATTTCACGAGTACTCATATATAAATCTACCCCTCCGTAACCGCCTGGTTTATCACTAGCAAAGTACAGTGTTTTCCCATCGTTAGAAAGAGATGGATGACCGACAGAATATTCCTTGTCATTAAATGGAACGGCTTCCACCGCATCGTTGTTCCATTTATTCTGATCGCCCAACCATGATATTTTATAAATCTTCAACTTCACGGTTTTATCGGCTGCCGGAAATGCCCTGCGTCCGTTGTAGTTGCTTCGGTCAATATACAGTTCTTGCATTTTATCATTGTAAGAAGAAGTGCCTTCGTGATACTTACCATTCACTTTATGACCTTTCAATAATGAAGGGCTTCCGACTTGCCCGTTACTATCGGTGTTGTAGGCTTCATATATCTGCAAGAAACTGCCTTGCGTCCAATTATCCTTGCGGACTACAAATGCATCGGGGAAACGATTGGAGCAAAAATGAATGCCGGTATCTTTATAAAAACTAACTCCGAAATCTGAAAACTTGCTATTAATGTTGGTGGCATTTCTTACATCGTAGTATCCGCGGTCGCGGCTCAACTCCTGTATTTTATCCATTCCCTTCAATCTTTCTGTTACACTGTTATCATTCGGCATGGCATCCGCATACATTTTGTAGTACACCTTGGCCTCCGGATATTTCTGATTGGCTCTCAATGCTTCGGCATAATACAGCTTATCCTCAACGCTGGTATTTTCAATCTTTACCAACTGCGCATAGTACGTCTCTGCATTCGGCCAGTCATTCATCAGTCGGTAACTATCCGCCAAACGCTGCAACACATAAGTATTTGCCTGATCTTTCGACAGCGCCTTCTTATAAAACTCAATGGCTTTGTCGAAATCAAATTGCTTGTAATACCAATCGCCCATTTTCACCACCGGCTTCTCAGCAATAGCCATTGCAAAGAACAGAAGGGTAGCAAACAGCGTCAGGGATTTTTTCACTTTCATAGCTTTATAGTTTAGGTTGCCGTCTCTCAAAAAGGTTAGAAGTATTTTACGTAACGCGGAGTAACAAATCGTTTTTTATTAAACCAGAAGTCATACCCTAACATAATTTCGTGCGTTCCGCTGGTAAAATGTCTAACAGAGGAAATCTCCGCATCGTAAGCATATCCAATTTGCAACTGTGGGGTGGCTTTAAACTGTATGAAAGCCGCCACTGACTGCCCGTAGTATTTCATATCTCCACCGGTTCGGTAAGAAGCACCTACCCAAAGGCGATCAATAAATAAGAGCGCTAAACTGGCATCGAACTGAGGAATATTTTTAGGTAAACCTTTCTGCCATTTCATTAAGATGGTAGGGCGGAACTTCACAATAGAAGCATCTTTCCCGAAAACATATCCGGCTGTAAATACCACATAGTCATATATCCGGGCAATATCTTTGTTATAAGAAACCACATTTGTTTTACCCTTTAAAGACGAGGGCATTAGATGCGGCACAGAAGCCCCTACGAAATAGCGCTTACCATAAGCATAAATCCCAAACCCTACGTTGGGAACAAACATGTTTTCATTAACTTGAAAGGAGGCATCATTCGGATCAATGAGTTGCGCTCTGCTGTTGTTTTGATAGAAATAAGCAAATGAAGCCTGAATACCAAAGCACAACCTCGATTGCTTTATTTTAAGGCGATAAGCAAAGGCAGGAGTCACCTGAAATGTATTGCTCAAACCTAACTTATCATTCGAGATAGTCAGCCCTAAACCGTACTGATCTCTTCGCAAAGGAGTATGAACACTGATGTTGGCGGTACGCGGAGCGCCTTCCAAACCCGCCCACTGGTGGCGGTATATCCCCATCAGGCTGATCACCTCATGACTGCCTGCATAGGCCGGGTTAATAAATAATCCATTGAACATATACATGGAGTAGGCGGGATCCTGCTGGGCTTTTAAGCCAATAGAAGCGACTACTGCAAATAATGCGGAGAGAATTAGCTTTTTCATATCAATAGCTTTTTCAGTTTAATACTTTTTTAAAAGGGGACTTCCTGCTTTCGTTTCAGGAAGCCCCTTGAATTGAACTTATCTATGAAGGACTACAAACTGCATTTTGCGCTTGGTGTGCCCATCATTGTAATCGTAAATAATATAGTAAGTAGCATCCGGTGCTTTCGTGCCTTGCATGTTGGTACCATCCCAGTCATTTAAATAGTGACCGTTGCTCTTCCAAATCTCTACGCCCCAACGATCAAACACTCTCAACTCTGACTGCGGGTAATCCTCATTGCAAGGAACCACATACAGATCATTTACCCCATCACCGTTTGGAGAAAATCCATTCGGCAAGAAGCAGTAGTTATTAGTATCAATCACGGAGACGCAAACAGTAGCGGTATCGCAATAGCTGATAGGACCCGTTGTTACACAAACCTCATAGCTGAACTGGATAAAACCAATGAAATCCGGATTCGGAGTTACTGTAATGGTATTATCATCATTCACTACTACAACAGCTTGATCAACCGACCCCATCACCGTTACTGTAGTATCGCCACCAAACGGTATAATATCGTTCGCCAGCACATCTATCGTTATCGGAGTATGAATCACAGTAGTATCCAGATCACATGGTTCATCTACCGCCTGTATCAGCGTATCCAATACCGTGATGATAACCGTAGCATTATTACAGTTACCGAAGGAATCGCACAGGGTAATACAGAATACATCATTTCCGAAGTAATTTGGATCGGGAGTGTAAGTGAAGCAAGTATCTCCAGTTTGGTAAGTTACACTACCATTATCCGGATCACAGATGCTCGTAATCGTTAATGGCAATGAACTGTTCACAAAGGCTCCGATACAAGGCCCCACCGGTGTGTTCACAAAGGTGGTATCATAGATGGTATCCACCTGAAGCGCACAAGGCTTGATGGTAATGAATACTGTACCTGTATCGCAGTAGCTTGGGAATCCATTATCACACACAAAGTAGTTCATCACAAAGGTACCTGTAAGCGATGTAGAAACGAAGGTTACTACATTGTTGTTAAGGCTGAATCCTCCCACTCCGAATGGTGGTACTATACCGGTTACAATCAATTGGTTACCATTAGAATCCACATCATTACTCAACGGATTAAACTTGATCGTTGAGTTATCGCAAACCTCCACCGTATCGGTTACAGCTATTGGCGGAATATTGCAGTACACATTGATCAGCAACAGAGCGGTGTCAATACCACAATGGCTTTCAATAGCGTAAACAATCGTATCAATACCACAGTAGTTGGCATCGGAAGTGTAGATGACCAAACTGTCGTTCGCAAACTGCGCAGTTCCATGGAATGGTCCGGTAATAATTGATCCGGTAATCGGATATCCGTTTCCATCATCATTGCTCAAAGGATTAATGGCTAACTGGTCCCCCGGCAATGTCAGCGCGCTGTCATTGACCGCAGTAGGTCTAACACAGCAGTCAATTCTAATGAATACGGTAGCAGTATCCACCGCTCCGTTGATGTCCTGAATTACATAACTGAACTGGTCAACAAACCCGCAGGTATCAGTAGCCGGAGTGTATGTGATCGTTCCATTTGAATTTTGCGTAGCAGTACCGGTAGTATTATCTGTAATTACTGTCACTACCCAGAACGTATCGTTTTCAGGATCGTAATCATTGTGCAGTACGTTCACTGTAATTGGATGATAAGGACCCGTTGAAGTGGTATCGTTCACCGCCACAACAGAGTTATTGATATACACCACCACAGTTGCCGTATCGCACAGCGAAGGTGTTCCATTATCACAAATCACATAGCAGAAAGTATCCGGGTTCAATGCATTGGCATTGGGCCCAGGAACATAAACCACTGTATTACCAACAATAGTCGCCACCCCATCACTTGGCAGGCAAGGAATAGCAGTCACTGTAAATGGATCGCCATCCGGATCAATATCATTCCCCGTTACCGGTACAGTGACAGCGGTCATGTAATTGGTAGTAGCAAAGTCATCCACTGCCACCGGAGGATGGTTATGTGATGTAGAATCAACAAATACAATAATGATAGCCGTATCGCAAGCTCCGTAAGGGTCGCAGATAACATAAGTCATGGTATCTACCCCAACCGTTGGTGAAGTATAAGTGATTGTGTTATCCGGATTCAGTGACGCAGTAGCTCCCGGCAGACCCGGCCCACTAAGAATGGTCACATTGAGCGGATCGCCATCCGGATCGTAATCATTGGCCAATTCGTTGATGTTGATGGTATCATTCACATTCATTACCACTGCATCATCTGTAGCTACCGGAGGCTCGTTAGTGCTATCGCAATTCACTACTCGAACAATAACCATAGCAGTGTCGCAAAGTGAGAAAACCGGCAAGTTGCTTTGGTCACATACATAGTATGGGAACGTATAGTATCCGGTGCTGTCTGCAGAGAATACTAAAGCTCCATTACCGGTTACAGTCAGTACTGAATGAGAGTTGGCCGGGCCGGAAACTGTTCCATAACTAAATGTAAGCGGATCGCCATCCGGATCACTTGCAGAAGCTGCCGTGTTAATACCGATAGAAGTATTGTGGCAAACAGTAACGTTCACCTTCAGTGCAATGGGAGCATGGTTAGCCGGAAGCACCTCGATAGTTACAGTACCTGTATCGCAAGTACTGAATATTTGTCCATCACAAATACTTGGATTTACTTGGTCGCAAGCTTCAAAGGTGATAACCTGCGTTCCTATCCATCCCGGATTTGGTGTGAATACGATGCAGTTACTATCTAACGAAACCGTTCCATTTATGGTTTGCCCCGGTAGTATAGTTACTGAAATTGGATCGCCATCCACATCTACAATCATCGGACAAACCGTATCGGTAGTGCCCTGATAAATGGTATCTATCAGATTCGTCACCACCGGAACATCGTTCTTAGGAATCACCGTGATAAACACCTTAGCAGTGTCACATTCATTAGAGCATTGCGTATTGCAAATAACATAGGTCAGCGTATCTTCTCCGTTAAAGTTCAGTGCCGGAGTGTAAGTAACCGTGCTTCCCTGAACTGTTCCGGTGCCATGTAATGCTCCGATAACCGATACAGAATTGGCATCCCCTTCAGGGTCTGAATCATTATTTAATACTGGAACAATGACAGGTTCATCTTCGCAAGTTTGTGCGGAGTCGTTCAGGGCAACAGGATTTTGATTCACGTGAATACAAATCGTATCGTTCGCTACACAACCCGAGTTAGTGTTAATAGCCATAGCTACCACACAATAGTCAACTCCTGTCGGTGTAATGGTCACCGGGTTTAATCCGGAAGCAAAGGTAGTTCCCCCTAATTGCAGCCATTGAATATTAGTCACATCCGGACTGTAGTTAGGACTAATAGTTACCGGCTGATTTACACAGGCAGAGTCATCATTTACCGAGATGCTAATGGTCGGAGCAGCTTTCACATTAATAGTGATCTGCACTGAGTTAGTGCATCCGGAGGACAGTGAATCAGTGTAGGTGTAAGTGATTACATTATTGCCCAAGTTAGCGGTACCCGGATTGAATATATTACCCGACATACCTGCTCCTGTAAACGTTCCACCCGCAGGAGAACCCACCAATGTATCCGGTGCTTCGTAGCGGCAGTAGCTGGCGTTGTTTCCGGTTATTGTCACATTCGGCAATTGATACACGTTCACACAAACAGTGGTATCATCTGTACATCCGGTAGAAGGATTGGTGTAAGTATATTTTATACACCAATTACCTATTCCTACGGAGGAAGGTTGGAATACATTTCCAGAAACACCGGGACCTGTAAAGGTTCCTCCCGCAGGAATACCGGTCATTGTTACACCTCCTGCATTTACACAGTATTGAGCACTCAATCCGACAATATTTGCCTCTGCAGGTTGATTTACTATTACCTGAACGGTATCAGAAGCCTGACAACCGTGCTGATCCGTAGCAATCAATGTATAAGTAGTAGTAGCCGATGGACAAGCTAATGGATTAGAACTGGTTGAATCAGCAATTCCTCCTATCCATTGGAACAGGTACGGAGGCTGACCACCAGAAACAGCAGGGCTACCACCCAAGGTAACACACCCACCAACATTGGCACATAGAGTACCAACATTCACTCCGGCTTCCACAAACACCGTGTTTGGCATTACGGTTACCTGAACATTGTCGTTTGCTTTGCAACCGAAACTATCCGTTACCGTTACAATGAAGTTGGTATTGAAACCAAGATTATGCACTACCGGATTCGAAGCCGTTATGCTACTCAATGAGTTAGTTAAAGCCGGAGACCACTGATAGGTATAAGGACCAACCGTTCCTGAAGCTGTTGGAGAACCACCCAGAACAGCACTATCTCCGGTGCAAGCAAAGATAGACACATCAGGTCCTGCACTTGCGGTTGGCAATGCTCTAGTACCAATCACTACCATATCAGAAGCAGAACATCCAAATGAATCGGTTACGGTCACCGTAAACGTTACATTAGAAGTAACATTCTGGGCAGTAGGGTGGGCGACAGTAGTGCTGTTCAGATATTGAGATGGAGTCCATGCATAAGAGTATGCTCCGGTTCCACCTACAGCTACCGGATTCGCACCTAACACCACTGAAGTATTATAGCAGATTAATGTATCCAGACCGGCATTCACAGCAATCTGTGGGCCGACATGCACTGTCATTGAATCAATTTGGCTACAACCTAAGTTGTCTGTTACGGTAACGATGTAGGTGGTAGTTACAACAGGTACAGCTACCGGATTCGCAACGTTTGGATTATTCAATCCGGTAACAGTAGCCCACTGATAAATGTATGGAGACTGTCCACCTTGAGCAGTTGGATTACCTCCGATAGAAACACCTGTAGGGCTGTTAGCACAGTAAGTTTTATCCAAACCGGCATCAGCCGTCAGCGTACTTTGATTTACAGTAATCGTTACCTGATCTGTTCCGGAACAACCGGATACGTTATCAGTAACAGTTAAGGTAAAGGTGGTCGTAGTTGAAAGGTTAGTAACAATTGGAGAAGGAATAGTTTTTCCATTCAACACCTGCACACCACCCACGCTATCTGGCGACCACTGGTAGCTGTAGTTTCCGGAACCTCCAGTCGCCACTGGACTACCACCCAAAGTAGCAAATGAACCCACACAAGCAGTGATAGTTTGATCCGGTCCGGCATTTGCCGTCACAGCCGGGTTCACTCCTACTCGCTGGCAAGTAGAAGCAGTACATCCTACGGCATCTGTTACCGTTACACAATAAGCTGTGATAACCGTAGGTTGTGCTGTTGGATTTGAAGAAGTTACACTGGACAAACCATTGCCCGGTGACCAAGAATAGCTGTAAGGTGCTGTCCCTCCACTGCCGGTCGGATTGCCTCCCATCAGAGCTACCCCTCCATTACAAATCGCTGTATCCGCTCCAACAGAAGCCGTCACAGCAGGATTTGCAATGACTGTCATGGAATCAAAGGCTATACAACCAGAAGCATCCTGAACAACTATGACGTAGGTAGTCGTATCGGTAGGGTTAACATCAGGATTAGAAATAGTGTTGGAATTACAGATACCCGCAACCGGTGACCAAGTGATGTTAAATGGTCCGTTACCACCCGTCACTGAAGGATTGCCTCCTATCGTAATACAGTTGTTCTGTCCCGCACAAATACTCTTATCTACACCGGCATCTGCCACTAGAGTAGAAGGAGTTGAATTGATTACCACTTGATCTGTAGCAGTACATCCGTTCGCGTCCGTCACGGTCACAGTATAAGTGCCGGTAACGCTCAGGTTACATACTGTTGGATTCGGTAACCCTGTATTATTTAGTGAAATGGAAGGAGACCATGCGTACAGGTATGGAGCAGTTCCACTTGTTGCAGTCGGAGAACCTCCGATTTGTACACAAGCATTCTTACAATAAACCACTGAGTTGTCAGCACCGGCATTCGCTATCGGGTTCTGATTTACCTTAATAGAAACGTTAGCGGTGTTGCTACATCCTAAGGAGTCAGTAGCAGTCACTTGGTACGTAATATTATTTGTAGGGCATACCACCGGATTAGCCACATTGGTTGGAGTGCTGAAGAAGAAGGCAGGGGTCCAACTATATACATAAGTAGAGCCTGAACCTCCGGATGCCGTAGGCGAGCCTCCTAATGCAACACAGGTACCTGAACAGATGGTATCGTTAACACCGGCACTAACAGTAGGTCTAGGATGAATAGTAATTCTTACTGTGTCACTCGAAATACACCCATGTGCATCTGTTACCACTAAAGTATAAGTAGTGGACTGTAGCGGACTGGCAATTGGGTTTGCCACATTGCTGGAGTTCAGACTGTTGTTAGGCGACCAAGTATAGTTGTAAGTTGGTGTTCCGCCTTGTGCAGTCGGATTGCCACCTAAGGTAACATTCACAGATGCTCCGGCACAGAAAGCAACATTGTTTCCGGCCTCAGCTACTAGAGAGCTGTTGGTTACATTCACCAGCACTTGGTCAGTTGCAGAACATCCGTATTGATCTACCACTGCTAAAGTATAAGTAGTAGTAGAGCCGATATTATGCACATACGGATTAGCTACAGTAGTATCTGTCAAACCACCGTTTGGTGCCCAGTCATACACATAAGGGGCTGATCCACCGGTAGCAGAAGGAGAACCTCCTATCTGAATACTATCACCGGAACAGCCTACTAATGTCTTATCCGGACCTGCATTCGCTACTGGATTCTGGTGAACGGTCACGGTAATAGACGCTGAAGCAGTACAACCATTGTAATCAGTTACCGTAACAGTGTATGTTGTATTGGCAGTTGGTGTTGCAGTTGGGTTAGAACCTGTAGTTCCATTTAAGCCGGAACCAGGAGACCAACTATAAGTATAAGGGCCTTTACCACCAGTGGCCGTAGGTGATCCACCTAATATTACCGGACTACCCGCACAAATAGCAGTATCTATACCCGCATTGGCAGTAGGACTCAAATTAACTTTCACTAATGTTGAATCTACCGAATAGCACCCTTTACTATCCGACACAGTTACATGGTATATAGTGCTAACAATTGGTGTAGCTATAGGATTAGCCAGGGTAGAATCATTCAATGATCCCGAAGGTGACCAATGGTAAACATAAGGGCCTGCACCTCCGGTAGCTGTTGGTGAACCACCGAGATTAACACTAGCTCCCGTCCCACTACAAACCACTCCACCATTTCCGGCTTCAGCCGTTAAAGTACTGGTCACCACATTTACAATTACTACATCTACTGCAGAGCAACCATTCTGGTCGGTCACAGTAAGAGCATAAGGTTGTGTAGAAGCAATTCCCTTAACATAAGGGTTGGCAACGTTAGCTGCCGTTAATCCTGCGGAAGGTCCCCATGCATAAGTATATCCCGGTGTACCTCCACTGGCAGCAGGCGAGCCTCCAATTTGAACACTGTCACCAGAGCAAGTAGTAATAGATTTATCAACCCCTGCATCCGATACCGGATTAGGACGAATAGTGATAGTTACAGCATCCGAAGCCTGACATCCGTTAGAGTCAGTAACCACTACAGTGTAAACAGTTGTTACCTGAGGTATTGCTAATGGATTGGGGGTATTGTTATTGTTTAACCCAAGTGTAGGAGTCCATGAATACAGATAAGGGCCGCTACCGCTGCTGGCAGTAGGTGTTCCTCCCAGCAATTTCCCAAATCCTGCACAGAACGTGCTGTCAGTTCCGGCATTGGCTACCGGAGCAGTGTGTTGGGTAACGGTAACAGAATCTATCGAAGTACATCCTTTAGAATCAGTGACAGTTACGTAGAAAGTAGTACTGGTAGATACTGTAGCCACCGGGTTAGCAGTAGTAGTATCACTTAAACCGGCCGATGGACCCCAATGGTAGGTATAAGGAGAAGCCCCACCGGTAGCAGTTGGATTACCACCCAACTGAACTGGAGTATTTGCTGCGGCACATACCACACCGGAATTTCCAGCCTCTGCTTGAAGAGTAGATGGAACTACATTAACTATTGCATAGTCCACCCCCTGACAGCCATAAGAGTCAGTTACTAAAATCTGATAGGACGTTGTTGTGCTTATACCTGTGACCAAAGGATTCTGAATCGTAGAGTTACTCAACCCTAAAGCAGGTGACCATTGATAGGTGAACGGACCCGTTCCGCCACTCACTACAACCGGTATTCCACCGATGAATGTAGTGTCGCCTGCACAAGCTGTTAAGGTCTTATCAGTACCTGCATTCACATTAGGTAACGAGCGAGTAGTTACCGTCACAGTGTCACTTGAAATACATCCTTTGGCATCAGTAACCACTAAGGTGTATGAAGTGGTGGCTACCGGTGATGCAGATGGATTAGAAACATTTGGTAAAGACAGACCAATTGTCGGAACCCAATTATAATTATAAGGAGCAGTTCCGCCTGTAGCAGAAGGAGTGCCTCCAATAACCACGCTACTACCTACGCAAACGAAGGTATCCGTTCCAGCGTTAGCTGCGGGCTTAGGATTCACAATTACAGTCATCGAAGAAGTAGCGGTACAACCTTTGTCATCGGTAATCACAAGATTGTAATTCACCGTACCGGAAGGGCACGCAATTGGATTTGATTGAGTAGAATCATCTAATGAACCTCCGCTCCAGTTAAATGTAAAAGGAGCAAATCCTCCATTGACTACCGGGAAGCCACCAATCTGAACACAAGTTCCACTACATATCTGTGTATTGTTTCCGGCATAAGCCTGTAATGTGTTTGGAACCACATTCACAGTTACATAATCAGAAGATGTGCATCCGTTCGCATCTGTTACCACTAAAGAGTAAGTCTGTGTGCCGCTTAATCCTTTTACCCCCGGATTAGGAATAGTTGATGCACTCAAACCAAATAGAGGCGACCATGAATAGGTATATGGTCCAGTTCCACCTGATGCAGATGGATTATCTCCAATGACGATGCTATCTTTAGGACAAACGGATAAGTTTTTATCGGGACCGGCCATTGCAACCGGAGTTTCATGAACCGTTACTAACACATTGTCAGTAGCAGAACAGCCGTTACCATCAAATACAGTAACCGCATACGTAGTAGTAGAAAAAGCCGTTGCAATAGGATTAGCTACTGTTACGTTGCTCACTCCAACGGTAGGACTCCACAAGTAAGTGTAGCCACTTCCGCTGCCACCCGATGCAGTGGGTGTTCCTCCCAAATTGAACGGCTGACCGGCACAAACTGTGGTATCTGTTCCTGCATTTATATTCAGTACAGGATATACTGTTACCGTAGTAGAATCTACTGAACTGCAACCGTTTTGGTCAGTGACGGTGACGAAGTATTTCGTAGTAGTTATTGGGTATGCCTCAGGATTCGCTGAATTAGTCAGGTTAAGACCTGTTACAGGAGCCCAAGTATAGGTGTATGGAGCACTTCCGCCTACTGCGGTAGGATAGCCGCCTAACATCACACTATCTCCACTTCCTAAACAAACCGCTCCGCCTGAACCAGCTTCAGCAGCAAGAGTATTCGGAGTCAGTGTGATAGCCACCTGATCAGTAGCGAAGCATCCGCTGGTATCTGTAACGATGACAGTATAGGTAGTACTAGTCAATAATCCACAAGCAGTTGGGTTGGCTAAAGAGCTATCATTCAACCCGGTGGAAGGACTCCATTGATATGATAGTAAACCGGAACCTCCCGAACCTGTGGGAGAGCCGCCTAAGTTTACACAAGCCCCACTACATGTTACAGTAGATTTATCGTTGCCGGCATCCGCAATAACAACAGGACGCACAACGACAGTAGAAGTGATTGTATTAGCAGGGCATCCATTATAACTTCCATTCACGGTATAAGTAACTGTAATGTTACTACTGCTTGAATTAATCGGAGAGTCGTTAATAGTAAGCGAGTTACCACTGTTTCCATTACTTCCTGTCCAGTTTACGCTGGTTCCTACAATGTTAGAACTGATGGCAATTGTAATGGGTGTTCCACTGCAAATTGTTTGAGTGATTGGATTCACAGATAATACCGGATTAGGTTTCACCGTCACCGACACTTTCACCGTATCTCCGCTACATCCTCCAAAGGATGGGATAATACTGTAAGTGACTGTGATATTTGACGCGCCTGCATTTACGGGGCTGTCGGTAATTAAACTTCCATTGCCACTGTTTCCGTTCGTTCCGCTCCATGTATAGGTGGTTCCGGCTATGTTGGAACTCATATTAATTATCACTTGGCTACCTGAACAGAAAATATTTCCATTGGCAGTGTAGGAAACCGTAGGTCTTGGTTTCACAGTTACCGGAATAGTAACCGCGCTCGCACCACAACCCGCAGGAGTAGCAGCCGTAACCGTGTAAGTAACTATCTGATCCACCGAAGTATTATTCGTTAATATCGTATAAATATCTCCGGTACCACTGGTGCCGTTTGTAGCTGTCCAATGAATAACTGTGCCCGGCACATTTGAGTGAAGAGTGATATTCACTGTATCTGCACTGCAAATAGTTAAAGAAGAAGCTGAAGGAGTAATAACAGGTGTAGGACTTACAAAAATAACTGCCATAGCGGTATCACACAACGATGGAGTTCCATTATCGCAGATACTATAATACAAGGTATCATTTCCATTAAATCCACTATTGGGGGTATAGACATAGAACCCAAATCCGGCATTCGTAAGAATTCCATTGCTTACATTATCAAATACGTTGACAGAAGCAATCGCATCTCCGTTCGGATCGTAATCATTCAACAACAAGTTAAGCGTAGCATTAGCATCTGCACAAATAAATGCAAAGTCATCCACCGCTACCGGAGGATCATTATCGTTAGATCCCGGATCATGTGAAACAGAAATCACAATGATAGCGTTGTCACAGAGTGGCTTAGGATTATGAGCCGCTGTAGGGTCACAAATAGTATAACATATTGTATCGAATCCGAAGAATCCTGAATGAGGGAAGTAGTTGACTGTTCCATTCGGATTCATGGTATAGGAACCGTGCTGTGGAGGGCAAGTAACAGTTACCTGCAAGGCATCCCCATCCGGATCGTAGTCATTCGCCAACTCATTCACCACAATCGAGGTATTCATCGGTGTGGTTACATAGTCGTTGCTGGCTACCGGTGAGTGATTTATTAAGGTATCTCCGCCAGGGAGTACAGTGACTACAATAGCAGCACTGTCACAAAGTACGTTCACCGGATAAGGACTAAGATCACATACTCCATAAGGGATAGTAAACGTTCCAGTAAATCCGGTGTTAGGTATCACTACAATGGCTCCATTTCCGGTAATTCCATAAGTACCGTTATTAGGTGTAACACCGCCATAACTATAAGAAAGCGGATCTCCTTCCACATCTCCTGTGGCAGAAGCCACATTCACGCCCACCGGTTGATTCTCATAGGTAACTACATAAATCGTATCAGCATAGGGAGGATCATTTCGCGGATCTACTATAATAGTGATGTGCGAAGTATCACAACCTTGCGGGGTTCCATTATCACAAATGATTACACACAGTGAATCGGTTCCATTGAAGTTGAGATAAGGAGTGTAAGTAACACACAGCTCATGGGGATCGGAAGCATTATTAACATTCATGCTAACAGTACCCCAGAAAGCGTTGCCACAAGAAGTGTACGTGTGAATGTCTAAAGAATCAAGATCTATAATTGGAAGACAAACAACTGTTGGAGTATCTTCCGGAGTATGGATAATAGTATCCGGGATTTCCGGAATGTCATTTACCGGTGTTACAGTAATTACCACCATAGCCGTATCGCAAAGTGACGGCATCGGGATACCTGCATCACAAGCGGAATAGAAGAAAGTATCCATTCCGTTGTAATTGTTGTTCGGAGTATAAGTAAATGATCCATTCGGATTCAGTGAGACTGAACCGTGAGATGTACCAGTCACAATAGTTGACGTGAGCGGTGTGCCATCAGGGTCATTATCATTTCCTAATACACCCGGAGCAGGTACCGTAAGCGTGCTGTCCTCTGGAATAGTGTAATTATCATTAACAGCTACCGGTGGATCGTTTACCGGAGTCACTATTATATGAATAGTAGAGTTATCGCAACCAAACGGGATACCGTTATCGCAAATTGTCAAACAAATAGAATCAAGACCGTTGAAGTTTGAATTAGGACGGTATGTAATGCAAACGGTATGTGGTAAGCTGCCATTGTTTACTACCGGGCCAAATGTAATCAGTCCGTTATCAGGTGCATCACAGAGAGACACCGTGTGCATTTGTGTAGCAGATTCAACATCCGTGATAGGAAGGCAAACTGTTATTACACTGTCTTCAGGTATTGTAACTGTAGTATCAGGAACCATCGGTGGATCATTCACCGGATTGACGGTGATAACCACCATAGCCGTATCGCACAATGAAGGCATTGGAATACCGGCATCGCAAGCTGAGTAGAAGAAAGTGTCAGTTCCGTTGTAATTGCTGTTCGGAGTATAAGTGAACGAGCCATTTGGATTCAATGAAACTAAACCATGTGTAGTCCCACTTACTAAACTGGCAGTAAGGGCGGTTCCATCCGGATCGGAATCATTTACCAATACCCCGGTTGGAGGCACGTTCAGCGGAATATCCTCATCGGTAGAATAATTATCATTCACTGCTATCGGAGGATCATTAACCGGTGTAACAATAATGGTAATTATAGAAGTATCGCAAGCAATCGGGTTACCGTTATCGCAAACGATTACACAGAAGCTATCAGTTCCATTATAGTTTGTATTCGGAGTATAAGTCATACAAACTTCATGCGGATTAGAGGCGTTATTTACTGAAGGAGTAGAAACGCTTCCATTGTCGGGGCCATCGCAAATAAAGCCGATGTGTATTTGAGAAGTTGTTTCGGGATCAGTAATTGGCAAACAAACAACAATAGGGGTATCCTCCGGAGTAATCACTAAAGTATCGGGGATGAATGGAGGGTCATTCACCGGCAACACAGTGATGTATGCAGTTCCTGTATCGCAAAGGCTTGGTAGCGGTGTACCGTTATCGCAAACGATATACAAGAACGAATCCACTCCATTATAATTCAAGTCAGGCGTATAAATAAACGACCCGGTAGGTGCTAAAGATAAAGTTCCGTGAGCAGGGCCTGTTATTGGTGTAGTGTTAATCGTTAAAGAAGACACCGGGTTTCCATCCGCATCATCATTATCGTTGGCTCTCACACCGGTTCCTACTCCCACACTCAGAGGAGTGTCTTCATTAGTTGTATAATGGTCATTCACTGCTACCGGAGGATCGTTCACCGGGGTAACCACAATAGTCACTACAGAGGTATCGCAGGCAGATGGAAGTCCGTTATCACATACCACAATACAGAAGGAGTCCGTTCCATTGAAGTTCAAATCAGGAGTGTAGCTCACACAAACTTCGTGTGGATTTGAAATATTATTTACCAGAATATTGCTTACTGTTCCATTTAATGCATTGCAGTTTAGTGCCGCAATATGCTGATCCGTTAAATCAATATCTGTAATTGGAATACAAACGGTAGTCGGAGTATCTTCGGGAGTAGTGACCAAAGTATCCGGTACAAATGGAGGATCATTCACCGGTAGTACCGCAATGTAAGCGGTTGCCGTATCGCACAGCGAAGGCGTTCCATTATCACATACTACATAAACAAACGTATCTCCACCAAAGTAATTAGGCGTAGGAACGTAAGTAAAAGATCCATCTGAATTCAGGGTAAGTGCGCCATGATTTACATCTACCAAAGGAGTAGTGTTATAGGTAATCGAATCTCCATTGGGATCGTAGTCGTTGGTAGATACGTTATTGTTGAGCGTTTGATCTTCATTCGTTGTGTAATGATCGTCCACTGCTACCGGAGGTGTATTCGTGCAGGTATAGTCTAATACTACTACCCCTGTATCACACAAGTTTGGAGTTCCGAAGTCACAAATCACATAACAGAAGGAGTCTTTAGAATTAAAGAAAGGTGTTGGAGTATAGATAAAGTTACCATTTGGCTGAATACTCAAACTACCGGTATAAGGACCACAAACAGTACTAGTTACAGCTAAACTTGGTCCGTCTATATCTATATCATTCGCCAATGCATTCTTTGCAATAGCGGTATCTAAACAAGAAACAAAATAGTCATCTACAGCTATCGGAGGATCGTTGACCGGTGTCACTACTATAGTAATATGGGTAGTATCGCATAACTGCGGTAACCCGTTATCACATACTACTATACATATAGAATCGGTTCCGTTGAAATTGTTGTCAGGGGTATAGGTTAAACATAAATCATGAGGAAGCACTCCATTATTAATATTCGCACTACTGATAGTTCCATTGTTCGGCCCACAGTAAATGCTTTGAACTAAGTGACTTTGCGAAGCACTTTCCGGATCAGTGATTGGTAAACAAACTGTTGTTGGGGTATCCTCTGGAGTTGTTACCAATGTATCCGGAACAAAAGGAGGGTCATTCACGGGAGTCACTGTAATAACAACTACTGCTGTATCGCAAGCAGAAGGAATCTCCGTATCGCAAACGCGGTAACAGAAGGAATCTAATCCATTGTAGTTTAAAGAAGGCGTATAAGTGAAACTTCCATTTGCACTTAATAGAACAGAACCGTTGTATGGGCCACAAATCGGAGTAGTAGTGACTGTCAATGGTTGTTGAGGATTAGCCGGATCATAATCATTTACTAATACACCCGGTGAAGTTATTGGTAGAGGTTGATCTTCGTTCGTAGAGTAAGCATCATCCACCGCTACCGGAGGGCAAGATGTTACTGTTACAGAAGTGGTAGCCGGTGAAGAGTTACAATTATTGACAGTTACGTAAACCGAATAATTGCCACTCATGGCAGGGGTCGAACTTACAATAACAGGATTTTGGCTATTAGAAGTAAAGCTATTAGGCCCGCTCCAAGTGTAGGTTCCTCCAAATACGTTAGAAGCAAAAAGCAGCATGGTATCACCATAACAAGCCGGACCACTGTTGCTAACCGTAGGTGATGTAGGATTGGCCGGATCAATTAATACAATCGGCCCTAATACCGGTGCTGAAGTACAGCCACTCAAGGTCACTGTAATATTTGTGTAAGAACCTGCTGTTAATCCCGTAATTACGATATGACCGGTTCCATTGGAACTGATATTTACCGGCCCTACAGGGTTGCCATTCTTAGAATAGCTCACTGAGTAGCTCGCGCTGTTGTTCAAGCCATTTAAGGTGATGCTGCCATCACTTCCGCTACAGGTGGTCGGGTTGCTGCTATTAGTAGAAGCTATGCTCGGAGTTTGATTCACCGCTACACTTACCGTAGCCGGTGGTGAAGTACAACCTGCTACTGTTTGGGTAACACTGTATGTACCGCCTTGCGAAGTGCTGGTAATTGAACGAGTCACCGGTGAACCATTAGCCGTAAAGCTACTTGGTCCGGCCCATGCTAAGTTACTTCCCGTTGCACTCAGGGTTAAGGTGTTGCCGGTACAGATGGGATTCGGACTTGCATTTACATTGCTTGGTGCCGATGGGCCGGTAGGGTTCGTTAAGGTAAAGGACAGTGCATTAGATGAACAACCACTTAATGCAACCGTAACTCCGGTATAAACACCTGCTCCTAAATTACTAATGACCAATTTTCCACTTCCATTGGAAGAAATTCCAATCGGGCCAACGGGAGTACCGTCTTTAATGTAGTTAACAGAATAAACCGTATTGCTATTAAGTCCGTTAAGTGTAATGCTACCGTTAGTACCTCCACAAGTAGTAGGATTACTGCTAGAAGAAGAACCTACCGTAGGAGCAGTGCTAACCAAAACAGAAGTTGAGCCGGGATTAGATTTACACCCATTTCCGGAAGTGGCCACTACGTAATACGTACCTGAGGCTGCAAGTGGAACATTATTTATGGATGGATTTTGGAGAGAACTAGTAAAGCTGTTAGGGCCGGTCCATGCATAGGTCACTCCACTTGTTGTTGAATGAGAGGTAAGATTTAAGGTTTGACCCGCACATAATGGACTGTTGCTAGAGACAGTAGGAGTAGCCACAGAAGGGGTAACTATAATTGTTACAGTTGCTAAAGTATCACTGGCTCTGTTACAGGCATCTCCATTTATTATTCTGCGGTATTTAGTGACTCCATTCACATAAATATTGGGCGGAGTATAATTCTGGCTGGTTGCTCCAGAGATATTCGTCCAACTGGCACCACTGTCTATACTTGCTTGCCACTGATAAGAGTTAATAACAGGTAGCCCATCCGGATAGGCGCTCGTAGTACCGGCATTTTTCACCGAATTATCTCTGATAATTTTAGCAAATATATAGGACGGGACGCTAGCCGTAATAGGAGCGGGTGAAGAACCGCATGTAATCGTTTGAGTAGCACCTCCGGTAATATTATTACCCTGCAAATCAGGAGGGTTAGCCATACTGATCAATGCCGGCTCACCGATAGAGGAACTAGAGCTTTTAGTAGATGTTAAAGTGCCTTGAGTTAATGGAAAATCCGTTGAATAAGTTGTGATAGGAAGATAAATTCTACAATCAGAAAACTTAATACCTCTTTGCCCTACAGGATCTGTTTCGTCATTATCACCGCCAATATAAGTGCTATATTGTAATGACGAGCCGTTTGAACTTAATTTAAAGAACACCGCATCCCTATCATTGTTATCATAATTATTTTTTTGAACCGGATTGCCGTAAGTAGGGATGTCTTTACTATCTGAATATCCTAACACATACACATCATCATTCTGATCAAGATTCAAACCCATCATATTTGACTCATAATCACTTCCGCCAAAGTAAGTTCCCCAAGTAGTTGAAGCTCCTCCAATAGGCAAGGACGCCACAAAGAAATCTGTTGACCCCTGATAAGTAGTTTGATAAGCTCCTGAAGTAATATTTGAATTGGCCAAAGAGCCGGATGCCAAGCCTCCAATGATAAAATGATCTTTGGCGGAATTAGTTTCCATACACAAGATGTTGGCACTATTCCCCGATCCGGCATTAAAATATCTTGACCATAAAGCATTGCCATTAGAGGCATTCAGCCGCATTAACCAACCATCCTGATTTCCGGTGAGTGAGTTCTGACCGGAAGGATTGGAATAAGAGATACCGGAAGAACCGCGAGTATATCCACCTACAATGATGTTTTTTTGGTTATCTATCGCGCAGATATTAAATTGATCGCTATTGCCCCCTGATGAAGAATATTGTTTGGCCCAAACTAATGTAGATAAATCATTCGTGATGCGAACTGCATAACCGTTATTGTGTCCGGTATTGGTAACGCTCGTACCGTTGGGCTGAGTGGCTTGTGGAATATCTCCATTTACGGAGGAACTTCCTTCATTAACCACCCCTACGGCAACGAGGTCGAAACCATTCCCACTTGTAGGCAGCACTCTTACATCATAAAACAAAACACCCCAGTTGCTGGAGGAAGTTCCCAAAGTGCGCACGGCAGCTCCGGTTCCATTGGGGCTTACTTTTGCAATGAAGGTTTGACCATTACCAGTCCGCTGCGTCCAACTACCGGAAGAAAATCCTGTTCCATAAGTTTTGCTCATTCCCGACCCGGCAGACCCTACAATATATAGATAGCCATCCAAACCTAAGGTAAGAGCATACGGATTATCTGTTCCTGAATTTCCCAAGTATGTTTGCCAGACTCTAACTCCACTGCCACCAGGAGTAGCCGGTTCGGTATATTTTGATATAAACAAATCGGTGCCATTGTTAGAAGTTTGGAACGCGCCTACCGTTATCAGGTTTCCGTTATATCTTCCGGTAGTAAAAATATTTCCCGAAGCATCTACATCTATTCCGTGAAAGTGGGCATCGCTCGAAGAGTTACCGCTAATAAAGGTAGCCCAACGAATCACGATAGGGTCTATCACCAAAGTTTTAGACAAATCATATTTAGGCACATCGAAACTGACGGTATTCCTATCGGCTATTTTGTACTTAACAGAGATAGGTGTTCTCTTTCCATCTTTGTCCACCAAATAGCTGATTAGAGCCGGAATCGTTTGCTCCCCTACCGTGGTTCCAAAAACCAAATCTCCTTTATCGTCTAAACGAATCCGCTCCACTCCTTCTATTTGAAGAAGTATTTTTGAATAATCGGCTCCTGGAGCTACGATGATGTCATTTTCAAAATCACCTTCGGCACTGGTATAATAACGAACATCTACTCCGGAGTAAACATCTTTATACATCAGTTCATTATAGCTGTGGACGTTGGTGGCATGAGTAGAAGCATCGCCAATCAAGAAGTTGTAATAGTCGCTGCTTTCCCCTTTTCTTTCGATAGTTTTAGGAGTGGCCAAATTTCCATTCACAAAATTAAAGCGCCAGCCGTGACCCCGCAATCCTTTCGCCTCTCCCAGTTGGTCTTTGGTTATTTTACCGGTAGCGTATTCTTCTTCTCTTTCAAAATAAGCAGCCTGCTCTTTTTGACTTTCCGGATCGAATTTACCAATCAACATTCCCTGAGGGGTAGCTAGCATCTGACCTCCCGGAATGTCAGCCCGATAAATTACATGAGATGGCCATTGTCCCTTGTTTTCCATGAAGGAAATACCGCTACTGGCACGGTTGAGATCCTCCATGATCTTTTCTTTGTTTATAGGCTTACTATCACTTTGGGCATTTAACTGCATGGCAGAGGTTACACCCATCAGAACCATCAAGAAGCAAACGAAGCGCTTCATGGAGAGTATCTTTGTGTCCATAGAACTTATATTTGATGTATTTCGGGAAGACGTAAAAAATATATTCATGTTACTTGGTTTAAAATAATAACAGAGGATACTTGTTCTGCATCCTCTGTTCATCTCTATATCTCGATTCGGTGAAGTGTATTATGTTCCCCGCAGCTTGAATTATCCAAACTGAGGGTAACACTACATGATAAAATACCTACTATTAAGCCTCGCTGTGCCATTCGATTAGTTTAGTCCTAACAACTAATTTACTTACACTAATAACCCTATAATGCGCGCAAATATATTCTTAATTCTCAAATGAAAGAAGAGAATTGAAAATATTTTGATACTGTCCTAAACCGCATTGTAAAAATCCTTTAATCATCGCCCGTTAAAGGTAAAAGCCTTTTGTAAGAAAACGAATAGCAAGGTTCAAAAAAATCCGCAAAAAGACTTCTCTCAAGAAACGGGTTTATAAAAAAATAACAGCGGGCAAGAAAAAGAGAATTGGATGATAGAATTAGACTCATAAAACTTTTATGTTGTTGATAACACCCAACAACGGCTATAAAACCCCTTAATACTTGAAAATAAACCACTTATAATAATTTGCCACCTATAAGTATTTTGAGACCTTAGTCCCTCGACTCAGGCTTGGCTTCAGACTAAAGACAGCTTGGGCTACCGTCATAACGATTAACTAATCCTCCTTACCATCCAACCGCTGCCATCTGGCATACGTCCCTTCTCAAATTTGCGACCTGTCTTTTTTGTCACTCTGTTTACTACCTGATAGGGCGAATTTTTAGATTCCCAGTCTGCGTGAGTTACGATTAATACTTGACCTATCTGCAAATTAGAAACGGTGGCGCTTACCAAGGTGGTTCGTCCGTTGGTGACTGGTGTTAAGTGTTTGCCTTCCTCGGCACTTAATACTTTCATGGCTGAAACTGTTTTGGTTTACCGTAGAATAGTTTACTTCAGAAGTGCACTAGTTTACTTCAAGGCTATGTTGATTCACTTCTTAAATGTATTAGTTTTCTTCGCAAGTTCGTTAATTCATTTTGCATATCTGTTAGTTTACATCTGAAGTTTGTTAGCTTACTTTAGAAATGTGTCAGATTATATCAAAAGTTCGTTACATCACTTTAGAAGTATATTGATTTACATTAGAGTGTGTTAGTTCACTTCAGAACTAAGCTGAAATGTCATTAGAGTGGTATTTGAGGAATGTTCTATTCCCAGATAGTGTTTTGATCTGCCGAAATGTTTCGGTCGGTGAGACATCTACCGATAAAGAAGATTTGAAAGAGCCGGATGGTATAATGAACAACATCAAAGGGGCGTAAGAGGCGGCCTTTTTGTTTTCGTTACGAGCAAAAGTATCCACGTAATTCTTTTGCTTTATCGGTATTCAAGATTTGTGCGGCTAATCTTATTGGATTAATCTACTTGAGAAAAACCAAGCGATTATTTAAACCATCAAACTGTCTGTTGCACTATAGGAGCAGCTTTCAAGATTTCATCTTCTGCCTTAGCCGCAAATTTTTCAAAGTTTTTATGGAAGGCTACGGCTAATTCATTTGCCTTGATGTCGTATTGCTCCTTATTCGCCCAAGTATTTCGCGGATTCAAAACTTCTGTAGGAACATTTATGCAGCTTTTAGGCATGGCTAAACCAAATACTGGATGAACTTCATAATCTACCTTGTCTAACCCTCCGCAAAGAACGGAAGCGATTAAGGCACGAGTATGTGATAAACTCATTCGCTTACCTACGCCATAAGGCCCTCCGGTGTAACCGGTATTCAGCAACCAAACAGAAATATCAGAATTGCGAAGTTTCTCCCCTAAAAGTGAGGCATACTTGGTAGGATGTAAGGGTAAAAATGGAGCACCGAAACAGGTAGAGAAAGTAGTTTGAGGTTCGGTGACCCCGGCTTCGGTGCCGGCAACCTTTGAAGTAAATCCGGAAAGGAAATAGTACATCGCTTGCCCAACGTTGAGTTTTGAAACCGGTGGCAGCACTCCGAAAGCGTCATACGTCAAAAAGAAAACATTCTTAGGTTGCCCTCCTACTGATTTTTTAAGCGCATTTTCAATGAAGTGAATAGGATATGAAACGCGAGTATTTTCAGTTTTTGCTTTATAGCTGTAATCCACCGTTCTGGTTCCTTCATAAAAGCCGATGTTTTCTAAGATTGCTCCGTGACGGATTGCTTTGAAGATATCCGGTTCCTTTTCTTCGGATAGATCAATACATTTCGCATAGCAGCCGCCTTCAAAATTAAATACACCGCTTTCGTTCCAACCATGTTCATCATCGCCAATTAAAGGTCTCGAAGGATCGGCACTCAAAGTAGTTTTTCCGGTTCCGCTTAATCCAAAAAAGAGAGCAACGTCCCCTTCTTTCCCCACATTGGCCGAACAGTGCATAGCCATTACATTCTTTTCGTGGGGCAATAGGAAATTGAGTACTGAGAAAATTCCTTTTTTGATTTCTCCCGTGTAGGCTGTTCCTCCTATAATGACAATCTTCTTCGTAAAATTGAGTATCGCAAAGTTATGTTGTCTCACTCCATCCTTTTCACCTTCGCTAAAAAACTCGGGAGCATGAATAATGTGCCAGTCGGGAAGAATACCATTTAATTCATCCGCTTCGGGACGTAAAAACATGTTATACGCAAAAAGATTTGCCCAAGGACATTCCGTAACCATTCGAACATTCAAGCGGTAATTATCATCTGCACAAGCATAGCTGTCCCTGATAAAAATATCTTTATCCGCTAAGTAAGCGGTTACCTTCTTGTAGAGGTTTTCAAAAACTTCCGGGGTGCAAGGATTGTTGAATCCACCCCAATCTACCGTGTCTTTTGTGTACTCATCTTTTACAATGAACCTATCCTTAGGAGCACGGCCGGTAAACTCACCGGTGTCCACCACCAAGGCACCAGTATCATTCAGTATGCCTTGTGATCTGCGAATAGTTTCTTCAATTAATTCTTCGGGGGTGAGATTCCAAAACTGTGTGGCGGTATTTTTTATGCCAAGTGTTTCGAGATTAGCATTCGGATTTTTAGGACCAACTACCTTCATTTCAACATTGTTTAAAATGGCTATTTAATGGGCTGCTTTCCGTAAAGCAGGGTGCAAATGTAACCTAAGATTCCAATCAAAAAAACGATTTTCAATCGGCCTCAACTGATAAAAGGGTTTCCGGCTGTTCGGAATTGAATTACTTTCGCCTGAAATCTGATTGTTTTATGCGTTATGAATCTATTCCTTCCAGCTTGTTTAAAACGAACCGAAAAAATTTTACAAAGGAGCTGAAGAAAAACTCGTTAGCCATTTTCATTTCTAATGAGGTCGTTACTAAAAGTGCCGATGCTGCTTATAAGTGGAGGCAGAACCCCGATTTATTTTATCTCAGTGGAGTTGATCAGGAAGAAACATGCCTGCTTCTCTTCCCGGATGCACCGGAAGCGCGTTTTCGCGAAATTCTTTTTGTAAGAAGAACCGATGAGCATACGATGTGGTGGGAAGGGAAAAAACTTTCGATGGACGAAGCGACTAAAGTTTCGGGGATTCAAACCATTGTATGGAAAGAAAGTTTTAGCCAAATTTTAGGAATGCTAATGCATTATGCCGAAACGGTTTACCTGAATACGAATGAACACGACCGCAGCCTATCTATGGGAGAAACTGCTGAGATTAGATTTGCCAGAGACTTGCAACAAAAGTTTCCATTACATCATTACGAGCGCTCCTCTCCTATTATACATCAACTGCGGGTGTCGAAATCAAAAGAGGAAATAGACTTGCTCAGTACAGCGATGGATATTACTCGCAAAGGATTTATTCGCGCATTAAAGTTTATTAAGCCCGGAGTTTGGGAATTTGAAATAGAAGCAGAACTGACTCACGAATACATGATTAATCGCGGAACGGGTCATGCGTATGAGCCCATTGTAGCCACCGGTGAAAATGCTTGTGTGCTACATTATATCACGAATGCTTGCCAGTGCAAAGATGGAGAACTTGTGTTAATGGACTGCGCTTCGGAGTACGCTAATTATAATGCAGACTTAACGAGAACCGTTCCGGTGAATGGAAAATTTAATAAGCGGCAGAAAGAAGTATATAATGCCGTGCTGCGAGTACATCGTGCAGCCCGTGATATGATGAAGCCCGGGGTGATATTAAACGACTTAAACGAAGAAGTTGGAAAGTTGATGGAAAGCGAATTGATAGGGTTGAAACTGCTTAGTAAAAGCGATATAAAAAAGCAAAGTCTATCGAACCCACTTTTTAAAAAATATTTCCCTCACGGCACTGCGCATTTTTTGGGACTGGATGTGCACGATGTAGGAAACCGATTTGTCAAATTAAAAGCAGGAGCGGTGCTTACCTGCGAGCCGGGTATTTATATTCGCGAGGAAAAAATGGGAATCCGGATTGAAAACAATATTCTGATTACCAATGGAAAGCCACGTGATTTAATGGCAAACATTCCTATAGAAGTAGAGGAAATTGAAGAAATAATGAACCGTTAGTAAATCCACTTACCTGCGTGAACTTTTTCCAACTGATTAACTTGCCCAATACACTCACATTAATCAATCTTTTTTTTGGTTGCTTGGCAGTGGTGTTCGTATTTAATTATCGTCTTGATTGGGTACCGTATTGTATAGCAGCTTCTTTAGTAGCCGATTTCTTAGATGGTTTTGCTGCCCGGTTTACCAAAAAATCTACCGAGATAGGTAAGCAGTTAGATTCCTTGGCCGATATGGTGAGCTTTGGCGTGGTGCCCGCAGTTATTCTTTTTGAACTTTTATTTCAGTTGTATGAGTCAGATGCTACTACCTACTCTTTGAAAAGAATGTATCTGTACTCTGCCCCGGCATTTTTGGTAGCCCTGTTTGCCGCTCTTCGATTGGCCAAGTTTAACCTCGACACTCGTCAGTCAGAAGGGTTTATAGGCTTGGCTACCCCTGCAGCTACCGTTTTTATAATTGGCATCTTGTTGATCGTTCTTCACAACCCTTTTGGATTAAATTCTTGGGTGTACCAAAAGATTTTCTTGTACTCGGTGGCGGTGATCACGTCCCTGCTGATGGTGGCAGAAATCCCTATGTTTTCATTTAAGTTTAAATCCTTTGCTTGGAGTGGTAATGAAGTGCGATACTTGTTCATAATTCTTTCGATCATTTTATTAGCAGCCTTTAAATTTGCCGGCATATCACTAATCATCATTTTTTACATTCTTATTTCCATTGCTCAAAAAATAATTACTAAATGAACTTTATAGCAGAAATCGTCATCATGCCACTAAAAGAACTTCTTGACCCACAGGGCAAAGCAGTTGAACACAGTTTGCAGAAAATGAGTTTTAAAGAAGTGGATGATGTTCGCATAGGCAAACACATCACCTTAAAAATAGCAGCTAACTCAAAAGAAATAGCACAAGCTAAAGTGGAAGAAGCCTGTAAAAAATTGTTAGCTAATCCAATTATGGAAGGCTACCGGTACGAACTGAAGGAAGCATAGAAACCTTTCTCCCGCTTTTGTATTTCTACAGTTTTCAAATAGAAAATTCATCCGTTGCTATATATCGTTCCCACTCCCGTAGGCAATCTTGAAGATATTACCCTTCGAGCCATACGCATATTAAAAGAGGTGGATCTAATTTTAGCAGAAGATACCCGGCAAACAAAAAAACTTCTCAATCATTACCACATTGAGACGAAGCTGATAGCCTATCACAAATTTAATGAGCACCGCTCCGTAGAATCACTCACTTCAAAACTACAATCGGGTGTTCAAATGGCGCTGGTCAGCGACTGCGGTACACCGGGAATTTCCGACCCCGGCCAAATTCTAATATCCGCTTGTGTAGCACAAAAGATTCCGTTACAAACTTTACCGGGGCCTACAGCTTTTGTGCCAGCCTTAGTGAACTCCGGTTTCGCCACCAACGAATTTATATTCATTGGATTTCTACCGCATAAAAAAGGACGACAAACCAAATTGAAAGAAATTGCGCTTGAAAAACGGACTCTTATTCTTTATGAATCACCTTACCGCGTAATCAAACTTTTAGAAGAGTTGAAAGAGCACTTAAAACCCGAAAGAGAAATTTCTATTTCCAGAGAAATCTCTAAAATGTTTGAGGAAACTGTGACCGGAAATTTAGAGGAGTTGATTTCTCATTTTAGTATTAAAGAACCGAGAGGGGAATTTGTTTTTGTGATAAGTGGTCATTCTGATTAGCCCTTCAGTTTCTTATTTCAATTACCTCTTTCCAACTTTTCCTTATTAGGTCAATACTCCATTTCAAAATCACCAAAGAGCCGATCAAGGCTAGGATAGAATCAATCATTCGGAGATTAAAAAAGTGGATCACCAATAAAGAGGTAATAGCGAAAAGACTAAGTACCACATCGCTGAATACATGCAAATAGGCTGCGCTTAGATTCATATCCTTATCTTCTTCTTGATGAAGAAAATACGCACTCAGTCCGTTCACCAATAATCCGATTACGGCTATGGCAAATGCTTCTTTACTCACAATGACCGAATGCCCTGAAAACTTCTGTATTGAATCATAAATAATATCGGCTGTGATCACCAGCATCACTACGGCACCGGCAAAACCGCTGAGAGAAATAATCCGGTGTTGCTGCTTATGGTTTATCGCTCCTTTCTTTTGTTTAATGTAAAAGTACGCTAACCATGCCAAGCCAAGCACTAATACATGAGACAACATGTGCCAGCCGTCAACAATTAAAGTTCTTGAATGCGCCTTGTATCCATAATACAACTCTAACAGCATGGTAATAAAAGAAAGAAGAACTACGAATCGTGTAGTTCTTTCTTTACTGTGAATATGATAATGGGAGTGTTCGTGGTGAGCACCATGCTCTTGTGATTCCATGATCACTCTTTTAAAGACAGTTTCATTTACGGATGGAGATAAACCTCAAAAATAAATTTCATGGTGGTCACTCCGCCTTTTGTATCAGTTGCTGTAACAATAGCAGCACAATTCATAGGATTTTTTCCATACACAGAATCTACTGTAAATGGGGCATCCATAGAAAACTCACCCTGCCCGCTCAAGGTGGTATCTGATTGAAAAAACGTTACGCCACCTCCCCTTACAATTGCCTGAATATCCGTTAAACCATCTACGTCACTGGCACTGTAAATAAAATGCAAAAGCTGTTTGGTTTTATATTTTTGGTGTGGGTTTTGAAGAGGGCTGGTGATCGTAACCTTAGGATTTGCATTGGTTGCATCCTTTTTACATCCTTGTATAATCAGTCCCGTTGCGAAAATAAAAACTAGAAATAGACTTTGTTTCATACTCTATTTTTTTTGCAAAATAAAAAAAACCCGTGTAATACATACACGGGTTTAGAAAACCAAGTAAAAACTTTAGTGCAAATGCACCATAAATGGCACAAAGACGGTAGTAGTTTTAGGCACATGATTTTCTGACTGAGCGACCAACACCATATCCCGATCTTGCGTAACGTTCGGAAGAAAAGACGTATCAATAGCAAATGTTTCATAATCATGCGTGCTCCATACATGGCTGAAGATAACGGTGCTGTCTGGCAATGTTCTTACTTCCACTGAAACTTCGTGCAACAAATGCGTATCATCTGTTCCCGAAGCGGTGGCTGTCCCCATAATATGAACGGCTCCATTATTCATAATCATTTGATCGGTAGTCGGCATACTGATAGTAATACCCGGATAATCAGAAACAGTGCTTTCTTTCTTGCAAGAAGAAACAATAAATAGAAGTAGCGCAGTAGCTAAAATGGCAATTGAGAAATTATTTTTTTTCATTTTGTTTTGAATTTAAAATTAAAGAATGCTAGTTTAAAAATTATAAAATACACCCCCCGAAACGGAGTAGCGCTGCTTAAATCCCTTAAAGGCAACCCGATTATAAATGACGGGGCTACCCGAAAGAGTAATTGCTATTCGCTTGTAATAAATATCCAGCGAAATGGGGGCATTAACGATATCCGAGTAAGAAAGATAAACGAGTTGATGTTTGTTCCAATTCTCAAACGTATGCGCATAAGTCAGACCCACAGAAGGCATTATTCTTACCTCATTGATGTCTGCGACATAAAAGAAGTTGACACTTCCATCCACTTTGTCTCCGAACTTAAATTGATCAGGGTTGGAGGTATTCAATTTGTATCCCGCTTGTGCATTGAATCCTATTTTTTTGAACCGGAAGGTATAGATGGCATTAGCTAAAAAATCTATACTACCGGTACCTAATTGTACACTGGTACTGTAAAGATTGTTTTCGCTCTTATTGAATTCGCCACTCGGAAGTTTAGTTCCGATGCCAAAGCGCAACTGATGCTTAGCGGTTTTCCCGTTGCACTTCAAAGGATCCAAGACTGAATACTGTAGCAAGAAACTCATATCGCCTAAGCCGACTGTTTTACTAGCAGATAGTGTAGAATGCTCTTGAATAAAACTGATAGGAAGAAAAACCGAAAGTTGCAGTTGTTTCATCAGATTAAATCTGCCGAATAAATCAACCGTATTGACGTGCTCATAAGTGATCATGCCGTCCAATTCGGAATTCAAACTCTGTGTTTTTGATTGGTAATCTGTATGCGTATAGCGAAGTCCGAGGATATGCTTATTCAGGTTGGGAAGAATGGAATAATTTGAACCCGTACCGGTGCAGCAACAAGATTGCGCCATACTACTGTGCCCGCTTACAAAGAATAGAAGCAGCACAATAGCTATTCTATTTTTCATTGAAAATTAAATTAGAATTACTGAAAAAAGATTGCAAATACCTACGAAAAGTCAGACTACTTGTGGCGGCTGGAGGATTTCAAAAACCGGGGGAGTCAACGCTAATATTTGAGAGAAGATAATTCTCCCAATTTCATGAAACTGAGGATAAAAAGTATCTATTTTAAGAGGGCTAAACTCTCCAACAAATTCAATTTGCTCCTTCACCATACCTGCTTCCGATTTACTTTCTCTCTTCTCTGCAGTTTTAAGTTGCTTTGTCAAATAGCAGTGACCATTACAGTGCATTTTCGGATTGTTCTTGTTTATGCAAAGTTTCTGAGAAATGTATTCCTTATTCAGGTGATAATATATACCAATACCTACATTCACCATGGTTTGAGAAAGCACTGATAAGGTAAGAAAAATGGAAAGAAAATATTTCACTGAACTGCAAATGTAGGGTATGAATCCCTAACCACCTAAAGAGTAAGGTCAGCTTCAACATTTAACAACCGGGAGATACTTTATCTACTTGAGCTAAAGATTTCTTCTATCGGTACTCCCTCCCAACAACTGGGGGCTTTAAGTCCAAGTATTTGAGCTAATGTGATCGTGGTATCAAAATTTCGTGGGGTGCTTTTCAGGCGATAGTTTCTTTTGATACCCGGCCCCTTCATAATGTAAGGCACATTAATTTCTTGCTGGGTACTACCACCGTGTCCTTTGCCAATGCCTCCATGGTCGGCAATTATCATAATCACGGTACTATTTTCTATGCCTGCCTTCTTTACGGCTTTCAATACTTTGCCAATCGCCTTATCCACTGAGCCTACTGCTTCATAATACGGAGGGGTTCCATGTCCGTATTTATGCCCGGCTTCATCCACTTCATCGAAGTGTAGAAATAATAAATCAGGTTTACGCAACCGAATTGCAGTAGCTGCTCTTTGCGCAGTTAAGCCTGTAAACAAAGTGCGCTCCTTCACATTGCAAACTCGTGGTTCCACCAAACGAACAAAACTCCACCATGCAGAAAATACCGCTATCTGTGCTTTGTGTTTTTGTTCTCGAAGCACCCGAAAAATAGTCGGAAACATTTGCCCTTTCTTACCCCCACAATAAACGGAATCCTTTATCTGCTTTACCTTCCAGCTATTACTCCAAATACCATGGGAGGCAGGGGGTGCACCATCTATCACCGAAGCCCAATTAGGGCTGCTCACCGTGGGAATCTGCGCCTTACATTCAAAAGTTGAACTGCCAGCAGCAATCAGTGAATCTATGTTGGGGGTGTGCGCATGTATAATTCCATCGGGTGACATACCATCCACTCCAATAATAATCACATGCTTCACTTGTGTTTGCTGTGCGTTTAAGGAGCTTGCAAATAGCACCAAACTGATAAATAGTATTCTTTTCATTTCCCTAATCTAAAAATGATTCCCTTCATCCTGGAAAATAAAAGTATGCCCCGCTAACATTTCTTTTCCCTATTCACTTCTTATTTTTTCCGCAAATTGAATTCCAGAGGGAACACCATCTTCACACTAAAATTTCTTCCCATATTCCAAATGCCGCGCTTGCCATTTGCCGGATTCTCCTCTAAATATTTTAAACGACTCAGATGGCTCTGATAGGCAGTATTGAGTAGATTTTCTCCCGCCAGTATGAGAGAGAAAATTTTTGTTTTCCCTCCGGCATAAAAGTCAAACCCGATAGCCGCGCCCAGTAACCCATAATCCGGGGTAGGAGTTTCCGTATTATCCATTAATAAAACGTGATTTTGCTGAAAGAAGTAATCAAAGTGAATGCCGGCAAATAATCCGCGAATCCAAGAACCGGTTTTAGGAATATCAAATCGCAACTCTCCGCGATAATGTGCCGGTGGTGTATAAGGGAGATATTTTGCACTGTCCGGTTGGTGGAGATTAACCGCATAAACATAACCGAATGAATTTTCAAAATGTAGCCAGTCTGCGGGATGCGGGTGAATATCCATAGTGACTTCTACTCCTGCCAGCACTGCATTGTTTTGTCTGAACTGGAATGCTTGTATCCAACTTCCATCAGCAGTTGGCAGCACACTGTCTTCGCCTGTTTTGTTACTCAATTTTTGAATGTAGATGTAGTTGAGTATCGAATTTTCAAACACATCTACACTCACATTTACATGTTCGCTGGTGTAGTCAATTCCGGCATCTACCTGATAGCTCGATTCCGGTTTTAGATTTGCGTTTCCATATTCATAGCGAAAAGTTCCCTCATGTTGACCATTCGAAGCCAACTCAGCAGCTACCGGAGCGCGAAATCCTTTAGCTACATTAAACTTAATGACCCAGTTGTCATTGGCGCGATAAGAAAGACCAATACTGCCCGATATATTCCAAAACATTTTTTTCAAATCAGAAAAGATTTGTGTGGCCGAAGTATCTGACTCATTGGAGACCACTCCATCTGCTTGGAGAAATAACTGCTGCGAATGAAAAAATCGTTGATCAAATCGCAACCCCGCTTCAAAGAAAAGGTGATGAAATCTGCGTTGCGTGAGGGCAAAAATTCCATAGTCGAACAGATGATCTGCAGGGATCAGAAATTCAGTGCCTTTGTTTCTACTGTTTTGGTAAGTCCCGCTTATACCGACTGTGGAATTCCAGTCTTTCATTTCAGGCAAATGATATTGTATATCTAAGGAGCCGGTGTGCATCAAAAAATGTAGCCCTGCCGCCATAGGGTGTAACGCATCGCCAAACTCTCTTCGCTCATTCATTTGCCAGGCTGCGTTAATCGCCAAACTACCTCGCCCAATAAAAATTTTATTTTGAATAGAAATATGATGATGGTTCACTCTTTGAAAAGGAGTAAAAATTTGATACCCCTTCAAATCAGCACCTTCAGCAATAGAAGTAATTACCGTATCACCGCTTACGGTCTCCCGCAAAAATAAGCCACTGCTATCTCGGGCACCATCATTGAATCCAATCTTTTGATTAAAGGTGCTAAACGAGAGGGAAGAATATCCCCACTGTTTATTGACACCAAATCCTCCATTCATATTCCATTCGCGGTAACCACTGTTCCAAACTTTTCCATCGTAGGGAGTGGAATAATCTCCTACCGTCTTGTTACTTCCACGGAGGCTCCAGTTTACCCCTCTGATGTTTCCGGCTGTCATCAAACTGGAGCTAATCATTTGGTTATTCGATTGATAATTCAACAGCGCATTCAACGCAATTCTTCCTTCCGCTACCGGAGCATCCGGCAAAAAATTCACTACTCCTGCTATGGCATCGCTCCCGTACATTAAACTTCCCGGGCCGCGCAAAACTTCAACGCGACTAATACTCGCTTCGTCAATTTCGATACCATGCTCATCGCCCCACTGCTGCCCTTCTTGCTTAATGCCATCATTCAAAGTAACTACTCGGTTGTAACCCAATCCGCGAATCACCGGTTTTGAAATGGCCGCTCCGGTATTAATGGAAGAAACTCCCGGAAGTCTTGAAATGGCGTCCACAATATTGGTAGCGGTAGTGGCTTGCAATTCCTTTTGATTGACTAAGGTAATCGCAATAGGCGACTCCTTCACTTCTGTAGCTTTTGAAACACCGGTTACTACCACATCATTTAATTCGGCAGCCGTTTGCGCGAGTTGAATTCGGATAGTGGTATCGCGATATAGCTTTAGCTGAATATTCAAAGCAGCATAACCTACATATTTTACGTTCAGCAGATAATTGCCTTTTGGCAAATTCACAAAAGAAAAGTTACCGGCTTCATCGGCAATAGCTCCGCGCTTCAACTCCGGAATGGAAATAACGGCACTCTCTAATTTTTCATTCGTTGTTTTATCGGAAACATTCCCTGACAGTTTTATTTGGGCAAACAAAGCGGAGGTAATAAATACATACATCCACAGCAATACAGCGCACTTCATGCTTTCTCATTTTGTAGTACTAAAAATTTCAGTGGTGCGAATAAATTTTCGCGTAGAAGAAAAAACTATCCGAGTGTCGGAGGGCCGCGAAGAGAGTAGAACTGAAAGGTGGAATGAAGGATAATAGATTGGTAGGCTACTGACGAAACCGTTTCATGGTTTTCCGTTTGTTTTGGAAAAGCGCAGGCAATACAATCGGTAAAGATTGAAATATCGAAATTGCAGACGGCACAATCTCGATGAGAATCTTGCGCATGAAGGTGATGATCGCAATGCTCTTGAACATGGTGATGAAAAAATAAAAAATGCACCTGTCGCACGCTCGCAGTGTACATCACAATAGCGGCAAAGCTTAGCGACAGTAATTTCCTTAAAGCGGAAGTGCGGTTCATGGAGGAGTCAAAAATAATTAGTTTGCATTATTGCTTTGTTATGAAACGTGAATTGATTCTAATACGCCACACTAAATCCGGGTGGAGCGATTTCTCGCTACCGGACTATGAGCGCCCTTTAAAGAAGGATCGAATGGAGGATGCTATAAACATGGCGAAGGAATTAAAAGAAATAACAGTTAAACCCGATTTAATCATTTGCAGTCCGGCAGTAAGAACTACGGAGACAGCGCGATTTTTTTGTCATCAACTTTCTTATCCTTTCAAAAAAATAGTCTTTGACAAACGCATTTATGAGGCGGGTATCGAAGATGTTTTGCAGGTGATTAGAGAAACACCTGCAGAAGTGAAGCAACTTCTTCTCATTGGACACAATCCTGCTCTTACATATTTGGCTGCTCTTTTCAGTGGCAATGCTATACAACATCTTCCTACCACCGGGGTGGCCTGGTTCGAATTTGAATCGGACGATTGGGAAATATACACCACGACTCCCTGCCAACTAAAAGCGTTTCTCTCTCCCAAAACAATCTAAACAGAATGCCTTCGTTAGATTTCAGTGAGAAGGCTGCTCCATATAGCACTTGTAGCAATTGTGATCGCAATGCTACTTTCCTTAGCTTCCTGTATGGTCAAGAAAGATTGTCGTGGGCATTGGAAACACAAACTTTCTAATGGCATCTGGATTTAATAAACCGTAAAACGGGTTAAAAATTAATCTATCCTTACCTCTTTCTTTATATTCGGAAACTCATTTCTCCTACTTAAATAAACAGGAGAATAAATCATGTTATGGATAATCCGGAAAAGTATATTAATCGCGAAATAAGTTGGCTGGCTTTTAACGAACGGGTACTTCAGGAAGCATCCGATTCTAATGTGCCGGTGTTGGAGCGCCTCCGCTTTCTCGGAATTTTTTCTAACAATCAGGATGAATTTTTTAAAGTGCGAATTGCCACTTTGAGAAGGCTGCTTACTTTGGGCAAACGCGCGAAAGCCACAATTCACTATAAGCCTAAAAAAATATTAGCAGAGGTGCAAAAAACGGTGATTCGGCAGGGAAAATGGTTTGAGGAAATTTATAACGATATCCATCAACAACTTCAGCAAAACAACATTTACATTATTAACGAAAAGCAACTTACTGCCGAGCAAGGACAGTTTGTAAAAAATTATTTTATCGAAAACGTACGGCCCTCTTTGGTGCCTATCATGCTCAATCAGGTAAAACTTTTTCCAGCGCTACAAGGAAAGGCGATTTACTTGGCTATCCGACTTTCGGTGCGAAACAAACCATCTTTAAAACAATTTGCATTGGTTGAAATTCCCTCAGACGAACAGGATCGGTTTGTAATTCTGCCTTCTGTCAATAAAAAACAGTACCTCATTTTACTCGATGATGTGATCCGCCATAACCTTTCCGAAATTTTTTCTGCCTTTCCGTTTAATGTTTTCGAAGCCTACACTATTAAAATTACTCGCGATGCCGAGTTGGATATTGACAATGACATCTCTCAAAGTTTCTTAGGCAAAATTTCAAAAAGTGTAAAAGCACGGCAGAAAGGAACACCGGTCCGCTTAGTGCATGACAGTAAAATTTCGAAAGACCTGTTAGATTTTATCAAGACAAAAATAAAGATGAAAGGGACGGATAACATTCAGCCCGGAGGGCGTTATCATAACTTCCGCGACTTTATGAAGTTTCCCAACATCGGACCAAAAAACCTCACCTATCCCAAGTTAAAACCACTGCTTCACAAATCGCTCGCCTCGAACCAAAGTTTCTTTAAAGTGCTAAAGAAACAGGATATTATGCTGCACTATCCTTATCAGAGTTTCGCTCACTTCATTGACCTGTTACGCGAGGCCGCTATTGATCCAACCGTAAAATCAATTAAAATTACTTTGTATCGCGTGGCCGATAAATCAATGGTGATTAATGCACTGGTAAACGCTGCAAAAAACGGCAAGCAGGTCACAGCCGTGGTAGAACTGCAAGCGCGCTTTGATGAGGAGGCGAATATAAAATGGGCGCAGCAATTACAAGAGGAAGGGATACAGGTAATTTATGGTGTGCAGGGATTAAAAGTACACTCAAAGCTATGTCTGATTACCCGAATAGAAGGAGGAAAAAATAATTTGTACGCCAACATTACCACCGGCAATTACAATGAAAAAACAGCGCAGGTATATGCCGATGACTCCCTGTTCACTTCTAACCCTAAAATCACGAAAGAGGTAGAGCATGTGTTCGATTTCTTCGAAAAGAATTACAAAGTACATCATTATAAGCATCTCATACTTTCCCCTTTGGCTACGCGCAGAAAGTTTATCCGCTTCATTGAAAATGAAATCAAAAATGCAGAAGCCGGGAAGAGAGCAGAAATTTTTCTGAAGATGAATAGCCTTGTAGATGAAGAAATGATTTCGTGTTTGTATAAGGCAAGTGCTGCGGGGGTGAAAATCAGAGGAATCATACGAGGCATTTGCGCCTTAGTACCCGGCAGAAAAGGCTTGAGTGAGAACATAGAAATAATCAGCATCGTAGATAAATTTCTGGAACACTCGCGCGTATTTATTTTTCATAATGAAGGCGATGAACTTTTTTATATCTCCTCTGCCGACTGGATGATTCGCAACTTAGATTATCGGATAGAAACCACCTGCCCCATCTATGATGCCCACCTTCAGAAAGAACTGCGCCACATGCTTGAGATACAATGGACGGATAATGTGAAAGCGCGCAGCATGGATGACAAACTCAAGAACGAACACCGCAGCACTTCCACCCGCCAGAAAATTAGATCGCAAGAAGTTATTTACGATTACCTTAAATCGCTCGGCAATATTTCCGTATCAACATTGGTACCGTTGAAAACTCGGTTACCGGTTTCCGAAGGATGAAACTACATTTCGGAAAATTCATGCGGACTTGGATATAAAACGATTTGCAGCCATTGACATTGGTTCTAACTCTGTAAGACTTCTTATCGCTAATGTGCTGATAAACGGAGAAGGCCCGCTGTTCAAAAAGAGTGCCCTCATCCGCGTTCCGGTTCGCTTAGGAGCCAATGCTTTTACCAATCATAAAATCCCTGAAGTATCAGTAAATCATTTAGTAGAAACCATGATAGCTTTCAAATATCTGATGAAGGCGAATGAAGTATTGCATTACAAAGGTTGCGCCACCTCAGCCATGCGCGAAGCTGTAAACGGGCCGCAAATAACTAAAAGAATTAAGGCAAAAGCCGGAGTGGATATCGAGATTATTAGTGGCAACACAGAGGCGAATCTTATCTTTAATAGCCAAACGGCCTCCTTGGGTAAATTGCTTACCAACAGCCTGTTTGTAGATGTAGGTGGAGGCAGTACTGAGATTACCATTTTTTCAAAAGGAAAACCTGTAGCTGCCAAATCTTTCAGTTTGGGGACTATCCGCATTTTACAAGAAGGAGCACCCAAAGAGGAATGGAAAAAGTTGAAAGATTGGATAAAATTGAAATCGGGCAAGCTGAAAGACTTTTCTCTGATTGCATCAGGCGGAAACATCAACCGCATTTCAAAATTGGTGAATTTGAAGCCGGGCAAGCCTTTGCCTTACAAAACTTTAGCGGATATTATTGATGAACTAAAACGGTATAGTTATGAGGATCGCATGAAGATATTTGACTTAAATCCCGACCGAGCCGATGTGATAGTACCGGCCGGTGAAATATTCCTCACCATTATGAAACTAATGAACTCCGACAAAATGTATATTCCGAAAATTGGGTTAAGCGATGGGATTGTGCGCGAGGTTTTCAAAGAATATCTGAACGGTAAAAAAAGTGTACTGGATAAGCCTTAATGCCTGGCGTATATCAAATATTTATCGGCAAAAAAATTACCTTCGAAATAATCGCTCACCGGCATCTTCTGCACCTCGCGCAACTGAACTTGAGCTATTTCTTCATCTACACTTCCCCCCTTCAAACAAATTAGCCCGTTGGGAATTTTATTCAGATTCTTTACCAGATATTTCTTCTTCGTCCAGTCCATTAAATCGCTGAGTGGAGCAACTGCACGCGACACCACAAAGTCGTATTGGAAATCCATTTCTTCGGCCCGCGAATGAAAAGTAAACACATTGGTAAGTCCGGTTGCATCTTTTACCTCTTCTACCACCTTCAGCTTTTTAGCAATCGAATCTACCAAATGAAAACGCACTTCGGGGAACAGGATAGCTAAAGGCACCCCGGGAAATCCGCCTCCCGATCCCAGGTCCATAATCTTGGTGCCATTGCGAAACGAAATAAACTTAGCGATGCTTAAGGAATGAAGGATATGGCGTTGGTACAAATTGCCGATATCTTTTCTCGAAATAACGTTTATTTTTTCATTCCATTCGGCATACACTCTGCCGAGACTTGAGAACTGTTGTATTTGGCGGGGTGAAATTTGGGGGAAATATTTCAGCAGTAGTTCCATTGGGCATTCTCTGTTTCAGTATTTTTCCTTCGTTTCTTTCAGGAGGTGGTAAAGCATATCCTTCGCGCGAAACAGTTGAGCTTTTACCGTGCCCAAAGGAATATCGAGTTTGACGGCTATCTCTTCATACGAAAGTTCATCTAAGTAACGAAGCTCAATCAGTGTGCGATACTTAGCCGATAATTGTTCAATAGCACCTCTTATCTTTTCTGCGCGCTGATCTTTCATCAATGATTCTTCGGGGTCGGGGTTATAATCCTTCACGGCAATAGGTTGCACGTCACCATCTTCAGAAGTGGTGTTGGTTTGTTCCAGCGATGTAGTTTGTAATTTCTTTTTGCGGATATGATCAATACAATTATTGGTAGCAATCTTAAAAAGCCAAGTACTGAAAGCAAAGTCGGCAGAATAATTAGTGATGCTGTTAAATGCTTTTCCGAAAGCCTCCATCGTCAAATCTTCGGCATCATCGCGATTGTGTACCATTTTGAGCACCATAAAGAAAATAGAATCGTGATAGCGGCTCATCAACTTGCTAAACGCATTCTGGTCGCCCTTCTTAGCACTTTCTACCAGGTCAAAATCTTCCTGGGCACGAGATGAAAATTTAGAATTTAAGTCCAACTTTTTTTCGGTTTAAGCAATAATAAGAAAAATACTATCAGCAGATAGCCTGTAAATGCAACATCTAATAGGGGTGTAATAAAAATCAAATCCGGTGCCGCTAATTTTTTATATACTCTGAAAACAGAGAGCATTTTCAAAACCAGCGTTGCTAAAAATACAAGCAGCACATATTTTAACATCCAAAGCCCGCTGAGTAAAATTACAAAAGTGGAATAGAACAGAAAGCCGCTCAGTGCAAATAGAAACAAAATGAGGCGGTGATACCATTTGTAACGAAAGCCCGAGCGCAAATGTCTCCGTTTGCGATTCACCCATTCCCTAAATGTAGTTGCCGCAGGGGTAAACATAAAGGCATCTTTATCTAAACAAATTTCTGTGCTTCCTGCCTTTGCCATGGCATTCACCAACAAATCATCATCACCGGTGGGCAATTCGCGATGCTTTTCAAAACCGTCAAAGTTGGCAAACACGCTTTTCTTATACGAAAGATTTCTCCCCACCCCCATATAAGGCATCCCCGCTTTGGCAAAGCCCAGATACTGAAGAGCCGTCATTAGATTTTCGTAGCGAATGAGTTTGTTCAAAAACCCTTTCCGCTTTTCGAAAGGGGAATAACCCAGCACTATTTGGGTGTTGCCCATGTAAGTTCCTACCAGTTTGGCAAGCCAATGTGTAGATGCGGGGCGGCAATCGGCATCGGTCACTACAATGGTTTCGTACTGCGCCAGTGCTATGCCTTTCATCAGTGCCTGCTTTTTTCCGGCATAAGCATTCACTTCTTCGGGCAAAATATTAAGAATGCGCACGTTGGTATTTCGCTTATAAAAATCAACGATCACGTCAATGGTCGCATCGGTACTGCGGTCATTGACCAATATCACTTCAAACACCGGATACTGTTGTATGAGCACTACTTTCAAATATTTCTTCAGATTCTCTGCTTCATTGTGAGCACAAATGACGACCGATACCGGAGGAAGATTCTCTGACACACCGTTCATCCCTCTTACAAAATTAAGCCGGGCGAACACCAGCAGGTAATACAAAACCTGTAGCGCAGCACTGGCAATAAATAACCAAAACACCATTTCCATTCGGCTGCAAGAGTAAAAAATAGCGCGTAGCTGCCGCTTTCTTTTAGCTGAAAGTTATCCTCATATAACCGTCTGTCGTCAATGGTCATTTGTGATATATTCGCGCAGTTATGAAGTTTAGCTTAACAGCCGGTGATAAAGAAAGCAAAGCGCGCGCAGGTGAAATAATGACCGACCACGGGCGGATTGAAACGCCTATGTTTATGCCGGTGGGAACCCTCGGTGCGGTGAAAGCGGTGCACCTGCACGAACTGCGCGACCTGATTCAAGCACAGATTATTCTTTCCAACACCTATCACCTTTACTTGCGCCCCGGCATTGATGTGCTGGAGAAAGCCGGAGGCCTTCACCGGTTCAACGGATGGCAAGGACCTATACTGACCGACAGCGGAGGCTATCAAGTGTATTCCTTGTCGGCCATTCGAAAGATAAAAGAAGACGGAGCGGAGTTCCGCAGTCACATTGACGGCTCCAAACATTTCTTTACCCCCGAACTGGTCATAGATATACAGCGAAAAATAGGAGCCGACATCATCATGGCTTTTGATGAATGCACCCCTTATCCCTGCGACTTTGCGTATGCGAAAAACTCTATGCACTTAACGCATCGCTGGTTGCAGCGCTGCGTGAACCGATTTCAGGAAACGGAATGTACTTATGGCTATTCGCAAACTCTTTTTCCGATAGTGCAGGGTAGTGTGTACCGCGATTTGCGCAAAGAGTCGGCAGAGTTTATTGCCTCGATGGAAATGGAAGGCAATGCCATTGGCGGCTTGAGCGTGGGCGAGCCGATAGAGGACATGTATGAAATGACCGATCTGGTGTGCAGCATACTACCGGCCGACAAGCCGCGTTACCTGATGGGAGTGGGCACGCCTGCCAACATACTCGAAGGCATTGCGCTCGGTATTGATATGTTTGACTGTGTGATGCCAACGCGAAATGCGCGCAACGGAATGTTATTTACCCGGCAGGGTATCCTCAATATTAAAAATGAAAAATGGCGCGATGATTTCTCCCCGATTGATGCAGAAAGCGATTGCGAAATGATGCGCACCAGCAGCAAAGCCTTTCTGCGCCACCTGATGCACGAAAAAGAATTCTTAGCCGGGCAAATAGCTTCTATCAACAACCTTAGCCTTTATTTGTGGTTGGTGAAAGAGGCTCGCAAGAAAATTATCGAAGGCACGTTTGATGCGTGGAAAAACAGAATGGCAAAGCAGTTGATGACGAGGTTATAGCCTTTACTTAAAAAAGCGCGACAAGAATCAGCAAGACGGAATGAAAAAACTCGATTGGTACATACTCGGCAAATTTCTCGGCACCTTCGTGTTTATCATGGCGCTGTTGCTGGGGGTTACTATCGTGATTGACCTCAGCGAAAAGATTGATGCCTTTGTGGAAAATCACGCTTCGGTAAAGGTGGTGGTGTTTCAGTATTACATTTATTTTATCCCTTACATCACTTCACTTATCGGGCCTTTCTTTGTGTTGGTTTCGGTCATTTTCTTCACCTCTCAACTGGCCGAGCGCTCCGAGATTATCGCCATTCTGAACAGCGGCACCAGCTTTTACCGAATGCTGTGGCCCTACTTTGTAGGAGCTTCCATTTTGGCCGGTATTTTCTTTATCGGCAATCACTATTTTGTCCCTTTTGCCAATCACCAGCGCATTGTGTTTGAAAAAACGTACGTGAGCAAACCCTTTGAAGGCATGCGTTACAATTTTCATCGAACCATAGCTCCCGGCACTATCATTTACATCGAAAACTACAAGCCTTCGGATGGCAGTGGCTATAAATTTTCCATTGATAAATTTAAAGACGGCAAACTGATTTATAAACTGCGCTCCGAAAGAATTGATTGGAATAAGGAAACGAAGAAATGGCATGTAAGCAATTATTATATCCGCGAATTGAATGGCGATCACGACCGCATTACTTCGGGAGCCGAGATGGATAGCGCATTCAATTTTGTGCCCTCCGACTTTTCTTTTACCGCTCATTACAAAGAGGAGATGACGACTCCCGAACTGAAGGAGTATATCCAATTCATGTATCAGTCCGGGCAGCCCGATATTGAGTTTTACGAGGTGGAGCGCTATCGCAGAACGGCCTCCGCTTTCAGTATTTATATCCTCACCTTAATCGGGGTGAGCGTGGCTGCGCGCAAGGTGCGCGGAGGGCTGGGCTGGCACTTAGTGCTGGGCATAGGCATGAGCGCACTGTACGAAGTGATTATGAAATTCTCTATCACCTTTGCCACCAATGCTTCGCTCCCACCGGTAATTGCCGTGTGGATTCCCAATTTGATATTTGCATCACTGGGGCTTTACTTATTGATGAAAGCCCCCAAGTAGGCGCGACTGCGCAAACATTGGTCGCCTGCACCGCAGGATAGTCGCCTCCTATTTTATTAGTTAACGGAAAACGAAAATAAGTCTGCAAAAATGCTGCTCGCAAATTTTTTAAAGTCACGCAGTATATCGCTCAGGTTTTTATCGCGTGCCGAAGCAATTAAATGAGGATGGCTACTCATTATACACCATGCATGCAGCAATAATCCTTTCTGTTGCTGACAAAACTTTATAGTACGGTGTCGCGGTATTGCTGACGGCTAAAGACATACACCCACTCTACTACGGCAAAACTTACAAAGTAAACGCCTTCGTTATTTCGAATTTTGTAGCCTGCTTTGCTCATCAGGATTAAATATAAACGAGAGTTAGCTTTTCGCGTTCAAGTCCTTAGTCCCTCGGCTCTGACTCCGCTTCAGACTAAGGACAGCGAAGCATTCTTTCCCGCAGTCATAACATTACAATTGGCAGTAAAAAGATTTTTAGCCACAGTGAAAATATTTTTACTGGCAGTGGGAAGATTTACAGCCACAGTGAAAATGTTTTTACTGGCAGTGGGAAGATTCTTAGCCACAGTGAAAATGTTTTTACTGGCAGTGGGAAGATTTACAGCCGCAGTGAAAATGTTTTTACTGGCAGTGGGAAGATTTACAGCCACAGTGAAAATGTTTTTACTGGCAGTGGGAAGATTCTTAGCCACAGTGAAAATGTTTTTACTGACAGTGGGAAGATGCTTAGCCACAGTGAAAATGTTTTTACTGGCAGTGGGAAGATTTACAGCCACAGTGAAAATATTTTTACTGGCAGTGGGAAGATGTTTAGCCACAGTGAAAATATTTTTACTGGCAGTGGGAAGATGTTTAGCCACAGTGAAAATGTTTTTACTGGCAGTGGGAAGATTTACAGCCACAGTGAAAATGTTTTTACTGGCAGTGGGAAGATTTACAGCCACAGTGAAAATGTTTTTACTGGCAGTGGGAAGATTTACAGCCACAGTGAAAATGTTTTTACTGGCAGTGGGAAGATTTACAGCCACAGTGAAAATGTTTTTACTGGCAGTGGGAAGATGCTTAGCCACAGTGAAAATGTTCCGCCTGTTAGTAGTCACAGGACCAGTAAGAGCAGCCACGTGGCCAGCGACAGTAGTCACGCCAACACTACCAGCGTTCAACCCGATTTTAATAGTGTTTTAATGGAACGGGAAAACGGTAGTGCTATTAGTAATAGGTAGTGAGTAATTAGTAGTTAGTAATCGCTAATTGCTAATCAGTAATAGCTATCCCCTGCATGGCAAGTTTTTCTATATTTGGACGTACGAAATTTGATAGTTCAATTTGAGATTATGTTTAGAGGGTCCCCTTTTATAAAAGAGATACTTTTCTCCGTAGCAATTTGGCTGCTTTCGTTCGTAGCAGTTTTTGCGCAAGATGTCACTTTACCCGGTTCTGCCAGTTGCGGCAGTGCCGTGAACGGAACATGGACGGTTCCTTGTAACGTGACGGCTGTTACCATAGTAATTCACGGAGGAGGTGGTGGTGCAGGCGGTGGCGGTGGCGGTAGTAATGGCGGAGTATGTAACACCCGCGGTGGCGGTGGTGGTGGTGGCGGTGGCTACTCTACTATCACGATCAACGTAACTCCCGGTTCCTCTTTTACCTATAGCATTGGTGCGGGTGGTTGCGGAGGGGGCAATGGTGGCGATAACAGCAATGGCTCAAACGGCAATGCCGGTGGCAATACCACCTTTAGCGGCACCGATGCCGGTGGAGGTTCCGTATCTCTTACTGCCAATGGAGGTGCCAGAGGCGATCGCGGAAATACTTGTGGATTTTATGGAGGAAACGGGAATGTGGGCGCAGGCGGTGCCGGTGGCGGTGCCAGTGGCGGCTCTACCAACACCTCCGGTGCAGCAGGGAATAGCGGCAGTGGCGGCAGTGGCGGAACCGGAGGAAAAGGAGCCGGCCCCACCGGTGGATTGGGCGGTGCCAGTAATTCTGCCCCCGGCAATTCGTACGGTGGCGGTGGCGCAGGTGGTGGCGATGGCGATGGCGGAAATGGTGCTGCCGGAGGTATTCTGATTACTTACAACACAACCATTGCGCTCCCTACAACTCCCAACGTTTCGACCACAACAGCCACTTGCTCTGCAAGTGGCAGCAGTACTATCACAAATTACGATGCAAGCGCTACTTATGTTTTCACCCCTTCGGGCCCTACGGCAGGAGCCGGTGGACTTATCAGCGGCATGACTCCCGGAACAAGTTATACGGTGGTATCAGGGGTCGGAAGTTGTGCTTCGGCACCCAGCAACGCTTTCAGCATCGCGGCACAATTACCGGTGCCGGCAGTGCCAACTATTGCCACTACTCCGGCTTCCTGCACAGCAGACGGCAGCAGTACTATCAGTAATTACAATGCGGCTTTAACTTATCAATTCACTCCTACGGGACCTACCGTTGGTGCCGGTGGAGTGATTAGTGGAATGATTCTCGGCACTAATTATACGGTACTGGCAAATGATGGCACTTGCCCTTCGGCAGCCAGCACTTCATTTAGTAATGCAGCGCAATTTCCGGTTCCTACCACTCCTACTATTACCACTACGCCACCTACTTGTTCGGCCGATGGCAGCAGCGCTATCAGCAATTACAATGCGGCTGAAACTTATCAATTTACTCCTACGGGACCTTCCGCAGGGGCAGGAGGTGCTATCAGCGGGATGGTGACCGGCACTAATTATACAGTAGTGGCAAATGATGGCACTTGCCCTTCGGCCCCCAGCACTTCATTCAGCAATGCAGCCGCTACTCTGCCGCCTTCGGTTCCTACCATCACGACTACTCCGCCTTCCTGCACGGCAGACGGCAGCAGCACTATCTCTAATTACAATGCGACTGCCATCTATCAGTTCACCCCTACAGGACCTACCGCAGGGGCAGGGGGAGTGATTAGCGGGATGACCCTCGGCAGCAGCTATACGGTAGTTGCCAGTGATGGCACTTGCTCTTCTACCGCCAGCACCTCTTTTAGCAATGCGGCACAATTACCGGTACCGGTGGCCTCTATTAGCGGCAACCTCAGTTATTGCACCGGTGGCAATACCACCCTTACAGCCAGTGGAGGCACTAATTATGTTTGGGTAGATGGAGTAAGTATTATCGGAAACAGTGCCAGCGTAACGGTGACGCAAGGCAGTTATGCGGTGCTGGTGACAAATACCAGCAATTGCAGCGATACTGCTTTTGCTACGGTGACAGAACTTTCTACTTTGCCGGTAAGCATTAGCGGTGATTTAAGTTACTGCCCCGGGCAAAATACTACCCTCACCGCCAGCGGTGGCACCGGCTATGTGTGGAACGATGCCGGCAACAGCGCTACTGCAAGTATTACGGTAACTCAAGGAAGTTATACCGTTACAGGAACCGATGCCAACGGATGCACCGGCACCGCTTCTGCTTCGGTCACTGAATTAACATCGCCCAACATATCTATCAGTGGCACTCTCAGCTATTGTGCCGGAGGCAATACTACAATCACCGCCAACGGGGGTACCGGTTATGTATGGAATGATGCCGCGAACAGTACCACTGCCGCCATCACGGTAACGCAGGGAAGCTACACCGTTACCGGAACCGATGCCAACAATTGCACCGCCACAGCCGATGCGACAGTGACAGAGAATGCGGCACCGGTGGTAACGATCAGCGGTTCTTTAACCTATTGCACCGGCCAGAACACTACTTTAACTGCCGGTGGAGGTACCGCTTATGTTTGGGATAATACCGCCAACACGGCCGCTATCACAGTCACACAAGGAACCTACAACGTGACCGCTACCGATGCAAATGGCTGCACCGGAACGGCTTCGGCCACCGTCACAGAATCTACTAGTTTAACGGTGAGCATTAGCGGGGCAATGAGCTACTGCCCGGGGGCCAGCACTACCCTAACCGCCACCGGAGGAAGCACCTATAGCTGGAGCACCGGCAGTGCTGCCGATAACATTACAGTAACGCAGGGCACTTACACCGTGACTGCAAGTAATGTGGGTTGCTCAGGTACTGCTTCGGCTGTTGTAACAGAAATACCCACCAGTCCCATCGTTTTAGGAAGTGATGTTTCTACTTGCAAAGATTCTTTAGTCGTGTTAGATGCGGGCAGCGGATATACCAATTACGCTTGGGGCAGCGGAGAAACCTCTCAAACTATTTCCCCGCAAACTTCAGGCACTTATACGGTCACGGCTGTGGATGGCAACAACTGCACTGTGTCAGGTTCTATCAAAGTAACCTTTAGTTCTTGCGCAGATGATGCCGTATTTATACCCACCGCATTTTCACCCAACGGAGATGGAAAGAACGATCTGTTTCACGTTTTTGGAAACAATGTTCGGGATATTGATATTGAGGTGTACAATCGCTGGGGCGAATTGGTTTATTCCTCCCAAAACATATTGGACGGATGGGATGGAATATATAAAGGCGTAAAGATGCCTCTGGGTGTTTATGTTTATAAAATAAGGGCGATGTTTTTAGATGGAGTCGTGCGCAACTACAAAGGCTCCCTCACGCTACTTCGATAATAGCAGAGAATAGCTATTGGCTTCTTTATGATTCTAAAGCCCTGCACTACTTCTCGCTGAGAAACGTTTAGGGTTTATAAACTCTTTTATCGCAAATTTGCTCCTCCACTGCGCGAGCCGCTTGTCGGGCACCCACTCAGTGGAAAATAATTAGGACAAAGAAAACAAGAGAATACTATGTATGGAATAGTTGAACTACGAAAGCTAAAGGTATCGGATTATGAAGAGGCAAAAGCGGTGATGCTGCGCGCCTACGGAGATTGGGGAGCCTATTGGCGCGAAGAGCAGATCGCAAAACTGATTCAAAAATTTCCCGAAGGGCAGTTAGTTATCTGCGTAAATAATAAAATCGTTGCCGTAGCACTATCTATCATTATTGATTACAGCCGTTTTGGCACCAACCATACTTTTCGTGAAGTGGTGGGCGACTACAGTTTTAGCACTCACAACCCCAAAGGCGACACACTGTATGGTATTGAAATATTTGTGGAACCGAAACAACGCGGGCGCAGATTCGGCAGACGGTTGTATGATGCTCGCAAAGAGCTTTGCGAGGAAATGAACCTGCGGGGAATTTTGTTTGGCGGGCGAATGCCGAACTATCATAAATACAAAGACCAGTTAAGCCCGAAAGAATATTTGCGGAAAGTAAAAAGCAGAGAGATATCGGACCCCACGCTCAACTTTCAGATGTCTAATGATTTTCATCCGATAAAAGTAATGCAGAACTACCTGCCCGGTGATGCCGAGTCGGGGGATTATGCAGTGCTGCTGGAATGGGACAACATTTACTACCAACAAGAAAAAGCAATCATTCACAAAAGCAACGTGCGCCTCGGATTGATTCAGTGGCAAATGCGGCTTTACAAAAGTGAAGCGGAAATGCTGGAGCAGGCGGAGTATTTTATTGATGCGCTGGCAGCTTATCGGGCCGACTTTGCCTTATTGCCCGAGTTGTTCAACGCTCCTTTGCTCGCCAATTATAATCACCTAAACGAAGCGGAAGCATTTCGGCAACTCAGTACACATACCGAAAGCATTAAGAAAACAATGGCACATTTTGCCGTGAAATACAACATCAACATCATTACCGGCAGCATGCCCGAAGTGATTAATAACCAAACTTACAATGTTGGGTTTTTGTGCAAGCGCAACGGAGAAATAGACCGCTATGAGAAAATCCACATTACCCCTGACGAAACAAAATACTGGGCCATTAAAGGCGGCACTCAAATCAAAACATTTGATACCGACTGCGGCAAAATAGGCGTGCTGGTTTGTTATGATGTAGAGTTCCCCGAACTGGGTCGCTTGCTGGCCGAGCAGGGAATGCGGATTTTGTTCGTTCCTTTTCTCACCGATACTCAAACCGCTTATCACCGCGTTCGCCATTGCGCGCAAGCACGCGCTATCGAAAATGAATGTTTTGTGGCTATCTGCGGCAGCGTAGGAAATCTGCCCAAAGTAGAGAACATGGATATACAGTATGCGCGATCGGCTGTGTTAACTCCCTGCGATTTTGCATTCCCCGACACCGGAGTAAAAAGTGAAGCAACGCCAAACAATGAAACTGTGCTGGTGGCCGATGTGGATTTGTCGCTCTTAGAGGATTTGCACAGCCGAGGTTCGGTGAATAACCTGAAAAATCGCAGAACAGATCTTTACGAGGTGATAAGAAAAGATACCGAGCAGAAATAAAACGCAGCGGCTGACTACACCCGGGCTTTAAAACTCCATTGAATTAAAAACTTCGCTTCTACCTCACTGGATAGGGAAGTGCCGATGCTGGTCGCATTAAACGTTTGCCCTTCGCCAGTTATAATTGTTTTCTCGATCGCCTCATTAATCAGTTTCCCTTCATTGCAGGTAAAGGTGGTAATGCCCGTGGCTTTCTTCACAAAGTCTGCTTCTAAGTGAGTGACCAACATAGAAACGGAAGGCTTTGAATCCCGAGTCATCATCAGCGCCAACATACCGGTACTCATTTCAGCCGCCATAGAAAGCACTGCAAAATAAGTGGAGCGAAATGGATTTTGATTCATCCAGCGAAAAGGAACGGTGATCCGGCATTGCTCCGAATCGCAGGATTTCACTTTCAGCCCCGCCATAAATCCCATTGGCAACTGCCCCATCAAAAATAAATTGAACAGCAGCGGCTGATTGACCAACTTCAAAAACTTGGCATCGGTAACTTTTCGGTTTGCGCGGTATTGCTCTAACAATTCGGTATTGGACATGCTTCTAATTTGCTGCTAATAATTGAGCCGAGAGGGGGTGTGATATGCGGGTTTTAGAAGCGCATATCGCCCAGCGATAAACGAATGTAAAAAAGAAGCAGAATACTTTGCGGAATGAAGGCAGCAAGATATTGCCGGCTTAGTTGGTAACTGATGAAAGCCTCTCGCCTAAGGGTGAGGCAGACTAAGCAGCGTTTGTAGTTCACAGCCTACGCTCAGCATGAAATACATTGGCACACGGATAACACGGATGGGGAGGTGGAACAGATCTAAGAAATACAAAGCGGAAGGTTGCTTGGAGCTTTGTTCAGTTCCTGTGTTGGAAAAGCCCGCGCCATCACTTTCATAGTTCCACTTTCCACGTAAAGCCTGGCACCGGCCACTTTTTTTGCTGCCGGCTTTATGAAAAGTAATTTCTCTTAATCTACTCGCACCGGTTCATTAATAAACACAGAAGCGATTTTAAAAGAATTGCTCAGAAACTGAATTTTGGGGTTGGCATTGCGCTCAATGTGATAATGAATGCGATTTAAAATGCCGGTGATAGCCTCAAATTGTTCGGGCTGTAATTTGGCAGAAAGCCCTCTTGCAAATTTCAACTCATCGCCATCTAATTTTTCGGAGTGGCCGGTTTGCACCAACAACGAACATTCGCGAAGAAAAAAGAGCGCATACTTCAAAAATATCTTTTGGTTTTCGCGCCCCACCTTGGCAATAGTTTCAGTCCATTCCAACAAAGTTTGCGTGTTGGCTTCAGAAGGCTTTTGCTTCAGGTGATAGCAACAAGCCAGCCATTGATGCAACAGCTTATCGTTTACATTTTCTTCCCCGGCTGCAATAATCATCGCAGTATCAAAGTTGCCGTCACAAATTCGAGCAATCTTTTGTGCGGCTGTGCTATCCATTTCAAAATTTTGGAGTAATGCCTGCGCCAAGTCGTTATCCTCAATAGGCGGCACCTTCACTATTTGGGTGCGCGAAATAATGGTGTTGAGCACCGGTTCCAAGTTTTCGACCAACAAAATAAAAATGGTATTCGGAGGGGGCTCCTCTATTAATTTCAGCAGAATGTTGCCTTCATTCCCCAGAAATTCGGCCAACCATATTATCTGAATTTTGTACGCTGCCTCAAACGTTTTAAGACTGAAGTGGTGAATGATTTGCCGACATTCATCGGCAGTAATATTGCCCTGCCTATTCTCGGCTTCGATGCGCTGCATCCAGTCATAGTAATTCAAGTATGGATTTTGACTGAGTGCTGCTCTCCACTCTTTAATATAGTCAGTGCTCACCGGAGGCTCTCTTTTCTTTTCCGGCTTCACCACCGGAAAGGAGAAATAAAGATCCGGATGAATAAACTTTTGATGTTTCAGGCATGAAGGGCAAGCCCCACAGGAATCATTCCCCTGCCGGTTTTCGCAGTGCAGATATTGTGCCACTGCTAAAGCCAAAGGCAACCCCCCATTGCCGGTAGGCCCGGCCAACATCAGGGCATGAGGAAACCTGCCGGACAGAATCATCTCTGCCATTTTCGTTTTTAACTGCCACTGCCCTATCACTTTTGTAAATAACATATCCACTAATGCGTTTAAAATTGCTTCACTGAAAGGTTCAGTATGTGGCGAAAATACTTTTTCCCAGGAAGCCTTTTCTGCAATCGGATATTTTTGAAAATTCTGTCTCTCATTGAAAGAAGCGGCTGCCCACAGTGATAAAAATAGAGAATGATTCCTTCGCAAGGAATTAAAACATAGATTTGAAACAATGAAGTTTGCACATGTCATTAACCCGGTAAAGGTGCCCGCTGATTCGGAATTGGGAATTGCCCAGCCGATAACGTTTGAAACGATTCGCAGAGCCAAAGAGTTTGCTGCGCCCTTAGCCATTGAGGTGTTTGCCGTGGGATATGATGAAGACCAGGCAGTGATTCCCGCCTTCATACAGCGGCTTCCGCTGCTTCATCGCTCCGTTCTCGATTTGAAGAAATTTACACGACCTAAGAAATATCCACTGCTGGCCGATGTATTACAGTCACTTTATGAGCACAGCGATGCAGACTACCTGCTGTTTACCAACATGGATATTGCGCTTCAGCCGCAGTTTTATGTGGCCGTGAGCCAAATTGTTGGAGGCGGTTACGATGCGGTGATAATTAACCGCAGAGGGATTTCTAAAAAATATAAGCGCATAGATGAACTGCCGATGATGTACTCAGAGTTTGGGCAACCCCATCCCGGTTTTGATTGCTTTGTTTTTAAAAGAGAGCTATTCCCTAAGCTACTGCTGAAAAATATTTGCCTCGGAGTTTCCTTTAGCGAAGTAGCGCTTGTTCACAATTTTATTGCTTTTGCCGAACGGCTGAAATTAGTAGATGAATTACATCTGACTTTTCATATAGGCACTGAAGTGATGCCGCCTTTAGACCCCGAATATTACCAACACAACCGGCAGGAATACGAGCAAAATATTTATCCCGAAATCAAAGATCGGTTGCGTATAGAGAAATTCCCTTACAGCGAATTGTCCTTCTATAAAAGAGTGATGAAGTGGATGTTGAATCCTTCGTTTCGCACCTATCAGGTGATAGATTTAGAGGGGAAAAGCACCGCCCGTAAATGGAAGTATCGCTTTGATACCTTGCGGTTTCGGTGGTTAGATAAAATCAGGTAAACTTTACTTCGAGATGTTGCAACACATGCTTAGGAGCTTTGTTCAACTTCTCCAGAATCCAGGCATCAGTCTCATTTTTTCGAGTCAGTTCGATGATAGTTTGGTTGCCTTTGAGATGAACCGCAGCATTTCTTAACCGGTTTGCTTCCAACAGATAGATTTCCTTTTGCAAAAGATATTCATACCCCAAGCCAAATTCAATTTTCTTAGTGCGACTGAATCCCAGCGAAGTGTTGTAGCGGTGAGCCACCTGATTGTTGCCTTTTACTTTGGCATACACCGACTGAATATCGAACAACAGAAAAAAAACATCCAGCATAGCTAAGGAAGCACTCACCGGCACATCAGTATCTAAAAATTTATCCTCGTAAATAAACAGCCCGGTGTAAGCAGTTTTGTTTTCCCAGTCAATAGAGGAAATATTGATGAGACCCACCGCTTCACTGTTGTAATAAATCAGGAAAAAAAAATTCTGTTCGTTGTCTATCGAATCAAACCACTCCTGCTGCATGGCCGATGTTATTTCGCCTTTGTAAAACATAAAGCGCGAAATTTTTCGGTCGTTTCGCCATTGGCGTACTAACTCGGTTTTCTCCGCCTTCAACCGTTCCAGCGTGATTCCATAGCGAGTAATTTTCATCTCAAAATTTCACGGATTAAATAAGGCGGCTTCTTGTGCTGAAGGGCAAACAGCCGGTTGAGGTATTCCCCAATAATTCCCAAGCTGAAAAGTATTAAGCCGGTGGACATAAAAATGGAAACAATGATTGCCGTAAAGCCGAGAGGTGCCCCCAAAGCAATTTTCTGATAAATGAAAAAGATCACCAACAGTAAGCAAACCCAAAAGGAGGCAAAGCCAAACCAAGTCATAAACCGAAGCGGAACAGTAGTATAGGCAAAAATCAAATTGAGGGTGAGAAAAGACAATTTAACGAAACTATAGCCCGATTGCCCTTCTCTGCGGGCTGCATGTCGCACCGGTTGCCATTCTATTTTGGTCGTGTGCCACGAAAGTATTTCATCAATAAAAGTGAAGGAGTGATTGTAGTATTTTATTTTTTCAATCACCGACCGATGAATAATTTTAAAGCTGGAACCTTCGCCCACCGTGTTCCCAAACTTCTCAAACAGATACCCCACAAAACTACTCCCCCATTTTCGGATGCGAGCATGTTGGCGTTCCTCTTGATAACTGCCATACACCATGTCTGCTTGGGTGGTATAAATCCGCTGCACGAGCAATTCTATATCCTCAGGGAAAAACTGCAAGTCATCATCCAGTGTAATCACATATTCTCCTTGCGCATATTGAAAGCCGCACAACAGCGCTTTATGCTGTCCAAAATTTTTGCGCAGACATATAGCCGTGAGCTTGGTTCCAAAATTCACTTTCACTTTCCGAATCTCTTCCCAACTGCTATCATTGCTGTTATCGTTTACCAAAATAATTTCGAAGGTGGCTTGCATCTTATTAAAAGTCGTCTCAATTCTTTGGCAAAGTTCAGCGATGGTCTTTTCGCTATTAAAGACCGGAACAACAACAGAATATTGAGGTGCAGATGACATGATTAAATCTCCATTATAGGCAAGCAAATAACACTATTTGTTTCAAGATAAACACTACCCCACGACAAACCCACGCCAAAGCCCGAAAGGAGCAGCTTCAGTTTTCCGGCTCGCAGCGCTTCGGGTATTCGAGCCAGCATCGTGAGGGGGATAGAAGCAGAACTGGTATTTCCAAAATCATAAAGACTGTAAGGAAGTTTCTCGGGGGCTATGCTCAACTTCTTTCTTAAACTTTCAAGCATCAACAGGTTCGCCTGATGGAAGACAAAGTAATCTATCTCCTCTTTGGCAACCTTTGCTTCGGTGAATAAATGCTTAATGCTTGGTGCAATTTCTCGAAGCGCAAAGTTGAAAATCTTAGCGCCATCTAATTTCATATCCAATCCGCTGCGGTGTACGCCATTTTCAATTTCCTTTAGCACGAATGATTCCGCAGTAGCTCTATTTCTAAAACCGCCTTCGGGCACTATGATGTCATCGAACTCTGCCCCATCCGTTTGTAGGTTAAAACTCATTTTACCATCGGGAGTATGTTCTAATGCCGTAGCCGAGCCGGCATCGCTGAATAAAGGAGTGGTGCTGCGATCGCGTTTTGAAATAGTAGAAGTGGATACATCGCCTACCAACAGCAGCGCCTTGCCATTCGGAATATTTTGCAGCATACTACTGATGATAGATAAGCCATACACAAAACCTGAACAGCCGAGATTTACATCAAACACTAAGCAGTTTTTCGACAAGCCTAATTTGTGTTGCATGGTAGAGGAGGTATTGGGAATGATGTAATCGGGAGTTTGAGTCACAAAAACGAGCGCTTGAATATCGGCTCGGTTCCACTGCAACTCCGCTAACAATTTTTCAGTAGCGGCCAAACACAAATCAGAAGCCGTAAGCCCTTTGGGCGCTACTTTCCTATACCGAATGCCAACTGTGCGAATGAATAATTCCCGCTCCTTCTCCGCCAAAAGATCCAGTTCATTATTATCTTCTGTATTGGACGGTACGGCAGCGGCAAGTCCTTTAATCTGTATATCCCGAACGGTGAAAAAGGCCATCTTATTTTTTACTTATCAAGTCAAAAAGTTCGGCAACGGTGCCCGCACTCTTTAAATCCTCGGCAGTTAAAATTTTGCCATAGTCAGAGTCCACCATAGCAATTACAATTAAAGTCATCATGGACCCCCATTCTTCTAAGGATCGAAATTCCGTTTCAGGCTTTATAGCAGCACTCTCCGTTTGACTAAAGCAAGCCGCAAACTTTTCAGTAAACTCTTCTACATCCATATACACGAACAAATTAAACCGATTATTGTGAAACCGGTGGGGCTAAATTTTTTACGCGCACAGCCGCTGCTGTATCTCCGTTCTGCAAATAATATCTGAAAAGAAAGAAGTACGGGAACTGCTCGCGTTCTCCGCGCTTAATGTCCTCCTCGAAATATTTAACGGCAGAAACGGTATCTTTCTCCAGCATGTAATAGATGGCGTAATTGTAATAAGGAAGATACGAATCGGGAGCCACTTTGAGTAACTGCCCATTGGCCCACAAGGCTTTTTCCTTCTTCCCTTGCATGTAATAGAGCTTGCTCAATTCTACTAAGCCTTTGGGATTATCGGCATGTGCTTTCACCGATCGCTCATACCAATACACGGCTTCGGCAGTGTCTTTCGATAACTGAAACGAAAGCGCCAAATTATTGGCACTTCGCCAAAGCGTAGAATCAATGACAAAGGCTTCTTTAAACATAGGAATAGCCATCGAAGTATTGCGCTGCTCTATGGCATACACCATCCCCAACTCTTCCATAGCCTGCGCATATTGAGGGTATATTTCGATAGCGCGTTTGTAGTAATGCACCGCTTTAGCCGATTCGGTTTCTAATTTCTCCTTCGTGAGTTGTGGATCCGTCCGATAAATTCTTCTGATTTCCTTCGCCATCATATAATTGGCCTTGGCGGAGTTTTCGAGATGTGGCATGTCGGCTTCAAACAGTGTAAGGGTGTCTTTCCACTCCTGATTTCGCGCAATGGTAACCGCGCCAAAGCCCATTAATAAAACCAAAACCAAGATGGTTTTGACGGCTCCCAGCCTGACATCGTAGAGAAGCGCTGCTTTTTTACTTTCAGGATGCGGCTTCTCCCGAATGTTTTGCCAACTGTAGTTGATTAGCCAACTCAGCAACACACAAAAGGAGAGGGAAGCAAAAAACAATCCTCGCTCGGCTACTATTCCCACCAGCGGCAACACTAAATTGGAGTAAAGTGAAATTTGAATGAGGTAGAAAAGCAATAGAAATGAAACCAAGCGATTTCTGCGGAGCAGGTACACCGCCAAAACAAAAAGTGAGAGATGAATAATGATGGATACGATGGGCCAAAGAGAGAATAATGGAACCAGTTCTACATATTGATAGCCATAGTAAAAACTCAAAGGATACGGAACCACTAACAACCGCAGATACCAAGCTAAGGAGTAAAATGCCGTTCCGAGTTTGAGCGACATATCTTGTAAATAAGGGAGCGGAGTTTCTACATAATCATAAGGCCGGGCGAAACCGGGTAAGCTGTGAATCACTACAAAGTAATAGGCTGCCGCCAACACCGCCAGACCCACAAAAGCCAAAGCTGCCGTCTTTACATTTTTGTTTTTGAAATACAGCAGCAAGGGAATAGAAGCGATAAAAGGCAAACAACTAATTTTTGAGAAGAGCGCCAATAAAAACATCAGCAGCCCAATGCCAAAGAATTTCACCGTTTGAGAGTCGGCATACTTTAAAAAGAACCGAGCCGAAAGAAAAGAGAATAGCAGAACGAATATCTCGTCCCGGTTCTTTAGGCTGGCCACTACTTCAGTATGCACCGGATGCACCATATAAATCAACACACCTATAAACAGCACTTGAAAATACTTTGCCGAAAAGGTTTCGAGCAACACATTAAACAGCACGCAGCCGGCAAAGGCAAAGAGAAGAATATTGATAAAATGACTGATGCCGGGCCTCCATCCCCAAAGGGTGTATTCCAAGGCATAAGAAGCCTTCACCAAAGGGCGGTAGTCCAGATGAATGCCCTCCTCCGCAATATAGTTAGTAGTGAAAATTTCAGGCAATGCCTTCAGCCCTTTTTCAATCAGCGGATTGTGGTTCGTTACTAATGAGTCATCTAATCCATAATCGTTGAAGAGGGTATTGCCGTACGCCAAAAACGAAAGGACCACAACCCAAGCGTAAAAATATCGGAGTGGTTTTCCGGCAATAGCAAAGCCCGAACCACCGGTATGGGGACTTGGGGAGATAACACTCTTCTTAATTTTATTGCTCATTGCGGAATGGGCAAATGTATTATTTGTATAGAACAACTATAATTCTATACTTTGTCGCGTGATTTCGACATTAAAAAAGAAAATTTTATGCGTCAGATTCTTTTGACCATTGCAGCAAGTATTCTACTCGTCCCTCTTTCGTTCTCACAAACAGCCACCATTAAAGGAACTGTTAAAGACGGCACTAACGGTGAATTATTAGAAAGTGCGAATGTGGTGGAGTTGCCTGCTAACGGAGTGCTGACCGATGCTAAAGGCAATTATGAATTAAAGGTAAGCCCCGGAAAAATAACCTTAGTGATCAGCTATATCGGCATGAACCCCGATACTCAATTGCTGACGATGAAGGAAGGTGAAACCAAAACACTCAATATCAATTTGGGCGGAAATCCTTTGGAGCTTCAACAAGTCGTGATCGGAGAAAATAAAATCGGGGTTAAAATCCAGAAAATCACGCAAAGTATAGACGTGATGAAGCCTCGATTGCTGGAAGCCAATAATATTACGAACATGCAGAATGCCGTTTCTAAAATACCGGGAGTAAATGTGCTGGACGGGCAAATGAGCATTCGCGGAGGAAGCGGCTATGCCTATGGTTCGGGTAGTCGAGTATTACTGGTGGTGGACGAAATGCCATTGATGACGGCAGACCGGGGAGGAATACTCTGGCAATTTATTCCGGTAGAAAATGTGGAGCAGATGGAGGTGATTAAAGGCGCTTCAACGATGCAGTACGGCAGCTCTGCGCTCAACGGGGTACTGAACGTAACTACCGCTTATGCACGCGATACTCCTTCCACTCGCCTCACCTTCTTTTATGAAGGAATGGGGAAACCTCCGGTAGATTCTTTTCAGTGGTGGAAACGCGATGGCAAATTCTTCAGCAACCCCAACTTAGCCGGAATGTCCTTTCTGCATAAACAGAAATTTGGCCCTATAGATTTTGTGCTCGGAGGAATGTTGCAAGGCTCTCAAAGTTTTCTGAATGAAGAGTATGACTACTTCACCCGGTTCAGCGCTAAGATTAGATGGAAGCCCAAAAAACTGCAGCGCCTTACGCTGGAGCTAAACGCCAATTTAATGTATCGCAAGGACGGCTTCCAGTTTTACTGGCAGGATGGCGGGCACCCCTACTTATCGGCCAGCGGAGTGGATGTTGACGAACGCTATTTCTATGCTTTCGTTGACCCTAAGTTCAGGTTTATAGATAAATCGCAAAGTGAGCACAAGCTATACACCCGCATCTTCCGGCAAAATAATTTGGATGGCGAAACAGACTTCTGGATTTACCGCGTGGATTACCAGTTCCGCCACGACTTCGGAAAAATATTCCGATTACTGACCGGGGTGAGCAACGAACACTGGATTGTTGATGACGGCACGCTTGGAAAACACAAGGCCGATTTCGGAGGAGGATTTTTACAGGGCGAAGTGACCTATAAATTCTTTACCGCAAATGCCGGTGTTCGCGAAGAATATGTGCGTTTAGACAGCGCCATTACGCCCACCATCCCCGTTTTCAGGGCAGGCGTAAATTTCGAAATCAGAAAATATAATTACATCCGAGCTTCGTTTGGGCAGGCCTTCAGAGTGCCCAGCGTGGCCGAGCGGTTTGTGGATTACAACTTGGCGGGCATTCGTATTCTCCCCAATCCAAACATTAAACCCGAGCAGGGATTCACGGCTGAGTTGGGCTACAAGCGAAGTCTGAAAATCAATAATTGGTTGGGGTACTTAGATGCCGTGCTGTTTTGGACGGAGTTTAAAAACATGATCGAGTTTTCTTTCGGCACTAAGTTCGACAACACCGGCTTTTACCCCTACTTTCAATCGCAGAACGTGAGCAAGGCCCGGATTTTCGGATGGGAAATCTCTGCCTATGGCGAAGGGAAGATTGGCCCCGTTGATTTTACCACTCTTTTGGGCTACACCTATTTTTATGGAGTAGATTTGAACGACACTTCGGTGACGCACAATGTGGGTGACTTTTTGAAAGATGCCTTTACCCACTTTGTGATTGCTACGCCTAAATCAAATCCTTCCGATCCCGCAGCCGATTATGCCGTGTGGGATTCTCTCACCAGAGGGCAATTAAAATACCGCACTCCGCATCAACTAAAGATTGACCTAGACTTTATTCTCTACAACAAATATCACATCGGCACGGCCCTCCAATACTATAGTTACATGACTCGCGTAGATCGCATCTTTGAAGTGTTTATTAAAGATGCTAAAACCTATCGCGAGAACCGTTTGAACAAAGGAGATGTAGTGTGGGATTTGCGGGCAGGTTATGATTTCAATCAGAATATCTCCCTCAACTTTTTGGTGAAAAACGTCATGAACTCTAACTACTCTCTCAGAATAGCTAAGCCCGACAAGCCACGCTCATACACGGTGCAGTTAGTGGTCAATTTTGGCGGTGGCAGCCCTGCACAGTCGCGCAACGAAAGAAGAGCCAGCAATATTTAATGCCTGTACCGGATGTATAATCGGCCAATTACCTTTTTCAACTGACCTCAGAATCAATATATTTACCACCTTGCAACACCATAAAATAATTTAGCTATGACAGATTTTACCAGATTGTTTGACATCATTTATTTCCAGCAGTCAAACTACCCGAAGCAAGATGCCTTTGCCCACAAAGTAAACGGCAATTGGATAAAGTTCTCGACCCAGGACATTATCAATATGGCCAACAAGGTGAGCCTTGGCTTGTTGAGCTTGGGCGTAAAACCGCAGGATAAAATCACCATCATTTCTAACAACCGTCCCGAGTGGAATGCGGTGGATATTGGAATGCAGCAAGTGGGTGCGGTGAACGTGCCGGTATATCCCACCATCAGCGAGCACGAGTATAAATTCATCTTTAACGATGCCGAGATTAAATATGCCTTCGTGAGCGATGCGAAGTTGTTTCAGAAAATCAATGCTATCAAAAGTGAAGTACCTTCGCTAAAAGATATTTACAGCTTTGAAGAAGTTCCCGGCTGTAAGCATTTTTCCGAATTCTTAAAGCTGGCCGATGGCGGTGATTTGGCAGAAGTTGAGAAACTGAAAGCGAGCATCCACCCCGAAACTTTAGCCACCATTATTTATACCTCCGGCACTACCGGCAATCCTAAAGGAGTAATGCTTTCGCACAACAATGTGGTGAGCAACGTGAAGGGATCTCGCCCGGTGTTACCACTGAATGAAACTAAGAAGGTGCTGAGTTTTCTGCCCCTATGTCACATTTTCGAACGCATGGTTATTTACGTTTACATGGGATGTGGCGTGTCGGTTTACTATGCCGAAAGTATGGAGGCCATTGCCGACAACCTCAAGGAAGTAAAGCCCAACTTCTTCACCTCCGTTCCTCGATTGTTAGAGAAGGTGTATATCAAATTGCAAGGAGCAGCCGGCAACTTGGAAGGCTGGAAAAAAAGCCTTTACAACAATGCGCTGGAGTTTGCTCAGAATTTTGATGTAGAGAAAGAATACAGCCTCACCGATAAACTGAAACGCGCAGTATATAACAAGTTGATTTATTCAAAATGGCGCGAAGCACTCGGAGGCGAATGCGAAGGAATTTGCACCGGAGCGGCTGCGCTGAATCCTTTGCTCGCCAAAGTATTTACTTGTGCCGGCATCCCTATTATTGAGGGCTACGGTCAAACAGAATCCTCCCCCGTTATCTCTATCAATCCCTTTGAATTAGACCGAATCAAATTCGGAACAGTCGGCATTCCAATTGAAGGAGTACAGGTGAAAATGGAACAGCGGGAAGGCATGGCGTTAGGCGAAGGAGAAATATTAGCCAAAGGCCCCAACGTGATGATGGGCTACTATAAGCGCCCCGACCTCACAGCAGAAACGGTGGTAGATGGCTGGTTGAGAACAGGAGATGTGGGCACTTGGGTGGAATACAAAGGAGCCAAATACATTAAGATAACCGACCGTGTGAAGGAGCTTTTCAAAACTTCGGGAGGCAAATACATTGCTCCGCAGCAGTTAGAAAACAAAATGAAGGAGATTCCCTACATCGAGCAAATCATGGCCGTGGGCGAAAACCGGAATTTTGTAAGTGCCTTGATTGTTCCCAATTTCCTAAACCTAACAGAGTGGTGCCTCAAAAACGGAGTGAATGCCAAAACCCCCGAAGAGATGGCCACCAATCCGGAGGTGCTTAAAATGTTCCGCGCAGCGATAGATGAGAAGAACAAAAATTTCGGCTCGTGGGAAACGATTAAAAAATTTGAATTGATGCCGACCGAATGGAGCATTGAAACGGGCGAACTGACCCCCACCATGAAAGTGAAAAGAAAGGTGGTGTTAGAAAAATTTAAGGATCTGATAGAAAAGATATACACCTAAAGCAAAAGGCGCAAAAAAATCATTTGCGCCTTTTTTGTGCTCCTTTAGCTGCTACTAAATAGTTGATTGTACTCAGATGCCGCTTGCGAAATATTTAGGCAAGTCTGCTATAAATTTTGCAGAATCAACTGCGCCCGGAAAGCTATACGGTTTCCTGCATCGCCTCAATATTGGCGATCATATCTTTAGTCATAGCACTCAGGTCAAATTCGGGCTTCCATCCCCAATCTGTTTTAGCATAAGAGTCGTCCATACTTTTGGGCCAGCTATCGGCAATAGATTGACGAAAATCGGGTTGGTAGATGATAGTGAAATCGGGAATTTGTTTCTTGATTTCAGCAGCTAATTCAGCCGGGGCAAAACTGAAGCCGGAGAGGTTGTAGCTCGAACGCACCGTAATTTTTTCAGCAGGAGCTTCCATCAGTTCAATCGTACCGCGCACCGCATCGGGCATATACATCATGGGCAGCAGGGTATCTTCTTTCAAAAAGCAAGTGTATTTTTTCTTTTCCAGCGCTTCAAAGAAAATATCTACCGCGTAATCGGTGGTTCCGCCACCGGCCTTTGTTTTATAAGAGATAAGTCCGGGATAGCGAATACTGCGCACATCCAATCCTTTTTTCTGAAAATACCAATCGCACCAGCGCTCCCCTGCTTGTTTCGATATACCATAGATAGTATTGGGATCCATCACCGTATATTGAGGGGTGTTTACCTTGGGGGTATGCGGGCCAAACACCGCCATAGAGGAGGGGAAAAATAGTTTCTGAACAGATGATTCTGTGCACACATCGAGCATATTGCGCAGTCCCTTCATGTTAATGCGCCAAGCCAGTTCGGGATTCTGCTCCCCAGTAGCTGAAAGGATAGCTGCCAAATGGTACATTTGCTTTACTCCATATTGATGAACACACTCGCTCAATCCATTTTTATGTAGCACATCTAAGCGCACAAATTCACCGCTTTCTTTCAGTTCACCGGTCGGTTCTTTCAAGTCAGAGGCAATCACATTTTTATATTGTTTACGGAGGGCCAAAACCAGTTCACTGCCTATTTGCCCGCAGGCACCGGTGACTAAAATCGTATCACTTTTCATAAAGGTGTTTCTTGAACATAAACAGCCGGTTGGGCTGCATTGCTCAAAAGTAAAAAGGTTTATTCTGTTTACAATTTCAGGCTGTGTTTATCTTGTAATTCCCTAATTCTTATTTTCGTCCGGCCTGCTCAAATAAAGGCTTACAAACAATTCCTATGCAAAAGAAAATCCTGCCGCATATCCTTGCCGTCATCAGTTTTGCTGTGCTCACCATCGTTTACTTTTTACCTCAATATCAGGGTATGACCTTGAGCCAGGGAGATGTGACCCAATGGGAAGGCATGAGCAAAGAAATAGTTGATTGGAATGAAACACATCCTGATGACCCGGCCATGTGGACCAACCGCATGTTTGGAGGGATGCCCGCTTATCAGATTTCGATGAAATACCCCGGCAATTTTGTGGATAGGATAGTTCATTCTTTACAAGTGTTTTTCCCGGATGCTGCGGTGCTGATGTTTATGGCCTTTACGGGCTTTTACATTTTACTCCTGTGCTTTGGCGTAAATCCTTGGCTGAGTTTAGCGGGTGCGCTGGCCTATGGGCTTTCGTCTTTCTTCTTAGTATCGTTAGAGGCGGGGCACAACACTAAGGTGCAAGCCATGAGTTTAATGGCCCCTGTGTTAGGTGGAGTGGTGTTGGCGTATAGAAAAAATATATTGGTAGGCGCTGCGCTCACGGCTTTGTTTCTCTCGATGGCCATAGATGCCAACCACCTGCAAGTGGCGTATTATATTTTGCTGATGTTGGGGATGGTAGCCGTCTATTTTTTGATTGTTGATATATTGGATAGAAAAGTGATGAATTTTGTAAAGGCTTCGGCAGTATTGGTGGTTGCCGGATTGCTGGCGGTAATGCCCAATATTGGCAACCTGTGGAGCACGCAGGAATATGCCAAGGAAACTATTCGCGGAGGTTCATCGGAATTGACGCATAAGAAGGAAGCCACTAAAGGCGGTGGCTTAGATTTTGACTATGCCACTCGCTGGAGCTATGGCTTTTTAGATGGGGAATTTCTTTCGGTCCTCATTCCCGACATAAAGGGAGGAGCCTCAGGTGGTGAGTTGAGTGAGAGTTCGGCCACTTATCAGGAAATGATAAACAAGGGGGTAGCCCCGGCCACAGCCGAGCGCTATATCAAGCAAATGCCGCTTTATTGGGGCGAGCAACCCTTTACCTCCGGGCCGGTTTACTTTGGAGCCGCCATTGTGTTTCTCTTTATTTTTTCCTTGCTCTTGGTTCGCTCTCACATTAAATGGGTGCTGCTGGTACTCACCGTTTTCTCCTTCTTGCTTTCATTTGGTTATCACACGCCATTCTATAAATGGATGTTTAACCTGTTGCCTTTTTTCAATAAGTTTCGAACACCGAGTATGGCGTTAGTCATTGCCGAACTCGCAGTACCGCTGTTAGCACTTATTGGGTTGAATGAAATTTTATCGGGGAAGGTTTCGGCAGAGGAAACATTGAAAAAATTAAAGATTGCAGGAGGAATAACAGCGGGCATCGTGATTGTGTTCGGACTGTTTGGGGGAATGTTCTTCAGCTTTTCCTCAGCAGGCGATAAGCAATACTACGATGCGGGAAATGGTTGGTTGATAGATGCCATCAAGAAAGATAGAGCCAGCCTATTGCGTGCCGATGCCCTTCGCTCTTTGTTTTTCATTGTAGCAGCCTTCGGCTTAGTTTGGTTTTTTGTGAAGAAAAAACTGTCGCAAACATTATTTATCGGAGCTTTTGCGCTTCTCTTTTTGGTAGATGCTTGGTCAGTAGGCAAGCGCTACTTGAATGCCGATGATTTTGTAGAAAGCGCTCAATACAAAAATAATCATGCGCCTACGCAAGCCGATCTGGATATATTAAAAGATACCGACCCTGACTACCGGGTTTATAATCTTACCCGCGACCCATTCAACGATGCTATGACTTCCTATTATCACAAATCGGTAGGAGGGTACCATGCCGCTAAACTGATCCGCTATCAGGACTTAATAGAAAACCAAATTTCAAAAAATAATATGAGTGTGTTAGACATGCTCAACACAAAGTATTTCATCGTCAACAATCAGCAAACAAAAGAGCCGATGGCGCAGCTCAATCCCAATGCTTTGGGAAATGCTTGGTTTGTGAAGGAAATAAAGTGGGCGAAAAATGCCGATGAGGAAATGGCCGACCTCAACAACTTTGAGCCTAAGAATACCGTAGTGATTGATGAAAGATACAAATCTATAGTGGGCAACTGGCATTACAGTGGCGACAGCACCGCCACCATTCAACTCACGGAGTACTCCCCCAACCGGCTAACTTATCAATCGAACGCCACAGCCGATGGCTTAGCCGTGTTTTCTGAAATCTATTACAACAATGAGAAAGGATGGCATGCCTATATTGATGGAAAAAAAGTAGCGCATTTCCGTTGCAACTATGTGTTGCGCGGATTGGTGATTCCTGCGGGTTCGCACAAAATCGAATTCAAGTTTGAACCGAAGAGCGTCACCGAAGGAAATGCGATATCGTATGCCGGTTCGTTCTTGCTATTCCTGTTGGTAATAGGAATTTTAGGTGCTGCCGGATACAAAAAATTTAAAGAGTTGCCTACCGAGCCAAGCCCTCCTGCGAAGCAAGAAAAGGCAACTCCCAAACAGCAAAAGAAGAAGTGAAGAAACAGGTACTGATTTTCACTTATTACTTTCCTCCGGCCGGAGGAGTGGCGGTACAGCGCTTTCTCAAGTTTTCGAAATTTTTACCCGAATTCGGTTGGGAGCCGATTATCGTTACGGTGGCCAATGGCAGTTATCCGTATAAGGATGAATCCTTGCTGCAAGAAATTTCTCCTGCATTAAGAGTGTATCGCACCAAAACATTTGAACCCTTTGAATTCTATAATTTATTGAGAGGGAAAAAGGGGAAAGCAATGCCCGTGGTAGCAGTAGGTGCCAGCGATAACAAGTCTTTTGTTCAAAAAGTAGCTGAGTTTGTAAGAGCCAATTTCTTTATTCCCGATGCGCGAAAAGGGTGGGTGCCTTATGCTTTAAAGCAAGCGCAAGAAATTATTGAAAGCGAAAAAATAGATGCTATCATCACTACCGGGCCACCCCATTCGACTCATTTAATTGGTTTAAAACTAAAGGAGAAATACGGATTAAAATGGGTCGCGGATTTTCGCGATCCGTGGACGAAGATATTTTACAATAAGCTACTCCCCCGAACTGCCGGTACCAAAGCAAAAGATAAACGGATGGAAGAGCAGGTGTTGGCTGCTGCTGACCTGGTAACAGTGATTAGCCCCGGGCTAAAGGCCGGGTTTGAAAGCAAAGCCACTAACATCCGCATCATACACAACGGCTACGATGAAGATGATTTTAGCACAGCCATAGAGAGGAAGGGCCAATCTGGTTTTGTGTTGCGGTACATCGGTAATTTGATGACCAGCCAGAATTCTGTAAAACTCTGGCTGGTTATTGCAGAATTAATTCAGGAAGGGAATACTATCACGGTGGAGTGCATCGGTAGAGTAGATCATTCGGTCAAGCAAAGCATTGCGGAAGCCGGAATTGAAAAGCATTGCCTCTTTCAAGATTTTATAGATCATCGCTCGGCTATTGCTCTTCTACAAACCGCTTCTATGCTTCTCTTTATTGTTCCCGATGTGCCCGATAATAAACTGATTGTTACCGGAAAATTATTTGAATATTTAGCTGCCTGCACCGAGTTGATTTCAATAGGGCCGGTGGATGGAGATGCCGCAACAATTTTAAAGCAAACCGGTAGAAAGCCTATGATTGACTTTGCCGATGCCGACAGTATGAAGGCGCAACTATTGGAGAGTATCAACAATTTTAATACCCATCAGCAAGTAAAATATCTGCCCGCTCTTCATCAAAATTTTAGCCGCAAATATTTGACAGGTTTGTTGGCATCAGAGTTAGATCGCCTCCCCGTAAAGAGTTGATGTGGCCGGCTACTGCTATAAACTCCTTTACCCCGTTCACATTCATTTATTGGCTGGTCAACTTATTGCAAAGTGCCAACAAAGCGCTGGTTCGTTTGCCTGCTGAATAGTTTTCGACAATTCTCGCACGAGCAGCTTTGCCTAACTCTGTTTTATTTTCAGACAGCACTTTCCCAATCAACTCTTTGCATTCATCGGGCTTTCTGAAGTTCAAAATATATCCGGTGTTACCGATAATTTCAGGGATAGAAAATACGTTGGAGCCGATAGGAATACACTCGCATAACATCGCCTCGCAGAGAGAGTTGGGGAAACCTTCTGCAATGGAAAGTTGCAGATAGAACTCATATTCGCTTAGCACGGCACTCAACGCCTCGTTTTTACAGGGAGGCAATAGGGTAACGTTCAAAGGAATTTCTCCAAAAATATTTTTATCCGGCACTCCCAGTATGGCAAACTCACATTCAGGGAAATGCGGTGCTGTAGCTAATATCAAATCAATTCCTTTCAACTTAGTTTGAAAAGGGTATTCCCACCCACTGCTCACCGTAATGAAAGTGTTTTTCCGTTTTGGTTTTGTGCAGTTCCATTTTGTGGGATCGTAGCCATTGGTGATTGGTGTAAAGGGAGTTTCTAAACCCGGCATTCGCTCGTACAATCCTTGAAAGGTAGGTTCATCGGAATCGTATCGGTATTCAAATTTCATGAGCGAGCTATGCTTCGGAGCTATGTGCGTACATAATCGGAAACTAAAAGCGGTAGCCGACTGGAGATATTTTTTCTGCCAGTTGCCATAACCGATTCCCGGAAAGTAGTGCGCATCTGTTCCTCCTACAATAATCAAGGATGGCTTTCTGAAAATTTTTGCGAATAGCACAGGAAGCACCGAAGAGTATCCGGCAAACTGGCAAACAATTAAATCGGCACGCAGGATATGGCGGAGCAGAAATAACTTTTGCGAAATAAAACGAAAGGGAAGCTGCCATTTGGCCACAGCATAGAAATCATGAGAACACACATTAAACTCCGAAGTGAGAATAGCGATATCCTTACGCACAAAGGAAGAAAGGTAGTTATAGAAAAACAGTATGTTCTTTCGCTGATTCAATAGTGCCCGCTTTACTTTTTGATTATACTTGTATGTATTACAAACCTGAATGAATTTTCTGAAACCCAAAAATTAATACTTCCGGCTGATGAATATAGGCAGGGTACTTTTTAATTACATAGCCGACTGCTGGTTCCGAAGGAAGTTTCGCTTATTTCTCCGAGGCCACCGGCATATAAGTGTTTTCATTTTTGATATTGATAATACTATCGCCCATACCTATCCATCTCTCCGGCAAACGTTCACTTCCGAAAAGCAAAGACATCTAACCTTAGAAGCCTTTCCTAAGATGCAGCAACTCACCCGTGCTATTGCCGACTCCCCTTCCCGCACTTTGATTTTTCTCACCGCTCGCTCCTACAAAATGTGCGGGTCAACGCTAGAATGGTTGCGCCAAAATCAATTTCCTGCGGATGCTTCTAATGTTATTATTGTTCCTTCGGCTGCCGACAAAATAAAGTATGCGGAGATGGCTGTTTCTGAAGTAAGCCGCGTTTGGTTGGTGGATGATATGAGCTATAATCACGAAAACGGAGCCGTGAAATTTTATGAGAAGGAAATTGAATTACTTTTGAAAATGCCCTTGAAATACATCGGCTACCAGACTATCGTGAGGTTTCAAAACAAACATTTGTGAAGGATTTTTTAAAGCGAAATACGAAGCGACTCATCCGTATTATTATCTGCATCCGCAGAGTTAATTGGATTCAATTCCTTCAGCTATACAGCCGGGAGGGAGAAATTGTAATGATTACCCCTTTGTGGGCGGATAAGTGGCTCATTCATCATTTAGAATTAGATCTTTTGCTCCTTGGCGCGATTGTGAAGCAGGGTAAAAAGTTCAGCATTTTTACCGGGAAGGATTACCACCGACTGAAGAATAAGATCATCTTTTATAATGCTTCGGAATTATTCAATAACACCGGCCACATCAACTACACCGAGTTTTTGGTAAGCTGGTGTCGCCTGTTAGAAAGCAATGGAAATAAAGTAATGCTCGGCTCGCATGAAATTGTGTATTGGGAAAATAAAGCATACATGCACCAGCGGTTTGATGAATTGGGTATTCATGCTCCGCCAACGAAACTTTTCAAATCGGTAGAGCAGTTGACAAAAGCAGCTATAAACTTTCCCTGCCTGATTAAGGAAGAGCACAGCTATGGCTCCTTGGGGGTGCATAAAATAAACAGCCGGGAGGAAGCGATAGAACTATGCGCTTCAGAAAAATTCAAAAAGCGAAATGAAACTATTATCGTGCAGCAGTTGGTAGATATGCACATGGATTTTCGTGTAATTATTATCGGGGATGAAATTGTATTGCACTACTGGCGCACCAACCCTTCTAAAGAATGGAAACCCACCTCTACGATGCACGGCAGCAATGTTGATTTTGTCACGTTCCCGGAACAATGGAGAGCATACATCATGGATACTTTTAAACGGCTGAATATTTCTACCGGAGCCTTCGACATTACCTGGCAGCACGATGATTTGAACACCGAACCAATCATTCTGGAAGTAAGCCCTACTTATCAGCCCAACCCACCCGTTGATTTAACCGGAAGGGGATTTACCTATGGCGAGTTCAAGAAGAAATTTTTGTGGCGAAATTCGTGGGATACCATATACCTGCACTGGGTGCAGTTGCTGATGGAAAAGCGCGTCAGATGGTTTTTGAAGAATACAGCGTAGAGATTATGGAGGAGTACCGATTTGAAAGAATTAATGAAGCGTATTACAAGGATTTGTGTTCTCTGTCGGAAAGTGCTTTTGGCGCTAAAAAGGATATTCGTTTTTTTCAAAAGAAAATGGATACCGGCTATTTGGGAGCAAAGCATCTGGGGTATATCGCCTTTGACACAAAAGGACAAGCAGCCGCATTCTATGGCGTGTATCCTTATCGGATGGAGTATAAAGGAAAGCAATACTTAGCTGCTCAATCCGGTGATACCATGACGCATCCGGCACATGGAGGGAAAGGGCTGTTTACTTCGCTTGCTAAGATGACCTACCAACTGGCAAAACAGGAAGGGATACAATTTATCTTCGGATTCCCTAACAAAAACTCTTATCCGGGCTTTGTAAAAAAATTGAACTGGACACACCATGAGAATATGATTAATTATCAGATTCGCGTTCGCACCATCCCTTTGGCGGGGTTGGCAAAACGGTTTCATTTTTTGATGCCCATTTACAAGAAGTACTCCGATTTTATAATCAGAAGTTATCTGTCGGACAGTATGGAGATTCATAATTCTGTAATTACCGAAAATACCGGAGGAGTGGTAAGAAGCCCGGCATTCATGCAGTACAAAACATACCATAAAAATTATTTTGTCTCAGTAAGCAAATCTCGCGCATGGATAAAAGTAGATGGAGATTTGTTGATTGGCGATTTAGATTTAGCGGCTTCCGATGGAATAGAATCTGTACTTAAGAAACTTCAATGGCTATCATTTTTGTTGGGAAGTAACCACCTGCTTTTTCCCGTTAGCCCCGGTTCTACTTGGGATCATTTACTGAAAGAAAAGATGGAAAGCAAAGAAGGAATTTATATCGGGTATCTTGATTTGCAATCAGGACTACCTTTAGAGAACTTCAAATACGTGTTAGCCGATTTTGATACTTTCTAGAATCCGTATGACCTGAAGTGCCTGTTTACCTGAATTATATTTGACTCATAAGTGGTGGTGGAACTCAAGCAGTATCGAGGTAAGATATTTTTGTCATTCTTGTCAGAAGAACATCTATAATCAACTGCCAGGAGATTTTCGTACCCGACAGATAAGCAAATATTTTTCACTTCATCAGTATAGCTCCCATCGGGAAAGGCAATAGACTTAATTTCCTTTTGCAATAAATCAGAAAGGATACGCTTGCACTCGCTAACCTCTTTATATACCCATTCAGAAGGAATGCTTCCTAAGTTGGGATGATGTTGCGTATGCGCTCCAATCTCTATAATTCCAGAATCTGACAATACTCTTAATTCGTTCTTATTCATTAATCTCCAATGTTCCCGAGGATATTGAGCCAGATAATTTTTATTGGGTAGTTGTTTCTTGATTTCAGCAAAAAGCGCAGTTCGTCTCTCAATGTCCAAAGACTTCACTAAGTCCTTTAAATTGGAGATGGTGCGTTGAGGAGGAGTTTTTATAATCTCAAAATTCACTTTTGTAAGTTCCAAATCAGGTTTCACTAAATCCAAAAAGTCATACCATGTAATTCGGTCTTCCATTTCGATGTTTTCAGAAACCACAAAAATGGTTGCCGGTATCTCACTTTGCTTTAATAGGGGGTAAGCATTTGAGTAATTATTCTCATAACCATCGTCAAAGGTCAGCGCTATTGTTTTTTTGTTGGGAACGAAATCATTCCGATACATATCAAATATCGTTTCAAGAGAAACTAAATTGAAGTTTCTCTTGAAATAGGCAAGGTGCTGCGTAAACTGCTTTAAAGAGATGGGGCCAACGCTGACTTTAGCATTGGGTTGTTCTACCACGCCATGATAAACGAGAATCAGTTTGTTATTTTTGCTGGCCACTGAAAAAAGCCTTTCAATACCCATTGAAGTAATAAGTGGATAAATGAATACCCTTGCAATTTGTTTTACTGCACGCAATGTGTTTTTTTTCAAAAATAAACTTCTAATATAAACTTCTAATAGTTGGGAATAATTCAACGACAAGGTTTAAAGAACACCATTGTCACCTTTGCCGGGCTTTTATTGGGGTTTGTTAGTTTGCTCTATATACAACCGCACTTTTTAACTGCGGAAGAAATAGGATTGACTCGGGTATTATTTAGCCTATCCTCTTTGGTCGGGGTTTTTCTTCCTTTAGGTATTGGCACTATCACCGTTAAATATTTCCCGGTATTTCGCAATTCAGAGAATGGGCATAATGGCTTTTTCGGCATCATTCTCCTCTATATGGTTTCAGGGGCCTTAGTGATATTCTCCCTGTTGTGGATGACTAAAGGCTTTTTTATAAAAACCTATCAGGAACAGTCGCCACTGTTTACGGAGTTTTATGCGTACGTTCTTCCACTTAGTTTCATCATCGGGTTTAATGCGGTGCTCACTCTTTACTCAAATTCTCTTTTTAAAACAACTTTTCCGGTTTTGTTTAATGAGGTGTTGGTGAGGGTACTGTCCATCTTGTTATTTACGGTCTATTACTCTAAAATAATTACACTCCCAACCTTCATATTTCTGTTTGTAGGGGTGTATGGAACGCAGACCGTGTCGCTTTTAGGGTATCTATTTATTGTAGATAAGCCAAGTATCAACATCAACTGGTCACTTCTGAAGGATGGGAATTTCTCCGCTATGACAAAATTTGGTTTGTGGATGTCATTTGTCTCCGTTGCTTCTCTGGGAATTAAGTTTATAGACTCCTTAGTGATCGCAAAATATTACAAACTGGAGTTTGTAGGAATTTACACGGTGGCAGCTTTTATTCCCAATATAATTGAAGCCCCCTTGAACGCTATTGACAGAATAGCCGGCACAAAAATTTCTCACTCACTGACGCATGGCGAATTAGACGAAATAAAGAAGATTTATTACTTGTCGGTGCAATATCTGATCATTATTTCAGGACTGATTTTTATCGGAATAATTACCAACATAGAGTTCATCTTGCAGTTGCTGCCCCCCAAGTATGCCGGTGGACTAAGTGTGGTTTTTATTATCAGTGTAGGGGCGATGTTCAATATTGCCGGAGGAGCCATTACTCAGATCATTTTCAGTTCTGATAATTTTTGGAAGGGGGGCATGTTGTTAATCGCAGTCATGTTTTTCTCCTTTATGATGAACCTGATTTTAGTGCCCCTCTATGGGTTAAATGGAGCCGCATCTGCCACGGCACTCTCCGCCATACTTTATTTCTTTGCTAAGTATATCATCGTGTATCGAAGTTTTGGGTTTCAGCCCTATTCTTTCAAGACCATGCAGGCTGTGGCCGTAATTATTGTTACCGCTGGTTTAGTCTTCTTGATTCCCAAAATTCATTCCCCGGTAGTAAATATCATTTTAAGGTCAATGGTTGCCACTGTCTTTTATATTTTCTGTATTACAGTGCTGAATCTTGCCCCCGATTTAAAAAATATGATGAAATCGGCCACCTCACTTTTGTCTGTTAAGCGATAAAGAAAACGGCTTAAAATAGCAGATTACAGCTTTCCATTTTTTTTGACATACAAAATGTTTATTTCCCGATTATCTTAAAATTTATTGGTGTAGTATTGGAAAATTAGTGCTTGAGAACAGGGCTATCAGGTCTAAAATAATTGCTACTCCCCAAGTAGGAGAATACAAGTAGGGGATGCCATTTCCCTCAAGGAAGCGTTCTTAGTAAATAAAACAACCTGCATTCTATTCGACTATTTGAAAATATAGCGAGTCCTCGTTCAGCGAATCCAAACAAAATCATTTTGTAAATTCCTTTTTAGACTTATTTTCGCACCGCCTTTTTAAAGACAAATCCCTTAGGTAATGGCAAACATTGGTAAAATCAAGCAAATAATCGGTCCCGTAGTGGACGTAAGTTTTGAAGGTGAGAGTGCTAACCTTCCCCTAATTATGAGTGCTCTTGAAGTGACAAGAGACAACGGTCAGAAGTTGATTCTGGAAGTACAGCAGCACTTAGGAGAAGACGCTGTGAGAACCGTAGCGATGGATTCGACCGATGGTTTGAGAAGAGGAATGGATGCTGCCGACTTAGGCTCTCCTATTACTATGCCGGTGGGCGAGTCTATCAAAGGACGGCTGTTTAATGTAATTGGCGAAGCGATAGACGGTATCAATATCCCGGTTTCTAAAGAGGGTGGTTACCCTATCCACCGGATGCCCCCTGCCTATGAAGACCTTTCTACGGATGCCGAAGTGCTTTTTACCGGTATTAAAGTGATTGACCTGTTAGAGCCTTACTCCAAAGGGGGTAAAATTGGTTTGTTTGGAGGCGCGGGAGTTGGTAAAACGGTATTGATCATGGAACTCATCAACAACATTGCCAAGGCCTATGCCGGTCTTTCTGTGTTTGCAGGAGTGGGAGAGAGAACCCGTGAGGGAAATGATTTGCTGCGCGAGATGATCGAATCGAATGTGGTAAAGTATGGTGAAGAATTTAAGCACAGTATGGAGAAAGGCGGATGGGATCTCAGTAAAGTAGATGCCGCTGCCTTAGCTCAGTCGCAGGCTACCTTGGTGTTTGGTCAGATGAACGAGCCACCGGGAGCGCGTGCAAGGGTGGCCCTTTCAGGGCTAACGATTGCCGAGTACTTCCGTGATGGAGATAAAAATGATGCGAAAGGCGGACGTGATATTCTATTCTTTATTGACAACATCTTCCGCTTTACTCAAGCAGGTTCTGAGGTGTCGGCTCTTTTGGGTCGTATGCCTTCAGCCGTGGGCTACCAGCCTACCTTGGCTACCGAAATGGGTTTAATGCAAGAGCGGATTACTTCCACCAAGCGCGGTTCTATCACTTCCGTTCAGGCGGTTTACGTACCTGCCGATGACTTGACCGACCCGGCTCCGGCTACCACCTTTGCTCACTTGGATGCTACTACGGTATTGAGTCGTAAGATTGCCGAGTTGGGAATTTATCCGGCAGTGGATCCATTGGATTCGACTTCAAGAATTTTGAACGCGGCAGTATTGGGCGAAGAACATTACGGTTGCGCTATGCGCGTGAAAGAAACACTACAGCGCTATAAGGAATTGCAAGATATTATCGCTATTCTCGGTATGGATGAATTGAGCGAAGAAGACCGCTTAGTAGTACACCGTGCAAGACGGGTGCAGCGTTTCCTTTCTCAGCCTTTCCACGTGGCGGAGCAGTTCACCGGCCTCAAAGGAGTATTGGTGGATATTCAAGAAACTATTCGAGGCTTTAACATGATTATGAATGGCGAAGTAGATAAATACCCGGAAGCAGCCTTCAACCTTGTAGGTTCAATTGATGAAGCGATTGCGAAGGGTGAAAAATTATTAGCGGAAGCATCGAAATAATACCGTTAAATTTTGATTGTTGGCGGTTTGCAGAAACCCTTTAGAACCTGACACCCGGCAACGAACAACTGACAACTGAATAAAATGATACTTGAAATTCTCACACCCGAAAAAAAGCTGTTCAGCGGAGAGGCAACCATGGTGATGCTACCCGGTGTGGACGGACTTTTTGAAATATTGGATAAACACGCTCCTATCATTTCTGCATTAGGAAATGGTACTGTTCGCGTAGGTTCAAAGGAGGGAGAAAAAAAGTTTGATATCAGCGGAGGGTTTGTAGAGTGCCTCAACAATAAAGTAATTATTTGCGCTGAAGGCGGAATGGCTCAGTAAACAGCAAAGCAAAATATTTGTAGCAGGCTCCAGTTGGAGTCTGCTTTTTTTATAGGCTATTGAAGCAACTGTAACCAGCACTTTCGTAACTATCTACGGCCTCCTGATACTCACTTTCGGAGCTATAATCTTTATCGCATACCGAAATGTCGGCTCCTTGAGCAGGTGAACAAGTAGTGCATTTTGAGCAAGAAGCGATTCCTAAAATGCCGAACACGATTAATGCCATGATTAGTTTCCTCATCCTTATCAAGTTTTGGTTATAATATAACGGACAATTCCCATTCCTGATTGCACAGAACCTGTTTAATCTCCACAAAATTAAGGGCAAAAGAAAATAGAACACTACTTATCCGGACTCCAGCTTTTAAAGTGGTGTGTAACCAACGGAAAAGTAATGCATTATCTGCCAACTCTAACTCGCCTCTGTTTTCTTCCAATTCCTTTAGCAGTATTGTATTCCTTTTGCAGTATTGTTTTTTAGTTAAGGCACTTTTCCCTGTAGTAAGTTCTATTAATTTTTTGAAATGGATGCTCAGTTTGATGTAAGAAGTATTGCCGTCATTATTCCTGATGGTATGAATAAAGCTCTCGACTTCAGAAATAGCAGTTAGTAAATTGTTGAATTGGAACTGAACGATTAGATGAATAAAGCGATAATAATAATAGTGATCCAGCCCACTTTGTTTCCGTTTTTGGGGAATGCATTGCAAAGCGGATGTAGGATTATTTGAAAATACATAGTACATCGCTTGCATACAGATGAAGCGATCTTTCACGCGAGGCATGTGTTCCCATATTGGGCGGTACTGATGAATTATTTCAATAGCCTGGTCGTACGCCTCAATTCGCATCATAGTGCTCAGGTAATTAAAGGCATAAGTAATAATGTTTTGATTGCTTAGTCCTTCAGTGGTTTCAAGTGCTTTTTTGTGAAAGGGAATGGCCTTGGAATACTGGCCTGCCAAAAAATATTCTAGCGCGATAAGGGCCGATAGACTGCTTCGTGTGTGGTTGCGCTCAAAGCCCCTCCTGCTTATGGTGTCACACAACTTTAAGGCCTTTTGAAGACTGCAAATTTTCTCGTTACCATTTTGTCGGTACGATGCACAAACGTTTTCAATAAAGCGCAGATAGTTATCCTCTTCAATGATAGCCGCTGGTTGTGGAATGGGAATCGGTTTATCTGTAATCGGATAGCTATTGTTCAATGTATGGAGCGTACGGTCTGCAAATGCCTCCTTCATTTTAACCTCCATTACCCGGCACATATAGTCTTTCATCTCAGCTTTATAAAACTGCTGAATCAGGCTGAGTAGTTGCTCGTAGTTTTGAACGGTGGCTTCGCGCTGATATATAAAAGGGTCAATTTGAGCCTTATACAAATCTGATATACTTCGGTAGTCGTTAATTGCCGCATAATTTTTAATTAGTTCAGCACTTTCTTTTTGCCCTAACTCATTGGAAGGTTTCTTCAGTAACCACATAACGTAATGCAAATATTGAAAGTCGGGTTCCGCTTTCATCTTTTGATGTAATGTGGTGAGTCCGGCAAAGTGAACTAACTCATTTGTCAATAATCGCAGTTCGTTTCGCAGTAAATAATCTTTTTGCTTTGTATGGGGTATGCCAAAAATAGCTTTGAATAGAAGCCCCTTGTCAATAGTTCCATCGGGTTGCTCTGATTTTGCAAGTTTTCTGAATAACAGCAACAAACTTTTGCACTTTAATTTTAGCAGATGTTTGCTGAACTCCTTTGCCTCTTCGACACTCAGTAAGTTAACCAGATATTGTGCTTTATTTTTCATACTCGACTGCTTAACCAAAGTTAATTTTTTACTCCCCTTTTTATCACAAACTGGAAATAATTTCCTTCATAAGCAGTAATCGGTTGCTCTCTTTTGTACAAACAATTAACTAACCCAAAACCGAATTACTATGCAACCAATAAAAACTCTGATGCTATTTTCCGCAGCGCTACTAATGATAATGTTCTTGCCATCTTGTGATAAAGAAAATAACACAAACAATAACCCCACTATACCTGATGCCATATTTAATGCCTCCGTGAGTGGTGCGGAGAGTTATACATTCAGTTTTACTTTGCCAAAAGGAACGGCTGGAAGCTATGCGGTAAACGGGTCGTGTAACTCTACAGTTGGACTATTTACCATGCTGGCAAAGCAAATGCCCACCGGTTGGGCAATATCCCTATCAAGTTCAGGAAATCAGGTAAAGGTGGGCACCTATACTATGAACACCGTTAATGGTGCTATCAGCAGTTTTGCAAACGCCTCACAAACTACCGCCTATACCTCCACCTCCGGCTCAATAACTATTACCAAAGCAGTTTTATATCAGAATGTAGGGCCGGCTGCCGACTGGTATGTAGATGGTAGTTTCTCTACTACTATGGTAGATAACAGTAATCCGCCCAACCAAATTACAGTGACCGGAGACTTTACCGGAATAAATATTAAGGCACAATAACGGTTGAAAAAACAGCAATTATGAAACGGGTAATTTATCGTTTGAGAAGTATAAATTTGGGTTTACTGCTTTTGATAGCCACCGCTTGCATGGCGCAAAGTGTAAAGCCAACCACCGACATGGTTGGGCAACGAATCTATCACCAAATTGAAGTACTGCCCAATGGAAAGGTGATGGTTTTTGGTGGACAAAAGGCATCTCCTCCATTGTACCAAGCAGTAGTTTTAAATACTTGCGAAGTATTTGATCCACTTACGGAAACTTGGGCACCGGCTGCCGATATGAATTTCAAGCGTACCAAATTTATTTCGGTAGTTACTCAGGCAGGAAAGGTTTTAGCCATTGGAGGAGAATCGGATAGTGCAGTTAATCTTACCACGGTAGAGAGTTATGACCCTGCCACTGATACATGGACTATGGTGGGCAACTTAAGCAGGTCGCGAAAAAATGGCGATGCAGTTTTGTTAGACAACGGAAACATATTACTGGTTAGTAATTACCAATCAAGTTTTGAGGAAGGTACATCAAGTGGTGCGGGTTTATGGACGGAACACCTTATGCCAAATTTTGCTGTTATACCCGAATCGCCAAGGCTAATACGTATGGGCAACACCAAAATATTGGCTGTAGGCGCTGAAACAGGGCCTGCTTTGCACCACCCTATAATATTTACGCAAAGCCTAACGGTGGATACCGCCTTTGCTGCCACAGAAGATCACCCACAACCTGGACTGGCACTTTTGCCAGACGGGAAGGTGCTTATTGCAAACGGGACGGCAACTAATACATGTGAACTTTACAATCCGGTTACAAATGAAATAACCGTCACCGGCAATACTCATTTTGCCCGCTATGGATGCACGTTAATGCCAATGACCAACGGTAAAATTGCCAGCTTTAATGTTGGCAATACGTTTAATCCTAACGGAGATACTGAGATACTTGAGATTTACGATCCGCTTATCGGGCAATGGGCCATCATAAACGGACATTTTTTTACCGGGACACAATATCATGAAGTAGCCCCAATGGGTAATGGAAAGTATTTGATAACCGGAGGTGTTGAACATCTTCAGTTAATAGGTGTTGGAAGTCCCAAGTGCTATATTTTTGATGAAAATGGAACGACCGGTATAATAAGTGCAAAAAACAATTTCGCGGCTGTTTCATATAGGAGCAACACCAAGTTGCTCGAAGTAAATTTGAAAAATCAAGGTTCCGCTAACTTCGCTTTTTATAACATAGCAGGGCAAGTACTATATACCAAGGAAATATTTACAAACAATTGGATTTTTAGTGCCTTCGGTTATCAATCAGGAGTATATCTAGCAGTGGTTACAAATACTCAAACTGGTAACAACATCGTTCAAAAAATAGTTGTGCAATAATGTTTTGGAGATATATACTAAGCCTAACAGTAGTATTACTTTCTATAGTAAAGCCATCGGCACAGGACATAACCGGCAGTAAAGACCATCCGGTTATTACGCGCTATCCCGGATCGGTGATCCAATATTATGAAGAGCAAAAGTATGCCCCCTACAAAGTAGCCTCCGGACCCGAAACGGGATACCGAACCATTGGCGAATGGGTTGAAACAGAAGGAAAATTAACCCGCATTTACTACAAAGTTACCGGCACCACTACTGTTACCGAAGTGTACCGAAACTATATTACTGCACTCAACAAGGGGGGCTTTACCATTCTGGCACAGGGCATTGACGACAAGTCAAATGTATCAAAGGAAGTAGGAGGCAGGACACACTTGGGTACGTTTTACAAAAGCAATCCCTTCCCTACCAATAAAGGTATTTACTTTTTAAACGGCTCTTCTACCAGCGGTGGTTCCTGTTATATAGCAGCAAAGCTTACGCAGGGTAAACAGAACCTGTATATGGTAATTGGGGGAACTCAGTACAAGTCGGATGAAAAATACTTTTTGGTAGATATAGTGGAAGAAACCAAGATGGATGATGAGTTAATTACGGTAAGTGCCGCTAACATGAAATCGGACATTGACAGCAAAGGCAAAGTAGCCCTTTACGCTATTTATTTTGATTTTGACAAAGCCATTGTTAAGCCCGAAAGTGCTGCTGCCCTTACCGAGATAGCCCGCTTGCTAAAAGAAAATCCAACCCTAAATATATATGTGGTTGGGCATACCGACTTAAAAGGAACGCTGGAATACAACCTCAATTTATCGAAACAAAGAGCAGAGGCGGTGGTGAAAGAATTGCTTAGTAAATACAGTATTGGTGCCGAACGATTAAGTGCTCAAGGAGTGGGACCTCTTGTTCCTATTATGTCGAACAAGAACGAAAAGGGACGAAGTGCTAACCGTAGGGTTGAACTGGTAGAACGTTAGAGCTATTGAAGCGACTTCACGTAGTTCAGAATCTGCCCAAACTTCACATCGTAAGACTGCCTCAAGGCGGCAAACTCTGAAGAGTCGGTTTGCACGGATACAATTTGTGCCCCGGTAATCATTTTGTAGCAATAGCCTTGATAACTGCGGTAAACGTTGTAGCAACTGGAGGATTGATGGATCAACTCACTAATGGAATAAACCTGCGCATTCGCAGTGGTTAATTCTTTGCTGAAGCAAGTATCGCAATAGCCGATATTTGAGAAATTAGAAAGGCGGGCATCCATCGCACCTAATATTAAAGCGCGAGCGGTATCGAATTTTTGGTAGATAGCCGGATTAGTGCATTCTACACTAACGGTAGATGTTTCCTTCTTACAGGAACTCAATAAAATCATAGAAAAACCGAGAAAAATAAGAATGGAACGCATGTAATCAATTTCGCGCTAAGGTATTAATTTCAAACTTATTGCCACATTTTTGCGAGAGCAGGCAAAGTCAGTATTCAAGGTTGCTACCCCAAGTTAGAGGCCTCTTTATTTCTCCTAAAACTTTTCTGTTTGCAGTTTTGAAATTAAAGGAATAAGACTACTTTTGCCGTCCCAAAATAAAAGTGGAATGCCTACTATTCAACAATTAGTTCGTAAGTCGCGTGAGATAATCCGCGCAAAATCAAAGAGCCGTGCGCTGGATTCATGTCCGCAAAAACGCGGTGTATGCACCCGTGTTTACACCACTACTCCTAAGAAACCTAACTCCGCTTTGCGCAAAGTGGCTAAAGTTCGTTTAACTAATCAAATTGAGATTATCGCCTACATTCCGGGCGAAGGGCACAACCTGCAAGAGCACTCTATCGTTTTGATACGCGGAGGCCGGGTAAAAGATCTTCCGGGAGTTCGTTACCACATTGTGCGGGGTTCGTTAGATACGGCTGGCGTAGAAAATCGCAAAAAGAGCCGTTCTAAATACGGCACCAAGCGTCCTAAGGCAGGAGCACCGGCACCGGCAACAAAAGGTAAAAAGTAATTCAGTCAAGCAATTTTATTCTAAGCTAGAATATGAGAAAGAAAAAAGCACCCAAACACTACGTTCAACCCGATCCAAAGTTCGGTGATATCATGGTTAGCCAGTTTGTAAATCGAATGATGTACGAAGGCCGCAAATCAACCGCCTACAAAGTATTTTACGAAGCCATTGAACTGGTAGAAGACAGAGCCAAGGAAAACGGTTTGGAAATTTGGAAAAAGGCATTGCAAAATGTAGGCCCTTCAGTAGAAGTAAGGTCTCGCAGAATCGGTGGCTCCAACTTCCAGATCCCTACAGAGGTTCGCGGAGATAAGAAAGCATCTACGGCTATGAAATGGATTATCCAGTACAGTCGCAACCGCAATGGCAAATCAATGGCCGATAAATTGGCTGCTGAAATAGTAGCCGCTTCAAAAGGAGAAGGAGGCGCTTTCAAGAAAAAGGAAGATACACATCGGATGGCTGAGGCAAATAAAGCCTTCGCACATTTCAGGTTCTAATCAGAAAGAACATACAAGAAAGTTCTCCCGCAACAGCGGGACTTTTTTATTAAAAGAACAGAAAAGTAAGAGATAAAATAAAATGGGAAAGGATTTAAGTTTTACAAGAAATATTGGAATTGCCGCTCACATTGATGCCGGGAAAACCACTACCACAGAGCGTATTTTGTACTACACTGGGGTGAATTACAAGTTGGGCGAAGTGCACGAAGGAGCTGCTACGATGGACTGGATGGAGCAAGAGCAAGAGCGCGGTATTACTATTACCTCGGCTGCTACCCGTTGCGCTTGGACCTGGAAAGACCACAAATACGACATTAACATCATTGACACCCCCGGTCACGTTGACTTTACCGTTGAGGTAAACCGCTCATTACGGGTATTAGATGGTCTAGTATTCCTATTCTCAGCCGTAGATGGGGTAGAGCCTCAATCTGAAACTAACTGGCGATTAGCCGATAACTATAACGTGGCTCGTCTGGGTTTTGTAAACAAAATGGACCGTCAGGGAGCCGATTTCTTCAATGTAGTGAAGCAAGTAAATACCATGCTGGGTTCTAACCCGATGGTAATGCAAATTCCTATAGGCAACGAAGAGCATTTTAAAGGAGTAGTAGATTTAATTACGAATGAAGCGATCATCTTCAACGAAGAAGATAAAGGAATGACTTCTACCAAAATTGAAATTCCGGCTGAGTTAGTAGAGGAAGTAAAAGAGTATCGCGAGAAGATGCTGGAGCAGGTAGCTGAGTTTGATGATACTTTGATGGAAAAATATTTTGCTGATCCAAACTCCATTACTGCCGAAGAAATTCGCGCAGCCGTTCGCCAAGCAGTAATCGCACAAAAAGTGGTGCCCATGTATTGCGGCTCTTCTTTCAAAAACAAAGGAGTGCAAGCGGTGTTAGATGCTGTATGTGCCATTCTTCCTTCCCCACAAGATAAGGCGGAAGTAAAAGGAATCAACCCTGATAATGACGAAGAAATTGTAAGGCATCCCAATACAGATGAGCCTTTTGCAGCCCTTGCTTTCAAAATTGCTACCGACCCCTTCGTAGGCCGTTTGGCATACTTCCGGGTTTACTCCGGCACTTTAGAAGCCGGTTCTTATGTATTAAACACTCGCTCCGGCAAGAAAGAGCGCATCTCTCGTTTATTCCAGATGCACGCCAATAAGCAAAATTCAGTAGAGCGGGTTGAAGCTGGTGACATTGCCGCAGCCGTAGGGTTTAAAGAAATCCGCACGGGCGATACGCTTTGCGAAGAGAAGCACCCTATAGTATTGGAAAGCATGAAATTCCCTGAGCCGGTAATCTCCTTGGCTATTGAGCCAAAGGCGCAGAAGGATATGGATAAATTGGGTATGAGTTTAGCGAAGTTGGCGGAAGAAGACCCTACTTTCAAAGTATCCTTTGATGATCAAACCGGCCAAACCATTATAGCGGGTATGGGTGAGTTACACCTCGAAATTTTGATTGACCGCTTGCGCAGAGAGTTTAAGGTAGAGTGCAACCAGGGCGCACCGCAGGTAAACTATAAAGAGAGACTGACTAAAACAATTGAACACCGCGAGCAATACAAAAAGCAAACGGGTGGTCGCGGTAAGTTTGCCGATATTAAAATTGAAATAGGCCCTGCCGATGAAGGTTTTGTGGGTTTACAATTTGTGAATGACATTTTTGGAGGTTCTATCCCGAAAGAATTTATTGCACCGGTGGAGAAAGGATTTAAAGAAGCCATGAAAACCGGGGTATTGGCAGGATATGAATTAGACAGTCTAAAGATTCGCTTATTTGACGGCTCTTTCCACGCAGTGGACTCCGATGCTCTTTCCTTTGAGCTTTGCGCTAAAGTAGCTTTCCGCACAGCGGCCAAATTGTGTAAGCCGGTGTTGCTGGAACCTATTATGAAGGTAGAGGTAATAACCCCGGAAGAAAACACCGGTGATGTGGTAGGTGACCTCAATCGCAGACGCGGCTTGGTAGAAGGAATGGAAGCCAAAGTAAATGCACAGGTAATTAAAGCAAAAGTGCCTTTGAGCGAAATGTTTGGCTATGTGACTCAGTTGAGAACTATCACCTCCGGCCGTGCTACTTCAGTGATGGAGTTTCACAGTTTCCAACCGGCACCGGAAAGTGTAGCGGCTACCGTAGTGGCTAAAAACACAGGCAAACTGAAAGTTGAAGAAGTATAATCCGATAACAATAAACACTTAAAACGTTCTTTCCAATGAACCAGCGAATCAGAATCAAATTAAAAAGTTACGACCACAACCTCGTTGACAAGAGTGCCGAGAAAATTGTGAAAACCGTAAAGAATACCGGTGCTTTTGTAAGCGGTCCGGTGCCACTTCCTACGCACAAAAAAATCTTTACCATAAACCGTTCACCACACGTGAACAGCAATAGTAAGGAGCAGTTTCAATTGTGTACTTACAAAAGACTGATTGATATTCTTTCATCGAACTCGAAAACAGTTGATGCGCTGATGAAATTGGAGCTTCCCAGTGGTGTTGAAGTAGAAATCAAAGCGTAGGTATCAGAAGTATTTAATCATTTATGACCCGCTATGGCGGGTCCTCTAAAACCCAATTATATGAAAGGATTATTAGGAAAAAAAGTAGGAATGACCAGCGTGTTCGACAACGGACAGCACACTGCCGTTAGCGTGATTGAAGCAGGTCCCTGCGTGATTACACAAATCAAAACGCAAGAAACTGACGGATACCATGCCACTCAGTTAGCTTTTGACGACAAAAAAGAAAAGAACACTCCGAAGCCCCTGTTAGGGCACTTTAAAAAAGCGAATACTTCGGCCAAAAGAAAAGTGCACGAATTTCGTGATTATGACTTTCAAAAACCGGTAGGCGAAGTTATTACCGTTACCGTTTTTGAAGATGGGGATTTGGTAAATGTGATTGGCACTTCAAAGGGAAAAGGATTTCAGGGGGTGGTAAAGCGCCACGGATTTAGTGGAGTAGGAATGAACTCTCACGGCCAGCACGACCGTCAGCGCGCTCCGGGTTCAGTAGGGGCATCCTCCGATCCATCTCGCGTACTTCCCGGAATGCGAATGGGCGGCAGAATGGGTGGCAAACGTGTAGTAACGCTGAACTTGAAAGTAGTAAAGGTAATGCCGGAACACAACATCTTGCTTATCTCCGGTTCAGTACCGGGAGCTATCGGCTCTTACGTAATTATTGAAGGGTAATACATTCTCCGGCAACGGAGAGTGGTCCCGATAAAGGAAAGGAAAGTTCCCGTCTGCTTGCGCAGACGGGATTTTTTTTAGGGCGAAGAGGTAATCTTGGGTTTTATTTCTACTGCTTGTTTATGGTTCAGTAGAGAACTAAGCCTTCTTGTTCCGTGTTAGAACAGAGTAAGCAAATAGAAGCAAGGAAAGCGGATATATTAATCGAACAAAGTTTTGCCGGCCACCAAAGCCACGCCTACCCATATTAATCCTTTCACCAAGAAAAAAAGGAACCCCAACATACCAAACCGTTTTACCAAGTGGGTAAAGCGAGATTTTTTTTCAGTCGTTTCTGTCTTTTCATTCTGTTCCATGGCGTTTATTTTATTCGGTTACAACAGGGAAGCAAGTGCTTTATGCGCCCCGTCACAAATAGGCATTGTTTGACTCATTCCACAGCGGCAGATAGAAACCTTCTCCCGCTTCTCTAATATACTCCCATCTTCGAGAATTACCTCAAAATTGCCGGTAATAGTTACCGGGCCGCGAGCTTTCAACTGGATAGTCGCGTGGTCTTTCTTTTCTTGTTCTAATTCTTCTTCCATAAATACAGGCGCAAAAGTAAAAAACCTACTTTAGTCAGCAGGCTTTTCGATGGTTTAACGAAGTATCGTTAAGGAGCCTTTGTATTTATCATCCGTATGATTATTCAGCCACACAAATTTGGCGTAATACACATAAGCTCCGGGTAGCACTTTCACGCCTTTATATGTTCCATCCCAAGCAAAATGTATATCGTGACTTTCAAACACTTTTTCACCGATCCGATTGAACACCGCTATTTCAACTTGCTTAATGGCCGTCATATTGCCAAACATCACCCACTCATCATTCACACCATCCCCATTGGGTGTAAAGGCATTCGGAATAAACACATCGTAGTTTGGAATCACGGTTACTACAAATTTTGAGGTTCCTATACATCCATTCTGATTGGTGGCTACTACTGCGTATTGCTGCGAATACACTCCATTGAATACTGGATCAGCGCAATCATAACAACTCAACCCGAAGGAAGGAGTCCAGTTGTAGGTGACCGACCCCGTTTGGTTAGAAGTAAGATTAATCTGCAATTCGTGCCCCAGTTTCACTTCCACGGGAGTTGGATACACTTCAATAAAAACCGAATCAGGTTCGGTTATCATTCCTGAGTCCACCACAAAACACCCGTTGGCATCCGTGACCGTGACTACATACGAGCCGGCACTTAAACCGGTAAAAATTCCATTGGCAGTACTGCTGCCATCTGAAAATGCAAATGAATAATTAGGCGTACCGCCAGATGTAACTACTTCTATTTGACCATCGGAATAATGGTAACAAGTGGCATCGGTAATCTGGATGGTCTCTATGATAGCAGAAGGTTCCGCAACAACGGTGGCAGCTGAAGTTTCGCAAGCGTTTTGATCGGTCACTGTCACCGTGTAGTTTCCTGCGGATAATGCCGTAAACTGCCCGGTAACGGAGTTGAAATTGTTAGTTCCATCAGTAGCGGAGAAGGAGTACGAAGGCACTCCCCCACCGGCTACCGCAGTGACAGAGCCGGTATTACCACCATTGCACAAAGCGGCATTCGGAGTGAGCGCAAGAGTTAGAAGTGGTGGCTCGGTCAGTGTTACTGTTTTTAAAGTGGTGCAATTGTTTGCATCGCTAATGGTCACTGAATAATTTCCTGCGGTAAGGTTAAGCGCAGAATCGTTCGCACTCACGGATGAACTCCACGAATAAGAGTAAGCCGGAGTGCCACCAGAGGCAGCAATGATGATAGAGCCGGTAGCTTCTCCATTGCAAAGTATATTGACGTGGCTGTCAGAAGAAGTAAGCTGTGTTGGTTCAGTGAGCACATACGAAGAGGTGTTGGTGCATCCATTATGATCGGTTACCGTTACGCCATAATTCCCTGCGCTCAATCCCGTGGCAGAATCATTGGTACTTACATTCGGATTCCACAAAAAGGTATAAGGGAAGGTACCCCCATTAACGGTCACTACAGCCAAGCCATCGCCACTTTGATAACAACTTAAATTGGTTTGAGAAGGAGTAAGCGTTAAAGGTTGGTTGGGTTGTGATATGGTTACAGAAGGCACTACCGTACAGTTTTTTGCATCCGTGACCGTGATGGTATAAGTGCCCGGTCCTAAGCCGGAAGCCGTGTTAGTGCTACTGATGTTGGGGTTCCACGCATACGTATATCCCGGAGTTCCGCCACTGGCCGAAATGGTCACAGAACCATCCAGAACACCATAGCAAGAAATATTATTGGATTGCACATTCAGCGTTACCGCCTGAGAAGGCTGAGTGAGGGTAATTGAAATACTGCTGCTGCAATTAACCTGATCGGTTACGGTAATAGCATAAGTTCCCGCAGGTAAAAGGCCCGCGAGGCTAGAGGTACTTACATTTGGGTTCCAGTTATAAGTATAAGTAGACCCGGCGCCACCTGTCACCGCCAGTTGAATGGTGCCATCCGAATCGCTGTAACAGTTTAGGTCAGTATGTATTTCCTGAATATCAATCGCTGGTGGCTCATTCACGGTAAAGGCAGCCGTTTGATTGCAAGAGCTGGCATCACTGGCGGTCACCGTGTAATTGCCTGCGGGCATGGAAGCGGTTTGGGTATTGGCGCTACTGCCACTCCATACATAGTTGAAAGGAGCGGTTCCTCCACTCGGATTAGCCATTGCACTTCCATTCCCTCCAAAACAGGTGGCATCTGTAACGGTAACAGTCATTATTGGTGCGGCAGGTTCATTCACCGTCACAGAATCTATCAATATACAGGTATGCTGATCAGTCGCGGTAACTGTATAAGACCCTGCGGCAAGGTTGCTGATGGTAGCTCCCGATTGGCCATTGCTCCAATTGTAAGTCACCGTTCCGGTAGCATTTACAAAATTAGCGGTAGCAGTGCCGATTGTTCCTCCATTGCACGTATTATCTGTGCTACTCATCGTCAGCGTTTGCACTCCGGGCTGTGCGATGGTTTCCGACACAGCCGCGCTACATCCGTTGGCATCAGTAAGCGTTCCGGAATAGGTAGCAGGAGGGAGATTAGTTAAAGTAGTAGTGCCCGGGGGAATTGGATTTCCTTGATAGGTATAAGGAGGCGTTCCTCCGGCTACCGTTATGGTCACGGTGCCGTCATTTGCATTGTAGCAATTTACATCGGTATGGCTGGTAGTTACCGATAGTGCAGTAGCCGGTTCTGTAAGCACTACGCTATCAGGATTACCGCAATCGTGGCTGTCAGCAATGGTCACAAGATATGAACCCGCAGCTAAACCGGTCGGGTTATTCCCTGAAACTGAGCCGGGATTCCAAGTGTAATGATACGGAGGGGTACCTCCTGCGGGGGTGATATTAATGCTGCCGGTACTAGCTCCATGGCAAGTAATATTCTGCGAAATCAAAGTGTACGAAAAAGCGGTGGGTTGATTAATCGTTGCTGTTCCGGTAGCCGTGCACCCTTTATCATCAGTGACGGTGACGGTGTACGTTCCAATGCCCAAGCTAAGATTCGTTTGAGCCGAAGAAATATTGCTCCAGTAAAAAGTATAAGGAGCGTTACCGCCAGTTACGTTTGCGGTAGCACTTCCCAAATGAGCCTGATAACAACTATCATCAACGGCAGTAGTGGTCACAATAAGTGCAGGTGGCCCGGTAATATTTCCCGTAGCAGTTGCCGTGCAAGTATTGGCATCGGTAACCGTAACTGAAATAGACCCCGTGCTCAAATTACTTGCTACTGCATTGTTCGGCTGCCCTCCACTCCACGCATAAGAATATGGAGCAGTACCGCCCGAAGTTACGGATACTAATGCTTGCCCGTCATTGGTGTTGGCGCAAGACATATTCACTGTGGCGAGAGAAGCCACCATGGCGGCACCGGGTTGGGTAATGGTCACACTCCCCGAAAAGCTATGTGAAGGTACCCCATCATTGTAATTGTAGGTATAAGTACCCGCTGCTAATCCCGAAATAGAAGCTCCGCTGGCTCCATTGCTCCATGAAATAGATACCGGAGCAACACCCCCCGTAACAGTTAGTGTAATAGTTCCATTAGTACCGCCATAACAACTGACATCTGTTTTACTGACACTGGAGGTAATACCACAAGGGAGGGAGGCAATCGTTTCTGTATATTGTAATAAAGCCGAACAGCCATTCGCATCATGAAAGTCAGCAATCCAAGTACCTGCCGGCAGCGAAACGGTATATCCGGCAATGCCTGCCCAATTCACTCCCGAATAAGGTGGTGTACCACCTGAAATAGCAATCGTAGCGGTTCCATTTGCCGCGCAAGGAGCATCGGTATGGGAAGTGGTAGCAGTAAGAGCTGCGGGTTGATTAAGTGTATATTGAGCAGTAGTGGTGCAGACTCCATCCGTAGCGGTTACTGAATAAGTCCCGGCCGATACTCCCACCGCGTTCGCCCCTACTTGTCCATTGCTCCACGTATAGGAATAGCCACCATAACCGGCACTAACTCCAAAGCCACCACTTGCACTCACATTGATATTTCCATTTGTTCCACCATTACAAGGAGGAGATTGCGGGGTGGCGGCAAGTGAAATTGGCGGATTAATGACAATATCGTGGGTGTATGTGTTGGTACACCCTGCAATATCTGTGATGGTTAAAGAGGCGGAGTAAGTTCCGACAGATGGGTAAGTATGAGAAGGGTTCTGTAAGGTAGAAGTTCCGCCATCCCCAAAAGACCATGCCCATGATTGAACTGAACCAATATTACTGGTAGAAATATCGGTAAACTGTACCGTAGTGCTACAGCTCTGATAATTGATTCCTCCTACCCAATTTGAATTACTCACCTCGCATACTTGCTGGTCATTTGTTCCACCCCCGGTAGCCCCTGTCCAACCCCAGTTCACAATCGGATTTCCGCCAAAGTACGAGCCTACAATATTCGGAATCACGACCGTCTGCCGCAATACTCCATCAAAATATACAGACAAAGTATTTGTATTCACATCCCACACAATTCGAACCGTGTGCCATTGGCAATCATCAATATTCGCCTGACTGGTTAAGGCGGGAACCGGAGCGGCAACGTTATGGTTATACTGCCCGCCTGACTCAATACCAATATGATCGAAAGTGGGATCATTTGCCGGAGAACCATTTTGCCAGGTGTCAAATTCTATGGCTAAAGAGTACGGCTGATTCGGCCCCGCATATCCCAAACCTTCTCCTTGATTTCCCAATCCATTCGGGTTAGAAGTCAAAGCAAAGCAAATTCCATCTGCACCACCGCTGCCATTGCACCCTAGGAATACATTAAACTTATAATCAAAGGAGTTGTTGAGATTAATCGTACTGTTTTGAAAGATCGCTCCTGCTTGATCGTTAGCGTCCGGAGTCAATCGAAAACAATTACATCCTGATAACGATGAAGCATTGCCAAGCACTGTATAATTCTGAGTAAAGACTTTTCCTGAAAAGAAAAGAAGTAATAGCGGTAAGTAAAGTTTTTTCATACTCATCCTAAATTATACCAATCATTTGGAAATAGATATTGCAGGAAATTTTCCTTGGTTAATGGCACAACCTAAAAATAAAATTCCTGTCTTAATAATTTAAGACAGGAATTCAGATGTTTTAGTTGTTTAGGCTTTCTGCCTACTTCACCACCACCAATTTTTTGCTATACACTTCGTTAGCAGAAGAAACCACTGCGGTGTAGCTGCCGGCTGCAAGGTTGGTCAAGTCAAA
>JADFDM010000008.1 GCA_018262795.1 Sphingobacteriales bacterium | reverse complement strand
GTTTACAGCTCTTTTACGCTCTTCAAAATTTTGGGGGAAGAATAGCTGCCTGAAAAACAGCAAGCTCAAATCGCTTTAAAGTGCTCTATACAAAAAGCCTATGAAGGTTTTTTTGCCGATAAAAACCAATGAGGGGGTTATTTCACAGCCTGACGTTTCACGGATTGCCGAAGGCGCGGTTAAAAATGCGCTCAACTGTCCGCAAACACTAAACTAAAAAGAAAGAACAAAGCTACCACTAACGACATCACCCGCGCTTTTGGCAATGCGATGTTAGCGGCTGCCTTACTGATGTCCACCGGTGGACATCAGTAAAAAATTAAAGCGGACATTTTCTTTGCCTGTCAACGAAGCGCGTCACTGTCAAACGAAAGACAAAACCCCTGCGCGGCAATGCGCTCGCTTTTTGTTTTAATTCTTTACCTAACAAACAGAGCAAAACAAAATGGGAGCGCATTTGCGTGGATGCATTTGTCAAGTGTTGGCTACGCGATAAAAAACATAGAATACAATGCCAAGAAACAAAAAAACGATTTGATACTTGCTATAACGCCAAGTCAGATTTCCCAAGCATTTAGTAGTCCCACGTAATTCTTTGAAGCGTTCCATAAAGCGAGGATTCGCATACTCTTGCGACCCTATACTTTTATAGTCACAGAAGAAAATTTTCAATAGTCCAAACCAGCCAAAGTGAATGGAATCTTTTTCTTCACTGTTAATGTTTGCGTGATTTTTCTTTCTCAAGTAAGTTATGTGCCTTGTTAGGCGTAAATCCAAGTTCCTGGAAATCATACTTAGCAGTCCAAAAAAAATAGAGAATACAATTGTCGCTACGGAAACAAGTAAAATAAGTGTTGTAAGGTTGCAAGCACAATGGCAACTGCATGAGCAAAATTTGTATGAGATTTTGTCACTGCTTAAAATGAAACCAAGAACGCCAACTGTCAAAGCAAACATAACCTCAATAGACATAGAAAGTTGGCTGAATGCTTTGTCAGTCCAGAAGCGATGTCGCTCCTCGTATCTTTTTGTTTTATCTTCTGCTGTCTCCATTTTGTTACCAATTATCTTCTTTGTCTTTAGGCAATTTAAGGTATGTAATGAGTTCGGTCATTACTTTATTTACTTGTCTGTTCATTAAAGGGAAGAGTTTATTCCGTCTCTTTGTTTTCCCTTTCAGATACATTGGCTCTACTGGCTTACCGTCAAGCATTGTCGGTGTCTTGGTGCTACCCATACCAAAACCATTTGAGCCAAACCATCCGAATGAACTCGATTTAAGTTCATAAGGATACAAGGTGAAGTCAGAGAATGTAACTCTCACCCTACCATCTTTGAATCTTAAACGCAAATTGAAAATGCAGTTATAGTCGGCAGTGCTTATCCTTGGTCTGTAAAAGGTTTTGTAAATTCCTGTAACAATAAATTCGTTGGTGTCGGAGTAAAGCATGTTGTCGCCAGATGAGAGCATTCCCTTTTGTTTGTTGATGCTACCCAACATGAAATATTTACCGCATTGCTGATACAGAGCAGCTTTGCTTAACTCAGGAAAACTGAGAATCGTGTCGTAAGTAATTTTCTTTGTAGTAGAATCCAAAAAAACTGTTGCTGTCAAAACTTGACTGTAGTTACATAAAAACGCAAGTAGAAAAATTGGTAACAGTAATACTCTCATGGGTTAAATGGGTTTTGATGAAGTGAAAATAAAAGTTTTAATAGGCATTCGGCTGTTGGCTGTTTGTATTTGAGCGTCAGCGCAAAATAAAAGGGATGATTCAAGTTTAAAAAATAGACGAGCATCATCTCTTTTATTTTGCTGAAGCATAGCCGATGGGCTTCGCCCTTGTTTTTGTCTTTTGTCTTTAAGCGACTACCCTACACAACCTTGTCGAAAATTTGCAAAAAAGGTTGCCGCTAACTCGTTTATATGTGCCACTCCGTGGCACATATCTATCTGCTTTTAGATAGACATGTGCCATAAAATGGCTGTAACCAAATATCCCTATTTTTTTCACAAGGTATCAAAATGGCTTACTATTTTTTGAAAATTCTTACGGCTTACGTGGGTGTATATCTCTGTGGTCTTGCGGCTTTTATGACCTAATATTTCTTGAATATAACCCCCGCTTATCCACGTCTGTAGCTTAGTCCGAGCCAAGCTGACCAGGATGCTTCTATTTTGGCGTTTGCAACGCCTATTTTAAACCAAGCTAACATTTACCATTCCTTTTAATCCTGAATAATCTCTTGCAGAACTATATAAATATTCATGGGCGTGATGAACAATTCCTTCTTTTACAGGATTGTTATGAATTTAATTCATTTTTTTCATTTAACATTTTAGCCTTGGTTGGCAGCAAGTAAATAGCATGATTACCTTCTTGCCAAAACTTATAGGTTGTAATTCTTGAATCAAACTTACCCTCGTGTTCAAAGTGCCTTCGCGGGGTCGCCTACGGCAGACCATGCGAGGGAAGAATGATTATTGCGCATGCACTCCCAAAATTAAAGGCTTTCCTAATCAGCAACCCCGAAATCAGCGACCTGGACTGGATAAAAGAAAAGATAAAATAGAAAAAGCCCCCCTGAGTGGCGCTAACCAAAATAGTATTCGGCAATTCGCAATAATAAAATCATAGCCAACTATATACACTCATCGCTCAAAGCTAAGTGCCAAGCCCAAACGAGCTCCGAAATAATACTCCTTTTTGCCGGAGCCAAAGCCTGCAATAAAATCGGCCCGTAAAACTTTGAAAATATTTTCAATGCCCGCATCTAACTGAAAATATTGCTGCCTTGTAGGAGTATATAGAAAATGAAAACCGAGCACTTCATATAATTTGAGTTTATTGATACCGGGTATTCTGCCGAATAAAACTCCTCCGAAATGTTGCTCTAAGTGCGCTTCAGCAAAATAATCCTTCGTGCTGTGCCTATAATATTTTATGGTAAAAAAACCGAGCAAATCAGTTTCCCCTTGCGTCAGGAAATTTCCATAAAAATGTTTGTAGTCAGAATATTCAATCCGCTTCGCATAGGGAAAGCCGCCCCCACCAAAGCGATAATGAAGTGTTCCAAGCAATTTCATAGAAACTCGTCCGGCTAATCGAGCTTCGATAAAATTATAATTCAAGTCGCTAAATCCAGAAGCCGGAACTGCTTGCTTTACAATGAGTGTAAGCTCAGGATATTTTGAGCCGGTTCGTATTTTATAGTCGGGGCGCGTAATGTATTTCTGCCCAAATCGGAAAGTGAAGCGCAAATCAAATCGAAGAACACTGTGCTTAGAAATATTGTCAGTTTCGGTGGTCACACCGGGCAAGTCCACGCCATTAGGGGTAAAGTCATTTTTTACGCTTTTAAAAATGAAAACATGACTCACATTTTCAAGCGGATAACGCTTGGCATACAAAACTGCCAACGATCCGTATATGCCATTATAAATTTCTCTGGAATAGCTGGCTCTAACAAAGTACTGCTCGTAGATTTTCAGGTCATTCCATTTAAACACAAGGGTTTTCCATGTATTGCCAAAATAAGGCTGCGGTTGCGCTTCATTGATCTGGCTGATGAACTTTCCTCCACTAATGGACATATACTCATCATGTATCTGACTATTCCGAAACGTAATCGTGCCCTTTGCATTAAAACTATTGTTGCCAACTCCGTAGCGCAACACCGGCTCAAAGGAAATCCATCTTCGATCCTCATCAATCTTCTTCCGGATATTAAACTTTAACTGAAAATTAAGTCCTTCTACCGTGTTATAATTTACCAAGCCGAGCAACGATGGCATTTGCACCACTAAGTTTTTACTTTGCTTTCGAAAATTATATCCCAGCAGAATGGAAACGAAAGTGGGTTTATTCAACTCCTTGTCAGTACTGTCTTTAAATTCTTTTGACTCTTTAATGACCTGAATGCTGTCCTTCACTTCATAGTCGTTTATCTCCAATTCAGTCAAAGGAACGGGGCGAATACTATCCCAATAAGCGGTATCGCGTTTGTTAGCAATATTTTCAATTTTGATAATCTCCGGGGTAAATATCTTCTTCTCTAATTTTTTCTCTTCCTTCTTCTGCTTTTTAGCGGTAAGTTTTTTAGTGGTTTTAAGAGAATCATTTTTAGCGACCGGCTGAATTCCAAAGTTGTTATTCAGTTCGTAGTTTTTGAAAATACCGAGATAATAACCATCTCCTTTAATTCCGAGGAAACTCGCTGTAGCATCATACCTTTGTTGCGAAGCCAGCCAGATATCGTCTTTCACAGGAATGAAATACTGTGTAATTTTCAAAGAATCTACGTATTGAATCCCATTATTCTTGGTGAGATACAGCTCCAGCGAATGAATGTTCCAGTTGTCCTCAACAATGCTTAACACCCCACTAAAACAAGGATCTGTTTTGCGTTTAGGGGTCACTAAAATTTTATTGATTAAACGATCTCCCTCTTTATAGGCCCCGAGCATGTGAAATTTGTAATAGTAGAAAGCATTGTCTGCTAAAGGAGAAATAAAAGGTCTGGCAGCAATAACCGGGATAGTGATATTCTTTTCATAAAAGTTGAAGAAGAAATTCTGAGCAGAGTTAAAAGTAAAACCCTGCGGGCTACCGCTTACCTTAGAAGAATAGATAACCTCATGAAATTTATTAGGCTTTTGATAATATAATTTGGAGACCGATTCACTTAAATAAAGGATACCGTTGGCTCCAAGGGTAATCCCCGCTTTCTTCAAGCGACTCTTTGCCCAAAAAGGAGCCTCCAGAATTCTATTCATCCCTTTGATGTAAGCATTGCACGAATAACTTTCTACCACATCTAAAAAATGTTTTCTGCGCGCTATGGCTTTTCTGATCACTTCATTAGCCGGATCGTCACTTGCATTTATTACTACATCCTTAATTTCAAATTGTTGTACTTGCAGCGTTACATTCAACTCCATGTTTCTTTCTACATTCACCTCCTCTATTTGCTGCTGAAATCCCATGTATTGAAACACCAGTTCGTGGTGACCTTTCTCTACTTCTATGGTGTATTCGCCTTTCGCATTAGCAGAAGTTCCCTCTGAAGTTCCCTTTACATAAATATTAGCGTATGAAAGACCTTGTCCATTTACATCTGTCACAATTCCATGAACAGTGAAAGCCTGAATCGGGGCTGAAATAAAACTGGCAAAAAAGACAAAGAGAAAGTGCCGCATGTACCATGAAAATAAAAAACGGGGCTGAATTATTGTGCCCCGTTTTCGATACATTTTAATAATGGTTCCTATTTTTCTTGGTTCGAATAATATGCGGATAGTTCCAAGACGACTTTCTTTTCTTTCTGAATTTGATGCGTTGCTCACCAGAGGATGAAATAAGTTTCTTTGAGTCGTTGTCTTTAGACTCCTCTAAATCCTGATTATCCAACTCGTTGTCAGAAGCAATTTGCGAATGGGAATCAGTTGCAGGCACATCAATATCCACGGGAGGGAAATAATAGGGTTCTTGTACTTTGCTCTCCTTATCTATCGGAAGTTTCTGAGTAGGCACCGGAACATCACCGGAAGTGATAGAATTGCGTAGGGACTTTTCGCTGTTCAGCGTTTTAATTGTAGCCACCGCAACAGTTTTTGCGGAGATATTTATAGGTTCAATAGTAGCGGGCGGTGCCACCACTACCTCTTCTCTAATATTCTCAGTTGCTACTTCAGCACTCTTAGTCAAATTTTGTTGTTTGCCATTGTAGTGATAAACGGAAGTTTCGCTCGTTGTTGAATTTACGGAATGGCCATTGTAAACAATCCATCCGGTAATTAATGAGCCAATTACCAAAGCACCTGCCACAAAACCTACCAATATCGCTTTGGGAAGCATAGGGTTTGCCACTGGCGGTACTTCCTCGACCGGAGTATGACCCAATTCAGCGGAGATTCTATTCCACATACCAAATGGTGGCTCCACAAAATTTTCATTCATGCTTTGCTCAATATACCGGTCGAAGTCTTTTATGTTTTTATCATCCATACAGAATAAATTTTCACTCGTTATTTTACTTAACTATTGTTTGAATGTTTCGCAATTTCATTGTTCTCAGTAATCATTTTTTGCAGCAAGTAACGGGCGCGCGCTAATTGCGACTTTGAAGTGCCCTCTGAAATCCCCAACTTTTCTCCAATCTCCTTATGCGAATACCCCTCTATCACATAAAGGTTAAAAACAGTTCGGTAGCCGTAGCTCAACTGCTGAATCAATTTTAGAATGTCTTCATGTTTCAAACTTTCAAGAGCGTTCTGTTCGTAGTATTCATACGACTTTACATCACTATCGTGAAGCGCATATAAGTTTACCTGCTTGCGATAATGTTCAATAGCCGTGTTTACAAATATCCTGCGCACCCAGCCTTCAAACGAACCCTCACCGCGAAATTTTTCAATGTTCTTAAACACCTTAATAAAGCCTTCTTGCAATAAATCTTGTGCCGAGTTATAGTCAGCGGCATACCGTAAGCATACGGCAAACATTTTAGGAGAGAGCAAATTGTAAAGTATTGATTGAAACTTGCGATCTCCCAAAATACAGCCCTCAATAATATGCTGCTCACTCTGACCTTGAAAAGTAATTGCACTCATATTTAGTTGTTTAGGTTCACTTAAAGATATGGCTTTACTTTGTATTCTCCTTATCAGACAGTACTTTTTGTCAAATAGTTGGCAAAGCGCTCAAAACTTTTTTTCCGGTGACTATATATATTTTTTTCAGCAAGAGCCATTTGCGCATAAGTTTTAGCAGAGCCGAGTGGTTTAAATATGGGGTCATAACCAAAGCCTTCCTCCCCTTGTTTCTCTTTTGTGATTTCTCCTTCAGTAATTCCTTCAAACTGAACATACTTCCCCTCTGAGTAGTAGGTAATCACTGTTTTAAAACGAGCCTTGCGATTTTCAGCTTCTGCCATTTCTTGCAGCACCTTGTTTACATTATCCTCGAAAGTGGCATTTTCTCCAGCATACCGCGCTGAATATACCCCCGGCTCACCGTTCAGACTCTCAATCTCTAAGCCGGTATCCTCAGCAAAACAAGTGCAGCTTAGTTCGCGAGCCAAATACTCTGCCTTTTGCAAAGAGTTTCCTTCAATAGTCATTTGAGTTTCCGGTAATTCCTCTTCGAATCCCATTTCTCTCATGCCAATTACTTGTACTCCTCTCGGAAGCATAGAACGCACTTCTTTTAACTTGTGCAGATTGCCGGTAGCAAAAATCAATTTCATTTTTTCAGATTAAGCCCGCTTTGTAAAGCTCCCCACAATTTGCTTTTTTGAATCTTATCAGTGACTATCCCACTTAAATCAACCGTTCGGATGATGACAGAGCCTGAAAGACAGAAGGGAAAATTTCTGGGGATTTCTGACATATTATTTGTGATTGAAAAATCACCAAACAGCAGCATCAGTTTTGTGTTTATTTCTTTTTGAATTTCGCTGAGAACAAAACGCTCCGAAGCAACATTTATTCGCAACATATTCTCCGGCTTAAAACCACAGGCTGCCACCAATTTGTTGAGCATTTCTTCCCAATCTTGTTTCCATTCATTATTTTTTTCAAAAAAAATCACCACAACGTCTGCACCTTTTAGCCATTCATTTTTAGGTAGATTTTGCCTTTTTTTTACAAAAATCTTTTGATTTTGAAACAATAAAACCGGATGATTAATTTCTAACATTTTATTTTGATCTATGTCGGTCAAAATTAAGATTGCTCATCAAAGCGCAGCTAAAATTTTATTCTATATTTGTTCGTATCCGGACACAAAAATTATCAATTATGGGTTATAAAATTTCAATTGAAAAGACGAAGAAGTCGCGCATCGGTAATGTGGATTTCAACAATCTGCCTTTTGGGCGCAATTTTTCGGATCACATGTTTATTGCTGATTATTACGAAGAAGATTGGCATGACTGTCGCATCCTCCCGTTTCAGAATTATTCCACTCATCCGGCCTTATCGTCCTTGCATTATGGGCAGGCAATTTTTGAAGGAATGAAAGCAGAAAGAGATGCGGATGGCAATCCAATAGTTTTCAGACCAGCTAAAAACTTTAACCGCTTCAACATTTCGGCTGATCGAATGGCGATGGCACAGTTTCCCGAGGAATTGTATATGAATGCGATGGACAAACTGCTGACCTTAGATAGAGATTGGATTCCTACTGCCCCAAAATCCTCTCTTTACATCCGGCCACACATGTTCGCCACTGAAGAGTTTATAGGTATTAAGCCCGCAGAAAACTTTCGGTTTGTGATGTTTACTTCTCCTGTGGGGGCATACTACAACCGGCCGGTAAAGGTGTTTATACATGACCAATATATTCGCGCATTTCCGGGTGGAGTGGGATATGCTAAATGTGCCGGTAACTACGGAGCTACGATGCTGCCAGTGCGCGAAGTACAGAAAATGGGCTATGATCAAATTCTGTGGTTAGATGGGGTACACAAGCGCTACTTGCAGGAAATAGGCACCATGAATATTTTCATCATTATAGACGGTGTGATTATCACCCCGGGATTGGATCTGGGAACTATTCTCGATGGCATTACCCGCGATAGCATCATTCAATTAGCCGAAGATGAAGGATATGTAGTGCAAGAGCGCGACATTTCTATTGAGGAAGTAATTAATGCCTACTACGAAAACAAATTAGAAGATATGTTTGGCACCGGAACGGCTGCTGTTTTATCGCATATCGGAGAGTTCCATTACAAAGGAGAAAATTATGAATTGCCTCCGGTAGAAGAGCGCGAAGCTTCCAATAAACTGATGAAACGCCTCACGGATATTAAATCGGGCAAAGCAGAAGACCTCTATGGATGGCTGCATACAGTTCCCGTAGGGATATACTCTAACCAATAATTAACTCTATCATCGAACTTTAAGCCCTTTTTGTGAAGGGCTTTTTTTTTCTAAAAATTGCACAGCCAACCAATCGCAGAAACTAATTAAATTGACTTTTGAATTCAATGTATAGCAATGTCAGTTCTTAAAACCCGGATTAACAAAAACTCTGAATCCTATCAGAGTAATTACAAACTCATGCAGGAATTAATTGCTGAGTTGGAGAAAAAGTATGAGGAAGCATTATTTCAGGGAGAGGAAAAATATACTGCTCGTGTAAAAAAAGCCGGCAGATTATTAGCTAGAGAGCGAATTGAGTTGCTCCTCGATACCGACTCCCCTTTTATGGAACTTCTTCCGCTTGCGGGATGGGGAATGGATGGATTTGGAACGGGTGGAACCATTGTGGTCGGGATAGGTTTTGTGAGCGGGCGGCTCTGTGTGATTAACTCAAACGTGGGCACTATCAAAGGAGGAGCGATTGATTACGCTACCCTTCAGAAAGGATTGCGGATTGGAGAAATAGCTATAGAAAACGAATTGCCTGTCATCAATATGGTGGAATCAGCCGGGGCTAATCTTCCCGACCAAGCAAAGATTTTCAATTACGGAGGCATCAACTTTCGCGACATCACCCGCAGGTCGCAGGAAAAAATCCCCACCATCTCTATTGTGTTTGGGAACAGCACTGCGGGAGGTGCCTATATACCCGGCATGAGCGACTACGTGATTATGGTAAAGGAAGCCGCTAAAGTATTTCTTGCCGGGCCACCGTTGGTAAAAATGGCTACCAACGAAGTGACCGATGAAGAATCGTTGGGAGGAGCTAAAATGCACAGTACTATCAGCGGTGTTAGCGATTACTTTGCGGAAGACGAAAGGGATGCCATCAGATTAGCCCGTGAAGTGATGTCGTATCTCAAAAGTCCTCATCAAATGAATTACGAAGAGGTCGCAGAGCCGATTTACGACAAGGAGGAAATGCTTGGTGCGGTTTCAGCAGATGTTAGAATTCCATTTGACCAGCGCGAGTTGATTACTCGCATAGTAGATGGCTCTGAATTTTCGGAATTCAAACCACTTTACGGAAGTACTCTCATCACCGGATATGCCCACATCAATGGCTATCGAATAGGAATTATTGCCAACAATGGAGTGCTATTTTCTGAAGCCGCCAACAAGGGGGCGCAGTTTATTCAACTATGTAATCAAAACGATACTCCTCTCCTTTTCCTACAAAATATCACCGGTTTTATGGTGGGCAAAAAATATGAAGAAGAAGGTATTATTAAGCACGGGGCGAAGATGATTAATGCGGTGAGCAACAGCACTGTTCCCGCCATTACCATTATTACCGGTGCCAGTTATGGAGCGGGGAATTATGCCATGTGCGGCAGAGCCTATAAACCGCGCTTTTTGTTTTCCTACCCGAATTCAAAAATTGCCGTGATGGGACCGGAGCAATTAGCGGGTGTGATGCAAATAATAGGTCGTGCAGCAGCCGAAAAATCGGGGATAGCGTATGATGAGGCGCAAGGCAGTCAAATGGCTCAGTATATGGTAAAGGAAGCGGGAAAGCAAAGCAGTGCCTGGTATGCCTCCGGTCAATTATGGGATGATGGCGTGATAGATCCGCGCGAAACAAGAAATTACCTGAAACTATGTATGGAAGTGATTCACCATACTGAGTTTAGTGGGGCGGAGGGGTATGGAGTTTTCCGCATGTGACAGAATCATTGAAAAAACGAAGAAACAGATTCAGCGATGAAAGAGATAAAGAAAATATTAATAGCCAACCGAGGAGAAATTGCGCTGCGAATTATGAGTACTATTCATACCATGGGTATTTCGAGCGTTGCCGTATTTTCAGATGCCGATCGGGATTCACTGTATGTGAAGTTTGCCGATGAAGCCATTGCCATTGGTGGGTATGCTGCTTCTGAAAGTTATTTGGATCAGGATAAAATAATAGAAGCCGCTAAAATAAGTGGAGCCGATGCCATACATCCCGGTTACGGGTTTCTTTCAGAGAATGCCTCCTTTGCCAAGCGCTGCCGGGAGGAAGGAATTACTTTCATTGGACCTTCTCCCGAAGTGATTGAAAAGCTCGGCAGCAAAGCCGCTGCGAAGGAAATAATGCGCAATGCCGGTGTGCCGGTGGTGCCCGGTTACGAAGGCGAAGATCAATCGGTTGGTCGCTTTAAATATGAAGCCGGAGAAATTGGATTTCCGGTGTTGCTCAAAGCCTCTGCCGGGGGGGGTGGCAGGGGAATGCGAATTGTGCAGAAGGAAAGTGAATTGGAAAGTGCAATTGAAGATGCCGCTCGCGAGGCCGAAAAAAGCTTTGGCGATGGCAAGCTATTGATGGAGAAATATTTCCCTCGTGCAAAACATATTGAGTTTCAAATTTTTGGAGACGAGCAGGGCAATCATATCCACCTTTTTGAAAGAGAGTGCTCTATGCAAAGGCGCTATCAGAAGGTGATTGAAGAAGCTCCCTCGCCTTCGCTGACGGATGAGTTACGCACTGAAATGGGACATGCAGCTCTTTTGGTAGCGCAGGCAGTTAATTATACAAATGCCGGTACGGTTGAATTTCTTTTAGATGAAGAGGGAAATTATTTCTTTCTGGAAGTAAATACACGTTTGCAAGTAGAGCATGCCGTAACAGAAATGACCGTTGGAGTGGATATAGTAAACATGCAAATAGAGGTGGCGAAAGGATTGCCTTTACAAGCTAAACAGGAAGATTTAGACCAATACGGTCATTCTATTGAATGTAGAATTTGTGCTGAAGACCCAGAGAATAACTTTATGCCCGCTACCGGTACCTTTCTGCTGTGGAAAGAACACTTTACGGTGTATAACCGATACGATACTAGCGTTAACACCGAGAGCCGGGTAGAGATACATTACGATTCTATGATAGCCAAAGTTGTTACCTATGGGGAGAATAGAAATAAAGCTATTTCTCAAATGCAGGGAACACTGATCAACTCGGTGGCTTTGGGGGTTACTACCAACATTGATTTTCTAAGAGACCTATTGGCCACCCCTGAATTTACTGATGGCAGTTTTGATACAAAATTGATTGAACGAAATTTCAGCAATTATGAAAGAACCATCAGCAAAGCACAGCTTCACGAATCGGTGATAGCCGCCTTGGTGTATAGCTGTCAATTACGAAGCAAATCAAACACTTTTGCACACTCGCTAAATAGCTGGCGCAATATTTTTTATGCTCCTCATCCATTTATCGTAGAAAGGAAAGACTCTGAAATTCAAGCATTTTATCGTTATCGCTATCCAAAATTATTCGATATCAGCATCGAAGGGATAAACTATGAAGTGGAATTGCGCAGTAGCGACCTTCAGAATATTTCAATCCTTATCAACCGGCATCTAAAAAACTTTATCGTTGCGTCAAAACGCCCTGATTTTTTTGTTCATCATCCAACAGTGGGTCATATTAAGTTGAAAGAGAAACCGGTTTTTGGCGAGCAAGGAACAGCGATAGAAAAAGATGGCTATTACGCTTCCATGCCGGGTGAAATCATTAAAGTGTTAGTGAAACCGGGAGACCGTGTAAAGAGCGGACAGCGCTTACTGGTAATTAGCAGCATGAAAATGGAAACCACCGTAGAAGCACATGCAGACGGAGAAATAGAAACCGTGTATGTGCAAGAGAAAAGTTTTGTGGAAGCAGAAACGGTTTTGCTTAAAATGAAGGAGTAAAGAAACTATTTGTCTTATATATGTAAATGAGCTACGGCATTTGCCGTGGAAGCTACACTTGGTGCATGGATACAGCGATAACCATTCTCCCAGCGCACTTACACCAAAATACAACAACCAAAGTCAGTTAACACAAGAACTCTCTACATTCGGGCAACCGGCAATTCACAAGATGCAACTGAAAATCTATTGCGCTGCGAACGAATACACGTGGTGCAAAGGCTTTAGGCGAAAGAAGACACAGCAAGGTGCCCTATCTTAATTCTTGTTTCTTAGTTCTTACTTCTTTTCACATTTACTAATAGAAACCATGCTCCCTATCTATCTGCTATTTCAATTTTGATACATTCACGCGGTCAAAAAAAACAACGATTAGATGAAACAAGCATTTTTGCTATCCCTACTTCTCCCCTTCGCTCTCCCCTCATTTTCGCAAAACAATATTCAACTACTCAGCCACTTGCCTTACTCCGGTGGGGTGGAGTGCAGCAACCTGACGGGCTATGCCGACAGCAACGGGCATGAGTATGCGCTGGTGGGCAATACGCAAGGACTTTCGATTGTTGATATTACGAACCCTGCAACTCCTACTCAGTTGTTTTTGGTGGCGGGGGCTACAGGACAAAATGGTTTGTGGCGCGAAGTGCGCGAGTATAAAGGGTATGCCTACGTGACTACCGAACAAAACAGCGGCTTGCAGGTGGTAGATCTGCATTACTTGCCCGATAGCGTGCCCAATCATATTATTAATCCGGGAGGGATGCACACTTCGCACACTATTTTTATTGACGAAAATGGAATAGCTTACGTAAACGGGACGGACAAAGGACAACTTTTTTTAGACCTGAACGCCAACGCTTGGAACCCGCCTTTGCTTGGCAAGTTCACGAATAATTATGTGCACGATTGCTATGTGCGCCACGATACCATGTGGGCGGCTTTGATTAATGACGGCTTTATAAAAGTGGTAGATGTGCGGAACAAAGCCACAGCCGATGTGCCGGCTAACACCTTGGCCTCCTGGTCCACTCCGCTTAATTTTTCGCATAACTGCTGGTTGAGCGATGATTCAAAATATCTGTTTACTACGGATGAAAAACCCAACTCGACCCTTACCTGTTACGATGTTTCAGATTTGAACAACGTAACCGAAACGGACCGTACGCAGGTAAATCCCGGCTCAAACACCATTATTCATAACACTTACTTTATGAATAACTATTGCATCACCTCGTACTATACGTACGGCATTGCGATTTATGATGTAACGCGGAAAAACAATTTGGTGGAAGTGGGAAATTTCGACACTTCCCCCAACTATTCGGGCGATGGCTTTAACGGAGCTTGGGGCGTGTGGCCATTTCTGCCTTCGGGAAATATTATAGTGTCGGATATTGAAACGGGTCTTTGGGTACTTGGCCCCACTTACAAACGAGCCTGCTATCTCGAAGGATTGCTGACTGATTCTATTTGTAACTCGATTTTGAACGGGGTGCAGATTGATATTGTGGAGGATACGGTGAGCAGCCACTCCAACTACCTCGGCAAATACAGCATGGGCACTCCCGATAGCGGCACTTATACCATTCGGTACAGTAAAAACGGCTACCAAACCAAAGAAATTTATCACGTGCATTTGCAAAATGGTGTGCTGACTACATTGAATGTAGAATTGCTTCCGATTTCAACTTCTAAGTTAGTTTTAAAGACGGTAGATGCCGCCACCGGAAACGATTTACCTTTTGTGCAAGTACTGATTCAAGATACTGCCGGAAACACTTATCAGGAAATAGCCACTCAAGCGAATGGCGAATACTCCTTCTGCGATTTTGTGCAAGGCAATTACAGTTTTTATGCCGGCAAGTGGGGGCGAGTGACTACATCCGTTTCTAAAAACATCAACACTCTTGCCGATACTTTAATCATCTCCGTAGCAAAAGGATATTACGATGATTTTTTGATGGATTACGGATGGACGGTGACTTCTACGGCTTCGACAGGCGACTGGGAAAGAGGCGAACCCATCGGCACTTTTTATGGGAACACCCCGGCTAATCCCGGTGCGGATGTAAGCAACGACTTTGGCACTTCTTGTTTTGTAACCGGCAATAACGGAGGCCAGGCCGGTGATGATGATATTGATGATGGCTCTACCACCCTTCGCTCTCCACTCTTCGACCTGAGCACTTATACCGATCCTTACCTCAGTTATTACCGCTGGTTTTTTAATGATGGCGGACAGGGAAGTTCCTTTAATGACTCGCTGTTAGTAATGCTCTCTAACGGAGTGGACTCAGTGCTGATAGACACCGTAGGGGCGAACAACTTTCAGCAAAGTCAATGGATTTATAGAAACATTCGCGTGAAAGATTATCTCACGCTTACGCAGAATATGCGTATTACTTTCTATGCTGCTGATAACAATCCGGGGCATTTGGTAGAAGCCGCGCTTGATTTATTTCAAGTGACCGATTCAGGAGCTATAGAAACTTCAGGAAAAAGTCTAAATGAAAATGTTGCGGAGTTGAAAGCATTTCCCAATCCATTTACGCATCAACTAAATATTCGGGTAGAAGGATTAGCATCGCCAACGGCACAACTGATAGTGCTAAACACCTTGGGGCAAACAGTGTATCAAACAGAAGTTACAAAAAATCACACACTGCTGAATATTGGAGAAGAGTTAAGCAACGGTGTTTACTTTATTCGCTTACTCGAAAACGGAAAGGAAACAAATACGCTGCGGGTGATCAAGCAGGAATAGAAGTTGAACGATTGTATCTTCCTTCCTCTCTTATCGAACGTCAATGGTCTAACGTCTATCGGCTTATTATCTAACGCCTATGCTCTACAACATCGGTGTTTCGATGAAAATCTGCACTTCTCCTTTCTCATTCATACTGCTTTCCTTCATTGCCTGATACTGTAGTGGCCGGTCGTAAATCACAAAGTACACAAATGGGTCTTGGATAATGCTCTTCTTCACCTTAAAATGGGGGTCGCCATAAAGGGCGTTCATCGTAGTTACCTGCACTCCGTGTTCTTTCTTGTATTTGTAAGCAGCCCCTTTGAGTAACTGGCGCACATTTCCGTCAGAACCCACTAACAATGTTGGGTAAAGAATTTTATCGGTGAGTTTAAGCGAGTCTATTACTTTAAAAAGTCCCTTGGGGTTTTGCAGCTTCAAATACATGTAATCGCCCCAGTTTATAGTGAAACCGGCTGCATCAAAATTTCCTTTCGCATCGGGCACCATGAATATCCGGCTGGTGGGCGATGAACGGAGGATACGGTTGACCAAGGCAAAGAAAAGGTCTTCGGTATGCAGTTGATTAAACACAAAATTATTGTGGAGCGTTTTCAACTTAGCGTAGTATTCCTTGAGTGCCTCGCGATCTTTCGATATATCTACTAACTTTTTAGCAGCGCTGCTACTGCCGATAACTAAGTTCACGTGCGTGTTATTCCACATCGGGAAGGTTTCAAAATATTTGCCATGGCGCTCGCTGTTCATTTTCAGCGCATCATTAATTGCCTGGTTTTCGCGACCCATACTGGCATATACGAAATGGATATCCTCCAACGTGGCGAAATCGAGTAACACACTAAACAAGGTAGAAAAAATTCTCTTTCTGCGATAAATCGCTTCCCCGTTTACCGTCTGCTCACTGAGTCGGAGCACGTTATAGTAAAAGCCCTTATTCATTTTACCATCCGGGGAAGGGAAGTCAAAATAATTCGCATGGATATACCCAATCATATTGTAATCTCTGCACTCGGGGTTGGTTGAATCCAAAGGGTGAAGAATGACCACGACTTTAGCATCGTCAAAAAAGTTAGAGACCGACTCGGGAAATTTATGGAAGTACGATTGAAAAGTGAGTTTCCCTTCGCCCTTGGCATTCACATGCTTCTCGGGTACACTCACCACTTCTTTACATTCGCTATAGAAAAATTCGGCATCATCGCGCAACCCAAAATGTTTGAGCACCGAGCTGATCTCCGGCATCAGACCAATAGGAAAAGCGAGCAAAATGAGATCTCCGTCAAAGGCATCATCGCACTCAATATCGCGTCTAATGTATTTTAGGGATGAAGAATCCGAAGCATCTTTCCCTTCAATGTAATAGTAATGTCGTTGTTTCATTGTTATAGTTATTAACCGCAGCGTATGCAAAGTTTCGCAAAAAGTATCTTTACCTCTGCTTCTTTCTACAATTTGTTGCTATTCTTTTTATTCCTTCTTTAATCAGTGACACATTAAAATTAACAAGCAGTCCCAACCGACAATCACTTAGCTTATGATAGGTAAGAATTTGTGCCGGCTGAACATCGTTCAACGCTTCTACGCCTGATATTGATAATCCGGCAATCCTAATTTCTTGCCAATCTTACGAAATTTTTCAACAATGAAATCTAAGTGTTCGTCCTCGTGGGAGGCCATATAACTGGTTCTCAACATCTGCATACCGGGAGGGGTGGCCGGTGAAATGAAAGCATTTACAAACACACCTTCCTCATACAGCATCTTCCAAATAGCAAAGGTTTTTTCATCATCCCCAATAATTACGGGCACTATAGCCGCTTCGCCATCTATCACCTGAAATCCACTTTCACGCAAACCTTGACGAACTCGATCAGCATTCCTGCGAACACGCACTGATAGTTCCGGCTGCTCCACCAAAATATCCAAAGCCGCAGAAGCAGAAGCCACCGATGCGGGGGTGGGCGATGCAGAGAATATAAGAGCAGGGGATTTATGCTTGAGATAATTAATCACCCTTTCCTCTCCGGCCACAAAGCCTCCGAGTGAGGCTAATGTTTTACTAAAGGTGCAAACGATCAAATCAATATCATCCTGCGCATTGAAGTAATGAGCGGTTCCTTTGCCCCCTTCTCCCATTACCCCAAAACCATGCGCATCATCCACCAGCACTTGAGCTTGATACCGCCAAGCTAATTCCTTCAGTTTATCTAAATGTGCCAAAGAACCTAAGGCACTAAATATACCATCCGTTACTATCAGTCGGTTGGCCGTTTCTGGAATCATCTTTAGCCTGCGTTCCAAATCCTCCATATCGTTGTGCTTGTAACGTACAACTTTAGCTTGCATAGCTGCCCCGAGCATATTACCCGCGACAATACTGGCATGATTGTCCTTGTCACTGAGCACATAATCGCCTTTACTGAGCAGAGGTTGAATAACTCCTTGCCCCGCCTGAAAACCGGTGCTGAAAAGCAAAGCGGCTTCCTTCCCCATAAAGCGAGCTATCTTTTCTTCTAATTCAATATGCAGGTCAATAGTGCCAGTGAGAAAACGGGAGCCGGAGCAACTGGTACCATATTTCTCAATCGCTTTTACAGCAGCTTCCTTCACCTTTGGGTGAGCCGTTAGCCCGAGGTAATTATTGCTTCCGGCCATCACCATCTTTCGGCCTTCCATCAATACGGTTGGCCCTTCGCTTTCCTGAATGGGACGGAAGTAAGGATAAACACCTTTCCCCTTGGTAATGTCGGCTGCCTTGTAGTCGTAACATTTTTCAAATAGTGTCATAGTTGGTTGATTAGTGAAAAAATCGCTGCGTTACCAAACTCTGTTAGGGACAAATATGAAATTATTCTTTGGAAATTTAAATAGCCCTATGGGCAGCCGTAAAGAATGTGGAAAACCTATTAAATAACCCTCGTATTGAAGGGTGGCCAACAAACAAATGTTTGCAACTAAAATGAGCCGAAAGCAAAGTGGATAAACAAAGAAATAATTTTTGAGCCATTCAACTTTTTCAAGTTGTAAAATGAGACATAGAGAATGCCCTTAAAAGCAATTCAAATCATTGCAAGATAATTATAAAAAAGCCCGCAAGTAAAACTACCTGCGGGCTTTTTTTATTGAGCAATTAAAGCGGTTAGATTATTCGCTTCCCTGAGCTAATTGTTTAGCCAAGTCAACGATTTCGCTAATACGCTGCTTATTTACTGAATAGTAAATACACTTTCCATCGCGTCTGGTATTCACTACCTGCGCTCTGCGCATAATTGCCAAATGCTGCGAAGCAACAGATTGCTCCAGTTTCAGCTTTACATAAATATCGGTCACCTTGATTTCACCTTTCGCTTCGATGGTTTCTAAAATCTTTTTTCGAAGAGAGTGGTTAATGGCTCTCAAGGTAAGAGCCGCTCTTTTAATTGTACCGTAATTAACTACAACCGAGTTGCCGTTATTACCTCCGAGAATTAACTGTTCCCGAACCAGTTTTTTTGAATTGTTTTTCATGCTGACATTTTTTTATTGCCACGAATATATGAATTTGTTTATCCCGTAGGCAATATATTTTTTCCACATTGTTTTTTAGAACATCTATCTTATCGGATTTTATAGCATTTTAACGGAGCTCCTACTAAAGGAGGCAAAGAAGTCTCATAAAGTTGCTCGATCTACATAGGTAAAAATGAATAAACTCAGCAGCAATTAAGTGATAGCCGTTAACTTTTATCTGACTTTTCGGAGAGCGCAGAAATAAAGAAGAAGTTATACAAACAAAAAAATGACTCCTTCAGCACTTATCTCTTCAAAAAAGAAATATTTCTCTTTAAACCCTGAAACTTAGTTCGCTTTACAGGTGATAATTTGAACAAAGACTTAAATGTATCTTCCGTAAGTGCCTCCCATTCGGGAGTAGTCATGTTCAACAATTCGAGCTTCGGTTCAAAAGCAGGTTCGTTATGCATTTTAGCTCTTGCATTGATGGGGCAAACTTGTTGACATATATCGCAACCAAACATCCAGTTTTCAAATTTCCCTTTATAGTCAGAAGGCAGCACTGCGTTCTTCAGCTCAATAGTGAAATAGGAAATACACTTGCTCCCATCCACCTTATAGGGTTCAAAAATAGCATCTGTAGGGCAGGCATCAATACATTTAGTGCAGGCTCCACAGAAATCTTTTACCGGTGAATCGTCATCTAATTCAAGGTCCAATATAATTTCAGCAAGGAAAAAATAAGAGCCTTGCCCTTTTGTGAGGAGATTAGCATTTTTCCCTATCCAACCCAAACCACTGCGTTTTGCCCAAGCGCGTTCCAGCACAGGAGCAGAGTCAACAAAGGAACGCCCACTAACATCTCCGGCATTATCTCGAATAAACTGAAAAAGTTCATTGAGCTTTTTGCGCACTACCTCATGATAATCCTCACCAAGTGCATACATGGAAATTTTAGGTGCCGTTGAATCAGTTTGCTTCTTATCGGTATAGTAATTATAAGTAAGGGAAATCACTGACTTGGCTCCTTCCACTAATAAGGAGGGGTCTACTCGTTTATCAAAATAGTTTTGCATGTAGGCCATTTCGCCATTCATTTGCTGGTTAAGCCATGCCTCTAAAGCAAAAGCATCTTCATTTAATCGCTCTGCTTTTGAAATTCCACAAGCACTAAAGCCTAAGCGCTTTGCTTCTTGTTTTATGATGGATGTAAGTTTATAATGGTTCATAGCGGAAACTTCGCGATTAAAACAATGTAAATTATTTAGCGTAAAGTCAATATTAACAACTGCATTCCGTTTCTTTGAATCAATGCCATGTCTTGAATAAAATAGTTCCCATGAAAAATATCCGTCAATATTCGCTATTTCTTTTAATTTCTTGTTTTTCTATTCAAGGTATTTTTGCGCATCCGCATACTGAAAAGCCAATCAATGAAAACCCCAAAGATGACGGAAATCTGAAAATTCTATCTTGGAATATTTACATGTTGCCGGCTATTGTCGTTCGTCCCGGAAAGCGAGATAGAGCACATGCGATTGTAGATCAACTACAGAAATCCGATTTTGATATTATTGTTTTTGAAGAGGCCTTTCTGCCGGCTGCCAGAAAAATTATTAAGGAAGGATTGCGTGAAAAATATTCGTACTTCTACGGCCCCATAAATAATGATGGGCCTTCGCTAAAGGCCAATGGAGGAGTTTGGGTGTTGAGTAATATAAAGTTAGATGTGCTTAATAGCATTCAATTTAAAAACTGCAAAGGATTTGATTGTTATTCGCGCAAAGGAGCCATTTTACTTCAGGGGAATTTAAACGGAAAGGAATTTCAGGTGTTGGGGACACATCTCCAAGCTGATGATGCTACCGAGATAAGAGAACATCAGATGGATCAGATATACAAGGAGTTACTGGTAAAATATAAGCAGGATAGCGTTCCACAAATTATTTGTGGCGACTTTAATACTGAAGATCGGATGAAAGAACACTACTGCTCTATGTTGGAATGTTTAGATGCTAAGAATGGCGAAATAGATGGGATAGAAAAAAGCACTTATGACGGAGTGAATAATGAAATTGCTCAATCTTACGGAGCTAAAAAGAAATTTACCTTAGACTATATTTTGCTTCGCGCAAATGGTGCGAGAGTAAAACACATTACTCGCTTTGTAAGCGTAATGAAAAAGGGGAAGAAACATCTTTCCGATCATTACGGCATTGTGTGTGAGGTGAAATTCTAATCTCCCTTCGTAAATTTTTCTTCTCATTTCGCTAAAGTTTTAGGTTCTGTTTTTGAAAAATATTGGTTGAAGAATTCCATCTCAATTTCAACTTCGAAATCTATTTTCATCAGCTTTATGGTATTTCAGCTACTGGCGCATCTTTCCTGACGAAAGTATTTTTAGTTTATTGATACTGCTTTTTTCAGAATCTGCGTTTTAAATGACAATGGGAAAATTCATTCTGCTATTTCTGTTTCTACCTCTATCAGTTCTTGATATGGGTTCTGCACTTTTAAGTAAAATTCCTTTATACCAAAAGGAGTCATACTTCAAAAGCAAAGTGTACCAAGAAAAAGTTTGGAAAGATTTTTACGAACTACCGGAAGCACGGCAATCGGTAAATCCTCAACAGTACGATTTCCATTTATTGAATGCGGCCTTATTTTACGCCACAAATAAGTTGCGCGAAAAGCACGGATTGCCTCCTCTCAAATTTTCGGAAGGGTTAAGAGATGCAGCAACGATCCACACTGATCAAATGATTCGAAAGAATTTCTTCAGCCATTACAATCACTCCGGACCGAAAAAACTTTCCACTCCGGAATCGAGGATGATGTTGTTTATAAATACTCCGCATTTAAGTGGCGAAAACTGTGACGAGAATTATGTGGAATGGGACGAAAACCTTAGCTACATAGCGGTTGCCGAGCGAATATTGAACGACCTATACTCATCCCCTCCACACCGCTCCATTTTATTGGGAAAAGGATTTCATTATTTGGGTGGCGCGATTCTTTTTGAATCTGTAAAAGGGAAGGAGGAGGCCATCTATTTAAAAGCCACACAGGATTTCACCAGCAATATCTAAGTGCGAAGTTTAGCGGTTAAACTTCCCGTGAGGCAACCCAAGCCGCCTGCGACTCCGCCCAGTAAGCCTGTAATAAGAAATAGCATGGAAGTTTTTCCACCGGTTAAAGCCTTCATCAATTCTGCCACTTTACCAGCCAGTAAATGGTCATTGGCCGATGAAAGAAAATAGGCATAGCCAGCCCACAAAATAAATACGGCAATAAATCCGGTGAAGAATGCTAAGTACGATTTCTGCTCTATCGAATAGCCTACTATAAAAGTGAGTATGACCATAGACCACCAAGGCAAAAACAATTGCAACACATACGAAAACACCAAAATGAGCAAAAAGGAGATGAAAAAGTTTTTCATTATTTAGAAGGTTTAAAGTTTAACTCAAACAGTTTTTTATTGCCAAGGTCTTCTCCTTTTTTCAGATATTCAGCTACGTAGTATTCGCCTTTCGCCCAGGTATCAACCATATTATCGTAAAATTTACTCCCCGGATTTCCCGACTCACCCCCCGGATATACCACGTATCTTTTGAGCGTACCGAAATCCACTATCATTCTCCAAGAAGGGCCATGGGTCGCATTAGTCGCATTGATTACTCCCAGGTTTCCCCCATTGTAAACATGCTTAGAACTGAAGGCATCTAAACGAGCCAGATGTTCAATCTTGGTGTCTTTGTAAGTCCCCCAGTCACGTGGGTTCAAATCGTCTTTTTTATAAGTTTCATCGGTCTCATAAGGTTCAGATACTTCTGTAAATTCCTTAGCCGCGAGTGTATCTTTTATTCGGTGAAAAGACATTGCAACAATGTCTGCTCTCGTTTCCTTTGCGTCCGTTTGTCGGTTATCATAAAATGGAGAGGTGCTATCGTTGGCTAAGAACTTCACCGTTTCGTAAAAGCTCGGCTGCTTCATGGGAGTTTTCTTATCTGCCATTTCATCCCATAGTAATTTGCGCAGTTCATTCCACCATATTTCATAATATACCGGTGCAATTTCCTGCGGATTGTTGTAGTAATTCCACTTGCTTAGAAGTTGGAGAAAGTGTTGCTCCTCTTTGCTAAGATTTGATTTATCTAAAAGTGAAAGCAGCACCGGTAAGGCTTCGGCTGCATTCAGGTTGTAATTATTGTTTTGCATTTGCTTCATAAAATCGGCATCAATGCCATTGTTTTCTGAAAGCAAATGATTGATCATACGGTTCCGATAGTTTTCATAAACTCCAACTCCGGGATAATAATATGGATAGGTAGTATCTGTAGGGTGTTGGTTAGCAGAACTTACAAATCCTCGTGTAGGATTTTCGATTGTCGGATTATTGGCATAAGGAATAAAATCAGTCCAGTCGTCTTTTCCCGAACTTCCATCGCTGAGGTATTTCCCTTGTTCGGTGGCTTTATCGCGAATAGGAAAACGCCCTTGTTCTTTAATGGCAATATCACCACTGGCCGCAGCAAATACAAAGTTTTGTGCCGGGCAGGCATAATAACTCAGAGCTTTGATGTAATCGCCATAGTTCTTCCCTCTGTTGAGTAGATAAAAGGTTTTAAATTCATTAGAAGGCAAATGGGCAGTCCAACTCATGGCCAAGTTGTTTCGGCTTTCCGCTTCTCCAAAATTTTGATCATAAACTACGGGACCATATTTGGTATAAACTACGGTATCCAGTATTTCGCCTTTGCCTCTTACCTCATATTTCTCCACTCGCTTTTCACTCTTCAGCCATTGCCCTTTGTATTCATATTCATCCCGCGAAGCATCTTTAAACTTTATTTGATACCAGTCGCGCACATCGCGACCTCCGTTTGTCACTCCCCACGAAATAGAGTCGTTGAAACCAATAATAACAGCCGGTGAGCCGGGCAATGTGGCACCATAAACATTTACATCAGGAGAGACTAACTGCATTTCATACCAAATAGAAGGCAGCGACAAATGCAAGTGCGGATCATTACATAAAATAGGCTTCCCTGATTTTGTTTTTGACCCCGACACGGCCCAGTTATTAGAGCCTTCGATTTCATCGGGCTTAGGAATAATAGAGGATATAAGAGTGGAAGATGGGAGTGAAATTGAAGAAAGAGTGCCGGTACTATCGGTAATAACACCATTCATATCTGCATGCTGATTTCCTGTAAAATTCCATTGGGTTCCTTTGGGAATAATGGGGTCTTCCTCCTCAATAAAATCAGGGTATAACTTCCGAAACTCCTCCATCCCATATTTCGCTACAAAGTTGTGGTTCTCAATATCGTATTCAAACACCGAAAGCATGTTGGCCATGTTCTTCAACAGTAACGCCACTTTAATAGGCTTCCATTCTTCGGGCGCATAATTCAGTAGCTTGTATTCAATGGGATAATCTTTAGCACTCAAAGAACCAATGTAAGCGTTTACTCCCTTGCAATAAGCATCTATAAGTTTAGAACTTGTTGCATCCTTACGGATAAACTCTTCTGCTTTCTCCGCTCCATAGCCCATTCCAATTCTTCTATTCAGTCTATCGTTATCGAGCGCCTTTTCTCCTACTATTTCCGAAATTCTTCCGGCAGCACTCATGGTTTGAATTTCCATTTGCCATAGCCTGAATTTTGCGGTAATATATCCTTGCATAAAAAAAAGGTCTTCATCATTCTTTGCAAACACATGCGGCACCAAGCGATCATCAAAATATACTTGCACATCCTCCTTCAGACCATCCAAATTAGATTGTACATCATTGGGTTTCGCATTACTTTCAGCATTTTGCCAAAACCCGGTAAATGGATTTAGAAATTTTGCAAGCGGAGGCACCGGCCCGAGTTTGCTGTTGCCGATGTAAACGATGCCAAGAGTAAGCAGTGCTGCTACCAATAATTTCAGATATTTCACTTGTAAAGTTTTGCGTGAAGTTATAAATCGTTTATTTAGTTAAATGGCAGAGGAGAAAAATAAATTTTGGCGGAGTGTAATTATTGTTTTTGGCTTGGTAACCGTTCTCTGGATTATTCAATTATTGCAATATTACAAGTTGTTTGATTTCTCTTCCTTTGCCAATCATCCCCGGCATATTGATGGCCTAAAGGGGATTATATTTTCTCCGCTCATCCACGCTCCGAACGATTTTGACCACTTGATTTCTAACACCCTTCCTATACTTATTCTATTAACCGTTCTTTTAAATGCCTATCCCAAAGTGGCATTGTGGGTGGTGGTGTTTGTGCACCTATTGAGCGGAATTTTAGTATGGCTATTCGCCCCGAGCGATACCTATCATATCGGCATCAGCGGCATAATATATGGCATTGCTTTTTTCCTCACCGCTTCTGGGATATTTCGCAATGATCGAAACTCGGTTACCATTGCTTTGTTCGTTACGCTTATATATGGAGGAATGGTTCTCGGGTTTATTCCCACTAAAGGAGTGAGTTGGCAGTCGCACTTGTTTGGAGCCATCAGTGGAGTAATCATTGCCTTCATTTTCCGCAAGCGCGATTTACCGCCTCTAAGTGAGATTGAAAAGGAAAGCAACGAAGAAGATCGGCACTTTTTTGAAGAGTACCCTGAAACCGAGTATCAGCCACTCGAAAATTCTTCTTCTACGGGGAACATAGAGTAATAATTCAATCGCAAAAGGTATGTGGTGCAAATAGCCAAGCACCCAACTTTAGCACTTTGATGGCACTCGCATGACGGACATCAGTTCTCCCATTTACACAATTTGTATCTTTGCGCTTCGCAAATTTCCCCTACTAATGAATATCCCAGTTCCAGAAGTAAAAGTTCCGCGCGTAGTGATTATCGGTTGCGGCTTCGGTGGTTTGGCATTAGCCAAATCTCTCCACAAAACAGATGTGCAAATTGTAATGGTGGACAAAAACAATTATCACACCTTTCAACCACTCTTATATCAGGTGGCTACAGCGGGTTTAGAGGCCGATTCTATTGCCTACCCCATTCGCAAAATATTTAAAGGACAAAAGAACTTTCATTTTCGATGGGGAGAAGTAAAAGAGGTGCTCCCCGATGAAAACAAAATCATTACTTCCATCGGTGATTTGAAATACGATTATTTGGTGATGGCCACCGGCTCTACTACCAACTTTTTTGGCAACAGCAATTTAGAGAGTAAAGCCATGCCGATGAAAACAGTGGTAGAAGCGCTGAATTTGCGAAGCCTCATTTTACAGAACTTTGAGAAAGCACTTTTGGCAAAGGATGTGGCCGAACAAGAAGCGCTGATGACTTTTGTGGTAGTAGGGGGCGGCCCTACCGGAGTGGAATTGGCTGGGGCATTAAGCGAGTTAAAAAAACACGTGTTACCCAACGATTATCCCGAACTCGATTTACGCAAAATGCGGGTTGTGCTAATGGAGAATGGCAGCGAAGTATTGCAGGTAATGAATGAAGCCAACCGCAAGGCCGCTGAAAAATATCTGAAAGAATTAGGCTGCGAAGTATGGTTAGATACCGGACTGACCAATTATGACGGTCGCTTAGTGGATACCAATAATGGAAAGCAACTGCACACCTTTAACCTGATATGGACAGCCGGTATAAAAGGCGAGATTGTAAAAGGACTAACTCCGGAAACAATTAACCGCAGAGGAAGAATTCTGGTAGATGAATATTGTCGCATACAGGGGTGCGAAAATGTTTATGCTATCGGAGATGTGGCCTGCATGATCACTGAAAAATATCCAAACGGTCATCCGCAAATAGCTCCGGTAGCCATTCAACAGGCAGCTTTGGTAGGCAAAAACATACATAGAATTTTACAGCAAAAAGAGCCGCTGAAATTTAATTATTTTGACAAAGGCGCTATGGCTACCGTTGGCAGAAACAGAGCCGTTGTAGAGATTAATAAATTTCATTTCGGAGGGGTGTTGGGCTGGCTCACTTGGATGGTACTCCACTTGATGCTTCTAGTAGGTTTTCGCAATCGCTTAGTAGTGTTTGTAAACTGGATGTGGAACTACTTGAGCTACGACAGAAATATTCGATTAATCATTCGCCCCTTTGAAAGAAATCAAGGCTCCTGAGTAACCATTTCGTACATCATTCGCAATAGGCGCACCAGCCCGCTGATAACGAGATAAAAAATAGTCACCGAAATCAACATCATTCGGTATTCCCACAAAGTCCAAATGCTTATTCCCGATAAATACCGGGCAGAGAGCAACAGCACAGCTACCAATAAGACATACAGGTAATAAGAAGGCACGGTGTAGCGAAAGAAACTTTCGTAGGCGATAGAAACGATGGTATTCATCAAGCAGAAAAAAGTAATCGCCAAAAAGGCTGCGAAATACTCTACATCAGAAGAAATGTGAAGGAAGTGAACAATCACCATCCCCAACCAGCCTATGGCTAATGCTACCACTGCTTGCACCCAAGGGGTCACTCGTTTTTTTACTATGGTAAAATTTATCTCTTCCAAAGCACGAAAGTTATGCAATATTAAAGTGTTACCAATTCAAGTGTTCTGATTTCCATCATAAAAAAACAGCCGATGGGAATACCCCACCGGCTGTATATGAATTTTCGTGATTGATTTTTTAGAAGCAGTTGATAATTTCAGTAGCAAACTCACTGCACTTAATTTCAGTAGCGCCTTCCATTTGGCGAGCAAAATCGTAAGTCACTCGTTTGTTCAAAATAGCGGTTTCCAATCCGGTGTGTATCAACTTTGCCGCTTTATCCCAACCGAGATATTCCAACATCATAGCTCCCGATAAAATAACAGAGCCCGGATTCACTTTATCTAAGTTGGCATACTTAGGGGCAGTGCCGTGTGTCGCTTCGAAGATAGCGTGACCGGTCACGTAGTTAATATTAGCTCCGGGGGCAATTCCAATTCCCCCAACCTGTGCGGCCAGTGCATCGCTCAAATAATCACCATTCAAATTAAGCGTGGCTATCACATCAAAATCTTCCGGGCGGGTAAGCACTTGTTGCAAGGTAATATCCGCTATCGCATCTTTAATGATTACTTTTCCGGCAGCCACTGCGGCATTCATTTCTTCATTAGCAACGGCTTCCCCTTTTTCTTTCTTAGTAACTTCCCATTTACTCCAAGTATAGGTGCTATCACTAAATTCCGATTCGGCTAACTGATAACCCCAGTCGCGGAAAGCACCTTCGGTAAACTTCATAATGTTACCCTTGTGAACAAGCGTAACCGACTTGCTTTTATTAGCAATAGCATACTCAATAGCCGAACGAATCAAGCGTTGTGATCCAATTCTCGAAACCGGCTTAATACCTATCCCAACGCAGGTATCCGGGTCAAGACCTTTCAAGCGAGCTATCTTCAGATATTCCTTCCCTTTTTTCTTATCACTGAAACGAATCTTGTCGTAATCTTTTTCAAACTTACGTCTAATAAATTTCAAAATTTCGAGAGATTCAGAACTTCCTGCGGAGTACTCAATACCGGCATAAATATCTTCAGTGTTCTCCCGAAAAATCACCATCTCAACTGCTTCGGGGCGTTTCACCGGAGAAGGAGTTCCTTTATAATAGCGAACCGGACGCAGACAAACGTATAAATCTAAAATTTGACGAAGAGCCACGTTTAAGGAACGAATACCTCCACCGATGGGGGTTGTTAGCGGCCCTTTAATTCCCACCAAGTATTCTCGGAATGCATTCAAAGTTTCATCGGGCAGCCAGCTTCCTGTTTGTTTAAAACTCTTCTCGCCAGCCAACACCTCTTTCCATTCAATTTTCTTTTTGCCTTTGTATGCCTTTTCAACAGCAGCATCTAATACGCGCACCGAAGCACGCCAGATATCGGGCCCAATTCCATCTCCTTCAATGAAAGGAATAATAGGACTGTCCGGAACTTTTAGCTTTCCACGGCTGACGGTAATTTTTTCTCCCATGATATTAGTTTTTTTGTTTTAAGCCCGGCAAACCTAAATGAATTATTGTGAATTAAAAATGATTGCGTAATGCGCTTGCGTATAGAGAACCACTTCCAAAAAGTCGCTATTTATATATTGAAGAAAACAAAATTAGTATAAACAGGCTATCGGGAAACAGAGGCGGGGCAGGGAGCATAGTATGATTAGAAGCGGATAAAAACTAAAGGAATTTCTAAATTTATGGATAACAAGAAAAGCGATCCTCCAAAATAAGTCATCGAAAAAATTGAAATCATGATTAGAAGTTTAGCGATACTGCTGGTTATAAGCGGAAGTTTCTTTTCGTGTAATAAACACGATTTCAATATACCCCCCGACTCAAATCAGAACTTGAAGTATTTCTATGAGCGGAAGGAGAATGGAAATTTGCAAGTCTGTTCTTATGATGGAGAACATGAATCCATCTTTGTCAATGACACTACCCATGATTATTGGTGGATAAAAGTGAACCCTGATAAAACCAAGTTTTTATGCTATCGCTCGCCCAAAAATGCAGGGATCAATTCATACACTACAGCCGAATTGATGATTTTCAATATAGATGGAAGCAATGGTCAGCTCCTGCTCCCTCTTAATAGTTATGGCTGGGAAATTCAGGCACACGCCAAATGGTCGCCTGATGGCACTAAAATTTTGGCCATTGCAAAATGTAAAGATCCGGGGATAAACGACATGGTATCCAGAGGTCGAATTGTGGTGTTCAATACAGACGGAAGCAATCCGGTTATTGTATCCAAATTTACTTATGACGTAGCCGATCCCGCATGGTCACCGGATGGCAAAAAAGTGACTTATGTAGGCCCCTCTGATTTAAATGACCCCGGCAACACCGAAAAAGCAGAGATTTTCCAAGCCACTTTAAACGACACAACCTTACAACTCGAAAATCCTGTCCGCCTCACCTTCGACAATTTATACTGTTATGATCCGGCTTGGTCGCCCGATGGGAAATGGATTGCTTACAGCAAAGGCAGCTTCATTAATCTGTTCTTGCATGTGAACCATGACATTTACAAATGCCGCCCCGATGGATCAGAAGATGTGCCAATTTTACAAGATGGAAAAGTGAACGGAGTTCCCAATTGGACTCCCGATGGAAAAAGGCTGCTGTTTCACGTGTTGGGATTTACAGATCCTCCACCTTTTAGCCTATATAGTTGTAGTGCAGAAGGAGGCGATAAAAAAATGATTCTTTCCACAGCCGGGGTAGAGCGTTCAGACATCACCGCTATCGAAAAGTAAACCGATTATCTGCTCAAACAAATAATGCGAGAGCGCTTCTCAATGGTTTGGGAGTAATTGCCCTTCTGAATAGCCACATCCCGTATCGCAACGCCCATAATCCCTATCCCTCGGCATTCTCCAAGTTTTTTTTTAAGAAAAGGTCAACTCCTCCATGATTCGGGAGCGCTCCCCTATCATTTGGAAGCCGTCTAAAATGCTGTAACCTTTACAAAAAAAATCGAAAAATTAAATCAGCAAAGCCGAGGATATTAAATCGCTCATAAAAAGTTCAGGAAACAGGAAACAAATGCAAAATCCGCCTTAGTCTCAAAGAGGCATCTCAGGCGAAAAAATAAAAAGCGAGGGCTTAAAGAATAATAAAGAAGTTCCAGTTTCTATTTACTATGCCCTCGCTTCTGTCAAATTTCACACCTCTATTATTCACGTTGGGCGCTATTAACCATACCGCAACTTGACGAGCCAAAAATCAATTCTTGGCCTGTCCTATACAATAGGGAGAAAGCTATTAATGAGTAGTAATAACCCTAAAAATCAGTAGGGTTACTACTACCGCCCGGTGGAAGAATTCTTTCATTTTTTTGCTTTTTCCTCCCTAAATCACTACTTTCATATCTTCTTTTAGGACACACGTAAATAGTTTAAGACATGCAGCCCGTAAAAATTATCATCGCAGATGATCATAAAGCATTCCGAACAGGGTTACGCTATATGTTAGAAACCTATCCTGAAATAGAAATTGCCGGATTAGCCAAAGACGGAGCAGAAGCGCTGCAACTGATCGAACATTACAAACCACAGGTAATTCTGCTCGATTTGCAAATGCCGGTATTAGATGGCTACGAAGTTTTAGAGATTCTCAAAAAGAAGCACAAACCGGTGAAAGCCTTAGTGATTTCCACCTTTGTGGAAGAGTGGCATGTGCGCAAAGCTTTTGATGCCGGAGCGGTAGGTATTGTATCGAAAGATGCCGGTGAAGAGGAAATTATTACGGCCATCACCAGCATCATGCAAAACAACTTTTATTTGAGTGAAAAGCTCCACCTAAAAACCATTAAAGACTTGCTGAATGAAGGAAAACTAAATCCTGTATTTAATAAAACCTCTGCCATTTTCGATGAGCGTGAATTGCTGATTTTGGAAATGATTTGTAGGGAATATACCAGTGCCGACATTGCCGAAAAGTTGTTTATCGGCCAAAAAGCAATTGAAAAAATAAGAGGGCAGATGCTCGACAAAACAAATGCAAAAACCAGCATCGGTTTGGTGGTGTATGCCCTTCAAAACAACTTGATAAGCATGGAACAATTGAAACGAAGTTCTGAATATGCTTAAACCTTCTTGTCTGTGTTTCATTAATATTTACTGATTTACCGATTACCCACAATGCAACATTTGCGCGACTTTCTACATCTTTTTACAGTGACTTTGTAGCTTTTTTCTATTGAAATTCATCTATTTTCACACACCCTAAAAAGGGGCATTTGTCATCCTGAATACCAACCAGTTCATGAAGAAATATTTATCGGCAGTTCTTTTCTTTTCAGTGTTTAGTGCAATGCCTGCCTCTGCGCAGTTATCGGTCACCTCCAGCACCAACGCCACTCAAATGGCAAACTTGCTGGCCGGCAGCGGGGTTACCGTATCCAATGCAGTAGTCAATTGCGCTCAGGATATTTATAACGGAGCTGCCACTTTCAGCAACGGCAACTCAACGAATCTGGGACTGAACAGTGGAGTGATTCTAATGACGGGCGATGTAACGGTAGTGGACACAAACTCTACTATTCTTTCGAGTGTTGCGGGCAACAATACGAATGATCCGAATCTCGATGCTATTTCCAATTTCCCTACTTACGACCGATGCACCTTAGAATTTGATGTGGTTCCATTAGGCGATACACTGAAATTCCGCTATGTTTTCGGATCCGAAGAATACCCTGAATATGTATGCTCAACTTGGTCTGACGTTTTTGGCTTTTTCGTAACCGGGCAAAATCCTTCTGGAGGAAACTATACCAACAAGAACATTGCGCTTGTTCCCAACACCAATCTTACGGTTTCTATCAACACAATCAATCCTGGTTCACCGGGTGCTTTTGCCACCGGATTTTGTAATTTACCCGGAGAGTCCTTAGCGTATTCTTCTCTCTATGTAGATAACACCACCGGCACTACGATTGTATTCGATGGCTTCACCAGAGTGCTCACCGCAAAAATAGCAGTGGTTCCCTGCCAAACCTATCATCTTAAGTTGGCCATTGCTGATGTGGATGATCAGGCCTTTGATTCAGGGGTTTTTCTAGAAGCTAATTCTATTACCTCCACTCACGTTACCGTGCAGTCAGAAACTGTGTATGGGTCGGGCTTTCAAAATGCGGTTGAAGGTTGCGTGGATGGGCAATTTAAGTTTGTAATCAATCCTCCTCTTCAAACTAATTACACCGTTAACTACACAGTGGGGGGCACTGCTACCAATGGGGTGGATTACCCTACTATTCCAAATTCTGTTACCATTAATGCCGGTGATACGGTTGCCTATCTAAACATTGTTCCGGTCAATGATGGTATTAACGAAGGCAACGAAACCATAAAGCTATATCTACTCAATCCCTGCAATAACCAGCCTTACGATAGCGCCTCCATTATTATTCAAGACTCTATTTTAGCAGATGCTACTGCCTCCAGATATTTTATTTGCGCAGGCGAATCCGCTACACTTACCGGCTTAGGAGGGGTAACTTATAACTGGCTACCCACCACCGGACTTGCCAGCCCTAATAGTCAAATAACCATCGCAACTCCTGCTACCACTACCACCTACTTGATGACCGCTCATGTAGGTACTTGTATAGGCCGCGATACCTTAACCATTCATGTAAGCAATCCAAACTTTACTGTAGATGCCGGGCCTAATCAGACCATCTGTGCCAATCAAAGTGTGCTGATGCAGCCCGTGATTACCAACGGAGGGGCACCTTACACCTATCAATGGTCTCCCACTACTTACATCAGTCCCGGCCAATCAACCCAAGCAAATGCCACTGTTACTCCCCTGAAAACCACCACTTACACCCTCTCTGTTTCCAGTGCAAATGGATGCACCTTACATGACAGTGTCATCATCACCGTTTCAGGGGTAGGGCCTCCGGTGTTGGCTTCGGTGAATCCAAGTGTTATTTGTCCGGGGCAACAAGTTCAATTAGATTTTACTTCACAGCCCCAGAGTTGCGGGGTAAATTATGTGGGATGTGGCGGCTTAGACCGGCAAGATTCTATAGGTACTGGCTATACAGTGCAAACAGGTAGTCCCACCACCAATGTGACTATCTACGGGAACTACTACAAAAGCACTCGGATGCAGTTGCTCTATACGGCTGCAGAGATCAATGCTATTTACAATGGAGGCGGAACTATAAAGTCCTTAGCTTGGGAAGTGGGAGTGTTTAACAGCAATGCTACACTCGAGAATTTCAGAATAAGTTTGAAGTGTGTTTCTCCTGCAAAAACAACTCTATCTACTTGGGAAACCGGAATGAAATTGGTGTACACACCAAAACTTTACACGCCTATTTCAGGCTGGAACAACCACAATCTTGACTCACTTTACGACTGGGATGGAGTTTCAAACTTAGTAGTGGAAATATGCTTTTACAACCCCAGCACCTTCAGCAATTTCAACAACATGATGGTGTATAACACGGTGAATAATACGGTGATATACTCCAGAGCCAACACCGATCAATGCGGCATTAACGGCACCATTGTTTCCTCTAACCAGCGACCTAAATTAAGGATGCGCTTATGCCAACCCAATTATCCAAATTATGTAATCGCATGGACCCCTGCCACCGGGGCAAATGCTGTTTCTAATCCGGCTATAAAAAACCCGACTGCCAATCCGATGACTACACAAATCTACCAAGTAAGTGTTACGCAAGGAGGTTGCCCCGGCAGTAGTTTTGTAACCGTGAGCATTGATACCTCCGTGAAAGTAAATGCGGGGTCTGACTTGTCGTTCTGTACCGGTCAGCAAGTACAACTGACGGCCACGCCTTCCGGCTCTCCCTTACCGGGTCAAAGTTTCTCTTACCAGTGGAAAATAATTCCTTCCAATACTTCGGTTGGAAATACGCAAAGTATTTCGGTAAATCCGGCCGGGCCTACTACTTATGTTGTTTCCATGAACGGAGGACCTTGTATTGTGTATGATACCGTGAAAGTGATTATTGGTGCACTGGGAGTAACTCATCAAACCACTAACATTACCTGCAATGGATCGAATAATGGGAAAATTCTTCTTATCCCTACCGGAACGGGACCTTACGGCTTTCAGTGGAGTGCCAATGCAGCCACCGGTAACATAGATTCGGCCATGAACTTAGGCCCCGGCACTTATTACGCAACCGTAACGGATGGGCAGGGGTGCATCGGAGGAGATACCATTACCTTAACCCAACCTACGCCAGTTACGTTTACTTCTTCGGTCAAAAATGTGAGTTGTAATGGAGGCAGTAATGGAAATATTGTGGTAAACCCTTCGGGCGGCACCGGAGCGTTCAGCTTTAACTGGAGCAACGGACTTCCGAATAACGATACCGTTTCAAATCTAACTGCAGGCTCCTACACCGTGACCATCACAGATGCAAATAATTGCAGTGTTACCGGAAGTTTCAACGTGAGCGAACCAACCGCCTTAGCCTTTAATCCGGCACAGACAAAAGATATCCGATGCTTTAACGGCAATGATGGATTTATTATCGTTTCACCGAAAAACGGCACGCCCGCTTATTCATACTCTTGGAGCCATAACAACGGACTGAACCAGCCGAATGCCTTAAACTTATCAGCCGGTAATTATATAGTGACTGTAACAGATGCCAATGCTTGCACCGTCACTGCTTCGTTTACCTTAACTCAACCCGGCAATGGAATAATCGTTGACTCTATCGCACAGGTCAGTGCTACCTGTTTTGGATATAGTAACGGTCAGGCAACCGTTTATCCTTCGGGGGGAGCTACTCCCTATTCTTATTTGTGGAGTCCTTCGAGTCAAGCTACCCAAACTGCTACGGGATTATCTGCTCAAAGCTATTCTGTAACGGTAACGGATGACAGTTTATGCGCTGCAACTGCTACCGTCACGGTGAATCAGCCGCAACAGATTGTAATTAACGAATCCATACAAAATGTAAAATGCAATGGCGGAAGTGATGGCTCAATTTCATTAGTCGTAACTCCGGGAAGTACCCCGGCAAGTACATACACTTTTACTTGGAGTAATGGAGTAACCGGTACGGAGGCAAACGGTGGCAATCAAATTGACAGCCTGACTGCCGGCAACTATTCGGTGACAGTCACTAACTCACAGAGTTGTTCAGCAACGGCCAGCTATGTAATGCAGGAACCAACTGCCTTGGTGTTAAATACCCCTACTATACAGAATGTGTCATGCTATGGTGGGAATAACGGGAGTATTACCGCAAACCCCACAGGCGGAACAGGAACTTATTCCTTTACTTGGAATCCTTCTGCCACCAATGCAGCAACGAATAGCGGTTTAATCAGTGGCAGCTACGATGTAGTAGTAACCGATGCCAATAATTGCAGCACATCCGCCACCTATAATGTTACTCAGCCCGCTGCTCCGTTGGCTTTCGACAGTGCAATCATTGTGAATGTATTGTGCAACGGTGCTGCTACCGGTTCCATTGCGGTGAGTGTGAGCGGAGGCACTCCTGCGTATTCTTACTCATGGAGTCATATTTCTCAATTAAACAGTGCTTTTGCATCATCGCTTATTGCCGGTAATTATTCGGTAACGGTAACCGATGCCAATAGCTGCACCATTACGGCTTCACATACCGTTAGCCAACCACCCGCCATCACTTTTGGTAATCAGAATATTACTAATGTAAGTTGTCACGGAGGCAATGATGGCGCTGCAGAAGTAACTCCAAGTGGCGGAGTCGGTAATTTCACTTTCACTTGGAATGGCAATGCCGGCAGCAATCCACAAGCCGGACTCACAGCCGGGAACTATACAGTGGTGGTCACTGATGGCAACAGTTGCACCGCTTCTACCACAGTAATCATCAGCGAACCGGCAGCTTTGTTAGTGAATCCTATCGTTCTGGATGCACAATGTTATCAAGGAGCAGATGGAAGTATTGATGCAAATCCTTCGGGAGGAAATCCTCCTTTCAGTTTTATTTGGAATGACGGGCAGCAACAAACTACTCAAATAGCTACGGCCTTAGTCGCAGGAACCTATTCTGTAACGGTGACAGATAATACCGGTTGCAGCACTACGTCTATAGCGATGGTGAATGAGCCATCCGAACTCGCCTTTACCATGCAAACCACTCAGGTAAGTTGTGTAGGCGATCACGATGGCACTATTACCGTGACTGCTCACGGAGCAACTCCGCCTTACAACTATTCCGCCACACAAGATGGCGCTAACTTTATGTATTCATCCGATGGTGTGATTATTAATCTCGCTCCCGGTTATTACATCGTGATTGTGTCAGATAATCACGGTTGCACAAAAGTGGATACCGCTTTTGTGCCTGATGCAGTGGGAGACACTTATACCCTAACCACCGATTCGACTTCTTGTTATGGTGCTGCGTATAATGATGGAGCTATTCACGTAACGGGATTAACCGCTATCAATATGCCTTATCAATATACATTGGATGGAGGCACGCCTCAATACTCCGGTGATTTCTACCAAGTAAGTGCAGGAGTTCATGAAGTGATCGGCATCAATAACTTTGGCTGCACCACTACTTTATCAGCTATTGTTCCCGAACCGGCTCAAGGTGTTGCAGATGTGATGCCACACGACACCACTATGCAGTTAGGAGAAACGATTCAGTTGTCCTCTTCCTTCAGTCCTTATCCAAGTTCTGCCATTGTTTCATACAACTGGACTCCTTCGTTAGGATTAAGTTGTATTGATTGCCCCAATCCTATTGTAAGCCCTTATAACCGCAGAACGGAATATACTTTAGTGATTACCTACAACGATCATTGCGTGGCCGCTGCTTCAATGACGGTGATTATTGAAAACAATCTGGAGGTCTATATTCCGAATGCATTTACTCCAAATGGCGATGGCAACAATGATGTGTTCCAGATTTACGGAGAAGGAATTAAAACGGTAGATCTGAAAATCTTTAATCGCTGGGGCGAAAAGGTGTATGAAAGCAATAGCCAGTATGCCGGTTGGGATGGCACTTACAAAGGGCAGTTGCAAAACCCCGGTGTGTATGTGTATGTGGTAAAAATTATTTATCTCGACAACAAGAAGATGGACAAAACGGGAAGCGTATCTATTATAAGGTAGGCTTCCGCCTTTCACTACAGCATTACTTCCCCCTATTGTATTCATTCAAAGAACTCTTTTTTCAATAAAAGAGTCATAAAATTTATTCTCTACTTTAGACCCATGAAAAATTTCTACCTGCTTTCGTTGTCCCTTTTATTTTTTGCCAACAGTGGTTTTGCCAATACCGGAGATACTACGGTGATTGTAGCGCACACTCTCTCTAATCTGGCTTCTCCGCCATCGAATGATGACGTGTGGATAAACCTCCTCAACCACGGAATTACTTATCAGAAAATAATCATGAAGTTTACGTTGGGTTGCGGAACACCGAATTGCTCGGGATGGGATTATACCGTAAGTACCTCGCTGGGGAAGAAAAGCGGCACACTCGACTCAACAGTTGTTGCCATTGATACCATTACACGCGACACCACTTGGGCGTACTCCGATCACGTAAATTTTATGGAGTTGGGAAGATTGATTACGCCTTATGGAACCTATATGGCCGGCAACAGCAACGGCTTCAACAATAACTGGACACAACCCTACTATTACGATGTGACCGATTACGCTTCCATACTGAGAGACTCGGTAAACGTGCGCGTGCACTATGACGGCTGGTCAGATGCTTTTAGCGCACGAGTGGAATTTATTTTTATCCAAGGGCCGCCAAGCCGACCGGTGGAAAGTGTGAAAGAGATATACAACACTTATATTGACTATCCCAATTCCGCAGGCTTTGAAAACGTGGCTACCCCCAAGACTTTCTACATTGACAGCAATGTAACTTCTGCCAAAGTGTTGGTGATAATGACCGGCCACGGCAATCAAGGAGAGTTCGATCCCCGCTATTTTCACATCAAGATTAATAATCAGGAGATATACAGTCACATTCTTTGGAAAGATGATTGCGACATGAATGCAGTGGCCCCTCAGGGCGGCACTTGGATTTTCAGCCGTGCTAACTGGTGCCCCGGAGATAAGGTGCCGAGCTATGAAATTGACATTACCCCTTACATCACCCCCGGCCAAAATGTGAGCGTTGATCTGGATCTGGATGACTTCGTGATTCAATCAGGCGCTTCCGCAGGATATGGTATTTCGGCACACTTAATTACTTACACCCAACAGCAGGCAAACGATGTGATGATGGAAGAAATTATTGCTCCCAATGCCGATAAACCCTATCTGCATTACAATCCTTCCTGCACCACTCCCAAAGTAAAAATCAAGAACATAGGCAGCCAGCCGCTTACTTATGCCGAGATATCCTACTGGGTAAAAGGAGGCGCTAAATGGTATTATGAATGGAATGGTTATCTGCCGCCATTCGAATCGGAAATTATTGATTTGCCCGCTTTTGATTATTCCGGTTTAGATACTAACGACCGCGTGTTTTATGCCGAAGCTAAATGGCCTAACAATGTGCCCGATGAATATGAATACAACGACAAATTAGCCTGTCATTTCAACATGACTCCACAAACAGATTCGGTATTTTATCTGTATTTCAAATCCAATAATCAGCCATGGGAAAATAGTTACGTACTCAAAAGTGAATATGGTGATACTATCGCGTTTAAAAATTCATTTGCAGCCAACACAACTTATAAAGACACCTTTCACCTGTATCCGGGAAGCTATGCTTTCGACTTCTTCGATTTCGACTCTGCAAACTGGGGTTGCGGGGATGGGCTTAAATTTTTTGTAAACCAACCGCCCAATGCCACTGCCAATGATGCTTGGTATGAAACCAGCGGACAGATAAACCTGCGGAGGCTGAACAACACGGTGTTCAAAAACTTCACCTCAGAGTTTGGCCGCAATATTCACTATGAATTTACAGTCGGGTATCCATTAGGATTTAATACCCCGAAAACTGCCCCCACCCCTCCGCAGCACAATACCGGAATAAAGGAGCCGAGCACTTTTTATATGGACATGAACGTGTTCCCCAATCCGGCAAATGATTATATCCATACGCAGGTAAATCTTGGGAAGAATACCGGGGGTAGCGTTATCTTGTCTGATGTGTATGGCCGAATAGTGGAGAAATCGTATTTTGAAAATGCGAGTCACGAAGACGTAACGATGTCCACCAAGCACTTGGCAAAAGGAATTTACTTTATCACCCTCAATGCCGAAGGACAGAAACTAACGCGGAAAGTGTTGCTTCAATAGAAGAGTCGGAAATTTAGACGTTAGACTTTAGATGTTAGATAGAAAAGTAGCGAAGTAGCGAAGAAAAACTATCGCCTCTTCATACTTCGCATAAAAAATATTGACCGGAAACAACACTATGAGAGAGGAATTGTCCATCCCTAAATAAGGTTGACCGTTTTTAGAGATGGACACTTGTTTCTTGTTTCTTGTCTCTTGTCTTTCTTACCGCCCACTCACAATCAGTTTGCGGTAACTAATACTATTTCCCGCACGGAAACTCACCAAGTAAAAGCCGGCAGGCAAGTCGGCAATATCCACCGAGCTGCGCTGTGCGAAGCCATCACATGGAACCGTTTTAAGCAAGCGCCCGTTGATGTCGGTAAAGGTGATAGTAGCCCTTTCGGCATCGGGAGCATTCCATTCAACTTCTAAGCGCTCTTGTGCAGGGTTGGGGTAAATACGGAAGCCTCCACCTGCTGTTGACAGATTCGGAATGCCCACTGTTGGCCCAAAGCCGTCAAAACTTAGGTTGTCGAAATACACTACCGAGTTGCCATAAGCTTGCTCGTACCCTAAGGAAATATTGATAGCAGCACTATCCGGGATCAAAGTACTGTTGAAATCATAGTTGATAGGCAGGCTAAAGCCGGTGTATTGTGGAATAATAGTATCCACCATTAGATGACCGAAACCTATGGCTGAATCGCCTTTAAACATCTTTAGCTCTATCAGCAGCGTATCATTGTTTACAGGGAAGTACTTCGCATAAAAATTAAAGGTAGTATGCTTGCCCCCCACTGCGAAGGAGGGAAAATTAAAGTTATCTAAACCACTGGAGAGAGAGGTGGTTCGTTTACCTGAAACATTTTCGAGACGAATAGCATAATTGCCTGAAACTCTGTCGGTAGTTTTGCTCACTTTATCCACTCCCATATTCATACCGGCATTTTTTGATTCATCAGAGAACCACTGATTGGGGTTATCCCAAAGCGTAGTATCCCATTGCTCAAAATCCCAGTTGGGCAAGGAGCCACTAATACCCGTAAACTGCACTTCATCTATGGTGAGAATACTGTTAGGATGTTTGCTACCTTCGGCAAATACATTTGAGTTAATAAAACCCAAAACAACAGTATCGGGCACTGTACTATTGGGAAAATTCATCGCCCAACTCATTGGCACAAAACTACCTCCGCTACTACCCGTAATAGGGAAGAAATCAGTATAAACCTCCAAGTCATTTTTCTTAAAAGAAACAATGGCAAATGCAGTATCGCCAGCGATGATATTGTATTTAGCATACCATTTAAGTGAATCGGGTTGACCGCTGATGGGCACTCCGCCTTCCAAGGGAAAACCATCATCTGCATTACCAAATAGCACTGCAGAGGGCTCTCCTAAGTTGGTAGTGGTCAACTCCACCGCCTTGCTGCCATTATAGGAAATCACCTGATGCGGGTATCCTACAAAACTCCAAATAATCGGATGTTCAATAAAGGTCGTATCCCATATTTCAAAACTACAGTTAGGAATATCGCAGCCTCCGGTGAAAAATTGCATTTCATCTCCGGTGTTGTATCCTCCTTCGTTTTCGGCTTTCACGCGGTAGTAGTATATGGTATTGGGAAGCAAGCCGGTCAGCGCAGCCGTTACTATTTGCGGGGTGCTTCCAAAAACAGTATCAGGAGTAGCGGAAACTACCGTACCTAATTGTGGAGTAATTCCATACTCAAAACTTACAGCGGCAAAGGAGCCGTTGGCATTCACTTCGGCTTGCAGCGTAGCGGAGGTATCGTTCAAGTTAGTTGCCTGAAGAGTAGTCACCGTTGGCACAGATGGCAGCGGGTTATTATAAATCAGCATTTTTCCAAAACGCCCTACGGCTATACCAAAGTCGGCATTGTAGAAGTTAACCGCATTTAAGTCCATCGTGTCGTTGATGGCAAAGGGCAAGTTCACGGGTGTCCATGAGTCGCCTTTATCAGTGCTGTGCAATATCACTCCCCGGTTGCCCACAATGTAGGCCTGCGAAACTCCGGCAAAATCAATGCTCTTGAGCATAGGGCCAAGATGGTCGAGTACCACATTCCAATTGCTGCCGCCATCGGTAGTTTTTAAAATGGTTTGAATAGAATCGTTGCTGCGGTTCCCTCCCACTATTAAGGCCGTGAGCGAATTGAGCATATACACGCTTTGGTAATCGCGCGTTCCGGCATTGCCCGGCACGGTCAAGGGAGCCCAGTTACTGCCGCCATCGGTGGTTTTCAAGATAGTTCCATGATCGCCTACGGCCATCCCGTTGAGTGCATCAGAAAAACTAATACTGCGCAGCCAATAGCCTAAGTTATCCGATTGAATATTCCAAGTACTTCCTCCATCCGTTGTTTTTAGAATAGTTTGGATGCTATCATCTGCCGGCCAGCCTCCGGCAATGTAGCCGATGAGTGAATCAGCAAAGCACACGCTGTTGAAATGCCGGCCATAGGTATTGCCCGGAGCTATGATTGAACTCCAGTTAATACCCCCATCGGTGGTTTTTAGGATAGCACCATCATAGCCCACTGCTACTCCGTTGCTATAAGATGAAAAAACAACAGACTTGAGCCAAGATTTGATCACATCAAGATTGATGTTCCAGTTGTCGGCACGGTCGGTAGTCATAAAAATAGAACGGATAGAATCGTTGGACTCATTCCCACCGGCAATAGCCGCTGTGCTGTTGTTGAGAATATATACCGAATTGCCATCGCGACCATAAGGTGAAAACGCAGAAACCCATTGAGCATAGACAGATGACGGAAAAAAGAAAACGGATAAGAGGACGCAGCAGAGGTATATTTGCTTTTTCATAGAATGCTTTTTAAGATTGGGGATGAAGTAGATAACTGCTAATATACAGCAAGCTGGGTAAATTACGCAGCCTTTGAATTTCATCTATTTCCCACAATCCACAATGTTTTGACCATTGAAATAAACAGGTAAAAAGTTGTCGGCTTGTGGGGACTGCTATCACTAAACTTGAAACTCAACCCAGAGCAGCGGTCTATTTCTTCAACCGGATTTTTAGCTGTTCAATGATGGGAGAAATATTCTGCTCTCTCGGATTGATCGCATAGCTGCGTTCAAAATACAAATAGGCACTGTCCGGCACATCCATCTGCAAATATGTTTTCGCTATGTTAACGGTCGGCTCATAGGTGTTGGGTTGGATAGCCAGCAGCCTTCGGTTGGTGGTAATCGAATTCTCATATTCCCCTAACTTGAAATAGGCGTAACTCAAATTGGCATATACTTCTTTGCGTGTAGGATATTTTTTCAGATACTTCTCATAGAGGGGAATTGCTTGCTTTACCTCTCCCTTATTATCTAAAATAACAGCCATACTGAAATAAGGAGCGTAGAATCCGGTGTCAATTTCAATTGTCTTTTTGTATGCCTGATATGCCTCGTCTAATTTCCCCATCGTTTCATAAGTTCGGCCTAAATCATACGCGGCATTTAAGAAAGGCGGATAAATTTCAAGAGCTTTCTTTAGGTGTTCAGCAGCTTCTTCACGCAACTTATATTGCCGGGTTGCATCCGGTTCTGAATTGGAGGCAATCCACAAATGCAAGCCCAACAGATTCTGCGCCTGAGCCGAATTAGGCACCACTTGTATGTCGTGCCTAAAAAGCGTTATCCGATCTTTCCACTGCGCATTTCTGGCGACAGTCATTAAAGAGTACACCGTCAATACAGAAACCATTACCCACTTATATGATTTCGGAGTAGCTCTTACCCTAAGAAACTTAGATTTCCAATCTATCTTAAACCACTGCCCTAAAAGTGCCACTACCAGTATCGAAAACCCGATAGATGGGATAAGTAGAAAGCGATCTGCCATTAAACCGGGGATGGGAATAAACAGATTTGAAAAGAGAGAAATGGATGTCAGGAAAAAGAGAATGGAATATGAGATGATGGGAAATTTTCGCGAAAGTGCCAGCGCTAAAATTCCCAACAACAAATACAACATTAGTGCGATTATAGGTACAGTACTATTCATTGGTGTTGGAACGATAAAGGCATAGCCATAGTAAAAACTCAGCGGATAGGGCATGATAATTTTCTTGAAGTAATTGCTCAGCACTACCATTGCCGTACCTAATTTGACATTCATGGAAGTGGCTGTGTCTAAAGGATATTCAATAAACTTTAGTGGACGTACAGACTGAACCGGAGTTAAATCAGCAGCTTGTATTTGGGTGGATTCATAATACCCTTTCACAATCCGTGAATACAAATTATTGTCTAACGGAGGGTGAATTAAAATGGTAAAAAAAACGGACAGAGGCAATAGAATGGCGTATAGTTTCACCACTACCTCTTTTCGATTTTGATAGAGTAGCACTAAAGCAATGAAAAGTATAGGAATCGCCAAATAACCCGGAGCAAATGCTTTATGATGCTTCATTACTTTAAAAATCATCATAAAAAAACCTCCCGCTGATAGAGTGGCTAATATAAAGGTAACCGGCCGCAGCCTTTGAAAGAAAAATCCGACAAAGACCAGCGGGGCTAAAAACCAAAAAGACTTTACAAATGCAATTGCTATTAGCACATGAACTACCCATACAGAAATGGTCACTATTCTAAATATTCGACTACCTGAAAATAATTGTGCAATCAAAAACACAGCTATCGCAACCGATATCGTTGAGGTGGAACTATTTACCCGCACAAGGGCATACGTTGCCAAAGCGGTGAGCATAACAATCAACATCAATTTCAAGTCGCGCTTTCCTAAAATATACAGGATACCTAACAACAGTAAGGGAATACTGCTGAGCCAGAGTTTTCCTCCATATATCCCTATGCCACTCGATATAAAAAGCACGAGGGTTATACAAAATGATATACTCCAGAAACTCTTAAAACTAAATGGAGTTTCTTCCTTTACGGACTCCGCAGAGGAATTCTTGATTTCAGCGAATGAAATTCCACGCAAAAATTTCTTAGAAATATCTTTCCATGACATTTGAGAGAATTTGACATGCCGCACTATATATAAAACAGCTATCACTAACATTAACCCAACAAATACAATTACCTGCTGCTTTAAGGAGTATAAGCGAGCAAAAAGAATGGTAGGTATAGCCAGTATGCCTGTGATTAATAGAGCGCTGCCGATTCCTGCTTTAGTCAGAAATACAATGGTTAGTGGAATTAAAAAAGCAAATGCAATAGCTGTGGTTTTTGAAAGTATTCCAAAAACTAAAAGCACCCCCATTAGAAGCAGGGAGATGACCGATCGTTTTCGGATATATTTTATGGCATACTGTAGTGCCAGCAAACTAAACAGCAAAGCCAATATTTCGTCTCTGTTTTTTATACTCGCGACAATCTCTGTATGTATAGGATGGGCGGCAAATAGTATTGAAATAAAAAAGGGATAGGCGGCATTGTAATTTAAAAACAGTTCTCGGAGCACGCGAAACAAGAGTAGGCATAGAAACCCGTAAAGAAGGATATTGATAAAGTGACTGATGTGTGGATTTTCGCCAAACAGCGAATTCTCAATCGCAAAGCTGATCAATACAATAGGTCGGTATTCGTATTTGTAACCGGAAAGGTCTTCATAATATGGCGAGACAAGTATCTCCGGAATAGCACTAATCCCTTTAGAGGTAAGTCGGTGGTGTTGTGTTACCAATTCATCATCCAGATTATAATCATTGAAAACAGTATTGAAATACAAACAGAAGCTAAATCCAAAAATGACAAGTTGGTAAAGCCGAACAGTAGTCAACCAATTTCCGGTGGGCTCCTTCCTTTCCGCTTTTACTCCGGCAGTAGTGCCTGATTTCTTTTTTGCAGTTGCCATAGTTTTAAATCCCCATCTGAGTAAGCCCTTTCCACACAGCAAGTTTAACATTCTCCCACCGAGAAGATGGTTTCAATAAATCACTTTCGGTAAGATTGCTTTTATACTCCTTTAATTTCTTGAAATACACTTGAAAATACTTTACCAAGCTGGTGTCAGATCCCTGCACCATCTCTCTGATTGTATATTCATTGAAGTGAATAAAGATGATTGGATATTGATCATTGATTAAGATTTCATCCCCCCGAATAACTCTTTTGCATAACTCGGTATTCCAACCTGCCACATTACAGCCTCGATGCCGTACAATATGTGCGTTCTCCTCTCTTACGGGCACTAAATCAAGATATTTCTGATCATCGAATATTCCTCTGAAACTATTTTTTTCGCAACGATAAGCGCAACATTCCGCCCACCATTCTAAGGTTTCAACAGCTAAGCGCGAAGCTCCCACAAACCCGGCATTATACAACCCTACCTTATAATTTGCCTCTAACCAGTTTTGGTTTTGGGTTGGATCAGTTTTGTAATAGTGTGGTGTCAATAAAAAACAATGCTGCTTCAATAAATCAAAAAGAAAATCGTACTCATTGAAAAAGAATAAGTCGTTATCTAAGTATATCACGTTTTCAACTTCAGCTAAACTTAGCAGATGAAGCATAAAAACGGATTTAAAACTCCAGCGTAATTTGTTCGTATAGTGTTGGTATTTTTTGATGATTATTTGTGCGGTATCAGACTTCGCAACATCCTTCAAATTCCAGAAAACGCAGTGGGGGTGCTTTACCTCATCAGATGGATCCACCAGCAAAACATGCAACGTATAAGCTGTTCCCCTGTCTAAAGAATCTGCCAACGCAAATACTTTAAACAAGTGATCAGAAGTAGATATAGTGCAAAAGTGGTTCACTTCGGGAAATTATCAGTTTACTTTTGGGGAAAGGTGTTGCTTCAAATATGACTCAATAAAGTGGGCATAAACACTGTGCCCCAGATTATTTAAATGCCCATCCGGATTTGGCTTAAAATAGTTTTTCTCATGGTTGGGAAACAACCAATAGTTTTTCAACTCTTCATCGCCCAAAATATCCTCGTATTTGTGATAATACTTTTCAGATGTCATATTCGCCTCTTTACTTTCGGGAATCAAAATAAATTTTAGCGGTATTTGTAACCGAGCACAGGTATTTACAATATCCTTTAAATAGGCTTTGGTAATCGAGGTATTTGTTCGGAGCCTTTCGTAAGAAATTTTTTCCTCTATCCGAAAACGCGCAGCGTATAATCTAGACAATAGCGAACTTTTTGAAATTATTTTTTCATACCAATGCACCGGAGATTTCAAAAAGTATTTTTCGTTAGCCAAATAGCGGTAAGCTGCTTGCGGGCTTTCGAAATGCCGACCGTCTATATCTGCTAAAATAGCTCCTGCGTTTGTCCAATAATAAAAGGGAGTGTCCGGCAACACTTTCCGGTCTTCCTTCATTAAATCATTTCCCATAAAAAACACTACAAAAACATAGTCGGGCTTTAGCTCCGGCACATAGATTTTGGCAATCTGATTATACTGAGCCGGGTCAGCGGCCGGGATGCCTGTATTGATAATTTGGTAAGAAGTTTCTCTGCCCAATATATCGCAAAACGAACTGTCCTGAAAAGGGCTGGCACTCATTCCCCATGTAAAACTATCTCCAATAAATAGCACTTTCTTTTGAGTAGAATCTAATTCTGAAAACTCCTTTCCGCGGAAACCATCGCTATTGATGTGAATGCCTTGCTGATTCCAATAATTGCTATCCGCCACTAAAATCCCTTTATGGTTGGTATAAAAATCGTGAATCACATACAGTGAGTCCACCGGGGTAAACCGAAGCCAATTCGGACGAAGGTCACCGGGCGGATAGCCCGAAAAGCGCAATACCACTTCTATGATTAGGCAAGCTATCAGAACAAATGAAATTTGAAAAAGGATGCGCCATTTACGCTCGCTCATTTATAATTCCGAATTTTTGACCAAGATTCTCCACATAATCCCAAATATCCCAACCCTTTTTCCCGAAGTTATGATAGATATGCACTAAAGCCGGTTTTACCTTCGTCTTAAAAGCATCATCGGTAAAATTTCCTTCACTATCTAATATCAGTCGCGGGTTATTAAAATCAGCAATGAAATTAAATTTTTGAGGCAAGAGGGGATTCTTCTCTAAACCCATTTCCCACACAGTAGCGATGAGTGTCCCTTGGTCACGGGTGTTCCAGTCAGAGTAAGTGAATATCTTCATGGTCTTGTCGAACCAAGCATTCAAAAAATCACTACTCGAATCGTCAAATAGAAAAACACCTCCGTTCCAATGCTGGAAATTTTTATCGTTTATGGTGATGCCAAAGCGCTCATAAATGTATTGCGGCAAATGATGACATTCCAAGTCAAAAACATCTCGACCATCTGGCCCCAGCCAACGCCTCCGCAAAGCATGCCATCGCCAAACGGAATTCCTTTCAATGTCCTTCACCATACTTTCGGCCGGCATGATAATTACTCTACCTTCTCGGTCGTGCCACACTTTCTTCCACCGATCATAAAAGGTATCATCATCCAATTTGAACCTTTTGAAGGTGGTAATAAAGCGCAGGGAAACCATCAGATAGTTCAGTTTGTTCTGTTTAATGATTTCAAACTTGCGCACTAATTGTTGCTTCTTTTTCTCCATCACCGGATCCTGTTGCTTCCGTGACGGGTCAAATTTTTCCATCAGTGCTTCCAGCCCTTCAATGTCTTTTCGGTTTTGCTCCCAACAATCACACTTAACGGCACTCGGACTAAATTTAGGCATCCGGCAATGATCTTTAGCAAAAGTGATCGGACCTTTCTTATAGTTAAAAATGTCATCGCACTCTTCGCTTAAGGCAATGACATCTGTATCGAGGTAGCAATAATTATTCCCTGATGGAAGAAATTTATTAAGCCCCACTTTTAAGTAAATGCTCGCTTGATGGTTAGAAAAATTCTCGGGAGTCTTTACCTCTACAATATTCTGATGCTGTACAGGGATTTCATTGCGGGAAGAATCGGTGACCACAATAATTTCGTATTTGGAAAAATGGCGCAAGTACTGCAAAGAAAAATGCAGCGTATCTATATGTTCTCGCGAGCCGCAAACTACAAACACAAACTTATTCACTGCTACTTTGCTTTTAGTTGAATGTCGAGCCGGTTAATTGCAGAATCAGAAAGGCTAATGATTTTAAAGCTATTCCCCAGATTATTAAACAGTACTCGATCAGAAAACATAAACTCATTTTCAATAGTAATTCTTGTGGATTCCCCCTTGTTTAGAACCGGCTCAAACTTAAGATAATATGCCATACAGAATTTTTCACCGGTTGTGTCATAAGGAGTAAAAACAAGATTGCTGAAACCAGAAGATGTTTGCCCTACAAAGCGCCAATTTCGTTCATCGCTGCTATAATAAACTCGATAGGGTGATTTTTGAAAAGAGGATCGAATATGCCCCTTTATAAGCGCATAATTTGATTCAGTTTTAACTACTTGAGCTGAACCACTTAAAGTAATCTCCTGTATATAGTTACCACTATTGCGATAGTGCGGCATTGAATCTTGATTGAGATAGGCAATGATATGACTGATGAAAGAAGCGGGTTGAGAGTGGAATTTCATAACTGCTTGAGACGGGAGCCTGATAGTAGAATTATACGCGCTATCAATCAACTGATGAAAAGTATCCGGATGATTGTCATACTCCGAACAAATGGTGGACTGCAATAGTTCCCTTTTCAAAAAAGGCAGGCCCTCCCGCTGAAGAAGTTTTTTATTACTCGCTAATTCATGGATACTGTATATATGGCCGTTACCGTTTTCAAAATATACTCGGCCATCTGCATCAAAGAAATGCCATTGCTCCTCAAAGAAAATTTCTGCCACCACATGTCCGGTTAGCCCGATCAAACGCGCCTTCATACCCGCAAGCGTTGCTAAATTAACGAGCACTGAATTGGCATCATCGCAAAGGCCGCAACCAAAAGCATTTATTAATTCAGCAGGGTTGTGCAGTTTTTGGCTGCTTTGAGAAATGGGATAACAGTGGTATCGGTAAATGCAGATAAATTTCCAAACCGCGATTGCCTTCTCTTTATCGCTCATGCCGGGCTGAAGAATGCTTTTCAAAATAGATTCATTATTAAACAAATTCACTGTAGGGGGAGTGACATAAAACTCAGCAGTTTGATTGCCGGTATTCGCTATAGACAAAGTGAAAAACTGCGGCTTAGGATGGATGGTATATACCACTGTTGTGTCCGTTAATTTTTCTTTGTTGACTATAATAGTCGTGGAAGTATTTCGACAGGAGCAAAACAAAAATAAACTGCAAGTAAATAATGATGCGAATACAATCGCAATGGGGGGATTTCGAATTAAAATCAAAGTTGAAAATTTAAGCGGCATCCATGGATTCCTTCGCTTTCAAAATAAGGGTATGGGCAGAGTGTTGCTCAAGCATGTGAATAACATTATCAAACACCATTGGATCCGCTAAGTCCAAGTCGGCAATAGCACGATTAAAAATTTCAGGAGTTATGCTTTGCTCCACGGCATCCATCTTCTGGCAAATTTTTTCGATCTTAGCAATACTTTTTACCTCGCTCTGCGACTTATCATTTTGAATACGTTCCACTACCAACTCTTTAAAGTGTTCCCAATTCTTAATCTTTAACCCTTTATACTTCGAGACCGTAAGAGATGTTTGATACCAGTCTTTAATTTGATTTAGCACACCGGCATAATGGATTTCATTTTTCTTTTCAACAACAGTATTCGCGGGGAAGCTAAACCCACTCAGATACTTAATAATTTCTTCAAGTTCAGCAGAATTCATCGTTCGAATCGCAGTGTGTTCAGGATAAAAAACGGTATGGAAATAAACCGGCACATTCAGTTCATTGCAGAAAATAATAAAGTCCGGCAATTCGCGCCAGTTTTGCCGCATAGCACAAACTGAAACTCCGAAAAAGGTATCCCTTTCACGACAATACTCTCGAAACCACTTTAAGTTCTCGAAGGTGCGTTCATATTCAGCATTCTTCCGTATTTTCTCATAAGTTTCCTTTTGTAGCGAATCAAATGAAACATTTAAATGAAAGTTAGTGCCCTCTAAAATCCTTTTTACTCGATTGTTCAGCACTGTTGCATTGGTTTGAACAGAGATGCGAATAGCCGGATTTACTGCCATAATCCGCTCCCATATTTTATAATAAATCTCTATTAGAAAAGGCTCTCCACCATAAAATTTCACTTCTTCCAAATAAGGTAAAAACTCTTCGAGTTGCTCCACAAAGCGATCATCGTAAGGGCTTTCGAGCGGAGGAAGGTTTTCTCGCTTTGCCCGAATCAGTGAAGAAAAATCTCCGCTGCACATTTCACATTCTAAATTGCAGGTATTACTTAACTCAAATTCCATGACGCTCGGGAAACCATTCTTGTTATGTTTCCGCTCATCATACTGCTTAGCCTTGACGGCATCAAAATTACCGGCAACTAATTGCTGCTTACAGCCGGCACAACCAAGTGAAAGATCGTTATGCTTAATATAATTCCTGAGTTTGTCTGCTTCCTCCCCCAACCAGATTTCCTTGATAGATTGCTTTGGATACTCCCCCAAAATATGGGTTCGGTTATAACAACAAGAAACTACCTTGCCATGATGACCAAAGTAAATACTCCTGAAAGGCGAATAACACAACATTTTTTGCGGACCCAAAGGCCGGCTCTTGTTATACTCGCTGAGAATATCCTTACTAATAGGATTATATGCCGTTCGGTTAAAAAAGTTTTTCCAGGTAAACATAAGGGGCTAATTTAAAGGATTTGAAATAGAAACGAAGGGCAACACTCAAACAGTATTATTAGGGTATAGGAACTTCCCGAATCCTCATTTCCCTCCTTTTATTTAGGCTAAACACACTTAAATCACTGAGCCATCAATTCCAGCGCTGATACCATAATTCCATCACTACCACTTTCCAGAGTCGCCAATGGTCTTTATTCTCCAGAAGTTTCTCCACATAGTTCTTCTGAATAATGCCATCTGCCACCAATTTGCTATCCTTTAATCGAGAACGGTACCATGGCAGATTGATGTAATATTTATCAGGCCCCACAAATCCTTGTTTCTTCCTGTTTAGAATTTCATCCGGAAAGTGATTCTTAATATTTTGATAGAGCAGATGCTTGGTTTCATTTTTCCGGTAATACACTTCGGGGCTTAACTGAAAGATAAATTCACAGATTTCGTGATCCAGAAAAGGCACTCTCACTTCCAATGAATTGGCCATGCTTGCTCTATCCACTTTTGCCAGCACTTGCTCTCCCATAAAATGCCGTGCATCTAAAACTTGTATCGCTTTTAATTCCGGCACCGAAGGTTCATATAAGGATTGATAATACCATTCAGGATCGGAGCGAATGTGTTGGTGTAGCTCGGGCACTAAAAGAGATTTTAATTCATTCGTGTCAAAACGTCCCATTGACATAGCATGAGCATAATACTCCAGCAAATAAGGTTTGCTTTTGACAGATAAAAGTGTTTTTAGTTTTTGCTGCCACGAAGTTTTGCGCGGCTCATATTCCTTCTGCCATTGATAGCCTACCAGCATTTCATCACTTCCCTCACCACTCATTACCGCTTTCACATGTTTAGAAGCCTCTCGACTGACAAGGTAAGTAGGGATGATAGAAATATCGCCATTCGGCTCATCATACACCCAAACCAAATGATCCAGAATATCTAATGACTGCGACTCCAACATCAGCGAATGATGATTCGTATGGTATTGCTTTGCTACCATTTCAGCGTATAGATGTTCGCTCACCTCCCAACCGTCAAAACCAATAGAAAAAGTAGAGGGAGTATAGCCAAACCGGCTGAGGTAGTAAACAATGGCAGAACTGTCATAGCCGCCACTCAAAAACGCACCTACCGGAACATCGCTTCTGGCATGGGTTTTTACTGAACTTAACAACAATTCATCAAAACGTTCTATTGCCGCTTTATCTGAAATTTTATTCTCTGCAAAAGGAATTTTCCAATAGGGTTGAATTTGAACAGAACCATCGCTCTTTAGCAATAAGGAGTGTGCAGCCGGAAGTTTTTTGACCTCTTTCCAAATAGTATTGGGGCTGGGCACATAGCGATAAACAAAATAATCAGTAAAGGCAGAAAAGTCTAACTGAGTGCTTACTTCCGTATTCGCTTTAATTCCCTTGATTTCTGAAGCAAAAACAAAATTTCCGTTTTCGTAGTAGTAGTACAACGGTTTAATGCCGAAGCGGTCGCGAGCAAGAAACAGTTCTCGTTTCTGTTCATCCCAAATGGCAAATGAAAACATTCCCTTTAGGCGGCCAAGAATTTCGACTCCCCACTTTTCGTACCCCTTCAAAATAACTTCAGTATCAGTATTCGTATGAAAGGTAAATCCATATTTCTCTAACTCTACCCTCAATTCAAGGTAATTATATACCTCCCCGTTATAGGTAATCCAAAGATTTTGATTGTCGTTGCAAAAGGGCTGACGACCTGCAGCACTCAGGTCTAAAAATGAGAGGCGCTGATGCCCTAAAAAAACATTTTTTTGTTCATTGACATAATCGCCTTTATCATCCGGGCCGCGATGGCGAATAGCCTCCATCATTAAAGCTCCGGTTACCGCTGAAACAATTCCTGTAAACTTCACCTGTCCTACTATACCACACATTAATATTCTTCTTCTGTTTTAAAGTTTTCCCAAATGGCTTTCAGTCCTTTTCCGGTTTTAATAATAAAAGACGGAAACAAGAGGAGGTGCAATATAAGTAAGAAAATAAGTGCCGGTTGATGGGCGGAGATGATGATCAGAAAAAATACCGGCATCCAACCTTCGTAATAATCATTTATAAAATAGAGGAACTTGAATTTTAGTTGTCGTTTGGGGAGGTACCCAAGTTTCCACCCACTAAATTTAAAATAAGTAAGGCCGCTAAAAATAAGTATTGACAGTAGAAATGGAGGATGCAAAATACTGATAAGAAGTGCCAGCATCACTGTAAAAAAGACTTCAACCGGTAATAACTGATTAATAACTTGCAAGGAGAAAAGAGCTTTATACTTCACCACAAAGGTTGGAATACCGGCCTTTGCATCTCTTTTCCTATCCTCCATTTGATGGAGCAGAATATTGCGAATGCCTTTAATGCTCGTGCAAATAAAAATGACTCCTAAAATGGGGATATAAATTTTCTGCGCAGCGAAACTGAAATTGATAAACGTAAAGATTGTAAAAAAGGCAGGGTTAATGTGCCCATAAAAGGCATCTGCCAAAACTCCCAGCAAAGCTCTTTGCTTTAAGCGAATTGGAGGAGCGCTGTAAAAAATAAGTGCAAGAATTTGAAGGGCGTAAAGTGTATTGGCAACATATCCGGCATGCACTAAAGTCCAACAAACAATTCCGACTATCAAGGGAAAAACGGCAATAGCTATTTTGACAGGTGAAGAGAAACCGGATAATGAATTTTTTTTACCGGATGCTATATCGCTCTCCACATCACAGTAATCATTAAATGCATATCCAAATGCTGAGATAGACAAGACTCCCCCTAAGAAAAGCAATACTTTCTGCCAGTCTGCTAGTAAGAAAGACTGCTCGGAGCTTAACTCACAAAAGTAAATCCATCCTAAAATTTGAGGGATAATGACCGACCACCAATTATTGAACCTAAACATGAAGTGGAATGGAGTTAGTAAGGTTCAATATTAACCGGATTCATTCTTCAAAGGTAGTACATCAGTTAAGTAGATAAAAAATAAAAAAAACGGTGTTGCAGGATTATACGCGAAAACGGGTCGGCAGAATTAAAAGTTATGGAATCAGACAGCAAGAGCATTGACCAATGTATCGGCACCGCGAGTGGCTACTTCCTGCGCCTTTGGGACATTGAGGCACAATTTGAGATGAACTTAAATGCAAATTGCTCGCTGTTCATAGCAAAGTCAATCATACAGTCATTTACCTCTATCACAAAAAAGAGGGGGGGGGCCTAATTCTAAAAAGTTATTCAATTAAAAGCGTCTTCAGTTTTTCATAACCATTTAAAACTTGGTGTTTGAAATCCGGATCCACTTGAGGTGTAGTAGGCTTATGTATTAAAGAGGTAACTCCGTGGCAGCTATCGTTACAGCGCGATACCGGGCAGCGCATGGGTGCTTTAGCCGGTTGAAAAGTTCCGGTAAACATATTTCCGCATGATTCTAAAACAGTACCGCACTTATACATCTCCCCTTGAATATCCATAAAGAAATAGTCCATCCCTGCACGGCACAATTTATTTTGGAAATTCACCTGATCAAGAGCTGTGAACATCTCCATTTTTTCTACCGATAGCTTTTCAATAATTCTTAATTGATCCTTATTGTAGCTTTCGGGATATTTTTTGCCTTCAAACACGCCTTGGAAAGTAAGCGGATGCACTTGTTCAACGCCTTTATCTTTTAGAAATTTAAAATCCTCCTCTATTTTACTAAAAAGTGGCGGGTGGGTAACGTAAGTGGTTATAATATTAAAGCCTTTGGTTCTGAACAGGTGGTAATTATCAATGAATTTAAGCAAGGTGGTTTCGGTGTGATGTTCGATGTGTATAGAGGCATTGATAACTATAATATTATCAGGGTCAACCTGCTCAGCAAAAGCCCTCACATTCTTACTGAAAAGATTCGTGGAAATCATTATCGGGTGATATGGCTTAATGGTATTCACCAATTCGATAAAATTGGGGTACATCATTGGCTCACCACCGGCAATGTATATGTGCCATTGCCGTCCAGTTTTATTAAATGCGTCTAAAATTTCAGCAGGACTTAACTTGCCTACATCCGGATTCTCTTTCGTAAAATAAGGGAAGAAGCAATACTCGCACTTGAAATTGCAGAGGTCGTTGATATGCCAGTTTATTCTGCCTTCCATAGCAATCATGCTATCGTATGTATATGGATTCTTAATGATCATGCTTGGGATATTGCGGATGCTAATTTCAATGATACTCTTTTAAGCTGGTTTTACACACTTTATCTCTAACCACTCGGCAAAATAGAACTCTTCCATCTCACCGAAAAGGTCTATACCGAATTTTTCCTCAAAATCATTTTTTATGGCAGCATCGTTCTTAAAATCAATCTGCTTTATAAAAACAATTTCGAAATTACTTTTTCTTAAAGCCTCAATCGTTTCATTTAAGTCCAGTGTATTATAACTGTAATGATGATTTAGATTTTCTACAACTTGCTTTATTTTTCGGGCAATACTTTCATCCGCAGTAATTTTCGGATAAAAATCTTTGATATAAATCTCGCCTCCGGGCCGGAGTACTTTATAGGCAGACTCAATGACCAGAGACGGTTCACCGGCATGACCTAAAGATTCCAGAAACAAAATTTTATCGAAACAATCGAGCGGATAGATTTTATCTAATTCATGATAGTCGCCTTGCTGCACATGAATTTTATCCTGAAGTTGTGTCTCTTCTATTCTACGTTTCGATTCAGATACTTGTTTAGCAGAGATAGTCAATGCCTCTATTTGAACAGTAAATTTACGAGCAAAATAGGCAGCAGGCTCACAATTTCCGCAGCCGGCATCCAAGATTTTTTGACCATTATCTAAGCCTGCGCTAAGGATGGTGTATTCCATCAAAACCTGATCGTTAGGAGGGCGATGTGCTTGAATAATTTTGCCGTACACCTGTTTGTATTTCTCACTCCATTCGTTATAGTAATCGGCAACTTTATGGGACTGTATTTTATACGACTCTTTCATTCACTTTTAATCTTTTTTCCGCTTAGACCGAGAGGGATATTGCAAAATTTACCTCATTCGTATTTATAAAATCCCTTCGGGAAGAGCAATCGCACAAAAATATCAATACCGCGCTAAACTAAATGATATATTGTCGGAAGATTTTGCCCCTTTGTAACAGTGGGATTATGCAAATTTGCAGGTAATGAAATATTTCTTTATACATACGCCAAAAACTTCGGGAACTACTTTTATGGAAGTTCTTCTGGCAGATAAAAATAATCAAGTCGGTTTTTTTTATCAGCAACCCGGGGATATGGATGATTTTGAAAAAAGAATTAAAGACGGGCCTTCTTACAATTTAGCAAGAACTCCTAACTGGCAAAAATTTGATTTTATAGGAGGGCATTTCACCTTCGGGATTCACGAGGTGTTGAAGGGAGAGGATTTTAAATATTTGGGAGTAGTAAGAGAACCGGTAGCGCATTATATATCTTCTTACCGTGCATTTTTGCGAACAAGTGATGCGTATAAAAACTATTTGCTTCCTTCTAACAAAACTATTGAGAACTATCAAAGCCTGAAGTTTCTACATAATATGCAAACTTTTTTTTTGTCGGGCTTGAGCATTGAAGAAATTAGTAAGGACAAGATAAGGGCTTATGAAACGGTGATAGAAAACAGTGAGAAATATTTTGCCGGGGTGTATCCAACCGAGAGGTTTGATGCCGGGTTATTTTATTTCAACCATAAAATTGGCATGAAGCCGCTTTACTACCACAGAAAAAACGTAGCAGCGAACAGAGACCAAGAAATATCGGAGGCTGCTCTAGAAAAAATTGCAACTATAAATGATGTGGACGTGAAGGTGTACGAATACTTCAACAAGAAATTTAATGAGGAACTAAAAGCCCTCCCATTTATAAATTGGAAGGTAAAATATTTTGAGATAATGAATGCCATTCACAGTTATAGAACCCCCACGTCATAGAATTTAGCCCTCTCGTTGCGGACCCACATATTCCTTTAGAAATACAATAATTTCTTGAATGCTTTTTGCTTCTAAAAAATGGTACAAACGTTCAACTGCATAGCGATGAAGCACATTTAGTATCATATCACGTTGCTCCACAGGTAATTCCTGTAATAAGTTTTTAATTTTTGAAATCATTTCTCTTTTAGTCAGTCCGCTGCTATCATCGGGAATCTCTGTTGATTCTAAAATTTTCATTTCCAGCAATTGGAGCAAATCGCCCTGTAAAGAAGCGGAGGAAGGAGTTTGAATGCTATTCTCTTTCCATTTACGCACATCCTCGATCAAGCCTTTAAATCGTCTAATATTTACCGCTGCCATTGATGAATTTCTTTCAAACTCTTCAAGAGTGTATTGCTTAATTATATTATCAAAGAACTCCGGCTTACCATAAGTAAGCGACAAAGAAAAGGGTCTGTCCACATACACAAAATTGAGCGACACATTATGCGCATTTGCAAAGCGCACAATCTCAGGTATCTTCTCCCAGTTGTCAGTTAAGGGGCAAACCGGAATATTAACCGGTAAGCCTTTCCGCTCGCCATACTCTTTTAACCATTCGAAATTATTCATTAGAGTCTCAAAGTTTGCATTTCGCCTAATGCCTTCGTATGTTTCCTTATCCACAGAATCAATTGAAATATTGATTCTAAATCTTCCCTTTTCCAACAGGTCCTTTATCCTGCTGTTCAAGGTGGACCCATTGGTAACTATTCCAATAGTCATCGTTGGGTTTATAGCCAACATTTTTTCCCATATTTTGTAATAGATAGGGATTAGAAATGGTTCGCCACCTGCAAAAACCGCTTCCTTCAAATATGGAATGTAATCCTCTAATTGCTCCACAAATTCGTCCCCATAAAATTTTTTCAATGGAGGTAATTGTTCGTTTTTTCGAATAGTAGAGGAGAGCAATGAATTGCACATGACACAAGCCAGATTGCAAGTATTCTCCAAACAAAATTCCATAATAGCAGGCCGCTCTGGGTTATACGGGTAGTAATTGTCGTAATCGGCTGACTTTACTCCGGTAAAATTTTTAGCCTCAATTTGGTTTTTACAAATGGAACAGTCATATCCCAAATCATTTTCAGAAACGTTTTCTCTAAGTTGCTGAAATGCTTCACTCTTCCAGATATCATCAATGGTGTGATGCTCCATGCTCACAGTAGTTTTTCTGTTTAGGCAACAGACTGTTGCATAACCATCAATACCGAAACTAATAGAAACCCAGGGAGCAAGGCATAGAGGCCCCGACTTTGGAATGCTTCGGGATGCTCGGTATTCGTCAAAAACATTAGTGGGAATTTCTGTAGTATTCTGAAGCGGAGTTTTGTCTTCGCCCTTTAGCAGGCCGCGTATTTTACTTAGCAACGAAAGTTTCATATTAATTTAATGAAGGGGCAAGTTATTCGATTTTTTAAAGGCAGAATAACATACACCTAATTACGAAATACCGAATCCCTACAACCTCTCAATTTGTGTATGCACATTGGGTTTAATTATGCCGGGTAAATAGTTCCTCAAATCTATCTCTGACATTTCACCACCATCGGTCATATTAAAAGTGACACACTTATCTACTCCGCCACACACTGTTTGGGTATCGTAATTAATGATTGAAAGATCTACAAAATACATACGGTTATTAAAAATATTCGCAGGTATGCGAAAGTGAATTTTATACTCCCCGGGTTCGCGCATCTCTTCGATATGTTTCAGCGAATACGACACAAAAAGCAAAACAGAAGTACTGTCATATACTTTTATTCGCAATAAATATCTAGTTCGATCTTCTAATGTAAAGCGAAAGGATATAGTAAGAGAGTGTTTGTTGCTAATCCCGGTCGGATACCATTGCTCCGATTCAATGGTGCACTCTTCCAGGAACAAACCCTTCGTTGTATTTCCAAGGGTTTTAACATCTACAACATGATAGGTAGTATCTTCTGTAAATGAAAAATATTGAGGAAGTGCTTTTGCCATATATTTCTGTATCACCTCATTTCCTCCCTCTTGAATTATTTCCCCGTGCTCCATCAAAATAACTCGGTTGCAAAGAGTGACAATTTCATTCAGATTATGGCTGGCAATCACCATTGTTTTCCCGGCTGCAATCAACTCCTCTATGCGGCTTTTGCATTTATTTTGAAAATTAGCATCTCCCACGCTGATTACTTCGTCAATCAGATAAATATCTGCGTCTATACATGTAATAATAGAAAAAGCCAAGCGCAGGTACATGCCCGAACTATAGTTCTTTACCGGTTCGTGAATAAATGATCGAATGTCACTAAACTCTACAATTTGTTCATATCGTTGTGCGATCTCCTTCTTTGTAAACCCGTAGAGCGCTCCTGATAAATAAATGTTCTCCGATCCGGTCAGCTCGGGATGAAAACCCGCTCCCACTTCAAGGATTGAAACTACTTTACCGTAAAAATTAATCTCCCCTGTATCCGGCTGACTTATTCCGCTCAAAACTTTAAGTAAAGTAGATTTCCCAGCCCCATTTTCTCCTATAATCCCCAACGCTTCTCCCTCCCGCAATGAAAAAACAATATTATGAAGTGCCATAAACTCCTCTCCCCTATTCCTCCCTTTGAAAAGATCGGTAACATACTTCTTGAGACTATCGGTTTGGCTTTGCTTTACTCTGAAACTTTTAGACAGGTTTTTCACCTCCAGCATTATATCTTCCATAGCTCTGAATTATAGGTAATCAGCCACAAAATTTTCATTTCTAATAAAAAATACCAAGCCTGATAAAAATAGGACGGCCACCAGCAATAGAGATACGAAAACTTGGCCTCCATCTATCGGCATACCGATAAACATCCACCGGTAAAGAGAAATGACATTGGCAACCGGATGAAAGTAATACACCCAATTATAGGAGGCCGGAACTAAAGTAGTGGGATAAAAAACCGGAGTGAGCCAAATACCAAAGCCGATTAAGAAAGGGATGATATGGTGCAAATCTCTAAATCGCACGGTTAGAGCACTTAACCAAATTCCGATGGAAAGGCCAGTCACGATATTCGCTAAAATGACAAGAGGCAGCAATGCGATCTTGAAAGAAAATTCACAACCGGAGAAATACATCATTATTAAAAGCAGCACCAGCGAAATAGAAAATTCTACTAAGCCAACTAATGCTTTTGAAAGCGGTAGCACCAATTTAGGGAAATGCAATTTTCTAATCAATTGCTGATTATTCATTAACACCGTGCCTGACTGCCCCACTAAAGCTGTAAAGTAAAACCAGCCCATAATTCCTGTAAAAGCAAATACCGCATAAGGAACACCTGTTTGTAACGGAATTAACCGTTGAAAAAAAAGTGTGAAAATTATTAATCCGGTTACGGGCTGTATCAAAGACCAGAGGATACCTAAATAGGTTTGCGCATACTGCACTTTCAAATCGCGTAAAGCGAAAATGAATATGAGATTTCTCGAAGAGTTGACATCCTTCAGATATTGCCAAATGGAAACCGGCCCAGCTTTAATTGACTTATTTAGTTTTCTTGTCAAATCTCAATGCGACTGATTTGCAGCCGTCTTGTTTTGGATGTATTTTAAAGTTTGTGAAGTTGTGAGTCTGTCAATGCGCACCTTCTTATTTCAAATAGAATTCACTTATTTTCTCTGTCACCGTTTCCACTTCTGATGCAGTTATTCCATAAAACAGTGGCAATCTCAATATTGTTTTGCCCTCCCAACTTGTATTATCCTGCCCCACAAATCTTCCCACTCTCCTCCCAAACTCACTCGAATGAAGCGGGGTGTAATGAAACTGCGCTTGTATTCCCTTGCTTTCCAAAAAATGAATTAAGGAAGTTCTTTCCTCCGCCGATTTAGTTTTGATAAAAAAGCAATGCCCGTTATGTTCAAAATCTTCAGAGGTAAGCGGCAATTTAATAGTACCTTCTGTCGCCAAATCACTTAATTTCTCCGAATATAAATTCCAGCTATTTATGAAGTGAGCATTAATATCCTTCACCACTTCAAGTTGTGGTAAAAGCATAGCTGCACTCAACTCCGATAAAGGGAAATTAGATCCCAGCCCCTTCCATTCATATCTATCTCCATCTCCCTTGAAAAAAGCACGCCTGTTAGTTCCAAATTCATAAGTCACATAAAATCGTTCAAAAAGAGTAGGGTTATTGATGGCCATCCCTCCACCTTGCACACAGGTCACATTTTTCAAATGATCAAAGCTAAAGGTGGAGATATCACCAAAAGTTCCTAAGAATCTACCCTTATATTTTGCACCGATACCATGCGCATTATCTTCTATCACCGATAGACCGTATTTCTTTGCAATGGGCAAAATGACCTCATAATTACAAGCCACCCCGGCATAATTCAGCGTTAAAATTGCCTTGGTGTGGGGAGTGATGGCGGCTTCAATTTGTGATTCATCAATATTCATGCTGTCGGGGTGAACATCAACAAATACACAAGTTGCTCCTCTCAATGCAATGGCATTGGCGCAAGACACAAAAGCATAAGATGGCATGATTACCTCATCTCCAGGTTGCAAATTCAACAACAAAGCCGCCAACTCCAAAGAATGAGTGCAGGATTTAGTGAGATAAAAGTTTTTCAGCCCATGATTTTCATTAAACCACTTTTCGCTCTTTGAAAGATATTCTTTCCCTGCTAAACCATCTTCAGCTTCCAGAAGAGTCTGCAAATATTTTTGTTCGTTACCTGTAATAGTGGTTTTAAAAAAAGGAATCATTTCAGAAAATAAGCGCTCGAAATTATAAAGTTGAAAGCACAAAACAGCATTGTGCTATTTCTTAGGCTTTTTGTAATAAAACCTCCGAATCAATGGCAAAGGTATTCCCTTCCTCGGCAAGATAAGTTTCCGGAAAAACAGTTCTACTTTGCTCTAATAAAATAGAAAGATCTGCATATCTGGCAGAAAAGTGGCCAATTATCAATCTTTCCACTTTTGCAGCTTTGGCTATCGAAGCTGCTTGCCTCGCAGTGGAATGAAATGTTTCATTGGCTCTCTCTGCATGTTCTTCAGAAAAAGTTGCCTCGTGATATAAAAGGTCTATTCCGTTGATTTGCTCAAGGTAAGATTCAGTATAAATCGTATCGGAGCAATACGCATAGCTTCTGGGTTTAGGGGGGGCAATCGTCAGTTCGTCATTCGCAATTAGCCTTCCATTTTCATCCGTAAAATCAGCTCCATTCTTTATATCATTGATAACTTCAAATGGGATAGCATACTGCTGAATTTTCTCCGGTAATATTTTCCGCAGGTTCTTTTTCTCCCTGAAAATAAATCCGGTGGTAGGTAAGCGGTGTTTCAACACAATGGTTTCCACCGTCATTTGGCTATTATCTAAAATAATTCGCGGTATATCTGCCAACACCGGATGAAAATGAATTTCAAACTTTAGCTTTGTAAGCGAATGTTTAAACTGGGTGTTAATTATTTCTTCCAAAGCAGGCGGCCCGTAAATATTCAAAGGATGTTCCCGCCAATTCAAATTGAAAGAAGTCAAAAGTCCCACCAAACCAAAATAATGATCGCCATGCAGATGTGAAATGAAAATATGATCAAGATGTCCCCGCTTGATCCCAAACTTATTCATTCTGAATTGAGTACCTTCTCCACAATCAATGAGAAATAGATTTCCGCAATAATTCAGAATTTGGGAGGAAGGGTGGCGGTCATAGGCAGGTATGGCTCCGTTGCTGCCCAGTATTGTTACTTCAAATTGCATTAGATAGAAAGCTCTTTAGCTTCTCAAATCTCGATCTAACTCTTCCATCATTACATAGTCCACAGACTCATTCAGAGAAGGCACAATATTGAGGATTGGTTCCAGTTGCGATATTTTTATAAGTTTTTGTATATGTGCGTTAAGTCCGGTCAACACAAAAATACCACCGGCTTCTTTGCAAAGTCTGTTTCCTACTAATAAGGCGCTTAATCCCGATGAGTCCACGTATTGAACTTCGGCTAAGTCGAGTACGATATTTCGGAATCCTTCATTATTAAGGATGACCAATTCTGATTTTAACTGTGGAGCAAGATTGCTCAATAGCTTATCTTCGTTTAACTTCACGATAACAAGCCTGTCTCTTTTATCAACCTGAAACTTCATACTCCAATTTTTTTTGTCTTAGTTTGGTAATAATAGATTAAATCTATCAAATTTCTTACAAAAACGAAACTTGCGCGAATGTATGCAAAAGGATTCTTTTCAGGAAATACTGTTAGCATCTGTTGAAGTACTACTCTATACATTTTTTGATGTTTAGGAATAATTGACTTAGGTTTGAAAACAAAGGAAGAAATCTACTATTAACATAAACAAAACCAATAGTTACAACCGACATTTTGACAATACCAAAGGTTGGTTTGATATTTGAACAAACGAAGTATATGGAAGCAAAATTCTCACCGAAAGTAAAGGAAGTCATCTCATTCAGTCGCGAAGAGGCTTTAAGATTGGGGCATGATTTTATTGGTATTGAGCACCTTGTTCTCGGTTTAATTCGCGAAGGAGAGGGATTGGCTATTAAAACGCTTAGAAGTTTAGATATAGACCCGGTGATGTTGCGTAAAAACATTGAGGAGTCCATCAAAGACAAAACTACAAAAGGCAACTTTAATCCTAATAATCTACCTCTTACCAAGCAAGCCGAAAAGGTATTAAAAATAACAGTGTTGGAAGCCAAAGTGATGAAGAGCGATGTCATTGGCACTGAACATCTGATGTTGTCTATTCTTAAAAACAAAGACAACCTTGTTACTCAATTAGTTTCGCAATACGATATTGATTACGAAGTTTTTAAACAAGAATTAGAAATAGTGCAGAACGATATTAAAGCCGAACTTCCAAACGATCCCTCCGAAGAGGATCCTTTTGAGGATGAAAAAGGAAAGGTATTTTCTCAGTCTTCCAAAAAATCCGGAACTACAAAGTCAAAGACACCGGTGCTCGATAATTTTGGTAGAGATATCACCCATTTGGCCGAAGAAAACGCCTTAGACCCAATTGTAGGGCGTGAAAATGAAATTGAACGAGTGTCGCAGATTCTCAGTCGCAGAAAGAAAAACAATCCTATTTTAATAGGCGAACCGGGCGTTGGGAAAACTGCCATTGTTGAGGGGCTTGCTCTCAGAATTGTCCAGAAAAAAGTTTCTCGGGTACTCTTCAATAAAAGAATTGTGATGCTCGATTTGGCGGCTTTAGTAGCCGGCACTAAATATCGCGGGCAATTTGAAGAAAGGATGAAAGCCATTATGAATGAATTGGAGAAGAATCGCGATGTCATTCTTTTTATTGATGAGATACACACTATTGTTGGAGCCGGTGGAGCTACCGGATCCCTAGATGCATCCAATATTTTCAAACCCGCATTAGCAAGAGGAGAACTACAATGTATTGGCGCATCTACGCTGGATGAATACCGGCAGTATATTGAAAAAGACGGAGCGCTTGCCAGAAGATTTCAGCAAGTTATTGTAGATCCGCCAAGTCCGGAAGAAACGATTCAGATACTGAACAACATACGCCCCAAATACGAAGAGTATCACAATGTAGAATACGCTAAAGAAGCGGTAGATGCTTGTGTGAAACTTTCTACCCGCTATATCACCGATCGTTTTTTACCCGACAAAGCGATTGACGTAATGGACGAAGTAGGAGCACGGGTTCACCTCAAGAATATTCACGTACCCAAAACCATTATTGAGTTAGAGAAGAAAGTGGAAGAAATTAAGGTAGAGAAGAATCAGGTGGTGAAAAGTCAAAAGTATGAAGAAGCCGCCCGCCTTCGCGATAGTGAAAAGAAACTATTAGAAGAACTGGAAAAAGCAAAAAATCAGTGGGATGAAGAATCAAAGATTAAGCGCTATCCGGTCAGTGAAGAAGACATTGCTGAAGTGGTAGCTATGATGACCGGCATCCCTGTTACTAAAATTGCACAGAGTGAGAGCAATAAGTTAGTGAACATGAGTGGCGAAATCAAGGATGTGGTGATTGGACAAGACGAGGCGGTGATGAAAGTGGTGAAGGCCATTCAAAGAAATCGTGTTGGTTTGAAAGATCCTAAGAAACCTATTGGCACGTTTATTTTCCTAGGCCCTACCGGAGTGGGCAAAACAGAATTAGCCAAAGCTATTGCACGCTACCTTTTCGATTCAGACGATGCACTTATCAGGATAGATATGAGTGAATACATGGAGAAATTCAGTGTAAGCCGTTTGGTAGGAGCGCCTCCGGGATATGTAGGTTACGAAGAAGGCGGTCAATTGACTGAAAAGGTTCGCAGAAAACCATACAGCGTTGTGCTATTAGATGAAATTGAAAAGGCGCATCCCGATGTATTTAATATCCTGTTGCAGGTATTCGATGACGGCATTTTGACTGACAGTCTCGGGAGGAGAGTTGATTTCAAAAACTCTCTGATTATAATGACTTCAAATATTGGAGCACGAGATCTAAAAGATTTCGGTACCGGTGTAGGCTTTGCCACCACAGCAAAAAGTTCTCAAAATGATGAAATGGCTAAGAACGTCATTACAAAGGCATTAAAAAGAACTTTCTCCCCTGAGTTCCTAAACCGAATTGATGATGTGGTAATATTTAATTCTTTGGAGAAAGACTCGCTGTTCAAAATCATTGATATTGCTTTAAGTAATGTAACCAAGCGGATAAAAGAACTCGGTTTTGACATAAAGCTTACCAATGAAGCAAAAGACTTTTTATCTGAAAGAGGTTATGATCCTCAGTTTGGAGCAAGACCACTTCATCGTGCTATTCAGAAATATATTGAAGATCCATTAGCCGAAGAGATCCTTCGATCGAATGCTAAACCCGGTGATACTTTTATGATAGAGTTAAACAAAGATGCGGATGAATTGAAAATCACTTTGAAAGTGCCAAAGAAGAAGGCAGAGACCCAGACCGGAGACAACTAAAAACTTAAAAAACCCGATATACCATCAGGTTTTTTTTATGATTCTCTCATATAGACTTGCATCATAGCATCACTTACTCCAACCGATGAAAAGCCACCATCGTGATACAGATTTTGCATAGTCACATAGCGAGTTAAGTCACTAAAGAGCGCAACGCAAAAATCGGCACAATTTTCAGCAGGGGCATTGCCCAACGGGCTCATTTTATCGGCAAAGCCGAAGAAACTATCAAACCCTTTAATACCACTTCCGGCTGTGGTCGCAGTAGGAGATTGCGATACGGAGTTTACCCTAACTCTTTTTGCATTTCCATAATGATATCCAAAAGAACGCACGATACTTTCTAAGGTAGCTTTTGCATCTGCCATGTCTCCGTATCCGGGAAATGATTTCTGAGCAGCGATGTAAGTTAAGGCAACTACGCTACCCCATTCACTAATAGCATCTTGCTTGATACATACCTGTAGCATTTTATGAAGAGAAAGAGCAGATATATCCAACGTTTTCTGAAACCATTCGTAATTCAAATCAGTATAGGCTTTCCCCTTTCTAACATTGGGTGACATTCCGATAGAATGAAGTACAAAATCCAACTTCCCTCCTAACTTCTCTGTAGAGAGTTGAACCAACTTCTCTAAATCTTCTACAGATGTTGCATCAGCAGCTATTATTTCTGCTCCGCATTTTTCTGCCAGCTTATTTATCTCTCCCATTCTAAGTGCTACCGGGGCATTGCTCAAAATAAATTGCGCTCCTTGTTGATGTACCTTTTCTGCGACTTTCCACGCAATTGAATGGGCATCCAAAGCACCGAAAATAATCCCCCGCTTCCCTTCCAGTAATTTATTCATGTTACCTATTTTAATGCTAAACTAATGCTTCTGTTATTCCAAAGAAATTTTACAAAATCAGATTTTATATTGAATGAAGAAATGAATGTGTCAGATAAAATAGAATGTAATTCTCAATTATCCTTCTACCAGCTCTCTCGCATTTGCCATAGCGGCTTCTGTGGGTTGTTCGCCACTCAGCATTTTAGCAATTTCCAAAATACGCTCCTCCCCAGTTATTTCTTTGATTCGAGTGTAAGTGCGGGCCTCCTTTATCTCTTTAAATACATACAAATGCCGATCTGCTGTTCGAGCTATTTGAGGAAGGTGAGTGATAGAAATAATCTGATGATGGCGCGAAAGTTTCTTCATTATCTCTCCCACTTTCAAAGCTGTGCCGCCTGAAATACCCGCGTCAATTTCATCAAATATCATAGTGGGTAATGCATCGGCATCGGCTACTAATGATTTGATACAAAGCATTAAACGCGACAACTCTCCACCCGAAGCAACCTCTTTCATCTCCAAAGGTGTAAATCCTTTGTTGGCGGAGAAGAGGAAATTGATTTCAGTGAGTCCTTTTTCGCCTAAATGGTCAGTTGGCAATTTTCGAATATCTACTTTAAAGGAAGCATTTGGCATGCCCACTTTCCCTAACAGCACTACCACATTATTCTGAAATTCACGCAACACCTTTTCGCGGTTGTGATGTAGTTGATTCGCCATTTGGAGCAGTTCTTTTAACCGATCCTTCAGTTTACTTTGCAACCTCTCGATTTCTGCTGAACTATTATCTACCCCTTCTATGCGTTCTTGCAAATCTTGTTCAATTTGAAGAAGTTCTTCAATGGTATTTACGCTGTGCTTTTTTTGAAGGCGATAAATAATATCTAACCGCTCCTTTACTTCTTCCAATCTTTCGGGATCCAGTGCAGTATTCTCCTGTAAGTTTTCTAACTCATTGCTGATATCCTTCAACTCTTCATAACTGCTGTGCAGTCTTTCGCTGTATGAAAGAATATCCTTATGGAGATTCTTCACTCCTTTTAATTGTGTTTGAATTTCGTTTAACTGATCTAACAAAGCATATTCTCCTTCGTTCATCATACGAATAGCATTTTCGAGTGAGCGCTTAATCTCTTCTACATTACTCAGTGTTCCTTGTTCTGTTTCTAACTGTTCCAGTTCATCAGCTTTCAGTTTTGCTTCTGCCAATTCATTGCGTTGAAATTGGAGGTAATCTAATTCGGCTGAAGCCTGTTTGTTTTGCTCCGTCAATGCTTCTAACTTCTTAAGCTCCTTCTTATACGTAGAAAACTTTTCGCGGTAATCAGTCAGTGCCGCTCTATTTTTAGCCAGCGAATCTATAATCGCTAATTGAAAGCCCGCTTTCGTTAAGTCTAATGTTTCGTGCTGACTATGCAGGTTTACCAACTTCTCACCCAACTCTTTTAATATTGACAGAGTGACCGGAGTGTCATTGATAAAGGCACGTGATTTCCCCGATTGATTCATCTCTCTTCTTACAATGGTATGTGCTTCATAATCGAGTTCCTTTTCGACAAAGAAATTTTGAAGGTCATAGCCCGTCACATCAAAATGAGCCTCTAACACACATTTTTCCTCGGCATTATACAGCACTTTTATGTCAGCACGTTCGCCTAGAATCATTCCAAGCGCTCCTAACAGAATTGACTTTCCGGCCCCTGTTTCTCCGGTTATAATATTCATCCGCTCGCAGAACTCAATATCTAAGCGCTCGATGATGGCGTAATTTTTTATGGAAAGGCGGTGGAGCATAATGGCTAAAATATGACATATTCACTGCCCCTCGCTAATTGCAGAGAGATTTTATTTTCACTTCCATTTTAGAATGTATGGGTCTTCAGTTTTCACTTGCTACCGAAAAAGAAATTCACACTATAAAGACATTAGCCCATAAAATATGGCGTGAACATTATCCTTCCATTATCAGCGAGGAGCAAATAGAGTATATGCTAAAGAGCAACTACTCCGCAGTAGCCATTGCCGAACAGATGAAAACCGGAGAACAGTTTTTTATTGTTTCTGAAGATTTTATACCGATAGCTTATGCTTCGGTGGGGCACAAAGCAGGGGGCTATTTTTTGCACAAGTTTTATGTAGCGGTGGCGGAACACCGAAAGGGGATTGGCACAAAGTTCTTCGACTTTATATTGTCGCAGTTACCGGAAGGGATGCCCATTCGCCTACAAGTAAATAGACAAAATTACAAGGCTATCAACTTTTATTTTAAGATTGGGTTTGTGATTGAAAGTATTGGTGACTTTGATATCGGGAGCGGGCATTTTATGAACGACTTTGTAATGGTGCGAGATTAGTTGCGCACCAGCTTGTCATATTTGGTCGCATTGGAAGGGTCGGTTCTTCGCAGTACCGAAAGCGCTTTGGCTTTCTCCGTGATATCGGCACCTGAAAATACATTGACCAGTTCATCGCTCTTTGCCTGAAAGAAAATGGCGAGCAGAATTCCGTTTGGATTATCCTTTGCAATTTTATCGAGCATGTCGAGCGCCTTCATAATGTTCTGACGTGCCAAGGCGGGTTTATCGTAAAAATTATCCATGCCCAATAAATGGTAGGTATAAATCGCTTCTTTAAAAGAGGCATACTTGCTGGACTGAAGATTATTGATGAGCCAGTATCGGTTGCGGATGCCGTCAAACGGTCGCCAGCCTTTGGCATCGGGGGCATTGGTGGGCACATTATTCATTATTTGCTCGGCCATATCGAAGTATTTAGTTCCTCCACCTTTGCTCATACTTTCATAATCAAGTCCGAGAATGATATAAGCATAGTAACCTAAGAGAGAAGTGAGATTTGAGTTGTATTGCGTGACATTAAATTCAAGTGGTTGATTTAGGGCGTAGGTAAAGGTCCAGTCGTTGTCAATAAAGTTGAACATGGGTGAACTGTATTTGCTGTTGAATACCGGGCGAGCCGACTGAACGGTCACCCTCGCTTCGTACACATCCTGCTCTGGTGATTTTTCAATATTCACAAATAAATTGCAGTCAATTCTTTCTTCGGGGCTAAACTGATCGGTCGTCCAAGAGCGCTGATTCATAAATTCGGTGAAAGCCGATTGCATGTTTTGGAAGATAGAGGGATCTACCCCGTTTATTTTTTGTCCGTTTACGGTCACTTGGCAGCGAAGCTCTTGTGCAGAAAGGGAGATTCCCAGAAAAAGTATAGGGAGGAAGAACAGGATTCTTTTCATCGGACCGTGCAATTCATTCATTTAATTTCGTTTCAGGGTTTTGTTGACGTATTGTACTATATCTTTTGCCACTTCAGTTTTGGCCTTCAAATCAAATTTAGTCACATTTCCATCTTTATCAATAATGGTAATCTTGTTGGTGTCGCCTCCAAAGCCAGCCCCTTTGTCGCGCAGGGAATTGAGCACGATAAAATCCATGTTCTTCTGCTGCAATTTCTCTTGTGCATGTGAAAGTTCATGGTCGGTTTCGAGCGCAAAACCCACGATGATCTGATGAGCCTGTTTCTGCTTCCCCAATTCGGCAGCTATGTCTTTTGTTTTTATCAACTCCATTAAAAATTCACCTTCTTTCTTCTTGATTTTGTTAGAGCTGGGATATTTAGGAGTGTAATCGGCCACTGCAGCAGCAAACACTATAACATCGCTTTGAGGGAAATATTGTGCGCAGGCTTCAAACATTTCAGCGGCAGTTTGCACCCTAATTTGATGAATCGTTGGAACAGTTGGGTGCGCCTCGGTGGGGCCTATGACCAGCACTACTTCGTGCCCGGCTTTTGCAAACTCTTCGGCTATGGCTATGCCCATTTTGCCGGATGAGCGGTTCCCGATAAATCGCACCGGATCAATGGGTTCGTAAGTGGGGCCTGCGGTGATAAGGATTTTCATTTTTTGGTGGTAGGGTTTATAAGTTGCAAGTATTGAAAGTGCTAGTCATTCCCTGAAAGACGAATGTAAAAAAGAAGCACAAATTTTTGCTTTGCCAGAAGTTATTGGGGTGAACACACCACAACGACTGTAAAGCCCCCAAACCCCCGAAGGGGGCTTTTAGGGCAGTGCTATATTTGAAAGTTGTTGGTGATGGCACACAACAGCGGCCTAAAAAATCCTTAAACGGTCGAAAGGAATTTGCTTTTCAACGTCATTAAAACATCACGAGATATTCGTTATATCTATAGAAAAAGGAGGGCGAGTAGGTATATAGAAGGGAATCAGCTCTTTGATGATTTGTAATTAAAAAGAAAATAAATTTGGATAGAAGAAACTCTCTCCACAATGACCGTTATGCCACCAAAATAGGAGGAGTAACACAGGTTTGTGAGGGGGGATAAGTAAGTTAGCGGCAGCAAAAAAGGACGACAACAAAAGAAAAGACAGATAGAAGATGAAATCAGAATATAAACTAACAGGGCTTGGACTTTTGATGTCAATTTCAGCTTCACTTTGCTGTATTACCCCTCTTTTAGCTTTGTTGGCAGGAACAAGTGGATTTGCTTCAACATTTTCTTGGCTTGAACCTTTAAGACCGTATTTAATCGGCTTGACAGTTTTGGTGCTTGGCTTTGCGTGGTATCAGAAACTCAAACCGCAAAAACAAGTGGACTGCAAATGCAACACAACAGAAATAACCCCATTCATTCAAACAAAAAAATTCTTAGGGATAATAACAGTTTTTGCGGGACTGATGCTTGCATTTCCAACCTATACTCATATCTTTTTTCCGAAGGCAGAGAAACAAACAATAGTAATAGTACAAACAAACATTCAGACAGCGGAATTTACAATTAACGGAATGACTTGTTCGGGTTGCGAAGAACACGTGAACCACGAAGTAAATAAACTGAAAGGAATTATTCACATCACAGTTTCATACGAAAAAGGCAACGCAATCGTAGCGTTTGACAAGACCAAAACTGACATTCAAGAAATAGAACAAGCCCTTGCAAAAACAGGCTATTCGGTAAGTGACAAAAAAGAATTAAAATGAACATAATATTGCAATCAACAATCACTTGTCCTGAATGTGGACACAAGAAAGAAGAAACAATGCCGACAGACGCTTGCCAATTTTTTTACGAGTGCGAGAACTGCAAGAAAGTTTTAAAACCAAATCAGGGTGACTGTTGTGTTTATTGTAGTTACGGGACAGTAAAGTGTCCGTCAATACAAGAAGGAACAAATTGCTGTAATTGAGAAAGAAACGACTATCAGAAAAAGAAAGCCGGCCGCATAATCGAGAGGGCGGCCTCGCCAGATGTCTCTGACGAGGTGCGCCTCTCACACCCTCGGCTCAGGCTCGGCTTCAGACTAAGGACAGCAGCGGAATACTGAATGTTTAAATCGAATTTCGAGAAGTAGCACAACGCTTTGATCAGTGAATTCGCTACGAACGAACACACGTGGTGCTAAGGCTTTGGCGAAGGAAGACGCAGGAAGGTGCCAAATATTTCGTTTTCACCGCCTCGCTTTTAGGGGTGCATTATGGAATCTGCGGTGGTTGAATCTTTAAAGTTTTCGTCCGCTCAATGGGGTACCGGCCAAAAAAATTGGGGCTGATTTTGAAAGGTGGAGGGAGCCGAGAAGGGGAGGTTTTTCAGGAGAAGTAATCTTCTAAGTGTTGCAGGATGTGCTCGGGTTCGGCCATGCGACCATCTCCGATAAATCCGCTGGCTAACTCACCATGTTCTACGGGGATGAGAATGTTTCCGAAACTGTGCAGTAAGTCAATATTTCTTTTTACGGCTTTGTGTTTCCACATATCTAAGTCCATAGCGGGGGCGTAAAAGACGGGGCACTTGGCCGAGAGATAGGTGGCCAGCAGCATGTTGTCGCAAATGCCATTGGCCATTTTTCCGATGGTATTGGCCGATGCAGGAGCAACGACCATTGCATCGCCCCAAGAGCCGAGTTCGACATGGTTATTCCAATTGCTGCCATCGTCAGTCAGGTCGGAGTAAATTTTATGGCGGCTGAGAGTAGATAGGGTTAAGGGGGCTATAAACTTAGAAGCCGAAGCTGTCATTATTACTTTGACTTCGGCTCCGGCTTTTATAAGTAAGCGGACAAGGGTAGCGGTTTTGTAGGCGGCAATGGAGCCGCACATACCGACAAGGATCTTCTTATCCAACAGATTGCTCATGGGTTAAATTTCTGCTACCTCCGGCTCGGGTAAGCGAGCGGTGATTTCATCGTTCATGAATTCCTTAGTGGCGATAATTGCCGGGCTGGGAAGTTTTTCATAGAACTTAGAGATTTCGATTTGTTCACGGTTTTCATGAATCTCTTCAAGGCTATCGGTATGGGAAGCAAAGTCTTCTAATTTGGAATGAAGCTCGTCTTTCATTTCAACAGAAATTTGGTTGGCTCTGCGAGCAATGGTGTAAATAGCTTCGTACACATTTCCTGATTTCATCCCGATTTCTTTCAGGCTCTGAGTTTCGAGTACAGGGTTGATTTGTGTGATTTTGATTCGTTTTTGCTTATCCATTGCTTTTGATTTTTTTAATTTGTTCTGATGAATTGTTGTATAATCTTTCTGCTTCCTTTATGTAACGACTCTTTGGAAAAAGGTCAACAAAGGTATAATAACTTTTGACAGTTTTTTCGAGTGTAATTACTTTCTCGCTTTGCTTCTTTTCTTCACTTAATAGAAAATTGCCTTTAATAATCATAAAGTATCCCTTTTCGATTCGGGAATTAATATCCTTCAACTGCTTTTCATCTACGATCAGTTCTTTTTGCGCCTTGGCCTCTGCAAAGGCGGTTTCAAAGTTGCGTTGTCGCTCTTGTAGGGGAGAAATCTCGGCCCACTCGAAAGCTGCTCTGGCCGTTTGATAGTGCGACTGCTGCTCATACTTTGACGCTTCGGGCAGGTATTTACTACCGCTAAAACGGTATTTAAAATCCTGATAGCTGGTGATCACATGCTTAAATCGTTCTACCTTGCGCTGCGGGATGGAGTTTTCGGCAAAGCGGTAGTTGGACTTCACAATCATAAAACTGATCTTCTCGTTTTCCTGAATATCGGGGTATTCGGTCAGCAGGTTTTCATAGCTGGTAGCGGCTGCTTTGTAGTTTCCGGTGCGGTAATAAAGCTCGGCATTGTTCAACGCCTTTTTCTCTAATTTCCTGCGGAGGTTGTGGATAGCATCGTTGCATTCGGTCACATACTTACTGTCTGGAAACATGCCCAAAAAAAACTGATAGGCATCCATTGCCTTGTAAGTGTAGGTTTGATCTAATTCGGGCTTGGGGCTTTGTTGCTCGTTGCTTTTGGCATACATGTATAAACACTCCTCGGCATGTTCGCTATTGGGGTACTGGTCGTAATAGTTTTTGAAGTGGTAGGCGGAAATCATGTAATCGCCCTGCTTGTAGTTGGCCATGCAATACATATAGTATAGCTCCTCTACACTTTCGCGTCCTTTCATCAGCCCGATTAGTTCTTCCATCACAGGGATACATTTGAAGTATTCCTTTTTCTTGTACCAGAAAATAGCTTTGGCCTTTTTGTATTCGAGGTCAGAGCTTTTGAGCACCTTTTCGGGGGTTTCGCAGGAGGAAACCAACAAAAGAATCAAAAGGCTCGCACCGGTCAGCAGCCCCGAAAAAGGGCGGATTAAGGCAGACAACTGGAATTTTGAAACGAAAGGGGATGAAATGCGGTCAGTAGTCTTACTCATAAAAAGGCTCGCAAAGATAGATTTTTCAATGGCTTAGGGAAATCGGCTCTTAAAATATTGGTTAAAACGCCTGATGGGGAGAATATTGCACAAAAAAAAAGAGTCGGACTCCTGACTTCCCGACTCTTTACTAAACCTAAGCACTATGTATTGTAATTGAACGGGAGGAGTGGAAAAAGGTTTCAAGAAGGTGAATATTTTTTCCAGATGAGGCTTTGATCGGGGGATGGCAGATGAGATTCTCTCGATTTTAGCTTATAAGTTGCTAGATAAATAGGAAAGAGGAAAGAGGAAAGTGATTGTATTTGAGGTATCTCATAGAAATAATAATATATAAAATTCAACGAAAGGAAATTACACTTTATCGCAGATTACTTAAAAGTACAGGATGCGGAACAGATGAATGAATTGGAAGCAGTTTTGCGCAGTGGTAGAACTAAAGTACGCACCCTATCTGCGTTAAAAAATTTTCCGGCATTCTGACCAAAAGCGAAGCCAAAGAGTTGAAAAAGATTATTGAGCAGGACTGTGAAACGATAGATACAGATGAGTGGAAATAGGGTATTGCTCGATACTAATATTGTAATTGCTCTCTCTTAATGGTGAAAAGGGAATTGCTGAAAAGTTAGATAAGCTCTCCGAAGTTCTTATACCGTCTATCGTTGCGGGAGAGTTATATTACGGAGCCTATTTATAGGCTGCCAAAGCAAAAAATTCACTAAAGATACAAGCAGTTATAGCTCATTTTACCACCTTGGAAGTTGACGGAGGAACTACCGCTGAATTTTATGGAGAGATAAAATCTGCTTTAAAGAAAAAAAGGAACCCCTATTCCTGAAAACGATATTTGGATTGCAGCGCTTGCCACACAACACAAGCTGAAGGGTATTACAAGAGACAGCCACTTTAAGCACATCTCTCAACTATCAGTGGTCGGCTGGTAGTTTCCCACTAATCTCGCTATGTACTGATTAGCATAGCAAGTGGGGATGCTTCAGACTTAGTAAAATCAGAGATGATTTTTTTCAAACCGACTTCGATTTGTGAATTGCAGCACAAGTCCTTCCGCAAATTCAATCATCAAACCTAAAATCAATTACCTGAAAAGTGTAACGGTTCCTTTGAGGAATACGTCCTCCCCGTTCTGTCGCTTTCCTTTTAGGAGATATACATATACGCCAATGTCGCAAGGCTTATCTTTAAAACTGCCATTCCAGCCGTACCCTTGGTTATCAGACTCAAACACCTTTTGCCCCCAGCGATTGTAAATAGCCATGTAGTATTCCTGCAAATGCTCTCCAATTAGATGAAACACATCATTGACCCCATCATTATCGGGAGAAAAAGCTGTAGGTAACAGTATGTGCGAGAAGGTGTCGGGATCGTAGGGGACGTTTCGGAAATAAGCAATGACTGTATCAGCTTGCTGCACGGTAATAAATACTATCGGGTCGTTATTGTTAGGGATGGGCTGGTGATGGATAAAATCATAATGATCGAACACATACAAATGTTTCTGTCCGTTGTAATCCACCAAATGAGCCGTGGCCTGAAAATCGAGATTAGAGCCTACCTGCGCTTCCACCATCCAAGGATAAGAAGGAGGAGTGAAACCGCCTACTTGCACATCGCCCGCCAGCACATTGGGGCTTATATCCACCAGAATGCCGAGGGTATCGGGCCACGTATAAAAATTAGCAACGAGCGTATCCCGCTGGTTAAACGTGAAATTCACATTCGGGTCGGTAGTGCTTGGCGCGAGCGAATGGTGTTGAATAGACCAATCGGTGAAAGTGAAACCGGTATTGGCAGTCACCAATGCACTCACTGAAGTTCCCTGAGGGAATTGAAAAATACTCGGATAAGCGGTAAGCATATTCCCATTAATGCTTACATCTCCGGCTCCGGCAGGGTTGGTGAGTACGGTCAAATCAAAAGTATCGGGCACATTCGTAAAGAAGGCATAAATGGTATCGGTGCCGGCCACTGTAAAGTGCATCGGGTTAGCCCCATCATTTGGCAAGGCACTTTGAAACACAACGTGCCATTGTGTAAAAGCAAAACCGGCATTGGCGGTGGCAGTTGCATTCACGAGTGTTTGATCGGGTATAGACAAATCTGTGGGGAAAGAACTGTAAGAAGTTCCGTTGATGTTGATACTACCACCATTGGCAGGAAATGCCTGCAATACCACATTGAAGGTATCGTTGGTTTGGGTGGTTTTGAAATTAGCGGTGAGGGTATCGTGATCGGTGATCACAAAACTTGCATTCGCTGTAGTGTTATTTGGATTTAGTGTGTGCTTATTCAGCGACCAAGTGTCGAACACATAACCCCCATTCGGAGTAGCGGAAATGTTCACAAGAGTTCCGTCCACGATTTGAAGAATAGTAGGATAAGTAGCCAGTGCATTGCTATTTACCGTTACATTTCCACTTCCCGGTAGGTTAATATTTATCCTGAGATTAAATGTGTCGGGAGGATTGGGGTTCAACGTGAAATTAGCTACGAGTGTATCGGACTGTGTTATCACAAAATTGGCATTAGCAGACGTATTGCCGGGAGCAAGAGTGTGATGAAGAACAGTCCAGTTGGCGAATGAGTAGCCCACATTTGCCAAGGCTGCGATGTTCACCATCGTTCCATCCACTATCTGTAAAACAGTAGGATATGCTGACGGTGTAGTTCCGTTTACATCTACATTTCCACCACCAACGGGGTTCACCATCACCGTGAGATCAAATGTGTCGGGAAGATTGGGGTTCAACGTGAAATTAGCTACGATTGTATCGGACTGTGTTATCACAAAATTGGCATTGACAGACGTATTGCCGGGAGCAAGAGTGTGATGAAGAACAGTCCAGTTGGCGAATGAGTAGCCCACATTTGCCAAGGCTGCGATGTTCACCATCGTTCCATCCACAATCTGTAAAACAGTAGGATAAGCAGATAGCGTATTGCTATTCACATCCACATTGCCACCACCAATAGGGTTTACCATCACCGTGAGGTCAAATGTGTCAGGCGCAGTGAAGATGGCAATGAGGGTATCGCGTTGGGTGAAAGTGAAAGTGGCATTTGGCGATGTGTTATTGGGAGTGAGGCTGTGATGAAACATCTGCCAAGCGCTGAAAGTATATCCCGTGTTGGGAGTTGCGGCAATGTTCAAAGCAGTTCCGCTATTCATAGGGATGGTAATTGGGGCGGGAACATTGATAGAATTAATCGTTACTGTTCCAAAGCCGGACTGTTGTATCAGCACGGTTAGTGAATCGGGGACCACATTGCAATTATCGAATATGGCCACCAGCGTATCGTTTTGTCGGAAACAGAAGCTGCCTGTTTCCAGCGTGTCCACCGGATAAACCAAGGTATGATTCAACTCCCACTTATAAAATGTGCAGCCGGCAATGGGAGTAGCCGTTACATCTACGCTGCTGCCGTAAGAAATGTTGGATACTACTTGACCGCTTGAAACCGGAGTGCCGTTCACTGTTACTAAGCCCGGGTTATTCCCTTTCAAAATGACCGTCAACTGACCGGGAGTAGGATTTACTTGCGTAAAGAAAGCGACTAAGGAGTCGCCAGAAGTGCCCAAGTCGAACCAAATGCTATCAGCCGTAGTAGAAGGCTGCGGGGTATGGCTAATAACAATCCAATGATCGAACTGCCAACCGGTGGCTGGATGTGCTACGAAATTTTGGTTTACCCCTCCGAAATAGGTACCCGTGTATGGGTAATTCTGCGGAGTTTCTACGGTACCAATGGTAACTGTTCCTGCGCAAGAAGGGGAGATATTAATGGTCACGGGATAAGGTCCGGTAACATTATAGCAAGAATCTACCCCACCGGAAAATACGGCACAACGGCCGTTGATTTGATTGCGCAGATACTGCACGTTCTGCAACCATTGAGTATAACTACCGCCCCACTTAGTGCAGTGCCGTTGCATTTCGGGTTGAATACGCGCCACCATTGTATCTAAATGGTTCAGCATATTGGTGCAATTAAAGGCGGTATTCAAAAGAGTGCCTAAGCGGCTGATGTATAAACTTTTAAAAGTGGGATTATCCATCAGGCGATTGAAGATAACTATATGCCCTTGATCGGCTCCAATATTGGGATTGTTGTAATTGGTTCCTCCGCCAAGGCCGCTAAGGTCGCAGGGATTAGCGGTATAATTCGTGCTGGACCAGCCGGTATAGTTTTCGCCTAGGTTAAAGATGTTATCGGTATCCCAAAGCCAGTATTTCCATTTCACATTATTAGGACCTTTTCTTCCGCGCCACCAAGCGGTATTCCAATTCAGCCAGTCGCTGTTCACGGTATAGATGCCCAAGGCAATATCATCTATCAAACTCATCACATCCAAGCGATCGGCTACGTGCTGATAGTTGGCCGGAACGGTCATACTATTCGAGATTATGAAATTGTAAAGGTTCGTCCAAGCTGTATCGCTGCCGTACCGAACGTTTAATCCTCCCCAGTAGGTGAGATCATCCACATCCTTTTCTTGCTGATCGTAGTAATAATCAAAATAATCGGCATCTACTTTCTCGCGGTATTCATACACTCCCCAATACTGCCCGTTCACAAACACAATGCAGTGATCCATTCTGCGCAAGTCAAGGTTCAGATTAAATTTTTCTGCCAATGTTTGGTCATACGCATCGCGGATATGCGCACAGCGATTAGGCGGGTTGCTGCCGCCATCGGGAAAATTATCAGATGCTCCGGCTTTAAATATCAACCACTGGAACTTTTTGCGCGGTGAAGTGTAAAACATCTTCTCCTTAATGTGATCGCCTGTGCCGTATTCATCTTCGATATTAAAATCAAAACCTCGCTGCGAATAAGCCCATGAATCATTTCCGTGTGGCGAGAATTCCCCTCCTATTTCAAATTCTTGTTGGCTGTTAGTATTGAAAAATTCTAAGCTGCCGAATTGCTTGTTCAGACTACCGTTTGCCAACTGCGCACTCAGCGATTTACCACATACTGACACTACCGGCAGCGTATGGGTTTCGTTGATGAAATAGGTGTTTGTTTCGGTAAAAGAAGGTGCGTATTGCCCTGTATTGTCAAAAGCTCGCGCCCGTATAACCTTAGTAGCGGTAACTGAAATAGGGGAACTATAAATGGTGGAAGTGATGGAAGGGGTAGAGCCATCGGTAGTATAGCGAATGGTAGTATTAGGCTGCACACAGCTCAAAGCGACCGATTGCGTACTCGTATAAAATCCCGCAGGAATATTGAGTTGAGGCTTCGGCACGTAATTCAGGTATGCCGTTTGCGAGTTATTCGAAGCGTTTGGTGTAGCTTTGGTAAACACGCTCCAAGCATTCGCTCCGTTAGTGGTTCTTCCACGCGAATCATTGCTGTCGCAGGGGAACACCTTTACTGAATCCATACGCACCAGCAGCGAAGATGTCAGTAGTATTTCCTCTGAAGTATCGGACTGCTGAATTTTGAAATTAGTGTGATACTGCCCGCCAGAAAAAACATTGAGGTTAGAGCAAAGAAAAATACGAAAACCATTAGCGGGCACAGTGACCCCGGCAGGCACCTGATATTTTGTTGGGTTATTTTTTGTGTCAGAAATATACCATCCTCCAATATTTACCGAAGCACCGGTGGTATTGAACAGTTCCACCCAGTCGTAATACTTTCCACCGCTGCTGTAGTTGCCTTTGTTCGAAGCGCAATATTCATTAATTACTACCTGCGAAAAGAGCGCAGAGCCAAAACAGATAAAGAGGACGAAGGCCAGCGCCCGGTAAATTTTTCCCATAATTGAAAGAGGTGTCAAGGAGTTAAATGTAAGTATTTCATCCACAAGTGAAGAACTCGAACTATTTATTTTAAACAGCTACAGGAATATATTAATTGGGGAGTGAGTTGCCAAAAAATTAGCCTTACCAGCGCTTGCCAAAGTGAAAGGAGAGATAAAGGCCCAACTGAAAAAATCGGTTGGTCTTGTTAATCATTACGGGGATATTCTTGTAATAGAAGTCGAGCATTACCCCGGCTTCGAGCGCTTTTACAAATTGATCCTTAGACCCCCAATCAAAATCGAGGCTGGTCTTTAAGTGTGCCCCCGGGATGGGTTCTATTTGATTGAGGCCATAGCGAATAGGTGCTGCAGACACAATAGAATCTAACGACAGAAACCGATCAGCATTGGAAGAAGAATAACGCTCGGGTTTTATCTGAATACTTCCATCATCGGTGGGTTGTTTCAAGTTGAGGTAATAAGGCTTGAGCAAGCCGAGCGAAAGTCCTCCGAAAAAACTGACGGAAAGCCTCACCCCATTTCGTTTGGCCTTATCGGCAATTGCGCGCTTGAAACCATAACTAAAACGAATGGCATGGAAGTGATTCTGCAAACCGTAAAAAAAATCACGCCCACTTTGTTGCTGCGCTTTCTGCCGCTTTTGCTGATAATTAATAAAGTAGTTGTATTCCAATTGTATCAAGCGAGTTCGCTTCATGTCTTTTATCCAGCCGTATTCACCATACAGAGAAATACCGTTGGTCTGCACCCGCAAGCCCCCCGATGCTTCTTTTTTATATTGGTAGTCCTGCATATCCACCGGCTTTTTAAAAATAGCTTGCGCAGAAGTACCGAGAAAACTGAGTAGAAAAAAGAGAAAAAGAATAGGCCGAAACATCACCACCAATATTACAGAATTAAATCTATAAAACTTTCCCGTAGGTTTGTTCGCAATAAAATAATCCAGATGACATCAAGAATAGTGTACGAAGGCGACTTGCGCACCCGCATGACTCACCTCTACTCCGGCTCGGAAGTAATAACCGATGCTCCCTTAGATAACCACGGCCTGGCACAGGCTTTTTCGCCTACCGATATGGTGGCCACCGCCTTGGGCAGTTGCATGCTCACCGTCATGGGCATTAAAGCCCGTGAGAAAGACATAGACCTAAAAGGAACCGAAGTAGAAATAACAAAAGTGATGGCTGCTGATCCCCGCAGAATTGCAGCGATACAAGCGCGATTTCGATTCCCCGCCCGCCACTTCAGCGAGAAGGATAGAAAGATATTAGAGCACACGGCTCGTACTTGTCCGGTGGCATTATCGCTGCACCCTGAATTGAAAAAGGAAATTAGTTTTGAGTGGTGGGAGGGAAAATAGATTAAACATTCGGGGATAGACGGTTTGTCCATTCCTCTTCCATCGTTCTCCTTTAATCCTGATAAAACTTCTTCCCTTCCTTCGCATAGTCGCGAAGAATTTGAGCGGGTTTAAATCTGGCACCGTATTTAGAGGAAAGATCATCCATAATAGCTATTACTTTATCGGCACCCCGATGGTCAATAAATCGGAAAGGTCCGCCTGTAAAGGGAGGGAAACCCAGCCCAAATATAGCTCCCACATCCCCATCGGTCGGGCTTTCGAGAATATTTTCCTGAAGGCAGTACAGCGCTTCGTTTAACATCATCATACCCATACGGTGCTGGATCACTTCTGTGGCAAATTCCTTACGAGAAGGGTTGCCGAAGTACTTATAAATGTCTTCATTAATCCCTTGCTTCTTTCCTTTCTCGTCATATTTATAAAAACCTCGTTGGTTTTTTTTGCCTTGGTAGCCCTCCTTAAACATACGAATGATAGCATCATTGCTGCGAGCACCTTCGCGCTTTTTTGCATACTCGGCAAACTCACCACTCATAATGTGAGCCCCTACGTCAATCCCCACTTCGTCCTGTAAAGTTACAGGGCCTACCGGGAAGCCCCATTTTTTCATTGCCTTATCAATCATAGCCGCATCACAACCCTCTTCTATCAACAAAAAACATTCATTCATGTAAGGGGCAAGAATGCGCGTGGTATAAAAGCCGGGGCCATCATTTACCACAATGCAAGTTTTGCCCTGCCGAATGCCGAGTTCGAAACAAGTGGCCGTTACCCAATCGGCAGTTTTCGGGGTTTTAATGATTTCGAGCAGAGGCATTTTAGGTACCGGACTGAAATAGTGCATACCAATAACGTTCTCTGGACGTGCTGCTTTTTCGGCAATGTGCGAAATGGGTAAAGCAGAAGTGTTGCTGGCAAAAATAGTATCAGGCCGTGCAGCCGCTTCACAGTCAGCCACTATTTTTTGTTTCAGTTTTATTTCCTCAAACACGGCTTCTACAATCACATCTACCTTATCAAAACCCTTATAATCTAACTTGCTTTCTACACGAGCCATAATCTCTTCGGCCTCAGGTTGACTCATCGTTTTGCGTTTCAGTTTCTTCTCTAAATCTTTCCAGATAGTTTGCTTAGCGGTGGCAATAGTTTCTTCTTTAATATCTTTCAGCAATACATGGATACCGTCCATGGCGCTCACCTCAGCAATACCCGCGCCCATAAAACCGGCTCCTACCATCGCAATGGTGTTGGTGCTTTTGATTAGATCAGCCGCGTAAGGGTTCTTTTTCTTTTCAGTCATATTAAAGAATATGCGAATCAACTGTCGGCTTTCATCGGTCAGTATCAACTCCTCAAACTTTACCGCCTCGGCTTCCAATCCCTTCGCCATGCCTTCTTCCATCCCAATCTCTACACATTCCAATATTTTGAGTGGCGCTGGATAATTGCCGAGGGTTTGTTTCATCACCATTTCCTTTGCCTTCTTGTACACAATTCCACGGGTAAGGGAATTGCTCTCCAACAACTTCTCTATCCACTCTCGTTTATCCTCCCGCTTGAATCCTCCTTTCGATAATTGCAAGGCAAAATCAATGGCGGCATTGAGCAGGCTTTCTTTCGTGGTTATTTTATCGGCAAGACCCATCTTTTTTGCTTTGCTGCCGTAAATCTTTTTACCTGTCAGCATCAGGTCCAATGCTTTCTGAATTCCAATTAAGCGTGGAAGTCTTTGCGTGCCACCCCCACCGGGTAACAAGCCGAGCATTACTTCGGGCAAAGCAAAGTGTGTTGATTTATCATCACTTACCACCCGCCCCTGGCAAGCCAGAGCAATTTCAGTGCCTGCTCCCAAACAAGCTCCATTCACCGCAGCGACTACCGGTTTTTTACTTTTCTCTAAACGGTTTAATGATTGATGTCCATTCCGGGTAACCTGAACAAAATCTCCCTTCTGTTTTACCTTCCCAAACATGTCAATATCGGCTCCTGCGATCCAGTCCTTTTTCTTGGAAGCAATCACTGCTGCTTTTATCCCCGGGTCGCTTTCCAATTGCTGAAACAGTTCATCTATTTCTCGCATAAACTCAAGCGATACCTTGTTTATTTTCTCACCGGGCTGATCCAGCCAGATAACGGCTACTCCGTTCGCTCTTTTTTCAATCGTGGCTATATTACTCATGTTACTATTTTAGGTTTGATGGCGTGAAGATAAAAATGAAGACGGAAGATAAAATTCATCCACCGTTCACCGAGGTGAGATTGAAACAAAGAAAAAAGGAAAGCTAAAAATGTATTTTGTCCTAGAAAAAACGAGCGGTAAAATCAGTTGCTTGCCGGAGAGCCTCTGCCTGATTATCGCGCTGTAGTTTCATCGCTACTACATTGTGCTCCTTATAAGTTATCGCGTCTAAAGTAGCTTTCATCCCTTGGATGGAGCGGAGATAGTCTGCCTTATATTTAGCAGGTAGTGGTTCCGTAAAAGACAGTCGTTGTTTTAATGGATCTACTTGCTTATTATCTAACCAAAAGCGATAGCAAACATGGGGGCCTGTAGCCAAACCGGTACTTCCAACGTAGCCGATAATATCTCCCTGTTTTACTTTTACTCCCGGGTGAATGCCTTTGGCAATTTTGCTCATGTGCAGGTACTGCGTTTTGTATTCTCCATTGTGGCGAATCTTCACATAATTCCCGTTATACTTCTTGAACTGCGCTTCTATAATAGTGCCATCTGCTGTAGACATAATGGGTGTTCCGGTAGGAGCAGCATAGTCGGTGCCCAAATGTGCTTTCCATTGTTTGGTGACCGGATGAAAACGCTTGAGAGAGTAGTGGGATGAAATTCTCGAAAACTTAACAGGAGCTTTCAAAAACATTTGCTTCATGCTGTTGCCATTTTCATCATAGTAATCGCCTACAGGGTCTTTATCTTTTTTATAATTAAACGCATAGAAATCACGGCCGCCACTGTTGAACAATATGGCCTTCACCTCTCCTATCCCTACGCTTTCGCCTCGCACAAAATCTTCATCGTACACCACCTTAAATTTATCGCCTTTCTGTATGCGGTAGAAGTCAATACTCCATGCAAAAATATCGGCCATACGAACTGCCAAAGCAGTACTAATGCCGTTTTCATCCAGGGTTTCATATAGGGAAGAATTAATCACGCCACTAACTTCCATTTGCTTGCGCTCTACTTCTTTTTGTCCGCGATACACATACAGAGAGTCTTCCAAATTAAACACCACATAGTCGGTTTTGCTCTCTTCGTAAATCAATTTTTTACACACCAATCCCGAATCTGTTTTGTCGCAAAGCATTGTACACTTATTCCCCGCTTTGATTCGGTTCAAATTGAAAATCTTCCCCGACTCGCGCGCCAAAAAATCAACGGTGCTGTAGGCTACGTTATATTTAGTAAGAATATCGGCAAAAAACTCATTGGGTTTCACCACGTGGTGTTCCACAATAAAACTGCTGAGGTCTATTCCGTACCGAATCAAAGGTTGCATCGAAGCGGTACTCACATTATTCGCATCACTGTCATCATCCACCGAACTCCATTCCAAGTTTCTGGTAAGGTAAGTTCCGGCCGCTACCAATAATAGGAATCCTAAAAGTGCTGTTAGTATTTTTTTATTCATCCGGATAAAAATAAAAGAACAAAGCATTTGCAGTAATATTTTTCAATTTCCCATTAACAACAGTTCTACGAAATCGTTGAGGGAATAAGACACTGAAAATGAGTGCTGCAATGAAAATTCTACCGGTAAGGAAAGTGATATGCTCAATTCTCTGCCAGCGTCCAAGTAGCGGTTCGGCCTAAAAATGGAACCGAGCAAATGAATCCTCGCAAGTCGAGCGTGTTGCCTTTGTAAGTAATTTTACCGCAGTAGGTCTTTCCATTCTTAGGGTCGTACACTTTACCATCTACATATAAATTAGGGTCCGTGGCATCAGGATGAAAACCGCGAAGAATAAGCAAGCCCATGAGCGGTGTGTTACGCAAATTCTCATCGGGATTTTCTTTGTCGGTGCGCGGCTTACCAGTATCCTTATCAATCGTTACATCTAACCATTCAATTTTACCGTAAAAGTTACCATCCTTCGCCAAGTAAATCTGAATCTTGCTGGTCTTTTCCTGATTGTACCAAACCTTTTCTATTTGGTTTTTTTCCATTGGGTGAGCACCTATGAATAAAACGGCAGTCAATATTGCCGCACTAAAAATTATCATTGATCTTTTCATGTGTTGATTTTTGTCTTATACAAATAATAACCGTGCCGAAATTTATAAAACTCTGCGGTTTTCGGTACATCACTGAACTTGGAAACAGTTGATTATCTTCACGCCCTCAAAAAAAATCAGCATGAGCAATAAAAAAATAGTATTGATAGACGGAGCCAGAACTCCATTTCTGCGTTCAGGAACCGATTATATGGATCTGATGAGTTATCAATTGGGTCAGTATGCCATCAGCGGCCTACTTCATAAAACGGGAATAGATCCAAAGGAAGTGGGCTATGTGGTGATGGGAACTACCATCAGCAATGTGCGCACGGGCAATGTAGCTCGTGAGTCGGCACTAACGGCAGGCATTCTCAACACTACACCTTGCCACACCGTTACCATGGCATGTATTTCGGCTAACCAAGCTATTGTGAGCGGGATGAACGTGATACAAAGCGGGCATGCCGATGTCGTAATAGCGGGGGGAACCGATTGCACCAGTGATGCACCTATTCTATTCAATAAAAAAATGCGCAAGAAACTTTTCCTCTCGCAAAAGTTGAAAGGCTTTGCAGATAATATGAAATTTATTTTGAGCCTTCGCCCAAAGGATTTTGTTCCCGAAGCACCTGCCATTGCTGAATTCTTAACGGGAAGAACGATGGGCTTAGATTGTGACATCCTTACCGGGCGCTATCAGGTAGGAAGAAAAGAACAGGATGAGTTCTCTATGCGCTCCCACCACTTAGCGGCTAAAGCAGATGCTGCAGGTTTGTTAGCCGATGAAATTTCGGCTGTGGAAGTTCCTCCAAAATTTAAGCGAATAGTGAAAGATAATGGTATCCGGCCCGATACCTCTATAGAAAAACTGGGCAAACTGAGACCTGCTTTCGTGAAAGAAGGCGGCACTATCACCGCTGGCAATGCTTCTTTTCTTACTGATGGGGGAGCTGCTGTTTTAATAATGACGGAAGAGAAAGCCCAACAATTAGGATTTACTCCAAAGGCCTACCTCCATTCTTACACCTTTGTGGGTTGCGACTTGGAAAAAGAATTACTGCTGGGTCCCACGTACGCTATATCGAAATTGCTGCGGCAAAACAATATGACCTTTGAAGATATTGATGTATTTGAATTTCATGAGGCATTTGCCGGACAAATATTAGCCAACCTAAAGTGCCTGGCCTCTGATGAATTTGCCAAAGAAAAATTGGGCAGAGAAAAAGCATTGGGCGAAGTGCCTATGGATAAATTTAATCTATGGGGAGGCTCACTTGCGTTAGGGCATCCTTTTGGAGCTACCGGTGCAAGGTTGGTGACCACCGCTGCCAATCGGCTCATTAAAGAGAATGGGAAATACGCCTTGTTGGCGGCATGTGCAGCAGGCGCACAAGGCCATGCCATGATTCTGGAAAAATACAATAGCTAAACATCAAGAGCGTAAGGGATGATTTACTTAACAAGACGCGAGCACTTTAATGGAGCACATCGTTTGTTCAATAAAGACTGGAGTGCCGAGAAAAATGCAGAAGTATTCGGCAAATGCGCCAATGCCAACTGGCATGGACACAATTTTGATTTGTATGTAACGGTAAAAGGAAACCCCGATCCCGAAACTGGGTTTGTGATGAATGCTCATCAGCTTAGTCACCTATTGAAAAAAGAAGTGGTTGCGCGATTAGATCATAAGAATTACAACATAGATGTGCCCGAATTACAAGGAGTAATTCCCACCATTGAAAACGTGGTTCAAGTGATATGGAAATGGGTATCTCCACATTTAAACGGGTGCGAACTTTATTGTATTAAACTTGTTGAGACGGAAAATATATATGTAGAGTACTACGGTGACTAACCGGTAAAAAAATACGATGAAAAAATACCAAAAGCAAGAAACCTTCAACCCCGAATCCCTTCTATCTATACAGCAAAATGTAGCCGGCATTTTGGGAGCATTAGGAGAAGACCTGACTCGTGAAGGATTACAAAAAACCCCGGAGCGGGTGGCTAAGGCCTATCAATTTCTAACACAGGGGTACGATATGGATGCGCTTGCAATTTTAAGATCGGCCACCTTTGACGAAAGTCACAGCACTATGATTTTGGTAAAAGATATTGAACTGTTTTCGCTTTGCGAACATCACATGTTGCCATTTTTTGGAAGAGCGCATATCGCTTATATTCCCAATGGGAAAATTGTAGGCCTCAGCAAATTGGCAAGGATAGTAGATGTATTCTCTCGCAGGTTGCAGGTTCAGGAACGTCTCACCTGCCAAATTCGCGACAGCATTCAAGAAGCATTGCAACCTTTAGGAGTAGCCGTGGTTATCGAGGCTAATCACCTGTGTATGATGATGCGGGGCGTGCAGAAACAAAATTCCGTAACTACCACCTCTGCCTTTACCGGTGAATTTGAAAAACAAAGTACCCGCAACGAATTCATTAACTTGATTTCTGCTAAGTTGAGTTGAGTTCTTTATTTAATTCTCCTTTGCGGTTTCTTATTCGTAAGTTTTTTCGCAACTTACATACCATCATTAATTATTTAGTATGAAAGCGTACATCTTCCCCGGTCAGGGTTCACAGTTTACAGGAATGGGTAAAGACTTGTATGAGCAAAGTGCCGTAGCTCGCGACATGTTTTCAAAAGCCGATGCCATTCTGGGGTTTTCTTTATCGCACACCATGTTTCAAGGTTCGGAGCAAGAACTAAAGCAAACAAAAGTAACTCAGCCCGCAGTTTTCCTACATTCAGTCGTTTCCTTCTCACTTATCGGGAATGCTGCACCGGCTATGGTAGCCGGTCATTCATTAGGCGAATACTCGGCATTAGTCACCAATCAAACACTCACTTTTGAAGATGCGCTTAGGTTAGTGTTTATCCGAGCCACTGCTATGCAGCACGCTTGCGAAGCAGTTCCCTCTGCGATGGCTGCCGTGTTAGGATTTAGCAGTGAGCAGCAGGTAGAGGATATTTGTGCGCAGGTAAGTAATGAGGTGGTGGTTCCCGCAAATTATAACTCTCCTGCTCAGTTAGTTATTTCAGGCAGTACCAAAGGAATAGACCAAGCCATTGTTTTATTGAAAGCTGCCGGAATAAGGCGGGTGTTGAAATTGCCGGTGGGCGGGGCCTTTCATTCGCCTTTGATGGAGCCGGCTCGCAGAAAATTAGAACAAGCCATTTATCAGACCCATTTCAATACCCCCATTTGTCCCGTTTATCAAAACGTATCTGCGAAAGCAGAAACCGACCCGGAAGTAATAAAAGAAAACTTAGTCGCACAACTCACTGCCCCTGTTAAATGGACTCAAACAATTCGACAGATGAAAACAGATGGCGCTACTGAATTTATTGAGGTAGGTCCCGGAGAAGTGTTGACCGGCCTGGTCGGTAAAATCTTATCGTAGTAACTTTTGCGGCCTCTACCCCTATCAAAATATAAAGAAGAAGCGTACCCACCAATTCCCTTCAGATTTTATATTCTTTTGGTAAAAAAAAAATGCTTCGCCCGTCTGTAATTCTGTTTTGTTTGATACTTTTGGCGAAACAAAAAATTACACTACCATGAAAAAATTGAAAATGCTTTTTGCAGTAGCAATCATCACTGCAAGTTTTGCCTTTGTACAAGGCCCACAGGTTCCTGAATTTAAAATGGTGCCTATGTTAGTAAATGCTGACGGTTCGCTCGGCAAGTTAGAAAAACAAGTAGCTGAAGTAAAAACGAAAACCAAAGGTTTCAGCTATGGTGCCAGTGTGGTTACATTTGTAAACATTTTGGGCGAGCATTCTCCGGTTCAAATTGACCCTGATAAAGCTCAATTTATGGTTAAACTTCCGGATGCCGATACCGATCCTGAAACGGCTTGGAATCTGACGAAGGTGATCCCTGCTAAAAAGTCTCGCGAGTTGGAATTAGCTCAAAGTGCTGCGGTGATGGCTTCTGCTTTCGGAGGTAAAGGAAAATCTGTAAAAAGAGATGACGTGCCTTTGGAATACGAAAAAGTAGAGCCGGGTGTTTATAAATTCAAGCCTACCGTTCCTTTAGTTCCGGGAACTGAGTATGCCCTGCAAAACACTATTTCAGGCGCAACTTCTAACACTACAATCTTCTGTTTCGGTACAACCGGAACTGCTCCTAAGAAGTAGGAATTAGAATAACAGACACTAAACAGCCCGATCGAAAGATTGGGCTGTTTGCATTTATGGAACTACCTGCTTTTAATTTATGGGCAATTACGACAAGGGCCTAAAATTCTAAACGGCACTATCACTACCTGCATACAGCAAGGCATATAATAACTTTGCCGAAGTGGAGCATTACTCCGAAGTAGTAAGAGTCAAATTCAGATATGGGCACATTGACCCGCCAAAATCGGCAGAGGAGGCCTGCCCACATAAAATAAAAAAGAGGGAGCAGGCTCCCTCTTTTTTATTCTTGAATTACTAAATCTTACGGTTTAGAATTACCAACGGTTGTTGCCGTAGCCACCGCCACCGCCTTTGTTTCCAAAGCCACCGCCTTTGCGCTTGTCGGGTCCGAAGTTTCTTCTATCGCCTTCTTTCTTTTCCATTGCTTCGTTCACCACGATTTCGCGGCCGCTAATTTCAGAACCGTTCAGTCCTTCAATCGCTAATTTTGCCTGCTCGGAATCTGGCATTTCAACAAAAGCAAATCCCTTGCTTCTACCTGAAAACTTATCGGTGATGATTTTAGCAGAGCTAACTTCCCCGTATTTTTCAAAGTAATTTCTTAAGTCATTTTCCTCTAAGCTAAAGGGGAGGCTCCCAACGAAAAGTTTCATTTCAATTAATGGTTTTTGTAAAATAATATGCCAAAGGTAATTTCTTATTTCGATATATGCGAAAAATAAAACGGAGAGGAATTTCCTGTTAACAAGAAAATAGTTTGACTGGAAAACTTGCCGTACTGCGACTATGGCAATGCCGGGAAGAAGGCTGCAATCATTTTTACCTTTTATTTGCCCTTCACCTTTTTCAAATCCTTATACCTTTTATATACCATTGCGTCATTAAACACACAAACTTCTGCTGATGAAAGTTTTCCTGTCTTCTGCTCTTATTACTTCCTTGCTGATGCTTTCCTCTTGCAGCAAGCCCGATACAGCCTTCTCAGGTGCTAAGGTGATCGCTAACACCAATTTTGTAGGAGGTTACATTGATACCTATATTTATAATTCAGACGGTAATGTAGGGGTTATTCAACGCAACTTGGGGAGCAAAGTGCTGTTTACTTACGATGGGGATTCAATCCTAATGCAGCAGATAAACACTTCAAGCATTATCACCAGTGCCACCGTGTATTTGCTGAGTGGGCAAAAACAGGCCGATTCTTCTTATGGCCAACTACAATCGCTGAATAATTCTGCCAAGTATTCGTACGATAGCAACCATCAACTGATGCAACAGAAAACGTATGCCTTCGGAAACCTTACCGCTGTTGCCGATTACTCTTTAGGTAATAAGAATATTGCTTCGGTAGCTTACTCCAATCCCTCTAACAGTACCGTGACTCACACCTATTACAGTTATGGCAGCACTACCAACACTATCGGGAATCAGAATTTCGGAAAAGGCTTTTTGGGAATTGGTTGCCTGAATGTAGTAGCCAGTGCCGTGCAGCTAAATGGGAATGGCGACACCACCTCAGTGCTTACTTACAGATACCACTTAGATGATAACTCCAACATTGATACAATGGCTTCGTACGACCGATATGGTCACTTAGTGGACTCCATGGCCTACACCTATTGAAGTTGCAAACCATATTCAAAATTTGGGGAGTAAAAAAATGGATAACTGTATATATGAGAGGGTCGAATGGATTCTATTAGAAACATCTACCGCTCCAAACCGCCTACCTACAATAAACCAAAGACAGAACGGTGAAGGTTAGGCCTTCACTTCGGTTTTTTGAATATCTGCTTTTGAGTAAGTAGGGCAAGTGTGTCGGTTGCAAGAAGAAACTATCAACAAAAAGCCGAACGCTACAGCTACTACGATTGATTTTTTTAAGGTATTCATCACTATTTATTTAAAAATTGAACGCGAAAGTAAGTGAATTATTTTGGGATGGCAAAGAGCTGCCGAAATTGCCCAGGGTGACCGCATGAAAAACTGTTCAGTATCAAAGGGTAAAGAGTGCAAATTGACTACCAAATAGGCGAGCCACTATTGTTCTTTGAGGACAAAAAAAGGACTTCAAGAAACACTTTTCAAAAATTACCGATCCGAGAGATGAAAGAGAAATAACTCACTTACTGACTGACATTAAAGAACTTTCAGTTATAGCTACCATAGCAGGTTGCGAAGAAGGAAAGGGGTTTTGTTCTTTGCAGAGAAATCCTTATAGGTTAAAGAAAACCTTTAAGATCTAACCTAAGTAAACATTTTATTTTTTCATTTTCTTCTCAATTTCTTCGAGCATTTCCAGCTGCTTTTTCTGGAGTTCAAAGAGATTTTTCATGTTGGTCTGCAAGTTTTTTATTTCGAGTTCGGCTTTCAGGTTAATGAGGTAATCGTTCTGCGCGCGTTGGCGGTCTTTATCCTCTTTGCGGTTTTGGCTCATCATAATCACAGGAGCTTGTATGGCAGCAATGCACGAGAGCACTAAGTTGAGCAGTATGAAAGGATAAGGGTCGAAAGGTTTGCTGGTGAACCACCAAATATTGAGGGCTATCCAAACAGCTAAAACCGTAAAGAAAGTAATGATGAAAGCCCAACTGCCTCCGAAATCGGCCACCTTATCGGCTAAACGATCGCCAAAGCCGAAGGCTTCGTTTTCTGATTTCATGAGCACCTGAGTCAGCAGTTCAGTATCATCAATGTTTTCGGAAATAAATTCGCGGAACTCGGCTACATCCACGTGCTCCTTTTCTACGAGTTCTCGAAGTTTTTGTCTTCTTGTTTTTGCCATAAAATGACTTTAAAGTTTAGAGGTCTTGCTGAGAAAAATGAAGGGGCAATAAATCTTTTACGCTGCGCACCGAATATACCGCACCGCACTCACCGGTCATTATTATTTCAATGGCTTGAGCAAAACGGTTTTCGTATTCGAGAATGCGTTGGCGGCATATTCCACAGGGAGCCACCGGCTTTTCTACCTTTCGTTTTTCACTCTTTACGGTCACCGCCATTTTGAGAACTGCGGTATCGGGGTACAGCGAAGAGGCGGTGCTAAAGGCAGTTCCCTCCGCACAAATGCCTGCGGGGAAAGCAGCATTCTCTTGATTAGTGCCGGTCACTATTTTTCCGTTTGCCAATAAAAGCGCGGCTGCTACTTTGAAGTCGGAATAAGGCGCATAGGCCGAAGCTAAGGCCTTGACCGCTTCCTGCATCAAGCGCACATCTTCTTCCGGTAGTTCGGCCTTACCGGAATAAACTCGGTAGGATAATTTCAATTCCCTCTCTTCCATTACTTCGGCCATTTGAGTGCATCCTTCACCTTCTTCTCGGCATCCTTTTTCGCTTTATCGGCTGCATCCCTTGCTTTTTGCTCGGCATCTTTCTGTAATTTTTCTGCTGCTTCCCGCGCCTTTTGCTCGGCTTGTTGCTTTTGATTTTGCAGCTCCTGCTCGGCTTTTTGCTTTAGTGCGTCCACCTGCTTTTTGGCTTCCTCTTCTGCTTTCTGTTTCAAATCATCTACCGCGTTATTGATCATGTCTTTCCCCGAACCGGTACCTCCTCCGGCTGTTACCCCGTTTAATTTCACCTGAGGCTTGGCCACTGTACCTGTTACTTTAAACAGAAAGCCGATTACATCCGGCATAGTAGCATTCAAGCCGGGCACTTTAGACAGCAGTCCCTGTGCCAGCGAAGTAGCCGCACCGAGTTCCTTGCTGGGCACGTCCATTCGGATGTCGTAATCAATAGATTCATCAAAGCCATTCGCTCCCTTAAAGTTAATATTGTAGCCATTGCCGAATTTTATATCGGTAGGGTCCACGTGTACCTTGCCGTCTTTAAACTTCAGTACCGTCCAAGCATTCTTCAGTTCCAGATTTTGCAGCGCAGGAATCTTTGCCACTTTAGTGATTTCGGTCAGCAGCGGAAGCCCTACAATTTTAGCCTCCGGAATTTCCACCTTACCATCTCCCATCAGCGAATTGTAATCTACGCTCATATCGGGATTCAACTTGCCGCTGCCTTTCAAATCGGAGGAGAAACTGCCTTTGATGTATTTAATCACTGGTGCAATTTTCTGCGCCATGCCTACGGTGGTATAAGTTTGTTGGATGTCGAAATTTTTGATGTTGTAGTTAAAAGTCACATCCGGGTAATCCTGATTTTTGGTGTTGTAACGGGCAGAAATAGTAGCGTTTCCTCCCAGCACATTGGCGAACAAATCGGTGAGGTTAATGGCCTCGTCCTTAATGGTCACTTTCCCTTTGACATTGGTCAATATAATCTTATCGTAAAGCACTTTCCCAAATTCAGAAGTGGCCGTGAAATCAATATGCGCGGGCACTTTAAAAAATTCAGTTTTGGCAGTATCAGGGGTGGAAGATTTCGGAGCATTCGCATCTTTTTGTAGCCACTCATTCACATCAAACTGACGCGATTTCAAATTGACGGTACCGAGCAAATCGCCTTTGTTGAATAGGTAAGCCATAAAATTATCGAGGCTGCCCGTTGCGCTAAAATCACTTTTGCCCAAGGCGGCATTCAAATTATTCAAGGTTACATTTTGCGGGTTAAATGTCATCTGCAAATCACTCACCCTCACCGGCATTGGAGTTTCCTTACTGTCATATACCAGATTGCTCACTTTCAGGTTTCCTCCGGCCTTAATTGCTTGATAATTTTTCTTGTCCACATCGCTCATTCGCCCGGCAAAGTCAAGGTTCATCACCAGCAGTCCGGTGAGTTGTTTCAAACCATCCATCGGGTAAAACTTGGGCACATTAGCAAGGTCTAAGCGGCCCAAAACATTGGCCTTCACATTCGGATCGCTCACCGGGGTGCGCACATTTAATTTAGCATCCACCGGATCTGTTCCGGCTTCGAGATGCAGCTTGGGAACATCTATCACCGTCAAATCCAGCCCGCCCTGTGCCTTGCTGACGGTAGAAGTGATGAAAATATTTTTTACGGCCACCGGTAAGTCAGGGTACTGAAACATGCCATTATTCACCTTCAGGTCAAGGTTGAAAGCCGGATAAATAGTTTCGGTATATTTCCCTTTTACAAAGCCTTGCAGGGCTATACTTCCACCGGTTTTTACTTTATCAAAATCCTTCTTATAAATAGCCGGGATAAGCGATAGAAGGCTCTTGAACTCAGTCTTCTTCGATTTGAATTTTATATCCAGATCCGTTTCATTCTTGGGCATGGCCACTGAGCCGTCAAATTGCAAACCCAGATCGTTCAGCGAAATGCTGTTCTCCTTAAAAGTGTATTTGCTGTTGGTGTTATCTACCGACAGATTTATATCGGCATCTAATTTTGCTTGGCTGAGATACGCCACACTACCACTTTTATAACTCAACTCTGCAACACTGGTTTTGGTGATAAGGTCGTACACCTCCTGTGTTACATTCCCGCTGCCTTCAAAATTAAAATCGTGCAAAAGAGCCGACATGTTTCCTTGTTTATCATCGTACGAAATTTCAGCATGTTCAATGTTATATCGCTTTATTTCAAAAGAGAAATTAGAACTCTCAGTGCTTGTCTCCGTTTTACGTTCCGAAGGTTTCATAATATCCCAATTGGCCTTTCCGTCATAATTCACTTTGGCATTCACCATAGGGTTTACAATGTTCAGCGCAAGTATTTTATACTTCTCTCCTTTAAACACACTCATCAGATCTATCGTAAAATTGAACTGAGGAACATAAGCTAAGGTGTCGCCTTTAAAAGTGTCCTTGCCCACTACTGAGAAATTTTTCAATGAAAAACTAAAATTGGGAAAGCTGCGAAACAGGCTTAATCCGAAGTCACCATAGTCCACCGTAGCGGTTACCTGCTTATTAATTTCCTCCTTTATGCGGTTGTTTATTTTATCCTTAAACAGAAAGGGAATGCTGACTAATGCCCCCAGCAACAACACTACTACAATCAGTACACTTATTAAAATCTTTTTCGCCATAGTCCTTCATTTTTTTCAAATGTAACCAGAAATTGATGACCGAAAATAAGCCTGCGGTCGTTAATGATTCTTTAACGCAGAAAAAAAAAAGGAAGTATGAAAGAGTGGATCGAGAGAAACCTTAACCGGCAATGGCGAATATCGGATGCTGAGAAATTCTATTGGTAGTTAGACTCACCATTGCTTTTGGCAGATGGATGTAAAAAACAGAACCTTTATCCGCTTCTGACTCTACCCAAATACGCCCACCGTACGATTCTACAATCTTTTTACAGATGGCAAGGCCCACACCGGTGCCATCGTATTCGCCACTGTGATGCAGCCGCTTGAATATTTCAAATATCTGCAAGTGATATTGCGGAGGAATTCCGATTCCATTATCCGAGATGCTAAGAGTATAGCTTACCTCGTCTTCCGCACAATTTACCGCTACACTTGGCGGTGATGAAATGCAATACTTTAGGGCATTGTTCAGCAGATTGGAGAAAATAAGCCCAACGTGCGAAGGAGCCATCCTTAGCACCGGAAGCGGGGGATAGTTTATGAAAGCATTTTTAGCGGAGATGGTATCCGACATCTGAGTCAGAATACTATGAAGCACCTCATTCAGATCGGCTGTATCTTCCGGTGCATCCTGCCGATCGGCTACAGAATATTGATATATATCACTAATCAACTGATTGAGATGTTTGACAGATTTTATAGTGGTAGAAATCAGCGAAAGTGAGTCTTCATCTAAAAGTTGTTTATTCTTTCGCTCGAGTAATTGCAGGTACGATGCGATGGTGCGCAAAGGCGATTTGAGATCATGAGAGGTAGCATTCACAAAATGTTGCAGGTCTTCATTCTTCCGCTCCAATTCTTGCGCATACGTTTTTTGTTTCTGTTCTGCTTCTTTAATATCGGTAATATCCATCGAGTAGCCAATCAAACACAACAAGTCTTTGCCATCCTCACTAAACACGGGTGAAGCACCCTTCAAACTGTGTTTCACTTGTCCTCTCTTATCCGTAAACGCTTCCTCAAATTCCCTTTTACCTTCTTGCAACATGGCTTCTCTCAGTATTCTATCTCTACCCTCGGCTATTTTTAAATCTAAGCCATATTTCTTGAAAAAATCTTCATTCCGCTTTCCTATCATCCACTTGCGCACTTCCGCGTTTTTAATGGCAGAACTGTTAACGTAGGTATATCGCAACTGCTTATCGAAAGTGATAATATCCACCGGTATCTGTTCCAAAATACACTCATACAATTTCTTCTGATCCATCAGTTGCTTCTCCTTCTCCAAGGTTTCTTCTTCGTAAATGGCATTCTTGTGATAAACCAAAAACAGTAAGGTCAAGAGGCAAAGCACTATTTCCCAAGTGGTGCTATTAAACATGTTCATCTGCTCCGCCAGCGGCAAGGCAAATGCCTGAGTATAGAAAGTAGTATAATGATAAAAAGCATAAGGCAACACACTCAGCGCAATACCTATGAAGGTGAATTTGCGCTGCCGGGTTTCGAAGAGATATAAGGGCATAATGGCCGTGAGCAGAAGAAAGTTAATCGTGCGGGTTTGTTCTCCCAGCAAATATGCCATAGCCAAAATGTTGCCGTTAATTACCAGAATAGCCGCCAACTTAAAGGTGTTCACTCTTCCTTTTCGCATCAGTAAGTGTAGCAAGCCAAAACACAATAGGAACTCCGCGGTCATTACTGCCGAGCGATGTAAGCCATGAATGATATGCGATGCCAAGCAACAAAACTGAATGACCATGACGATAAACCATGCCTTATTCAGCAGCGTGATAATATTCTTCTCCCGCTTAGTATGGGCGGTCTCCGTTCCCGCCAATGAGATGGAATTCCAAACAGAGGTTATAAAAGCAGGCATTCTCTTTTTTACGCCAAACAAATGACAGGGTTACGAATCAGCCCAATCATTTTTTCCCTCGTGGTATATCATTAGATAAGATAGCCCCCAAACCATTCCCATCTTCAGAGACTTAGGGCAGGAAACGACCTCCATTTCATGCCTCTAATTTCTATCTTTGCGACATGACTGAAAAGATTCTGATAGTTGACTTTGGCTCCCAATACACCCAACTGATAGCCCGTAGAGTAAGAGAGTGTGAGGTGTATTGCGAGATTTTCCCTTACAATCATTTGCCTGAATTAACGCCCGATATCAAAGGCATTATTTTATCCGGCTCACCTGCTTCGGTATTAGACCCAAATGCCCCGGAAGTGGACATTGACAAACTTATCAATTTCGGCCCCGTGTTGGGAGTATGCTATGGCGCACAGTTGATGGCACATACGTACGGAGGAAGTGTAGAAAAAAGCAATATCCGCGAATATGGCCGGGCACATTTGCAAATAAAAGTAGCGGACGACACCCTGCTAAAAGGGGTGGCCGATAACAGCCAAGTGTGGATGAGTCATGGTGACACGATAAAAAGTATCGGCAATAAATTCGAGTTGATTGCCAGTTCTGATTCAGTGAAAACCGCGGCATTCCGGTCCTGCAATGGTGGATTTGCCAACAAAGTATATGCCCTCCAGTTTCATCCCGAAGTGTACCACAGCACCGAGGGAAAGCAAGTACTCAGTAATTTCCTTTTTGATGTTTGCGGATGCACCCACAGTTGGACAGCCGGCTCGTTTGTGGAGAATAGCGTGAAAAGTTTAAAAGCGTTGATTGGTGATGAAAAGGTGATATTGGGGTTAAGTGGCGGGGTGGACTCCTCTGTTGCCGCCTTGCTATTAGAAGAGGCAATAGGGAATAATCTGCTGTGCGTGTTTGTAGATAATGGACTACTTCGCAAGAATGAATTTGTAAGTGTGCTGGATGAATACAAAAAAATGGGATTGAATGTTCATGGGATAAAGGCCGGCAAGCGCTTTCTTAGTGAGCTTCAGGGAGTGAGTGATCCGGAACAAAAAAGAAAAATAATAGGCCGCGTATTTATAGAGGTGTTTGAACACGAAGCCAACAATCACCCCGAAGTGAAGTGGCTGGCGCAAGGCACTATTTATCCCGATGTGATCGAGTCCGTTTCGGTCAATGGCCCTTCTGCCACTATTAAATCACATCACAACGTGGGTGGCTTACCCGATATTCTAAACCTGAAGATAGTGGAGCCACTTCGCAATTTGTTTAAGGATGAAGTGCGCAAAGCGGGAAAAGAATTGGGGTTGGTTCCCGAAATATTATATCGCCATCCGTTCCCGGGGCCCGGCTTGGCGGTGCGAATACTCGGTGATATCACTGCCGAAAAAGTAGCCATTCTTCAAGAGGCCGACTATATATACATCGAAAATCTGAAAAAATTTGGGCTTTACAATGAGGTATGGCAGGCAGGAGCTATTCTGACTCCCATTAAAAGCGTTGGCGTAATGGGCGATGAAAGAACTTACGAAAATGTGGTAGCACTTAGAGCGGTGAACTCTACCGATGGCATGACGGCCGACTGGAGCCACCTGCCTTATGAGTTCTTAGCTAAAACCTCTAACGAAATTATTAATAACGTGAAAGGAGTAAACCGAGTGGTTTATGATATTTCCTCTAAGCCACCTGCCACTATCGAATGGGAATAGTTTTTGAAGAATAACTATCCTTGTAACTACGTCATGAAGAAATCACTTGTCCTATCGCTGTGTTGTGTAGCATTCATTTTGGCGAATGCGCAAACCGATACCACTCGACTTATACAGAGTGACACTATTCCCAATTACCGCATTGGGTTAATACTTCCTTTTCAAACCGAAAGCACTTCGGGTGAAATGGAAGACTTTTTTTCGGCTCCCGATTTTTACACGGCCAGCAGAACTAACTTGAATAATTACGCCACCGAGGCTCTTGATTTTTATCAGGGCTTAGTGCAGTCGTTGAATGAGGACACCAATCGCATTCACATTGACCTGCATGTGTATGATTGCTGGAACAGTGATTCGGTAACCGAGGAATTGCTCAAAACTCCCGATCTCAAAAAAGCGGATATCATCATAGGCCCCTCGGCTACTTCTAATGCAAAAATCATGGCCGATTTTTGTAAAGAAAACCACATTCTGAATGTGCAGCCATTCACGCCTTCTAAAAGTCTCACTGCCAACAATCCTTACCATCTAAAATTAGCCGCTACTATTGATGCTCACGTGGACAATATGTTTTTGTCTATTCTGGATTCCTTCACCACTGCCAACATTATTCTTTACTCTCCCGATACTGAAATTGGCCAATCTACCGCAGCGCGATTCGATTCCCTGATTAAAGATTACAACCAAACTTCTACTCTTAAATTTTCCGAAACCTTAATTACCATAAAAGACATCAATGCAAAAAACGAGAAAAAGAACTTGGCTGATTTTTTGGTGAAGAACAAAACCAATATTGTGATTATCACTTCCTTTGAAGGCTCCTTTGTCAACGGAACATTAGGTGGCTTATTAGATAAAACGAAAAGCTATAACATCATTGCTTACGGCATGCCTACTTGGCTCAACAGCGAAATTTTGCGCCTCGATTATCTGAATAGTTTTCAGTGCCGCTTGTCTGATGGCTTTTATGCCGATACAACCAAAGAGGAGACTACCCACTTTATTAATAACTACATTTCTACCTACTACAAAGAGCCGAGCGAAATGTCGTTCTTAGGGTATGATGTGATGAATTTTTTGCTGACGGTTCTTCCTTTATACGGCAAAGATTTCCTCCAAAAAATAATTACCCAGCGATTTACCGGCACTGCTAATAAGTTTGACATCATGAAGGAAATGAGCGACAGCACTCAGATCAATTATTACGAAAATCGCCACGTAAATGTGTTTGAAGTGGATGATTTCAAATTGAAGAAAATTTATTAGCCTCCATCCGATGATAAAGGATTATCCATACGTCTTTATCACGCAGGAAATGCTGACCGAAGCCCAACGGTTAATTCCTGAAACAAAAGTAAATCGCACGGTTGCTTCCCACATTGATACCCTTACCGGCCACCTCGGAGAGTTTGTGTTTGCCGCTTACCTTTTTGGCGACTGGCAGAAACACCGAGTAGGAAAGAACAAAGGCAAAACTGATTTTGACCAATTTGAAATTAAAGCCTCTGCCTTTCCTTTTAATCATAAACTTCACCTGCTGGTGCGAGAGGATTATGCGAAGAAGCGAAAGCCCCCCTACTACGTGCAAATAATCATTGATGTGAAGGATAGGAAAGCCAATGCCATTCCAGCAAATGCTTGTGCATATTTATGCGGCTATGCCACCTCCGCGGAAGTAGATAAAGCCGCCCTCAAAGATTTTGGCAGCAAATTGAGCGCACAAGGCAATTACCACTGCCACTTTATCCCCATCTCTAAATTACATCCGGTAGCCGATCTACTGAAAAATCCTCTCCACTAATCTTCCTTTCACTTTTCAAGTTCCCCCTCTGATTTCCAAACAAAAAATCGAAAACCATTTTTGTTTCCCCTTACAAGCAACCATGCTACTCAAAAAATCTTCTGTTTATGAATAGAATTTTTATACTTTGGTTTGAGTTAAAAAACACCAACACAATCCTCCTGCACTATGAATAAATTTTTACTGTCTTTTTCATTCGCATTTGCCTATTCTTTTGTAAGCTCTCAATGTATTACCAATGTTGACTTCAATACTTGGGTAAAGGGCGGACAGCCCGGCAACGGAAACTGGGTCGTACAAGGCGGGGGCTCACAGGTGCACCAAACGATTAACGGAGACCCTACCTTCTATCTCTCGCCTTACAATCTGATGAATGTCCACCTTTCCGGTAACTTCAAAACCACAGATGGCGATGATGACTGGATGGGATTTGTATTCAGCTATCAAAATCCCATGGGAGCTACCGACAGTTTTGACTGTTGGCTGTTTGACTGGAAACAAAAACAGCAAGGAGGGGCCTCTAGCGGCAAATCATTGTGCCGAGTAGATGGGGTAATTCCTCCGGGAATGTATAATACCACATTTTGGAATCACCAAAACACACCTGAGTTTACGGTGGTTCAAAATACCTTTGGAGGTGCCGGTTGGATACAGGGTAACAATCACGCATTTGAGTTGTATCTCACTTACACCAGAGCTATCATATACGTAGATGGAGTGAAGGTATTTGATCAGCAAGATTGCTTTCATCCCGGACGGTTTGGCTTCTATAATTACTCCCAAAAAGATTGCTATTACAGCAATTTTCAGTACGATTTATATGTAGATTTCAATGTGCCACCGCAAATCTGTTTAGGAGATCCCATTGATATTGAATTTGTAAATCAATGCGCGAACGGGTTATTGAACAATTACCAAAGTGCCACTTGGGATTTTGGTGATGGCACTGTTATCACTAATAACAATCCGTCTTTTGCCAATATTAATGTGCAGCACGTTTATACTCAACCGGGAAATTACACGATAAGTTTATCTATGTTGGATATCAACGGATGTTCCGCTACCAAGACGCACACCGTGCAGGTAGGAAGCCCTATCGTACTTAGCCCAACCCTTACCCAACCTCTTTGTAATGGAGGTAGTAATGGCGGTTTGGCGGTAGCTGCTTCCGGAGGATTCGGCAACTATACTTATAGCTGGAATGGAGGAAACATTGTGGGGCCTTCTTATGTGGGAGCAACAGCCGGCACCTACACCGTAACGGCTACTGATGGAGTATGCGTCACCTCTGCCCAGTACACGCTTAACCAGCCGCCTCCTTTAACTGCTTCCGTTACCTCCACCGATGCCAGTTGCAACCAAAATAATGGCACCGCCTCTATCAGCATCGCGGGGGGCACGCCTCCTTATCAAGGCGTAAACTGGGCGGGCATTCCGGGGGCTAATGCAACCGGTTTGGCTCCGGGCTACTACATCGCTGATTTTACCGATGCAAATGGTTGCTCGGCTTCTCTTCAGTACAATGGAGGCTCGTCAGTGTTGCAATACACGGCTACAATCGCGCAGTTGCCCTGTGGCTATACACTTTCCGCCAGTGCTACTAACCAACATTGCGCCAATGTAAACGATGGCACCGCTACCGTGACGGTAACCGGAGGGGTTTCCCCTATTGCTATCAATTGGAGCAATGGAGGAAGCGGTGCTACCATTACCGGTTTAGCTCCGGGAAACTACACCTACAATTACACTGATGGAAACAGTCAGCATTTTACAGGTACCGTCACTGTTAATCCCGCTATCCCTATGTTGGTGGATATTACCACCTCAGGAATTTCGTGTCCGGGAATCAATGATGGACAAGCACTCGCCTCCGTCACTTCGGGAGGAGTGCCTTCCTACACCTATACCTGGAGCGGAGGGCATCCGAACAATCCTTTAGCCAATGGTCTTAGTCCGGGAATAATAACGGTTACGGTAACAGATGCCAATACTTGCTCAGCTACCGCTTCTGATTCTATCAGTGCGATGCCATCTTTGAATATTGATATGTTTACGATTAATGACAGTTGCTATCACGCTGGGAAAGGAAGTATTTTGACAGATGTGGAAGGAGGCACGCCTCCCTACTCTTATGCGTGGAGTAATTTTAGCAGCGATACCGCCAACACCCACCTGATAGCCGGCACTTACACGCTTACCGTCACTGATGATAAAGGTTGTTCTACTACAGCAACTTCAATTATTACGGGCCCGCCACCACTTACTTATTCAGTGGTAGATCAGGATATTGGCTGTTATGGTGATACTACGGGAGGGATCCATCTGGCGGTCAGCGGAGGAACTTCTCCTTATAACTACGCTTGGAGCCCGGCCTTGGGGAACAACGAAACTGTGACCAATTTAGCAGCAGGTATTTATAACTACACCGTAACCGATCAATATAGTTGCACCTTTATTGGCTCGGATACCTTGTTACAACCCGACTCTGCTTTAGTAGCTACATCCTCGCACACAAATGTTACCTGCCACGGGGCTAATGATGGAACGGTGACCATCAACATATCTGGTGGAACACCACCTTATACTTACATGGGCAATCCGATTCCAGGCGGAACCAATACACTTTCGGGATTAGCTCCCAATACTTATGCAGGATCGGTAAGCGATGCAAACGGATGCAATGTAGCTTTGAGCGAAACCATTACAGAGCCTGGGCCGCAAAGCTTGACCCTAAGCGCTACCGATGCCACTTGTAACGGGGCGGCAGATGGCACCGCCACTGCAAACTTTGTGAACCCCACCGGCATTGTAACTTATAATTGGAGTCCGGGAGGGATTCAACCCGGAGCTATTACCAACTTAACTGCGGGAACTTATAACGTGACAGCAACCGATGCCAACAACTGCTCCTTCACGGATTCAGCTACGGTGAACCAGCCTTCCGCCATTACTTTCAATATAGTTTCAACCCCCGTAAAATGTTATGGCGATGCCACCGGCAGTTTTGCAGTCAGCACAAATGGAGGAGTTCCCACCTATACCTACACTTGGAATCCGTCTTCCGCTACGGGCAGCAACCCGAGCAACTTAACCGCAGGAGTTTATAGCCTCACCATCACAGATGCCAACACTTGTACTGTTTCTTCGCAAGATTCTATTACACAACCGGCTGCTGCATTAAGCGCTACTTCTTCGCACACGGATGTAACCTGCCACGGAGCAAATGACGGAAAGGTAATTCTCAACCTATCTGGAGGAACCACTCCTTATACTTTTATGGGGAATCCAATTCCGGCCGGCTCGGATACTCTCAGCGGACTGGCTCCAAACACTTATGCCGGAGCAGTGACCGATGCGAACGGATGCAGCGTAGCGCTCAGCGAAACAATTACTGAACCTGGACCGCAAAGCCTTACTTTAACTTCTACTGATGCCAGTTGCAATGGTGCGGCAGATGGCACCGCCACCGCTAACTTTGTGAACCCCACCGGCAGTGTAACCTACAATTGGAATCCTGGAGGAGTTCAACCCGGAGCTATTACTAACTTAACTGCAGGAGTTTACAACGTGACCGCTACCGATGCTAACAATTGTTCGTTTTCAGATTCTGCTACCATAAACGAGCCTGCTGCTCCCATAATGACGGTGGCCACCACCGATGCTCTTTGTTTTGGAGCCACCGGTAGTGCAACGGCTAATCCAAGCGGAGGTACCGCCCCTTACACTTATAGTTGGAGTGGTGCTTGGGGGAATTTGCAAACCGTTGCGCCTACTGCCGGAACCTATACGGTGAGTGCCAGTGATGCCAATTCCTGTAATCAAACTGCTTCGTTTACTATCAATGCCCCTACACAGATAATGACTTCTGAAACGCACTCTAATAACCTTTGCTTTGGCAGTAGCACTGCTTTGATAGCAGTGGCCGTCAATGGCGGCACACCGGGTTACACCTACGTTTGGAATCCGAATGTGAGCAACAGCGATTCTGCATTAAATATTTCTGCCGGGAATTATTCCGTCACGGTGACCGATGCTAATAACTGCACCGCGACACAAATGGCCACCGTAACAGAACCTACTCAATTAACTGTAAGCGCTGTTGAAACGGATCTACTTTGCAAAGGCGATAATAGCGGCACCATTACCGCCAACGGTGCAGGTGGCGTTTCGCCCTACACCTATTCCGCAACCGATGGAACGAATTCACAGCCATCTGCTTCGGGTCAGTTTACCGGCCAAAGTGCGGGCAGCTATACGGTGTATGTTGCAGATCAGAACAACTGTACCGATTCTACCAGCATCACTATCAACGAACCGAACTTACTGACAACAGTGCTCACACCAACGGATGTTACCTGTTATCACTATACAGATGGACAACTGAGTGTTTCATCATCTGGAGGAACTCCACTTTATACCTATACCTTCTCGAATGGAGTGCAGAACAGCAGTGGTATTCAATCTAATTTGGGTATAGGGAACTACTCCGTCACCGTGACCGATGCCCATAATTGCAGCACCACACAGAGCGGCACCATTGCCGAACCCGACTCGGTGAGCATCAATGTGCTACCCACAGCAGCAGAAGTAAATCTGGGAGAAAGCCTTCCACTCCAAGTTTCTACTAATCTTGGGGGCACTGCCTCTTATGTATGGGAACCTTCCTTTGGTTTATCCTGCTACGATTGCGACCAGCCGGTATTCAACGGCAACTACTCTGTGACTTACCGAGTAAGCGCGGTGACCAGCGCGGGTTGCATGGGAGTATCTTCGGTGACCATTACGGTGATTCCCAAGTACGACATTTTTGTGCCGAACGCTTTTACCCCCAACGGGGACGGAACTAATGATGTATGGAAAATGTTTGGAAACCTTCCGGGCATCAAGCAAATTCATGTCATGGTATTCAACCGCATTGGAGAAAAAGTGTTTGACACCACAGACATTAATTTTGAATGGGATGGCACTTATAAAGGGGTAAAAGCTCCGAGTGGAGTGTACATTTATACAGCCAGTTTTGTTTGGCTGAATAACCATACCGATAATACTTACAAGGGTTCACTCACTATTTTGCGATAGCATCAATTGTTGGTGCTTGTCAGAAACGATGTGCTACTTTGCGATACTCGACATTCGAAGTTCAGTGTTCTACATTCGATATTCGTAATGATACTTAGGTATCGGTTCATCGTGTAATGGTAAATTTGATCCTTGCATTCTCAACTTTCTTATTTTCAGTTTTCAGTTTCTTGTTGGGCTATTCTTTAGGTTAAAAGTTCATAGAAAGAATTTTGGGGGCTGTTTTTATCTATTCAATACCATATAGAATATTTTTTTACCATTTTTTCTTCTCTCTTGTGTGTTGTCGTACTATCCTACCGAAGCGAAGAACTTCACACAAAAAAAATACGAGGAATTATTTTGCTCGTAGATTGGCGGCAGATAAACATCCGTGTTGAAACTAACCACATATCCTTACCAACTTCAATTCAAATTTCCGTTTAGAATTTCACATGGAGTGCGAAGATACACGAACGTTGTGTTCGTGAAATTAGAACTGAATGGACTAATAGCTTGGGGAGAAGCGGCACTGCCTCCTTATCTCCCTGAAACCACCCAATCGGTGATTGATTTTCTCGAAGCCTTCTCAAAATCGCAGTCGAACCATAACATAGAAAACTGGCTGGAGGAATTAAGCAAAGAGCAAGTAAATATGAGCGCCAAGGCGGCCTTAGAGATGGCCTTGTGGAGCTTGAAAGCGCAAATTTCAAAACAAACAATAGCTGAGTTATTGGGCTTCGCAGCAGCGACTTATCCTTTTGGAACCTACACGCTGGGCGTTTCGTCACTGCGTGAAATGAAGTTGAAAGTGGCAGAAGCTACCCGCTCTGGTTTCGAGATTTTCAAATTGAAACTGAATGGCAAGGAGGATGAAGAAATGGTATCCGGCTTTCGGCAACTTTCTAACAAACCGTTTGCAGTAGATGTGAATCAGGGATGGAAAGAAGCGGAGGAAGCCAAACGAAAAATAGAGTGGCTGAGTAAATGCGGCTGCGTGTTGGTCGAGCAGCCCTTGCCTGTAAGTTTGAACAAGAGTATGGAATGGCTGAAACAAGACAGCCCCTTGCCGCTATATGCGGATGAAAGTTGCCAGCGATTATCAGAAGTAGATTTTATGGCAGAGGGATTTCATGGCATCAACATTAAACTGATGAAATGCGGAGGAATTCGCGAAGCTTTCCAAATGATTAAAAAGGCTCGAACCCTGAAACTGAAAATTTTAATTGGATGTATGAGTGAGTCATCCGTTGGTTGCAACGCTGCGGCCTCACTGACCCCCTTAGCCGACTATGCCGATTTGGATGGACCGTATTTGATTTCTAACGATCCGTTTGAAGGAATAAAATTAATGGAGGGGAGATTACAAGCTTCGCCACTTCGCCAAATGCGCCTTATTCTTTGACTATCTTTTTATCCACGATTTTGCTTTTGATGATGTAAAGAGGGCGGCCTTTTACCTGAAAGAATATCCTGACCACATACTCTCCAATGATGCCTATTGAAATTAACTGAACACCGCTAAAAAGAATGATGGTAAATAAGAGACCGGTAAATCCTTCTATTACGGTGATCCCCATCATGAACTTTTTGATAAGTGTATAAATAAAGTAGCACAGTGAAATCAGGATGGCCAGCACACCAAGGTTGGAGATGAACTTGATTGGAAACTCACTGAAGTTAAATATCCCGTTGTAAGCAAGGCTGAATAGCATTCCATAAGAATATTTAGTAGTGCCTGCCAGCCGCTCTGGACGGTCATATTCATACCCAGTTTGCTGAAATCCTACCCAAGATCGCAATCCTCTGATATACCGGCTCTCCTCCGGAAGGCTATTCATAATATCTACAACATTGCGTCTGAGCATGGCAAAATCTCCACTATCCAGATTTACGTCCACATTAGAGATGCGCTTTTGAAAACGATAATAAAACCGATACGCTAACTTTTTAAAGGCTCCTTCTTTTCGGTTCTTTCTAACTCCGTAAACAACATCATTCCCCTCCTTTACTAATTTATAAAAATCAAATAAAAGTTCAGGAGGGTCCTGCAAGTCACCATCAATAATCATTACCGCTTCAGTTCCCCGAACGGCTGCCAACCCGGCACTCAAAGCGCGTTGGTGACCAAAATTTCTGGACAAAAAGATACACTGATAGCGACTGTCATTCAGTGCGTTCGCATACATTAGTTGAGCCGTATTATCCTTCGATCCATCATCTACCATTACCACCTCAATGCATAGATCAGTTTCATTCATCAGCTTATTTAGCCTTTCAATGAGTACCGGGAAAACTTGTTCCTCGTTGTAGAGCGGCACTACGACCGATATTTCAGGATTTTCCATTTCGTTTTGTTATGATCTCGTACAGTTGGGTTCCAAAATATTCGTCTATCACATTTACCGTGTATCTCGACTCAATATATTCTTTTGCAAAATTTTGATTCACAATAATTTTATCCCCTACATTAAAAGTGTTCCTCTCATTATAGGCAACATCTTCTAAATCATATCCCGAATCTCGTAGTCTTTTAGTATAAAGTCGCCACTGAAGGGTGTAGTCATTCACGTAAAAGTATTTGCAGGAATGAGGGAAAGAGCCGGTGCGAGCAGCATTTCGCAGATAATAAGACAGTGAGTAGAAATTATCTGTGCTTAAATCATCCGAAGCATATTTAATCATAGACCATGTTTCGCTGATTGGCTGCACCAAAAAAATGATAGCTAATAAAACCAGTGCTATTTTTTCTTTTAGGAAAGGAATAACACCAGAAGCGATTTTCGAAAGCTGAATAAATAACAGGGCAGCTAGAATTGCTAAAAGAGGATACACCGGAAGGTCATACCACCAAAGTTTTGTTTTGCTAGAAGATAAAACAAGCAAAAAACTAGTACTCATTAAAAGACAGAAAGCATAGAGCCTTTTTGATCGCATGTTCTGATTAAAGAAGATAAGCACTAAGCCCGTAGGAATTATCCAGTACCACGTGCCAAAACGCTCGAATCGCAAATTATTAAAGTAAAAACTGAAAGGCGCTTCATGTCCGTCATTTGTTTTATTAAACCTGCCTCCCAGTTCATTTTCAAATACACTTTGTAGGTAGCCTGAATTATAATGTTCTCGCAGTAAATAATACCCTGCCACAAAAAACAGAAGAAGCAGAACTCCGATATAGAAAGTCCTGTTCGTCAAGATTCTTTTTAATTCTCCTCTTGCCAAGGCATAAATGAAAAGACCCGGTGCAAACAGAAATCCAGCAATCCCTTTTGTTAATACCGCTAAGGTTAACCCGATAAAAAACAACAATAGAAAACGGTTGCTACTTTTCCCTTTTGTTTCCGAATAAAGAAAGAATGCCAAAAGATAAACAGTCGTAAACAGAGTAAGCATAGAATCATACTCCCCATAACGAGTGCCATGATACCCGATATAACCACTCGCTGTGCACAGCACAAGAGAGGCCACTAAAGCCGCCCAATGATTTCTGAATATTTTAAACACAAATACAAAAACCAACAGAATGCAAAGTGCTCCACAAATAGCAGAAGGCAAGCGTGTGGAGAGTTCCGTTAATCCGTGCATTTTGATAAACATAGCCTGCGCCCATATCATCAAAGGTGGTTTAGTACTCCACATATCGGTTTGATAATCTACGGTGGTAACAATAAAGTTGTTTGTTTTAGCCATCTCATAGGCACTCGTGGCTAAACGGGCTTCATCCCATATCCTGAAAGCAAGATGATTTAGCTTGTAAAACTGAGTATAAAAGACAGCGGTGAATAAGATTAAAAAGACGAGAATCTTCTCTACTTTTTTCATGGTCGAAAAATACAATTAAATCCCAAACATCACCTTCCAGCTAAGCACGGGGACTATACCCAGATTACGAGCAAAAGTAACCTGCTGCTTTTCGGGGTCATATACTTCGCGGGCTACATTCTGACGGTTGATGAGGTTTTGTGCATCGAAAGAAAATACCCAAGAGTATTTTTTCTTGTTGCGTCTGAAATTAGCGCCAAAGTCAATGCGGAAATAATCGGGCAACTTTTTGCTGAAGGCTCTTGAGTTGTCATAAACAGTTTCGTTCGCTGCCATAGATTCGGCTAAGCCCACAGGTGTATAGCGCTGCCCTCCTCGCCAAATAATTTTTGCAGTGATGCCGATGATGTTGTTTTTCTTTTTGCCCACTACAAACTCTTTGCCGCCCAGCGCATTCATCACATAATTTACATTGTAGGCCGTGTTTCTCCATACCCCATCGTTCCCCGCATAGCGCGAATCAAAAACAGAAGCAGTGAGCATAAAAAAATAATTCTTTGAAAAGAATTTTTCCAGCGTTAACTCCAACCCGTAGTTATATCCTTTGCCGGTGCTCTGTAGCGGTATATTCACAAAGCCATCATCGTAATTGAGAATAGAAAAAGTGCCATTAGCAGAATCCATTCCAATAGGCACGCTAAACAAGTATTGGAAGTAAGCCTCTACCTTTAAATTGAAATCTTTCAGAAACCCAAAATTATATCCGGCTACTAAGTGAAAGGCACGACTGAAATCAAGTTTCATGTTGGGGTACTTATCGCGAGCCAGCGGAGTTTCATAAGAAACGTAAGTAGAAACAGCATCCATGCGGCTATGTATTCCGGTGCCAAAACTCAGCGTCTGATTTTCTTTCACTCGCCACTCCGCATTTATTCTCGGCTCGATATAAAACTTGTTGTTAAGTACCGAAAAAAGAAAATGCACCCCGCTATTCAGTTGTAATCGTTCGGTGAAACGATGTTTCCATTCTACATACGCCTGATACATATCGGTAGAACCGGAGTGGCTCACCTGTGTTTCATTTTTTTGCAGATAGTAAGAATAGGTCTCACTAAACAGGCGGTAATTAATATGACTGTAGGTAAATCCCGAACGAATATTATTGCGAGGATTGAGTTTTGAATTGAGTGTAACATTAGCTCGCAGCGTGCGGTAAATAAATTTTTCGTTTGACAAATTGAATTTATCGAAGCTATTGCTGAGGGTATCTTCCGTATCGGCATGGTTGGTATAACTGTAGGAGAGAATAGTTTTAATGTAGGTTTTATTATCCTTTAAAAGCAGTAAGTGGGTGGCTCCCAGCACTCCCATCATTTGCGCCTGATTAAATTCACTTTTGTCGCTCAGGGTTTGCCATGCAGAAGTATCGCGCTTTGCCTGTTCGCCCAAACTACTCATACCACCAATACCGAAAAGAGTAAAACTTCCAATTTTCTTACTTGGGAAATTAAAATTGAAAGCAAGGTCCTGATATTTAGGTAACACATTGCCACCAATTTTTAATCCCATCAGGGATAAAATATCTAAGGTTGAATAGCGGTAATTAAACAGATACGAGCCTTTATATTTCTTGCTGAAAGGTCCTTCTAGGGCAGCTTCCAAACCCAGTATTCCGGCTTGTAGAGTGAACTCCCACTTTTCAGAATTGCCTTTGCGAAGATTCAAATCAAAAACTCCACTGAGAGCATTGCCGTATTCGGCAGGAAAGGCTCCTGAAAGAAAATCAGTGCGCGTAAGCATATTAGCGCTCAAAATACTTACCCCTCCGCCTGTACTCCCTTCTGAACCGGCAAAGTGATTCGGATTTGGAATTTCAATCCCTTCCATGCGCCATAGTAATCCGCGCGGTGAATTACCTCGCACCACAATCTGGTTGTTCTCATCATTGGCGGTCATAACTCCGGCAAAAGATTGTGCCATCCGTGCCGGGTCGTTCAGGGTGCCGGCATAGCGGCTCATCTCGTCAGCAGAAAACGAACGCACACTCACCGCAGCAAAATCATTGTTGCCCTTTGCTTTACTTTGTTGACTGCTGATCACCACCTCTTTCAAGTCTGTGACCTTTTCTTGCAATTCAATATTCAGGTAAGTTTCCTTTCCCGAAGTGAGTAACAATTCATTGACCACCACATCTTCATACCCCACAAAAGTAAATCGAAGACTTCGGTGACCTACATCTACCTTCTCTATTTTAAAATCGCCTTCCTCATTAGTGGTAGCACCAATGGGCGGGTCAGAATGCAACACCATCACATTCACCCCTGCCACCGGCTGCCGACTGTCTTTGTCGGTCACTTTCCCTTTTATGGTAGTGGTAAACCTTTGCCCGTAATTCAGCAGTGGTAAAAAAAGTATTATAAGAAGAATATACGGACGCATAAAATCACCTTTTCGAAAGCAGCGTAAAATAGAATATTGAAATCATAATTGATAGTTTTGGCGGGCGCTAAAAATGGCGATCGTTCACTTATCCATGAAAATTTTACCCGAAGTACTTTTTGAAGATGATGATTTGTTGTTGGTCAATAAGCCCAGTGGCTACACGGTAATACCCGATCGCTTTGGCAAGTACACTTCTCTACAGGAATTGTTTCAAAAGCAGTATGGGAAACTATTCATCGTTCACCGGATTGACCGCGAAACCACCGGGGTGGTTTGCTTTGCGAAAAATGCAGCCGCACATAAGCATTTATCGCTACAATTTCAGAATCATGAAGTGAGAAAATTTTATCAGGTAATCGTAAAGGGGAAATTGCCCTTTCAGGAAGGAGTGATAGAATCACCGGTGATGGAAAACCCGGCAAAGCCCGGCACTATGATGATCTCTAAACGAGGGAAAGAGGCAATTACGTTGTGCCAGGTAGTAGAAGAATTTAAACATGCCTCCTTAGTAATGGCCGAAATTAAAACCGGAAAAACGCATCAGATACGAGTGCACCTCACCGCTTTGGGCAATCCATTGTTGGTGGATGAAGTATATGCCAAGTCATCCGCTTTTTATTTTTCTTCCATTAAAAGAAATTACAAAACTTCGGGAGAGGAAGAGCGGCCTACCGTTTCACGCTTAACCTTACATGCCTATCAAATTATTTTGCACCATCCGGTAAGCGGTCAACTACTGGAAATAATAGCCCCCTTACCTAAAGATTTAGAAACATTGCTTAAACTGCTTAGGAAATACGATAAGTAAGCACTTCCTTTCACTACTTCTTGACGACTCAGTAATCGCGCTGATTAATCTTCTCCGCCAGTTCTATTAATGCTTGCTTCTTTTCGGCCGGAAGAGATATTTTATAAAGTGAAGCGAGGCTGCGTTCGTATAACTCATCCGCTTTTTTAATGGTGGCATTGTAAGCTCCGGTATCTGTCATGAGTTGTTTTACTCCAGTAATTTTCAGTAACTCATCCGATTCATTCATCAGCCTGTTCAGCGTTGCTTTTTGTTCCTCATTTGCTAAGTGAAAGGTACTGATATACAGATACGTTTTCTTATTCATCAAAATATCTCCGCCAATTTTCTTACCCACCTTCTCTCCTTCTCCGAAGGCATCCAGCAAATCATCTTTTATTTGAAAGGACAAGCCGAGGTTTAAACCAAAGTGATGAATAGCGCTCTGCTCCTGCTCACCGGCATTGCCAAGCACTGCTCCTATCTGAAGGCTGCAAGCCAGCAAAACGCTTGTTTTATACTCAATCATTTTCAAATACTCCTCCAGTGCCACATCGCTGCGAGTTTCAAAATCCATATCCATTTGTTGCCCCTCAAAAATCTGAATAGCCGTTTCGGTAAATACCGACATTACTTTTGGAATAAAATGAACCGGGATGTCGGTTAAATATTTGTAGGCGTATGCCAGCATTACATCCCCGGCCAAAATACCGGCATTCATTCCAAATTTCTGATGCACGGTTGGGTAGCCTCTGCGCAAGTCAGCTTTATCCATGATATCGTCATGAACTAAAGTGAAATTATGAAACACCTCCACTGCAAATGCCGGGTTAAGCGCCCGATCGGTATCGCCTCCAAACATATCACAAGCCAACAGTAAAAGCAGCGGGCGAATCCGCTTGCCTTTCATGCTCATAATATGATTGACAGGATTGTAAAGCCCGTTGGGGCTTTCACGAAAATTATTTTTGCTGAAACGTGCTTCGTAGCGTGTATATAGTTCTTGTGCGGTGTACATGTAGTGAGTTAATTCTAATGAAAACTTTTCCCTTTCGGAAGTATTCTAATGCAGCACAATGTTAGAAATTTTGCCGGTGTAATTGACGCAGAGTTTCCGATAAGACCTTGCCGAATATCAAAACCAACGCTTGCGAAAAAAGTAGGTAGCAATAAGTACGGAGAACAAGATGCAGAGAGAGAATACAAACACAAAGGCAAAAGGATTGTGCTCTCCGGGCAATTCTACGTTCATTCCGTAAAAACTGGCGATGAGCATCGGAATGGAAATAATAATAGTGACCGAAGTGAGTCGCTTCATTATCTCATTTAGGTTGTTGGATATAATCGAAGCAAATGCATCCATCGTGCCGTTCAGTATGTTTGAATACATTTCACTCATCTCTAAGGCCTGCTGGCTATCAATAATAATATCCCGAAGGGTATCCATATCATCCTCTTGTATCTTCAAGAAGTTAGTGCGTTGAATTTTCAGCATCAACAAATCATTCGCACGCAAGCTGGTAACAAAATACACCAAGCTCTTTTGAATGTTCAGCAGTTTAAACAAGTCTTCGTTGCGCGAAGAATTGTACAAAGCCTTCTCAAAAGCATAGCGCTTGTTATTTATTTGGCGCAAAAACTCAGCATACTTTAATCCATTCTTTTCAAACAAGGCAAGAATGAATTGCTCCTGATTGGCCGGGTTAAAAGTCTTGGGGGGAGAGTTGATGAAAAATTCTATCACCGGATTTTTGAAGGCGCTCACAGTCACTACATATTCTGGCGAGCGGATAATACCGATAGGAACAGTAATGTATAAGGCTTCTGAATCGGATAGGCCATCATTTTCAATAGGGGTTCTGAAAACAATGAGGTCTTTGCCTTCGTCACTTTCGTAGCGCGAGCGCTCGTCAATGTCTAAGGAGTCCGTAATAAAATCAATATCAATAGAAAGTTGTTCGCTGAGCTTTTGAGTCGCTTCATTGCCGAAGGGACCGTACACATGAATCCAGCAACCGGGCTCCGGAGCGTTCAGCCTTTTGAGCCCGCCATTTTCTCTTTTGAGATAAACTACCATCGTCCATTACTGAATGTGAATTTTAAAAGCGCGCTAAATTAGTTCTATAATCAAAAGGACAAAAGATAGTTACAAAAATTATGAGAAAGCTACTGCACCCCAATGTTTAGCAGTGGCATCAGCATCAGCACATAATCATGTCGGATATATTTCTCTCCTTGCCGCTCAAACACGCTTTGGCTGGACAGATTATGAAGCCGAGCCGAACCGGTGCAATAGCGGGCACCGCTTTGTTCTATCTCATATTGCATCGCGGCAATTACCTCTGCATAAATACTTTTCTTGCGGTACTGCGGTAACAATCCAATGTAAGTAGTATAAGCTTCGTCCCCCAAAAAAACGGTAGAGCTACAACCGGCCATTTCATCATTTACTTTGATCAGCCAGCTTTGTTTTCCCGGGTTTATTGTGTGGCAATGGTGAGTAGCGATATACTCCGCAACATTTTGAAGTTGAAGCGACACCGGGAAATATTTTTCTACTACCTCATTGGTAAAAAAGCCCATGGGGTGCTCATCAAAAGTTTGCAGCACCATGTGCTTAATTTCTTCACTTAAGCTTCCCTCATGTCTGATCAAATGCACCGGTGAGTTAGTGGGCTTGCTCGCAGGAAATTCCTGAAAATCGCGTGAGTAAAAACGGTGAATATCCAATAACTGAAACGGAAAGTTCAACTCATGAAGTCTAACAAACAAATTATTGCCTGGGTCTTTTAGCTTGATGCGAACAAAATCATACTTAGCTGAAATGATTTCACTTCTTAATTCGGAAAGTGATTCGAGAATGCCTTCATAACGGCCAAAGCGAACCTTAAAAAGTTGGGATTCCTGTTCAGAAAAGAAAATCATATACCGATTTCAATGGTGCCCTGAAAAACTTTTTCAGCAGCCCCTATCAGGAAAATATTTTTGAACCCTTCTTCCTCCGATTCGAATGTTACCTCGAGCGATCCACCTAAAGTGAGCACGTTAACTGAACGAAACGATAGATTATTTTTAAAAGCAAAGCTCAACGAAGCTGCTACTACTCCGGTGCCACAGGAAAGTGTTTCTGCCTCTACTCCCCTTTCGTACGTTCTTACAAAAATTTCATGCTCATTCTTTTTCTCTACAAAGTTTACGTTGATCCCCTCTTTTTCAAAACGGGTGGAGTAACGAATTTCACGAGCTTGATCCACGACCCGAATACTTGCTGCATCCTTTACAAAGGTGACGTAATGAGGAGATCCGGTGTTCAACACAAAATCATCGTTATAGCTTTCAATAAACCGCACATCATTCATCTTTAGTGACACGTTTCCACTTTCGGTAAAACGGCCTTCGTGTGCTCCATCTATGGCCATAAAACAACAAGTGTCCTGAATCAACTCCAAATGGCGGGCAAACTGAATGATACATCGGCCTCCATTGCCGCACATCGTACTTTCGTTACCATCACTATTGAAATACACCATCTCAAAATCATATCCCGGTTTTTCATTTAGCAATATCAAACCGTCTGCACCAATGCCAAATCGTCTGTCACAAAGTCGCTTTATCAGTTCGGTTTGGTTTTTGTTTAAACCATATGCACGATTATCTATCATAATGAAATCGTTGCCGGTACCTTGGTATTTTTTGAAATTAACGGTCATTAAAAGTTGCTGTTAAAACAGGTTAATTGAAGTTATTATAAGTAGTAAAAAACGATTTCCATAAAATACCTTTGTTCTGTTAAACGTTAATTCGCAAAACTAAAAATTAAAGAATATGGCACTCAGAAAAACAGTTACCACCGCGCTCGTTGCATTTGTGAGCGCATTTGCAGCCATAGGAGTATATAATTATTTCGGGCTGAACAAACAGGAAGTAAATATTGTAGAGCAAACTCCGGGAAAATTAGCTGCCTACGAAGTTTCAAAAACAGCAACGCAGCCCATTGATTTCCGCTATGCGGCTTCTCTCACTACTCCCACGGTGGTGCACATTAAATCCACTTTCAAACCTGAAAAGCAATCCTCTTATGGTGGTCAGGATCCGTTTAAGAATTTATTTGGAGATGACTTCTACTACTTCTTCCACGGCCCTAACCCATATAACAATCAGCCGCAAGTAGCCACCGGCTCAGGGGTAATTGTGTCGGAGGACGGATACATTGTTACCAATAATCACGTGGTAGAAAATGCCGATGAAATTGAAGTGGTGTTGAACAACAACAAAACGTACAAAGCAAAAGTGGTTGGCCGCGATAAAGACACAGATCTTGCTTTGGTGAAGATTGACGAGAAAGGCTTGCCCGCCATCAACTTTGCCAACTCCGATTCGGCCTTAGTGGGAGAATGGGTGCTGGCGGTTGGCAATCCGTTTAACTTGGCCTCTACCGTTACAGCAGGAATTATCAGTGCAAAAGGAAGAAACATTAACCTGCTTGAAAATGATGTGAGCAAAGGCACTAACACCGCTATTGAATCTTTTATACAAACTGATGCAGCAGTGAATCCGGGTAATAGCGGAGGCGCTTTAGTAAATGCCAGTGGCGAACTGGTGGGTATTAATACTGCCATCGCATCTCCCACCGGATCTTATGCCGGATACTCCTTTGCGGTTCCTTCCAACATTGTAAAAAAAGTGATTCTTGATCTTGAGAAATTCGGAGTTTCGCAGCGCGGATTCTTAGGAGTGAGCATTCGCACTATGGATGGCGAAACGGCAAAGGCAGTAGGCTTTGATAAACCACTTGGGGTTTATGTGGAGAATGTGAACAAGGGGTCGGCAGCCGAAGAAGGAGGATTGAAAAATAAAGATGTGATCACCAAGATTAACAATATCTCGGTGAACTCTTCCCCAGAACTGCAAGAGCAAGTAGCTAAGTATAGCCCTGGCGACAAGCTGAACATAGAGTATATCCGCGATGGCAAGAAGTTAACTTCTACCATTACGCTGAAAAACAAGTATAATACTACGGCATCGGTTGATAACAACAAGGACATTCTAAATGCTTTAGGGGTGAAAGTAGAAGATCTTTCTCCCACTGATTTACGCAAGTATGGAATCAATGGAGGAGTAAGAGTGGCTGACTTGAAGGATGGAAAGTTGAGTGAGTTTACTGACATCCACAAAGGATTTATTATTACTCAGATTGACGACCAACCGGTAAACAATGTGCAGGATTTCGTAAACATATTGCAGAACAAATCAGGGAAGGTGATGGTAGAAGGAATTTACCCCAACCGACCTATGAGTTACTTGTATGCTTTCAGAATGTAAAAAGAGTGTAGCGTAACGCAAACGGAAAAAGCCTCGGTAATTTATCGGGGCTTTTTTATGAATGTGCCGGATGGAATGTTCGTTAGTAAAAGGACAGCTAACAATAAAAATGGCTCTGCAATAATTCGATAATGAACGATGGCTCCCATCACGGGAACTGTAATCCCTATTAAAAGATAATTGCTGAAGGCAAAGCAAAAACAAAAGGCAATTATCAATCGTTGACTCCTTAGCATAGGAAACCGAAAAAAATGGAACAGCAGATAAGCCAACAAGAACAGAAGAAAAGTGTTTTGCAGCGAAAACAACATTTGAAAGAGCGAGCCTCCCTGCCATAGATAAGGCCCCGCAAATGCGTCCAGAAAACTTTTGGGAACTATTCGCAGCAAAGCGAAACAGGAGCCATTCAACAGCTCTGCATTTATTAAACTTCCAGAATTTTCAGCCAAAGCGAGATGGACAAATTCATTGTGCTTATCCGTCAACAACGCACAGACTTTATATTGCCAGCCAAACCAGAAAGCGGCAATGAGCACGAAGCTCAGTACAAACACCAGCGCCAAAAATCGTTTCACCTTGTAGAGATTTGCCATGGGTAGAAAAAATGAACTGAGAAAAAGTAATACCGCAATAGGTGGCTTTACGGCAAACGCCAACAGCAGCACCAACGCAGCAAGAGAATAGCGATAGAATGCCTTCCTTTCTATGGCAGTTGAAAGCAGGAAAACATAAGCTCCTATAAAAGCAAACAACAGTTGCTCCTTTAATGGCCCCGAACCCCAGAATACGACAGAAGGAATAAAAAACAAAGCGAGTACAGGCAGTATGGGCCGCTCCTGAAAAAATGGAAGGAGTGATTTGAGCAAGGCGGTCAATCCGATAAAAGCAGCCATGTTCATGAGTAAAGTGTTTAGGTAAATATTACTTGCAGTTAGGTAATTAAGCAACACATGCAAGCGGATAATAAAGGTATTGTCCGTTACCATATCCTGCGTGGGATGGCTGAAATATTGAGTGTGCAACAGATAGTGAAAGGTGCTCGGTTCATTTATGCCAATTCCACTCATTATTTTGAGCCAGGCCAATGGATTCTTCCACAACACATCAGAGATAAGGAGGCTATCGTTGAAGTAACGATACACATCTGCCTTAGCCGGATCGGTGTAATAATAAGTATAAACGGCAATCAGGCTGATTCCTCCGATAACCTTTAAAAGAAAGGCCGTTACCAGCAGCCAAGGGCTGATTCCTTCCAACCGAAAAAAATTCCAACGGTGAATAATTCGAAGGAAAATAAGCAGGTAAACCAGAAACAACACCACCTGAACAAGAGCCATCATAGAAACTCTAAAGTCATAAAATCTTTCAAAGGTTCTTAATTTGCTTCAAAGATTCGAATTGCAGCGGTACGTCATCAGCACTATTCTTACTCGGGGAACTTCCACTTTCCTCAACTTCATTATCACCCTCGTGATTGCCCGTCATGCCGGGCCGGTGGTAAAGGGCGATGTGACCTTGCTGATCACTACCTATTGGTTCATCCTCTTTTTCAGCAACATACTTGGCGGGCAGGTATTGGTATATGTGATGCCGCGCAGCAAATTAGAACTGCTCCTCATTCCGGCTTATGTATGGGCATTATTTGTTTCTGTGATCGCCTTCCTTGTTCTGCATTTCAGTCATATTCTTCCCGATAACATTATTCTTCCCGTAACCATCATCGGCCTTCTTTCTTCCATAGTCGGTATTCACCAATCCATTTTCTTGGGGAAGAAACAATTTTATACCGCTAATCGTTTGGCACTGCTTCCGCTGCTACTACAAACCATTGGCGTGATTATCTGCTTTTACCTGTTCAACATCAACAACGCATTTGGTTTTATATACGCCACCCTAATTTCGCTTGGCATTACCATCATCGTAGGTGGCTATTTGATACGCGAACATCTTTTCACAGCAAGTTTTACCGACTCCTTCCTAAGCAGCGAATTGTGGAGCCTCTTCCGCAAAGGAGCCGTGTATCAAACAGTCGAAATTCTGCAACTGCTAAACCTGCGTTTCTATTTCTTTCAGTTGGGGTTACAGCAAGGGAATCGGTATTTAGGAATTTACTCCACCGGCATTTTCATTCTCGAAGCCGTATGGATTATTCCGCGCAGCATCTCCACCATTCATTACGTCAACATCAGTCATTCCGATAAACTTCAAAAAGAAGCCAAGCGAACGGTTCGCCTGCTGCAAGTAGGTTTAGTGCTAAGCGCGGCTGCCCTTTTGCTGTTGTGGTTCGTTCCTTCCGAAGTATATGCCACCGTGTTCGGGCACGGCTTTCGCGATGTGCGGCACAGCATCCGCTTTCTATTCCCCGGCATTTTGGTCTATAATCTGTGGATTATCATCAGCAGTTTTTATTACGGTACGGGCCATTACAAGCCGTTGCTCATCTCCAATGTGATAGGGGTCATTTCACTCCTATTGTTCAGTCATTTATTGATTCCCCAATATGTGATGAGTGGAGCGGGCTTAGCTGCAACTCTCTCGTTTTGTGTGGCGGGCATTTCATTGGCTGCGATGTTTAGCCTTGACCATCGCATTCCTCTAAGTGATTACTTAAACCTTGCCTCTTTGCGGATTACCTTTCAGCAAATATTAGAGCAATTAGTTTCTGCAAAAAAGTAAAGGCAACCTTCTCGGCTGCCTTTCTTCTTCTACCTTCCGTAACCCCGCTTTCCTTTGTGATGGTGACATTGCCCATGTTTACCACGATGCTGTTCCCATCTTTCTTTTTCACGATACTTAAATCCGTCTTTCTTATTTCGGCTGTCCACCTGACGGTACTCTTTCCCCCGATTATCGGGTTTCTTAAAATCTTTCGGCTCGGGTTGTGCAAATGCACCTGCTGAAATCATCAGCGCTACAAACATCATCAACATCTTCTTCATACCTTTTCGTTTATGTTTCGAGATATGACCAAGAGAGTTTCGGAGAGTTCATTTCACCTCCATTCATTTAACGTTTCTTGATTTATCGGAACTGTTTTTTAGGGAGAGGAAGAAAGTTAGGTCACCCCACTGTATCCATTCAACTTAGCTAAACTATAAGCAAACCCTTGCAGACTGTAAATGATATCCCACAGAAAGGAATTGACTCTTCCTAAAACCCTTAACTCAGCTCTCCTTAGCCTAAGCCAAGCGTCTAAGGATATTTCCATTAATGGTGCGTTTTCAAATTTCTGCCTCCTCCCCTACCGCTCGTCCGCATCTATCGCCAAACCCCGTACTTTAAGGATCGCGCTCGCTTGACCGAATGGTGCAGCGTTGGCATGACTGGCAACAGTGCTGGCGTAAACTCTACAGCCATTGAAGCTATCTCTAAACATCGAATCTCTTAATTTCATTGCTGCGTGAAAAATCGTTTGCTGAAATTTTCTTCTCGTTTGTTGTTAGGTTGTGTGCTTGCATTCAGCATGTTCTTAGCGCTGAACTGGGGCTTTCCGTTGCACGATCGCATTCAATATTCTACCATTGTGTTAGATAATAAGGGAGCAGTGATTCACGCCTTCTTGACCCCTGATGATAAGTGGCGGATGAAAACAGAATTGGGAGAAATATCGCCTACCCTCAAGAAAACACTGATAGACAAGGAGGACAAGTATTTTTATTATCACTTCGGCATTAACCCCCTTGCGGTGGTCAGAGCAATGGGGATGAATGTGCTGCACCTAAAGCGCACTTCGGGAGCTTCTACCATTACCATGCAGGTAGCGAGAATGTTGGATCCCAAGAGTCGAACTTACTTTCATAAAATGCTGGAGATGTTTCGTGCGCTGCAACTCGAATGGAAATATTCGAAGGACGAAATCCTTCAACTATATTTTAATATGGTTCCGTATGGTAGCAACATCGAAGGTGTCAAAAGCGCTTCGATATTATACTTCGGTAAAAATCCCGACCATCTTTCCTTAGCGGAAGTAACCGCACTTTCTATTATTCCTAACCGTCCCTCGTCACTGCGGCTGGGTTTTAATAATGATAAGATAGAAGTGGAGCGCAACAAATGGCTAAAGCGCTTTGAAGCAGATCATCTCTTCAACCATAAGGAAATTGCCGATGCTATGGATGAGCCGCTGAATGCCACTCGCCATGAAGCTCCGAAGCTGGCGCCTCATCTGGCTTTAAAGCTAAAGAAAGAGGCGCATTCAGATATCATTCACACTTACTTACAAATGCAGACGCAGTTAAAGACCGAGAAATTAGTGAGCGATTATGCGAAGAGTATTGCCAACATGGGCATTCACAATGCCTCAGTGGTGGTGATAGATAACCGCACCCATGAGGTGATTACCTACCTCGGATCGGCAGACTTTTACGATGCGACCGATGGCGGGCAAGTGAATGGAGCCGATGCGATTCGGCAGCCGGGTAGTGCGCTCAAGCCTTTAGTGTACGGCCTTTGTTTCGACCAGGGAATTTTGACTCCGAAGACGGTGCTCACAGATGTGCCGCTGAATATTAAGGGCTATCAGCCGGAGAACTACGACTCGAAATTCAACGGCTTTGTAACGGTGGAGTTTGCCTTAGAGAATTCGCTGAACATTCCCGCAGTGAAATCGCTGAATGCGCTGGGCACCGAAGCGATGATTAACAAGCTGATTGATTGCCAATTTCAACAAATCAATACCGACCGCAAAAAACTCGGTCTTTCGCTGGTGCTCGGTGGCTGTGGAGTTACGTTGGAGGAAATGACAGGTTTGTATTCGGCCTTCGCCAATAAAGGGCTTTTTCAACCACCAAAATATTTTGAAAGAGAGGAGAACAAACCGCTACTGGCCCCTACCATGCCGCCACCTTCCGCTCCCGATACTGCGCGTATTCTTTCGCCTTCGGCCAACTTTATGATTACTGAAATTCTTTCGCGCATTGCCCGACCTGACCTGCCGGTGAATTGGGAAGCGAGTATGCACACTCCCCGCATTGCCTGGAAAACGGGAACCAGCTACGGCAAGCGCGATGCTTGGAGTATTGGTTATAATAAGAACTACACCATAGGCGTGTGGGTCGGCAATTTCTCAGGCGTGGGAGTGCCGGAGTTGAATGGTGCCGGTATTGCCACTCCTCTCCTGTTTAAGATTTTCAACACCATTGATTATAACTCTGCCAATGATTGGTACAACATGCCTAAGGAGTGCGGCATTCGCTTGGTCTGTTCTGAAACGGGTAAGCTGCCCAATGATTTCTGCACCCACACCGTGATGGATTATTTTATTCCGCTCATTTCACCTTCGCTGTATTGCGATAATATGAAGCAAATAGCAGTGAGTGCCGATGAACAGATTTCGTACTGCAAGAATTGCTTGCCACTCAACGGCTATAAAAAAAAGTGGTATAAAATTATTCCTCCCGAAATGCAGTCGTACTTTGAAGATCACAGATTGGCGTATGAAAAAGTACCGCGCCATAACCCCGCTTGCGAACGAGTGTTTACCGAAGGAGGCCCTAATATTCGTTTTCCGGTAAATGGCACTGAATATCTGCTGGATAAAAATCACCCCGAACCCTTGCAGTTGAGTTGCGAAGTAGCCAGTGATGTAAAGACCGTTTATTGGTACATCAATAATAAATTTCTGAAGCAAGAAGAGGCGAGGACGAAAATTTTCTTTACTCCCGAAGAAGGCACGGTGAAGATTTCTTGCACCGATGACAAAGGCCGCAACAGCGACATTTGGGTAAAGGTGAAGTATGTGAAGATTTAGTGAATAGTCTATAGTCGAGAGTTGAGAGTCCAGAGTCGAAAGTCCAGAGCTGAGAGTCCAGAGCCGAGAATCGAGAGTTAAGAGATGATTGGCTATGGGCTATTCGCTGTATCCCAACCAATGCGGGTGTTGAATTTCCATTTCTTGCGAAAGGGCTTTCCTTCAATGATGCAAGAAAAATCAACCGTGTAGGTTTGGTTGTATTTGAGTTGGTTTACGGGAATAATACAAACCATATTACTCTGCGGAAAAGAAGTGAGCGGTGCTTGAGGAGTAGAGAGAATAAAAGGCACCGCTTTCCCTCCCATATCCATCATCTTCACTTTCACATCCTTTAATCCATACAGCCGGTGAAACTGAACCGTGATCGGAAAACCGGGGGCAGTGATGCTATCGGGAATAGGATTGGGGTATTCTCGCTGAAACGATAAAGGAATGTCTAATGCATCACTTTCAGGATACACCACTACCTTATTTACCGTATCATGATTCCATTGCCATTCATTGCGCATATCCACACAACACACCGTATAACCTTCCTCTGAATAATAACCAATGCCTACTTCAGTGCTGTTGGGGTCAATCAAAGGCATACGATGATAAAAGCTGTTCATAAACTGCTCCATGGCATAAGGCGCATTCACATACGCCATACAAGAACTCAGTCCCGCCTTTTTTCCCTGCGGGGTAGCATAAGGCAGGCTGTCAATTTCGTAATGGCCACTCATGCCCTGCACCTCTGTATTGCTGCGGTTTTTTACCGCATAGCGCGAATGTGCAAAGCAGCCTCGGCTCAGTGCTTCGTTTAGTATCACCGGTTTCAATCCGGCATTGGCGCGGTAAATATTGAGAACCTCCAGCGCTTGTATTAATTCCGAATCTGTGATGCTGTATTTAGTTCCCGTTTGAGCATGGGCAGCAAACAGAAAAAGGGAAGCAAAGGTACTTGTCAAAAACACTTTCAGTCGGTTCGCCATATACTTCAGGTTTGGGTAAGTAGATATAAGCGGAAGATGGAAAGCCGTTTGGTTTTCCATAAACAAACGCTTTTTGTGCTTATGATTTTTAAACAGTCAATGCTCCTAAATCATCCTCTCTTATGGCAAATTCATGTAGGTTTGTGCCATGAAGTATGCTACTATTAACCCGTGCAACGATGAGGTGTTGAAGGAGTTTCCCTTTAGCCCATACCCCGACCTCGATATTTCTACTCGCGCGTTTCATACTTGGCGAAAACTCACTGTAGTGGAACGCGGTGCTGCCCTGCGAAAGGTGGCAGATTTGTTGGAACAGAATAAACAGCGCTATGCCGAACTGATTACGCTGGAGATGGGCAAGCCGGTGGCAGAAGCCTTGTATGAAATCAATAAAGTGATTACTGCCTTCGATTATTACATCGGCCATGCGCCCGATTTTCTGAAGCCGGTGAAGGTGGTTTCTAATGCTTCGCACAGCTATGTGCGCTTCGACCCGATGGGAATTATCTTCAGCGTGATGCCTTGGAATTTTCCTTTCTGGCAGGTGTTTCGCTTTGCCGTGCCTACTTTGATTGCAGGCAATGTAACCATCTTGAAACATGCGCCCACGGTGCCGCAATGTGCAGCCGCGATTGAACAACTATTTGCCGATGCGGGAATAATAGAAGGAGTGTTCCGCAATTTATTTCTCACCAATGAAGATGCCGCCAAACTAATTGCCGACCCGCGCATAATGGGCATCAGCTTTACCGGCAGCGATATCACCGGAAGTATTCTCGCTTCACAGGCAGGGAAACATATCAAAAAGTGTGTGATGGAGTTAGGCGGCAACGATGCCTTTATTGTGTTGAGCGATGCGAACCTTGACTGGACAGTGGCAGGAGCGATCAAATCGCGCAGCATTAATTCGGGGCAATCTTGCAATGCCGCCAAACGCTTTATTGTAGTGGAAAGCGTAGCCGAAGAATTTACCGCGAAACTAACAGAGGCGGTAGGGCAACTGAAAGTGGGCAACCCCTTGGAAGAGGGAATAAACATAGGTCCCTTAGCAAGGAAAGATTTAGCAGAAAAGGTGAAACAACAAATTGCTGATTCGGAGAATCAAGGAGCAGAAGCCATTTGGGGACAGCCGGTGCCGAGTAAAAGCGGGCACTATGTTTCACCCGTGGTGCTAACGAATGTAAAGCCCGGAATGCGCGCTTTTGAGGAAGAAATTTTCGGGCCGGTGTGGAGTGTGATAACGGTGAAAGATGCTGAAGAAGCGATGGTGATGGCGAATCACTCGGCATACGGCTTAGGGGCTTCGGTGTGGACGGCTGATAAAGCAAAAGCCGAAGAGATGGCGATAGCCCTCGATGCAGGAAATGTATTCATCAACAGTATAGTGAAGAGCGATGCGCGCTTGCCCTTTGGAGGATTTAAGCGCAGTGGTTTTGGCAGAGAGTTATCGGAATATGGACTAAAAGAGTTCGTGAATATTAAAACGGTTTACATAAATTAGTTGCTGTAAAGAAAATTACATGGAACCAAAAGTTATCTTCTACATCATTATCGGTATTCTGTACTTTCTGTATTCGATGAGCAAAAAAGCAGAAGAGAAGAAAAACGTGGGAACACCGCCTAAGCAAAAGCCGGTAACACCACCCGGCTCTTTTGGCGACATCTTTCAAGAGATTAAACGGATGCAGGCAGCCGAAGAGGCAAAGAAGAGGCCGGTAGAAAAACCTTTGGTGAAACCTATGCCCACCGCACAGCCGGTAATAGATAAGGGCAAGGAGGTATTCTTACATGAAAGAAAAGTGAAGACGGACTTATTAGACAGCACTTGGGAAGAAACCGTGTATGAGCGCGATGCTACCCCTGAAGAAAAATCAGATGTAGGTAAATTGAAATTAGCCAACGAGGGAATTTATAAGATCGAAACTATTGAAGAAGCCGAAGCCCGCGAAATGCAGGAGTATGAGTTAAGCTATAAGTTCAATGCCCGCGATGCACTCATCGGCTCTATTATTCTGGAAAGAAAGTATTGATGAAAGGCATTCACGCTGAAGACGCATCGTTTTCTTTTCTCCGAAGTTTTATCACTTCTGCCAATGCTACGAGCATCTTTGTGTTGGCCGATGAAAACACCGTGCATCATTGCTATCCTAAAATTCTTCCGGCACTGCCATCCCATCAACTCATTCAAATTAGAAGCGGAGAAGAAAACAAAACGCTCCCGTCTTGTGAACTTATCTGGCAAAAACTAACCGAAGCCCATGCCGACCGCAAGGCCTTGCTGCTGAATCTTGGTGGCGGAGTAATTGGAGACATGGGAGGCTTTGCTGCGGGCTGTTATAAGCGGGGAATCCGATTTGCCAACATCCCCACCACACTACTGGCCATGGTAGATGCCAGCGTTGGGGCGAAGTGTGGCATTGATTTTCTGGGTTTCAAAAATCAAATCGGCTTATTCCATGAGCCGGAGGCTGTGATAGTGCATACCGGTTTTCTGGCCACTCTACCGGAGCGTCAACTGCGCTCGGGTTTTGCAGAGGTGCTCAAGCATTATCTGATTGCGGATAAAGAAGCCTTTGAAAAATTATCGGCTTCGCGCCTTCCATTCTCCGCTCTCTACCCATCCGATTCTTTCTGGGATGAGTGGGTGCAAAAGAGCATTTCGATTAAACAACATTTTGTAGCGCAAGACCCCTTAGAGAACCATGTGAGAAAGGCCTTGAACTTTGGGCATACCATTGGCCATGCCGTTGAGAGTTTTTATTTGAAAGAAGTAGAATCGCCCTTGCTGCACGGAGAAGCGGTAGCCATTGGGCTGATTGCCGAAAGTTATCTCTCTGAAAAGAAAGGCTTGCTCACCAAAGAGGAGTTAAAGATGATTGCCGACACGGTGCTTCGTTATCTTCCTTCCGAAATTATTCCTGAATTCTATTTCCCCAAAATAATTGCGCTGATGGCACAAGATAAAAAGCAGGAAAGGGGACTGAATCAATTCACTCTACTGAAAAGTATTGGAAGCTACACTATCCATCAGTCCGTTGAAAACGAGTGGATACGCGAATCGCTGATTTACTTTAATTCGTGGCGTGCATGAATAAAATCAAAATTTCCCATCCCTCTCAAAAGTTAAGTGGAAGCATTCATCTTCCCGGTTCAAAAAGTGAAAGCAATCGCGCATTGATTCTTCAGGCATTGTCCGGCCATTCATTTCAGGTGCAGAACCTTTCTGAAGCGCGCGACACACAGCGGTTGCAGCAAATCCTTCGTGCAGAGGCGCACACCGTGGATGTGATAGATGCCGGCACCAGTATGCGTTTTCTCCCCGCGTTTTATGCCGTTGCGAATCAGCATAAAATTATTACGGGTACCGAACGGATGCAACAACGGCCTATTGCTTCTTTGGTAAATGCCCTGAACGAAATTGGTTTTGATGTTCGTTACTTGAACAACGAAGGGTTCCCTCCGCTTCAAATAATGCCTTTACCTTCTACCCAACATTTGAAATCAGAAGTGAGTATCGAAGGCCACATAAGCAGTCAGTTCATCACCGCTTTACTGCTCATCGCGCCTTTTCTTCCAAATGGATTGTGCATTCGGTTTACCACCCCGCTTGTTTCGGTGCCTTATATTGAAATGACTTTGAGTATGCTGCAACATTTTGGGGTACAGAGCAAATTTGATCGGCAGGGCATTTCTGTTCAGTCGGGAAATTTTAGCGCTACGGACTACCAAGTGGGAGCCGATTGGAGCGCTGCTTCTTACTGGTATTCCATGACTTCTATTGCAGAAGAGGCAGAAGTTTTTTTAGAGGGTTTACAAAATAACTGGCTACAAGGAGACCGGATTGTTGCCGACTGGATGAATCGCTACAATGTGCGCACAGAGTTTACCGATGGTGGAACTTTACTGAAGAAAGTGCCCGGCACTTATCCGGAGGTGATGAAACTGAACTATGCCGACAATCCCGATTTAGTGCAAACTTTTGCTGCCATGTTTGCCGCGAAGAACGTAGCGGCTACATTTTCGGGCATCGAAAGCCTGCGGATTAAAGAGACCGACCGCATATTGGCTTTGCAGCAAGAATTACTCAAATGCGGTTATCGTTTCGATTATTCAAGAGAGTTTAACTTTTATCAGTTGCGCGGAAAGTTTGCACTGCCTACGCAACCTATCTCTATGTATAATGACCACCGCATGGCGATGAGTTTTGCTCCTCTTGCCTTATTGGGAGCGATTGAAATTGAAACTCCCGAAGTGGTGCAAAAATCCTATCCCGGCTTTTGGGAGGATATGAAGCAGATGGGCTTTGGCATTGATTACCCAACACTTGCATGAAGGGACTCTGCGTTTGTGTTAGCATACTCAAGAATGAGTTTGTTCATTCAGGAGAAAGCAATTCCCAACACGGGTCGGCAAATCTACAAGGGAGCGAAAAAGTTTTCCAGCATCGGCTTTTAACCTAAAAGTGAGTACAAGCTGAAAACAGGAAACTGAAAACACTCATCCCTCTTATTCTCCCGCTACCATCAGTTTACAACTAAACTCACAACCATTAAAATTCTACAAAAACTCTAATAGTTTTACTGTCCTAAACCAAGCCGCATGTTTAAGAAATCATTACCCTTCAGTTTTTTATTGCTATCCTTCTTTTACTATACCAACGCGCAGTATTGCGGAGGCTCAGGGCCTACCGTGTGCACCGCCCCTTCTGCTTTGCCGATGGTGGGGTTTTACCCTCCGGCCGATAGCCTTCCCTGTGCTACCATTGGAGTGCCATTCGATCAAACAGTGTCATTTCTGGCTCCGCCAACAGTTACTCAGGGGGGCACCACTTATACCCTCAACTACATACAGGTTGATACCTTATCTAACCTGCCGTGTGGAATGTGTTGGAGAATGGGAACGGCCAATAATCAAATATTGGGGAATGGCACCGGCTGTGTGCGCGTAACCGGTACTACTTATGATGCTCCGGGGCAGTTCAAGTCTCACGTAATTGTAACAGCCAACGTGCAGTTTGGCCCTTTCCCTATTAATGTGGGCAACCAAAATGCGGAAACATTGGGCGTAAAATATTACATCCGCGTGGCGGGTACCGATGGCACTTGCCCTTATGTAGATACGCTTGCTGTGGGCAATACCGCTTCTCCTTCCGGCACTTTAGCCGCTCCTGCTATCAATGGCAGCAGCAATATATGTTCGGGGGGCAATACCACTTTAACCGTTCCGGGAAGTGCTTATTATGCTTATAAGTGGAGCAACGGAGCCGCTACGGCTTCCACCAGTGTTTCTGCGGCAGGCACCTACACCGTAACCGTGTATGGCAATTGCACCTCGGCTACGGCTTCCAAAACTATTACAGTGACCACCGTGTCACCTACCATTACTCCCAGCGGAGCCACCACATTCTGCTCGGGCGGCAGCGTGACCTTAGATGCGGGCAGTGGATACACTTCTTACGCTTGGAGCAACAGTTCTACTGCCTCTTCTATCAACGTGACGCAAGGCGGCACTTATACAGTCACCGTTACGCAAAGCGGTTGCACGGCTACTGCCAGCCAATCAGTGACGGTAAATAGCACTACCGCGAGCATTACTGCGAGCGGCCCTACTACATTTTGTTCGGGCGGAAGTGTGAGCTTAGATGCCGGTAGCGGATACACTTCTTATGCTTGGAGCAATGGCTCTGCTTCTTCTTCTATTAATGCCACACAAAGCGGCACATATACGGTAACTGTTTCACAAAATAGTTGTACGGCTACTGCCAGCCAATCGGTGACGGTAAATAGCACTACCGCGAGCATTACTGCGAGCGGCCCTACTACATTTTGTTCGGGCGGAAGTGTGAGCTTAGATGCCGGTAGCGGATACACTTCTTATGCTTGGAGTAATAGCGCTACTTCTTCTTCTATTAATGCCACACAAAGTGGCACTTATACGGTGACCGTTTCGCAAAACAGTTGCACGGCTACTGCCAGCCAATCGGTGACGGTAAATAACACTACCGTGAGCATTACTGCAAGTGGTCCCACTACATTTTGTTCGGGCGGAAGCGTGAGTTTAGATGCCGGCAATGGTTATGCTTCTTATGCTTGGAGCAATGGCTCATCGTCCTCTTTTATTAATGCCACACAAGGCGGCACTTACACGGTGACCGTTTCGCAAAACAGTTGCACGGCTACTGCCAGCCAATCGGTGACGGTAACCAACACAACGGTAAGCATTACCCCCAGTGGCCCACTTACATTTTGTGCGGGGGGAAATGTGAGTTTAGATGCCGGCAGCGGATATGCTTCTTACACTTGGAGCAATGGAGAAACCTCCGCAGCTATCACCGTAGATTCTTCCGCCACCTATACCGTAACGGTCACTAAAAATGGTTGCAGCGCGACCGATTCAAAAACAGTATCAGTCACCAGCAATAATCTCTCTCCGGTCATTACCTATACCCCATCACTTAATATTTGTGCGGGGGGAAGCACTACGTTGGATGCAGGTTCAGGGTACACCGCTTATGCTTGGAGCACAGGCGATAATTCACAAACTATTTCGGCTACTTCACAAGCAAGTTACTCTGTTACAGTAACGCAGGGAACTTGCTCCGGTGCCGATACCGTAGCGGTAGTGGTAGGAAATTTCCCCGTAGCGGTGAGTGTGTCTCCATCAGGCCCTGTAAATGGCTGCGCAGGCGATGTAATATCCTTAGATGCCGGTGCAGGGTACGATAGTTTTGCTTGGAGTTCCGGTGAATCTTCTCAAAGTATTAGCGTGACAACGGGAGATACTTACATAGTTACCGTTACTCAAAATTCATGTGTGGGATACGATACGGTGGTTGTAAATATGAATCCTATTCCTTCCGTGTCTATCACTCCTTCCGGTTTGCAAAGCATTTGTGCGGGACAGTCTGTTACCTTCCATGCAGGCTCCGGATTCGATACTTATACATGGAGCAATGGTAGCAATACAGATACCAACACAGTCATTGCTTCCGGAATTTATTACGTTACCGTTTCGCAAAATGGTTGTTCGGCAAGCGATAGTGCCAGCGTGGCGGTGAGCAATAACAACATCAACCTTGCCATCACCCCTGCCGGGCCGGTGACTATTTGCCCCGGTGCTGCTGCCACCTTCGATGCGGGCAATGGCTACGATACTTATGTATGGAGCAGTGCAGAGACCACTCAAACTATCTCACCAAGTGCGGCTGCCACTTATGAAGTTACCGTCACACAAGGCCCTTGCTCGGCTACGGCATCGGTGCAGTTAAACGTGGTGAATGCTCCGGTGGCGGTTAGCATTTCGCCATCGGGAACCGTTACCGCTTGCGATGGGGATGAGGTAATGTTAGATGCCGGAAACGGTTATGATACTTACAGTTGGAGCACCGGAGATATGTCGCAAAACATCAGCGTTACTGCCGCAGGCTCTTACATTGTTTCAGTAGAACAGAACTTCTGTACCGGTACCGATACGGTGGAAGTGATATTAAACTCACTGCCAGTGGCCGGCATTAGTCAGGTATCATCGCAGGGGAATATAGCGGTGTTGGAAGCGACTCCTGCGGGGGCTTCGTACGAATGGTTATTTCAGGATTCGCCAACAGGCGCATATACCATTGGCTCATCCGTTTCACAAACCGATAGCGTAGCTTGTGGAGACGTTATAGAATACCATACCGTGGTGGTTACTCTCAATGGATGCAGCGATACTTCTGCTCAGTTAGCCGTAGTGTGTGCGGGCATCTCTGACATATCCTCAGAGGTGATGAAGGTGAGCTTGCATCCCAACCCGGCAAAAGAGGTGTTGCACATTCACTACGAGTTGAATGAATCTTCGCGCTTGCGTATTTTCCTAAACGATCTTACAGGAAGAAAGGTGATGGAAGTTTACAACGGCAAAGCAGAAAAAGGAATTCATCAGCAAGCAGTGAATTTGAGCGAACTCAGCCAGGGCATTTACTTGATTCACTTTGTTTCAGAGAATGGAGAATTTAATTCTAAATTCGTCAAAGAATAACATCCCATTGGAACCGGGATAGAAAAAAGCGGAAGTCGTACTTCCGCTTTTTGTTTTTAATTTTATTACTATGAAACGGGCTTGCATCCTTTTTGTATTCCTCCTCCTGTTTACGGTCAGCCATTCGCAGTCCTGTAGCTCTCTGCGTTATCAGGATACTATATTCCATAACGTGACGGTGACCAATGGAATCTATTTCGGCACCGCTACTCCCTACGGCTTATTAGCTCAGCCGCAAGATTTGTATTTAGATTTCTATGAACCGGCTGGCGATACCCTCACCAAGCGCCCTTTAATTGTATTTGAATTCGGTGGCGGCTATGTGATAGGCTGGCGCTCTGAGCCTGACATCCCGCAGTTTTGCGAGTACTTTGCCAAGTGCGGATATGCCGTGGCAAGTATTGATTATCGCCTCGGCTTAAATCCGGTGGATACCAATAGCACCATTCGCGCCTATTACCGAGGAGTGCAAGATGAGCGCTCGGCATTGCGCTTTCTTTGCCAAAGAGCCAATCAGTTTCGTTTCGACACTTCATTAATTATTCTCACCGGCACCAGTGCCGGTTGTTTTTGTGCCTTCGCCAATGCGTTTACGACCGATGCAGAAAGACCGGCATCCTCGTATGGCAGCTTGCTGGAGCCGAGTGATTTAGGTTGTATGGATTGTTCGGGCAACAATGACTTTGATCACCACATCCCCAAAATAAAAGCTATTGTGAATCAATGGGGCGCCATCCTCGACACCAACTATATTGACGCTTCAGAAAATGTTCCCGTTATTTCTTTTCATGGCGATCAGGATGTGTTAGTGCCTTATGTGTATGGCTATCCGTTTCAACTTCCGGTTTTCCCCAATGTGTACGGGAGTGTTCCTATTCATCAGCGGCTTAATTCGTTGGGGATCATGAATGAGTTTCATCCGCTGGTAGGTTATGGCCACGAGCCTGAATTGCTCGCCCCCAACCTGAACGATACCATTTATAACTACTCGCGTGTGTTTCTTTATAAGCTGCTGAAACCAACCACCGATCCGATCCATGGGCCGGTAGCCATTTGTAAAAGTAAAGTCGCCACCTATTCCGTTAGCAACACCACCGGCAGTAAGTATTGCTGGCAGTTAAGCGGCAATGGTAGCATCGTGCAGAACAACGGAAATAATATTGCGGTACTTTGGAACGATACCGGAATGGTGTCGGTGTCGGTAAAGGAATTGAATGCTATTTTGGCAGAAGGCGAGGAACTTACTTTTCAAACATCGGTAGTGGGCGATGCGAAGGCCAACTTCGGATACATAGCCAACGAACTGAGTTTGACTCTTTCTAATTGGTCGTCAAATGCAACTCATTATCACTGGGCTTTTGGCGATGGCAGCACTTCGCAGGATACGGATCCCGTAAAAATATATACAGGCGGAGGCTCCTATACCGTTACCTTGATCGCTGATAACGGGGTATGTGCCGATACCTTTGCCACTACCCTCAGTTTGGACTCCTGTCCGGTGGCAAGTTTCACTTATCAAACCACCAACCTTAACGGATTCTTTTACGCCCAGCCAACTAATACCACTTCCTACACTTGGTACTTCGGTGATGGCGATTCTGCTTCGGTTACTTATCCGAATGTAGTGCATGTGTATCCGCAGAGTGGGTATTTCGAGGTGATACTACTGGTGAAAAATCAAATAGGTTGTGCCGATGCCGATGCGGCCATTGTAAACCTGAGCACTACAAACATTGCTACGCCCGATAACCAGGAAGCAGCTATTACAGTTCAGCAATTAGTCAACGAGATAAAAGTGAAATGCTTGGGGCATGAAGTGATGAACTTGGAGATATACGATGTAAGTGGAAGAAAGATAGGCGCACAGTCTTTCTCTAACGCTGCGGAGATCTCTTTACAAAATCTACAAAAGGGAATTTACCTGTTGCGGGTTGGCAATGCCACCACACAGGTAATCCGAAAGGTGGTGGTTCAATAATGAACTATCCTTTGCTCTGTTCCCAGTCCGATGTTTTCTTGGCTAATTCTTCCGCACACTTTTTCACCATCTCCATCGCGTATGGATTGCCGGTTGCTTTCACGTATGACTCGGTCATGGTGAGCAGTGTTTGAAAATAATGCGAGTGCATTTCATCGGTGGTAAAGTCGTCCGTCCACAAATCAATTTTCATGGTTTGCTTTTGTGTAGCATCCCATATAGAAATCATCACACTTTTGCAATCTCTCAGTTCGTTGTTCTTATTATCGGTAGCCATCCATTTCATGTCCACCGGTATATTGCGTTCATCCAAACCTATTTTGAATCTTACTTCCGACTGTGTTTTAACTCTGCTCATAGCTGTTGTGTTATTCGTTAATAGATAATTGTTAATCGTTTAATAGTTATTCGTTCGTAGGGAGTGTCCATTAAAGGGCTTTCCATTTTTTTATCTGCTCAATCATTTCTTCCTGTAAGACGTTCGATCTATCGTTTTCGTACCACTGGTGAACCCTTCTTACGCTTTCGCGGAAATCAAAGTCTGCGGCCTCTTTAAAACGAGTCACCTTCTCTTGCAGCACTTGCGGACGCGGCCCCCAAGTGCCAATTTCCGACAGATCACCTGCTCGCAAACATACCAGTTTGGGAATAGAACTCGCTCCGTTGGTATGATAATGTTTGATGATTTCGGGATGAGAATCGCGCAGTAATATTCTGAAATCAATTTTATCGGAACAAGTAGCCACCATATACAATGCGGGGGTACTCCAGGCAGCATCGCCACACCAAGGCTCGGTAATCAATACCCATAGCCAGGATTCTTCTAAATCAGAAAGGAGGTTATATAATTTCTGCTGCACTACCATGAACTCCAGCACTTTATTCATCCGCTCCAGATTAGATTGGGTATAGCGGAAAGTGCTTTCATTCTCATAAACATCTCCGCCTGCGATTTTTTTCGCAAGTATGTCGCAAGTGAATTGCAGGTATTCCTCAAAGGACATGGAGCCTTTTAATACATCCGATGTAATAGCGCTTTGCATCAGCGGGCGAAAATAGACTTTCAGCCGTAATGATGAGCCAAATTTCTGTATAGCAGGTTCAATTCTTGTGAGTTCCCCTCATCCTTCTAACTTCGTACAAGTAATTCAGCATTAAAAATCTTTAAACTAAAAATATGGAATACAGAAGATTAGGTAAATCAGGCTTGCAGATAAGTGCCGTATCGTTGGGCAGTTGGGTCACCTTTGGCAATCAAATAGGCGATGATGTAGCAGAAGAACTGATGATAAAAGCGTATGAAGCCGGTGTCAACTTTTTTGACAATGCAGAAATATATGCGCACGGCAAAAGCGAGGAGGTGATGGGGAAGATATTGAAGAAACTAAACTGGGATCGCGATACTTGGATGGTATCGTCAAAGGTGTATTGGGGTAGGGTTGCCAATCCGGGACCCAACCAAAAGGGCTTGATGCGCAAACACATTATGGAAGGCTGCCATGCTGCCTTGAAGCGATTGCAGGTCGAATACTTAGATATTTATTTTGCCCATCGGCCGGACGTGAACACGCCTATGGAAGAGGTGGTGTGGAGTTTCCACAACCTGATTACGCAGGGAAAAATATTCTATTGGGGAACCAGCGAATGGACTCCCCAACAGATTACAGAAGCTCATTTGGTAGCGCGACAAAATCATTTGATAGCCCCTGTGGCCGAGCAAAATCAATACAACCTGTTACATCGCAATTTTATGGAGTTTGAATATCTCCCCTTGTTTGAAAACTATGGGATGGGAACTACCATTTGGAGCCCCTTAGCTTCGGGCTTGCTCACCGATAAGTATTTTGATGGGTCGGTGGCAAATGAGAAAACAAGGATGGATTTAATGGCTCGGCTAAAGGAGCGCTCATTAGGTGATGCGGAAAAGGTAGAAAAGATTAACCAACTTCATTTGCTGGCAAAAGACCTCGAACTTCCCTTGGCGCAACTTAGTTTAGGTTGGTGTTTGAAGAATAAGAATGTATCCACTGTTATTCTCGGAGCCTCCAAGGTGGCGCAACTCGAACAAAACCTGCAATGTTTTGAAGCACTGCCAAAACTGACTCCTGAAATAATGGAACAGATAGATACTATCTTGGGCAATAAGCCCGTGCAAGTGGTCTATTAATTTATGGGAGAATCCACTGTCATTCCTTTTTTACTGTGCTTTCCTTCTCCTCATTATTGTTTTGCTCGATGATAGCTCTTACCGACATAGAAATAGCGGTAAAACCTATAAACAACAAGCCGGAAATGGATAATGCGTAAAGCATGTTTAGGGTTGAATTACTTTGAAAGAAAAGGATGCCGCTTATTCAAAATGGATATTCCCATTCACATTGTTAGAAAACTGATTAGAGGAAACAATGTCGTTGTTGTAAGTGCAATGAACTGTCTGCACATATACACCGAAGGCTCCGCTATTCAAGATGTTGCAATTCCTCAACACAATGGCGGTACTTCCATTAGCTGATAACATATTCAACATTCCTTTTCCCGGATTCGTATTATCCAAACTCCCTCCGCCACTAATGTTGCAATACTCAATCACATTCTTAGGAGAAGAAGATGAAAGGAAGCAGATAGAATTCCAGGTACCCTGCCCTGAATAAAGAGGAGCAATCAAGATAGGCTGGGTTTTAGTTCCGATGGCAGAAAAAGAGGCATCTCCAACTGTTCCATCCACTAAAATTTGCGCCTCCTCATCCATGTACAATCTGGTTCCCGGAGCGATGGTAAATGAATTCCCTAAATGGATATGGCCGCTTATTAAGTAGGGTTCGGTCAGTTTACTGAGAGTAATGGGATCGGTAATCACTTCATCTTCTTTACCCGTCAATCGAATATACTCCAGACCATTGTTGGAAAAAGTGTTTGAATTGCTTACCTGCCCCGCATCGCCCACATAAGCCTCTATCGGACAGGTGGTGTTGGTGAACAATTTGTTTCCCGTGAAGTAGATTAGTCGCGAGCCTTCTGAAAGCAATATCCCGGTAGTCAAACTGGTAGTAATTTCAGAATTACTGATTTCTGTTTGTCCGGTATTGCTATAGCTGCCTACCACAATATCGGCTTTGCCATAATCATTATCGCCACCGGCCTGCTCCACTCTGCAATAAGAAATCACATTCTTAGCGTGATTACTGAGTATTGTAATCCCTTTCCACGATCCTCTTACTCCTGCTTCAGAGGTAAAATAGATTAGGTTGCTGCTCTCCCCGATAGCGGTGAGTGAGCCTTCTTCGTTTACCTGAATGCCAGCTTCATCTTTGAACATCAGAGTTACACCGGGTTCGATGGTGAGATTGGCATTGATCTGAAGGTTGTTTGCTATGAGATAATCAACCCCGTTGACGCGATCTTTCAGAACAACATCATGGTCGTATTGGATATCTGTAATTAAGACAGCCTGCGATTTATCTCTTCGTTCCGAAGGGATGTTGGTTAAATCCGTGTCCTTTGTTTTGTTGCATCCGGTTCCGATTACAAGGATCGCTGTGAGTGCAATCCCTATTGCAACGTTGAGTGTGGTTCTTTTGTCCGTTTTCATTTTGGCGTATTTTATTACTGAACCCAAAAGTAAATCGGCACTCCTCTATATTTTCGGTCACTTACCCGTTGGTAAGTTTGACTTAGCAAATGGCAATTTTCGCTTTGCCATTTGCTAAATCTGAAAATAACTTATCAGCTATCGGATAATTCATCACCGTCATTTATCTATCTGCACAAATAAAGAATGGCTCTGATTAAACAGTAGCAAGCCTTACTTGGTATCTTTGCCTATGATAACCGTGTAAGAGCCACATCCTCCCTCCATCAGTTTTGAGCCGCTTTGCCCTCCTTTAGAAGCTGTTATTCTGCTGGTCATACCACAAGGGCATTCACCATTATCAAATCCTCCGAACAGAAGCAATTTGCCCGCTTCATTGGTATAAAACAATTCATCTCCCAAACAGGGTATTGAAACGCTGGCCCCACCCATTGGACGACCCGCTTTATCCTCCACTAATACGGTGATGGACCAACCGGAAGTATCACTGAGGGGAGCCGGATTGTAGTGATCACTAGGAAACTTTAGAAATAGAGTAGGCTCGGTTACTTTTATCACAAAGGGCAATAGCGGTTGCGTTATAGTGTCAGGAGCGGAAATTACCGTTTTGTTGTGGCAGAGATTAGGTGCAATGTTGGTGCGACAGATAGCGAGCGTGAGAATAATCCCGATAATAAGCCCTACTAACAGAAAGAGAAAGGATTTTGATTTCATAAGTTTGGTATTTATTGGTTAGTTAATGAATGTAATGTACTATTTTTATTCTCAAATTATAAAACTACACTTATCTCTTTCTCCATAGCGGGTGCTTATATTTGGGAATAACTAAAACTACGGTTGTGATTCAACTCCTTTCTCAGTTAAAAAAAGCCAAGGGTTATTATGATGCTAACCATTTTGAGAAAGCACTGCCCCTTCTTCTAAAGTTAGAAAAGGTCACTCAATCAGATGTAAAGGACTTTACTGTAAGAAGAAGAATATGCACTCTAATTGGTTTGATCTTTTATAAACAAGGGAGCCTTCACGAAGCCGAAAAATACTTTCTACTTTCTCTGAAAGCAGCAAAGAGTAGTGGGGAGGCAGAGTTGATGTATAACAGCCACGATAATCTTGCCGCAGTATATATCACCTTAAACAGAACACATTCTGCCATGGAGAATCTCCAGCAAGCCATCGCTTTGAAAGAGAAAAATAACAAGGAGCGGGATATGAGCCGGGGGCTGATACAATTAGCTTCCCTACAGTTGAGTATCGGTAATTTGGGGGCGAGTTGCAAAGCATTGGAAAAAAGTAAAGCGTTGATTCGGAAATTCAGACAATCTAAGTATTGGGCGCATTGGTATTTTGCCCAAGGAACACTTTTTACGAAAGAGCAAAAACTAACAGAGGCGATTGATAGTTACAATATTTCAGCGCGCTATGCCAAGCGGTACAAAGAACCTTATGTAGAAGCGAGAGCTTGCCATAATCGGGGAGATATTCTAATGGAAGCGCAAAAGTGGAAGGAGGCGGAAAGCGGCTTCAAAAGATCACTTGAAATAGCTCGTAATAATGGGATGAAATTGGACGAACTGGTATCGCTTTGTGACCTCGGTAGAATCGCCCTGCAAAAGGGAGATTACCCGCAATGCAGAAATATTTTGACAGCGGTACAAAAAGAAGCTACACAATACGGTAACGATCAACTGCAACTGGCAATGGAGTCACTCGCCTCTGATTTGTGTGAGCAGGAAGGGGATATTTTATCTTCTTTAAATCATCAGCGACACCACCAAAAGGTTTATCAAAAATTTTATGATAAGGAACTCAGCAGAACGGTGCTGGATATAGAAGCGAAATATGAGAATGAGAAAGCATTGAGAAAATTAAAGGAAGCCGAGTTACACGAAGCAGAGAGTGAACTGAAAGCCTTGCGCAGCCAAATGAACCCTCACTTTATCTTCAACGCTATTGGGAGTATGCGCCATTCTTTGCTGGCAGGCGATATAGAAAAAACGGACAGTCTGATGCTTCGCTTCTCCTCCTTGTTGCGACTTATTTTAGATACCTCGCGCAAGCCTTCGATGCTGTTGAGCGAAAACATTGAACTCCTTCATCTCTATATCCAAACAGAACAAACCCGTAACCAAAACGGATTTGACTACGGCATTAAAGTGGATAAAAAATTACATCCTTATTCGATTCACATTCCCGGCCTTATTCTACAACCCTTGGTAGAGAATTCCATTATCCACGGACTGTTCCATAAAACTTCCGGCAAAGGCAAGTTGCAAATTGCTTTTTCAAAAAAGAACAGCTATTTGCAAATTCAGATTACCGATAATGGTATCGGAAGAAAGGGAGCCGCTTCGTTCAAAAAGAAGGAACACACTTCACATGCCACTAACATTATCACCGAAACCCTCCGCCTGATATGGAAACAGGATGACGTAAGCAAATATTTTTTAACCAAAGATCGGATAGATAGGAAAGGACAGCCGATGGGTACTATCGTAAAAGTGCTTATCCCGATAGATTTTAAATAACAGATCGTCCGCGCATCATTTATCTCCTCCCACGCGAAGCAGAAACAACATTTCTAAACTTAGGATTTAAACTTTTATAAGATGCAAAAGATAAGAGCCGTTCTGTTAGACGATGAACTCGCAGGGTTAAAGACGCTGGAACTTTTACTCAAAAAATTCTGTCCCGAAGTGGAGGTAGTGGCCATCTTCTCAGACCCCAGCATAGCTTTAACTGAATTAGTTAAAATAAAGCCGGATCTCCTTTTTCTCGACATAGAAATGCCAAGAATTACAGGGTTTGATTTTGTTCTAAAAGCAAAGAAGTTTGAAGGTAGCGTGGTGTTCGTGACGGCTCATAGCACTTATGCCGTTCGCGCTTTCAAGTTCAGTGCCTTAGATTATCTTTTAAAGCCTGTGGATCCGGCCGAGTTGAAAAGAGTTGTAGCAAAGTTTAAAAAACTAAATGCCGCGAAACCCGATAAGGGAACGGTGCAGCAAGTAATAAAGAATATGGAATTTCTGTCGAACCCTGCGATTAAAAAAATTGCCGTGCCTACCAATGAGAGTATAGAGGTATTGCTATTAGAAGATATTGAATACCTGAAGGCCGATAGAAACTACACGCTAATAAAGCGAACCGGAAAGAAAGATTTGCTGGTAGCTAAAACCCTGAAAGAATTTGAGGAAACATTGGCCTCGGCACAATTTATGCGCCTGCATTCTTCTTATTTGGTAAACATGAATAAGGTAGCTCGCTTTGTGAGATCAGATGGTGGCTATGCTGAAATGGAGGATGGCGCGCAAATAAGTATCAGCAGAAGTAAGAAAGAAGAATTTTTAGAGCGGCTCCGATCTTCTATGTAAAGTTTTCTTTTCCGTATTAATTATCCAAATACTCCCCATCGGCATCTACATAATAACGCATCAGTAATTTAACGGCACGCTCTAATTCTAAACCTTCAAAAAGTACCTTGTGGATGGTTTGAAGCAAAGGAGCCACCGCTCCGGTATGTTCTACTATCAGCTTCCCTATTTTAAGCGTGCGAATACCTTCGGCCACCTCTCCTAATTCACTTAGAATAGTTTTCAGATCATCGCCTTTGGCAATGCGATAGCCCACCGTAAAGTTTCTCGACTTGGGCGAAGAACAAGTGGCAATTAAATCGCCAATACCCGCAATGCCAAGAAAGGAGCGCTTGTCGGCTCCTAATGATTTTCCGATATAAACCATCTCTGCCATGCCGCGGGTAATCAGAAGTGCCTTTGTGTTTTCGCCATAGCCCAAACCATTCAAAGCACCCGAAGCAATCGCTACATAGTTTTTCAGCACGCCTGCGAGTTCAATACCCAGTATATCGCGGTTGCCATACACCTGAAACCGCTCGCTGCGCAAAGCCGCTTGCCCTTCGCGCACGACCTCGTCAAAGCGACTGGCAATCACGGTGGCAGCCGGTTGCTTATCCATAATTTCTGCTGCCAAATTAGGTCCCGCCATGCAGCCCACGCGCACAATTCCCGTTTCTTGAAGAATGAGTTCGCTCATGGTTTTAATATCCTTCAACTTTAGGTCTTTGGGGTCGGCTGTGTCCAGATCAAAATCGCAGTGCAATCCCTTGGTGGCGTGAATCATCAAATGGTCGGGTCGTAGAAATGGTGAGAAATCAATGATCATTTCTTTAAACGACTGCGAGGGAACCACCGGAAATATGAGATAGCAGTTGGAGGTGATTTCTTCGATAGAGTTGGTGGCAGTTACGTTGGGGTGTAAGGCATAGCCTTTTAGTTTACGGTCTCGGTTCATGGCATCTACCGCCTCTTTCTTTCGGTCATACAACAACACCTTTTGGTTTTCGCCCAAAAGGTTTGAAATGGCGGCTCCAAAACTTCCCGCCCCAATGACTCCTACTGTTTTTCCTTCGTTCATATCTCCTTTTCTAAGCCGTAACCTTGCAAGCGGTTGTGATAGTAATACAACAACTTCAGATTTTCAGTGCCCATGGTATCTCCGTTTTTGAGTAGCGGAGAAGTGGTGTGATATAAGTTAATGTTCTTCATGCCGTGGTCAATAATCTTATCCACGTTCCACCGCAATTCAGGGGATATGAGCACCTCCCCTTCATCATACATCAGTTTCAGTTTCTCTTTTACTCTCGATATGGTTTGCACCACTTCGTCATAGGGCAATGAAATATCTTCGACCGGAGTGCGCAGCAGCGAAAAAATATCTACATCGGCATATTTTTTCTTCAACATTTCAAATACCGTGAAGCAAACCAACTGACTGGTGAGCACCACATTATAGCGGTGATAATTCTCTACAATTCTCTCTCCTAATATGTGCGTGTATTCACCATCGCGCTGCTCATCATCTTTCAATTCTCCATTGGTGACAAAGTAGCGCTTCACATCAATCTTTTGCCCCAGATGGTTAAAGCTGTTGCCTTCTTCATCTACCTTATTGCCTACCACATCCATCACATCGCCAAACGAAACCGAGAGGGACGAAGAAGCAGAAAGAAATTTCAGCATAAAGCGAACGAGCTTCACAGAGGTAGAGTATTCATCATTTTCGCGAAGAAATTTCTCCTTGCCCGTTTCTTTTAGGTAATCATTGATCAAACCTTCGGCTTCGAGCACAAAGTGATAATTGATAATACACGGAACCACGTAAATGCGCGGAGCCAACTCTTCGGGATAATTGCGAAAGTGCAGTTTCTGCGCTTCGACAGCCGTGCCCAGCAAACCCAATTTCAGTTTTGTTTCTAAGGCCCCCGACCGCGAGCGAGTGCCTCCGGGAAAAAAGATGCTGTGTGCCCCGCGTTGCAGGGCAATGGTGGAGTAATTTTTTAAGGCCTCTAAATAAAAACTGTTCTTTTTTCTGCGATCTACTTTATACGCACCGAGCCGACTCATAAAAAAGGAAAGCATACCGATGCCAAACAGGTTTAACCCCGCTCCGTAGGTAAATGCCGGTAAGCCAAGTTCGTTGAGCAGCCACCCAATCATGATAGAATCCATATTGCTGAAGTGGGTAGGCACTACTACAATGGTTCCCTTGGTGGCTAAGTGACGTATCTTATCAATATCGCCCGTGATAGGAATTTTTTCATGCAGCGTTTTTACGTTTCCGCCAATGGTTTTGAACCACTTGCCGGGAGCGGCTGCAAAAATTCGCCCAAAAAACTGTGGAAGAATGGCGCGTGCAAAACCAAAAGCCCGCACATCAAAATTGCCTACAATCTCATTCAGATAGCGATCCAATATTTCATCCAGCAACTCATCTTCGCTCAATCCTTCCGGCCTGTCATTTACTTGAGCGAGTTTCAGGTATTTGCTTTTAATGCCGTTCCAAAATTGATATTCATCCTTGGGGTCGGCCTTCCAGGGTTTTTCTGCCAGCCGGATGCGCTCTAAGTAAAGCACCCGTGCAATTTCTTCGCGCAACTCCTTATCGGTCGCAAAGCGGCTCTTTAATTTTTCGCGGCTCTCTGCTTTCACTTCTGCTACAAAAGCAGTTTCATCTTCGCTGAGTTTATAGATAGGCCACTGGTGAATATCCTCTATCACATAAGGCAGAGGATAGTCGTGCGACTGATAGTTTCTTCCCGTCATGGTTTATCAAACTTAGAGAATGTTGCGGATAAAAAAATATCGGCAGGGGAAAGCATAAAAAAGGATAGGGACTTTACCGGGGAGTTTTTCTTGGCTTACCGCATTGGCCGGGTAATCTTTTAAGGAGGTAAAAGGATTTTCCGAATCAGTGAATGGATGGCTAAGCTTTTGATGAAGTGCCGCTGAAACTTTTTTCTTTCCGGCTATTTCAAATTGGTTTTTGACACAGTTAAGCCAACCGGCCCAAAACTCCGAAAATAAGTAGTCCTAATTAATTGATTTTAAATGGTTTGCGAGAAGCGTTTAGGTATAGAACGGCAGAAATGATGGGTGATTGAAGCGTTTTGCAATCGAAAGGAAAACCTTTGCCGACTAAGCCTTCTTTAAACAAGGTAAAAACCAAGCCGCGGGAATAATAGGAAGAAATACTCTCTCATCGGTTTAAAATTTCAAGTAGAAATCTTTCGTCAGTTGCTTATACTGCGGGGTATAGTTGCCTTGCTCATCCTGTATTTGAATCACCGACACCGGTACTTCCTTCTCCGTTCTTTCTAACTGCACCAAAGCCAGATAAGGAGACTTACCCGATACCGCAATCACTTCTGCTCGTTGGGTAATATACAGTTGCTGCTGCCGGGCTATGTTGGCTATCACCGATAGATTAAACTGCGGGATGGCAATAAATGCCTTGCCCCTGGCAGTCAGCAAGCGGTTTATTCCTATCAGCAATTCCTGATAGCTCAATGCCACCCCGTGCTTGGCCACATTCTTAGTGGGGCTATTTGCTTTCAAATCATTGATAAAATAGGGTGGGTTCGATACCATCGCATCATACTTTTTGTCCTCCTGCATTTGTTGCAAAGAAGTGTGCATTACCCGCAGTCGGCTATGCCAATTGCTTTGCGCAAAGTTTTCGGACGCTTGTGCGCAAGCGGCTTCGTCAATATCTATAGCGTCAATCATAGCTTGCTCATTTCTTTGGGCTAACTGCAAAGCTATGACCCCCGTGCCGGTGCCAATATCGAGTATGAGTTTAGATGCTGAAATAGCTGCCCATGCCCCCAGCAACACCCCATCGGTGTGAACCTTCATGGCGCATTTATCTTGCGCCACCGAAAACTCCTTAAATCGAAAGAAAGATGATTTCATGGGAGGAAAATAGAAAATTAGAGAGGGGGAAATGAAAGAGAGAGAGAGAGAGTGAGAGAGTGGGAGAAATGAGGAAAAGAGAGAGTTTTGACTTTGTAAGGGGTTATCGCAACAACTGTTTATTCTCGGTAAGACCAAAACAGAATGATTCTTACTCTATTCTTACTTTTTTGGAACGGAATTATTATGTTTGGCCAATTCTAAAACATAAAAACAGTTAAATCATGACAAAATTATTTTTCGCTCTGATGGCATGTGGCCTTCTACTAAGTGCCAACTCATGTAAAAAATGCGGTTACTGTAGAGATGCAAGTGGCCAAAACGGATCCGCTGTTTGTAAAAAAGCCACACTTAGTGCTTTAGGAGTGGATGATTACAAAGAAGCCGAAACAAATTGCCATGCAAACGGTGGTACTTGGATCGTTGAATAAACTCATAAGCCTTCTAAATATAAAAAGCCGTCCAACAGACGGCTTTTTTTATTGGCAGAAACCGAAAGCTGTTGCTTTGATAGCAACTTGCTGTGAGGTAGTCATTGAGAGCAAATCGGTTTCTCCTTTTATTACTAATTCCTGTAAGCGAGAAATAGTAGAATGCCGAAAACGAAGAAATAGGAACTTATTGGAGGGATGGTACGATAAGTTTTTCTCATAACAGGCATTTAGCTGCATCATTTATATTCGTCCGCTTAATTTAAGAATACCATGAAGAAATTTGCGGCAGTTTATTTTCTGCTCTTTGCAATCGTTCATTTATCGGCACAGCATCCCGACCGCTGCGCCACCATGCAAGCCGACTCTGCCTTGCGAGCCGCCAAAGGGCTTGAATCATTGGCAGACTTTGAAAACTGGCTGCAAGCAAAAATCATTCAATACAAAGCATCTCCTCCATCTTTATCAGGTTCTCGCAGTGTGATTACTATTCCTATTATTTTCCACGTTATTCATAATGGCGATGCAGTAGGCTCCGGTGAAAACATTTCACAAGCTCAGGTAAACAGTCAGATAGAGGTATTGAATGAAGACTACCGCAAAGCGTTCGGAACAGCGGGGTACAACACCAATCCCGTAGGAGCCGACTGTGAGATTGAATTTTGCCCCGCAGTGGTGGACCCCAATGGAAATGTGTTGCCCGAACCCGGCATTGACCGCGTAAACATGGGGCAAAGTAGTTGGCAACAATCGGATTGCGATGCCACCTTAAAGCCTCAAACCATTTGGGACCCGGAGCGATACTGCAATGTGTGGACGGTGAACTTCGGGGGCAGCTCATCCTCTCTGCTGGGCTATGCGCAGTTTCCCAGCAGTTCGGGTTTGCAGGGATTGAACAATAACGGTGGCTCTGCCAATACCGATGGAGTGGTGATTCGCTACAACGCTTGTGGTCGAGTGGGGAATGTGGCTTCGCCTTACAATAAAGGCAGAACGCTGACGCATGAATTGGGGCACTACTTTGGCTTGCGCCATATCTGGGGCGATCAAAATTGCGGAAACGATTACTGCAACGATACGCCAACTTCCAGCGATGCCAACTATGGCTGCCCTACCGGGCAAGTTACTTGCGGCACTACCGACATGATAGATAACTACATGGACTATACCGATGATGGCTGCATGGATATTTTTACCAATGACCAGAAAACCCGCATGATGACGGTGATGAATGCCAGCCCGCGCAGAAGTTCTCTTACTTCTTCCAACGTATGCAGCATTCCTTTTACTTTTTCATACACCGGAAGAGTGATAGATGCTGCCACGAATCAGGGAATCGCCAACGCCAAAGTACTTATGGATGGCCCGGCTGATTACACTCCCACCACCGATGCCAATGGTTATTTTACGATCGCCAACTTGCAACAGGATAATTATACTTTGTATGCCGGCAAGTGGGGCTACGTGACTAACTCCATATCTTCACAGGCGTTTAATATAAGCACCCCACCAATTACCATTGCCCTCCAAACCGGCTATTACGATGATTACATTTTCAGTTTTGGATGGACGGAAACGGGAGATGCCACCACCGGAAAGTGGACTCGTGGAGTGCCACAGGGCACTACTTATACCACCGGAGGCACTACTTACAATTGCAACCCCGGCTTAGATGTAACAGGCGATTATGGCAACACCTGCTATGTAACGGGCAACGGTGGCGGGGGTGCCGGTGATGATGATATTGATGGAGGAACTACTACGCTCACTTCACCAGCAATGGATTTGACTTCTTATGCCGATCCGGTGATTCGTTACTACCGCTGGTTTTATAATGGTGGTGGAAGCGGTAGCCCCAATGATTCGCTGATAGTGACTTTGGTAAACGGAACTCAAAGCATAGACATTGATGCTATTGGCGCTACCGCTAACGCGAATGTGTGGACTTACAAAAGCTACCGCGTCAAAAATTATTTTGCCAACCCCGGCAGTAACGTTACCATCAAGTTTCGCGCCTTCGATGCTTCACCGGGTCATTTGGTAGAAGCCGGTCTGGATTTGTTCCGCGTGTTAGATTCTACGGCTAATAGTTCACAACCACCCGTAGCTAATTTTGGTTCCGATACCAAAACGGTATGTGCCGGGCAAGCGGTTACTTATAATGACCTGTCCTCTAATTCTCCTAATTCGTGGAACTGGACTTTCCCCGGAGGAACCCCCGGAACTTCTACCAGTCAAAACCCAACGGTTACTTATAGCGCACCGGGCACTTATGCGGTATTGCTTACAGTGGGCAATGGAGTGGGCAACAACTCTACTACACAGAGTAGTTATATGACTGTGCAAGGAATTGTGGCGCAGTTTGCGCAGGATGTGCAGAGCATTTGTCCCGGACTCACGGTCAACTTTACCAACGGAAGTTCTTGCTCACCGGCTACTATTAAGTGGAGTTTCCCCGGAGGAATTCCCGCTACTTCCACCGACCCCAATCCAAGCGTTACTTATTCCACCCCCGGCTATTATGATGTGACTTTGATTGCCGGAAATACTTTTGGATATGATACACTGAAACAAAACTTATCGGTGCAGGTGTATAGCCCTGTGGCCTTGAACACCGTGGCGGTGAGCGATACCGACAACAGCGGAGTGGGCAGCGCTACCGTCCATGTAAACGGAGGAGTGGCTCCCTATACTTTTTCATGGAACGACCCACAACACCAAAGCACCCAAACAGCTACCGGCCTCAGTGCAGGAAGCTACACGATCAGCGTAACCGATGGGCATGGCTGCTCTTCAATTACCAGTGTTCACGTGCAGAATGAGATAGTGAACGGGATGATAGATTTAGGGAATTCATTCGTTGAAGTGTTCCCAAATCCTTTGACTGGAAATGCCATTCGTATTCAAGTAAGCGATGAATGGATAGGCGCAAAGCTCGAATTGACAGATGCCTTGGGTCGCCTGATTCTGATAACGGAGGCCGATAATGCGGAAACAAGTGTGAACACTTCCTCGCTAACAAAGGGTATTTATATTCTTCGCATCAGCAATAGCGCGCAAACGAAAGTGTTTAGGTTGGTGAAGAAATAGATTCTTCTATGCTATAGGTTGGAGGCGAGGGATGGGAAGCTATCTCAGCAATGTTAGGCTGCCCTTGTAATTTCTTCCTACTTCCTTATCATGAAAAACAACAACAACTCGGTAGATATATACCCCAGATAGCAGCGGGGTTCCTTTAAAAGTTCCGTCCCATTTAAACTCCGGATCGCGACTCTCAAATACTCTTTCTCCCGTTCGGTTAAATACAGCAATCTCACATTTTGCCCAAGTCACTTTATCGCCATAGGCCATAAAATAATCGTTGTTACCATCACCATTGGGAGTAAATACATTCGGGATAAATACATTATCGGGAAGCAGGCGAACGTGAATATTTATTTGACTTGTTTCCGCGCAGGAGCCACTGCTAACTGCGAGGGTATAGGTAATATCGGTATATGGAATTGAAACGGGTTGCGAGTCATTGATGCTGTTGAGATATTCTGAAGGCTGCCAATCATAAGTAAATACATGGTCACCTCCGGTGGGATTAGCGCCTAACTGTACAGGAGTTCCCTCCACTACAAACGTATCGGAAAACAAGGGATTAATGGTTAGGTTCTGCACCATTACGAGCCAGTGGTGCGAAGTTTTGCAAGCTGTAGAGGGATCCGTTATCACCTCTTGATAATTGCTGGTCGTATCGGGTCGTGCAATGGGTTTGCTACACTCAGTGCAACTCAAACCGGTCGGCTGCTTCCATGAGTAAGCGCTGCCATTACCCGAAAAAAGTGAGATAGAGTCGCCTTTGCAAATTAGTGTATCGTAACCAAGGCCGGGCTGCACTCCGGAGAAAATATCTACCGTAATAGCGGTGGCTTGGCTGGCCGAAAGAGGGCAAGCGTGATTACTCACCGTCACGACAAAATTATGCTGACCGGTATCACTTTCATCTGGAGTCCATTCAAAGTTCCCTACAATTGAATTTCCTGAAACGTAGTGCGTATTATACTGCGCTCCCGGAATAGAAGCAACAATATTAGATTGGCTGAATACAGAGTCACCCGAAGATTCTATTGCCTGCGTAGAAAATGAAAGATGCCCACCCGGACACATCCGCACAGAATTTGCACCGATAAGAATGCCGCCATGTACACTCTCTGAATCAATCCCCGAAAATACAGGTGGAGGCAAAGCACAATTGGGAAGGTTATATACCACTACTTCAATATCGCGCATCATGGTTCCTATCAACTGTCCCAGACGGTATTCTTTTACAAGAACGGTGATGACCGCAATCTGCACAGCAGCCGGTGTAAAAGACAGTTGTCCGTTAGCCGTATTAAATGAAAAAATACCATTGGTAGAGAGTGGGTCACTTACGGAATATCCATTTTCATAAGTAATAGGGGTCTCCCCTGCATCCATAGGAGAAATAAGCGAATAAACCAGTGAATCTCCATCGGCATCTATGGTTCCCAAGTTATAAGAAAAAGGCTGATTGGCACAAATATAGGGAATGGGGATAGTGGTAAATTGTGGCGAGTTATCGGAGAGCGCAAGTGCATTATTCAAAGTAGCTTCTACATACAGATCATGCGATTCGGGATCCATCAAGTTGGTAATATTGCCTCCTCGGCAGCATACATCAAAACTGAATACCCAGTCGGTGCAGGCTTGCGGCAGTGTTACAGTATCCAAATAGGTAACCGCTTCCATCCCCTGATAGTGCCCACCGTTACATTCTGATTGTGCAATAGAAGCATAACACAAGGGAGTAATCTCGCAAGGTTGCTCGCCATTCAGATTGTCGGGGCAGGGCTGCGGTGTGGGGATTACGATAAAATTTTCATGGCACGAAGCAGATGAAATTTGAAGGGCAATGTCGGGGTTTTCATCCGGCTCTCTACAGTCGTGGTAGTAAGTCAAAATGATTTTATAAACGTGGTGAGTGGGATCGAGACATTGGTAGGATAGGTCAGCCCCCAAGGGATGGTAGGCAAAGGCATTCCCTACCATCAGTAACAAAATGATAGTGGCATACCACTTATGTTTTACTCGACTCTGTAATAAACTCACGCTATGTTATCTTCTACTTAGATAGGAAGAATGACGGAGCGAATGATAGCAATAGGAAACCATAGAACAATGATTTGCATCAGACTGGAATACTTCTCCTCTGAAAGAGATATATCATTAACAATAGTTGTGAAGGCAATGGGTAGAAATTGGAGATTTAGAAATGTGCCGGATGGAATTGGTAACAAGAACTTCCCAATTTCCTTTTTCCCATCTATGAGCAGGATAAACAATTTCCGTCTCGATATTTAATCAATCTCCTTTTAAAAACCGGCTATACCACTTGCCGCTGTCTTTTACTATTCGCTCCTGAGTTTTATAATCTACATGCACAATACCTAATTGCGGACGATACCCCTCTGCCCATTCAAAATTATCCATGAAGCTCCAAATGAAATAGCCACCCACATCAATTCCTTCTCGCTTGGCTCGCAGAATTTGTTTCAGATAATCTTTGAGGTATTGGGTGCGTTTGGGGTCATGCACTTCGCCATTCGTCACCGTGTCATCAAAACCTGCTCCGTTTTCGGTAATGATTATTTTCTTTACTCCCGGGTAAGCAGCAAATTGTTTGACGACTCGATACATGCCTTCGGGATTCACTTCCCAACCCATTTGCGTTAACTCTTCGTGAGTCGTTTTCTTAGCGTTCACTGGCAGTGCATGAACAGCAGGAATAAGAGCTAAGTTTTTGATCATCATGCGGGTATAATTCTGCACACCTATAAAGTCGAAGTCGAACTTTATTTTCTGTTCATCATCTTCTTTCATGTGCTTCACCACATGTTTAAGAGCCGGCAAATCTTTTATCGGATAACCCATACCAAGAACAGGTTCAATATACATCCGGTTGAGTATTACATCCATTCGCTTTGCTGCTTTAATATTTGCCGGTTTCTCTTTCCATCCATCTAAAGCAATGGCAACGAAGGTGGTACCGATATTAGCATTCTTCACATTAGCGCGAATCACTCTTCCGCCAATACTCTGCGCCATAGTTGAATGATGAACAGAAGCAAAAAACTTTTTGAAACTGACATATCCCGGTGCATTCTGACCCGCCAGATAACCCGCCAGTGTAAACGAAAGTGCTTCGTTAATGACCATCCAGTTCTTTACGCGATCACCAAATTTTCGAGAAAGTACATCTACGTATTCCTCAAACCATTTCAACATTTCGCGATTGGCCCATCCCCCTTTAGCCTCCAGCACTTGCGGCATATCCCAGTGATAGCAGGTGAGCCAAGGCTCCACATTCTCTTGAAGACATTTATCAATCACCCGGTTATAAAAATCAACTCCCTTCTGATTGATGCTCCCCGTTCCGTTTGGTATAATTCTCGGCCAAGAAATAGAAAAACGATACGCGGGAATATTCATGCTGTGCATCAGCTCAATATCACTGTTGTAGCGATGGTAGAAATCATCTGCCACATCTCCGTTTTCGCGATTCTTGATTTTGTGTTTGTGGTAATGCGTAAAGTGGTCCCAATTACTTTCACTTTTGCCATCCTCTTTCCACCCGCCTTCTATTTGATAGGCGGCTGTAGCAGTGCCCCATACAAAATCTTTTCCAAAATCACTGCGCTTCAATTCCTCATCGGCAAGCAGTTTTGCCAATAGGCTATTTGGCAGCAAACTCCCTGCGGAAAGTGCTGCGATGGCTTTAAGATATTCTCCTCTTGTCATTTGTTTGCAAGGTATTTATTCTACATTTATCAAGTGCAACAAACCTACACATCTCTACAAAAAAGAAGAACGATAGTGTTGCTTTCTTCTGTCACCATCACTTTAGTTTATTGGTTCATTGCTTTGTGGTACCACAACAAAACCACTTACTCCAAAGACTTAGTAGTGTTTCATCAACTTTTCGGACATGGCGATAAATGGTTCGACCTGTATCAATATTTCTATCAGTTTGCTATTACGGTTTTATTGTTTGGGGGCTTTCCTTTTTTGATTACGAAATATTATCTAAAACAAGATTTCAGCAAATTTGGGCTGAGGCTTCCTTTCAACAAACAGGCATTGATAATTTGCTCGGTGGCGTATCCCATCGTTATCGCGAGCACTTATCTTTCATCACAAGACCCACTGATTATTTCGGAGTATCCTTTGAGCAAATTGATAGGAACGAGTTGGTTAGTGTTCATTTTATATCAGTTGGCTTACTTCTTCTACTTTGCAGCTTATGAAATTTTCTTTCGCGGATATTTGCAGTTCGGATTAAAAAGCGAGCAGGCCCGGGTAAAAGAACTTCTCTTCATTATTCTGATTCAAACCGTTCTCACCACTTTATTTCATATAGGCAAACCGACTCCCGAAATAATTTCAGCGGCAGTTTTCGGCCCTGTGTTTGGCTACGTGGCGTTTCGCTACCATTCAATTTGGTACGGAATGATTATTCATTACGCCATGAACATTTGTATTGATCTTTTCTCGCTTCACTGGCTGCATTTGTTGCCACAAAAGTTTTTCTGACGAACTATGAAAGTTTTAGTAACCGGTGCTAACGGATTTATAGGCAGCAATCTTACTAAGCTGCTGGTGCGAGAAGGGCATGTGGTAAAAGCGATGGTGCTGTCGGGAACTGATTTGTCAAATTTGGAGGATACGAACTGCGAAATAATCTATGCCGATGTTACCCGGCCGGAAATGCTGCTCGGAGTTTTAAAGGAGGTGGAGCTTGTTTTTCATCTTGCCGCCATACCGTCATTAGCATGGAGCCATCAGATTTATAAAGTAAATTACGAAGGCACTAAAAATATTCTACACGAAGCGATTAAAAGTAATGTCAGAAGATTCGTTTTTATGAGTTCATTAGTGGTGCATGGCTTTTCAGATTTCAGAAATGCAGATGAAAATACTCCTCTGCTAAAAACGGGATTCTTTACCCGACCTTACATTGCCTCTAAAATTAAATGCGAAGAGTTGCTATCGAAATTCAAAACCAAAATTGAAACGGTCATCATTCGCCCGGGTTTCAACATCTATGGACCTAACGATCGAATGACGAGCAAAGAAATGTTGGAACGCTTAGAGCAAAGGCGGCTGATGGGATATGTAAATAAAGGCGATAAGCAACTTGGATATGTATATGCAGAGAATCTGGCTTTTGGTCTTTTACGGGCGGGAATGACTGAAAATGCCAGCGGCAACACCTACATTATTGCTGATTACGAACCCGCCTGTATAACTCTCAAAAATCTGCTTGGCTCTTTTGGAGAAGAGTTGAAACTAAAACCCAAACTCACCGCAGTGCCTTCTCTTGTTCTGATGCCTCTGGCTTTTATGGTGGATGTCTTTCACTTTTTATTTTTGCGAAAGAAAATGCCGTTGATTAGCACTTACATTGTGAATACCTCCACCCATGATCTTCATTTTAGTTCTGAAAAAGCACAACGCGAAATCGGATACCGGCAAATGGTTAGTTTTAGGGAAGGAGTGAAAAGAACAGTAAGTTGGTATCTATCGCAGAAAACATAAGTAATGATGCTCAACGCAAGCGTGGAGTCACATAAAAGCTAATCCTGCGTTCTTTGGTCTGTAGCCCGGCCAGCGAAAAAGTAAAAACAAACATCTTCCAGTATTCACTCCAGCCTTTAGGCAGGGGGCAACAGAATATCTATCTCATGGCTTTAGCTCTGCCTGCCTAAAAAGTCATGGCTAAAACCGGTGTAGTATGGCGTAGATTTTCTCCGCCATAAATGACGGAGTTAATAGTTGTGCCGTTGTTGCTGTTTCAGTCCCGATTTTCATCGGAACGTCACCAACAACAGTGGAGAGCTAAGTAAGGTTGCAAGCGAAGAAAGATGTAGAAGGAGAAGAGAAATACAACACAAGAACGCTTCGCTATAAGCCACGCGGTATGGCGCTAATTGGAGGTTTCCTTTTTATCATGTTTTCAATGCGCTCAGTAGCTTCAAAAAATTCATCAATTGTAAGATTGGCATACGACATTGCCGACAACTGAAAACGATAGGGCTTGCACTTTGTTTCAAAGCGCATATAGTCGCGAACGTAAGGCAGCCCTGCCGCACCATAACTAAAGTTTATTATTTCCCCTGCCTTTACGATAATCCCATCGCGGGGATGAAATGTAATCTGGTCAAACTGTATCTCCAATTGTGTGTCGTCTATTACCAGTTTTACTTTGGGATATAGTCGTTTGAGTAATGCAATAGTCAACAATATAACGAGGGCAAAAAAAGTAAAAATCAGAAGATACGTTGCCCAATCGCTCATTGGTTTTAAACTCTTCATCAACTCTATGAAAGGTGCGATACTCAAACAAGGAAGTACAATGGCCCATGCAACGTTTCGGTTGCGTCCATAGCGTACGTAATATTCCTTCATAGCTTTTATTAGTGCCTCTAAAATGCAATTAAATGACCTAAAGTAAAGAATGGATAAAGGGAGAAATAAAAATAGACGATGGTCTTTTCCCTCGCAAGGTTTGCTGAAGGCAATCCTGCGGGAAAAAGTCAGGTGCTGTACCGCATTCAAAACAGCAGCAAACATTCAACCTTTTAGCTACATTTCGAAGTCATCCAGAACTACAGATAAAAAAATAATGATTCTCCGGCTACACAGATAAACTGCTGTATTTTAAAGCCTGTAAAGTTTGCGAGAGAAATATTCTATCTCATTTCCCAATATCGGGAGCCTTTGATAAGTAAGTCAGTTTTAGGCGGAGGTACTATTCAAGGTGAAGATGAACTTCTCAATATAAAACTGCTTTTCTTTTGATTTATATTGCTGAATGTATCGAGGGTGTTCAAGAATTTGCAAACGGTCAAACAACTTCGCTTCCTTATTTAACTTCTGAATGAAGTCGGCATTCTTTTTCCCCAACACAAAAACCTCCGAAGCATCTACGCCCATGCGAATATGTTTTTTCAAAGACGAAATCATAAAGTCTTTCACCATTTCAAACAGAGTGGGGTCATCATAATAATTGGCATTTAACCACTTGCCCTCTTTGGTTAAGCGAATAATGGCTAAGGGAAAGGGCGAGTTGATATAAAACTGTTTGTAGAACTCTTTGGCCCCTCCGTATTCGGCAATCAAATCATACATAAACACCGATGAAACTTCGTGCGTGTAAGCCGAGTGCATTTTGATACCGCAGGCACTTTCCAATCGTTTGGTATCGGTAAACGGCACTCCTGTAACTCCCGCACCATGGCGGCTCGGGTTAATGCCCACAATGAATTTTCGTTGCTTGGAGTCATTGTAAAATTTGTGATAGAACTGTTGTATCACCTCCATCGTTTCCGGATTATCCAGATAGGGATTTATTACCCGAAACCCTTTCGGCAGTTTGCCCGAATAGTGCAAATGTCGGTTGAAATCAATCACTTTTTCCGCAAAGGTATTTGACATAGAACTTCGTTTATGATACTAAACTGCATACTCTTTCGGCACAATCACCGAGCGCAGCGAAGGATATGGTGGAAGCTAAACTAAAACCAAAGCAAGGCTTCATTGAAGGCCTGCTTGGTAGTATGAGTCAAAATTTATTGAATGCTTTTCAGCTTGTTTTCTACTGACTTCACTACTCTGCGTTGCTTTTCAATATCCGTATTTTTTAAAGATTGATCTTGCTTGCTCTGATCAATATTCCGGCCTTCTTCTCTTATCTCCTTTTCCCATTTATCTATCTGCTTATTTAGTTTTTCATTTTCGTTGACCAACTTCTTCAATTCATTTTCCATTTCCTTCAGCGTTTTCTCCGCTTCTTTATAGGCATCACCGGGAGTTCTTTTCAGCGATTCCACGACCACTTTTTGCTGGCCAATTCTATTCTGCTGATTCTTCTGATCATTTTCATTGGTTCTTAATTGCGTTTTATTTCTACTGATAGAGCGCTCGTTTTCATTAATCTTTGAATTAGATTTCTCCTCGGCATTGATAAACCCTTTCAAATCGTTTTGTAAGTCTTCGAGTTTTTTGTTTTCGCTTTTCAATTCATCTTTTACAATAGCTTTGTATTCGGGTACCGCAAAGTTTTGCAGGTATAATTCCACTGCTAATGCCTGATTGCTATCCTTCTCTTTACTCATAAAGGCGGAATCACTTCTCATAAACCAAGCAGTGAGCATCACGCCCTCAGTAGTTTCCAATAATTTGCTGAATACATTAAAACCATCGGGGGCAACGTTCTTTTTTACGGCTCCATACATGGCTATCTCTCCGGCTACCTCTTCCGGTTTGCCTTTTGCTTTTGTTTTGAGATAGCGGGTCCAGTCGCGTTCCACATCTTTCAATTTTGCCTGCGGTATCAGCAACTGAAAGGAGGGCTGCTCTCCGTGGCTGCATGGTTGCGTGGATTGCTGAATAGAGATGGATTGTGCCATTCCGAAAAAGGGAACCAGCAACATCAGCGGATATAAAATCATTTTTTTCATGCTTCGGTTTTATTTCAAGTGAGGAATTAAGATTTGCTGAAAATCCAGCGGATAATTTCTTTCAGTTTAATTTTTTTGCCGTACATCAATATTCCTGCACGGTACACTTTTGCTGCTACATAGGTGGTTAGCAAAAAGCCTCCGATCAGCAAAACTAAGGAAAGTGCGATTTGCCACCACTCCGGGCGAAAAGGTAATAGGGCACTCATGACAATTGGAGAAGTAAAAGGGATGATAGACCCCCAAAAACCCAATGCACTATCGGGGTTATTAATTACATTGATCGCAATCATAATGGCGATAATAATAGGGATGGTGATGGGAATCATCAGCGATTGCTGATCACCGTCTTCGCCCATCGCAGCGCCTACGGCTGCAAACAGAGAGCCGTAAAGAAAAAAGCCGCCCAAGAAATAAAGTGGAAACAGAATAACGATTTGCAGAATTGGTAGGGAGGAAATGTTTTGAGTAATGGCTAAAATATCATCGGGTTCCACCCCTGAATTTTGCAACTGCCCCATCCCCGAAGCAGGATGACTAAGTGCGATACCGAAAATAGCTCCTGAAATGAGGTTCACGCCAAACATGAGTAAAATCCAAAGCACAAACTGAGTAAGACCCACGGCTCCTACTCCCAATATCTTCCCCATCAACATCTGAAAAGGTTTTACCGATGAGGTGAGTACTTCTACAATGCGGTTTGTTTTTTCTTCCATCACCCCTTTCATAATCATAGTGCCGTACAGAAACAGAGAGATATAAATGGCAAAACCCATCACCATTCCCACCAACGCTGCGGCATCTGCGTAGCCTTGTTTTTCCTTTTCGTTATTCAGCGATTCAAAATTCAGCGTTACTTTCTGCTGCATATCTTCAATCTGTTGCTCATTGATGTGTAGCAGAGACATCCGCAGTTTTTGTAAAGCATCGGTCATCCGCTGGTTAATAAAACTACGCTTGCTCAGTCCGGGACGCTTCACATACCGATAGGCTATGCCGGGCTTGTTCGGAGAATTCAAATCGAAATTTTTGGGGATGTAAATGATGGCTTCATACTTCGGTTGCTTATCGTCTTTCTTCGCCAGTTCGGCTGACAGCTTTTCGTAATTATCTGAGATCTTGTGAAAATAAACGGTCTCATCTTCCGCATCTGGTATTGGGGTGTCACTAAACAATCCTGACTCATCTATGATGGCCACATCTGTTTTGTCCTGTGAATAACTACTGATAAGAACAGAAAAAAGCGTTAGCAAAAGAAACCCTAAAGGCGCAAGCAAAGTGATGAGAAGAAAACTCTTTTTCCTTACCCGGGTGATGTACTCCCTTTGTATGATAATCCAGATCTTGTTCATTTAGCTCTGCTCTACTTGGCGAATAAATATTTCATTGATGCTGGGTAGTATTTCATTAAACGCAGTAACCTCCACCTCTTGCTCTATAAATAATTTCAGCAAATCATTTCCATGATGTTCTTCCGAAAATTGAACGACCACACTCCCCTCGGCTTGCGATAGCACGTGTAATTTATCTAAGACACCATCTGATAATTCACCACGGTACGACACTCTGAATTTATTTTCCTTGAACCGTTGTTTCAACTCTTTAATTTCACCTTCAAGAATTTTCCGGCCTTTATTCACCAGCACAATATCGTCACATATTTCCTCTACCTGTTCCATTCGGTGAGTTGAAAAAATGATGGTCTTTTCCTGCTCACTTAGCCGGTTGATTTCTTCTTCGATCAATTTCGAGTTGATGGGATCTAAACCACTGAACGGTTCATCCAAAATCAACAACTCCGGGTCGTGAAGCACGGTCGCAATAAATTGAATCTTCTGGCTCATCCCTTTTGAAAGCTCTTCAATATGTTTGAGATACCAATCCGTAACCTCCAATCGGTTCAACCAATAATTTACCTTCTCTTTTGCTTCGGCTAAGGAAAGTCCTTTTAAACGCGCCAGATAAATCAGGTGCTCGCCTACTTTCATTTTCTTATACAAGCCGCGCTCTTCGGGCATATAGCCTATTCGTTCCGTATGCTTATCGCACAATAGCTCGCCATCAAATAAAATAGTGCCGCTGTCAGGGTACAGTATTCGCGTGATCATTCGGATGAGAGTAGTTTTCCCGGCACCGTTTGGTCCCAACAATCCGAAAATCTTCCCTTTCGGAATTTCAAAACTCACATCATCCGAAGCGGTGTAGCTTCCGTAGCGTTTGATAACGTGTTGAAGTGATAGTTGAGTCATGCTTGATTATTCAATCACAAATTTATGCGTGGTCTGGCGCTCGCCATCCGAAAGAGTTGCAAAATAAAGTCCTGCTGAAAGTCGGTGTAATAGTATGGAATTTCTCCCGCTTTGAAGCGAGGCGTATTGCGCTACTTCTCTGCCCAGGAGGTCGGTTACAAGTAGTTGAGTTTGGCGGTAGGGCTGCGTGGGAGCTATCTCAAATATGAGTTGCTCGTGAACCGGATTTTCTACAATCGTAAAATATAAATTAGCCGGGTGTTCATTTATCCCCGTTCCGCAACTGGGGTCGTAAACCCTGCCGGGCGAGCCGCCCATACAGCCTGAGCGCCAGTTGTTGCCATCGTTCACGATTCCGTTTTCATCCATTATTTCTAAGGTATAGCCCTGTCCATCGGGGGAGGTAGGCCAAGGGGCTTTGTCATTGTATATCATGCTGAATTGAATCCTTCCGGTTTGTGCATTGAACAAGCGAATCCCATCTCCGCTGTTGCTGAAATGAAAGCCAATATCTCCCACATAATTAGTGACGGTGGGATACACATTTTTAAAATACGGAGTATCCGTTACCGCTACTAAATAGCCATCGGCCGGAATCATAGTGCCGGATGGGAAAACATAGACATTGGTATCGGTTTTATCTTTTAGCTGCCAGGCTGAAATATCAATAGCAGATGCCGTGCGGTTGTGCAACTCTACCCAATCTCTCGAATCTAACTGCGGCAGAGAATGGTAATTGATTTCGGTAAACACTATTGGATCGTTGCAAGGCGTGTAGGCCGTGCCGGGAGAACCTCCCATGCAGCCGGCAAACCAACTTTCCGGAAGTGTGGGGTCGGCAGCAGAGCTTCTGAGTTCTAAGGTGCGACCCATACCATCTGCTGTTTTTTGCCACGGAGACGAATCCCAATAAGCCATGTTGTAAACGATGGTGCCGTTGTTATCATAAATGGTGATTGTGTCAGAATTATTGCTGAGTCCATAAGGTATTTCTCCCAAGTAATTAGCCACCCCAGGGTGAATATTCTTAAACTTCACCGTATCATCAGTGACCACCAAATATTCACCGGGAGCTAAATTCTTATTTAAAGGAAAGGTGAAAATGTGAGTGGGTTTAGAGTCCGTAATAATCCAACCGGTGAGGTTGATGTTGGTATTTCCTCTATTGTGCAACTCCACCCAATTACCTGAATTCAGGGTAGAGTCGGAATTGTAGTTGATCTCTGAAACTTCGATTTGAGCAGAAAGAAAGCCACCGGCAAAAAGCAGCAGCCCGAGTAGAGTTAATCGCATATATTTTTTTGACCTGTTTGGCTAAAGTTAAAAAGCCTGGAGTATAAATTCCGAATTCATTCTACGAAGAAATCGCGCATACGATCAAAAAATCCCTTCTCGGTTTTTGTGCCCGGCTTAGGTTTAAAGTTTTCACTTTCGCGCAGTTTCTCCAATAGTTTTTTCTCCTCAGCCGATAGTTCGGTGGGCGTATATACGTTCACTAATATCAACTGATCACCTTTCCCGTAGGCATTAACAGCGGGCAGTCCTTTGCCGTTCAGCCGGAAAACTTTGCCCGCTTGTGTGCCGGTTGGTATTTTAAATTTTGCTTTGCCTTCGATGGTGGGCACTTCTACACTTGCGCCCAATACCGCGTCAATGAAACTGATGTGGAGGTTGTAAATCACATTCTGCCCGTCCACTTCTAATTCGGGATGGTTTTCTACTTCAATCAGAATAATTAAATCTCCTGAAGAGCCTCCCTGCTCTCCCGCATTTCCTTTTCCACTCAGGGAAAGCTGCATGCCGTCCTGCACTCCGGCAGGTATATCAAGGGTTAGATTTTCTTCTCCGTAAACTACTCCGAGACCATTGCAGGTCACACATTTTTTAGTGATTTGCTGCCCGCTTCCATTGCAAGAATAGCAGGTAGCAGTCGTTTGCATTTGACCCAAAATCGTGTTGGTGACTTTGCGCATCACACCGCTACCACCGCAAACCGAACACTTTCCCACCGAAGAAGGATCCTTAGCTCCGGAACCTTCGCAAGTGCCGCACACCACTTGCTTTTTCACCTTGATGGTTTTCTTGGCCCCGTCTGCCACTTCCTTTAAGGTCAACTTCACTTTGATGCGAAGATTGCTGCCGCGTTTCCCTCTACCGCGCGATTGACGACTTCCCCCAGTCCCTCCAAAAACACTTTCGAAAGGATCGAAGCTGCCACCACCACCGCCACCTCCGAATATATCTCCGAAGTTGCGGAAGATGTCTTCCATATTCATTCCACCACCGCCAAAGCCACCGCCACCATATCCGCCACCGCCATTCATGCCGGCATGGCCAAACTGATCGTATTGCGCTTTCTTCTGTGGGTCGCTTAAAACTTCATAAGCCTCAGCCGCTTCCTTGAACTTCTCTTCTGCGGCTTTATCCCCCTGATTTCTATCGGGGTGAAATTTCAAAGCCGTCTTTCGGTATGCTTTTTTAATTTCTTCTTTGGTAGCCGTTTTGGAAACGTCTAATATTTCATAAAAATCTCGCTTTGCCATATCTTCTATTCAGACTTTTTTCCAACTACTACTTTTGCAAAACGTATAATCTTTCCGTTCAGTAAGTATCCTTTCTCTACTTCATCTACCACCTTGCCTTGCATTTCTTGCGTGGGCACTTCTATTTCCGAAATCGCCTCGTGCTTATCCGGGTCAAAATCTTTTCCCACACTTTCCATCGCAGTTAATCCTTTGGCGGCCAAATTAGCTACCAGTTTATTGTAGATGAGTTGCATTCCTTCGCGAACAATTTTACCCTCTTCCAGTTTCTCAGAGGCTTTTAAGGCTCTTTCAAAATCATCTACTACGGGCAGCAAATCCAACATCACATCTTTCCCGGCCACTAGAATTAATTCTAATTTTTCTTTGGCAGTGCGCTTTCTAAAGTTGTCGAAATCCGCATACAAGCGCACATACTTTTCGCGCAGTTCCTCTAACTCTATTTTCAATTCGCTGACTTCAATATCGCGCGGGTCGGTTTTTATTTCTTCAAAGTCGGCCTCTTCCAACTTTGATTTCTTGGTAAAAACATCGCTGAGCAATTTCTCTGCGGCATCCATTGTTTTACCGGCAAAAGTTTCGGCCTTTCCTTTCGCTTCTTTGCCAAACTCTTCGGCTTTTTCGTTGACCATGTTCTTCAGATTTTCCGCTCGTTCTTTCAGGTTTTCCTTTTCGTTGTTTTCTTTATTCTCATCCATAGCCATAGTTTTTAGCGCGCCAAATATCTCAAAATATCTGCCTTATCCTGTTAGTGGACAATTTGACGGCAGGAACGGACATTTGCATGAATAATTTTCCTCTGAGCCATTGGGATTGAAATAATGGCAGACGGAATTTGAAAAAAAGAGTGCAATACTTTAGGAAATACGCTGAATAGAAGCGCCCAGCGCATTCAATCGTTGATCAATTCGCTGGTAGCCTCGGTCAATTTGGTCAATGTTGTTGATGATAGATTTTCCCTCGGCACTCATGGCGGCTATCAACAACGCCACCCCGGCTCGTATATCCGGTGAACTCATGGTGATGCCCCTGAGTTTATAAACGCGATTAATTCCAATGACGGTAGCTCGGTGTGGGTCGCAAAGAATAATTTGCGCGCCCATATCAATCAGTTTATCTACGAAGAACAAACGGCTTTCAAACATTTTTTGATGAATGAGCACACTGCCTTTGGCTTGTGTTGCAATCACCAAAACAATAGAGAGCAGGTCGGGGGTAAACAGCGGCCAGGGTCCATCGGCCACGGTGAGGATGGAGCCATCAATAAACCGCTGAATTTCGTAGCGCTCCTGTGCCGGGATATGAATATCATCTCCCCGAAAATCCATTTGTATGCCTAATTTTTGAAACACAGGAAGAATGTTTCCGAGCATATCCAACCGGCAATTCTTAATGGTAAGTTCGCTTTGGGTCATGGCCGCCAAACCTATGAACGAGCCAATTTCAATCATATCCGGCAACATGCGGTGTTCGGTTCCGCCCAATTCCTCTACCCCTTCAATGGTCAACAAATTGGAGCCAACGCCCGAAATTTTTGCTCCCATGCGGTTGAGCATATTGCACAGTTGTTGCAGGTAGGGTTCGCAAGCGGCATTAAAAATAGTAGTAGTGCCTTTGGCCATCACGGCCGTCATCACTATGTTAGCCGTGCCGGTAACCGAAGGCTCATCGAGCAGCACGTAGGTTCCCTGCAAGTTCCCCGCCTCTACGCTATAAAAAGTTTCGTTGCTGTCGTAGTTGAACTTTGCGCCCAGTTTTTCAAATCCCAAAAAGTGAGTATCCAATCTTCTTCTCCCAATTTTATCGCCACCGGGTTTGGGTAGGTAGGCTTTTTTAAAGCGGGTTAAAAGCGGCCCCATAATCATGATAGAGCCGCGAAGAGAAGCGCCTTTTTTCTTATAGGTGTCCGTCTTTAGGTAGTCGAGATTTATATGATCGGCCTGAAAAGCGTAAGTGTCATCACTCAGCTTCTCCACCTTCACACCAAGGTCGCTCAGTATATCTATCAAGGCCATCACATCGCGAATGGCGGGGATGTTGGAGAGGATCATTTTTTGGGGCGTGAGCAACACGGCACAGAGAATTTGCAGCGCTTCGTTCTTAGCTCCCTGCGGAGTTATTTCTCCCTTTAATTTTTTCCCTCCTGTTACTTCAAACGAATTGGCCATACAAACGAATTTTTACTGCTGCTATTTTCAATATCTAAATACAACAATGGCGCTCGCTTGTAAAAGGAAAACGGCAGGAAGCTATACACAGCCTCTTGTGGAGTGGCTAAAATAAGAGGAGCGCTTCGCGTGCGATTTTGTTTTATCACTGTGCCGATAGATGCATATGGTGAAGACACAGGGGAAAATGAAACTACTAGAATTGGATCTATTCATCGGCCTACATTCTATTCTGAATAGAGCAATAAGTAAAAATCATGAACTATATGTGAGAGTTATCTCTAAGAATATTTAACATGTTGAGTAGCGGGGATGAAATTGTGGCAGGGTCACTTATATTTCTTGAGTATTAGTTTTATTATTTCTTCCTTTTCCTCATTAGATTTTTGGAGTATTTGAAAGAGCCGTTCATACAGTTCTTTTTCAGCAGTAGTGAGAAAATTATGGTTAGAAATTGGGTTGCCTTGATTAACAGAAAGTGGGTCTGAGTGATTATGATGGTTAGGAAAGATTTCATGAAAAGTGGAGTCGAATATTTTCAGTAACAAGAATATTCTATCGGCATCCAGCTTGGTTTCGTTGCTTTCAATTTTACGAAATGCCTGCTGAGTTATGCCTAACTCGGCTGCCACATATTCTTGTGTAAGGTTGCGTTGCTCTCGCGCTATCTTAATGTATTCGCCAATGGTTTTTGCAGACATGAATGGGAGGATTAATACAGTTCGACAAAGGACAAAAAAATTGTTGTTTAGGTATTTCTAATTTATTGCCACAAAGTGCAATACAACTAACTTAGTTGTAAATTACAATGGCGGCAGTTGTAAATTACAACGTAATGTAAGAACGAGGCGGTAACTGTGCAACTATTTTTGTATAAAATTTTTACAAAATGATGCATCGTACACAAAAACGCACTTACAAAACAATGGTTACGTGCTTTGCTCTGCTGAGTTTATGCCCAGTTGCCAATGCACAATGGAATACCTTAGGTAGTGATATTTATAATACCAATAGCGGGAATGTAGGGATAGGAACCGTACTACCTATAAGCAAATTTCAGGTTACTGATGGTGATATAAATTTAGAGTCAACTAACCCTATGAGTGTTTACACTCCATCTGTGGTATTTTCGACCCAATCAAACACGGGCAACCAAGCTGTGGGGTCGGTGTGGGGCAGAACTTCATTTAACGGAGATAAATGGATAGAGTTAGGAACAAGCCCCAACAATGCGCTGATGAGCATAGAGAATAATGGGAACGTGGGGATAGGAGTTGCTGCCCCCAGCGCAAAGTTGCATATTGACGGAGTTACAGGTGCAGCATTTAAAGTAACAGAAACAGGGAACCCGTTTCCGTGGTTTTGCGTAGATTCACGCAAAGTGGGAATTAACGTTGCTGTTACATCTTGGACGCAAACCACGCTTATGCTATCGGGGGTTACGGGCACTACTTATTTAGATATTGTAAATGGAGCAACTACCGGCTTTGGCTCGCAGATTAGATTTATTGACCCATTTACCATGCAGCCACGACATGCTATCGTTGATGATTTGAGTAGTAACATGATGATTATTTATCCGAACATGGGAGGCTGTTCGGAAGTGATGACGATAAAAGGTAAATTATTGTTGGGGTCGCCTGTAACACCTACTCCTGCGGGGTACACTTTGTATGCTACAGAGGGCATACTTACCGAAAAAGTAAAGGTGGCGGTACAAACTACTGCCGATTGGAGCGATTTTGTTTTTGATAAAAGCTATAAACTGCCTACCTTGCGGGATGTAGAAACATTTATTGATAACAACCAACACTTGCCCGGGGTGCCCAGTGCTGACGAGGTGGTTTGCGAAGGTATAGACCTTGGCAAAATGGACGCTAAGTTGTTGCAAAAAGTAGAGGAGCTAACCCTGTATGTATTGCAACTGCAAAAGCAAAACGAGGAGCAGCAAAAGGTAATAGAGGGGCTGGTGGTGTGGAGTAAAAAATAGGTAAAATGAGAGAGATTGTTTTAAAAGCAATAGCCTTAGTGGCTATGACCAGTTTGATTGGTTGTGTGAAAAGATATGAATGCAAAAGCTACCAGTCGCTAAACATGCAATGTTACAAAGGGGCTGATACTGTACAATATTTTACCGCTGGTTATATTGACCCACAGGAGAGGGTGAAGCAGTATTATGAATCACTCGGTTATAACTGTGATACACTGCCTTATTATTTTGTAGGGGGAATTACCTACACTACTGCGATGAGCCAACACGACATTGACTATCTCGAATCGGAAGGATTTGATTGTGAATTAGTCCCTTAAAAGTAATAGAATGAGATACATTATAGTAATTGTGTTTTCAGTGTTTAGCTTAAATGCTTGTCAAAAACAATGTTGGCATTGCACTAGTATCCTTGCCGAAGAATACCTTTATACGAAGGGTGATGATACTATAATAGTTTATCGCATTGAGGGGGCAACTTCGCATTACTACGACTCGTTAGGGCATTCAGGTTATAGCTTTAAAATGATAAAAATTGTTGAACTACCGATGGAGTTTACCTTTTGTAACGAAGGTAGTAAATATAAGCCCTATACTAATTGCTACAGAGTAAAATAGTTTATATGAATAAGCGAATAGTTTATTTAGTGTGTTCCTTTTTATGTGTAAGCCTTAGCTTTAGTTTGTTCGGACAAACTACTAACTCTCTGAATATGGCTAAGTATTGGAACTACCGCTATAATTTAATAGGAGATGATATTGATCCAAACTATACAGATTGGGAACCCGGCTTTTTAGATTTAACCTTAGCTCAAGGAGGTAGCCTACCGGCAGTTTCGCAGATACTTACTACTGATGCTAGCACGTCCAAAGATGATATATATAGACCTTATGTGGGTCAGCGTCATTTTCTGGGGAGTAGTCTGAATTAGGCGAATAATTTCTCTAATCTAAAGAGGAAGAATTTGACATCGGTAACCCCTCTCAAATTAGCTCTAAACCCTTTAATTTTAGAGTTGAATGATTCTGCATTGGCATTAGTACTTCGATGGTCGAAGAAGTGGAAGATATTCTCTGCATGATATTCAAGAGAGTTGACTGCGGTATTGAACTCTTCTATTTGCGAGACAACTACCTGTTTCTTCCAATCGTTGAATTGAAGGAGTGCTTTTTCTTTGCAAAGGTTTTGATACATGCTTCTAAATGTCAAGGTGAGTTTGTAGGCTTGTTGCAGCAATGGATACTTTTCGAATAGAATAGCTGCTCTCTTTGCTTGATTAATAGTCCAGTTTTCCTCAAACACATACAGCAAGTAGCGGCTTCTGGCTAATAGTTCTTTAAGGGTATCTCCATTGGATAGCATCTGCGGAAGATATTTGCACCCTGCTTTTTTAGCTTCTTGAATCACCTTATTTTCTTCTTCTATGGCTTTCCATCGGAGTTTTATCCGAAGATGCTGTAGAGCATCCATCACTAACCTTACTACATGAAAACGGTCTATGACCATCTTGCTTTGAGGGAAACTCGTTTCTACTGCCAGGCTCATATTTCGCGCCATATCTAGGGTTACTTCTTTTACGATGTTCCTTTTTTCTAATGGTATCTTCTCTAACACCCCTTGTATCTCTTTTGCTGCGGTACCGTTGATAATTGCCACTACTGATTTTCTGTTTTTTACACCTGTATTTTTATTGGTCACAAAAGTGTAAAGCTCTCCTTTGGATAAACTTACCTCGTCTATGCTCAAGGTATCGGTTATGTTTTCGGGGTAAATGAGATAATCCTGCGCATGAGGCAGTTGCTTCCACTTTTTATATCCGCTGACCTTGTGTTTGTAATGCCGCTGTAGTTTCCGGCTATTGATCCCGTAATAGCTGGCTATGTTTTTCATGGTATCGGGTCGCGTATCCACTTGCTTCTTTTAAAAAATCCGATAGTTCTTGTGTGAATTTTGAACCACCGGCTACGAAGGAGAAATCGCGTTTAATGATTGCTCCACTAGTTTTATGTCGCCATCTTCGCTTTTTAATGCGCAGGTAAACAGCTCTGCCTCGCAGTGGAAAATCTTGTATTAGTTGGCTTTCCATAAATCCTTTCGATTCATAATCAGCAGCAGGATAGCCATTGGGCAATTCGTTCTTTTCTTCAAACTCTATCACCCAATACTCTTCCTTTGTTTCTAAGTTGCCCAGTATCTGGTAATGGGAAATGAAGAAATAGTTTGTCAGCTCTTCAGGGAAGAGTTCTTGTAGCAGTAGTAGTTCTTTTGTTTCGATGGAAATTTTGTTTTTACAAACTATTGCTTTTTTATCCTACTCCCCAACTTTTGACGCTGACCCACAGATGCTCCTGTTTATCGAAAGTTGTTGTATTCGATAATGCGTTTTTTGCCGGAGCTAATCCATACTCACATCCTCTATCCGATCAGGATTAATGAGGCCATTTTTAATGGCATACACCACTAATCCTACCGCATTTTTTGCTCCTGTTTTACGAAGCATTTCTCGCCTAATATCTTCTATGGTTCTTTCACTGAGAAAAAACCGGTTCGCAATTTCTACGTTGGAATACTCCAGCGCTATCAATTGTAGGATTTGAATTTCTCGATTATTAAAAGCAACAAAATCATTTTCAAAAACAGGAGTAAACTCTTTTTGCATCATTACTCTTCGAAGAGTGACCATACTTATATCCTCCTTCAGGTAAAAACCATTTTCTGTCACGCTTTTAATTGCCAGCATCACTTCGTTGGGTTCGTCATTCTTGGAAAGAAACCCCACAGCTCCCACTTTAATTGCTCGCAGTATATGCCACTCTTCCATAAAGGAAGAGAGTACGATAACCTTGACCGAAGCCTTTTTTTGTTTTAGTTGTTCGAGTGTTTCGTAGCCATTCATAATTGGCATTTGCAAGTCCAGCAACATCACATCCGGTTTAGATTTTTCGATGGACAATAAGGCTTCTTCACCATTGGCAGCTTCGTCTGTAATGGAGATGCCATCATATTCACTGAGTTGCGCAATCAATCCTTTGCGAAAAAGAGTTTGATCATCTACCACTACTATTTTTAGGGGCTTTGAAGGAAAGGACATACGGGGGAATATTGATTTGATTAGCTACAAAATAAAGATTTATGTGGGATATTGCTCTTTCCAAGATTACAATAAACAGTACCAGTACGGTTGCCTTGCCCCTTTCAATTAAATATCTTTGTAACCATTTAGGTTTTTTCATTGCTACGTTTTAATTGCGAGAGACAGCGGCTCGTGAGAATAGTAAATTGAATTATATTATTTGTAAAGTCTGTTCTGAGTTTAAGAGTAAGATTAAAGTTGATTTTCTTATGCTATCCGTATCGTCCTTTCAGATTTCATTACAACAGAATCTCAGGAAATCATCCTACTATTTAATAGGTCTGGTGATGGCGGTTGGGTTGCTTGTACTGATAGGATGGCAATTCGATGTAAATTTTTTAAAGCGGCTTTGTACAGGTATGGTAGCCATGAATCCTTTGACAGCGATTCTGTTCCTCTTCGTTGGTCTCACTATTTTTCTGGTACTTCAAAAGAAAGCTAAAATATGGATGATTGCTCTTGCGGGCACTATTAGCCTTTTCGGCTTTACGCAACTCTTCTCCATTTTTGCCAATTGGTCGTTGGGGATAGATCACTTACTATTTTCAGAAAAATTAGAAGGGGATATAGTGAATGGAGTTGCCAACAGCATGGCACCAAATACGGCTGTCGGTTTTTTTATTACAGGACTATCTATTCTCTTTTCTATTCAAAAGCAGACTTTCGTTAGAGCCGTGGCTAATTACTTTGCCTTAGGTGTTTTTGTGGTGGGTTTATTTTCCATCATTGGCTACAGCTACTATGTACAAGAATTTTATGGCATTCTCGCCTACATACCAATGGCTTTGCACACCGCTATCTGTTTTTTGCTGATTGGCTTAGCCTTACTGTTCATCAATAGCGAAGTAGGATTTATGGACACTTTTACTTCGCCTTTCTTAGGAGGAACTATTGCGCGTTTTCTCATCCCTTCTGTTATTGTGTTTTCTATCCTTATCGGATACCTGCGAATTGTGATCAACCGATTTTATCCGGTAAGCGTTGAGTTGGGGATCGCGATTCATGTGACTATTATCGTTGTTATTTTTCTTCTGTTAGTGTGGTATCTCACGATTACTATTAATAAATCAGACAGCGAAAAGACACAAGTACAAGAACGGTTGGGGCAAATCAATAAGGAGCTGGTTATGAAAAATATCTTCTACGACCAAGCCCCTGACCTGCTCGGCACCGCGAGCCTCGAAGGTTATTTTTTGCACTTGAATGAATCTTACGAAAAGGTTTTGGGCTATACTCAACAGGAGTTAAAAGCATCTCCCTTTATCAGTTTTGTTCACCCGGATGATGTAGAGAATACTTTAAAGGAAGTAGAAAAATTAGCTTCCGGCAGAACGACTATTGGGTTTGAAAATCGGTACCGATGCAAAAACGGTCAGTACGTGTGGTTGCAATGGAACACGGTAGTGTATGACAACTTGTTGTATGCTACTGCCCGCAACATTACCCGGGCAAAAGAACAAGCCGAGTTACTGCTCCAAAAGACGAAGCAATTAGAAAGAGTGAATAACGAACTCGACTCCTTTACCTATTCTGTGTCTCATGATTTGCGCGCTCCGCTGAGAGGAGTAAACGGCTATGCACAAATCTTACAGGAAGATTACGGAACTAAATTGGATGAGGAAGGCTATCGGCTCGTTGGTAACATTATGGGCAATGCGAAAAAGATGGGGCAGTTAATTGATGATTTGCTTTCGTTCTCTCGCTTAGGTCGTAGAGAGTTGGTGAAGTCTTCGGTGAATATGCAGGAAATGGTGGAAGGGGTATGTGTTGAAATTTCGCAGAGTGAACCCTCCCGAATAATCCATTTCAAAATTGGAAAGTTACCTCCTACTATGGCCGATATTGTGTCCATTCGGCAAGTGTGGGTGAACCTGCTATCGAATGCGGCAAAATATACCCGGTTGGAAAAAGAAGCTGTGATTGAAATTGGGGCGCAAGAAAACAAACGAGATACTTCCTATTTTGTGAAGGATAACGGAGTGGGTTTTGATATGAAATATGCCAATAAACTTTTTGGAGTGTTTCAACGGCTGCATACCGAACAAGAATTTGAAGGCACCGGTGTAGGGCTGGCTATTGTTCATCAAATCATTACCAAACACGGAGGCAAAGTGTGGGCTGATTCAAAACTGAATGAAGGAACTACCTTTTGGTTTTCTCTGAATAAAAATTTAAAACCATGATACAAGAAGTTGAAATTTTATTAGTGGAAGATAACCCCAGCGATGCGGAATTGACTATTCGCGCTTTGAAGAAAAATAATTTGGCCAACCACCTTTTGCATTTGAAGGATGGCGCGCAGGCATTGGACTTCATCTTTGCTACCGGTGAGTTTGAAGGTCGAAATATCCAGAATGGTCCGCGCATCATTTTGCTAGATTTGAAGATGCCCAAAGTAAGCGGCATTGAGGTGTTGGAGAAAATAAAAGCGGACGAGCGCACCCGAAAAATTCCTGTGATTATACTCACCTCTTCGCGAGAAGACCCGGACATAAACCGATGCTATGAACTTGGCGTGAACAGCTATGTGGTTAAGCCGGTGGCATTTGAACAGTTTGTAAAAGCAGTGAGTGACTTAGGTCTGTACTGGATGATCCTTAACCAACTTCCTCCTCGATAACGATAGAAACCGTATGGAAAAACAAATAAAGATATTAGTGGTAGAGCATGATTTGACCGACATTGAATTGTTGCTACATCATTTGAAAAAGAGTGACCTTCCACACGTAACAGAAGTGGTAGAAAACGAAGAGAAATATGTTGCCGCCTTAGAAGCGTTCAAACCCGATATTATTTTGTCCGACTTTTCGTTGCCGGGGTTTAACGGGCTTACCGCTTTCGAAATCAAGCAGCAGAAGGCTCCCTACACTCCCTTTATCATTGTATCCGGTACTATAGGCGATGAAAACGCGGTAGATCTGATTAAGAATGGGATCACCGATTATGCATTGAAGGATAAGCTATATTCTCTTTTGCCCAAAATTCACCGAGCCATGAAAGAGGCCTGCGAACTGAAGAAAAAGAAAGAAGCTGAAAAACTCTTGAGTAAAAATCAACAGTTGTTGGCCGAAGCACAAAGCATAGCCCACCTCGGTAATTGGGAAATTGATTTGCAAACCAAGGAGGCTATCTGGTCCGATGAGGCCTACCGAATACTCGGATTAGTTCCGGGAAAAAAAACGCCTTCTACGAAATTGTTTCTTCAATTTGTTCACCCCGATGATTTGCCCGAGGTAGAGCAAGCGATTGTGCTGGCCATGAAAAATTTCCAAAGTTCTGTTTATACCTGTAGAGTTATCGGCTCCGATAATATCGAAAAGCATCTTCAGGTTCAAAGCAAATTTGCATTGAATGAGCAAGGTATTCCGATCCGAATATTCGGAACGGTGCATGACATTACTGAGTTGAAAAAAGCGGAAAGGGAAATACGAACGCTGAATACTGCACTCGAAGAAAAAGTAAAACAGCGCACTTCGGCATTGCTTGACAGCAACCAGCAGTTAGAGGCATTCAGTTATTCGGTATCTCACGATTTGCGCACCCCATTGCGTTCTATCTTTGGCTTTGCTCAAATTATCAAGAAAAAAAGTCGTGAAAAGTTGAATGAATCAGAGTTGGAACTATTTGACCTGATTATGAAAAATACCTTGCGGATGCAGGCACTGATCGAAGATATGCTCGTGTTTTCGCGAGCAGGACGGAGCAGTTTGAGAAAAGTACCGGTGAATATGAAAGAAGTGGTTTCAGAGTGCATTGAATCTGCCTGCGAAAGTATTACTCGGAAGCCGGAGATAAAAACAGGCGACTTGCCGGAAGTTTTAGCTGATAAAACGTTGATGGAGCAAGTGCTCATGAACCTTATTACTAATGCTATCAAATACTCCTCAAAAAATCAAACACCTTTAATACAAATTGGATCAAGAGAAGAAGGAGGAGAGATTATTTTCTATGTTAAGGATAATGGAGCCGGGTTCGATATGCAGTATTACAACCGTTTGTTTCAGGTGTTTAATCGCTTGCACACGCTCGATGAATTTGAAGGAACCGGCATTGGCTTGGCTATCGTAAAGCGAATTATTGACAAACACGGTGGCAGGGTGTGGGCCGAAGGCAGGGTTGGAGAGGGAGCCACTTTTTACTTTACACTACCCCTCGAAAAAGTGTTGAGTGGTGAGTGGTAAGTGAAAAAGTTTCCCATCATGCGCTGGACTCCCCTGCCTAATTCTTGTTATCAATCCAGCAGAATGCTTTACCTTAAAGAAGGAGAACATAGCGTTGCAGCGCTTAGAACAAATCGCCCTGACTTCCCTTTTTGAGAATTTTAGGCTTGATGTCTAATTCAATAGTAGTTCCTATTTCTACCTCATCCGGCAAAGTAGTTTCCTTTTCCACTTCGCTTATTTTGCCGGTAACAGAGAATTGGGAAAGGCGATTGCCTAAGGCTTTCCATCCTTTCACATCCATCAGGTCGTTCAATTTTACTTCTTCCTCTATTTTATCCTTCGACTTACCTTTCTGCACGTTGAACTTAACCCACACTTCGGGGCGGGCCGAAAACACTAAGAGTTTTGAATCCTTGTGCTCGGTAGTGATGGCAGACTTAAATCGCTCGCTCTTCAACTCTATTCTGAATCGCTTCACGTAGTAGTTTTTACTATCGCCATCGTAATACACACAAGAGTATATTCTTTCGGGATTAAATTTCTCTACCGCAACAATGTCGTCTGTTTCGTATTTATTGGTCAACTCAAAGTTGGTGAGTTCTACATTGCCATCTTTATAAGCTACCAGCACCTGATCTCCGGTGTTGAATTCTCCGAGGTATTGACATTTGTCTTTTTCTTCATTCACCAGCCTACCGAATTTTTCATCGAACCAAATCTTCATGCCCCCGATAGAAGATTTTCCTTTCTCCAACAAATCCATTTTGCGCACCGGAAACTTGGTCAAAATGTTTCCATTGCTCTGACGGCCTTTGATGTCAATGGTGGCGTAATCAAATTCAAACTCTTTGATGCGGGCAGTGCAATTAGGGTGCAATTGCACTTTCACAAGTTCTGATTCAGAATTCGGATTGGCCGTAAAGTAAATCACCTTGGTGCCGGGCGAACCTTGAGTGAGGTCGTATTCTTTTTCGCGGGTTACTCCCGTTACATGAAAGCGCTTCACAAAGGTGCGCTTGCTCTTGCCATCGTAGTAAGCCATGTTGTAAGCGGTGCGCTCATCGGCTTTCTGCCAAACCGCTATGTGCAGAATATCCTTGCCTACAAATTTCTTGTCGCCAATGCGGGTCACCATCATTTTTCCTCCGCGCGTAAAAGCGATAATATCGTCCAAGTCGGAACACTCGCATACAAATTCGTCCTTCTTTAAACCGGTTCCCAGAAACCCTTCGGCACGGTTCACATATAACTTTGCATTGGTAGCAGCTACTTGCTTCACTTCAATTTCTTCAAAGCCTTTTATTTCGGTTTTGCGCTCGCGTCCTTTGCTGTACTTCTTCAGCAAGTTTTGGAAATAAGCAATGGTGTAATCGTTCAGATGTTTTAAATCGTGCGCTACTTGTTTTAATTCCGCTTCGATAGATTTTATTTCTTCATCGGCTTTAAAAGCATCGAACTTCGAGATACGTTTGATTTTTATTTCTGTCAATCGCACCATATCTTCTCGGGTAATCTCTCGGTTGAATAATTTCTTATAAGGCTTCAAGCCTTTGTCAATGGTATCAATGACAGCCTCCCAAGTTTCGCACTCTTCGATGTTGCGATAGATTCTTTTCTCAATAAATATTTTTTCTAAGGAAGAGAAATGCCACTTCTCATTCAAGTCGGATTGGCGTATTTCTAACTCGCGCTGAAGCAGTTTCTTGGTCTTTTCGGTGCTGCGCTCTAAAATATCGTGCACCGTTAAAAACATTGGCTTATCCTCCACGATCACGCAGGCATTGATTGAAATAGAATTTTGACAATCGGTAAAAGCATAGAGGGCATCAATAGTCACATCGGGATCGCTGCCGGGAGCAAGGTCTATCAGCACTTCAACATCCTTCGCGGTGTTATCTACGATCTTCTTGATTTTAATCTTTCCCTTATCCTGTGCTTTCAGAATACTTTCAATCAAACTGCCGGTAGTAGTTCCAAAAGGAATTTCGCGAATAGCCAGTGTTTTCTTGTCCACCACTTCAATCTTGGCGCGCACTTTCACCTTCCCTCCGCGCTCGCCTTTGTTGTATTCGCTCACATCTACAAAACCACCGGAAGGGAAATCGGGAAACAATCGAAAACGTTTTCCTTCCAGATAATTGATGCTGGCCTCGCATAACTCAATGAAGTTGTGTGGAAGTATTTTGGTAGAAAGACCTACCGCAATTCCATCGGCTCCTTGCGAAAGCAATAAAGGGAATTTCATGGGCAGGGTAATCGGCTCGCGCTTTCGTCCATCATACGATAACTGCCATTCGGTAGTGGCATCATTAAAGGCGACTTCCTTTGCGAATTTGGAAAGGCGAACTTCAATGTAACGAGGAGCTGCTGCCGAATCTCCGGTGCGCACATCGCCCCAGTTTCCCTGGGTATCGAACAACAATTCTTTCTGCCCCATGTTCACCAGCGCATCGCCAATACTCGCATCTCCATGAGGATGGTATTGCATACTTTGACCAATCACGTTCGCTACTTTATTGAAACGGCCATCGTCCATCTCGTTTAGTGCGTGAAGTATTCTGCGCTGTACAGGTTTTAATCCATCTTCAATAGCAGGGACCGCTCGCTCTAGAATAACGTAACTCGCATAATCTAAGAACCAGTTCTGAAACATATCTTCCACGCGTACGGTATCATCGGCACCTTCTACGTTTGCTTCCGGGTCAAACTTTTCCTTGTCTTTCTTTTTCATCTATCAAATTTTAAACACAAAGGGCACTATTTGTTTTCCTCGTGCATTCCTTGTGTGCTTTGTGGTTCTTCTCGCTATACTTCAACTTCTTCAATTATTTCTGGCTCCGCCACCTTTGCTTCCTCTTTCTCTACCCGCAGATTGTTGATGATGAATTCTTGACGTTCTTGGGTATTTTTTCCCATGTAATATTCCAACAGGCCTTTTACTTCCTTCTCTTCCACAATCACCGGGCTTAGGCGAATATCGTCTCCTATGAAGCCTTCAAACTCCTCGGGAGAAATTTCTCCTAATCCTTTGAAGCGAGTAATCTCGGGATTGCCTTTGAGTTCTTTCACGGCAGCTTGCTTCTCCACTTCGTTATAGCAATAAATAGTTTTTTGCTTGTTGCGCACTCGAAATAGCGGAGTCTCCAGAATTTTCACATGCCCATTGCGCACCACATCGGGGAAAAACTGTAGAAAGAAAGTGAGTAGCAACAAACGAATGTGCATCCCATCCACATCGGCATCGGTAGCTACCACTATGTTATTATAGCGCAAATCGTCAATGCTGTCCTCGATGTTCAGCGCATGTTGCAGCAGGTTGAATTCCTCATTTTCATACACCACTTTTTTGGTAAGGCCGAAACAGTTAAGCGGCTTGCCGCGAAGAGAAAACACGGCTTGCAAATCGGGGTTGCGGCTTTTAGTGAGCGAACCACTGGCCGAATCTCCTTCAGTAATAAACAGCGTAGTCTCCAAGCGCTGCTCCGCCTTTGCATCATTAAAATGCACTCGGCAATCGCGCAATTTTTTATTGTGGATATTGGCTTTTTTGGCGCGATCGTTGGCCAGTTTCTTTATGCCCGCAATTTCTTTTCGCTCCCTTTCACTCTGCAAAATTCGTTTCAGCAGGGCATCAGCCGTTTCGGGATTTTTGTGGAGGTAATTATCTAAATTCTCTTTTACAAACTCCAGCACAAACTGCTTCATGGTTTTTTCTTCTCCATGAAGTTTATCTGTTCCTAATTTAGTTTTGGTCTGCGACTCGAAAACAGGCTCTTGTATGCGCACCGAAATAGCTGCGCAAATTGCCTCGCGAATATCCACCGTGTCATAATCCTTTTTGTAGAAATCGCGCACCGTTTTCACAATGGCTTCGCGGAAGGCTTGCAAGTGAGTGCCTCCCTGCACGGTGTACTGCCCGTTCACAAAACTGTAGTATTCTTCGCCATACTGATTGCTGTGACTCATGGCTATTTCAATATCCTCACTGATTAAGTGGATGATAGGATAGCGAAGCGAGGCCTCATCTTTTTTGTGCGACAGCAAATCATACAGTCCTTTTTGTGATATGTAGCGGTTGCCATTATAATAAAAAGCCAGACCGGTATTCAGGTAGGTGTAGTTCTCAATCATCAACTCTACATAGTCGTGGATATAATGGAAGTTGCGAAAGATTTTAGTGTCGGGAAGGTATTCAATGTATGTGCCGTTTGGTTCATCGGTTTTTTCCAACTTATGATCTTTCACTAATTTGCCGGCTTCAAACTCCGCCAACTTTTTTTGACCATCGCGCACGGCATAAGCGGAGAATCGTGCAGAAAGTGCATTCACTGCTTTGGTTCCCACTCCGTTTAGCCCCACCGATTTTTTAAAAGCCTGTGAGTCGTATTTGGCTCCTGTGTTTATTTGCGATACACAGTCCACCAATTTGCCCAAGGGAATACCCCGGCCATAGTCGCGCACGCTCACTTTATCTTTAGTCACTGTCACTTCCACCTTTTTGCCATAGCCCATCTGGTATTCGTCAATGCAGTTATCAATCACTTCCTTGAGCAGAATGTAAATACCATCATCCATCGAAGAGCCGTCACCGGTTTTGCCGATATACATACCGGGACGAATACGGATATGCTCCAACCAATCGAGGGTTTTTACTTCATCTTCGGTGTATCTTGCTTCTACTTGTTGTTTCGCCATGTTGCAAATATTTAAGTGCTGTGCGCAATGAACTTGCGCTGATCCAAAATCTTTGTGAAATTAAGACCCCGCGAATGTAGAAATGAGAGAGAAATCAACAACCTAACGGTGTTGATAAAAAAGAGGACAGCGCAGGAAAGTCAGCCGAATTAAGTATAATTTCATGTTTGGTTATGTTTTGATTCTTCTTATCGGGATGATTCATTGACAAGATTACAGTTTGAGCTTTTTGTGTCGTCTTTGAAATTTAAATTTTATGAGATATTCTACTCGCCTCTTAATTTTAGTTATTCTATCTGCTATTTCCGCAAGTATTCATTCGCAGCAATGGACGCAGACTTATGTGCCCCATTCACGAAGTGTCAATCAAGTGGTTATTAAAAACCCACAGGATATTCAAGTGGTTGGCGGCAGCTTTTCCAACGATTCTATTGAAAGTATCTTTCGCTCGGTGAGTCAGGGGGTCTCCTGGGATTTTATCGCTGATTACCCCATGTTGTCATGGTTAAAGAGTTTTGCTTATTGTGACAGTCTTATTGCCGTAGCAGTAGGCTCCAACGGAAAAATAAAAAGAACAACTGACGGAGGTTTAACTTGGGTGTATGGTTCCTCTCCGGTGAATTGTGATTTCAATAAAATCATTTTCATCAATCCGCAAACAGGATTTGTTATAGGCGCAAGAGAATCTGACACCATGCAATTTGTATTGAAGACAACTGACTCCGGACAAAGTTTCAGTATGATATACAGCGGTCATGGCCCCCGGTTAAACTCACTTTATTTTTCCGATGCACTAAACGGTTTTTCTGTGGGGAACGAAGGTACTATACTACAAACGACTGATGGGGGATATAGCTGGAATCCAATTTTTTCTCCCATCAGCAGAGCATGGAATGCCATTGCATTTAGTACTGCCGATACCGGATTTGTAGTAGGAGGGATTCGGGGGAGCAGCAGCACCCGCTCCATTCTAAAAACTACCGATGGTGGTGCTAACTGGTTTGTTTTGAAGGATGAAACGGGAGGAATACTAAATGACATTTCCTTTTTGAATACTGCCAAAGGATATATTGTTGGGGACAGTGCAACGTTTATGAAAACAGTGAACGGAGGAATCGGTTGGGGAAAAGAAACAATCCCTAACACTTTTGCCAATCAGTATTTTTCTTCAGTTACTTTTTTTAATGATAGCTTAGGTGCCATCGGTGCTTGGTACGGCTCGGTTTATCTTTATACTTACACTCCTGTGCCAGAGGTTTACACCACCGGCTCTTACATGATAGACACTGCCAGTGCCCGCCTGTTTGGGAGTGTAAATACACATGGCTACCCGGCTCAATACTATTTCTTCTACTCAACGGACAGCACGATGTCCTCTCCGAGTTGGTCTTCTTTTTATGGAACCGATATCACCAGCAGTACTCCAACTCCCGTGCAGGCCGATATTTCAAATCTTTCTCCTAATAAGTGGTATTACTATTGCACCCGAGTAGTTTCTAATGCTGGAGAGATTCACGGGGATACACTCAATTTTTTTACCGGTAATACCCTGCAAAATTTAAATACTTTACCCGCTACCTCTATCTCCACCTCTTCGGCCACATTGAATGGCTTTATCAGTGGGTTTCAAAGCCCCGTGAATCTGAGTTTTGAATACGGCATTACCCCTTCTTTGGGGGATTCAATAACCGCCACTCCTGCAACCGTTAGCGATACTGCCTTTCACAGCCTAACCGCTAACCTCTCCTCTTTACAGCCTTATACTTACTATTATTTCCGCTTGAAAGCGCAAAGCGGAAGTTTGACCGTTTATGGAAACATGAATACCTTTTTTACGGGGAATGCGGTTGGGAATATTCAAACACTTCCGGCTACCGGAGTCACCGATAGCACTGCCGTGCTGAATGGAATAGTTAGTAACTTCCATTTGCCTGTCAGCCTATTATTTGAATACAGCGCCAATGCTCCAATATATAATATGAATAGTGTGCCTTCCCTCTCTAATATCTCAGATTCGTCAACATACAATATTAGTTCCTCACTTACTTCTTTAACTCCCAATACTACCTATTACTATCGGTTGAAAGCACATACCAATATGGGAGATTTTTATGGTGGTGAGAGTCAATTTTTTACCGGAATTGTTCCCATTGCCAATCTGATGCCGGTGAAAAATATCTCTTGGAACAATGTTACTTTTTCCGGTTATGCTGCTTCGGGAAGTAGTTCAGCCGATATTTATTTTGAGTATGGATTAAATGAAAATTTTACTGATTCTGTTCAAGCAAATCCTTTTACTGTGAGCGGTAGCCAGCCGGTGTATGTATCGGCTACTTTAACTTCACTTACTCCCGACCAAAAATATTCAGTGCGAATGAGGGTGCGCAAGTCATCTGGAAATTTCTACAGCAATCCGCTTACTTTTTATCCGAGAGCCAGCGAAATTCCCAACGGTAATTTTGAATTATGGGATCATGTGGTGGCAAAGTTCCCAACGGGTTGGAAGTACCTTGGCAACTGCACGGATACCTTATCCTATAATTCTTCCAAAGCTTTATATCTATATGGGAATAATAATTTCCCTGTAGGTATCGGGTTATCGGGAACGGTGGCACCAAATGGAAATCAACCAATAGGCGGCTCTCCTTTTACTTCGCGACCCGACTCCATGTTTGCTTATATGAATTACAATATCGTTGCGGGAGACACCGCACTGGTATTTATCCTTCTTAAAAAGAATGGAACAAGCATTACTCTGGCACCAAATATTCTTACCGGAAATTCAGGAGGCGTATTTGCGCGAACTGCTTTTCCAATTACGTATATTTCATCGTTAACTCCCGACAGTATCCTTGTTGGTTTTATGAGTACAGATATTACAGACGGGCCACAACTAGCTAACTCTAATAGCTGGATGATGATAGATGATATTTCCTTTTCAGGGACTCCCCAAAATATTCCCAATCATGATTTTGAATCTTGGGATTCTCTCGAATATGAACAAGCTTCTGATTGGGCGAATGGAACGAGAGAAGCCCCATCCAATTTTTTCCCATTTTTCCCTTACTACAAAACTATGGATGCTGTTTCGGGTCAATATGCTATTCGTTTCGAAAACATATCTGCCCCTTATAACATGAGTTCATATATTCGGAGTAACGGTATTAATAACAACGGCTTATTTCCGGTGAGCCATCGCTACTCTGTTTTGAACGGCTATTACAAATTTATCCCGGACGGAGCCGACACTATGACCATAACGGTGGTCATGCAAAAAAACGGAGTTTGGATTGGAAATGGGGGAATAAAACAATCAGATACGGTCAATGGATACACTCTGTTTTCCATTCCTATCTATTATCAGGATTCTACTTCAATACCTGATAGCTTTTATATTTCAATTCGTGGTGTAAATATGGACACCGTCAGAGGAAATTCGGTGGTGTACATTGACAATTTGGGCTTCGATGGTTTTTACTCGGATTCCGTTACGGTAAATATTCCTTTTGAAAATGCAACAGAAAATCCCGATGGACAGATGTTACTATTTCCCAATCCTGCCAATTCAACAATTTATGTGATTCTCAAAGGAGGAGCTGCCGAAGGCGGCAAGGAATTTAATATTGTGGATATGGCAGGAAACACCGTAAAATCTTTCAAGACACAAAGTCAGAAATTTGAATTGTTCAACATAAACATTGATGATTTAGCTCCGGGGATTTATTTATTGAAAGCCACTGCGGCAAAACAGTTGTTTGTTTCAAAGTTTGTGAAGAACTGATTTGCAAATTTTCGTTTCAGTATGGCGAGAAGCTATGTTTTATCAGGTGCTTTCCACGTTTACTTTTCCGGCATTTGCCAACGCCTTTTTTCTGACGAGGGTTATGTCAGTACCCACTTCATCGTAAGCCAATGTAACGGCCATCCTGCGATAAGGACGAGTGCTTGGCTTGCCGAAAATGCGAATATCAGTATGCGGTTCTTTTAAGGCCTCTTCGATACCGATGTAGGTGGGGTTTACTCCTTCCTTATCGGCTAATATGACGGCACTGGCTCCAACTTTTAAAAGTTCAATCACAGGGATAGGAAGCCCCAGCACTGCGCGGGCATGCAATTCAAATTCACTGAGGTTTTGAGTGCCTGCCAAGGTCACCATTCCCGTATCATGTGGGCGCGGAGACAGTTCGCTGAAATAAACTCCATCATCTGCCAGAAAAAATTCTACTCCCCAAATTCCTGCTCCGGTGAGAGCCTCTGTTACTTTTCCGGCAATGTTCTGTGCTTCGCGTAAATGATCCTCACTAATAACACAAGGCTGCCAACTCTCACGGTAATCTCCGCGATCCTGCAAATGGCCAATAGGTGGGCAAAATAGAGTGGGGCCATTTTTTTGAGTGACGGTCAACAAAGTGATTTCTGTATGAAATTTTACGAAAGCCTCTATAATTACTTCAGCCATATCACCCCGTTTTCCACTTTGGGAGTAGTTCCATGCCTGCTCAATTTCTGCTTCGCTTTTAATCGTGGACTGTCCCTTCCCGCTCGAACTCATCAAAGGTTTTACTACGCAGGGAATACCAACTTCTTTCACTGCCAACTTCAGTTCCTCCAAGGTAGTAGCATAACTGTAAGCCGCAGTTTTCAACCCCAATTCTTTTGCTGCCAAATCGCGAATAGCTTTCCGGTTCATCGTAAAGTCGGCAGCCCTGGCCGAAGGCACTACCTGTATGCCTTGCTGTTCGTAATCGTAAAATCTTTCGGTGCGAATAGCTTCTATTTCGGGAATAATTATATCGGGTTCATGCTTCGCTACAATGGTATCAAGAGCCTTTCCGTCCAGCATGTTTATCACCTCACATTCATCGGCTAACTGGTGGGCCGGAGCATCGCGATACGAGTCCACGGCTACTACGTAATGACCGAGTCTTTTAAGAGCAATAGTCAATTCTTTCCCCAGCTCTCCGCTGCCCAAAAGCAGTATCTTTTTTTGCATAAATGGTGATTTTGCAGATATTGGAATTGTGTTACCTTGCGCCCGCAAAACAATAAAAGAATGTTTGACGACAAAACATTATTCTCTGAAAAAGTTCCTGCCGGTAAAAGAACTTACTTCTTTGACTTAAAAGAAAACCAACAGGGTTCCCGCTTGCTTAAGATCACAGAGAGCCGAAAAAACGAAGGGGAATTTATTCGCAACAGCATCCTTATTTTTCAAGAAGATTTTGATAAGATTTTTGAAGCGATGGATAAGGTGAAAGCCGAAATCAATAAACCGGAGTAATTAGTTTTTCTCTGCCAGCCAACTGGGCACGGTTATCTTTATATTCTCCATATCTCCTTTCAACACAATATCCTTTATCCCATCTGAAGGATAGCCGAAACTTCGCATCGTGCAATCGAAATCGGCTGATAAGTTGAAGTGCTTTCTGTCAGTTTCCCATGTGAAATCAGTAATGCTCACCTTGCTTTGTTCCTTCACCATGTAGTAGTTGTTGTGTTGGTACTGTATGGCTACTAAATAGCTGGAAGGGGCACCCGTTTTGTTCGGCTCATAGCCAATTTCAAACTGAATGTTATCGGAAGTCAGCTTCGCCTCCTCATTCTGTATGGTAGGGCCACTGAAAACAGCATTCACTACCGTGCGGGCAGGTATTCGGCCATCCATAGAAGCAGCGCGGTTGATCAGCAATCCGCGATATAACTGATCTTCGCGAACCTTAAAATCAGCGCCATTGATGGTGGCGTGAAATGAACCTTGTGTTTTAATTTCTTCCTGCAAAGAGGAAGAAACTGCGTGCGTTACCATTAAGCACAGAATGAAGTAAACTTTCATGTGTAATTTGCTTTGTTATGAATACTTTGTTCTATAGTGCTGAAGTCAGGATATGCTACTAATATATAGCAATCGCTCGTTTTTGTCAAGACCGGTTGCAAAAAAACATTTAGCTTCTAATCAGGATACCACTAATTTTTTGTAGCGGTACTTACGCGGTTGATCTTCAGAAATTCCCAACCGTTGCTTCTTGTTTTCTTCATAATCGCTGAAACCACCTTCAAACCAATATGCCTGTCCCTCTCCTTCAAAGGCTAAGATGTGAGTGCATACGCGGTCGAGAAACCAACGGTCGTGCGAAATAATAACTGCACAGCCCGCGTAGTTTTCCAATGCCTCTTCTAATGCGCGGATGGTGTTTACATCAAGGTCGTTGGTCGGCTCATCCAGCAAGAGCACGTTGGCTTCTTCGCGAAGGGTAAGCGCTAAGTGCAAGCGGTTTCTTTCTCCCCCCGAAAGGATTTTTATCTTTTTCTGTTGATCGGCTCCATTAAAGTTAAAGCGCGACACGTAGCCGCGAGAGTTTAGTTTCAATTTACCCAACTCAATCCACTCATCTCCGTTTGAAATGACCTCCCAAACATTCTTCTCTTGGTCAATGTTAGAGTGCATCTGATCTACATAAGAAATCTTTACGGTTTCGCCCACCTCAAAAGTTCCGCTGCTGGGCTTTTCCATGCCCATAATCATCCGGAATAAAGTGGTTTTACCTGCTCCGTTAGGGCCTATGATGCCCACTATGCCCCCTTGTGGTAAAGAGAAATTCAGATTCTCGTATAAGAGTCGGTCGCCAAATGCTTTTGCGACATCGTTTGCCACAATTACCTTCGCTCCGAGGCGCGGTCCCGGGGGTATGTATATTTCTAATTTTTCATCCTGTTTCTTTGAGTCCTCTTGGAGCATTTTCTCATAGTTGGCTAAACGTGCCTTCCCTTTAGCTTGCCTTGCCTTTTGCCCCATGCGCGACCATTCCAACTCGCGCTGCATCACTCGTTGGCGCTTGCTTTCGGCACGTTCTTCCTGCTCCATCTTTGTCTGCTTTTGCTCTAACCACGAGGTGTAGTTCCCTTTCCACGGAATGCCTTCACCGCGATCCAACTCTAAGATCCATCCGGCCACATTATCGAGGAAATAACGGTCGTGCGTAATGCAGATAACGGTTCCTTTGTATTGTGCTAAATGATGCTCTAACCAAAGTACCGATTCCGCATCGAGGTGGTTGGTAGGCTCATCAAGCAACAGCACATCCGGCTCTTGTAAAAGCAAGCGGCACAGAGCCACTCTTCTTCTTTCTCCGCCCGACAATAACTTAATTTTCGCCTCCGGGTCGGGGCATTGCAGCGCATCCATAGCCCGGTCGAGTACCTGATCAATTTCCCAAGCACCTGCGGCATCAATTTTATCTTGAAGCACTCCTTGGCGTTCTAACAGTTTCTCCATTCGCTCAGGAGTCAAATCAGGATCGGCAAATTGATCGCTGATGGTATTGAATTCATGCAGCATATCAAAAATTTCTTGCTTGCCTTCGCGCACCATTTCAATCACCGTTTTCTCTTCATCCAGCAGTGGTTCTTGTTGCAGCAGACCCACAGAATAGTCCTTGCTTTTTTCGATTTTACCCTGGTAGTTATCATCCAAGCCGGCAATGATGCGCAACAGGGTTGATTTACCGGAGCCGTTGGCACCGATGATGCCAATTTTTGCTCCGTAGAAGAAACTCAGATAAATGTTTTTCAGTATCTGGCGATTGGGAGGAATCGTTTTGCTGACTCCGAGCATTGAAAATATAATTGAATTGTCTGCCATAGTCGAGTGTGGAAAATTGAGCCGCGAAGATAAGATTTTACACCGCAAGGTCAATATTCAGTTAGCAAGGCGAGGCAGCAGTGCCGCAGGCCTCCCTCTTTTGAATCCTTTCTTTTGAGGGTATCTATCCCCGATAATTTTCTCATTTTCGCCATTCACGTTTTATTTGTTTCTATGAAAAAAATAGTAGTTGCCAATCGAGGTGAAATTGCTCTGCGCGTGATGAAAAGCGCTCGTGAAATGGGTATTCTCACAGTGGCCGTTTACAGCGAGGCCGATCGGCATAGCCCACATGTGCGCTATGCGGATGAAGCGGTGTGCATAGGCCCTGCCAGTAGCCACGACAGTTATTTGCGAGGAGATAAAATAGTGGAAGTGGCCCTACAGTTAGGAGCAGAAGGAATTCATCCGGGCTACGGTTTTTTGAGTGAGAATGCCGCCTTTGCCCGAATGGTAGAAGAAGCCGGCCTTACTTTTATTGGCCCTACCCCTGAAGCGATAGAGATAATGGGGAATAAATTGGCGGCTAAAGAGGCCGCTAAAAGATTTGACATTCCGATGGTGCCGGGCAGTGAAGGAGCCATTACCGATATAAACGAAGCAAAGTCTTTAGCTGAAACCATCGGTTATCCGATATTGATAAAAGCCAGTGCCGGTGGAGGCGGCAAAGGGATGCGCGTAGTCACTGCTTTTGATGAACTGGAAGAGCAGATGCAGCGGGCACAGAGCGAAGCCCTGAACGCTTTTGGCGATGGCAGTGTGTTTATTGAAAGGTTTGTGGGGTCTCCCAAACATATTGAAGTGCAAGTGTTGGGCGATAATTATGGAAACATTGTGTACCTATTCGAACGCGAATGCAGTGTGCAGCGCAGGCATCAGAAAGTGTTGGAAGAAGCACCGAGCAGTTGTTTGGATGAAAAAAAGCGCAAAGCCATTGGGGAGGCAGCCGTGAAAGTGGCGCGCAGTTGTGCTTATATCGGTGCCGGCACGGTAGAGTTTTTGGTAGATGAAGAACTCAATTTCTACTTTTTGGAAATGAATACCCGCTTACAGGTAGAGCACCCGGTGACTGAAATGATAACTGGGATTGATTTAGTGAAAGAGCAAATAAAGATTGCACGGGGCGAGGCTCTGAGTTTTATGCAAGACGACTTGCAAATGCGCGGTCACGCGATTGAGTTGCGGATATATGCCGAAGATCCTACGAATAATTTCTTGCCCGACATCGGTTGCTTAGAGCAGTATATAAAGCCGGAAGGGCCGGGCGTGCGGGTGGATGACGGCTATGAAGAAGGCATGGATATTCCTATCTATTACGACCCAATGCTGGCTAAACTAATCGCTTACGGCAGCGATCGCACAGAGGCGATTGAAAGGTTGCTGCGCGCTATTGATGACTATAAGATTGTAGGCGTAAAGAGCACCTTGGCTTTCGGGAAGTTTGTGTTGCATCATCCAGATTTTGTGTCGGGAAGGTTCGACACCAACTTTGTGCCCAAGCATTTTAAGCCGGAATACCTGCTACACGAAAATGCAGAGGAGATGGAAATAGCAGCATTAGTAGCGGCTCATCTGTTCAGCAATATCTCTGCTGAAAAGCAGAAGACTACAAGCGCTCACTCGAATGGAAATTCCGGTAATGGCACCAGTAATTGGGTGAAGAAACGCAGTTGATACCAAGCGTAGTGCAATTCTTTACTCTCCATCCACGATAATGGGAGTGGCTTGCACAATGTTGCTCTTATGGCCTGCTTTATCTTTTATCAGGATCGAATACACTACAGTATCTTTGGGGCAACCCGGCATAGGGGCAGCAAAACATTTCTTGGAATCAATAGAGGTAATGATTACAATCTCCCCGCTAATGTCGTCATACTTACTGCCGGTTTGTATGTTAGCCGAAGCATAAGTGCTCACGCAAGTATCGCGGCTGTCAATCAGAAAAACGTTGAAGCCACTGAGATTAAAGCAGGTGCTGTCGCCATGTTTGAGGGCGCAGAGGTCGCAGCTATCGCTGGAAGATGGGCTTACCCCAATATCGCCATCCCCATCGGTAAATGAAATAATCAGCGTGTCGGTGTAGCCGCTATACACATAATCAGAGGATACCGACTTAAACTCGATATGCGGTTCAATGGGGTAAGTAGGAGGTTTTATACAGCTACTGATGAATACAATTAAAAAGAGAAAAGGGAATATTTTTTTCACCGGAACGAAGAAAACGGAAGTTGTGGTAATTATTGCAATTTTGAATGTAAAATTTCAAAGAGAGTGGATGATTTAAAAGAACGCATTTTCGAAACGGGAGAGGCGAATTTCGAAACGATAGCTCTGGAGGTATTTCGCTATCAGTTTCACCAGGTACCGGTATATCATCAGTTTTGCCATTTGCTGCATCGCACTCCTCAAAATGTGCAACAACTTTGCGACATTCCTTTTCTTCCCATTGAATTCTTTAAATCACAAAAGATATTGGCAGAAGGAAGTGAAGCCGCTACAGTATTTGAGAGCAGTGGCACTACCGGTAGTTTCCCTTCCAAACATTATGTGGCTGATGAGAATTTATACCGCCAAAGTTTTATCAGAAGCTTTGAAAGATGCTATGGCTCCATCCAAGATTACGTTCTCCTTTCTTTACTTCCTTCGTACTTAGAGCGGAATCATTCCTCACTGATTTATATGGCGAAAGAGCTGATGGCGTTGACTCAAAAAGAAGAGAGTGGTTTTTTCTTAGAGGAGTACCTTGAACTGAATCATCGCTTGAAAACCTTGAGGGATCAAGGGCAGAAAACTATTCTGATTGGAGTCACTTTTGCCTTGCTCGATTTTTCAGAACAGTTTCCGATAGCATTTCCAGAGTTGATAGTGATGGAAACCGGTGGCATGAAAGGCAGGCGCGAAGAGTTGACGCGAAGAGAAGTGCACGAGCGACTGACCAATGCTTTCGGGGTAAAAAAAATTCATTCGGAATACGGTATGACTGAATTGCTCAGTCAAGCCTATTCAAAGGGGGACGGGATTTTTCAATCGCCTCCGTGGATGAAAGTAATGCTGCGCGACTTGTATGATCCGCTGCACGTGCAGCCCTTAGGAGTGGCAGGCGCGGTGAATGTAATTGACCTTGCCAATCTTTATTCCTGTGCGTTCATTGCTACGGGAGATGCGGGCAAGGTATATGAAGATGGAAGTTTTGAAATTACTGGGCGCTTAGACAACGCGGAGGTGCGCGGTTGCAACCTAATGGTCGTATAATTGTAGGCATGAAATTTTTAGAAAACACCTGGCTATACCGAATATGGCGAACCGATAAAATTCTGTTTGCCGTGGTGGTCTTGTATTTAGCAGGTATTCTTTGGTTTGTTCGCTATCAGCGCGAGGAATTTCCCTTTCTGCTTTATGGGATGTATTCATTAAAAGAGGAAGCGCAACCTTCGTACACCTCTTATATGTTGAAAATAGATGGCAAGGAGGTGTATTATACTAAGTTGTGGGATTTGGAGAAAGAACTGATTACCGCTCCACTCCTCCATGCTGTGTCATTGCGCGATAAAGGGGAATTGACAAAATCAGAAATGAATCGTGTAAACGCCTGGCTGTTTCGCTACACGGCCGACATGCGCATGATTAATAACAATACTTTTGAGGTGTACCAACTCACCTGCCGGTATAACGAAAAGGGAGATGTAGAGATTATTCATCAACAACTACTCACCGAGTACCATGCCGACTGAACATTTTATAAAAGAGTATCGCCTCAAAGCAGGATTCGTTTTTTCCTTTGCTTTGGTGTTGCTTTTTATCCGTTTTATAAGCAATGCCTTGCTCTCCGAAATTGGCCGCCCTCCATTTGTTTTCCCCGAAAGCGAATGGGCGTATCGTCTGTTTTTAAAAAGCGGCATCCCACATTTTCTCACCTTTAATTTCATTATAGGCGGCCTATTTGATGCGATGCTTTTCTTCCTCCCCATCATTTTTATGATTTCACTCAAGCGGGTGTATGCCATCGCTTTTACTTTGCTGCTGTTAGTTTACTTCTTCACTTTCAACCTCGCAACCGGGCATCACTACCACGGCATGGTAGCTGTGCTTGTAGTCACTATTCCCTTCTGGACAAAAAAGGAGAATCGTTTTTCGCTGCTGTGGGAAGGCGCTCGTTTCTATCTGCTTTACATATTCAGTTCGGCAGCTTTGTGGAAGTTATTGCGAGGCGCTGTGTTTTATCCCGATCAGTTGAGCAATATTCTTAAATCACAGCAGCTTGATTTGCTGCTGCAACAGCCCAACTCCTTCGCTGCTGCTGTGGCGCATTACTTAATTGTTCATCCCGGAATATCGCATCTTGTACTCATCGCAAACGTGCTGTTACAGTTGAGCTTTCTGGTCGGCTTTTTCACCAAGCGCTTTGATACCGCCCTTCTGTTTCTGCTTATACTTTTTGTATTGGCCAATTACTTCGTTATGGGAATCGTATCATCTGAAATATTGATACTCGGCATTACTTTGCTCAGCTTTCAGCAATTGATGAGAATCAGGAGAAGGTTGATGGTAAAAACGGAAATGGTTCCCGCTACCACTTAGCACTGCGCAAGCGCAATAAATGATCGGCTATTACTAATGCGGCCATCGCTTCTACAATAGGTACCGCACGGGGAACCACGCAGGGGTCATGCCGTCCTTTGCCTTTAATTTCTGTCTCAGCACCTTCTTTAGTCACCGTCATTTGTGGCTGCATTAAAGTAGCTACGGGCTTAAATGCGACATTGAAATAGATGTCCATGCCATTGCTAATGCCCCCCTGAATACCGCCCGAATGGTTGGTAGTGGTAATTATTTTTTTATTGGCATCGGTGGTGTAAATGTCGTTATTCTCACTGCCGTATTTGGAAGAACCTTTAAAGCCGCTGCCATATTCAAAACCATGCACGGCATTAATGCTCAACATCGCTTTAGCAAGGTCGGCATGTAGTTTATCAAACACCGGCTCTCCTAAACCAACGGGGCAACCTTGAATCACTGCACTCACAATGCCACCGATGGTATCGCCTTTTGCTTTTGTGGCCTCTATCAGTTCAATCATTTGCCGGGCGGTGGCTTCATCGGGGCAGCGAACCGGGTTGCTGTCGGTAGCCGACAAATTTAATTCGGAATAATCTTTCTCCAGCTTCAGGTTGCCCACCTGCGATACATAAGCCGAAATGGAAATTCCTTCTTTGGTGAGAAGTAGTTGTGCCATAGCTCCTGCCATTACACGGGCAGCAGTTTCGCGAGCACTCGATCTTCCTCCTCCGCGATAATCGCGAATACCATATTTGGTTTCGTAGGTAAAATCGGCATGAGAGGGGCGGTATGCCTCTTTCAGGTGCTCATAATCCTGTGGCTTTTGATCTTCGTTTCGAATGAGCATAGTAATGGGAGAGCCTTCTGTTTTTCCTTCAAAAATTCCGGAAATAATTTCGAAGGCTTCACTTTCCTTTCGCTGGGTGGTGATGGCCGATTGTCCCGGCTTTCTGCGCTGGAGTTGTTGCGCTATAAATTCCATATCCACTTCTAACCCGGCAGGGCAGCCGTCTATCACTACTCCAATGGCCTTGCCGTGGCTCTCGCCAAAGGTGGTGATGCGAAAAATTTCTCCAAAACTGTTTCCTGCCATATAATGAACTTAGTAAAATTAACTCACTGCTATTTTATCTTCCTAAATAAATGATGGTGGCACACCTGCGCTAATCGAAATATCCTCAAACATAAACACAGCGTTTTGCAGAAAAGTTGAAGCTATCTCTGTGTTTTTGCTGCGGTGGAAATAATTCGCGAGATACAAACGGAGCACTATTAATAAAAACAACACCCTATTCCGCTACTCCTTCTCATTGGTTCGTCTTTGCTATCGGGCATTCTGCAAAATCTCCTGCTCTTTTGTAAAATCGAGAGAATAGTTTTTGTGTAGCTCTTCTATTTTATTTATCGTGCGGGCAATAAATTTTCGATGTGCGTCACTGTTCGGATTGCGCGGACGATGCTGTGCAGCTAACCTTATTTCCTCAATTTCCTTCATCAACTCCCGGCTGCTATCGGTCATCAAACTTTCGCACAACCCTTGCCAAACATATTCCGTAGCCTGGCTGCCGGGGTGCACCATATCTTCTTTGTAAAAACGATAATCGCGCAAGTCATCAATCACCATTTCGTAAGAAGGGAAGTAAGTGTACACTGAGTTCATCTCCGTCATTTCATAAATAGCAGCAAACAGTTGCGCCTTACTCACCGAGTTTTCGAAGGCACCATCAGCAAAATAGCGCACCGGACTAACGGTGAAAATCACTTTTACTTGGCGATTGACTTTGAGCAGTTCCCCGATGGCAACGCTTAATCGGTGCATCGTTTCAGCGGGTTCCAACATTCGTTTGGTAAAAATATCGGAGGGCATTTTGTGGCAATTGGAAACTATTTTGCCCGTTTCTTTCAACTCAAACACCTGCGAAGTGCCCAGCGTAAGAAACAGCACATCGGCTTGGCGAATAGCAGGAGCGCCCTCCTTGAGTTGCCGGTTCATGTGGGTAAGCACCGCCTCTAGGTCACTGCCGGAAAAACTGCCGTGGTGCTCATAACTGAAATAAAGTTCGTTGTGAAAACCCAAATCATCTTCGGTATATGGTTCAGGAGACAAAAGGCGATGGATACCTTGTGCTATGGAAGCCGGATTGTATTGTTGGCCGAAAGGGTTGATGGTCATGTTGAATTTGTATTCCTGAAATTTGTGGCCGAGACTTTCAGAAAAACAAGAGCCTATACTCATCAACTTATTGGAGTGCGAAAACCGAAAGCCGGGGTTTGTTGGCTTCACAAGAGTGCGAAAAGGATTCATGGCGCAAATATAGGCGGACTGCACGGCAATGAAGTCGGATATTTTACAGCGGTGGCGGTTTAGTGATGGATAGGCAGTGGGAAGATTTTTACCGGCAGTGGGAAGATTTTTAGCCACAATGAGAATATTTTTACTGGCAGTGGGAAGATTTTTAGCCACAGTGAGAATGTTTTTACTGACAGTGAGAAGATTTTTAGCCGCAGTGAAAATGTTTTTACTGACAGTGAGAAGATTTTTAGCCGCAGTGAAAATGTTTTTACCGGCAGTGTGAAAGTTTTTACTGCCAGTGGGAAGATTTTTAGCCGCAGTGAAAATGTTTTTACTGACAGTGAAAAAGTTTTTAGCCACAGTGAAAATGTTTTTAGTCGCAGTAAAAATGTTTCTACTGGCCGTAGGCCCGTGATTGGCGGTAGTAAGCACGTGCTGAGTGACCGTAGGCACCTAATTGGCGGCAATGGGCACGTGCTGAGTGGCAGCGGGCCCGTGATTGGCGGCAGTGGGCACGCCAGCACTGCTACCAGCCACGCCAACAATAGGCCTCTTTCATCATTCAGAGTTATAAATAACAATGCTTAGAGGTGGGCCGAGGGGGAAACTGTGTCTTACTCCATAGGAGCGGATTGTACTGCCGGCCAAAAGGGTTTCCCAACGTTGAATTGGATAGGATAAAGTGAGAGTAAAAGTTCCTTACACAAACGCATTACTTTTGCGCACAGATGAATCCTCCAAAAATAATCCATGAAGAAGTTAATCCTTTCAATCCTTCTGTTTAGCTTTTACATCAGCCATGCACAAGCCATTAAAATACTTTGGTTGGGCAATAGCTACACTACGGTGAATAATCTGCCGCAGCTATTTCACGACTTGGCATTGAGTGCCGGAGATACGGTGATTTTCGATTCGTATGCTCCGGGTGGCTACACCCTGCACCAACACGCTACAGATGCTTCAGGTATTCAGAAAATATACTCGCAGCAATGGGACTATGTAGTGATTCAGGCACAAAGTCAGGAGCCGTCCTTCCCGCCCCAACAGGTGGCCAGCGAAACTTACCCTTATGCCCGCACGCTCGACAGCCTTATTCACGAAAATGATTCTTGCACCGAAACTGTTTTCTACATGACCTGGGGCAAAAAATATGGCGACCAGCAGAACTGCGGCAGCTATCCGGTGATATGCACCTTTGATGGCGTGCAAGATCGCCTGCGCGCGAGCTATCTGGATATGGCCAACCACAACGATGCGATAGTAGCTCCGGCAGGTATGGCATGGTATGCCAGTTGGCACACCGATACCCTTGTCAATTTATGGAGTTCGGATAATAGCCACCCAAGCCTTGCCGGCTCTTACCTGACGGCCTGTGTTTTCTACGGTACCCTTTTCCAAAAATCTCCTGTAGGCTTGGCTTATTCTCCTTTGAGTTCAGCGCCCACCAACGACTATTTGCAGAATATTGCCTACCACACGGTATTCGATTCCTTGGCTAATTGGAACATTGGAGTGTTTGCCCCACAAGCACATTTTACTTACTCGGGGAATGAAGCAACAATGAGCTATCAGTTCGATGGAACTGCCTCTACTAATTACCACACCATCCGTTGGAGCTTTGGCGATAATACCTTTGGCAATGGAGTGCAGCCCACCCACACTTATTCTGACACGGGCACTTATATCATCACCGAAGTGGTGAGCAATGAATGCGGCCAGGCAGATTCGTTTAGTCAAACTTTAGTGATTCATCCCTCCAATAATATTTTTGAACTCCCCCGTATCGCTTTTACTATTTCTCCCAACCCGGCCAAGAACCAACTGACTCTCACCACTGATGAAAGTAGTACCGATGCGACCGTTACCATTACCGATCTGAGGGGAAAAATAATTTTGGAAAGAGCTATTGCTACTCAAAACTTAAGAATCAACACCGAACACTTTTCTGCAGGAGTTTACTTCATCACCCTTACCGGGCATGAGGGGCAAAAAGCAACCAAGCAACTGATTATACAACATGACTAAATGCACCGCGATATTCCACGATCTTCTGTTACCTTCGGAAACATGAATGTTGAACTGAAACACGAACTCATCAATAAATACCGCGCCTCTATTGCCGCGCGATACAATTACGAAGCCCTAAAAGAGGAGCTGCACTTTCCGAAAAATTTTACCAAAGAGATTGTGGACGAGTTGCGCGAGTTCTTTCTTCAAAACCTTTACTCGGCTCCGCATCAGCGCGAAAAGTTAGATGCCGCCTTTGCGCAATTAGAAACCTATGTGACTCAACCGACAAAAATATGGGGGCTGCTCGGCAACTTTGCTGCTGCTATCTTTGAATTTGGGTTACAGTTTCCTGCGGCTTTGCGCACCGGTATCGTTTCGCTACAAACGCATACTACCGCCCACCGGTTTGAAGAGATTCTTCTGCAAGCAGCAGTGGATCGAAACTACACGCCCCCCCTTACTCAAGCACAGTTTCGCGAGTGCCTTGCCGTACTCGACCCGGTCATGCTGGAAAAATTGATTCGCGAACTCACTGAGTTGTTCCTATCCATCAGCGATTCTGTGTTGATGGAGAAAACCATTCGCATATTAAAAGATGTGCTGAAGCGGATGCAAGAACGCAAAGATTTATATGGCTCGGCAGATCACGATGCCATTCAACTGGGTATTGATATTCTACAAGCCGGGCATCAGCTTTTGAGTAAATACGATGAGGACATGAAAAGAGCTATAGTAGAATTTGTTACGTACAACGAAACTGCTTTTATCGAAAGCCTACAACTTGAAAACAAGAAGAAGAAACACCACTGAATCAGGAAGCCGGGGGATACTCCCATAGCCGGGGCTAAATCACCTCTTCACCCGTCCCTTTACAGCATGACCCCGCGAAGTAACTATTGGGGCTATATAAATACCAGAAGGGAAATTTTGAGTATTGAAGTATAGAATTTACCGGGAGCTTACACTCACTTTACCCCCGAAAATCGAGTAGGATTACCGGTAGCTTCTGGCAATGCGAAAACCCACACTGTTTTGTCTAAAGCCGGGGTCATTATTCTGTCGGGTAGTTACCTGCGCATAGTTGCCATAGTTATACCAAGCACCTCCCCGCATCACGCGGTAAGGGCCACTTACAGGTCCACGCGGGTCAAAAGTCGGGGAAGTTTTGTAGTAGTTCCAATCATAAATATCCCACACCCATTCCCACACATTGCCATTCATGTCATACAGCCCCAATTCATTTGGCCGTTTTTGTCTGACCGGGTGTGAGCGCCCTCCGGCATTATCAATATACCATCCCACTTCACTAATTGTATCGCCTCCGGCAAAATAAGTGTGATTGCTTTTATTGCCTCCTCGTGCGGCAAACTCCCATTCCGCTTCAGTAGGCAAGCGGTAACCCTTAGCAGTGTCCACGGTACTTACTTCTCTCCCATTGATGATATAGTACTTACTAAGTTTTTGCTGCTCGCTTAACCAATTGCAATATTGTACCGCATCAAACCAGCTAACCATAAACACTGGCATCAAGCCGCGCCCCCAGTCACCGGAAGGAACACTATCCTTACCCGTAGCAGCAGTATATTTGTCGAACTCGGCAAAAGTCACTTCCGCTTTATTAAGATAAAAACTATTTACAGTTACTTCATGGGCAGGGCTTTCGTGTGGCTCTACCGCTTTATCAGTCCCCATTTTAAAGGTACCCCCCTCTACCAAAACAAAAGAAGTATCAATAGGAATGAGCTTAGGTTTTGCAGTGTGTTGATCTTGCCCAAAACTGACTATCCCTAAGAAAACAAACAAACTAATGAGGCCGAATCGAGTTTTCATAATTCCGGATAATGATTTTACAGAAAATAAAATGCCGCCTATTATCATAACAAAAAAGGAGCACACAAGCGCGCTCCTTATCTTAGTTTGATATTGGTACTATTAAAACATGTTCAGCCAGCCGCGCATCATGTGCCAACTGTGACCATCCAGTGCAAAAGAAATAATGGCCCAAATTAAAAAGATGAAAGGCAACAGGATAGTTCTTTTAAACCAAGGAGTTTCGTGCGCTACGTGCATAAATACGCCCATGATATAAAACACTTTCACCACTGACATCACTGCCATAAAAATACTGATGGCTACGGTAGGGCCTCCGCCTTGTGGGTAGAACTTGTCGTAAAGCATGGCACTACCCACCTCTAAAATTGTAACCGCAGATAAAATAAAAATTGTTTTAAGGACGGTCTTTTTTCCATCCTTATATTCATCTTCAGACCAATGTAGGTGGCCTTCGGTAGGAGCATCAAAATTCATAGTCGGTTATTTTTAAGTAAATCAAGTGAATTAAAGAAGATAAAAGCAAAGGAATACATAGACCCACACTAAGTCAACAAAGTGCCAGTAAAGACCAATTTTCTCTACCATTTCATAATGCCCTGTTTTTTGAAAGCGTCCGGCTGCAGTAGAGGCCGCCAGCCAAATATTCAGACAAACCCCTATAAACACGTGTAGCCCGTGAAATCCTGTGATGACAAAGAACAACTGGCCAAAGTTCATAATTTTAGTTGCTGCGGTGGCAGTGGTAGGAGTCATTCCCTCTTGAATCAAGTGAGCCCACTCTAAATACTGACAGGCTAAAAATCCAATACCACAAATAATAGTAGGAACAAGGAATTTAACCACTCCCCACTTATTCATCCGATAACCCTCCTGTACTGCACGAACCATCGTGTAAGAACTAAGAATGAGCAGAAAGGTCATAAAACTCACAAATACCAAAGGAGCTTTTACTCCTTCAAACATGTGCAGGGGAATAGAAGAAAACACTTCTGCAGGGTTTGGCCAACTATCCATTTGCGCAAATCGCAAAGAGGCATAGGCCACCAAAAAGGATGCAAAAGTAAAGGTATCGGATATTAGAAAATACCACATCATCACTTTCCCGTAACTAATACGAAAGGGCGAATGCCCTCCGCTCCATAGTGCTTTGTTGGTGGAAGTTTCTTGTTCCTGGTGTAAAGTCGCCTCAGCCATTGTTTTATTTTATTCGTTTATTGATAATTCAGTCGGAAAAAAATATAGAGATAGACCCATACAATATCTACAAAATGCCAGTAACTGACCAACATCTCCAGATTCAATTGTCTTTTGGGATTTATGATGTCGCGCAATTCATAAATAGGATCTTTGCGAGAACGAATAGCAAAAAAGATAAACAACAAAGTGAGGATTAAACCTGCAATTATATGCACCCCGTGCATGGCGGTAATGAGGTAAACAAAAGATGCGGAAAGATTACCGGTTAGTGTCATTCCCATTGCCTTTAATTGTTGCCATCCGGTAAATTGTAAAGCAAGAAAACTGCACCCAAGCAAAAAGGCCACTAACATGGAGGGCCGAAACATTGAAAATTTAGCATGCCGATAACAGTAAAGTGCATATTGCAATACAATACTCATACTGATCACCGTAATCGTGCTATAAAGAAAAACACTTGGCAATCTAAAATTCTCCCACACCGTAAAGTCACCCTTTTTCACTAACAATGCACTGGTGAGAGAAGCAAAAAACATAGTCATAGAAGCCATTGCCAACCACAATGCAAACTTCTGCGGATGCACCCCGGTGAATTCCTTCTTCTCGCTTAAAATATTTTTATCGCTCAAAGTAACGTTCATAACAATTTATCTAAAACCAATGCTAATTGCATAACAGGCAAATAAAGAAAAGAACCGAACATAAGAATACGGGCAGATTTGTCATCTACCTTATTATAATGACTCCACGCCATCCCTAAAAACACTATACCAACAGCTATGATAAAAAAGTTGCCGATCAGCCCAACCATATTAAAAAAGTATGGAACCATAGAAACCAGTAGAAGCACTACACAATAAATGACACTCTGAATCGCGCTCATCCTTGTTTTGCCACTTGGTGAAGGCAACAACATAATACCTGCCCTTTTATAATCTTCGTATTGTAGCCAAGCAATAGCCCAAAAATGGGGAAATTGCCAAATAAACTGAATGCTGAAAAGTACCACGGCCACAAAGTCAATTTTTCCGGTGGCACACACATAGCCTATCATTGGCGGAAGTGCTCCGGGTATTGCGCCTACAAATACAGCAATCGCAGAAACTCTTTTTAATGGGGTATAAACAAACGCATAACTCAATAAAGAAACTGCGGAGATAACCCCGGCAGTTGGATTGAATATCCAAGAGATTAGCAGAATGCCGGAAATACCAAATGTACCCGCTGCTATAATCGCTTCCGACACATTCATCCGTTCAGTAGGCAACGGACGGTTTCGTGTCCTTTTCATCAGCTTATCTGTATCGCGCTCAATAATTTGATTAATCGCATTAGCAGAACCGGTTACAAGAATTCCTCCTAAGGCCAGCCAAAAGAGATCGCTAATATTATAATGGCCTGTTACACCAAAGAGGTAGCCAATGACCGCTGAAAAAACAACCAAAAAACTAAGACGAAATTTTACCAACTGAAAGTAGTCTCTCAATTTCTGAGTAACTGCTTGGAGAAGATTCAATTGTATGTCATTTACGTTTTCCACTATCTAAAATTCTACCTTGAATTAACCATTGACTACTTCCCCGGGGCGTATAGGCTCGTTTTGTGGTGTAAACTCTCTGCCATTCACGTTATAGTCATAACCCCATCTGTGCACTGTTGGGATTTCTCCCGGCCAGTTTCCATGCAATCGGTCAATAGGGGCCGTCCATTCTAATGAGTTTGCCTCCCAAGGATTGGCATACTCATACCCATCCTCATGTTTAACTCCTTCCAACTTTCTTCCTTTGAAGATGCTGTAGAAGAAGTTCACAACAAATATCAATTGACCGATGAATACCACAATAGCTGAAATACTGATAAAGGAAGCCAAGTGGTCGAAATTATTGAACGTATCAAAATTTGCATAGCTATAGTAGCGTCTTGGAAGTCCTGTCATAAAGTGCATAGGGAAGAAAATACAATAGGCTCCGATGAGGGTAATGTAAAAGTGTATCTGTCCAAGCGTTTCGTTCATAAACCTGCCATACATACGAGGGAACCAATGATAAACCCCGGCAAACATTCCAAAAAAAGCAGCTACACCCATCACAATATGGAAGTGAGCCACTACAAACATGGTATCGTGCAACTGAATATCAAGTGTGGAGTTACCGAGAATAATTCCGGTAAGACCACCGGAGATAAACATAGATACAAAACCAATAGCGAATAAGGCTGCCGAGGTGAGTCGGATTTTACCGCGCCACAGAGTTCCAATCCAATTAAACACTTTAATTGCCGAAGGAATAGCGATGAGTAGAGTAAACAGTGCAAATACCGCTCCGAGGTTGGGATTCAATCCTGTAACAAACATGTGGTGCGCCCAAACTAAGAACGACAGAATAAGGATAGTCATAATAGAAAACACCATGGCTTTGTATCCGAAAATTGGCTTGCGAGAATGAACCGATAGCACTTCTGAAACGATACCCATTGCCGGAATGATAATGATGTAAACCTCCGGGTGACCCAAGAACCAAAATAAATGCTGAAACAGGATAGGAGAACCGCCTTTATAGCCGAGTAAATGTCCGTTGATAACAATATTGTTAAGATAAAAGCTCGTGTCTAATAAACGATCAAACTCTAACAGAACTACCCCCGCTAATAAAGCAGGAAAAGACAATAGGCCGATAATAGCAGTGAACATGAGCGCCCAAATGGTTAAAGGCATTTTCATCATGTTCATCCCTTTTGTGCGAAGGTTCAGTACAGTTGCTACATAGTTTAATCCACCCAACAACACAGAGATGATGAACAGCGCCATTGCCAAAATCCATAGGTCAAAACCTAAACCTGACCCCAAATTAATAGCAGTGTTTCGCATACCGTTCAAAGGAGGATAGGCCGTCCAACCGCCAGATGCAGGTCCTGTTTGGATAAAGAATGAGAAAAGCAACACCATACTGGCTGAAAAAAAGAACCAGTAGGAAAGCATATTCACAAACGGACTTGCCATATCTCTCGCCCCAATTTGGTAGGGAATTAAAAAGTTAGCAAATGTTCCACTTAGACCTCCGGTTAATACAAAAAATACAAGGATAGTTCCGTGCATGGTAATTAATGCATTGTAGAACTCTTGGCTTATTTTCCCACCTTCTGCCCATTTACCAAGAATAGATTCTAAGAATGGAAACGTTTCATTGGGCCAGCCCAACTGCAAACGAAAAAGGATAGAAAGAAATCCCCCAATAATTGCCCACAGCATACCGGTGATAAGGAATTGCTTACTTATCATCTTGTGATCCTGACTGAAAATGTATTTTGTCAGAAAGGTTTCTTCGTGAGGATGCTCTACCCCCGAGTGGCCTTGTGCATGAGCGTTTTCAATAGACTGAGCAGTTTGCATACTTTACTATTTATTCTTTCAAAATTATTTCTTAATCAACATGGCTTGCGCCTTGTTTTCCACTTTAACACTTTCTTCAGCAGCTTTCGGCTCTTCGGTATTCTTGGGCTTCATGCTTTCGTACATTGCGGTCTGCTGGTTGACCCAATCGTCATATTCCTGTTGGGTAACTACCACCACTTCTCTTTCCATCCCATAGTGCGACTTACCACACAACTCTGCGCAAGCCAACTCATACTTAAAGGTTTTCCAGCGCGGCTCTCCGGTTTCAGGATTATTGGTTTGCCACCAAGGCTGCTTGCTAAGATATTTCTGCATTTCCTTAGTAGTCACGGTAGGCTTAAAGTAAAATTCAGTTGGAATACCGGGCACACAGTCCATCTTAACCCTGAAATGTGGTAGGAAAAAACTATGAATGACATCTTGTGCGCCTAACTTCATCAGCACCGGATGCCCTTTCACCAGGTAAAGTTTATCAGACATAAAGTCGTCATGGCTTTTAGGGTCTTCCCAGTTAATCCCCAATTCATTTACCGGTGTAATGTGAGCCGTATCAATAATTCTTTCTCCAAATTTTCCGTCTTTACCAGGGTAGCGTATGATCCAGTTAAACTGTTTTCCGGTTACCTCTATCACCATCATATTCTTATCCCTTGCATCCACATTGAAAATTCTAAACCATTCAATCATCCCCATTACAATTAGCCCGGTAAGCACTAATGCAGGAATAGTTGTCCATACAATTTCAAGGGTATTGTTATGTGGGTAGAAATAGGGTTCATCTACCCGACTTTCGTTATATCGAAAAGCAAAGTAAAAGAGTCCAATCTGTGTGAAGAAGAACGCAATACCAATAATAATCATGTTGATATCGAAAAGTTTATCGGTTCTAACTCCATGTTCCGAAGCGGCTTTCGGCAGCATTAATGGAAGCAATTCTTTAAAAGAATAGGCTGCACCGGCAAATAAGAGTATCAAGCACACTAACATCAAATATCCATTAATTCTGCTTTGATTAGTAAAATCGAGTTTATCGGTTTTCAGCACTCGCGAAAGCTCATTGGCTCGCGCTGTGAGTACTAATACTGCAAAAAGCAGAACCATCACCACGAAACTTAAAAATGCTATCATGTTTTATTGTTGTTTCAGTTTAGTTAATCAATTAAGCATAAGTCACTTCTAATCTCTCGCATTCTTTCAAGAAAGGATCATCTTCCGGCATGATCGGACGCTTAGACAAATTATTAAAGAACAAATACAAGAATACGCCCAAAAATCCAATAAAAACCATCAACTCACCAACGCCAATACCTGCGTAATTTACAGGAGCTTCTTCGTGGTGAACTTCTCCTTCCGTTTTTTCTACTGCGGTGGTTACCACTTCGGTATTTTCTTTTACAGGAGTAGCATCACTTACCGCATTTTCATTCTGTTGAGCTTGTGCATACAGCACAACATTTTCAGTGGATAGCTTTGCTTCTTTATGTGCTTCTACCGCTTCTGTATTCCAATTTGGTTCAACAAATGTAAAATTGAAAAAGTCAACATAATGCCCAAAGATTAGTAAGGCAGCTCCAAAACCTATTGTCTTAAAATTCCTCTTGCTGCCACGACTAATTAATAAGAAGAGCGGATAAGCGAAGTTGATAATTAGCGTAAGGAAAATGGTGAATTTGAAGTATCCCACATCAAAACGCTTTACCCAAAAACTGGTCTCTTCAGGTATGTTGGCATACCACTGTAACATAAACTGATCAAACCACAAGTAAGTCCAGAATATAGAAAATCCGAAAAGTAATTTACCCAAGTCATGCACGTGGTTTTCATTCACGGCTTGAAGATACCCCTTAGATTTCAGGAAAATGATAATAAGGATAGACATCCCTAACGCAGCGCATCCGTAGCTCGCAAAGTTAAACCAGCCAAATAAGGTAGAATACCAATGTGGGTCTAAACTCATCACCACATCCCAACTAATAAATGATTCAGTCAGCGCAAATACAACGATGAAAGCAGCAGAGATAATTCTGGATTTCTTGTAAACTTTGGGATCGGTTTGATCCGTTCTGGCAAAAAAGTTGTTCATGCCCCGAGAGAACAGAAACCATAAAATAGAATAAACCAAAAGGCGACCTAACCAAAAGGCGGGGGCAAAGTAAATCAACTTAGTCGTGTAAATAGGATCGCCCTGCCCGGTGTGTAAGATATGAGTAACAGGGGCATATAGGTTATGTACGTTTACAAGTCCAAGTGCTACAATGATAAGTAAGATAAAGCCTCCAAAAGCAGCGAAAACTGAAAGTGAGAGAAAGATTCGCTTTACTAAAGTATGCCATTGGCCGTAAGCTACCTGAGCAGCAGCCACCAGAAACAAACCGAACAATCCGATTCCGGTAAAGAAATAGGTGTTAGCTAAAATATTTGACCAGAATCTGGCGTGGTTGTTTTCGCGATATAAAAAGAATACCAAGAGCAACCCCAGTACGCCTATTCCTATCATGTAGTATAGTGCCTTTTTTATGGAATCTGTAAATTCAAATTTTGGATTCATTGCTTTTTCTTAATTACACTAATTTATAAATAGTTATATCAGTCGCTGTTATTTAGTGGCCGTGACAGTTTCAGCAGGCGGTTTAATTCCGGCCAAACTCTTGATATAATGAATCACTTGCCATCTTTCGTTTACATCCAATTGGTAGCCATAGCCGCCCATCATCCCTTTTCCATAACTAATAGCGTAAAACATATTGCCGTCAGTAATCTGGGGTAGCCTTGAGGAATACTGAGGTGGCCGTGCTGTATAAGGGCCATCGCTTCCGTCAGGCAATTCAACAATCTGTCCATCTCCTTCTCCTTTTTCACCATGACAAACTTTACAGTTTATCTGATATAATCTCTTCCCTTCTTGCATATTTTCATCCGTATAAAACAAAGGGTCTTTGATGGAGGCACCTGCACGATCGTATTCTTCCTGCCACTTAGCAGGGTCATGCGTAAAATGGTTCTTTGCCATATAACTCAACAGATATGCATCGTTCGTTCTTATTCGTTCATCATTTGGTATCCATCCACGAGGTATGGTTCCCGCTACGGGTTCACGAGCTGACATCTTATAGCCCTCCGTGGTTGGGATAGTGCTCTGCGAATAAGTTTCGTAGGCATTGCTATAAGTCATGTCTGGCATATAGATGAGTCCCGGTTTCTTCGGATCACGATTACATGCAGCCATTAACAAGACAACAGCAACGATGGGGATCAATTTTATGTTACGAGTATTCATTGTGGTTAAACTGTTTCCTTTTAAAAAACCTTCTTTCTAGTTAAATTGTTTGTCTTTAACTTCTACTGCTCCTTCATGCATACACAAATCTCTTAACTCCTTTAGCTTATCGGAAGCTACATTGTCGGCATCAAACACAAGTGCAAAGCGATCATCGGTTGTTCGCTTATCATAAATTCTCGGAACCATTCCCGGCCACAGACGATTCCGTACTAAATAGGTCAGCGTCATTCCCCAAGCTGAAAAAAGCACCATCATTTCAAAGGTGATGGGAATAAATGAAGCTATCGGCCAGTATGGTTTACCTCCAAAATCAAGCGGGAAATTCACTGTCATTGTCCATGTCATAAATGAAAGTGCTACAATGGTTCCGACAGTACCGAACATGAAACCGGCCGTATGTAGCCTACTATCGCGATAGCCCAAAACGTCTTCAAGACCATGTACCGGGAACGGAGTAAGGCTTTCATATATCTGTACCCCCTTAGCACGTATTTTTTCTATCGCATGAAGATAGACCTCTTCATGATCCCAAAGACCTATCACTACTTTGTTTGGCTCTTCCATAGATTTCTTGTTAATAGTATCCGTTTAGTTTTAATGTTTTGAATCTTTATCCAAAGGGCCTACATGCTGTAACCCAACAAACCCACCGGTAGGCGAATTTGCTTTTTTAGCGCGTTCTGCCTTCGCCACTTCAGATGAAGTTCTGAATATTGCTTTCACCTCAGCAATGGCAATGGTTGGGAACAAACGTGAGAATAATAGGAACAGGAATAAGAATAGGCAAATAGAGCCTAAGAAAATTCCAATATCTACCCAAGTTGGAGAAAAATAAGCCCAACTGGAAGGTAAAAAATCATCGGCTAACGAAGTAACAATAATCACGAAGCGCTCAAACCACATTCCGATATTTACAAAAATAGAAAGGATGAAGGTAACATACAGATTTCTACGCAATGGCTTTAACCAATAGAACTGCGGAGTGACAACATTACAAGTCATCATAATTGCATAGGCCCAATAGTATTTACCCAACACTCTGTTGTAAAATGCAAACTGCTCATACAAATAACCCGAATACCAAGCTATGAATAACTCTGTGAGGTAGGCAATACCCACAATAGAGCCTGTGAGCACAATAATTTTATTCATAGACTCAATATGATTCACCGTGATGTAATCTTCGAGATTAAACAACTTCCGGCTGATAAGCATCAGTGTTTCCACCATCGCGAAACCGGAGAAAATAGCTCCCGCAACGAAGTATGGAGGGAAGATGGTAGTATGCCATCCCGGAATAACGGAGGTTGCAAAGTCAAAGGATACAATGGTGTGCACTGAAAGTACAAGCGGGGTAGCCAAACCAGCCAAAATCAAAGAGAGCGATTCAAAACGCTGCCACTGTTTAGCGGTTCCCATCCATCCGAATGACATCATGTTGTAAAACCACTTTCTGAATTTTCCTTTAGAGCGGTCGCGTACGGTGGCAAAATCAGGCATTAGACCCGTGTACCAAAACAATAGGGACACCGAAAAATATGTTGATACCGCAAACACGTCCCAAAGCAAGGGAGAATTGAAGTTGACCCACAAAGGCCCTCTTGTATTTGGCAAAGGGAAAATGAAAAGAGCATCCCATACCCGTCCCATGTGAAAGATGGGGAACATACCGGCACAAATCACCGCAAAAATTGTCATGGCCTCAGCCGCACGGTTAATTCCCGTTCTATAACGTTGGCGGAAAAGCAACAAGATAGCTGAAATCAAGGTGCCTGCGTGACCGATACCTATCCACCATACGAAGTTAGTGATGTCCCATGCCCAACCGATGGTTTTATTCAATCCCCAAGTACCAATACCAAACCAAACGGTCCAAGTAAGACAGAACACAAAGAAAAGTGCGCCAGCGCCTGACAGCAGGACGGCAATCCACCATAAGGCTGAATTTCTTTCGGTCGGAGCCACCAAATCATCTGTGATTTTGGTATAACTCTTATCCATTCCTGTGATAAGCGGCTCCCTGAATTCCGATTCGTATGCGTGCATTTTATCTAGTTATCGTGATTAGTTAATGGTGACCTTTTGTTCCGTTATGCTTTTTGATGATAATAATCGAGTACCTCATATTTCTTCTCTTCATCGCGATTTCTCACCTGGGTCAAGTAAAGAACATTCGGCATGGTGTGAAGCTCTTCAATAACACCGAAAGCGCGACTATCTGTATAAAGTGCTGCTACATTACTTTCCTTGTCATGTCTATCTCCAAAAGTGATAGCGCCTGTAGGGCAACTGGTTTGGCAAGCCGTAGTAGCTTCTCCATCGTGTAATGGCCGCTCTTCTTTTTTAGCCACCAATTTAGCATCCTGCAATCTTTGCGCACAGAAAGAGCATTTTTCCATTACTCCACGACTGCGAACAGTTACGTCAGGGTTTAATACCATACGAGTAAGTGGCTCATGTAACCCGAGGGTTTCAGATGCTACATTTTGGTCATTACTGGTTCCGTATTGCTTATCAAAAGCATCAGCCTGTTGGTAGTCGTACCAGTTGAAACGTCTTACTTTATAAGGGCAGTTGTTGGCGCAATAGCGGGTACCAATACAACGGTTATAAATCATTTGATTAATCCCTTCATCGCTGTGATTCGTAGCAGCCACCGGACAAACATTTTCGCAAGGGGCATTATTGCAATGCTGGCATAGCATCGGTTGGTACACCACGTCCGGATTATCCACCTCACCGGTATAGTAACGATCAATTCGCATCCAGTGCATTTCGCGACTTCTGCGAACCTGATCTTTCCCTACAACCGGCACGTTATTTTCAGCGTTACAAGCAATTACACAAGCTCCACAACCAATACAAGTATTCAGGTCTATCACCATGGTCCATTGTGGACCAGGGCGGTTATGTTCATTGTAGAGGGTAACCATTTCCTCTAATATTTCTTCGCGGTCTTCATTGCCGGATGAAAATTTCTTGTTTTCCTCTAAGCTTTTGTTGTATTCTTTTAAGGTAGTTTCCTTCACTACTTTCCGGGTCTTCACCCCACCCAAATCTTTCAGCGTAATATTGAAGTGCGTTTGAGTAATCGCTAATTGTTCAGATTTATCCGTTTTAGTAACAGATGCCTTCGCAATATTTACAAAGCTATCCCCCGATTTAGTCAGCATTTGAAAAACGTTCTTCCCCACCTTCAACTCCTTATGAGCAACTGCCGTACGACCATAACCGAGCGCTATACCAAACACTCCCATCGGAGTACCGGGAACACCAACGATGGGCAGTTCTACGGTTTGTCCGTTTGCGCTTAACTGACCTACTCCATAGCGGTTTTCTTTAAAGTCTGGATCCAAATTGTATCCATTCTTTACTAACCATGTAGGATTTACCACTATATAATTATCCCAAGTGACTTTAGAAACCGGATCGGGTAATTCCTGTAACCAAGGATTATCAGCCCAATAGCCGTCCCCTAATGCTATTGATTCGTAAAATTTAACCTGCATATCACCAAAAGACGAAGCGGCTGAAGCAGTGGCCGTCAGTGCATCCGCAACAGATGAACTATTGAAAGAAGAAGTGGAAGCAGGAGCGTCAGCTACAAATTCTCCATCCTGCACGGTATTGTCCCAAAATGCCCAAAAGCCGTTGTATTTGCTCTGCTTTTTGTAAAGATTGTTCTCCCAATATTTCTGAATGTATTCATAATAAGTTCCTTCTTTTCCAGACCACTTAAGAAGCGTTTCTGCGAAAGGGCGAGTATCGAATAATTTGGAAATAGTAGGTTGTATGGTATTGAAAATACCGGCTTTAGGCTCTACATCATTCCAACTTTCTAACCAATGATTATCAGGACAAACATATTGACAAACCATAGAAGTTTCGTCTAAGCGGTTCGCAAAAGAAACTGATAATTCAGCTTTCTTAACTGCTTCTGCCAATCCTTTTATAGGGGAAGTAAAGGCGGGATTAGTTTCGTAGAAAAGAACCGCTTTTATGCTTCCATCATTGAGGCCATCGTGAAGTGCGGTAATAGATTTGTCGGAACCTTGCTTTGTGTTATAAGCGCGATCCCAAGTAAGCGTAGAACCATAACTGCCTAATGCATTATTTATCGCATTGGCTAAAACCTGAGCATGAACATCATTAGAACCACATACTAAAAGTGCATTTCCGGCACCGGCAGATTTAAGTTCTTCTGCTACTTTCCCGAACTTAGGATTTGCAGCAGAGCCACCTGTTACAATAACACTATACAAATCAACCATAGCGGCTAACTCATCCGAAGGCTTTACAGGAATTCTGGTATCGGCCTTATAACCGGTCAGCGTAGGCACTGATTCAATATGAATGTGGCGACTCATATCCCTTTTACTCTTGCTCACCTTGCGGTTCACCGAATAATCTGCGGCAAACTCCACGGGAGACAACCAAGTACCAAGAAAGTCGGCACCTACCCCAACTATTACTTTAGCTTTCGCAAAGTTGTAAGAAGGAATCAATCGCTTACCAAATGATTTTTCGTTGGCATCTAAAATGCCGGAATAAGAAATGCCATCATAAACTAAATGTTCCGTAGTCGGATAAGCTGTTTTGAAATCAGCGATCACCGCTTTCGTAGAAGGTGAAATGATACTAGAGGAGAATAGAACGATTTTACCGCCTGCCGTGGCAATGGATTTCAGCTTCTCCCCTATCTCTTTATCGGCTACATCCCAACCAATGGGATCCTTCCCCTTTTTAGGACTCTTATATCGGGCACCATCATATAAACTCAGAACAGAAGCTTGCGCCCTGGCATTAGTACCGCCCTTGGTAACCACCGACAGTTTATTTCCTTCTACCTTAATAGGACGGCTTTCTCGTGTTTTTACGACTACTGAACAGTAATCGCCATTCTGATAAAAAGCAGTGGCGTAATAGTTCGCAATACCTGGAGCAACCTCTTCCGGTCGCCAGATATACGGGATAGATTTACGCACAGGCATTTCGCAACTGGCGGCAATCGTAGCAGCCGTTACACTAAACCCGAGCATTTTCAGAAAATCACGTCTGTTTGATTTTCCTGTAGAAATTGGCTCAGTGATAGAATTAAGGATCGGAAGTTGCTCTGCAAATTCCTTATTGGCTATTTGGCGGAAGCCTTCCAACTGCTCTTTTTCTTCTATACCTTTCCAGTATTTTTTTTCAGCCATTTTATTTTGAGTTATCCGGGATTCTTAAAAAAATATTGATACTAATTAATAGTGGCACCGTTGACAATCGGTTCCACCAATAGATTCTACTGTTACCTTGTCAATTTCATGATTCTTCAGCTTTTCATGTAGCTGCTCATAAGTCGAGTAATACTTATTGGAGGCAAATTGAACCTCTGTTTGGCGGTGGCAGTTAATGCACCATCCCATACTAAGTGGAGAATACTGATAAACTTCCTCCATCGTCTCGATAGGGCCGTGACAGGTCTGACATTGTACTTTACCCACGTTTACGTGTTGAGCATGGTTAAAATATACGTGGTCGGGAAGGTTATGAATCCGCACCCACTCCACAGGTTTTGCCGGTTTGGAATAAGTTTGATTATAAGAATCCCAACCTACTGCCTTGTATATTTTGGCAATTTCCTCGGTTCCGTATTTAGGGCCTTTGGAAACATTTTTATGACAATTCATGCAGGTGTTTAAGGAAGGGATATTGGAGTTCTTTCCTTTGTTGGCAGTTTGGTGACAGTACTGACAATCTATTTTATGTTTCCCGGCATGAAGGGCATGTGAAAACTTAATAGGTTGCGTAGGCTGGTATCCTTGCTGACGACCTAAGTGCACAACGGCATCTACTGTTCCGTAGCTGACCAACACAATTCCAAGAAGAACCAAGGCTACAATAAAGTTGGTTCGCTTATACAAGGGAACCTTAACCGGTTGTAAGATTCCTTTCTTTTCAGCAATTATTTTATCCAACTTACTGGTTACCCCAATAAGAATAGCCACTAGTACAACCAGGAAAACCACGAAAAGATAAATACCGGTGCTAGGTCCTTTATCAGCATCGGCAGTAGTGGTGGCGCTTGCTGCAGGTGCAGCCGCAGCTACAGGTGCAAAAGCATCAGGATTCTCGGTATAAAGAAGTATATCATCAATATCAGCATCCTTCAAAGTGGCAAACACGTTCATCGCAGCCGGACGGCTGTTAGCCATATCAATAGCAAATTTATACCCGTCATTTACGGCATCGTTCCAATTGTGAATCCAAATATACAGCCATTGCTTGCCGGTTTTACCTTTGTAGGATCCGGCATTTTCCCACTGAGCAGTTACTCCCATTAGCGCAGGACCCGTTCCATCCACTTTAGGATTGTGGCAGGCTGCACAGTTCGATTTAAATAATGATTTCCCTTGCGTCCATTTGGCTTTATCTATTTCAGCATGTGAAAGCAGAAGCCCCATGCTGAATAGAATAGTTAGAAATGTGTGAAGCGGAAATTTGCGAAATGTTCTTGAGTTGTAGCTATTCTTCATTATGACTCGAATTGTCATGGAATTGTAAAAATGCGTGGCAAATATGAACACGCAAGGTTGAAAAACCAAAAAAAGAACAACAAAATTTCAAGGTAAAATATAAACCCAAATCCCAAAAAAAATAAACCCTCATAAACTTAGCGTTTATGAGGGTTTGCAGAGGTTTATTTCATGCAATTTATTCTGAATCCGTGCAAACTGTGGATAAATTTAGCAGCTATAAAAAGCAATTTCAGACTTTATGATAGAGATAATTTTGAAACCAAGGAGACCGGCAGGAGCAGAATCCCCCTTCGGTAAAATAAAAAAAGGGCAAGGAATTTATCATCTTCCCGCCCTTGGTTTTTATAAAAATTCTCTCCGCTATTACTGAACCTTTATAAATTGTTTTGTAGATACCCCTTCTTCAGATTTGACAGTTACATAGTAACTTCCCGATGGCAGGTTATTTACATTTATCTTGTAGTTATTATTCCCGTTGTTCAACGTTACATTTTCAGCGATCACTTTCGCACCATTGATGTTGGTTATTTCTATCACCCCACTTTGATTTTTTGTGGTGCTCACTGCAACATTCACGGCTGCATTCACCGGGTTAGGGAAGAGGGTAATTTCCTGATTGCTTTCTTTTTCATCCTTAATTCCCATCACGGTTCCATTAGCGTCTAAATGTGATGGATCCGGTAGAGAGACAACATTCCCTGTGAAATGGAAATCATCCACCACAAAACGGCCGTTGCAGCCATCCCCTCTAAAGTTTACATAGATACGGTAAGTGCCCGGATACCCTGCAATTGTTTTATGGTAAGTTACAGGAATGGTTGAAGTTCCATCTACCTCTACACTATCTATCAAAGTTCCGTTGTCTGATTCGTCTCCAATATAAACCAGGAACCATCTCCGACAGGTTGGCATTACCGCCCTGTGAATATTATAGCTGAATTGCAAATCTTCTGAGTTGCTGAAATCTAAAAAGGGAGTAATCATTCCCGTACTTTGATCCGGTTTATAGCTGGGTCCTGTGGCCAAACTTTGAGCACCGTCAATAGGAGTTGTTCCTTCCGGATTCACATCCATATCGGGTAAATGCCAGTTCTGCTGTATTAAAGCATCTCTAACAGACATTGCCTGACCTTGAACGGGTTCAAAATTTTCATTAAGTTGTGCAAAAGACTGAGCCGTAAGAATGGTCAGTAAAACCAGTAATGAGTTGCGTAAATTAAGTTTCATGATTTTCGATTTTAGTTCCTGTGGTGTATTACGGCACTTGCCTGGCTTTTGTTACAGAAATTCTAAAATCAATTTGCGCCATAGGAGGAAATAGAAATAAGAAGGGGCGAAAATTTAATTTTCGTCTCTTCTTATTTTAGGTGGATGTTCTTCAGTAGATTCTAAGAGGTAAGCACTAAAGCAACCAGTGCAGAAATTTAAAACTTGCGGATTGTAAAATGAAAGGTAGTTCCTTCGCCATCCTTACTTTCAAACCAAATTTCACCGTGGTAGTATTCTACAATCTTCTTACAAATAGCAAGGCCAATACCTGTGCCATCGTAATCCTGTTCGTTATGCAATCGTTTGAACATTTGAAAGATGGTAGTTGAATATTCTTTTGAAATACCAATACCGTTATCTTGAACAGAGAAAGTATAGTGGTTCAGCGAATTAGTCCAGTTGATGGCGATTTCAGGGTGTTCCTTTTTGTTGAATTTAAGACCGTTACTAATCAAGTTCTGGAAAACGTGATACATCAGCGAAGCATGTACATGGCTTATAACCGGCAAATCTTTATTAATGGTAATAGAAGCATTCGCATCGTACAGCCTTTCTCTTAATTCAAACTCAATGGTTTTTACTACATCGTTCAAATTCACCGGAACCGGCTGTGGAAGATTCGTGCCTATTCTGCAATATGCTAATACATCATCTATTAAACGTTCTAATCGTTTTGAACCCGTGAATGAATAGTTGACAAACTCTCTCGCCTCATCATTCATAGTAGGGCCATATTTGTTGAGCAACAAATTCATAAAGCTGGAGATATTGCGAACCGGAGCTTTTAAGTCATGTGAAATGATGTAGGCAAACTGCTCTAAGTCAGAATTTGAACGCCTTAATTCCGATGTCTGCAACTGCATTTGAACATTGGACAGTTCCAACTCATCCTCTTTATCGCGGATATTACTCGCTAATTGCATCACCATCACTAATAAAGCAATCGTTTGGATAAATACGCCAACACTATCAATTTTCATTTGAACCGATTCCGCCAAATGATAGGCACTAAAATAAGGCAGCAACCGAGTGTACATCAACATAAGAGTCAATGGTAGAGCCACTGTAATGACTAATTGAAATATTTTTCGTGTATCGAAAATCAGAAAGGGTAAAACGGCAGATAACATTAAGCAGTTTTGGATATGCGAAATGGGACCCACCAGCAATGCCGATAAAAACATGATTACGTTTATCCCTCCGACAAAAATATATCTGCTAACGTTGATTTTCCCATAGCCATTCAGCACTAAGGCAATTAGACTAATGAATTCCGCAAAGGCTAACAAGGTCGTCCACTGAACGCTATCTGAAAAAATAGCTACAGCCAAATACACCATCGTAAGAATAGAGGAGAGCACAAAAATGACATTAGAGGACCTAACATACTTCTTCTCTTTTCTGTTACTCAGCCCTTCTACACCCAAGTTAAGCAGGTTCACTAACACTGCTCTCACCGGGTTCATATTATTGTTCTCCAAGGTACGGGCATATTCTATTTCATTCCCGTGAAGCGTCAATTGGTCGGTAGGTTTGTAAATCTTTTCCATAAGGTTATGATTTAGTGAATCAATGAAGCTGCTTTAGGCAAGGAAGTTATTGACAATTATTTCAGAAAACAAACACTAACTGCACTGTTAAAATAAGATTACCCGAAAAAAAGGCAGTTTACTAAAAGTGGCTGCGTTAAATACCCAATATTCATGACCGACAATTGACTCATTAGGTAATTGCTATTCGTTAAATTCATTTGCAAGTTTTTGGCAACGCGATAGCTTTCCGTCACTTTTTACTTTTCATTTTCAATTCCTCTCTCCTACGGTCAGCTTGCTCCTACGCCCACTCAAATCTTCATCCCCTCATGCCATTTTTTTCACACGCCTTCGGAAATTCTTCTTGCACATTTGGCAGCGAAATAATATTGTCTATCCTTTCTTGCTTCTTGCCTCTTCTTTCTTCCTCCTCCATAAAAGCTTGCTAAATTTGAGATGTATTAAAATTTCGGAAGCACTTCTCCGTCATAAGTAATCAGACGAAGAAGTACTATGGTTAACTTAAGCATTAAAATGGCAGATGCGCAAAATGAGTCCATCCGGCAAATCATTGAAAAAGAGCGCAAGCGTCTGCTCGAATTTATCCGAAAGCGGGTTCCTACTCAAGAGGATGCCGAGGACGTTTTGCAGGACGTGTTTTACGAATTAGTAAACACTTACCGCCTAATGAAGCCGGTAGAACAAATGGCGGCTTGGCTTTTCACAGTCGCTCGCAACAAGATTACCGATCGTTATCGGAAGAAAAAACCGGATTCTTTAGAAGGTCACTTTGCCCTTCGCATCGGTGATGAAGGTGATAGACTCGACATTTCCGATTTTTTACCTTCCGGCATTAATTCCCCCGAAACTGAAATGATGCGGGAAGCTATTATGGAAGGAGTGGTTAGCGCTTTAGATGAACTCCCAAAAGAGCAACGCGAAGTATTTATTATGCACGAGTTAGAAGATAAAAGTTTTCAAGAGATTGCAGCCATCACCGGTGCAAATGTGAATACCTTGCTATCGCGTAAGCGCTATGCGGTTCTTTACCTTCGCGAGCGTTTGTCTAATTTGTATCAGGATTTGTTTTAAAAGAAAAAAGAAAAAGTATGAAAGCGGTATTACGATTTATAGGAGGGTTTCTGCTGTTTTGCATTGCCTTTATTCTTTTCGGCTATATCACTATGCGACTTTGGAATTGGCTCATGCCTTACCTTTTCCATCTACCCGAAATAGATTTTGCAATGGGCTTAGGCTTAGTGGTACTCAGTAAAATATTATTTGGCAGTATCCGAGTAAAAACACCAGGGCCCATTGGTCAAAGACGATTCTGGAAAGCCAAATGGGATAGTATGCCGGAAGATGAAAGAGAAAAGTTCAGACGCGACTTTGCTGAGCGTTGCCGAATAAAATGGGGCCGTCCTGACGCTAAAAGGCAAGAATAATAAGTGGTCGCATAGCACAATAGCGAACTCAACAGCCTTTCCCAAAAAATTAAATCTGAATAAGTAGTAAGGGAGTAGTTTATTCCTCGCTGTCTGCTGTTTCTTCTACCAAAGGAGCTTGTACCGCAATGCGGCTATCCACTTTGATAGTAACATGGTTACTTCTTTTACGAAGTCTATATGCGCGGCCTTGTGGTGCCGGTAAAAATCGTTTCAGCATGGTACCGGCATCCACGAAAATTTCCTTTACAAACAAATCGTGATCCTCCGGTCTCAAATCATTCTTCAACTCCCAATTCTTCACTGCACTTTTAAGCAACTTCTCTAACTTGTTGGAAGCCTCCTGCTTGCTGAATTTAAGAATAGTCAATGCTTCGTAAACGCCCTTACCGCGAACCAAATCAGCCACTAACCGCATTTTACGAGTAGAGGTAGGGTTATTTCTGAGCTTTGCAACTGCTTCCATTTTATTTCCTTTTTGTAATTACCTTGAAAAAAGTTTACTTAATCTTTTTAGAACTGTGTCCTCTGAACTGACGGGTTGGAGAAAATTCTCCCAACTTATGCCCCACCATGTTCTCTGTGATATAAACCGGGATGAATTTGTTGCCATTATGAACGGCAAATGTATGTCCCACCATCTCCGGGGTAATCATAGAAGAGCGACTCCATGTTTTAATCACCGTCTTTCTTCCTCCGCCATTCATTTTCTCAACTTTTTTATTGAGTTTGAAAGCTACATAAGGGCCTTTTTTTATCGAACGTGCCATATTTTATCTTTTTGAAATCTTCGTAATGATTAACCTCTGTTTCCTTTCGCTCCCTTTCTGCGTTGAATAATATATTGAGAAGTAGCCTTCTTAGGGTGACGAGTTTTAAGTCCTTTAGACTTCTGTCCATTCCTTGAACGTGGATGACCTCCTGAAGAGCGACCTTCGCCACCTCCCATCGGGTGATCAACAGGGTTCATCACTACCCCTCTGTTTCTTGGCCTGCGACCTAACCAACGTTTCCGTCCCGCCTTTCCGTAACTGATCAATGAATGATCCGGATTTGAAACCGTTCCAATAGTAGCAATACAAGTCAATAAAATTCTTCTGATTTCACCGGAAGGCAACTTCACCGCAGCATATTTATCCTCCTTTGCCAACAACTGTGCCGAGGTACCGGCACTTCTTACAATAGAGCCTCCGCGACCCGGATATAATTCAATATTGTAAATGATAGACCCCAGTGGCATTTCACCTAAAGGAAGGGCATTCCCAACTTCAGGTTCTGCCTTTTTGCCAGAGAGAATAGTTTGACCAACCTTCAGTCCGTGGGGAGCCAAAATATATCTTTTTTCTCCGTCAGGGTATTGAATCAAGGCGATAAAAGCGGTGCGAATAGGATCGTATTCTACACTGGCAACTTTGCCCGGAATATCAAACTTATCTCTCTTAAAGTCAATGATACGATAGCGCTGCTTGTGACCACCGCCTCTGTAGCGCATTGTCATGTGGCCATTACTATTTCGTCCTCCGGTAGAGCGGTGAGGAGCCAAAAGGCTTTTTTCCGGCCGGTTGGTAGTGATTTCGTCAAACGACAACAACTCGGTAAATCTCAAACTGGCTGTGGTTGGGCGATACTTTTTAATTCCCATTTCTTTTCCTTTTTCCCGTTTGTCTTATCAGTGGTCGGGCCTTCCACTATAGTTAATGAATAGTATTATACGCTTCCGTAAAAATCAATCGCTTCCCCTTTCTTCAGAGTTACATACGCTTTCTTGAAAGACGCTTTCATGCCGGAGGCTAATCCTTGCTTGGTATGGCGCACTTTCTTTTTACCTACATTATAAGAAGTATTGACCGACTCCACTTGTACATTGTAAGCAGACTCTACGGCTTTCTTTATCTCTAATTTATTGGCATCCTTTCCTACTCTAAAGGCATATCCTTTCGGTTTATCTTCTGCCACTTCTGTTAGCTTAGTAGATTTTTCGGTGATAATAGGTTTTACTAAAACTGTTCTTGCCATGTGCTTTCCTCCTCAGTCAATTAATTATTTGAGAAATTTTGTTCCAATGATTTTACCGCTCCTTCGCTGAGGATAAGTTTCTTGCAATTCATTATATCGAAAATGTTCAACTCTTTCGCATTTGCAAATTGAACACATGGAATATTGCGGGCAGAAAGCAAGGTATTCTTATCGGTGTTTTCAAATACAAATACACTCTTGGTATCTTTCAGATTCAAGTTTTTAACTACAGCCGCAAAGTCTTTTGTTTTCGGAGTACTCAACACAAAATCTTCCAGCACAATCAAATTGCCATCCTTTGCTTTGTACGTAAGGGCACTTTTCTTGGCTACACTTTTCACTTTCTTATTAATCTTCAACTCGTAGGTGTGTGGTTTAGGCCCAAATACCCGTCCTCCTCCTTTTACTAAGGGCGACTTCATAGAACCTCTGCGCGCACCACCGGTTCCCTTTTGGCGGAAAGCCTTCTTAGTAGTTCTGGAAATTTCATTTTTCTCTTTCGATTTGTGAGTTCCCTGACGTTGTGCTGCCAAATAAGCTTTCACACTTAAATAAACAGCATGGTCATTCGGCTCCACTCCGAATATATCATCGGCAAGTTCTAACTCTCTTCCCGTTTCGTTTCCTTCCTTATTTAATACTTTAACCTTCATAACTTCAATGTTTTATAGGCACTTTACATACCCGTCCCAAAAAAGGGACTGCAAAAATAGATTTTATCAACAAAGTTGCAAATGGATAGAGTAATAAATTTACGATTCTTGGTTCCCTGAGTAAAATACCCCCTAAAGACACTTTATTTCCAATCGCGTATATTCCCGACCGATATGAAAAAGCCAGCGGATTACCGTCAGCAGATTATTACGAAAAAGAAAAAAATATTCCCTGTGAACGAAGAACTTAGGGAATATTTAGTTCAAAACAGACGCGAAAGTAATATTCCGGTCAGTTATGATGACCTGAAACATTTTGAGGGAAGCATCCCTGTTCGCGATAAAAAAGGTGCCGACACGCTTTGGGAAGTTGCTTTGTACCCACAAACAGATTTGACCAATATTCATGAGGGACTAAAAAGAATCTATTCCATCCTGCGAACCGGAGGTGACAGTTCCGTGCATAAGCATCTTACTATTGATCGCATTGACTATTGCACCTTTGGCAACTCCAACCCCTTCCGAATTAAAATAGTTAATAATTTCAATGATAACTACGACTACTTCTACATCAAGCAAGCAGATGCTTCGCGCGTGTATGGCTTAGAATTAGAACATATCCTTTCTCCAAACAGAATCAATTATTTTATTGACAAGCATACACTCGTAGAAGAACATATTGCCGGAATTCCGGGCGATCAGTTTATTCGATACTATATAAATAATCAGGAGTTCAATAAAGTTCGTATCGCAAAAGAGTTCGTTAAATTTAATGAGCGTTGCTTTGTGCGACTGCTGGGCGACATGCGTTCCTATAATTATGTATTTGACATCACGCCCGATTTTGAGGAAGTGCAGTTCCGCATTCGGGCTATTGATTTTGATCAGCAGAGTTACGAAGGAAAGAAAACGCTGTATCTGCCGCAGTTTTTTAAAGAGAATCGTGTGTTGGTAGAACTATCTCTCCGCCTGCTCACTTCAGAAACAATACAGCAATACCAAAAAGAAGAGCGCACTTTAATAGCTCGCAGAAGCATCTCTTCACACTTTCGCCTCCATCACTTGGTGGATGTGATGGATAGAGATACTATTAGCCTTACCGGAAAAGTAAAACAACTGTGTGTGGAACTATCTGCTCACTATAAAAATGACACTTTCCTCGATTGCACTTCGATGGGTGAGATTGTGAGAAACAGTTTGCGAATCCTCGAAGAAGAAATAGCAGACGAATAAAAAAAGGGAGCCTTTGGCGGCTCCCTTTTGAGTATTTGTTTTATGAACGCTATGTGGTC
>JADFDM010000007.1 GCA_018262795.1 Sphingobacteriales bacterium | reverse complement strand
TGAAAATCGCCACCTTCGCCAAGCGCCAAAACGTCAGGCTGTGAAATAACCCCCTCTTTGGTTTTTACCGGCAAAAAAACCTTCATAGGCTTTTTGTATAGAGCGCTTTAAAGCGATTTGAGCTTGCCGTTTTTCAGGCAGCTATTCTTCCCCCAAAATTTTGAAGAGCGTAAAAGAGCTGTAAACGAAGCAGTTTTTGGCAAAGCCGGGCCCTACATCCCCACAGTTCAAAGGGAGAAAAACAGACAAGAACTTAAAGTGCCGTGTTCAGAGTTCACCCGCTTTTTGTAAAGTCGGTGATCGGTGAAACGAAACCTTCGCATCCAACTCAAATTTACTGCGCTTATGTTTTGCTTCGTTTACTTACTCACCACCGGCAATTGTAGAAAAGAGCCGTTTGCTGTTCCGCAGTTAATCGTAAAAGTGCCGGGGCGATGTTCCGGCAAATCAAAATGCCCGGCATCTGTTCCCGCTATGGAAATGCGAATTTGGTGATCCTTTTTGAACTGATAGGAGATAGGCAGTAAATCTATGCTCAGGCTCACGGTTTCGCCTTTGTTGTAGTTCTCTTCATCCTCCTTGCGATAAGAATGGTCGGGGTAAGCTGTTTTATAAACTACATCATCCGATATTTTGCGGAAAGAGGGGCGCAACATTCCTTCGGTCACATAAGTCACCGAACTGTCAGGAGCCACATCTTCGAGATAGCAGAACACTGTAGCATCATTGGCATCGGCTGAAAACTGAAGATTTACTACCGGATGGCCGGTTATTTCTGTAGCTTTTGTGAGTGGCGGTGAGGTATATGAAAGCAACTTTTCGTCTTCCGTTCTTCTATCGCTGTAATTAGTAGGGCCGTGTTTGTAAAGAGCGGTGACGCTGTTCCATCGGGAGTTTAACCCGGTGGTGGCGGTATAGTCCACTTTGTAGGGAGTGGTTCCCGCGCTCACATTCACAGCACTGGCTTGGATAGTTTTATCGGCCGATAAGAAAAGTTTCACTTTTTGTTCATTCATAGGTGGCCATGTATTACTATTTTCCCAAGTTTCTTCTCCAATAGTATAGTAGGTGACAGCCGGTTCGTTTTCGATGCCATTGTCAATTCCTTTGAGATGGAAATCTAAGAAGCGCAGCATTTCGGTATAGATGCTAAAACTTATTTTTTTGCTGAGTGCATAAGGGCTGGCATTATCACTGGGGCCATGATCCCAAGGGCCAATTAGCACCTTCTCGGTGTTAGAGATACTGAGAAAACCATCGGTGCAAGATTTGGATAAAGCGCCATCGTACCAGCCCCCCATTCTGTAAATAGCAGTTCCCGAGTTTTCAATTTTATCGCGGTAAGAATGCACACTAAAATCATCTGCTGCGGCTTTCAATTCCGGGTTGTAATCATCGCGATATTTTATACTCTTGAGGCCATCAAACACATTGAAATTTTTTTTGTGCGTGTGGAGTGCCTGATGAAGAATTTGTTTTCTGCGATCTGTTTTCACGGGGTGTATGCCGGAGATCAATTTTGCCTTTTTGCCAAATACCCGGTAATTGTTATTGTCCAAGGAGCGGGTAGTAAAACTCCATACATCTACAAAGGGGCCTTGACAAACGCCCCCGGGATATAAGATGTCGCCATAGAGGTCAAAAATTCCCGAGCGCGGAATACAAGCTTTCAACGCAGGGTTTTGATTGGCCACCAGCAATTCAGCGGCTGTGGCCCCGTAAGAAATTCCCGAAGTAGCAACACTGCCGTTACACCAAGTTTGCTGTACTATCCAGTTTATAATATCGTTTCCATCGGCTATTTCCTGCGGGCTGAATTCCATGTTGCGAGTACCCATGCTGGCACCGGAGCCTCGCGCATCTACGATTACACAAGCGTAGCCATAAGAGGTAAAAAAGTCCACTTCCTGTTGACTCACAATTACCAGCACCGGATCTTTAAAGAGGCTGATGGGAAACTTTGCCTTTATAGAACGGTTGTACCGGGTGGGATAAAGTATCACCGGTATCTTTTTCCCTTTCTCTAAATTTTTTGGAAGAAATACGTCCACCGCCAGCAGCGTACTGTCTTTCATTGGCACATAATACGACAGGTAATTAAAACCTTTGTACTGTGGAGTGGTGTACCCTTGGTAAACACCGGGACGACTGATTTTTTTAGGTGGATTCGGCTCGTGCCCGCCAGCGGTTGCGCGAAAAACCAAAAACAGAACGAGGAGAGACATTCCGACATTTTTCACAATAGATTAGATTTTAGGGAGTCAAGTAATTAAGCAAGTTGACGATACCAAACGGGTGATATTTTAGAATCTGAAAAATAAATTTGGTAGGCTCATCAATTCATCGTAATATTGCGATTGATTACACAAACATGGGAACTAACAAAGCAGAAGAATTTACAGTAAAAGACAATCGCATAGCGCGCTATGCGAAGGCCTTAGCGCATCCGGCAAGAGTTGCCATCGTTAAATTACTGGCGGGAAAAAGAAATTGCTTTTGCGGAGATATTGTAGAGGAACTGCCCTTATCGCAAAGCACTGTTTCGCAGCACCTGAAAGAATTGAAAGAAGCCGGTTTGATAAAAGGAGATATTGATGGCGTGAAGGTGTGCTACTGTATAGATGAGAAGGAATGGGCGCTTGCCAAGAGTTATTTGAATGAGCTTTTTGAAGGGGCAAAATCTAAACAGAAAAACTGTTGCTGATTTTTTTGAATCAAAACATCGCATGATTACGATTATAAACCAAAACAAAATATAAAATGGAAACGAACGAAAATCTCAAAGACTTAGTAAAACAGAAGTACAGCGAAATTGCGCTACAAGATAAGGAAACCAACCAATCCTCCTGTTGTGGAGCGGGTGGCTGCTCTACCGAAGTTTACAACATTATGAGTGACGATTACACTCAAATGAAAGGCTATAACCCCGATGCCGATTTGGGGTTAGGCTGCGGCTTGCCCACCCAATTTGCAAAAATCCGAAAAGGAGATACCGTAGTAGATCTTGGCTCGGGAGCGGGAAATGATTGCTTTGTGGCAAGAGAAGAAGTAGGAGCAGAAGGTCGCGTAATAGGTATTGATTTTACGCCCGCCATGATAGATAAGGCTCGCGCCAATTCTGATAAACTCGGTTTTAATAATGTTGAATTCCGCCAGGGAGACATAGAAAAGATGCCGCTTACAGCAAACATCGCGGATGTTGTAGTGAGTAATTGTGTGCTCAACTTAGTACCCGATAAGGATGCGGTGATAAAGGAGATATTTCGGGTATTAAAACCGGGTGGTCATTTCAGTATTTCAGATGTGGTACTCACGGGTCAATTGCCCGAGCGACTTCGAAAAGATGCAGAGATGTATGCAGGTTGTGTGGCAGGAGCCATACAAAAACAAACCTACATCGAGTTGATAGAAACGAACGGCTTTACCAATCTGATTATCCAAAAAGAAAAACCGATTGTGATACCGGACGATATTCTGAAAAATTATTTGACAGAGGCTGAGTTAGAGCAATACAAACGCGGAGAAACAGGTATTTTCAGCATCACTGTGTATGCCGAGAAGCCTGCCAACAACGAATCTTGTTGCGAACCCGGCTGTTGCGGATAAGCAAAAGTCACCCCCATTATCTCTACAAATTTTTGAATCCTATCAGACTCACAGAGTGTTTAGCTGCCTTAGCAAATTACTCTGTGGGTAATACGTGACAAACAGAACTTTTAGTTCTATCAATCTGTGTATAAAGAGAAAATTACGCTAATTATCTTACTCTGATTATCCGAGCGTTTCATCCGGTCGCAACTGAAAATTCATACATTCGCCCACACACTCAAGCAAGTTTCGTGGGGAAACCAAAAAATGTAATTCTCATAGTGGCAGATAGTTTGCGCTATGATTCAGTATATCAAGACGGAAAGCCTGGCGTTCCATATCTCGAACAAAATGCCACACAGTTTTCTAATGCGCGTTCTTCGGGCTGCTGGACCTTGCCGGCTACCTGCTCGCTCTTTACAGGAATGTTACCGCACCAACATGGAGCCACTTCGCAAAGTCGTTGGTTAGATAATAATATTCCATCACTGCCGGATAAACTCAAAACAGCAGGCTATAAACCCATTCAGGTATCGGCCAACATTGTAACCACCGAGGTGTTTAATGTGAGCAAAGGCTTTGATGAAGTACATAAGACCTGGCAATTTGTTGAGTCGCGTCACCAATGGCTGCTGCGCTTTGTTCTTTCCATGAATCGCCCTCGTATTCGCAAAATGGTGCTAAAGCCAAAGGATATAGTGTTCGACAGATTGAGCGAAGATTTGCGGACGGGAATCGTGTGGGCACAAAAAACCGTTCAAGATTCTTTTGCCAAGGCAAAGCAAATAATAGATAAAAATAATAAGGAAAATCAGGGGGTGTTTATGTTCATCAACCTGATGGAAACCCATTATCCCTATCACATTGCCGATACATTTGCGCTCATGAACAAAACGTTGCTTGGTAAAATTCACGAGTGGCAGGTGTTGTATTACTATCTTTCGCAAACTTTTCTGAAAAAGGACAAAAGTTTCATCACGCAAGATGATTTAGATTTACTGCGTACCAAGCAACAATTATCCTGGCAACTCATTCGTGATAACGTAGATAATTTCTGCCGCGAAATGCACCAAGGCACCGATAACTTAGTGATATTTTGTAGCGATCATGGCGATAATTTCGGAGAGCAGGGATGGCAATATCATTTCAGCAATGTTACAGATGGAGGTAATCGAGTGCCGGTTTTCTGGCTGGGTCATGAAGGGCAGACAGCAGAAGTAAAAACGCACAACGTCAGTTCTCGTCATTTGCATCACGAAATCCTGCACGCAGCCGGATTAGATAATGAAGGATTCACTTTGATGGCAGAAAGTGAAAACAACCTCCCGATGTTGCAAAGTTTTTGGTATGATAATGAAGGCCGCACTATGCCTCGGTATAAATACAATCAAGCCGCTTTTATTGATGGGGACAAACGCTTTGTGCACAGAGCCGGAAAATGGATGTATGCCCCTGTAAGTACAGATGGTGCGGAGCCTACCTTTGAGTATGTAGAATCTAACTTTAATCCTTTAGAAGCGCTGCAATTACCGGCTGAAAGAAAAAAATATCTCGAGCAGAATTTCAAGACCTTTTCTACGTTTTCAGAAAAGATAATGAACAAAGGCAAGTAACATGAACATTGAGGAGGTGCGCAGTTATTGCCTTTCTAAAAAGGGCGTTACCGAAGAATTCCCCTTTGGTGAAGAAACATTGGTGTTTAAGGTGATGAACAAGATTTTTATGCTCACCGGTCTTTCATCGCGTCCATTTACCTGCAATCTTAAAATGGAGCCGGAGCTGACAAACAGCTATCGCGAAAAGTATAACGAAGTATTACCCGGATACCACATGAACAAAAAGCATTGGAATACCGTTATCTTTGAAGGCAATTCAATTCCGCGAAAAGAATTGCTTTGGATGATAGACCATTCGTATGAGCAAGTAATAAAAGGTCTCCCCAAGAAAATGCAACTTGAATTAAACAGTTTATAAGATGATAGATATACTATTGGTTTTGATTTTTTGTTACCAATTGCACCGCATGGCACACAAGCGAGGCTTACCCGCATGGCCTTACCTCTTGAATTATTTGGCGGGTTTCTTTTTAATTGCAATCGGCATTGGTTACACAGCTATGTCAATTTTCGGGAAGGATTTGCTACAGAACGAAGCTGCCATGAAAAAGACATTAATGCTTGAGCCTTTTGCTATTCTATTTGAAGTATTGCTTTTCATCTACTTCCGCAATAAAATAATGAAAGCAGAAGTGCCGCAAGATGAGGATGATAATAACGAGCCGCCACCAACCGAAGAGAAGAAGGATTTGTCTTATTTCAGATAATCGTTCGATTTAACTCTGCCACACCTTTTATATTCGCGCCATGTTCGATTTTATCATAGTCGGTCAGGGAATTGCCGGCTCTATGCTCGCATGGTTTCTGCATAAGGCCGGGAAAACACTTTTAGTTATTGATGATGACAAAAGCATTACACCTTCGCGCATTACTTCAGGGGTTATTAACCCGGTAACGGGTAGGCGTTTGGTAAAAACTTGGTTGGCCGATGAACTGTTGCCCTTTGCTGCTGCCACTTATCACGAATTAGAAACCCCTCTCGGAGAGAAACTGTACGAGCCTTTAAAAATCGTTCGGCTATTTGATTCTGTAAAGGCACAAAACGATTGGAGTGTGCGCTGTGCATTGAAGGAATATTCTCCATACTTAGATAATGGAGCGATGATTCATTTGGCCGATGCGTACATCAACAATCCATTTGGAGGCTTTGAGTTAAAAGAAGCCGCTCACGTAAATGGGGGTACTTTTCTCACTGCTTTTAAAGCCTTCCTCCAAAAACATCAGCAGATTTATGCGGGGAGATTTAGTTACTCGGATCTGAAATTAAAGGAAGATTCGGTGAGTTATAAAGGGGCAACTGCCCGCCAAATCATTTTTGCCGAAGGGATACAGGCACTTCAAAATCCTTTTTTCGAGAAATTGCCTTTTTATCCGGCAAAAGGAGAATGTCTGATTGTGGAGATCGCTGATTTCCTGTACGATTATATGGTGAAGGGAGAAGTAGTTTTAATGCCATTTTACGAAAAGAATATCTACTATGTAGGCTCTACCCATGAAATAGATTTCGAAAATTCATTCCCCTCTGCCAAGGGACGGCAAGAATTGGAAAGTGGCTTAAAGTCTTTTCTGAAATGCTCCTACAAGGTACTCGACCATTGGGCGGCAGTGCGCCCAACTGTGAGCGGGCGAAGGCCTTTGATAGGAATTCATCCCCGACATAAAAGGGTGGGAATATTTAATGGTATGGGAACAAAGGGAATTTCATTGGCTCCCTATTTCGCAAATCAATTTGTAGAACATCTGTTGTTGGGTAAGCCGCTGAACAAGGAAGTTGATATAAAGCGGTTTCTTTCTTAGACTTGTTCCTCAAACGCGGTGGAATGATAAAGGCAACAGTAAACGGCAAAAAAGAATTTTCTATTGAAGGGAAACAGTTAAACGGGGAATCGGTAGAGTGGGATCTGATAGAAATACGAAAAAACTCATTTCATATTATCCGCGACCACAAGGGCTACAACGCCACACTCGTCAGTTTTAATGCAGAAGAGAAATCAATGATTATTAACGTAAACGGAACCGATTACGAAATAATTATAAAGGATAAATACGACTTACTGTTACAGCAACTCGGTATTAACTCAAAATCTTCTACCACTACGCAATTAGTGAAAGCACCTATGCCGGGTTTGATTATTCAAATCATGGCCACAGAATCAGAAGAAGTGAAAAAAGGGGACAGCCTGCTGATATTGGAAGCGATGAAGATGGAAAACGTGATCAAGTCTCCGCGCGATGGAAAAATCAAGAAAATTCACATAGCGCTAAAGCAGGCAGTCGAAAAAAATCAGGTGCTGGTAGAGTTTGAATAGCTTATAAACTCAGTCACACTTTCATATTCTTGCTTAGTGCTCTCCAACATTTTATCGGAAGATTCGGCAGCTATATTCAACTGCTCAGTGAGCAAACGGTGATAATTGTTTATTGTCTTTTCTGATGCCGGTTTATCAAAGAATATGTGTCCGGTTCTGCGAATCAGAAAATCATTCAGTTCGTAAATCATTTCATTTTCTACACAGTATTCCATTTCCGCAGCTTGCAACAAACTTTCCTTTTCGCGGTATCGGTTTGTTAGTTTTGCTACTTTCTCTATAATAGTTTTTGCATTGGTACCATAGCGAAAAAACCATTCCCGCACTTTCTTTTCACTAACCGAAGCCAAATCCCCCAATGAAATAACATTGCGTAGTGTATCTTCAAAATCAATTTCACTTTTAAACTCACCACCACACAAGCGATACGATTTTGTTTTGCAATTCCCAAAATCCTTTTGTAGGATTTTAGCAGTGATATCCACTATTTTTTCCGCCATTAAGCGATACCCTGTCAGCTTTCCACCGGCAATCGAAATCAACCCGGATTCTGAAATCATAATTTCGTCTTTGCGCGAAAGTTCAGAAGGTGACTTGCCATCTTCATGAATCAGTGGGCGCAATCCTGCCCAGGTAGATTCAATATCTTCCAACTTCAAATGTGCGTCCTTGAAAGTTTTATTCACCGCATTGATCAGATACTGCGCATCCTCCTTATTGCAACGAGGGCTGTCTATTTCCTGATTGTAAACGGTGTCGGTAGTTCCTACATAAGTGATGTGATTTCGAGGAATGGCAAAAATCATACGGCCATCTCCTACATCAAAATACACCGCTTGTTGCAGCGGCAACTTCTTGTAAGGGAAAACAAGGTGAACCCCTTTGGTGAGTTGAAGCCTTTTCCCTTTTAAAGAATTATCATGTTTGCGCAGCAAATCTACCCAAGGGCCACAGGCGTTTACTACTGCTTTCGCTCGGATATGAAACTCACCGCCATCTATTTTATCTTCCACTTTCGCTCCGTCAATTTTCCCCGAAGCATCATAGAGAAAGCCTGTCAATTCCGCATAATTCAGCAATGAGGCTCCGTTGGCATGAGCGCTTTTGGCAATTTCAATTGTTAGTCGGGAATCATCGGTGCGATATTCAAAGTATAGACCGCCTCCAATCAGTTTGTCCGACTTCAACAAAGGCTCTGCTTTTACGGTTTCGTGTCGGTTCAACATTTGCCGATGTTCACTTCTTTTTACTCCTGCCAACATATCATACACTAACAGACCTATGGAAGAAGGTAGCTTTCCGAGAGAGCCATCTTCCGTAATTGGCAACAGCATTTTTTCGGGGATGACCACATGGCGAGCATTTCGGTGCACAACGGCTCTTTCGCTACCCACATCGTGCACTAACTTAAACTCTAATTGCTTCAAATACCGCAAGCCGCCATGAATCAATTTGGTGGAGCGAGAGCTGGTGCCGGAGGCAAAGTCGTTCTTTTCAATCAGTGCCACTTTCATTCCCCGAAGAGCAGCATCTAAGGCAATGCCACAACCGGTAATGCCACCGCCCACCACCAGCAAATCAAATTCTTGCGATGAAAGTTGCTGAACGAAAGAGGCTCGGTGTAGATTAGAAAAATTCACGGGTGCAAATTTGAACGATTTACCTTAGCAGGTATTCTGTTCTTCGATTTTTATTTAGCAGTGTTATCTTTTTTCTTGGCGGTGAACCACGGGATACCCGTGCTTTTTATAGTCTCCAAGTCGGCTGTTACTGCTCGCACTCGATGAAAGCCATTACTCTTAAAGATAGAGCCGGCCATAACGGCATCATTCGCACTATTGCCATAGAAATAATACAACTGCGAAACGTCCAGATCGGTCAGTATTTGTTCCAGATCATACAACTCAATGTTTTCGGCATCTTCTGCATGTTCCACCGTATATTCTTCAGCAGAGCGAATATCAATCAAGAAAAATTCATCAAACTGATAATCCATGGCAAACTCATCCGCTTCGATACCAATTAATAAATCGGTGGGCAAACCAGCTTCTTGCCATGAATTGTAATTCCCCGAAAAGTAGCCGATCGTATTATCCGATCCGGATAGTTTAAGCAAGCGTGCAATAGCCGGAATATCCTTTTCCTCAGCTACTAGTACTATTTTTTGTTCGTCACTTACTAACTCTTGAAAGCGCTCTATAAACTCTTCACCAAACGGAATGGATACGGCTCCGGCAAGAAATCCTTCGAGGAAAAATTCAGATGGACGGGCATCCATCACCATATAACCTTCCTCCAAATTAGCCCGTACAGCCGCAACGTCAAATAATTCCATATTGTTTTTTGAGGGGGCAAATATACCCCAAATACCTTTGAACTAAGACCCTAAGAAAGTCTGAACAGCATCGGAAATAGTATCCATGTTGTCATGGTTAAGGCTATAGAAGATGAACTTCCCGCTGCGGATAGTTAATACCAAACCTGCATCGCGCAATACGCGCAGGTGTTGTGAGGTGATTGATTGTTCTAAGCGTAACGAACTGTAAATCCGTTGGACGTTGGTTTTGTCGTTGTCATTAATAAACTTCAAAATCTTCAGGCGAAGCGGATGAGCAAAGGCCCGAAAAACTCCTGTGGCAACTTCTAACTTCTCACTATTCAGTAATTTGTTGATTGTATTGACCATCTTTAATAGAGGGATATTCGTTTAATAATAATTCTAAATTCTGATGTTAATTGTAAAAATAAATATCACGACAAAGAACCAACCTGATTTATCAAGACACTGATGTCAGAAATCTTTTGACTGTTAATGCTGTAGTAGATAAATTTTCCATCTCTTCTAGTTTTCAATATCCCCGCCCTGCGAAGCACCGCCAGGTGTTGCGAAGCAGTCGCTTGGTCAATATTCAATTGGGTATGTAGTTCGGTCACTATCATTTCCTTTTCACGGCTCAAAACCTCGAGAAGTTGCTTCCGCACAGGATGATTAACAGATCTCAGCATTAAAGCAATTTTTCGCAAAGAGGCGTAATCAATAATTACTTCCCCTTGAGTTCTTTTTAGAACTAACGTTTCATTGGTGGTCTTAGCTGACATAATAAATCTTGTTTCAGAGAGAGAATCAAAAGTAAGAAAGATTCATTTTTTCTCTGCACTTTTTTTTAAAAGGGTTATTATTTACAAATCGCTGTAAACGCAATCTGTTTACATTCGCAACGTCTTAACCGAAATGATCAACATGAAAATTGGAGTGGTATGTTACCCCACCTACGGGGGAAGCGGTGTGATTGCAACTGAGCTTGGCAAGGCATTGGCGCGCAAAGGGCACGATGTCCATTTTATTACTTATCAGGAGCCGGTGCGTTTAGATTCTTATTATGAGAACATCTATTACCACGAAGTGTCTGCACTAGATTATCCACTGTTTCAATATCAGCCTTACGAGAGCGCTTTAGCCAGTAAAATAGTGGATGTAACCCGTTTTGAAAAGTTAGATATTCTGCATGTGCACTACGCTATTCCCCATGCTTCTTCTGCGCTGATGGCTCGTTCTATTTTACAAGAAAGCGGCTATCACCTGCCCTTTATCACCACCCTTCACGGCACCGATATTTCATTAGTGGGCAAGGATCCCGGTTACAAACCCGTAGTGGAATATTCCATTAATCAGTCCAATGGTATTACCTCTGTATCGAATAATCTACGAGAGGAAACTTATCGGAATTTTAACATCAAAAAGGAAATAGAGGTGATCCCCAATTTTATAGATTTTTCACGTTTCAAAAAAACCGATAAGGAGCATTTCAAGAAGGTGCTGGCACCTAACGGTGAAAAAATTCTGATTCACGTTTCCAATTTCCGAAAAGTAAAACGGGTAGCAGATGTGGTGAAGATGTTTGACTTGTTGATCAAGAAAATCCCCGCTAAGTTACTCTTAGTGGGCGATGGCCCCGACCGGGCGAATATTGAAATACTCTGTCGCCAATTAGGCAACTGTGAGCAGGTGCGCTTTTTGGGTAAGCAGGATGCAGTAGAGGATTTGCTCGCTATTTCTGACCTGTTTGTATTGCCTTCTGAATCTGAAAGTTTTGGCTTGGCGGCACTGGAAGCGATGGCCTGCGAAGTGCCGGTGCTTTCCTCTAATGTAGGTGGAATCCCAGAGATAAATGTGCAGGGGGTAACCGGTTTTTTAAGTCCCGTTGGCGATTATGAAGACATGGCAAAGTGGGCTGAGTTTATTCTAAAGGATGATACCAAGTTGCGCGAGTTTAAGAAGAATGCTTACACGCATGCCCGCACTTTCTCCATTGAAAATATTTTGCCGCAATACGAAGCCTATTATGAAAAAACGCTTCAGCAGAGTAATAGTGAATGGACAATTTAACTCCTATGGCAAGCTCGCTTTAAATGCAGCATAATCGTTTACTTCTATCTGTGAGGAAGGCGAGCCGTTACACCCCAATGTGTTTTTCTCGTTGTGAATATTAGCGATGCGGTTATCGGGACTTGGGTGAGTGCTGAGGAATGCCGGAGGTTGTGGCTGCCCTTCGTCCACTATCTTTTGAAAGAAATCAGCAGCGCCATCTGCCCGGTATTGAGTGGGACACAGATAAATCACAGAATGGGTGTCGGCATCGGTTTCGTCTGCACGGCTAAAGGCAAGCGTAGATAACCCGGCCGCTATTTCAGCTAACTGTCCGGCACTGGTAGTGCCTTCCACGATCGAAACCAACACCGATAAGCCGTACTGTTTAGTCATTTGCTGGGTAGAGTGTCGCTGGTCGGCATGAGCCATTTCATGACCGAGCACTCCGGCTAAGGAAGAGGCATTGTCTAAGTATTTAATCAAGCCCGAATACACATAGATGTAACCGCCCGGGGTGCAGAAGGCGTTTAGTGTGGCATCATCTTGAATGATGTGCAACTTCCAGCTAAAATCACTGGCGTGTTGCAATTTCCCGCCATTCAAAATCTGCTGTTTTATGTTTTCCAGATAGCTGTAGGCTGCGGGATATTGCGATGGACTGAGCAGCGGATATTCAGAAGGAGTAGCAGCAATCTCTGTTTCCATTTGCGCACCAAAGTTTTTGTCATCTTCAATAGTAAACACGTTGAAGCCGCTTTTTTTGCAGCCGGACAGCGAGAACATACCCGAAACACTAAGGGCTATTAATAGAAGAGTCAGTGATTTTTTCATCGTGGATTTTATTTTTTAGAACTGAGTATTTTTTAAAAAACTATAGGGTTACTTCCGGCTTTGCTTCTTCCTGTTGCAGTTTTATGCGGATGGTATCCACCACCATAGCTATAGCTATCCGGTTTTCAGCACCCTGTGGAATAATAATATCGGCAAAGCGCTTAGTGGGTTCTACAAATTGTAAGTGCATGTTCTTTACCACCTCGTAACGACTCAGCACCTCTTGCACATTTCGCCCTCGCTCTTCCATGTCGCGCTTTATAATTCGTATGACCCGATCATCCGGCTCTGCATCTACAAACAATTTGATGTCGCAAAGGTCGCGGATGCGCTTATCGGTAAATAATAAAATCCCTTCGGCAATAATCACAGGTGCAGGAGCAATGTGAATGGTCTCCCTTTTTCGTGTGCTGGTAATAAAATCGTAAGTAGGCGCCTCGATGGCTTTCCCGCTTTTCAGCTCTGATAAATGTCGGTAGAACAAATCAAATTCAAAGGCATCAGGATGATCAAAATTTATGTGAGTTCTTTCTGCCGGCTTCAAGTGGCTATTATCCTTGTAGTAAGAATCCATATAAAGTACCGCCACCCGGTTAGGAGGAAAGTAAGTCAGCACTTTTTTTACCACTGTTGTTTTGCCGGAACCTGAACCACCGGTAATTCCTATCGCGAGCATGCCTCCAAAAATTTTGTGCAAGATAATAATTGAGCCTTCCATTTCGTTTCAAAATAGTCCGATGGGTTTATGGACTTATCACTTTCGCTGCATCCACATAAAACAAAAACCACCACCGCTTATGAAAAGGATACTTGCATTCACCCTCATTTTACTTTTGGCAAGCCAAATGCACGCCACCGTAGCAGTTTACAAACTATCCGATGCCATTCAAAAAAAATTAGTGTCGGTAAAACTACGTGGCGCTAAACCCGATACATCAAGCCAATACATTTCATCGCATGTAGGGGCCTGCATCTCTATGGAGATTTACAGCATATCAGCCGATGCCTTGCAACTGAGCTTAGATTACGGCTATCGGCTGGAGCCGGATGACTCCATCGTTCAAACTATGATGGTGACACAAACGCTGATCGTTCACTTAGCCCCTAAGCAAAAAAAGAATTACCGCATTTACGCCATGTGTACCCAAGCGCATAACGGAGCTCCTTCTGATGCGCAGAACTTTGCTCTGGGTAAAAGGTTTTCAGGAAACCTGCTCAGCCTGGCCGAATTGATTAACCGGAAAAAGTATCAAAGCAATGCTGCACAAAATGCGGTGTGGTGTCTCACCGATAATTATGAGTTGTCCGGCATAGTAGATGCCGATACCACTCAAACCTACGCACTCAGAAGATTTATTGCCCAAGTGAAAGGCTTGCCTCTGGAGAGTATTTACCAAGGCAATTCGTATGACGCATCGGCCTCACAGCCGGTGATGACAATCCGCACTACTTATACTGGGAGCTTGAGCTATAATATTGTGGGGACGGCAAAAGTGATGATTGCGCTATATGACGAAGACAACCACATGAAGATTGTTTATGTAAATAATGAGATGCAGCGCGAAGGGCAATACACCTACAACTACCGGGTGACCAGCGATGAAATGAATAACAAAAAGCACTACCTGCGCATGTTTCGCAATGGCAAGTTAGATGAAGAGGTTTCCATTATTCCGAGAGGTCGAAACTAGTCTGCCAATTTAGAAATACACCGACAAACTGATTAGCAAGACCATTTGAAGGGTTTTGCCAATGAGCTATTTTTTAGAGTGCCACAGTGGATGACGCGAGTATGTTTCTTTACTCAGCGTTCCATTTTCATGGTTCATAGCACAAGTTTTATCTCTTGTTTCTCAACTTCAGCCAGCTTGATTGGTAGAGCGGATCTTGGTTTATCAAATGGTTTTAGCGCAGAGTTATTATGAGTACGCATACTCAATTATTACGCTACCAACAAAGGCAAATAATGAAGAGGGAAACTTATTTCCACTGAAAGGTTTGGAGGATATGCTTTAAGTCTTGCTTTACAAACGATACCACCGGTGCCATGCTATCTGTGTTGGGTTCATTATTAAAATACAGAGCGCCACGAATAAAATGATGTATAGAGTCTGTGAGAAAAAACTGAACATTACTGGCCGCATCGCCTCCCACATCAAATAATAATCCTCCCACCCCGTGCGAATTCTCAATTCTAATTTCATTAATATAATCTGCTTTCTTGGTGTGCTCATAAGATAGCTTGTGTGCATCTTCCACTAATTTCTCGAGAGAGTTCTCCTTTTCAATATCCTTATAGGTGAGATTAATGGTGCCATTAAAAGCAGGGAAGTTTACATCGAGCCAACAAGGTTGATTCAAACGTTGGCCGAAATAAAAAGAATCGTTCGTTACACTGCTATAAACAGGTTTCTCAAATTGGAATGGACAATTATCAGGCACAAACATTTCATATTTATGTTCGGGGAAAATAACGCGAGGAAATGCTTTTGGCTTTGGCGTATAGTCGTTATTGCAGGAGGACAGTAGAGCAACCCCCAACACGAAAGCCATCCACAGATAATATGCTTGATGCCATTTTGCGCTATCCTTCATTAGTCACTTTTATTTTTTCTATACGGTTTTTCATCACCGATATAATAGTGAATTTAAATTTCCCAAACCGCAGGTCTTCTCCATTTCTTAGCATTCGTCCCGCAATTTCCAGCAGCAAGCCTCCTAAAGTTTCTACTTCACCGCGAACTTCTTCAAAAGTATCCGCATTAATTTCCATCAGTCGGCACACATCTACTAATTGTGTTTTCCCCTCAAACACAAAATTGCGATCATCAATTTTCTTGAACTCTCCATCTCCTGCATCGTCAAACTCATCCTTAATGTCGCCTAAAACTTCTTCAATAATATCTTCCAAAGTAATAATCCCGGAGGTTCCTCCGAACTCATCCACTACTATTGCTAAGTGCTTTCTGCTTTGCTGAATTTCACGCAACAAGTCGTCTATCTTTTTGGTTTCGGGCACAAACAGTGGCTCCCGCACCATGTCTGACCAATCATAGTTCTCCTTCTCCTCTAAACAACTGAGCAAATCCTTGATATTTAAAACGCCAACCACCGTATCCAAAGTTTCTTGATAAACCGGAAAACGGGAGTACCCCATTTCTTTCACATAATCCATCAGTTCTTTAAAATTCCATTCGCGATTAATAGCAGCTACCTCTGTGCGTGGGCGCATTATCTGCTTCACAACTATATTTCCGAAATAAACAATTCCTTTTAGCAATTTGGCATCCTGCTTAGATTCTCGTTTTTCAACGGTCATTTCAATGGCTTTGTTTATTTCATTAATGTCAATTTCATTGTTGTATTTCTTCAATCTTTTCTCTAACATTTTGGTGGAGCCGACCAACAGAAAATTGAGCGGATAAAACAGGCGATTGAGAAGCACAAAAATTCCCGACATAAATCGAGCAATTTTCACCTTGTTGTAAGTGGCAAATATTTTGGGTGTTGCTTCACCGAAAAGTACCAAAATAAAGGTAACCACCACCACGTTCCACACAAACTCTACTACATAACGAGATATTTCAAACTGAAAAATTGGTAGCTTTTCCGGTAGTTGAATCAAATCAAAAATGCCCCGTGTTACAAAATAAGAAGTGATGACCACCCCAATATTTACCAAATTATTGGTTACCAGCATGGTGGACAACAGTTGCCGAGGTCGCTCCAGCAATTTAGCCACTCGGTTATCCATCGGGTCTTCACTTTCGCTCAGTTCCTCTACCTCCGCTCTGGAAAGAGAAAAAAATGCGATTTCGCTGGACGACATCATCGCTGAAAAGATAATTAGCGCCAGAATAATAAGATTGGCAACAATAAGTTCGGTTATGGTTATCGAAGTTGCCAGCATTACGGCAAGTGGAACCGGGTCGCAATCCAAGGTAATATGGGTTTATAGAGGCACTTTCCCGCCAACTGAATCAATTTGCAGAAGAGGCTTTATCAAGTATTAAAATGGTAAATCGTCTTCTACAGAACTTCCGGCCCCAGCAGTATCTTCTGGTGTCGTTGATTCAGAGTACGAACTACCGCCCTCTGAGGAACTGCCGCCATCAGCTCTTTTATCTAACATCCGAAACGACTCGACCACAATCTCTGTGATGTATCGCTTATTCCCGTCCTTATCATCATAATTGCGGGTCCTTATTTTCCCCTCAACAAATATTTGACTCCCCTTTTTCAGATATTTCTCGGCTCTTTCTGCCATAAATTTATTAGGCAATTTCACATTGTGCCAGTCAGTAATCTCTACCCATTTCCCTTCTCTGTCTTTATATGATTCAGAGGTGGCTAAGGGAAACTCGGCAATTGCATTGTCGTTTTGGAAATGCTTTATGACCGGGTCTTTGCCTAATCGGCCTATTAGAAATACTTTGTTTACCATGAGTGAAAATTATTAGTGTAAAAAAATTGGGTTGCTAATCAGCAGATTTATTTTCTAAAGTAAAGAGTTTTGGCTTAAATACAAATGAATAGTTTTTGGAAATCCGTAATTGCAGATTTGACGGATGGGTGTTTTTATAGCTCCGTCCCATTTCAGCGATGCCCAATCTGCGACTTCTACTTCGTAAAAGTGAAAATATATTTTCCGGTGCGAAAGCATTTGTGTGTAGGCTTTCCTTTCCGTCAACTTGAACTCAGCCAAATTCAATCTGCTTTTAATTTCCTTTTCTATACTTTTGGGGGCAGTCACTTTTGTTGTTTCGATAAGTGGCAATTCATACAGCCCTTTCCAGATGTCTTTCTCATTTCGTTTTTGTACCAGTAACTGCTTACTGTTTCTGAAAAGCAGATAATTCAAATAGCGGTTCTTGATTTCGGTCTTTTTAGCACGAACCGGGAAGTCCTCGATCAGGTCTTTATTATAAGCCACACAGGTTTTCCTAAAAACACATGTAGCGCAAAGTGGACTTTGAGGTAAACACACCAAAGAGCCAAAGTCCATTATGGCCTGATTGTAAATCCCCGGCTTTTCTGCATCAATAAGCGATTGCGCTATGGTGGCAAATTCCTTTTTGCCGGCTGTGGTATCGAAAGGGGTTTTAATGCCAAATACTCGTGCGAGCATTCTAATTACGTTCCCATCCACCACGGCTTTGTTTTCCTCGAAAGCAAAAGATGCAATTGCGGCCGCGGTATAATCGCCTACTCCTTTCAGTTTTCGTATGTCCGTGTAGGTGTTTGGGAATTTCCCCTTCAACTCGCGGTAAATATATTGAGCCGTAAAATGCAGATGGCGCGCACGGCTGTAATAACCCAAGCCCTGCCATAGTTTCATTACTTCATCTTCTTTAGCCAATGCTAAATGCTTTACAGTGGGATATTTTTTTTTGAACCGCAAAAAGTAAGGCATACCCTGCTCTACTCGTGTTTGCTGCAAGATTACTTCCGACAGCCAAATCAGATAAGGGTCTTTTTCTCCTCTCCAAGGCATGGAACGCTGACGGGTGGTCTTATTCCATTTCAACAATAAAGAAGCGAAGGCCGATTTCATGATTGCAATATTGAAAGGAAAAATGGGACGGGCAACCAAATTTGCAAAAGAAGGATTTTAATGAAAAGGATAATTTATGCATATTTACAGAAGGCTTGGCGTTTGAACGCTTTATACTTATATTTAAAACCACAATCCAATTATTATGAGAAAGGTAGATGTTGTTACCAAAGTTTCTGACATGACCGGGATTCCCAAAGTGGACGTATTGGTTACCCTTGAAGCTTTTTTTAAAGAAGTAAAGGATTCCCTCAAAAAAGGGGAGAATGTATATGTGAGGGGATTCGGGAGTTTTGTTGTTAAAAAAAGAGCGCAAAAGATAGGGCGCCATATTAAACGCAACGAGTCCATCATAATTCCGGAACATTACGTACCCGCTTTTAGACCGGCACAAACCTTTGTTGAGGCTGTTAAAAGCGGATTTAAACCCGAAGACACCAAATAATTTCTTCTCGAAATTATTTTAAAGAATAGGTTTGCACTCCCTTTATTATCAGACCTATTTTTTGCGATGAACAGAAATCAAATCTTAGCTCTCGTTTCCTGCGCCTTGTTGTGCGTAGTGGTTTACCTTTTTGCCGATACTAAAAAAACGAAAGAGGCCTCAGCTACTCCCGAAAGTGCTCATGCTGACCACCAAGCAGAATCATTGGATATTGAGGCTTATATCACCGACATTACCGAAAAAATTCAAAACGACTCGATTCGCAAACAGGTGGAAGGCTACCAACACACGAACAACTATGAGGCCTTGCTGCAAACTTTCAGTCGGTTAGATAAACCTTTGGCCATAGCTCACTATATGGTTTTAAAAGCCGAGAGTTTGAATACTGATACCGATTGGATTTTGGCCGGTGATTATAATTCGATGCTGATACAGAGCGCCCCGGACGATAAAGCCCATGCTTATTTAAGTGATAACGCTATAAAGAGCTATCAGGGGGCAGTGGCTTTAGACAGCACCAATACGGATTATCGTATTCGATTAGCCTCGGCCTACATGGAAAATGGCTCACAACCCATGCAGGGCGTCAGCATGCTCCTCGACATTGTTGCGAAGGATTCTAATAACGTTGCAGCACAGTTAGCGCTGAGCCGTTTTGGATTAATTTCAGGACAAAATGAGAAAGCCATTGCCCGTTTGGAAAAAATTCTATATTTGCAGCCTCAAAATTCAGAAGCATTGTTGATGTTGGCAGAAGCCAATAACAACATGGGCAACAAAGAGAAGGCGTTGGAACTGCTGGAAAAGTGCAAGAAAACGGTGAAAAGCCCCGAGTTGAAAAGAGAAATTGACAAGTATATTCAAAGTATTAAGAAACCAAGTTAACTCATTAAAATCTGAACTATGCCTTGCGGAAAAAAGAGAAAGAGACATAAGATTGCGACTCACAAGCGCAAAAAAAGACTCAGAAAAAATCGTCATAAGAAGAAATAATACCGGGAGTGGCATCTAATGGGTGCCACTTTTCCTATTTGCCATTCCTTTCCTTCATCGGCTTACCTTCAAATGATTAATTACCCAGCCCACCGGGCTGTAAAACTCATTTTGTGACCAAAGAACTTATTATTCATTCGGCACCCGATGGGGTGGATATTGCGCTGCTCGAAAACAAACAGTTGGTGGAACTTCATCAGGAGCGGCACAACAATCGGTTTACTGTGGGCGATATATATCTGGGAAAAATAAAGAAAGTAATGCCCGGCTTGAATGCTGCCTTTGTAGATGTGCAGCACGAAAAGGATGCTTTTCTGCATTACACTGACTTGAGTCCCGATATCCGCTCGCTCATGAAATTTACCGGGCAGTGCGTGGCCGGCAACCTTTCGCCTGAGCAAATGCTCAACGGTTTTGAATTTCAACCCGAAATTCAAAAAACCGGAAACGTGAAAGATGTGCTGAGCAACAAGCATTCGCTGTTGGTTCAAATTTTAAAGGAACCCATCTCTACTAAAGGTCCACGGCTAACCTGCGAAATTTCAATTGCCGGAAGATTTCTGGTACTCACTCCCTTTAATAACACGGTTGGCGTTTCAAAAAAGATTGATTCCTCTGAAGAAAGGAAACGATTGAAGGTGTTGGTGGAAAGCCTGAAGCCCAAAAACTTTGGCGTGATCGTGCGAACCGTTGCTGCCGGAAAAGGCGCTACGGAACTTCATCAGGACTTAATTACCCTTCAGGATAAATGGCAACTGATGATGCGCAACCTGAAGCATGTGAACCCGGTGACTAAGGTGTTGAGCGAGGTGGATAAAACGCAGAGTTTTTTGCGTGATTTGCTTTCTCCTCAGTTTCATAAAATTGTGACAGACGATCCGGTGATTGCGAAAGACATAGAAGAATATCTGAAGCGGGTAGCTCCCGATAAGCAGGGCATCGTGAGTTGCTACACGGGCAAGAACCCCATCTTTGACACCTTCCAAATCACGAAACAAATTAAAGCCTCTTTTGGCAAAACGGTAACTATTCCCAGCGGCAGCTATCTGATTATTGAAAAAACAGAAGCGCTGCATGTGATTGATGTGAACAGCGGGCACCGCTCCACAATGGAAGGCGATCAGGAAAGCAATGCCTTGAAGGTAAACATGGAGGCGGCTGAAGAAATTGGCCGACAACTGCGATTGCGCGATCTGGGGGGCATTATTGTGATTGACTTTATTGACATGAAGAATCCGGAACACAAACGAATTCTACAGCAAAAGATGAAGGAGGTGATGGAGAAGGATCGTTCCACCCATACCATTCTGCCGCTTTCAAAGTTTAACCTGATGCAGATTACGCGAGAAAGAGTGAAACCCGAAATAAATATTTCTACGACTGAGGCTTGCCCCAGTTGCGGTGGCACCGGTCAAATCAATGCTTCGCTGCTGTTAATTGATCAGATTGAAAACGATTTGAATCATTTGCTGAACACTCATACTTCGCTAAAATTATATTGCCACCCTATTGTGGCGGCATACCTTCGCAAAGGCTTCCCTTCGCTGCGCATGAAATGGTGGATGGAACATAAGAAATGGATTCGCATATACCCCAACGAAGATTTCGGAATCACCGAATTCAAATTCTTCGATGATAATGATGAAGAAATAAAGATTAGCTAAAGCGAGAAGTAAAAAAGCGCGAAGGAGTTTTCCTCCTCCTCTCCCGGTATCCGCAGGCGACCCTGCTACACGAAAGGGCTAATCCTACTATTCTTAATTCTACAGCCAAGCCAGCAGGTAAGCAAAGCAAACCTCTTCGCGCATTAACTCCAGCCTTGAGATTGAGGGCAGCAGAATATCACCCTCATGGACTTTCGCTCTGCGCACCTTAAAGTCCTGGCGAAAGCCCTACATAAGTTGTAGCGGCTTTTCTCCGCCATAAATGACGGAGTTAATAATTATCGCCTAAGTTTCGCGGCTATTACTCTCTCGCGGGGTCTGCCGCAGGCGACCCTGCGAAAAAAATTACCATTTAATGGAACGCCAAAATAACGGAGGGTTCGTTGCACTGTTTATTTTTGGAAAAGAAACCCTGTGGGAGAAGAGAAATGAAAAAGTAGAAAAATTGTAGGGTTTTGCCGGAGATAAAGTTTTACTCAACACACACAACCAGCGGAGGTCAAAAGTTATAGCGCTTTGAAGGGTGGCCAGTGGAGGCAAATTGAACAAGTGAGAAATGAAAATTTCGAGGAATAAAAAATTTAAAACTTCAACAAGCAGCATTTTCATACTCGCTGTATTATTGCTATTTAGTTCGGCTCTATTAGCACAACCCTCACCGCTTCCGAGATACAATCAAGTGTTTAGTATAGCTACGCACAATTCTTATTGGGTAAAACGCACCCCTACTGTTGAGCCTTTTGCCAGTGGCACACAAGAAAGGCTGATGGACCAACTGCTGTTTGAGCAAGCTCGTGCGCTCGAAATTGACATTCATAAAATACCCGGCAAAAAAGGGCAATGGGCAATTTATCACACCGGCAGGCGGAAAAATGTTTTGTTCGCAACCCTCCCCGATTTCTTAAAACAATTACAGCAGTTCAATTATGCCGTTCCACAACATGAGGTGGTCACAGTCGTGTTTGAACTGAAAGAGATTCTGAAAAAAAATTTTGACCCCACACATACTCCGGCCGATTTAGACAGTTTATTAGAGAAATACTTAGGAACATCACTGTTTCGTCCTCGCGATTTGATGAAGCGATGCCCCGGTGCTGATAATTTGTGTGATTGCATAAAATCATCCTCTGAAATTTGGCCAACCATTGAGGAATTACGGGGTAAATTCATTTTTGTGGTGCTGGGTAATTTCCATTTTGGCATCATCGGTCATGGCGGATTAGGATGGGCCGTATATGGTTCTTCAAAAAATCCTTCTGCCTTTCCCATGTTTTCGGATTTCAGCGTTTTTAATAAACCCGGAAAAGCAGCCGAAAAAATTCCTGAAGAAATGTTGAAGCGCGCTTATAATACTTCTGTTTTTCAGCAAGTAGAAATACTAAATGATACAAATCACTTAAAGAACGTAGCAAGGTTTATTGCACAGGGGGGAATAGTGCGTGGAGAAAATTCATTCAGCATAGAGCAGCAAGAGATGCGTATTAAAGCAGGCTTTCAATTTTTGCAAACCGATTATCCATGGATTCATTACAAAGGCAAGGGATTTTCGCAGCCCTATCAGCCCATTCATTCCGAAATGTTCAAGGATACTTCCGCCTTTACGGAACCCGGTCACCGTATATATATTTCACCATCTGACGAATCTTTTTGGAATAGGATGGTAAGTGAAACAAAAACAGATTGGGAAACACTGCCTTCCACTACGCGGTCTTCACCAGATTCAAACTATCCTAATTCAAGGGCGGTGTATGGCAAAGGATGTTTGCGGGCAGAAGGCGATTCGCAAAACTCTATTAGTATTTGCAGAAAAGTGGATCACTGGCAAAACGCAATCATTACCGTAGAAACATCTCGATCCGGAGTGAAAAATGTATTGAGTTTCGTTACCAATGATCGCACTTGTGGCGTGGTGGGTGATTATATTAAGATGTCTGTGAAAAATAATGCAAATGGCAAAGAGAGTTCCGTAATGGTTTATTCCTCCTCACAAATGATGAACAGCAAAACACCTCAATGGAATTTACTTGCCACAGAGTATTTTGAAACCCCACTCACGCGGCAAGGCATTTTTGCCGGGGAAGGAGATGTGCTTTTTGTCGGCACAAAAATGAACGGGAAATATGTAGCGGAAAGTGCCTTTACCCGAAAGGAAAAATAAAAAGCGAGCCGATACTCGGTCAAGTAAGAAACGCTAATTGCTTTTTCGGAGCAGTGCTGAGTACGGCTGCTTAGAAAGAGAATGTGATAATACTTCGCTAAATTTCAGCGTCAAAACGAAAATGCCATGAGCCTGATTGTTTATTCCATTCCACTCTTCTTTTTATTCATAGGCTTAGAACTGATTGTATCGCGCATTAAAAAACTGTCATATTACCGCTTCAACGATGCGGTGACCAATCTCAGTTGTGGCATTGGTTCGCAGATATCGGGTCTTTTTCTCAAAGCACTGACGGTGGTCGCTTACTTCAAGCTGTACGATATTTCTCCTCTCAAGGGAATGATTCCAAACGTGTGGTGGGTATGGATCGTGCTATTTATAGGAGTTGATTTCTTTTACTACTGGTTTCACCGTTTAGCTCACGAAATATCGGTGATGTGGGGCAGCCATGCGGTACATCATCAGAGCGAGGAATATAACCTGACCGTTGCGCTCAGGCAGGCCTGGTTTCAGGGAGCCTTTTCATTTGTGTTCTATTTGCCGTTGGCATTGCTCGGCTTTCGCCCCGAACTTTTTATAGTGGTTGCCTCTCTGCAAACTCTTTATCAGTTCTGGATTCACACCAAGATGATCGGCAAATTACCGACTCCTGTCGAATACATTTTCAATACCCCCTCGCATCATCGGGTGCATCACGGAGTAAATCCTAAATACATTGATCGCAATCACGGAGGCACCCTCATTATCTTCGACCGCATGTTCGGCACTTTTCAGGAAGAAGAAGAAGAGGTGGTATATGGCATTACCAAGCAGCCCAAAAGTTGGAATCCGCTATGGGTCAATTTTGAATATTGGGAAGATACTTGGAAAACATTTTTAGCGGTTCACGGCTGGAAGGATAAAATTTCAGTTTGGCTGAAACAACCGGGTTGGCGGCCGGCCTCCTTGGGAGGCATCTCTCCACCGCAAGAGGTAAGTCCGCAAACCTTTCACAAATATAATAGTGAGGTTTCAGGGCCCTTCAATTACTACATCTTTTTTGAATTTGTGTTTCTACTGGTAGGCACTTCTGCTTTTCTGGTGATGTATAAAACAGATCCGCTGAATCATCTGGGCTGGAAAGTTATTTTTTCAGCTATCATCCTACTAACGGTGGTCAATTTCGGAGCCATGTTTGAAAAAAAAAGATGGGTGGTGCCATTAGAGTATTTCCGCCATCTGCTCATTCCGGTCGTATTATTTTTTCTACTTCAGAACCATGCCTATCAGCTATACGTTGTTGCCGTATTCGCAGGGCTGTCTATTATAGGCGCTATTTGGTTTAGTCGTTTCGTTTCCGAAATAAATCAAACCGCCCTTGCCGAAAATTTAGAACCTTTGCACACTTAAACTAAACTTCAATAGCACTCATGCAGGCAATGCCCTTTGAATATGATCCGGTAGTTTATGCCATTCCTTTTTTCCTTCTCACCATTGCCTGTGAGTTATTTATCAATTGGAAAGAAAGGCTGAACCTGTACCAAACCAAAGACTCATTTGCCTCCATTGGTATGGGGCTTGGTTCATTGGTGATTGACCTGCTGATGAAAACCCTCGCGTTCACCGCTTTTCTATATCTATATCAATTCAGGTTGTTTACTATTGGCTGGCATTGGTGGAGTTGGGCACTCATCCTATTTGCCGATGATTTTACTTTTTACTGGCACCATCGGTTAAGTCACGAAATTCGAATTTTATGGGCAGCGCACGTCAATCATCACTCCTCGCAATCTTTCAACTTATCTACTGCCTTGCGCCAAAGTTGGGCAGAGCAGTTGTATAAATTTTTTTGGTGGATGTGGCTACCGCTGATAGGCTTTGACCCCTTAATGATGATGATGATGATGAGTATCTCTCTCATTTATCAATATTGGGTGCATACCGAGTTAATCAGAAAGCTCCCTGCTTGGATCGAATTTATCTTCAACACCCCCTCACATCACCGGGTGCATCACGCTTCCAATATTCGCTACCTCGATCAAAACCATGCCGGCATTCTCATTATTTGGGATCGGCTGTTCGGTACCTTTTCACAAGAGAATGAAAGTGAAAAGCCGGTTTATGGAATCACCACCAACATCGAAACCTATAACCTCTTTAAAATAGCTTCGCATGAATTTATAGCGGTGTGGAAAGATGTGAAGCGCGCTCCCGGAATAGCGAATAAATTGAAATATATTTTCTGCTCTCCCGGATGGAGTCATGACGGCCCCGATTTAAGAGCGAGAACTTTGCGCAAGCAACTTTTAGAAAAGGAACATCAAAGCTGATTACATTCGCCCCAAAATCTTCTATCCGATGAAATATTTGCTTTATACGCTTTTCTGTTTTGGATTATTTGCCGAAGTCGGTTGTAAATATTCCAATAAATATGAGGTAGTAAATGCAAATAATGAGTTTACTGTTTCTGTTCCACCGTGGATGAGTGAACAGCACGATTTGGAGGAAGGGGCTCCCTTTCAATATGCCAATCGCTTTCGCAATTTTTATGCTATTGGTTCCGCAGAGAACGATTCGTTACAGGGTCAAGGTCTTTCTCAAATGGTTCGTCATCATCTCCAAGTGCTGACTCAAGCCCTGAAGAATCCCGTTATCACAGACTCCACCGATGTCACTATCGGAGGGCTGAAAGGAGTGCGGGTAGAGTTGTACGGCAAAATGAACGATGAGAATATTTATTTCAGCGAAGTAGTGCTAAAAGGCAAAAAAAAGTTTTATCATATCAGTGTGTGGACCCGAGGCGAAGACCGCAAACTGCGCTACAAGGATGATGTGAATCAAATACTCAACTCCTTTACCGAGTTGTGATTTATGCTCCCGACCTCATTCTTATAAAAATTCATTAACCTCGTTAGTGAATTGTAGCATTTTCTAATGGTAATTATTGTCCTTCTACCAATTATCTCTGCCCTCATAGGATGGTTCACCAACTGGGTAGCGGTTAAAATGCTGTTCTATCCTCGCCAGCCTCATAGAATATTAGGAATCACTTTTCATGGCATTTTTCCAAAACATCAAACCGAAGTAGCGGCCAAAATAGGGAGTATGATAGCTTCTGAACTTCTGACTCCCGAAGATGTGACTCCACATTTAAAGTCCTCCGAGCAGATGAGTCATATAAAGGCCATTGTAGAAAGAAAAATGGATGATTACCTAAATGGTTCGTTTCAGCAAAAGCATCCGGTTTTGGCAGCCCTGCTCAGTGAAAAGCGAAGAAGCGAATTCAAAGAAGAAATTTTAGATGAAATTGAATACTTCACTCCCGAAATTATTGACCATGTAGTGATGAAGATGGAAAAGGATTTTGATGTGGCGAAGATAATTTCAGACCGAGTAGCTGTTTTAGAGGTAGATAAATTGGAACAGTTGTTAATGAAGGTACTTGAGAAGGAGTTCAAATTTGTAGAATACATCGGGGGCATTATCGGGTTTTTGATTGGGTTGCTACAGGTAGCTATTACCTTTATCCGTTTATAGCAGTTTCTATTGTCATTGTTTTGTCATTTTTTGCTAAAAGATGGCCCCCTGAATTTTATCCTAAGAATCATACCTCTAAAATTCTATTTTTGGCGGGTTAAAAAATTAGTAACATAAAACACTCGAAAGAATGAAAACAAAATTTACCCTACTAACAGCATTGGTTGTGGCCTTCTTTGCTTTGAATGCCCAACAAGTACAAAATGGTAGTTTCGAAACATGGACATCGCCAAGTGCACCAGACGGATGGGCCACTTTAGATGCTATTATTCCACCGATTGCACCATCCGGCTTGTCAATGAAAGACACTGTAGATAAGGTGGACGGAGCGGCTTCTGTGAAGTTGACCTCCACTTATATTGCATTGGCAAATGATACTGTTCCCGGTATGTTGTCCCTCGGAACCGGATTCTTTAATGGAGCATCGCCACAGTTCTATGGAACTCCATTTGCTTACAGACCTGACACTCTGTTTTTTTCTTATAAATATACACCTACTGGTAATGATACCGCGTACCTCGGCTTAGGTGCTCACAAAACCGGAGGGTCTTGGGTGCTCAATGGAGGACTGCTTCTGACTGGAACTGCCGGTCAATGGGCTAACGTATTTATTCCGCTGACAGACAACTATACAGACACTACCGGTACGATAGATACCTTGATGATTCAGTTTATATCTAGTGCCAATCAACCTCGCCTCGGCTCAACCCTAAATGTTGATGCTGTAAGTTTAGGATATGTAGGTGGAGTTGCCCCTTGCACAGCGCCAACGGTACCTACTTCTGCTTCTGCTACTTCTTCCACCATTACACAAGGGCAAAGCGATACGCTTAGCTTAAGCGGAGGCTCTTTGGGCAACGGTCAGTGGACTTGGTATTCCGGTTCTTGCGGTGGTACTCAAGTTGGAACAGGGGCTTCATTAACTGTTACTCCGGCTGCTACCACTACCTACTTTGTGAGAGGGGAAGGATGTGGACAGGTTACTTCATGTGTGCAGGTAACTGTTACAGTAATCCCGGTTGGCATCAACGAAATAGGTAACATCGCTCTTAGCGTATTCCCTAACCCGGCTTCAGATGTGCTTACTATTTCTGCAGATAAAAATATCTCCGGATATAATTTCGCAGTGTTAGATGTAACCGGCAGAATGGTTAGCAGCACTACTTTGGATGGTCAAACCTCTACCGTAAATATTGCCAACCTTGCAAAAGGAAACTATATCTACAAGATTATGGATGGCAACAACCAACTTGTGAAACAAGACAAGTTTGTAGTGATCAAATAAAATCGTTGAAAGATGATTGAAAGCCCTCTGAATTTCAGGGGGCTTTTTTTATTTGTAAACTTTTCTGCGGACGATCGCGTATATCCAAACCAGGAAAAAGATTCCGGCAATGCAATAGCCCATAAAACTCCATTTATTAATGCCGTAGTAGAATTTTAAATCTTCGGGATAAGCACCTAAAAGTGCAATAGACGAACTGATCAAAAGTGCACAGATCACATACACCAAACTGGTGCGGGTGCTGATGCTGTCCCACTTTTTAAGGGCATATCCATAGCCCTGCAATTCTACTTCAGAATGTAGTTTGCCCTTAGATATTTTTTGAAGAATTCCCCGAACTTCTACCGGAAAACTATTTAGGAAGCCGGTCATGTTGGAGAGGCGTTCAGAGGCTTCGTGAGCGAGGTTTTCCGGCTTTAATTGTTCAGTTAGTAATCTTTGTCCATAAGGCCTTATGAACTCGTAAGTTTTGAAATTCGGGTGCATTTTTTTGCCAATTCCTTCCAGAATAGCAAACGCTCTGAAGATGATAAATACACCACCCGGAACAGTAATATGGTAGTCGTACATCACTTTCTGTAATCGCTGAATCACATCCTGAATAGAGCTTTCGCCCACATCCAAGTAGGCGTAATCTTCTATCAAATCATTTAGATCGTACACGAACTGGCGCATATCCGTAATATTATCCTCTACCGCCAATTTCCGCATTTGTGCAGCCATTTCACGTGCATCATGCCGCGACATGGCAATAAAGATTCCGGCAAAAGCATACTTATCCTTTTTCATTAACTGCCCCACCATACCAAAGTCCAGCAAGATGATAGTTCCTTCTTCGTTTACCAAGATATTTCCCGGATGCGGATCGCCATGAAAATAGCCATACTCGAAAATCTGTGATAGATATATATCCATCCCTTTTTCGACAATACGTGCCGGGCTGATTCCCCATTCGCGAAGTTGCTTTACATCTGTAATTTTGCAGCCCTTCATAAACTCCATAATCAACACCTTGTCGGTAGAGAATTCACGGTAAGGCTTAGGTACGTAAAAGTCGGTGCGTTGCTTATAAGTAGAACGAAAGCGCTCAATATTTCGGGCTTCATTTCTATAATCAAGTTCCTTGCTGATGGCTCGTTCAAAAACGCGAACCACTTCCTCGCCATTGAGTACCCCCTGCTTTTTCAGGTAGCGATCCATTCTGCGAACCCCTTCTTTAATAATGCTGAGGTCTTGCTCAATCAAATCGCGAACAAGTGGTCGCTGCACTTTCACAACCACATCTTCACCGGTGCGCAATTTAGCGCGGTGAACTTGGCCAATAGAGGCGGAGGCCATAGGGATTTCATTGAATTCTTCGAAGATGTCTTCTAACTTCTTTTTAGTTTCTCTTTCAATAATTGCTTTTGCCTTTACAAACTCAAAAGGCGGAACTCTATCCTGCAGCTTCTCAAATTCTCTCACTAATTCTTCGGGAATAATATCCGGACGGTTGCTGAGTATCTGCGCTAATTTTATGAAGGTGGGGCCCAACTCTTCTGCCGCCATTCGCACTTTTTCCCAGCGCGTGGTTTCTACTACCGGAGTATTGCTGCGCAGCCATTTTATGCGCATTCTTTCGGTTACTAAATTTCGGAGAGTGGAGTTGGCGATGAAATCTTCAAAACCGTATTTAATTAATATGCCGAGTATTTCACGGGTTCGGTTGATATTGCGGAACGTGGTATTGAGAATCATCTTGCACTAAAAGTAAAAAGTAACTTGTAAAAAAGAAAAATGCCATCCAAAATGGACGGCATTTACAATCTTTATTTTATACGGAATTAAGCAGTAGGGGTAGTAGGTGATTTAGCTACCACAGGTTTAGAAACCTTTTTTGCTACTTTTTTCTTGGTTGCTTTTTTAACTGGCTTAGCACTGGCTTTTACGCTGGGCTTCGAAGCAGAACTACCACCTTTTCTAACAATTAGCTGGCTTTCTAATTTGGAAATTTTCTTCTGAAGCTTGTCAATTTCAGAGTTAGTCAGTTTCACGAACTTATGTACTGTTTCGTTGTATTTAGCCTCAATTTCGGGTCTTTTGGCTTCTGCCTTTTTGATGGCTTCACCGATGATTTTTTTACCATCTGCTTCGCTTACTTTCCCTTTTTTTACAAGGTCGTTAACTGATTTTTGAACTACGTCTGCAGTGTTTGCTGCCAGACCTACACCTGAATAGAAATACTTCTTCAGCGTGTCTTGAAAGTTGTTTGTTGCCATGATTTTGAATGGTTTTTTAATAGTTTAAAAAATGATTGACACCCTGCTTTTAGCAGATTAAATGCCAATGTCGAATATGTCTGCAAAAATATATCATTAGCGATAGGAAAAGCGAAAACTTTTGTTAAGCTACTTATAAACAAAACGTAGGACTATCAAGGGTTCCAGCGCCTTGACTTCATCCATTCGACAACTTTGTTCAAAGAAGTCACTTCAAAAGAAAATGCAATAATGACAGAACTAAATGTCCGAAGTGCTTTATTTTATTGATGTTTTGGCAGGTTTTGAGTTTTTGTTTTGTTACTTGAGTTACAATTTCTGATAAGAGATTTTACCTTCAAAAAAAACTTTATAGTATGAGGAAAGTTCTAGAGTATGTCTATTTCACTGTGGCGGTGATTGAGTTATTTGCAGAATACAACGGAAATGTAACGCTGCGCTTTTTCAGCAAGCCTTTATTGATGATAGTGCTGATTCTGTTTTATGCCCGTAATATTATTGGCCCCGCTACTGCCTTCCACAAGATGATGATTGCCGCTTTCTTTTTCAGTTGGATAGGGGATGTAGCATTAATGTTTGTTCCGTCTCATGCCGAGGATATTAGTTTAATGGGAATCCCCAAAGACCCTAATTTTTTCCTCGTGGGGCTGGTAGGATTTCTGATTACACATCTTTTGTACAGTATAGCTTTTGTAAGAGTAACAGATAAAAATGCCGACACCTTGTTTTCGCGCAGGCTCTGGGTGTTTACGCCCTTGCTTCTGTACATGGCTGCCTTATTGTATTTATTGGTTCCGGCCATTAATGGTAAAATAGAAACTCAACCGTTCTTAGTTCCGGTGTTAGTATATTCTGCCACTATTGCTCTGATGGTATTTTTCGCTCTGAACCGTTACAAACGAGTAAATGATACCAGCTTTGCCTTGGTATTTGGCGGGGCACTTTTGTTTATGTTTTCCGATTCTATTATAGCCGTCAATAAATTTATTCATCCATTCCCTACTGCCGGTATTTTCATTATGGTGCTGTACATCACCGCTCAGTATCTCATCGCTAAGGGCGCGTTGAGACAAGATGCTACCATATAGGCCGAAGGCATTGGTAAATATTTTTTTATTTTGTATTCCCTCCAAACAGGCTGCTATGTTCATATCAAACGGAAAGAGTTTTCAAAACCTAAACGACTACTTCGATTTCATTTCTGAAACACTTCATTACCCGCGGGTGCATGAATACTTTAAAACTGATACCGTTATTTCTGATGGATTAAAACTGCATGTAGATGTATATGAACACGCCCCCAATGCCCCTACCATTGTATTTATTCCCGGCACGGCCATCTATGGTCTCTGCTATGGCGATTTGCTGTATAAACTGGGGCTGGCCGGCTACAACATTGTAGCATTTGACCCGCGCGGTCACGGACAAAGCGAAGGGGTAAGAGGAGATTATACCATCCCTGAAATAATGACCGATGCGGAGAACGTGATTACCTATGCTATTGATCGCTTTAATAAGAAAGTAAACCTGATGGGTAGCAGTCAGGGAGGGATTGTCGCCTTTTATATGGCGGCTAAGGACGAGCGACTGAATAGTGTGGTGTGCCAAACCTTTGCCGATCTTTCTTCTGCGGACATTTTACAATTGGTTCGGCACCCCTTACTTTTTAGATATGTGAGGCGCCTCATTACCAAACACGGTAAGCGTTTCCCGAAGATGAGGGTTCCCGTTACCTCTTATATTAATTTGGATAAGATACCGGTGAAGTATTTCGGCACAGCACACAACTTTATGAATACTGACCCTCTGGCTTTAAAGTCAGTTTCGTTGCGGGCGCTACAATCTTTAGCGACTACCAAAATGGCAAAGCCGGTGGAGGAGATCACCGTACCCGTAATGTTATTACAAGGAACTTTGGATAGTATTTTTCCGGTTTCCTATACTCGAAAAATTTATGATCGCTTGAATTGCCGGAAGAAAATTTCTCTTTTCTCCGGTAAAAGTCATGCGGTACTGCACGAAGATTCGGATGGAGTGGTACCTGAAGTAGTATCGTGGCTCAATGAAATTTATCGGGAAGATTAAACATGTTCTCGGCCGCAGAGAAGTTTTGCGGAGTGGAGTTTATCTCCATTTTCTATCGGAGCTTGGCTTGAACCTCCAGCCTAAAGGCCGGAGTTAATTGAATATCGAATTATCTAACTTCTTAATGATAGTTGTGTTCTTAGTAGTTCAATGCTTTTGTCGCAAAAGTAAGGTCTTTCATCCCTCATTCCTTCCTCATCCTACTCATAAAAACGAGCTGCTTTCGCAATTGGCGGTTAGCCTCGAAACCTTAATTTTCGATTCACCAAAGCTGCTCTTTAAGGTAGCTTTTGGTTTTTACTGCGACTGCCAAAGAATGAAAATCAATCGCAACGAATACGTGATGCACTGAAAGTAAAATTGGCTTCTACTTCAATCCTTCTACTAAAACCGTGGCTCTCTTTTCACCCAGCAGTTCTTTCAGTTCTTCAAAAGGAACTTCCCTCAACTTCTTGATGCTTTTATATTTTTTCATCAGCAATTCAAACGTCTTTTCGCCAATGCCTTTGATGGAAGTAAGTTCAGAACCCAACGAAGTCTTGCTTCGTTTTTTGCGGTGATGAGTAATGCCAAAACGGTGCGCCTCATCGCGCATGCGCTGTATAAGTTTGAGCGATTCTGATTTTTTGTTGATGTAAAGCGGTAGTGAATCACCGGGAAAATAAATTTCCTCCAATCTTTTGGCAATGCCTACCACCGGCACTTTGCCATATAGGTTCAACTTCTTCAAACTTTCAACGGCACTGCTCAGTTGCCCTTTGCCTCCATCCACAATAATGAGTTGCGGTAGGGGCAAGTCTTCGTCTATCATGCGCTTATATCTGCGGTAAATCACTTCTTCCATAGTGGCAAAGTCATCGGGGCCTTCCACTGTTTTTACATTAAAAATGCGATAGTCTTTTTTAGAGGGCTTGGCCTCGCGGAACACTACACAAGCGCTAACCGGGTTAGTGCCCTGTATGTTGGAGTTGTCAAAACACTCAATATGCCGGGGCAGTTCCTTCAGTTTCAAATCTTCTTTCAACGTTTTCATAATGCGGAACGCAGGCTTCTTTTCTTCGGGAGTCAGGTTTTGGCGGATGCGCTCTTCGCGCAAATACAGCGCATTCTTTATCGCCAGATCCACCAGTTTTTTCTTATCACCGATATGCGGTACCGTGAGCTTTACTTGCTCCATCGGAAATTCAATTTCAAAAGGCAGCAAAATTTCAGAGGCCACCGGCTCTTCGCTTAAGGAGTGCTCTATCACCGCTCTTTGCAATATCTCTTCTTTACTTTCCTCCAATATCTTTTTCACTTCTAAAGCGTGCGTGGTCACCACCGTACCGTTCAAAATTTTCAGGAAATTGATAAATGCTACTGCATCTGTTTCGGTGTAACCATACACATCCAAATCGGTGAGCTTTGGATTTACAATCGTAGAGTGATTCTCAAAATTGCTCAGTATTTCAATCTTATGCTTGAGTTCCTCTGCTTGTTCAAACTCCATATTCTCGGCATACTCATTCATTTTACCCCGCAGAAATTTCTTGACCGAACTGAAATTGCTTTTCAGTATATCGCGAATGTGCTGAATGTTGTTGTTGTAATCTTCCTCCGTTTGCAATCCTTCGCAGGGACCCAAGCAGTTTTTGACATGGTACTCTAAGCACACCTTAAACTTATGGGCATTAATATTACGTTGCGAAAGATGAAGGCTACAGGTGCGCAGGGGGAAAATCTGCTTGAGCAGATCCAACACAATTTTAGCATTGGTCACCGAAGTGTAAGGCCCCAGATATTCCGACCCATCGCGAACAATTTTACGAGTAAAGAACACCCGAGGGAAAGGCTCTTTTTTAATGCAGATGAATGGATAGGTCTTATCATCCTTCAACAGCACATTGTACCTCGGCTGATATTTTTTGATCAGTGAATTCTCTAACAGAAAAGCATCCTGCTCGGTATCTACAATCACAAACTCTATTTCACGAATCTGACTGACTAACCTTTTGGTTTTGTATGGGTGATCATTTTTGTTGAAATACGAGGAGACGCGCTTTTTTAAATCCTTCGCCTTGCCGATGTAGATAATTTCTCGCTGTTCGTTGAGGTATTTGTAAATGCCGGGTTGCGAAGGAAGTTGCTCTCTAAAATTCTTAAACTCATCAGAAGTCACTCTGCAAATGTAGCAAGGCAAATAAAAAAGGGAGCAGATGATTTGCCCCCTTTTTAATCAAGTGATAATTCGCTTATTGTTTGGTCACTACCAATTTCTTAGAATATGCTTTGTGAGCCGTATTGATAATGGCAGTGTAAGTTCCATCGGCTAAATCGTTGGCGTTAAAGTTAATGTCATTGCTGCCTGCGCTCAGGTGGTAGGTTTTGTCAGAAAGCACCTGTCCCAACATATCATACATTTTAATCGAAACAGTTTGAGCCGTAGAAGTAGTGATATTGATTTTGCTCGCATCCTTGGTTGGATTCGGGATAAAGTTGCTGATGATGAAAGTCTCAGCATTGGTAATCATCGCTGATACTACATAGGTTTCTTCGCTGTGCCCATCATTGTCCACCTGATTAAGTTTGTAGTAGTAAACTACGTTTGGAGACACCTCGTGATCGTCTAAAGAGTAGTTCTGAATTACTGAAGAGTTATCGTGACCGTCAACCCAACCGATTTTAGTAAAGTTGATTCCGTCAGTGCTGCGAAGTACCTCAAAGCCGTCATTATTTATTTCTAAGGCTGTAGCCCATGATACGTGTATGTATTCATTATTTACGGGGTCAGCATTTAGGTAAATCAACTCTACCGGCAGTGCATTGGCCGAGTTGGCTTTGTGCATAGAGAAGTGAGAAAAGTCAGTGTAAACCCCTCCTGGAACTCCGTTACCGGCATAGCAACCTGCATTGCGGGTGTAGGTTAATAAGTCAGATGGGGTAGATACGTCCTCAATTTGAGCACCCCAGTCAGTGGTCAAGTTTGAAGGGTCGGTACCATAATCGGTATTGGAATCGTGAAATTTAAGAGTTCTCCAAGTGTCATCCGGGCTGGTTTCTAAAGTAAAGGAGTTAGGGAATACTTCAATGCTGTATTTCCAAGCACCGTTATTATTGTCGGTAGCATCAAAACTCCAGTAGCCGTGATTCAAAATTCCCGACTCTTCCAGAATTAACCACTGTGGCTGGTTGCTATTGCATGGGTTGGCAGGAAAATATCTGTTATAGCCCGGATTATCCGGTGTTGGGTACTGAGGTGTACAACCTACGCAGGTTTGGTTAATCGTTCCCACATATCCCCTCGGATTGGTAGTGCCATCGCAGAATTTACCTTTTACACTTTGATTACCACCGGGCACATTTGTAAAATTAAGTCTGACGGCATTATACCCGTTCTCTACCGTTCCTATAGGGAACTCGTAAGGTATTTGGTTAGCAATTTTCCGCTGAAGACCTCCGGAAGCACTTCCTCTGGAACCTTTTGATACCACAAAACTGGTTGCAGGGGCACCATTCATTGTTAAAGTAGGATACCCACTAATGGCATCTACACTTCCATTCTCTATATTTAAGATGTGCTCAGATGTATTATCGTAGGTCTTCAAAATTCCATGGTTTCCATTATCGGTAGATGCCACCGATGCGAAATAAGACAAAGTGCTTTGATTAGAACCAAACATCAAGGATCCTTCAACCGTGGCATCCGTTTGCATTTCTACCGTATCGGCTGCAGAAACTTGGTCAACAATCATATTGAAAAAACTGGAAGTACCAACAGTATTCATTGAACCTTTGATGTGTTGGGTGCCACTGCCCACAAACTTAACGACCGCATCGCTGGAAAAACCAGAAGATTTAAAAGTAGTGTTGGCTTTGTTATCAAAGTCGCCTTTTACTTCTAAGGTTCCATCATTTTCGATGTCGCCATTCGTAGTGCCGTTATCGTTGGTAAAAGTGCCTTGAACGTGCAACAAGGCTCCGGCTTGAATAGTCACCTCAGCGCCTTTGTTGTAAAATTCGTTTTGGCTGAAGCCCAAGATGGGAATTGCCAAGAATGTCAGGAGTACATTTCTTTTCATAATGCCTTTTATTTAGTCAGGACTATTAATATAACAACAACTGTGCCGCGTGTCAAGGGCAAACGAAAATAAAAATTTATTCCTTAGTAGAAACTCATCTGATGTAGAAGCAAATACTAGTGCTCCTGTACAATAAATACTTCATTGAAATGTTGAAAATGGCCTACTGACTACTCAAATTCATTGACAGACGGCTTTGCAGCAGAGCCATTCTTATACTTGCTACAGTCTAATTCAATGGTCAACTTCCCTTCGGGAGCTTCAAAGCGATGCTCTGGGTTGATTTCATTTTTAAAGTTCAGGCTATCGGCATACACCTTCTGAAAAAATTTGGCCCAGATGGGCAAGGCGGTGCTTGCCCCCTGTCCGTATTGCATACTATTAAAGCGGATGTAACGATCTTCGCACCCTACCCAGCATCCTGCAATCAAATCGGGGGTGCAGCCAATGAACCAACCATCGCTGTAATTCTGGGTGGTGCCGGTTTTTGCAAAAATATCGTTTAACAAATTAAAGCGATAACGAACTCGCGAGCCGGTTCCTCCCAATACAACATTGCGCAGCATCTCCACCATCACATAAGTAGTTTGCTCATCCAATGCTTCATTCTGCTTGGCTATAAAGTCTTGGAGTACATTTCCGTTTTTATCCTCAATGCGAGTTACAAAAAGCGGTTCCGTATGCACGCCTTTATTCGCATAGGTGGTATAAGCTCCTACCATTTCGTACAATGAAACATCAGCAGTGCCCAAACAAATAGACGGCTGGTCGGGAATGTCACTTTTAATTCCCATTCCTCTAACTAAGGTAATGACCGCTTCGGGAGTCATTTCATGCATCAGGTAAGCTGTTACCGCATTTACAGAATTGGCTAAAGCCTGTTTGAGACTAAGCGTGCCTCCGTATTTCCCATCACTGTTTCGGGGGGTCCAGTCCTGCAACAGATGAAAACGCGGATCGCTTTTCTCGAAAGTCACCGGCTCATTGGGCACTCTAAAACAAGGAGAGTAGCCCTTATCGCGAATGGCAACCGTGTACACAAAAGGCTTAAAGGTGGAACCTATTTGCCTTTTAGTATTAATGTTTACATGGTCGTACTGAAAGAAACGGTAGTCCACCCCTCCTACCCAAGCTCTTATGAAGCCCGATTCAGGGTTCACGGCCAGAAATCCATTTTGCAATATCATCCGATGATAGCGGATAGAGTCGAACGGAGACATGATAGTATCCTTGGTTCCTCCGTCATAACTAAATATCTGCATCGGAATAGGGGTCTTCATTATTTTATCAATTTCTTCGTCTGACTTACCAGTCTTTTTCAAATCAATGTACTCGGGGCAATGATGATACACTGCTTCCCACTCGTCAGGGAAGTGTTTCCACGGGTTCTTCCCTTTCCAATAATTAAAAAATATGGCCTGCATTTCCGAAAGATGTTCCCGTTGAGCTTCCTCGGCATATTTTTGCAATCTTGAATCAATGGTGGTGTACACCTTTAATCCATCTCTATAGATATTGTATTTGCTGCCGTCCGGTTTGGGGTTTTTGTCGCACCAGTCTTTTAACCACAACCGCAGGTACTCCCGAAAATAAGCCGCACTACCATCCGCATGTGAAGCCGAGTGAAAGTTAAGCGTGAGGGGGATTTTGATAAGAGAATCTCGCTGGGCTTTATTAATGAAGCGATAATTATACATCTGCCCAATCACAACATTCCTTCTTTCTAATGAAGTTTTTGGGTGTGCACGCGGGTTATAGGTGGAGGGGGCTTTAAGCATACCCACCAACACGGCAGCTTCTTCTAACTTGAGAGAATCAATAGGCTTACCAAAGTAAACATAGGCGGCTGATTTTACGCCATAGGCGTTATCACTAAAAGGGACTGTGTTAAAGTAAGAGGCCATTATTTCCTCTTTGGTGTACGAGCGCTCTAACTTCACGGCTATAATCCACTCTTTCAGCTTTCTGAACACCAACTGGATTTTATTGAGTCGCTCGCGCGGAAATAGATTTTTGGCGAGTTGCTGTGTAATAGTAGAACCGCCTCCCTGTAAGTCGGCACTCGCCACTCCTTTTACTACTCTTAAAAGGGCGCGAAGGTCCACTCCGGTATGCTTAAAGAAGCGAATATCTTCCGTAGCTAAAAGCGCATCGCGAAGATTGGCATTAATGTTTTCGTAGCTGATATTGCTGCGATTTTCCACATAGTACCGCCCCAGCACTACATTATCGGTGGCAATCACCTCGGTAGCCAAATCGCTTTGCGGGTTTTCTAACTCCAAAAATGAGGGCATGTAGCCCAACTTGCCGGCAGCCAACAAATAAAAGAGCAGTACTGTAGCCGCTATTCCAACTAAAAACAAACTCCAAAAACCTATAAAAAATCGCTTGCTCATTTCCGTGTAAATGGGGTCAAAAGTAAAAATAAAACCACGGGAGATGGAGACGATCTACTTGCCGTACACTCTATTAAAGTATTTGTTGTAAGCATCAATATCTTTCTCAGAAAGCAGTGTGCCAAAGTTGAGTGTAGAGATGCAAGTGATCGCATATTGCCCCGTCTGCAAATCGCTGAAAAGCTGCCCTTGATTCTTAATCACTTTGTAATACTCCATTACATCTTCCCGATTTTTGAAAGTTCTTACATTGAGAAGTTTGTTCTTGCTATCAATAATCACTTGCTTGGTCTGAAGCCTTTTCGAATCGAACTGTGTAGAGTTGAAGGCGTTGAGTTTGGCAAGAATACTCATCACTGCATTTTGCGGTGCTGCCGGATCCTTTATATAAACAATGAAATAATGTGGCAAGTTATCGGATCGCTGATAGGGTGAAGTAGTATCCTCGGTCATTACATTGATTACAACCGGAGCAGCTTTCCCGGCAGTGTCTGTTGCAACATTAGAGGTGCCGATTGCTTTGCCGGAGGTGTCTGCATTTATAGCATTCGCTTCAGATTTAACCGCCCCTGAAGTGTCCGTTCCGCTTGTTTGGTTATTTGCCACAGCGGGTTGATTGGTTCCCACAGCAGGTACAGACTTTGGAGCGGTAGCTGTGTATTGAGCATTTAAAGAGTCTCTCATTAATGTATCCTTACTCAAATCTACTTGTGGAAGTTTGGACTTATTGAGCAGAGCCAATAAATCAGAAGCGACTTTCTGCACTTCCACATCTTCTCCTTTGCTCACAATTTTATTTAAGGCCTGTACGTATTCGTCTAGTTTATTCTGTTTGGATAGAATGAGCGCAAGAAGCAAATCAAATTTACCCTCCAATGGATTTGACTTAAAAATGGTACTGCTCATCTTACATTTATACCAGGCGGAATCGAGATTGCCGGAGTTGTAGTCATTATATACCTCTTCATAGTATGTGTTTACAGCAAGGTCTTTCTGCATCAACTGTTTGATGTAATTAGGGTCTTTTAAGATTTTAGCAATTACACTTTCAGGAAATTCTGCCAATATGAGATTCTTATATTTTTCCATCCCTGCATTATCCTGTTTTTGCTGTGCAATCAGGTATAGGTTATAATAGCTTTCTAACAATAGGCGGTGTTTCTTTACACGGTCGTTCAATGTTTCAAACATTTCTTTGGCTTTGTCATACGCTTCCAGCCCATCTTTATAAATGGTTCCTGCCGTGTAGTAAGCATCCACTAAGCGCTCATTACTTTTGTTCAGTTTTTCCGGTGAGTTAGGGATCCCTGCCATCATTTGTTCTTCGGGGCTACCCGCCACTACTTTCTCTTCCTTTGTTGCGGAAGAGCTGGTGTCTCCTTCAGAAGCGTTGAATAGTTCGACCTCATCAGCACTTACAGCGGTTTTATCTTTTCTGCGCCAGTCCGGTTCTAATTTTCTGCGACCCCATTTCTTGAGAAAGTCATTGTAACCGGCTGCTCTTGCAGTGGTATTATAAAAGTACCAGCTACTGCCGCTGCTTTGCGTATTGGTTTGTGGAGAGGCTCCTTTCGTCTGATTTGAATTGGCAAAATTGTTGAGTTGCAGTTCTTGCTTTTTTGCATCTTCTGCCGCTTTCTTATCCTCAGCTTCTTTTTCTTTTTTAGCCATCGCCTCTTTCACCATCTGCTCTTGCTGATCTTTTGGAAGAGCCGCTAATTTTTGCAGACTGTCCTCTTCGGCAATAATATTTAACTGAGTCACTAAGTTTTCGAGCAATTTATCTCTCTCCTCAATATTAGAGTAGCGGCTATCATTCTTCGCCATAAAGGTAAGTGTAGAGTCGTAGAAGAATTTTGAATTGACATAGGCTTCATCCTCGTAATCCATTTCGGCCAATTGAAGATAGGAAAGCGCTTTCTGGTCGTCATTGCCTACCGAGAAATTAACTGACTTGTGCAGAAAAATTCGAGCTTGGTCTCTGTTAGTTTCCTGAAGTGAAATTAGCGCTAACTCGTAGTAAATCTGATCCCAGTAATCCTTGTATTTACCGTCTTTAGCCATTTTAGCCAAGAGGGAACGAATGGCTGCATTGTCTTTGCTGGCGGCTCTACCGAGTTTCGCCATTTTCAGTTTGGCGTAAAATTCCATGTCGTAAGTAGGCCTATTTTTAAGCACCAACTTATAATTGGATATGGCTTTGGGATAGTTGCCGATCATCTCATAACATTGGGCCAATACAAACAGCGGGCGACCTTTCAATCGCTTCTTCTTCCGTATAGATTTTGCTTTTAAATAATTTTCAAGCGGCTCAATGGCTCCGGAATAATTCTTAGAACTAACCTTCAAGTCGGCATCAGCCAAATCTAATTTGGGATCCAAGTTTTTATAGAAGTTGTCATCGCTTCGCACAAAAGTGACTACCGAACCGGCTTTGTCAAAATTCCCTTGGCGAGTATATGTTTTTACCAACCAAATAAGTGCTTCACTTCGAGCCGGCTCATGTACCCAGATCGAATACTTGGGGCGCATATCTTCCTTCTCCAACGTTTTAGTGCCATCCGCATTCGTGACCACCTTTACTCTGGGTTTCTTTTTCTTCTTTTTAGCACGAACATATTTGTGCAGTGGTTTTCCCAGTCCTCGCATCACTTTTACATAGTCCACCCCATCTTTAAATTCGGTGGTGATGTATTTAAAACTGCTGGAAGCCTTATCGTAGTCACCTTTCAAATAATAGGCTTCGCCAATTAAAAGCATGTGGTCATCGCTCCAGTTTGAAATATTGTGCAACTGTATGGCTTGGGTAGATCGTTTCACCACATCCTCCAAATCACTGCTATAGCTGGCAAACTCTTTTGAATCATTGTATGGATACACTGCAATTACCGAGTCGAACTTATCCTTATGCGAAGCTTCGGCAGATTGAAGCGTTCCTTTCAACTTTTCGTGCGCATTGAAATAAGCATTGTAATGCGAGGTGATATCGTGAAATGCCTGAGTGGGCAAGATGGCGTGATTAGTAGTAGAGCAACCCCATAAGCTCAATATAGAAACCCACAGAAGAGCCTTTACCGAACGCCAACCCCACTTGTAGCCTTGGCCGAAAGACTTTTCGACAGGCTTAAAATTTGAGAACGGGAAGTGGGTAGAATAAATATTTGATACTTTTGGCAGCTTCAATTTTAGTGAGGGTTTAGAGCTAAACGTCATTACAAACACGGAAATAGCAAAAATATTTCGTTTCGGAGAAAATAAAAGCCGGAACCGCACAAGATGAAGCACTTTGAAGTAAAAAGTATAATGAGATTAGTAGATGTCGGAGATTATAAAGACGAAACAAAGTAAAAAGCCAAAAAACAGGTTTCGATTTGTTATTCTGAACGATGAAACCTTTGAAGAGAAATTTTCTCTTTCACTAAGTAGAAACAATGCTTGGGTATTTATAGGCACTTCAGCTTTTATACTCATATTCTTTACGGCTGCCGCCATTATCTACACTCCTCTCAAATACTTTATTCCGGGCTTTGGCGATTACAACTATCGTTCAGAGATTCTTCAACTGCAATTCAAAACCGACTCACTGGTGCAAACCATGCAGGCACGCCAGCTTTGGGTCAAAAATTTGATAAACGTGATGGAGGGGAAAGTGGACACCACCATTCCGGCTCCCGACCAGCCGGGGAATATGGATAAAGGGAATATAAAACTCAACGAGATTTCACAAGCCGATCAGCAACTTCGCAAAGAAGTGGAAGATGAAGACAACTATGCCCTCAGCGCTAATTCAGGTGCGGGCAGCAGAATGGTGGAAGAAGTGCGCCAAATGCACATGATAGATCCGGTGGAAGGCTATGTGACCGATGGATTTGATTTGAAAAAAGAGCACTTTGGAATTGATATAGCCGCTAAGCAAGATGCCCCGGTATTGGCAGTGTTAGATGGCAAGGTTATCTCCGCCTCTTTTTCGGTAGATAATGGGTACGTGATTGCAGTGCAACACACCAACAATCTTGTTTCATTTTATAAGCATAACTCTAAACTTTTGAAAAAAACCGGAGAATTAGTTCGCTCCGGAGATGTGATTGCTTTTGTGGGAAGCACGGGCGAAAACTCTACCGGCCCACACCTCCATTTTGAATTGTGGCACGAGGGAAGACCTTTGAATCCCCAAGATTATATAGTATTTTAGTCCTCCTTTTTCAGAAAACAGTTTTAAACTCAAGCGAATGTTCAATAAAAAAGAAGAGAGAATAGTTAGCCCAAATGCCATGAATCAGTTTGGTCAAGGCACGGTGATTAATGGCGATGTGACTACCGAAGGCGATATCCGAATAGACGGTAAAATTACCGGCACCCTTACTTCTAAAGCCAAGGTGGTTTTAGGAGCCAACGGAGTTGTAGAAGGCGATATTGTTTGTGTAAATGCTTACATAGACGGTCGCGTGTCAGGGAATCTGGAAGTGTCGGAATTGCTGATACTGAGTAAGAGCAGCCATATTACCGGAGATCTCAAAATCAAGAAATTAGTAGTGGAAGAGGGAGCCAAATTTAACGGCAAATGCAGCATGGGAATGAGCGTGAATCGCAATCAATCTCTCGATCAGCCTATGGCAAAACCAAAAGCTACTACTGCCGCTCTATAATAGAAATAGCAGAGCCAATGAAATAAGAAAAAAAGCCAGTGATTCGTACATTGGCTTTTTTATTTGACCCAACCGTACCAAATGAGCCAGCCAGAAGAAAAGAAAGACGATAAGAAACCAGGGGAAAGTTACCTGCGCTATTCCGGGCTTGGTTTTCAAATTGCCGGAACCATAGCTGCGGGAGTACTTATCGGTTGGTTTCTCGACCGGCAGTTCAAAACAACAAAACCCTATTTCACTGCCTTCTTTGCACTGCTGTTTGTTTTCGTAGGGATGTATTTGGGCTTTAAAGACTTTTTAAAGCCGCCTACAAAAGGGAAGTAAGCCGAAGAAAATTTTGCTCTGATTCAGTCCAAACTGTCTCTTTCTGCCCGGCTGGTCAGGTAGGTGCAACCTGCCATTCGCAATTCGCTCATTCGTTGCGGCTTAAATGTTTTTGTAATTTCCCTTCATGAAGCAGGCTACACTCTTAATTCTTCTGTTCGCGGGAATTGATTTCACATTCGCCCAAAGTCATTGCGATACCGTTTATAAGCAAGGCGATTTATTTCTACAAAAAAATCTGAGTGCTGAGTTGCAATTAGTCGCCTCGCATTTGAACGAAGGACAACAATCACATGCGCATAACGAATGGGCCTATTATCTGAATCAACCGCACCCATCAGTAGCCACCGTGCGAAAGTATTTTGCGCAGGCTGCCAAAGAATTTGGAGTACCCGAAATGTTGCTCGAAGCCATTGGTCAGGTAGAAAATAACTGGACGCAAATGGGGCCTTCTATTGATCAGGGTTGGGGAATTATGCACTTAGTAGAAAACAACTATTGCCACACGTTGCCCGAAGCCGCTGCACTCTTAGGCATCAGCGAACAAACACTGAAAGACGATGCTCAACAGAACATTCGCGGGGCGGCTGCTTTGCTGCGAAACTATTACGGGAAAAAGCGCATCCCCTCCTCCAAAGTGGAAGATTGGTATGCGGCTGCCAAAAAGTTTTCGGGCTTAATCAGCGATGAACTTCGCACCATTCAAGCCGACCGATATTATACGGTGCTGAAAGATGGCAACACCAGCAGCACTCTGTGGGGAGAAACTATTGTGATTGAAAAAAAGAAGCTCATTGATTTGGCCTTCATTGCCCAACGGTTTAAAAATATTTCTCACCAACACAAAGATTTGCGCAGTGCCGACTATGGCCCTGCAGTGGCCAGTTTCACTACCTGCAATTTTTCTTCCACCCGAAATCACACCATTGATACTTGGGTAAATCACTGGATAGGAACCGGCACCGCAGCGGGGGCGGTGTCGTGGTTTCAGAATTGCTCGGCACAGGTGAGTGCTCATTTTGTAACGGCTAATAACGGCACTATTTATCAGGTAGTGCCGGTGGCAAAAACGGCTTGGCATTGTGGCGTATCGGGCTATCCGTATAACAATGGCAGAAGTATAGGGGAAGAACACGAGGCTACGGTATCTAATCCTTCGCTGTGGAATAGCACTGCGATGTTGCAGGCTTCGGCACAAATGGCTTGCTACTTCTGCGGTTTGTATAGTATTCCTACCAATCAAAATCACAGCTCTCCCGGAATTTGCGGTCATCAAAACATGCCGGGCACAAATACCGATTGCCCCGGCACCATCCCCTGGGCTACTTGGTTCTCTTACTTCAACAGTGGAAATTGTAATGCACAACCTCCGGTGCAACCGGCTAATGATTATTGCGGAAATGCCATACCGCTCACTGTTTACACCAACACCTGCGGAGGCCCTGTGAGTGGCGATATAAATGGCGCTACTCAATCGGCTACTCCAACTAACTGCGATGGCTATGCTTCTACGCAGGCCAATGATGTGTGGTACACTTTTGTAGCTACAGCTACTTCACACGACATTACAGTGGTGCCATCGGGTGGTTTAGATGCGGTGGTAGATTTGCGAACAGCCTGCCCCGGCAGCACTATTGATTGCGAAGATACTGGCGGAGGAGAAGGAGCCACCGAAGTGCTTCATGCCACCGGCCTTACTGTTGGCACTACTTATTATGTGCGGGTGTATGATTACTCGGGAGCCGGCAACCCTCCCACCACTACTACTTTTACAATATGCGTGACCACTCCCTGTACTACCCCCACAAAGCCCATCATCACCGGCACGCAAACTTTTTGTTCAGGGCAATCGGTATCGCTTACGGTTTCTAATCCTTGCAGCACTTGCACTTTTGTTTGGAGCAACGGAAACACGGGCACTCAAACCACCGTTGCTACTTCGGGAAACTATACGGTAACGGCCACCAATACTTGCGGAAACAACTCTTCTAACTCATTTGGGGTCACCGTTACGCCCACCCCTCAACCGGTAATTACTAACCTGTCTAATGCGTATTGCGCAGCGAGTAGCGATGTAACTTTGAGTGTTTCACCCTCCGGAGGAACACTATCAGGAGCGGGCATCAATGGAATTATTTTTTCTCCTTCAACGGCCGGAGCAGGCACCCACACTATTACTTATTCCGTTTCGCAGAATGGATGCACCGGCACTGCGACAGAAACCACCACTGTTTCATCCAGCCCATCAGTTCATATAAGCGCTAACGGAACCACTGCTTTTTGCGAGGGAAGCAGCGTGACGCTCATCGCTACGCAAGGAGCTTCGTACCTGTGGAGCAACGGGGCAACATCACAAAGCATTACCGTAAATCAATCGGGGATTTATGATGTGACCGTAGTGAATCCCGGGGGTTGCAATGCCAACATCTCTGCCGATAGTTCGGTGATGGTTACGGTGTATCCCAATCCGATAACGTCAGCCGGAGCCGATCAGAATTTTTTATTAGTGCCGAATAACAGCATCACTATTGGCGGCTCGCCTACCGCAATGGGAGGCAGCCCGCCCTATACTTATCAATGGTCGCCTGCTTCAGGATTAGATGCAGCTAATGTGGCCAACCCTGTGGCATCAAATCTTTTGTCATCGGTATCGTATGCCGTCATCGTTACCGATTCGCATGGATGCGCATCGGCCGATTCACTTTTTATTCAAACCACCACCGTGTGCAGCTACGCTACCGCGCCCAACTATTTTCATTTTTCTTCGGATGGAGGAACCGACTCCTTCTATGTGTACGTGTCGGATACTTCTTGCGCAGCGTGGAATGTAAGCAGTTGCGGATGGATAAACTTAATGACACCTCCACTACCTCACACAGGCAATGGATGGTTGTTATTTGTGGTTCATCAGAATACCGATTCGTTGTCGAGAAGTTGCAATTTGGCCCTCACGGGTGGCCAAAATATTCTCGTTGTGCAAGATGGGCAGCATCCCGACCCGTGCAATCCGCCAATAGCGACTCCCGTTATACAAATCAATTTCTGTGATCTCGCAGCAGACTATGTTCCGGGAGTGTCGTATCAATGGTATGTGAATGGAAGTAGTATTAGTGGAGCCAACAGTCGCTTCTATTCGGTGAGTCAGGCAGGGTATTATTATGTGTTGCTGGCCGATTCAAATTTCTGTAGCGCCCAATCATCCGACCTGTATGTAAGTTATCCGGGTTGTAATGCTAATGGATTGACAACGGAGGAGAATAATGAAGCACTGAAACTGTTCCCCAACCCAAACAGGGGAGATAAATTGAGCGTAGAAATTCCGGATAGTTACATCAACGCAATCATGAAAGTGATAGATGCCACCGGAAGAGTGGTGTTTCAATCCAGCACTAACTCCCGCAGTTTTGAAATAAACACCGGCACTTTTTCTGCCGGTGTATATTTGGTTTCATTTTATAAGCGTGGAGCACCTGTGATTGCCAGCCCCTTTTTGAAATATTGATTTATTCACTCTTCACGAAGCGCAACATTTGCCCGCCTGTTTGAATAAAATAAGGACCGGCTGCCAGCTCTGAAATATTGATAGAGGCAATAGTGGAAGCAGCGAGATCATCAATGCTCATCACTTTATGACCCACCATATCAAACACCGCTACGGATCCGAGGAAAGCATTGCTGCTAAGAACACTTATCTGATTCTTTGCCGGATTTGGATAAATCTTCAGCGCAGTTTCGGTCACTTCGTTGATGCCCGAACAGTTCTGCGCAGTCACCTGCACGGTATCCGAAATAAAGGTGCATCCGGTATTCGGATCTACCAATGTAGCGAAATAAGTTCCCGGGGTATTCACTGTAATGCTCTGTGAAGCTTGGCCGGTATTCCAGTGGTAATCGAGTCCACCGGTGGCAGCGAGCGTAACATCGCTACCCTGACAAAAAGTAGCCTGCGCCCCCGGTGTAACTTTCAAATCCGGCTTCGGATACACCGTTACCGGTGACGAAGCAGTCATAGAGCAGTTACCATCCGATATAGTGACGGAATAAACATTCGAGGAGGCGACCACAATACCCTGTGTAGTGGCCAAGTTATTCCACTCATAAGTATAATTCGGCAAAGTAGCTTTCAGGGTTACATTGTTTCCGGGGCAGAAGGTGCTATTGCCTTCCACATGAATGAGGTCACTGTAAAACCCACTCAAATCAACCGCCACACTCGAATCGGACTTGCAGCCATAAACATTGGAAATAGTGACGGCATAATTGCCTGATTGATTTACAATAATTGAACTGCCGATGCCTCCGTTACTCCATTGATAGAGATACCCCGGAGCGGCTTCAATTCGCACACTTCCTCCGTTACACAAAGAAGCCGAAGCCACCTGTATCAAAGAATCGGGCACGGGGTTCACAATCACAGTGACCGGTGCCGAAGTAGTAGTACAATTATTATTGTCAGTTACTGAAACGCGATAATATCCGCTGCTTGTTGCCTGTGTGCTTTGAGCACTATCTCCATTGCTCCACTGATATGCAATTCCTGAGCCGGTGGAAAGTGTCAGACTTTCTCCCGTACAAAAGGTGGTAGAGCCACTATAGCTCACCGTTGGTGCAGGTGGAATTTGGATCGAGAAGAAATTAGAAATTACACTGGTATCCACCGGGTCGGTAGAGACAATTCTCACTTTATAATTACCTCCCGCTAAAACTCCGTAAGGAACAGCAATAGGCATCACATCGCTACCCGATTGAGTAGAGGTAACCACTCCGATATTCAGAATAGAATCGAACTTCCCATTCGCATCAGAAAGCTCGGCAAAGAAGGTGTTCCCAGTATTAAAATCTACTCTCTTATCATAAGTCAATGGGATCGTTAATCCGGGGCAAGGAATATTTGGCATGGTACTCAATCCAATGTTAGTCCCCTCCAATTTTGCAAAGTCGGGAGAGAGCTGCGACTGAACCGATTCAAAAGAACCGCCAATAAATATCTTGCGAGAGTCGCGGTTAAAGACAATACTATTCACAGTACTACTGGTTCCATTAGCTGCCAAACACTGCGTGGTATTTGCTGTACCCGAAGTATTCAGAAAAGTAATTCGGTTTTGAGCAGTGCCATTTACATTTGTAAAACTTCCTACGGCTGCCACCCAGTTATTCACCATACATAAATTATAAACTGCGCCATTATTAATATCACAGGTAAACGATGGATCTATTGAACCATCTGGATTCAAGCGGATTACCCTCTTTGCACTCCCTCCGTTATACTGCGTAAAGGAGCCTCCTGCCACTAACTGACCATCTGCCTGAACGGTGATAGCATAAACTATGTTATTCACGCTACCGGAAAAACTATTATCACGAGTAGCATCTGCATTCAAACGAACAATACGACCCGCAGGCTGCCCCGCATAAGTGGTAAATGCACCCCCGACTAAAATTTTATCTCCTGCTTCAGGCGCGATACAATACACTATATTATTAAAGCCGGTACCAAACAGAAATGAATTATCCAAACTACCATTCGCATTCAAGCGAAGAATTCTGTTCCGTGTTACACCATTAAATTTCGTAAAAGCTCCCCCCACATAAATCTTTCCGGAGCTATCTACTGATAGGGCATAAATCTTATTGTTAGCGCCTGTCCCCGTATTGAAAGCAGCATCTAAAGTGCCATCTGCATTTAAAAGAGCAATGCGATTGCAAGTAGTCCCATTGTAAGAGGTAAAATCACCGGCTATAACTATTTTGTTATTCGGCAGAATACTCATTGCCCGGATAATATTATTGGCTCCTAAGCCGGAGTTAAAACTATTGTCAAGATTTCCATTGTCATCCAGGCGAGCAATGCGATTTACAACTACATCATTGTATATAGTAAACTGACCGGCAATAATGATTTTACCATCGCTCTGAAATGCGGAGGTCAAAACGGTACCGTTTAGTTTGGAGTTTCCAAAGAAAGAATGATCGAGCGAGCCATCTGCTTCTAATCGAGCTATGCGAAGACGAGTATAAGAGCCGCAGCGAGTAAAGAAACCTCCGATATAAACGCGGTTACTTTGATCGAGAAACAGCGCATTACATCTTTGGTTGGGGCCATCTGAAGGCTGAAAACTATTATCCAACAAGCCGCTGGTCTCTAAGCGGGCTACCCGCTGAATGGCAGTGCCATTATACTGTGTAAAGTTTCCGTCCACTAAAATTTTTCCATCGGGTTGGGTAATCATTTCATTGATATAATCGTTGAAACCAACACCCGAAAAAAATGTAGTGTCTTCGGAACCGTCCGTATTTAACCGCACTATACGACCACAAGGATGGTTGCCATAAGCCGTGAAGAAACCGGTGACTAATATTGTATTGTTGACCGACATCGCAGTACCTGTTACCGTGTTGTTAGGGCCCAGGGTATCTATCTGAAAACTCAAATCAATACTTCCGTTGTTTTCAATTCTCACCACCTTAGATCTTGCAACACCGGCATAATTATTAAAACTTCCTGCGAGGATAATTTTACTATCGCTCTGCTGATCCACTGAAAATACAGCTCCATCGCATCCGGCTCCGGTGGTAAACGAGTTATCTATATTTCCATCTTGGTTTAAGCGGGCAATGTTGCGAATGCCCGTTCCGTTGAAGGAAGAGAAACTACCCCCTACAAGAATCTTTCCATCGGGTTGTAAATACAAAGCGTATATCGCTCCATTAAATCCAGTACCGGTATTAAATGTAAGGTCAAGAGAGCCATCTGGATTCAGTCTTGCTATCCGTTTTACAGTGGCTCCATTAAATTTCACAAACTCTCCGGCTATAACCAATTTGCCGTCCGGCTGACGCACCACCACATTCACATAGTTATCGGCTCCCGAACCTACATCAAATGAGTTGTCTATCGTTCCATCGGGATGCAGTTTGGCTATTCCATTGATAGAAACATCATTGACATATTTGAATTTACCCGTTACCACAATAGAAGAATCGGGTAGCACAAGCCCACCGGTACATTTATAATCTATCCCCATGCCCTTATAAAACTGCGAATCTATTTGTCCAATTTGAGCTTGACTCGTTGAACTCAGCAACACGGCTATTGACAATAGCCCAAAATATTTTTTAATCGAAAAAGCAAACATACTCGGTGTGTTTACAGTTAGTAAAACAGGATTTCCTTTCACGTTTACGTTGTACGCGGCATTTTGTTATGAAGAAGCTTACCTAACAAGGATTTGAAGAGGAGCGAACCTTATAAAGTGCATAGAAAATGCAGTAAATCAGCCCTTTACTTATGAAGGGCATTGGGGAATAATTATCGCCTCCCCATCTGTTATCCTTGAAAGAGGCGACTCGGCCAGCAGTTATCGGCTTCCCTTAGTAAATGACAAGTGGTGCTTTCCGATTGAAACAAAATAGTTCCCCTGCGCTAAAGATGAAATATCAATTTCCTGAGTATTGCGCATATCTGACCCATTCAATTCCATCACTTTGTTTCCAAAAGCAGAGAATATCATCACCGGTTCAGGGCTTGTGTAGTCCTTGTAAAGGAATATTCTATCGTTTGCCGGATTGGGGAATAGCCGCAGATGGTTGCTGGTCAGTTCTGCAAGCCCGGTGCAAATAGCCACAAAAGCGGAGTCAGATAAGTTTGTAGTGCAACCATTTGAGCCGGTAACAGAGTAGGTAACAACCGCTGTAGAATTACCTAACCCCAATGGGTTGAAGGTAGATGCTGAAACTCCATTGCCAGAAAACTGACCTCCTGTAGGAGAACCCACGAGTGGGATACTGTTTCCATTACTGCAAAAGGTATCGGCAGGTAAACTAAAACTTACCGTTGGTCGTGGCTTCACGGTTATACTCACCGGGCCTGCCGAAAGTTGACATATCCCATCAGAGATAGTAATTGAATAAGTGCCGGAAGCGGTGACTACAATATTCTGGCTCGTTTGCTGATTGCTCCACAGATAAGTAACTCCTGAAATAGATGACAAGATGATGCTATCGCCATCACATAAACTGATTGAACTGTCGGGAGTAATTAGAGTATTGAAATATGCATTCAAGTCTAAGGTAAGCGCACTGCTGGAATGGCAGCCAATAGAGTCGGTCACTGTTAAAGAGTAAAGTCCCGACTGGCTGATGGTAATTGATGGCGTGGTAGGACCAACACTCCATTGATAAAATAAATTTGGTTTTGCCTGCAACTTCACACTACCGCCATTGCACAGCGAAGTTGCAGAAATACTAATTGTTGAATCAGGAGCGGATAAGGTGGCTATTGCAACAGGGTTTGAAGTAGCAATGCAGTTGTTGTTATTCACCGTTACCCAATAGCTTCCGCTTTGCTTTACCAAGATATGTGAAGTAGTAGCTCCGGTGCTCCAGTTAAAACTATTGCCCTCAGCAACTGATAATAGAACACTATCGCCCAAACAAAATGTAGTGGCTCCGTTAGCTATAACAACCGGTACCTGCGGTGCTGAAATGCTAATAAAATCTGACGCATTGCTGGTATCTGTCGGATTAGTGGAAATAATACGAACACGGTATTTACTTCCTGAAGGCAAGTTATTTGGCAGATAAATGGTAGTGGAATCATTTCCTTGACTACTGTTAGCAGAAGCTCCAATGTTATTAGCGGCCGAAAAAGATCCGGTAGAATCAGATAACTGGAAGGTGAAAGTATTGCCGGCATTGAAGGTCTGCATTTTCCGGAAGTACACTTTTGTAATAGCTCCGGGGCAAAGCACCGTGGCTACTTTAGTAAGGTGGATATCTGTATTTCTAAGTCTAGCAAAACGATTGTAGAGGTGGGTCTGAAGTGTTGTGAAATCTCCTGTAAGGTAAACGGTTCGCTGAACGTCATCTACAAAAAAATTGTAAATCACAGCGTTGGCTCCGGTGCCGGTGTAGAAAGCGCTGCTTGTGCTGCTTCCACTTTGATCGAGAAATGCTATTCGAGGCTTAGAAGTGCCGTTCACGGTAGTAAATGTGCCACCGATCAACGACCCCTTTTTTACCTGCACTATGTCATACACAATACCGTTCGTAACACTGGCGATAAATGAAGTATTCAGGGAGCCGTCCGGCTCTAAGCGAGCCACTCTGTTCTTTGCCACGTTATTAAACTTGGTAAAAGACCCTCCGATTAATATTCTACCACTATCTGTCAATGAAATGGAATAAATAACATTGTTAGCTCTAACTCCTGAACCGAACGAAATATCAGGCGATCCATCTGTGTTTAGGCGAATAATGCGGTTATTACCACTTACTGCTTTATAGGTAGTAAAGGCTCCACTTGCGAGTATCTTTCCATCGGATTGAAGTGCAATATCAAACACATAGTTATTGAACCCCGGTGCTGTATTAAATGAAGCGTCTCTCGATCCGTTTGAATTCAGCCTTACAATTCTATTCACGGTATCCCCTGCGTAAATGGTAAAATTACCTCCTACATATACCTTACCGGCCGAATCAGTTGTAATTTTATATACTACACCGTTTGTTCCGGAGCCTACATTAAAAGTCGAATCTAAAGTTCCGTCCGCATTCAGTCTAGCAATTCTGTTTATTGCTTTGCCATTGTAATTCGTAAAATCTCCTCCTATCAAAATTTTATCGTTGGGTAATACTTTCACTGTCCGTATGGTATTATTTGCGCCTGCTCCACTGTTGAAAGTAATATCCACCGATCCATCGGCAGTTAAACGTACAATCCGGTTCGCCATCATCTGATTGTACCGGGTAAACTGACCTGCCACAATAGCTTTGCCTGTACTTTGAGTTTCAATAGCTCTGGATAGAGCATTCAACTTTGATTCGAGGAAGAAAGTGTGATCCACTTTGCCTGTGTTGAGCAATCGTGCAAACCTGAACCGAACGAAGGAGTCCACTTGGGTAAAAAATCCTCCGACATAAACCCTACCTTCTTGGTTTAGGAACACAGCATTACAACTTACGTTAGGGCCGGTGCCGGGGGCAAAGGTGATATCTCTTGCTCCTAATGTATCTATTCGGATAATTCTATTGATGTTGCTTCCATTAAATTTGGTAAAGTTGCCAGTCGCTATAGCTTTCCCATCGGGTTGAAATGTCAGATCATTGACGTTGCTGTTAAACCCACTCCCAACGTTGTAAGTATAATCCAACGAACCGTCCGTATTCAACCGAGCTATTCTATTTCTGCTCACGCTATCGTACAGCGTAAAGAAACCAACCGCAATAATTTTACCGTTTGTTTGAATACGAGCTGTAGTGACAATATTATCGAAACCATCACCTACTTGGAAGGAAGGATCAAGTGTTCCATTCGAATTTAGCCTTGCTATTCGGATAACGGTAGTATCATTATTAAAGGAAGTGAAATGACCGGCAATGATGTATTTCCCGTCCGTCTGCCGGTCAATGGAGTACACATATCCGTTAAACCCGATTGCCATATTGAAAGTACTGTCTGCGGTACCGTCCAGATTTAAGCGGATAAGGTAATTCGCTGCCGTGCCATCGTAATCATTGAAAATCCCTCCGGCCATAATTTTTCCATCGGACTGTAGATAGAGACTATAAATAGTGCCATTAGCCGTGAATCCGGTACCGGTATTGAAGGTGTAATCTCTGCTTCCATCCGGATTCAGGCGAGCGATGTGATAAACGGAATCGCCATTAAAAGTTTTAAAATCTCCTCCTATAATTAATTTTCCATCGGGTTGGCGCACTACCTGATTCACGTGTTCATCAGCACCGGTTCCGGGATTAAAACTATAATCCATGCTCCCATCTCTTTTCAACTTAGCAATACCGTTAATCAGTCTTTCATTTACATAAGCAAACCTGCCTATCACAATTACGGATGAATCCGGCAACACTAAACCGCCCGTGCATTTATAATCTATACCTACCCCTTGGTAAAAAGAAGTATCTACATACCCAGCTTGTGCTTGAGCCAAGTTATAGGAGAAAAAAAGAATCGGCAGGATAGACCCCAAAAAGATCTTGAAATTTCGCAACATAGTTAAAGGATTAGCTTGGATAGAAAATGTTTTGTTTACCGCTGATAAATGAACCGAGATTGCCATTAATAATTTGGTAATTTGCCGATGCGAAATTTTTATGCGTTACTATACGAAAATACTGTTAATTAGTTTTACTCTATTATTCTCTGGTGTAATTTATTCACAGGAGGTGTGCCAATCGTGTTCTCCATATTTGTTTAAGGAGAATAAGCGCCAATGGGAGCAAGAAGTGCTTTTTAAAGCAGAGATAAAAAGCGGAGCCATATTCTTTGAAAAGAACAGAATCACCTTCAACTTAATGGACACCCGTGATATCATCCGAATCAAAGGCGACCATCACAAATTAGAGAACTACAAGCCTCAAATTGATTACACTCTTCACTATCATTCGTTTAGAATTAATTTTCTGCATTCACAGCCGGAGGTGGCAGTTTCAGGGAATCAGCCTGTAAAAGAATACTTCAACTATTTTGTAGGGAATGATAAATCACAGTGGGCTTCAGGAGTTCGCGCCTTTCAGGAATTAAGCTATCGAGAAATCTATCCGGGGGTTCAATTAGAGATTTCTTCGGAGAGTGGGCACTTGAAATATTATTACCACGTAAAAGCAGGAGCAAATCCGGCTCAGATTCAAAGTGAATTTGAAGGGGTGGAAGGGCTATCGCTTAACGAAGCTGGAGATTTGCAAATAGCCACCAGCATAGGCACTATTACCGACCTAAAGCCCATTGCCTATCAAGTAATAAATGGTAAAAGGCAAACAGTCGAGTGCCGGTTCTCCTTAACCAGAAAAAATTTGAGTTATGAATTCCCAAATGGGTATGACCCTCATCTCGAATTGGTGATTGATCCCACACTTATTTTCTCTACCTATTCCGGCTCTACGGCAGATAACTTCGGCTATTCCGCGACTTATGATAAGAATGGAAATGCTTTTGCCGCAGGTACTGTTTTTGGAGTGGGGTACCCTACTACCATAGGCGCTTATCAAATGAGTTATATCGGTGGGCCTACCATAATTTTTACGGGTGGCGGTCAATATCCGGGAGATGATATTGCCATTACTAAATATTCAGGAGATGGCACGCAGCGCATCTTTTCGACTTACTTGGGAGGATATGGGCAGGATTTACCACACAGCCTTATCGTTAATAATAACGATGAGCTGTATATTCTGGGCACTACCGGTTGTTCTAATTTCCCGGTTACCACTTCGGCTTTCGATACTACTTTTAATGGAGGAAATGATCCGGGAGTATTTGATGGTATAGCCGCACATTTTAAAAATGGATCGGACATTTTTATTTCGAGATTGAGTGCAGATGGCACACAACTATTATCCTCTACTTATGTAGGCGGCTCCGATAATGATGGCATTAACTACCGAGCCGGTCAACCTTACAGCTCTCCGGGATTTTTACGACATAACTACGCGGACGAAGTGCGAGGAGAGATTGACATTGATGCCAACAACAATGTGTATGTGGCTTCTTGTACCCGTTCGGCTGATTTTCCCAGAACGCCCGGTACTTTTCAAAATACGTTTGGCGGAGGGTTAGATGCTTGCATATTTAAAATGGATGCCAATCTTTCCACGATGGTATGGAGCACCACTTTTGGCGGCAGTGATGACGATGCAGCTTATTCCGTAGCGATTGACAATGCGGAGAACCTCTACGTGGCGGGAGGAACTCATTCCTTAAATTTCCCCACCACTACCGGCACCCTACAAAGTTCATTTGCCGGTGGCGAGGCGGATGGATTTCTGATTCACATAGACAAAAACGGGCAACAAAATCTTGCCTCTACTTATTATGGCTATGCCGATTACGATCAAATTTATTTTGTGGAATTGGATAAGAGCAACCACGTATATGTGCTTGGTCAGGCAGATAACTCAGCCAGCAATTACATTAAAAACGCAGGGTACAACAAACCGAATGGTGGACAATTTATTTCCAAACTAACGGCACCGTTGGACAGCATTATTTGGTCCACTTCTTTTGGAAGAGGCTTAGGGGTTACTGATATTTCACCCACTGCATTTTTGGTAGATGTGTGCAACAGTATTTACGCCTGCGGCTGGGGCAGCCAAGGAGTAAATAATATTGTGGGCGGAACCGGTGGCACTACCGGATTAGATGTGACCTCCAACGCTTTTAAAGCCACTACCGATGGGCAGGATTTTTATTTGATGGTGCTTAAAGATGACGCATCGCAACTGACCTACGCCACCTTTATGGGGGGCAACCAAAGTGAAGAGCATGTGGATGGTGGAACCAGCCGTTTTGATAAACGAGGTATTGTATATCAATCGGTGTGTGCCGGATGTGGCGGGCACAGCGATTTCCCTACCACTCCCGGAGCAGTTTCCTCCACTAACAAATCGAATAATTGCAACAATGCTATTTTCAAATTCGATTTAGATCTACCTATTTGTCTGGCAGACTTTACGGTACCCAATGCCTGCAAGAATATTCCGGTACAGTTTCAAAATTTGAGTTCGTCTGTTCAAACTCCTTCCTACCAATGGTTCTTTGGAGACGGCCAAAGTTCTTTTCAAGTAAATCCCTCCCATCAGTATTCGCAAACAGGATTGTTTGATGTCACATTAGTAATTACCGATCCGGGTAGCTGCAACTTTACCGACACCATCATCAAAAAGATTTTAGTGATAGGCAGTCAGGGAACAGACACACTTCCTACCCTGACCATTTGCAATACACAAAGTGTTCAAATTGGAGTTCCTCCGAGTAATGATTCTGCTATCAGCTATCTATGGACTCCTTCTACTACACTAAGCGCAGCCACCGTATCTAACCCGCTGGCATTTCCTACTCAATCTACCATTTACACTTTGTTGGTATCAAACGGCATTTGCACAGATACACTGAAACAAACAGTCATTGTTTTCACCGATGCGCTTTCCTTACAAGGTTCCGATATTCTATGTGCGGGCGACACACTACAACTAACGGTTCAAAATTCACAACCCAATCAGCAGCTAAGCTATTCGTGGGAACCTTCATCGCAAATTATTTCGGGAGGCAACACCGCTACACCTTTAGTAAGTCCTTCGGGCAATACCACATTTACCGTCACGGTAACGAATCAACTTGGATGCACTTTTAGCGACTCCATACAGATTAGTGTGCTATCGGCACTGCCCAATGTAAATGCGTATGCCGTTCCTGATACCATATTATTTGGCGATACTGCGCAATTGAACATCACCTTCAGCGCTTCGGTGGCCGGCTTTCAATGGCGGGCAGACAGCACCTTGAGTGCTACCGACATCATGAACCCGTATGCTTTCCCCACTGAAACTCACCCTTACTTTGTTGAAGTGTTTGACTCACAAGGCTGCCGTAAAAAAGATACGGTAATTATAGTGGTGCTGAAAAAACCTTGTGAGGAGGCGAACCTCTACATCCCCAACGCTTTCTCTCCTAACAACGATGGAAAGAATGATGTGCTTTATGTGCGGGGAAACCAAATCACCGAATTGTATTTTGCAGTGTACGACCGATGGGGGCAGCGAGTATTTGAAACAAAAGATATTGCTAAAGGTTGGGATGGTTCATTTAAGGGAAGAAAATTAGACCCGGCTGTTTTCGGTTATTATGTAGAGGGCTTGTGCCCGAGTGGAGAGAAGTTTCTAAAGAAAGGAAATATAACCCTGCTAAGATGAGTAGAGGAACGAAATATCCAAAGTCGTTTAGCAGCATGGCCGCAGTGATGATGCTGTGTCTATCGCTATGGAATTTGCATTTATCAGCGCAGGATATTCATTTCTCTCAGTTCAACTTTTCCCCGCTTAATCAAAATCCGGCTAATACCAATTTGTTCAATGGCGACTTTCGGTTTGTGGGGAATTATAAAAATCAATGGCCTACTGTGCCGGTGAAATTCAACACCTTTTCTGCATCAGTCGAAATGAATTTCGTGACTCTCAATAATAACGATAGAGTGGGTGGCGGTTTACTATTTTATTTCGACCGGGCGGGAGATTCAAGGTTCACTTCTTTAAATACTGCACTATCCCTGTCGTACATCCTCACCTTAGGAAAAAACTCACAGCACTCTCTTTCTTATGGTATTCAATTCGGACTGGTGAACCGCAGTTTCAGCTACGACAAATTAAATTTCGACAATCAGTGGAATGGCGATTCATTTGATCCCAACATTGCCATTGATGAAAATTTCAGCAACACCAAAATCAATTTTTTTGACCTCGGCTCCGGCATTGCTTATCGTTGGGATAAGAGCGAACGCACCCATATTACCATCGGGTTTTCAGTGATGCATCTCAATCAGCCGCGACAAACTTTTTACAACGACCACACCGTTAAGTTGGACCCCCGATTTACAGTTCACGCCAGAGCACAGGTAAAAATTTCGGATCGCTTTGACCTTGTTCCCGAATTCATGTTTCAGCGACAGGATGTGAAGCAGGAATTTCTGTTAGGCACGCATGTAAAGTATCATCTGCCGGTAAAAATTCCTCACACAGTAGCACTGAATCTGGGGGTGTATGGAAGAATAGTGGATGCGGGCTGGCTGATGGCCGGAGTAGATTTTGACAACCTGCAATTCAACATGAGTTATGATGTAAACTTAACCAAATTGAAAGTGGCCAGCCGTTACAATGGTGGCTTTGAAATGAGTGTGATATACATGATCGCCAAAGTAAAAAAGATTAGTAAACCCGTTTGCCCGTCATTTCTTTGATGAAATATAAATTCCAAAATCTACTGTTCAAAGTAAGTCACCTGCAAGGGGCCTTCTTGTTCTTATGTTTTGCCCTTTCCAGTCTATCTGCTTCTGCGCAAACAGTGCATCAACTGACAAAAGCTGGGGATACTAAATTTTCTGAGGGGGATTTTTACGCCTCTGCGCTTTATTATAAAGATGCGTTGAAAAAGGACGAAGAGAATGCCGCGCTGAACTTTAAGTATGCTGAAGCGTTGCGCATGTTTAATGATTATGAAAATGCATCAAAGGCATATCGAGAAGTAACTCGTCTCGATAAAAGCAATGAGTTCCCGTTGGCTTATTTCTGGTTGGGCGAAATGCTGCGCAGCACTTGCGATTGCAAAACTAATGAGGCAGTTCGCGAGTTAAGAAAGTTTAGAGCTAAATACCGAAAGAAGGATTACTACTCGGCTAAGTGCCAGCAGGAACTGGAAGCCTGTGCTTGGGTGCTTGACCACCAAACTCCAAATGATTCAGTAAAGATTGAGCACCTCGGCAAAGAGGTGAACACGGAGCAGTCAGAGTTTAATGCTATTCATGTGTTCCCCGACAAACTTCAGTTTTCTGCACTGCGAAATATTTCTGCGGATGACAAAAAAGAAGATTACAAGGTGCGTATCTATAATGAGCCGCCTACTCCTCAAAAAATATTTATGCCCAACGGAGCAAATCCTGAAATGCACATCGGGAATGGAGCTTACTCCCCCGACTCCAAAGATTTCTTCTTTACGGAGTGTGAGTCAAATGGCAAAACCACTTCGCGTTGCGATATTTATCTGACTAAATATGAAAACTTCAAATGGCAACCCGCTCAAAAACTAAGCAGTGCCATAAATAATCCTTCCGCTACGAACACACAACCTTCAGTTGGTTATGATAAGGAAGGAAATGAAGTGCTGTTTTTTGCTTCAGATCGGAGCGGTGGACAGGGAGGAATGGATATTTGGGTGAGTAAAAAAAATGCGGACGGGACTTACGGAGAGGCCGTGAATACCGGGGATGTAATCAATACACCGGGCAATGAGATCACTCCCTTTTACGACATCAATTATCACCGGCTATTTTTCTCTTCCGATTGGCATTACGGTTTTGGCGCTTACGATATTTTTAAAACCGAAGGCGAATACACCAACTGGATGGTGCCACAGAATTTAATGCAGCCTATCAACACTCCTCAGAACGATTTGTATTATTCTCTTGCCTTAGACAATTCCAAAGCCTACATCACTTCTAATCGCAAAGGCTCTTATTTTATCGAAGCAGAAACCTGCTGCAATGATATTTACGCTTATGTGACGAACAAGAAAGTGCAGAAAAGTGACTCCATCACTACCGCAAAAGTGGATACCGCAGTAGCACCAGTTACGCCAAGCACTACCTCCATAGAAAAAACAAAAACTTTTATTGACGAGAAAATCAAGAACATAAAACAGAAACTTCCGGTAAGGCTTTATTTCCATAACGATGAGCCGGATGCCCGCACCATGAGTGATACGACCTCCTTAGATTACAAAGAAAGCTATGAGGCGTATGTTGCTTTAGTAAGCGAGTATGAAAGAGAATTTGCGAAAGGGCTGAAGGGCGAGGCCAAACAAAAAGCGGAAGAACAAATTGAATCGTTCTTTGCTGATAAGGTGGATGAAGGATTTCATGATTTAGTCGCTTTTGCCTCTCAACTTACAGACATTCTGCAAACGGGGAATAAGGTGGAGGTAACCATAAAGGGTTACTGTTCTCCCCTCAACTTTAATCAATACAATCTTCGATTGGGCGATCGCAGAGTGGCCTCGCTGCGCAATTATTTTTTCCATTATCGCGATGGGATGTTGCTTCCATTTATTGCCTCCGGGCAATTAGTTCTAAAAAATGAATCGTTTGGAGAGGAAACCGCTCCCTCAAAAATCAGCGACAGTCGCGAAGATGTCCGCAACTCGGTTTACAGTCCCGCAGCCGCTTTGGAAAGAAGAGTGGAAATTGTGGATGTGTTGGTGAGGTGAGGGGTAATGAGAAAGTAGAGGTTTCTATTTACGAGCCTCCTGAAGTTTCGAAATAAAATCTTCTGAATCTTTAATGGCCACCTGAGTTTTAGCATCTCCCTTAATGAGGAATGTAGTTTTAAACCCGATTCTATCTGTTTGGATATAATAGCCAAAAACGAATTTATTGTTTTCAAATTTCCCATAACAAACTTCACCTGAAGTATAATACAATTCCCCATAAATCTTGTAAGCACCCCATTTTTAGGATAGGGTTGAATTAGACTTCAGCGGGTTAACTGAATTCGAAATTAAATTATTTACAATACCATTATTATTAGAACCGCTGTTGCATGTGGTAAACTCCGGCCTTTAGTCTGGAGAAGAAGTCAAACAAACATCCCCGGGCTTTAGCCCCGATGGTGCTCGGAGTCATGGCTAAAGCCAATACGATAGGTCGCGTTTCTCTCCGCCATAAATGACGGAGTTAATAATTTTCTATCTGCCAAGATTTCACCGATCGAAACCTTCAGCAGGCGAAGACTTCATCCGACAAAAAATATTGAACCACTAAGAACACAAAGAATGCACGATGATCACAAGAGAAACTCATCGTGACCTTTGTGCATCCACCTTTGTGACCTTTGTGGGAAAAGCATTGAGGCGTTATGAGTTAATCGTCTGTTGTCTAAGACCTATCGTCTATGCTTTAGGATGAGGAAACGCGCCATCGTTATTCGACATTATACATTCAGTATTCGACATTCGATTAACTCCGGCCTTTAGGCTGGAGAAGAAGTCAAACAAACATCCCGGGCTTTAGCCCTGATGGTGCGCGGAGTCATGGCTAAAGCCGATACGATAGGGGGCGTTTCTCTCCGCCATAAATGACGGAGTTAATAATTTTCTATCGGTCGAAGTTTCAAGGGTCGAAACATTCCGCAGGCGAAGACTTCATCCGACAAAAAATATTGAACCACTAAGCACACAAAGAATGCACGATGATCACAAGAGAAGCTCATCGTGCGCTTTGTGTATCCACTCTTTGTGACCTTTGTGGTGAACTATTGATTCGTTATTGGCTAAGCGTTATTCGTTATTGAGGTAATGGTTATTGGTTAATCGTTCATCGTCTAAGACAAAAAAAACCTATAAGGCCATAAAGACCCTATAGGTTTACAAAGTAGAACTTCCGAACAGTGCTTTAATCCACCGTAAAGAATTCCGAATGCACGGGAGCGTACTCCGTCAATATCTTGGCTTGATAACTTCCATGCTTCAAGCCCGATATGTCCACCTCTTCGGAATAACTGTAACATTCCTTCTCGATAGCAAGAGTAGGACCGTTGAGGTTATAAACCCGGATCAGGGTAATATGCCCATCCTCCGACTGACTGGAAGCCAGCAACACGTGACCTTCCAGATCACAATCAACAATACGGTGAGCGGTCTTTGGAGCGGTAGTCCATGCCGTTTGACCAAGCAGCATAGCTATGCCTAATAGGCAAGTGAGAATCATCTTCATAACTTTTTTGTTTTAACTGGTTAATGAATCAGATTCTTCACAGCCCCGGAGATGATCATCTTCTTACGGCCCGGGCTTTACGGGTTATGAAGAATTATGGAGGCGAAGATAAAAAAAATGGATTTGAAAAAAGGGAAAAAGTAAGCCTATCTTTAATCCAATTGTTGAATCCATATAACCTCAGCTTACCATGCAAAAGCCTTCAGAATTTATACATGCATACTTACATGCACTCACTAAAAACGAAGTAAAAAGACTACTACTGTTACTTCAAGCGGATGATAAAATCAGTGAAGTAAAATTGATGAAAGCAATCCTGTCAGAAACGAAATACAACGAGCCGCTTTTAATAAAGAAGACCGGCTACACGAAGAAATCTTACCAAAAGATAAAGTCTGATTTGAAAAGCTATTTGTTGAGTACCTCCGGCTATCAGGTCAGAGTTGTTAATCAGATAGTTATTGAAAGAATAAGCATAGCCCAAGGTCTGCTAAAACGAGGTTTTATTGAAGAAGGAAATAGGCAACTGGAGGAACTTATTAAACAGGCTATCGCAGGTGGGTCTGGCCTGTATGCAGCCATTGCATTGGGGCTTAAGCTTTGGAGTGTGGTATTTAATCAAAGAACCCGATTCAATTCTATTTTCCCTATGCTACTAGAATTAGAAGGTATTATAGGAGATGAACTGTCCACCCTACCCGTCATGACTTTTTCTATGCGCATAAACGACATTATGATTCATGACCCTGGCCTAAGAAAAAACGATAACAGAACAACAATAGAAAATCTAGCCTCTAATGAGTTCTTAACAAAGAAACACCAGTCCGCAACAGTTTTCGGCCAGTACATGATGTTAACTGCCATATCATGTTACCGCACTCTTGTTTGTGATTTCAAACATGCGATTGACACTTTCATTCCCGTCTTGAAAAAAAGATATGGGCAGCCACCATACACCGCTTCTCAAGAGATTGCCAACATATACGAGCAACAATGTCAAAATGCACTACTTTCTCATAACGCCTCCTTGATAAACACTCATGTAAATTTATTTTGCCAGTACGGCCGCACTTGGTTTCCAAAAGACACATCTATACTAACCGCCATTTCACTGTTTCAATGTTGGAAGTTTATTCAAGAAAAAAATATGACCGAAGCGGATAATGAGTTCCACACTTTTATCACTCACTTCTCTAAATCATTTGAATCACTGGCAGAAAGAAGTCGTTACTCTTATTTATACCGAGCAATGCTTTTAAGTTTAAACCTCAGCAAATCATGTAGAGCCTCCCTTCATAGCTTCGTTGCAACCAACCATTTTGACTTTGAATGGAACGAAAGCTATAGCACCACTTATCGGCTATTTGAACTTTTTGTGCTTTTTGATGAAGCAGTAGTGATAAAAAAAGGAAGCCTTCAAGTGAATAATGAAGCTTTGAGTTTGCAGGCGAAAAGAACAAAGGATTTGTTTAGAAAGAAAAATATAGGCGAATATGCATTTGAGATTCAACTGAGTACGTTCATGTCAAATTTAAGAAGTGATACTACCCCACTTAAGTTCTCTCGTATTCTCAAAAGGTATATCGCTAAAGGCTTGAGCGCTGATTTACTCGAAAAGCCCTATGTGAAATATTACTTTGCCTATTTCAATTTCAAAGAATGGACAAATTCCTTATTGATAAAATAATGTTTCTCTTTATCGTTAATGGTGTAGAGCTATCTTCAATTGCCGACAAAAAATATTGAACCACTAAGCACACAAAGAATGCACGATGATCACAAGAGAAACTCATCGTGCGCTTTGTGTATCCACTCTTTGTGACCTTTGTGGTGAAAGCATTGGGGCGTTAATCGTTCAGCGTCTGTTGTCTAATATCTATTGCCTCCTGCCTATCCTCTCAAATGCAAGCCCTTAGGTTTAGTAAATGCCCGCAAGCCCACATGCGAAAGCGTGGAGCCAAAGCCGGAGTGCTTGCGTCCGCTCCACGGGAGTGCGGGGCTTACCCGATCGCAACAGTTCCAATAGCCGGAGCCAGAGTTGGTTTGCGCCAGCAGTTTTTCGGCTCGCGATAGTGAGGAGGAATACACCGCAGCCGTTAATCCGTATTCGGTATCGTTCATCAGTTGCAGTGCTTCTTCATCACTCTTCACTTTCTGTATGCCGATCACCGGCCCGAAACTTTCCTCGCGCATCACCTTCATTTTGTGGTTCACATTCACCAGCACCGTAGGCTCGTAAAAGTGACCTTTGCCCGAAAGTTTCTTCCCTCCGGTCAAAACCTTTGCTCCCTTCTTCACCGCGTCTTTCACCTGCGCGTCCACCACTTTCAGTTGTGCTTCGCGGGTAAGCGCGCCTATGTAAACTCCCTCTTCAGTCGGCTTGCCCAGCTTATAACTCTTCACCTCCTTCACAAACTCCTCCACGTATTTATCGAACACTTTTGCATGCACATAAATGCGCTCTACACTACAACAGCTTTGTCCGTTGTTGTAAAAAGCGCCATCGGCAGTGCCTGCGGCCACGCTCTTAATATCCTTCACATCGGCAGCCACATACAGCGGGTCTTTGCCCCCCAGTTCCAAACCGCAGGGAATCATTCGGGGAGAAATTTTTTCGTAGATAAATTTTCCGGTAGCATACGAACCGGTAAAGAAGTAACCATCAAAATCCATGTCGAGCAGGGCAGCCCCCACTTCGCGCGCACCCACAGCCACCTGAAAAACATGGTCGGGTACCCCGGCCTTCTTCAGCAGCTTTTCAATCTCGAAGCCGGTGAGAGTCGCGTATTCCGAAGGCTTATACAACACCGCATTGCCTGCAAGTAATGCGGGAACAAAAACATTAGTACCCACCAAGTACGGATAGTTCCATGCGCTGATGTTGCACACCACTCCCAGTGGCTCGTAGCGAATCACTTCTTTGGTGTTGCCCTCATCGCTCATCACTTCATCGCTGAGATATTTTTCTGCGTTCTCCGTAAGCCACTTAGCGCGACCGCAAGCGCCATTCACTTCATTGCGGCTTTGTGGCAGGGGCTTGCCCACTTCGCGGGTAAGCACTTGAGCACATTGCTCAGTATTTGCTTTTAGTAAAGCAGAAAATTTTTGGAGGATAGCGATTCGCTTCTTTAAAGAAACCCTGCTCCATTTCTTCTGCCCTTCGCGAAGTAGGGATAGTTTCTTCTTCAAAGAGGCTTTGCTGTCTTCCTTCACATGGGCAATGATTGCTTCAGTCGCGGGATTGATAATTTTCATTTCAGAAGTTTTAAGTGATAAGTTTTGGGTGAAAGATTACTTTGGGTTGTTTTTACTATCGCAGTTAGCGTGTTTATCCGTTCCTCTATATCCAGTAAATACTCCGAGTAATTAGTTGGCACTAATAGGTTTTTATTGAGCAGAGGCCACCAATACCTGGTTTCTCTTGCCTCCTTTGAGGCGATGGACATTTTAGTCGCAAAATCTTTTTTTGTTTGCCCTGCTAATGCTTCTTCAACGTTGACCCTAATACTCGTAGCGCTTTTGAGTAGTTGCCGAGAAATCACAAACTCATTCACTGCCATCAATTCCTTATAAAGAGAGAGAATTTCTAAAGAGAAAGCAAAACTTTTTTCCGACACAATGCTTTTCTTTTCGTTCATCACTTATTACATTTTACTTGCCACTCAGCACTTAAAACTTACCGCTTCTTATTTATCTCTTTGAGAAACGCTTCGCGGATATTCTTTGAAAAAGGGTTGGAGTCTTGGTCCTTCATTCGTTCAGGGTGCCACTGCACGGCCAGCATCCAGGGGTCCTCCTCTTTATGTTTCCACTCTACCGCTTCTACTACTCCATCAGGTGAAAGAGCCGACACAATTAACTCATCGCTCAATCTTCCAATCGCTTGATGATGCGCCCCATTCACCAAAGCCGAAGCTACTCCAGTTATCTCTCGCAAAAGGGTATTTTCAGTTACGGTGATAGCATGTTCATCATCTGCTTCATTCATTCTGCGGTGGTTTTTCTTCCCGGCTTCTTCCAAGTCCTGAATCAAATCGCCTCCCAGTGCTACGTTTACCAATTGCAGCCCTCTGCAAATAGCCAACACCGGCACTTCCAAGTTAAGGGCAGTTTCAAACACGTGCATTTCAAATTCATCGCGGGCTTCGTTAAACTCGCCATCGCCATTCGGAAATACCAACCGCTCGTTTTCATAAAACTTCGGATGAATATCTACCCCTCCGGTCAGCACAATACCATCGCAATTTGCCACCGCATCCCATATTTCGGTCAATCCGTGTTTATCCCAATGCAATGCAACAATCTCAATCGTAGCGTCATTGCCCTGTATCCATTTCGGGTAATTGTCCCAGCGCGATTCGGTGAAGGTGATTCCTATTTTCATGAGATGATATTTAGTAGTGTGTAATGAGTAGTAAGAAATTCTTAAGCAACTGAGTTTTCATTAGCAAATCATCACATTATCAAAGTGCTTCTCCGTATAATGCACGAAAATCAGCTCTACTCACCGGCTTCGGGTTATTCGGATGAGCGAAATCAGCAAAGGCCAGGTCGGCCAAGGTTTCCAAGTGTTCTTCTTTCACTCCTATTTCCCGCAACTTGTGAGGTATTCCCACTTTCGTATTCAACTCAAACAAATAATTCACTACCCCTTCACCGGTTTCATCTTTCAGGTCTAAGGCGCGCGCCATCCGTCTGAATTTTTCTTCAAACCCTTCGATGTTGTATTTCATACCATAAGGAATATTTACCGCATTGGCCAATCCGTGATGCGTATCGAGCAAACTCGAGAGCGGATGCGCCAGCGAGTGCACCACTCCCAATCCTTTCTGAAAAGCAATGGCTCCCATCATACTTGCCAATAACATCTGCGAGCGCGATTCGAGGTCGGGTTGGTGGGTCGCTTTCTCTAACGAAAGTGAAATCAACCGCATTCCTTCTAAGGCGATGCCGTCACATATCGGATGATAATTTTTGGCAAGAAATGCTTCCATGTTATGCGTAAGTGCATCCATGCCGGTGGCTGCGGTAATAAATCCGGGAAGCTCCATCGTGAGCATCGGATCGGCAAATACAATTTTTGCGAGTAGCTTGGGAGAGAACAAAATGTGCTTTACATGCGTTACATCATCCGCAATAATAGCACTGCGGCCCACTTCGCTTCCGGTGCCCGAAGTTGTAGGAACTGTGACAAAGTGCGGCACTTCATTGGTCACATACACATCGCCTCCAATCAAATCATCATACTTAAACAAGTCTTCACGATGGTTGATGCGCAGCAAAATAGAGCGCGCCACATCTAATCCTGCCCCGCCACCAATACCGACAATGCTATCTGCTTTGTGCGCATCATACGCATCGGCTCCGGCATACACATCGCTTTTTACAGGATTTTTATGAATGTTGCCGAACACTTCTACCGCCAGCCCCTTTGCTTTTAAGTCTTCAATAATCGCTTTAAAGAAACCCAATTGCGCCACATTGGGGTCGGTCACTACCAAAGGTCGGCTCAGGTGGTTCTTCTTTAAATAATCAGGAAGTTCTTTGATGACCCCTGCTCCGAAACGGATGGTGGTAGGAAAGTTGAATTGAGAAATAGGCATGCGTAGTAATTAGTAGTTAGACCATAAGAAATTGTGGTGTGAACTTACGCGAGGAGAATGGGATTGCGAAATTCTGAAAGAAAACTTTCAGTAATACGGCCAGAGGCATAAACACCAGCCGGTTGGCGGCTTTTTCCATTTTTAATATGTCCGCTCCAACACAAACCAACTAAAGGCACGGAGGTTGAGTTTTACCATGCTGTCGCGCAATAGCGGATCCACTTTTTTCCAAGCGCGTTCGAGGATAGCTTTAGCTTCTTTCTCACAGGTTTCAATCACCTGATGCTTATCCATCAAAGCAACGGCTTCGCTAATCAGCTTTATATCTGAGGTTTTAGCACTTACAATTTCCCAAAGGCGCGCGCGATCTTTCTTGCTCAGCACTGCCATTGCTTTTGCTACCGGGTAAGTGATTTTGCCTGCGGTAATATCCTCGGCTTTCGTTTTCAGGTTATCTTTAAATCCTTTCAAATTCAGTGTATCATCAATAATTTGGAAGGAAATTCCAAGCGCTTCGAAATAACTGCCCATTGCCTCGGTTTGTTCCTTTGTTCCCTCGCCCAGCAATACCCCAATACGCGCCAAGTATGCAGCGGGAGCAGCACTCTTTAAGCGGTGGGTAGCAATGACTCTTTCTTGTAAAAGTGCCGCCACTTTATCATCCTTCAACGCAGCCGGCATCAGGTAGTCCAAGCCGTAAATATCCATCGCCTGCCCGCTATGAGAAGCTCGCATGGCCTCGAAATACCAGTTGTAGATTTGCACTTTTTCTTCCCATGATTTGTCCACGTTGTAGATGCAGTACTGCCCGATGAAATAAGCACCCGTTCCGGAATTGATAGCAATCGCATCTCCGTGTACCACATGAGCAGCCGGGCCGCCTCTGCGCACTAATGATTTATCTTGCACATCATCCACCATCAGCGAACCTACGTGCATCAGTTCGGGCAGTGCCAGCCAGTCAATAGCTACCTGCGAGTTTCCGCCTACGGCATCGCAACAAGCAATGGTGGCATAGCTGCGCCAACTCTTCCCGCTGCGGTCGGTGATTTCACGAATTGGCTTTATAAATTTTTCGACATACGCTTTCTTGTCTAAGCCTTTCACTAAGTGACGATTCCCTTTTTTTGAAACCAACTCTTCAAACTTTTCCTCTCCAAACTCAAGTGGTAATATTTGACTCACCGAGTTGAGGGTAGCTTTTGAAACAGCTTTCAGAAACTCCTTCATGTTGCTGCTGTTCACAAAACCGTGGCGCTCGATATAAGCCGGGCCCCTCACCTTTTTTCCTTTCAGTGTTCCGGTAATGTTCATTCGCCCTTCCCAAAAAGCGGGTTTAGAAATAACAGTGGCAAACTCTTGATTGGGGAAAGCCGCTTCTGCTTTCACTTTCAATCCGAACTCCGGAGCTTCTACTATCCAGGCTTGAGGATATTCGTTAAAGGTGCGGGTGCTCGTCCACAAGTCACCTAATGGTTTCAAGTGGAATTTGTTGGAATAGTGCCGCTTGCCTTTTGCATCAATCATGATAATAAAGGAGCCGCAGTCTTCTCCGGTTTTTAAATCTATTAAATCATAGGCAGTCAACTCGCAACCATTATCCAACTGCATGGCAATCCAGTTCCATGACACATCCTTCTTCATGTCGTCCTTCTGATCTTCCTTTCCCGGAGGGTGGCATCCAAACTCATGATCGTACCAGCCGGTGGCCGATTGCACTGCCAACTTCTCCTTCTTTATTTTCAAACTGCCTGTCACTTTACATTTCGGAATGAAATAGTAAAACATATCCTCTGCCGATACCCCGCGCACCACTCCATTATCACCATGACGAACCGGAGGTTTCTGTGGCTTAAAATTGAGATCCACCTCTAACTCAAGTTCTTTGTGTTTCAGATGCAATGCGTACGAACCATCCGGTAATTTTTTGAAAGTGTTCCCATCAAAATCAAGCGATAAACGAGTATTGGAGATGGTTGGGTCTTTGGTTAGCAACTCATCCGGATAAGGCATTACCCCTTTCTTGAGCATCTCTATAGCGGCTCTTTTAATGTGAGAGTCCTTCACTATTTCACCTTTCTTCAATCGCTGCAATCCGAGCTTAGGTGCGCGCTTATCCACCAGCGAAACGGTGTAGTATTTCTTGTTCTCGAGATCCGATATTCCCCAGATAATTGAATGCGCATAATCGGGCACTTTTGTTTTTTTATCGAAGCCGATAGCATGGCGAAAAAAAGAAGTAAAAAGTGAAAATTGTTTCCCGCCTTTCGTCTTAATGTGACTATGCATATACCACCACTCAGTGGACGAAGATGCATGTGGCAAGTCGTGAATTTTCAAATCAATGGGACCTTCTTGCGGCCAGTCAGCAGCGAAAAAGGTAGGGGATGGCAGAATAGCAGATTTCTTCATTAAAATTTCGTACAGTCAGATGAATAAGGTTGCGATGTTAACGAAATAATCAACGCACCGGGAAGATTATTTGCATGATTTAGGTCAATTAGCAATTCACGCACTACTACCGACACGCAAGGCAAGAATATTAGCGACCCTTCATGTTTGGCGCAGCAGTAATTCCACTTCAAAAAAATGAACTTTGATAATGGGGTAAAGCAGAAGACTATTTCACGAAAGAGTTACTGAATAATTTTGTTGTTGACAAATACATAAAGACGCTCTACGATCCATACAAAAAATAGCCAAGCCGGGAAATACTCCAACTGAATCAGTCCCATGATGCTCCATCCCGTTTTGTATTCCCACGGGCAAGAACCAGTGGTGGCGCGAAGTATATAGCCTGAAGTAAATTCCACAGCATACAATATCACCACATACATCGGCAGACGAAAATAGAAGGGAATGTTTTTTACTTTATCGTAGAAGAAAAAGCCAAGAACAGGAATCAACGCATAGATAAAAGCCATCCACACATAAGTGGTACCCGCCAGCGCTATTAAAGGTTTGTTATTGATAGCGACTCCGGTATATAGCGATAAGAATGCCGTAAAAAAGACTTCGGATGTCATTCCAAAACACACGAAAAAAACAATCATGAAAAGGGTGTGCCCCCTGCGGTGTTTACTGAATGGCATAGCGTAAATGGGTTAAATAATTTCAAAATAGCGTTTGGTTTCCCAATCGGTTACCACTCGCTGAAACTGCCGCCATTCCCACTCGCGAGTTTGAGCAAAATGCTCTACGAATTTCTCTCCAAATAATTCTTTACTCACTGCACTATTCTTCATCGCCTGCGTAGCTTCCCAAAGGTTAGAAGGGAGAATACCATGCGAAGTATCGCGATAGCCATTCCCTTTAGTGGGGGTTTGTAGTTTGAGTTTATTTTTCACTCCATAGAGTCCGGCAGCCATGCAAGCAGCAAAAGCTAAGTAGGGATTGCTATCACTCCCAACCATGCGGGTTTCTACTCGGCTCGATTTAGAACTGCCGGGCAAGGCACGCAAAGCCACCGTTCTGTTATCAAGCCCCCATGTTAAAGTGGTGGGTGCCCAGGCTCCTTCTACTAATCGCTTATACGAATTGACCGTAGGCGCAATCATAGGCAGAATAAAAGGCAAGCAATAAAGTTGACCGGCCATGTAACTCTTCATCACTTCACTCATTTTATCCTTGTTTTTTTCATCGTAGAAAAAATTTTTCTTGCCTGCTTTATCCCAGAGACTTTGATGTACGTGCCCTGAACAACCGGGAAGATTTTCACTGACTTTAGCCATGAAGGTGGCAAGAATGCCAAAGCGATAAGCAATTTCCTTCGTTCCGCTTTTGAACAATACGGCTCGGTCTGCTCCTTGTAAAGGTTTTCCATGAGCAATGGCTGCCTCGTAAACACCGGGGCCTGTTTCGGTGTGCAACCCTTCAATGGGCACATCAAATTTGCTCAACTCATCAAACAGCGCTGTGAAATAATCATTTCGGAGTGTACTTCTGAGAATAGAATAACCAAACATGCCGGGGGTGAGCGAACAAAGATTTTTGTAGCCCTTCTCCGCTGCCGATTGAGGTGTTTCTTCAAAATTGAACCATTCAAACTCTTGCGAAATAACAATTGAGTAACCGGCCTTTTCTACATCCCCAATCACCTTGCGCAGCAACTGACGTGGGCATACGGGCAGTGGTGTGTTTTTATCTACAATAAAATCACCGAGAAAAAACGGCAGATCATTTTCCCAAGGTATTTTCCGAAAAGTGCTCAGGTCTAACTTTGCTTTGGCATCAGGATATCCGGTGTGCCATCCGGTATAGGTCGTGTTATCGTAGGCGGCATCACTGCTATCCCATCCGAACACTACATCGCAAAAACCGAGATTCCCTTGCACTACCGAAAAGAATTTTTCTGTAGAAATATATTTGCCTCGCAACACTCCATCTAAATCGGTGACGGCTAATTTTACTTTGCGCGAAGGGTGGTTTTTCACGTAGTCGAGTATCTGTTTTTCAGTCATGTGGCAGTTGAGCTAAAGATTTAAAGTATTTTTTCAATGCGGAAATTTACAAAGGCTGCTGTCATAATTTCAAAAAATAACTTTCTATCGGTAATAATGATTTAAGACACCTCGGAGGAGGCGATTTATTTGCGGAGCGGCCAATAGGTAAAAAACCAACTTCCCGCTCTCCCCCTTTCTCTGTTTTAAGACCACTTTCTCATGGAAAAATATACAGCCGATAACAAAGCTAAGCACCCATCTTCCCCATATTTTTCATTTGCTTACCTGCCCACCGCTTGTGCAATAAACTTAGAACATCCAATAAGCGTTTAAATCACGCAGAATAATTCCTATTTTTAGCAACTCATAAATAATGACTATGGAAACTGTTATGGACCGCGTTACGAGCATCCCAATTGCTCCAAATACCAAGTTGGAAGAAATACTCAGAATATACGATTCGCAGAAGAAGAATTTTCAGAAAGTGAAAGATACGAGTGTGGCAGACCGGCTGAAGAAAATCAAGAAGTTGCGCAAATTAGTATTGCAAAAGAGGGAGAAAATTCAGCAAGCACTGTGGAATGATTTTCATAAACCGGCTCTTCAGGTGGACGTAAGTGAAATTTATCCTGTAATTGCCGAAGCCAAGAATTTTGAATCTCATCTTTATGATTGGATTTCTCCGAAAGAAGTGGATACTCCGCTGATGTTATTGGGCACTAACTCAAAAATTATTCACGAGCCAAAAGGAGCCGTTTTGCTGCTTTGCCCCTGGAACTATCCTTTCCAAATTCCTTTAAAAAATATGATTGCGGCTTATGCTGCCGGCAATACCGTGATTATTAAACCCTCTGAGTACACTCCGAATACAGATGAAATGATTCGTGAAATAGTGAAAGAAGTTTTTGATGAAAACGAGGTAGCCGTTATTTCGGGCGATCACACCGTCTCTGCAGAGCTTCTCAATCTTCGATTTGATCATATCCATTTTACAGGTAGCCCCTTACACGGAAAGTCAGTGATGAAAAAAGCGGCTGAAACACTGACCAGTGTTACCCTTGAGTTGGGCGGCAAGTCCCCCACAATTATTGATGATACAGCGAATCTCAAAGCCACCGCCAAGAATTTTTTGTGGGGAAAATTTCTCAATTCGGGACAAACCTGCATCGCTATAGATTATGTGCTGATTGATGAAAAGAAGAAGGACGAGTTTGTTTCTATCCTGAAAGAAACCATTAAGAATGCGTATGGAGAGAACCCGGAGAGTTCGCCAAATGATTGTCGGATTGTAAATGCAAAACATTTTGGCAGGGTAAAGAATTTGCTGGACGATGCTATTTCAAAAGGGGCTAAAGTAGAAATCGGTGCCATCACGGACGAGTCGCAGAACTACCTTTCGCCCACAGTGCTCACCAACATTACACCCGACATGTTGCTGATGGAGGAAGAGATTTTTGGCCCCATTGTTCCTATTATTACCTATAAAAAGTTAGATGAAGCCATTCGCATCATCAACTTAAAAGAAAAACCACTTGCGCTATACATCTTCAGCAAAAGTGATACGAATCAGCGCTATATCATTGAGCGCACATCTGCCGGTGCTACCTGCATCAATGAAACAATGATTCACAATGCGCACAGCAATTTACCATTTGGAGGGGTAAATAATTCAGGGATCGGGAAGAGTCATGGGTTCTACGGATTTAAAGAGTTTGTAAATGAGCGCCCCATCCTCAAAGCATGGAATCCGCCATCGAATTTGCTGCTGCCTCCTTATAAGAGTTTCCAAAAGACATTAGCCAATATCATGTTGAAGTATTTATAAGTAGATTGGTGGTTTACATGGCTATTTATATGTTTGCGTTTATACAACAAGAAGAATGAAAAAAATCTTTCTGGCCTTTTTGGGCATTTCGTCTATCGCTATTTTGATGCTTGTTCACTCCTGCAAAAAGGAGGACACAAGCCTGCCACTTGAACCCATTTCATTGACACTGCCCGACACGGCTATTGTGCGTCAGTTTCCCGGTGATGTGATGCCGATCGAAATTCAATTTACCACAGACCGGCCTATCAACTGGATAAAAGGGATGTATGATATTGATTCCTCGCATACCTCCGGCTACTCGGCTACGTATCCCGACACTTTGTTTTTAGTAAAACTCGACACTGCCGAACCTCGCGTAAATTTATACACCTACACCGGCTCTTACAGCGTTCCTGATTTTTTAGATCCTTACGACATTGTGCGCTTCAAAGTAACTTTTGAGGCCGGCAAATCCACTTTCACTACCGGACAAAATTATCCGGCAGGTATTGTTACCGGCAGCAAGGAGTTTCGGATAGATGTAAGGTAGCAGCACGCGAAAATATTCCCCATCTAACCTCTTGATCAAAATCAATTCAAGAGGTTTTTTGTTTTAGTAGTTTTGACTAAAATTTCAGCTATGGCCTTCTCTAAAGATTTGCATGATCACCGAAGAAATTACCGACTGAATGAATTAAGTGAAGATCAAATTTCTCTCAACCCTTACGAACAATTTGAACGGTGGTTTGAAGAGGCCTCTAAGTCTGAAATTATAGAGCCGAACAGCATGATTATATCTACGGCAACCAAAAGCGGCAAGCCCTCCTCGCGAGTCGTCTTGTTGAAGGCCTTTGATGAAACGGGCTTTACTTTCTACACTAATTATCACAGCCGAAAAGGCAAGGAACTGGAAGAAAACAATCAAGCTTGTCTTCTTTTCTTTTGGGATAAGTTGGAAAGGCAGGTGCGCATAGAGGGATGCGTAGAAAAAGTGGCTGCAAATCTGTCGGAAGAATATTTCTTGAGCAGACCTTTTGAAAGTCAGTTGGGCGCTACCATTTCAGAGCAGAGTTCAGAGATTCCTTCCCGACAATATTTGGAAGATAAATTAGAACAAGCCAGAGCGTCAGAGAACATTCACCGTCCTGATAATTGGGGGGGCTATATTTTAAAGCCCCATTACTTTGAGTTTTGGCAGGGAAGAGCCAGCCGATTGCACGACAGGATTATTTACGAAGCAGTTCAAGGTACGTGGGAAACCAAAAGATTAGCCCCTTGATGTAACATCGAAAATTACTGGCTTTGCCACCCATAAAACAAAAGAGCCACTCAAGGAGCGGCTCTTTTTGATTTACTTATTCGATCCGGCTTTTAATCCGGGGTGTGGTGCAGGAGGGTTACTGTCTCCTGTTTCCCCTTCATTGGCATATCGGAACTCCACTTTATTTTTCATTTTCTTCTCGTAAGCAGTTCCGCTTGCAGCTTTCTTTCCACCTACATAATTAATGATGAAGCGGTCACGCGAAATGCCATACTTCTCCACCAAATAGTCCACCGCTGCATTCGCTCGATTCCAACTCAACTGTTCATTGTATTTCTGGTCATTCCGAGATTCGTCATAACCGGTTACTACTAATTTCATATCTGGACACATTTGCATTCTCTCTGCTACTTGATGCAGGTTACCGAAGTATTGCGGATCTAAATAGTATTTGTCATTATCAAACATCACCGAAGGCAATTCTATCTTGGAGCAATCATAGGAGCCGCCCTTATGCCTTCCACCGGTACCTCCGGGGCCGCCAGGCCCTCCGGGACCACCTGGGCCACCTGCACCATCCGCACCATAACCGGTAGTGTCGCAACAAGGATTAGGCGGAACAATTGCCACCCCTGCTGAATCTACCGGAAATCCCGGTGGAGAGTAAGGTTCCTTATCCTCACAATCAATGATTCCATCATTATCACTATCCAACGCCACCCCGTGTGTATCAACCGGGCAACCCTTCTTGGTATTTGGTTCCTTATCCAATTTATTTGGCACTCCATCCTCATCATCATCTTTCAAAATATCATCTGCTAAAGCGGCAGGATCCACATCTCCCAGTTTTTTGTAGGTATGGGCAATCGGATTCAGCCAATATAACGGCTCTGTGCGCTTTTTAGGATTTCCAATATGGAAGAATAAGCCGATAGAAGTATAGGAGATGTTATCCAGATTACGTGTAAACCCGCTGTGCTCATCTTGTTGCCATCTGTAACCGTCTAATAAATCGCTTCCCGTAAAAATTAATCTCTCTTCTAAGCCTACTGTTACCCACTTAGAGGCGTGAATTTGAATGCCCACGCCCACCGTGCCTCCGGGGATGAACTGCCAGTTTTTAATACCCGGTACATTATTTTCGTGTTCAGCATGTGTTTCATATTTACCATCCAGAATATTGTCAATACGCTTTAGTGCTTCCTTGCGTTTGTCTAACCTTGAGTTTACAGCCGAACCTCCTTGATTATAGAACAGTTCATGCACGTGTGAAAAATCATACACATCTCCATTTGCGTTCAGAGCATCCATGTATGTAGTGGAGAAAATGGCGCTCACCCCGGCAACCAAATAAAAATTCACAAGATTCCTTTCTTTATGAAACCTCACGTTCCCAACATTTAGCACCAAACCCAAATGCCCTTCGTGCACATAAGTTCTATAATTATAAAAGAACATTTTATTCATGTTGAGGGAATCGGTAGTATTCTCTTTATTCAATCGCGTATTATTCCAATAATTCACTCTGGGGTCGTATTTGCCGGTAAGTGCCGGGTTAAATTGTAAGTTAGCATCCGGCTCCCAGTTGCGTCCGGTCATCATCATAAAGTTATAACCGAATCGCAGGGAAGCGAAATACCCTAAGGACTTGCGGATAGTTGCCCCCACTCCAATGTTCTGAATAATTCCTTTGGGTTGAACGTAGGGCTTCACATCTCCACTGATAAAAGCCGAACCAAAATTGACTCCTATTTCCCACATGTCCTTTGGCTTTGCCGGAAAATAGTACTGCTTGTCCATGTAGGCTTGCTGTTGTTTGGTCTTTTTCTTACCCTTTTGATAAGCGGCAGAATCCAAGTCATAGCGCATCATTAAGGGTGTTGAAATCCGCTTGCGGCTGTAGTAACTATACCGTTCGGCCTCCATATCAGGTTTCAGAAACTGTGTTTGGTTCTGACTATCCTTCACTGTTTTGGATGTATCCTTTGAGGAAGTAGTGGCTGCTTCCTCAGGAGATTTTACTTCCTCTACTACCGATTCTGTTTCGGTATTTTGCTTCTCCTTCTTTTTCGATTTCTTTTTCGAAGTATTTCCATCTTGTGCAAATACCAATGCGGTTACCGATAAAAAGAGAAAAAGTAATCCCAGTCTGGTAAAGTTTTTCATACACAATTATTTTTTACGTATCAATGTCCTATTATCCCTCTGTAAAATAACATTTTGCCAAAGGCTTACTAAAATGTAAGTTGGCAAATTAAAACAAAAAAAATGAGTTGATAAAATGTGGAAAAGAATAAAAACATCAACTTTTATTCAGAGATAGTTAAAACCTGCCGAAATCCGATATGGGGCGATAATTTCCCATCAATAAGCTCTTTCTCCATTCCCCTCTACATAATTCACAAAAGCGCGATTAGCCACTCTGGTTCCTCCGGGAGTTGGGTAATTTCCGGTGAAATACCAATCGCCCAAATTTTGCGGACAAGCTTTATGCAAGTCTTCCACCTTTTGGTAAATAATCTCTACATCGGCAAAGATATGGTGCGGGCGAACGATCTCCGAAATTTTATGTGATATTTCTTCAGCCGTGAACAAATCGTATAAGTCTTTAACGTAGTTTTTTATGCCTTCATTGGGAGCTAATAGTGAAGCCTTGCAATTTTCGTAGGTTTCTTGAATCTTTTCATCCAGTCCTCTATCTTTCAGCAGCGCAATGAGTGCCCGGAAAGCGATAAAATCATTCATGCGGCTCATATCAATTCCATAACAGTCAGGATATCTGATTTGAGGAGCAGATGAAACAACGATTATTTTCTTGGGATTGAGCCGATCCAAGATGGAAAGGATACTCATTTGCAAAGTAGTTCCCCTCACAATAGAGTCGTCTATTACTACTATGGTATCGGTGTGCCCGCGAACAGAACCATAAGTAATATCGTACACATGGCTCACCATTTCATCGCGGGAGGTATCATCTGCAATAAAGGTTCGGGCTTTCACGTCCTTAACTGCTATTTTTTCCCAGCGCACTCTCATGCTCAAAATATTCAGCACCTGATCATCGGTCAGTTTCTTAGAGCGCACTATCTGATCTTTCTTATACTCATTCAGATAATCTTCTACTCCTTTCATTAAACCATAGAAAGCGACTTCAGCTGTGTTGGGAATAAAAGAAAATACAGTATTCTCTAAGTCGTGATTAATGGCTTTCAAAACAGAGCCCGTCAATAAATATCCGAGTTGCTTTCGCTCCTCATAAATTTCCAAGTCGGTACCACGACTAAAATAAATGCGCTCAAAACTGCACGATTTTTTTTCTTCAGGATCTCGCACCAAGTCAAGTTTTACTCGCCCATCTTTCTTTATCACTAAGGCGCAACCCGGTTGCACTTCCTTTATTTTATCGAAAGGAACATTAAAAGTGGTCTGTATAGCCGGTCTTTCGGAGGCTACTACTACTATCTCCTCATCATAGTAATAATAAGCGGGGCGGATACCGTTTGGATCGCGGAGAACAAAGGCATCGCCATGCCCCAGCATACCGGCAATGGCGTATCCTCCATCAAAATCTTTAGCCGAGCGCGATAAAATTCTGCGCACACTGAGTTCTTTTACAATAAAAGCAGTGATCTCTTTGTTGCTATAGCCTTGGTCTTTGTAGCGATTGAAAATATTTTGCACTTCATCATCCAGAAAGTGACCAATTTTTTCCATCACGGTGATGGTGTCGCTCTTTTCGCGCGGATGCTGACCAAGCTGAATAAGTAATTTGAATTGCTCATCTACATTGGTCATGTTGAAGTTGCCGGCAATAGCCAAATTGCGAGTCATCCAATTGTTTTCACGGATAAATGGGTGGCAGGAACTATCGGTGTTTTTGCCGTAAGTGCCGTAGCGCAAATGTCCCAACAGCAATTCCCCGACATAGGGATTGTTCTGTTTATACCATTCCGCTTCTGCTTTGGGATTATCTAAGGGTTTTCTGTCTTTAGGAAAAGTGCTAAACACCCTTTCAAAAATTTCGACAATCGCTTGTCTATCCACACTTCGCTCTCGATTAATAAACGGGCTGCCGGGTACCGGGTCAAGTTTAATCACCGCTATTCCGGCTCCATCCTGACCTCGGTTATGCTGTTTTTCCATCAGCAGGTACAGCTTGTTCAGCCCATACGAAACAGTGCGGTATTTTTCGGCATAATAATCGAGTGGTTTGAGAAGGCGGATAAGTGCGATACCACACTCGTGTTTTATTGGGTCGCTCATACAGAGGGCGCAAATATAGTGAAGAAGTTGGCAGTGGAGAAGGGAAATTAAATTTGCCCTTAAATATCAGAAATTTTCTCCTTCCTTAAACAAGGCGACTATAAAAGATCGCTGATAATTTTTTCAACGTCTAAGCCTTCGGCCTCGGCTTTATAGTTCTTAAACACCCGATGGCGAAGCACCGGCAAAGCAACGGCTTGCACATCTTCAATATCGGGAGAGTATTTACCACGCACAGCGGCATGGCATTTAGCCCCCAGCACCAAATACTGAGAGGCGCGAGGTCCTGCCCCCCAACTGATATAATTATTGATAGCTGCCGGTGCGCCATCCCGGTTGGGACGAGTGTTGGTCACTAACTTTACCGCATATTCGAGCACATTGTCAGCAATAGGTATTCTGCGGATGAGTTGTTGGAAATACAATATTTCTTGTGCGTGCATTTTTTTGCTCAATTCGGCTTTCGTTCCCGTAGTGGTGTTTTTTACTACCGATATTTCCTCCTCATAGCTTGGATAATCGAGGTTAATAGAAAACATAAAACGGTCTAATTGCGCTTCCGGCAAGGGGTAGGTACCCTCCTGCTCAATAGGATTTTGAGTAGCTAACACAAAGAAGGGTAACTCTAAAAGGTGCCGTTGTCCGGCAATAGTTACACTGCGTTCCTGCATAGCTTCTAACAAAGCTGATTGGGTTTTGGGCGGAGTTCGGTTTATTTCATCGGCCAAGATAATGTTGGCAAACACCGGCCCCCGATTAAAACGGAAACTTCTGTTTTCATCTAAGATTTCGGAGCCGACAATATCGCTCGGCATCAGGTCGGGCGTAAACTGAATTCGGTTAAAACTCAAATCCAACACATCGGCTATGGTATGCACCATCAGCGTTTTTGCCAAGCCCGGCACTCCTATCAGCAAACTATGGCCATCGCAGAAAACTGAAATGAGGATATTCCGCACCACCTCGTCCTGCCCCACGATCACGCGGGCTACTTCGCTTTTCAGTTCTTTATATTTTGTGGCGAAGGCATCGAGCGCTTCTACATCGGAGTTATACATGGTTGCTGATTAGTATGGATGAAAGGTTGATTTCAGTATTGATGCGAGCAAAGAAAGGAAATTTGGGGAAGTCGCGAAGGATGGCCAAAGAGTAAAAAAGGTTAAAGGGTAAATTGAGCTACTTGTTTGTAGTGACAAAATGATACAACAGGTGGTGCTATGTTTTGAGAGGCCCCTCTCCTACGAGTTTTTGTGTAAATTTTTCTTTGCTTATTTGCAGCATTAATTAACCGAAAATACCGAATGAGGAAAACTCCACTTCGTCCATTTATTGAAAATCACAATACGGCTATCGGGATTTTCATTTTTATACTGACGGTATTTTTTACTCACGCTCCTTTTTTTCTATTCATTCCAGTTCCGGGTTTTGGTATGGATACATTTGGGTACTACTGGGCTGCCTTAGAAATTTACCGGCATCATTTACCCCTCACCAACTCTCCTATTGATCTTCCGCTTGGGTATCCCTTGTTTCTCACCCTCTTAAAATGGTTCGGGGGCAACATTACCCAAGTCGTTTTGACCCAAGTATTCATTTTTACCGCAGCGGGCAGCTATCTGATTGTTCAGTTTTCAAAAACTTTAAAATTTGGAGGGCTCATAGCAGCCATCGGGTTAATGTTCTTTACCCTTAACCCTTTTACGCTGCGGCATAATCTGACCCTCTATACAGAGTCCTTATATACTTCGGGCTTGCTTTTTTTGGTAGGTAGTATCTTATTCTTTTTTAGAAGGAAAACACTGTGGGCGTTTTGCGCAGTTTTAGCGGGAGTTTTTTGGGCCATGTTTGTTCGCTCTAACGGCATTGTTATGCTCCTTATTCCGGCTTTATTAATCCTACATAGCTACTTCGTAAAGACAGACTACAAATTATTTGCGCTGGCTTTTTTAACGCTTGTTTTGGCAGATATTTCTTTAAACTATTTTTTAAAGGGAACCATCTCGTTTGCCGATTCGAAAAGAATTGAAAAAGTGATTTCAAATCTTGAAAAGAGATACTCCGGGGTTTCTTCTACTGCCCCTGTAACAGCACCGCTACCCCCTGAAAACACCTCCGCAGGTATGTTTAAAAAATATTTTTGGAGCATCGTAGATGCCAAGCCTTCGTTTTACTATTCTCTTTTAAATGCAAATTACCGGCAGGTGATAGCTGCTAAAATGCCCGAAGACTCCACGCTAAGAATGTTTAACAACAAGATGAACGTGGACAGCTTTAGCCCCGGCTTGCAAAAATTTATTTTTGAGAACTATGATTCCCGCAAATTTGAAAATGCCGTTTACGCGGATGCAATTAATTACCAGCACCGGCCAAGAAATCTCTGGATTTTTGCAAACCATATAGTTTATCAGACTTTCTCTACGCTTAAACTGAACTACATTTTCTATTTGCTGTTTTGGCTTTTTGTGTTTTATGCCGTTTATCAAATCTTTTTTCTTCGATCGGGAAATGAGATTCAACTGATTATTCTCCTTCTTTCCACAGTGCATCTCCCCTCTTTATTTTTGTTGCCTTTTATTCACAGCCGTTTTCAACTCCGATATATCCATGTGAGCGAGTTTGTGGTATATCTCATTGCAGGTATCGGACTTTATTATTTCTTTACAAAGAATAAGCGCGTATGATAAATGGCAAAACGGTTGGGGTAGTAATACCGGCATATAATGAAGCCGGGCAAATCGGTATTGTAATAGAAACAATGCCGGCTTTTGTTGATCGAATTATTATAGTAAACGATTGCTCCACCGATGACACTGCGAAGGTAGTTCGCGCCTACATTGATAAAGATACCACAGCAGGCGTAAGCATTCTCAACATATTTGATCAGGAAATCGAGAAGACGCTTTATAACCGGGCAGATCACGTTTTACGAGAAATGGCCTTGGCAGAAGCGGATAAATTTCTACCCTCAGAAGTGGTAAATGGCCCGTCCACGACCGATCGTATTGTTTTAATAAATCAATTGGAGAATGGTGGCGTGGGAGCGGCTATAGCCCGGGGGTATAAATGGGCGAAAGATCACGGCATGGATTGCACAGCCGTGATGGCCGGAGACGGGCAAATGGATCCGGCCGAATTAGAATCTATCTGCCTGCCGGTAATTCAGGACGGGATAGATTATGTAAAAGGCAATCGGCTCATTCACCGAAGTGCCTGGTTGGTGATCCCTAAAACCCGATACTTTGGCAATAGCATTTTATCCATCCTTACCAAAGTAGCTTCGGGCTATTGGCATGTGAGCGATACCCAAACCGGCTATACGGCTATTTCAAAATCAGCGATTAACGCCATTCGCCTGTATGATATTTATAAAAGCTACGGCATGCCCAATGACATGTTAGTAAAGCTGAACATCGCCTTCTGCACGCTGAAAGAAGTGGAGATAAAACCGGTTTACAATGTAGGCGAGAAATCAAAAATGAAAATATTCAAGGTCATTCCTCGTATTTCATGGCTGCTCTTCAAATCCTTCTTTAAAAGACTGTGGATTAAATATCTTTTCCGAGATTTTCACCCCTTGTTTTTGCTATACAATTTTGCCTTGCTTTTGTTTATAGCCTGCTTGCCCTTTGCTTATAAAATAATTTACTTGAGCCTGACAAAGGTTCGGCCTATATCAGAGGCTACTATTTTAGCGTTCATGTTTCTTTTTATCAGCAGCTTTAATGCCTTTTTATTCGCCATGTGGATGGATATTCAGGATAACGAGCGCCTTTATAAATAACATACAGACCCTTGAGAGATTTTACCTTAAAAGCCTACCGCAGCTACATCGAAGCCATACAGCAGAAAGAAATACCTTTTCTCAGGTTCGATGAACTGATGCCTCTAAAGGAGCAACCATCCAAGTTTTGCATGGCTCGGCACGATGTGGATCGCAAGCCGCAAAATGCTCTTCAGATGGCCATGCTGGAGCAGCAGATGGGGATTCGCGCCACCTATTATTTCCGCGCCAAGCCAAATACTTTTAAGCCCGACATTATACAAAAAGTGGCTGCTTTAGGTCACGAAATCGGCTATCATTATGAATCCTTGTCCGACTCGAATGGAGACCTGGCGAATGCACTGGAAGATTTTGAAAAGAACTTAGCCATGTTCAGAGGAATTGTTCCCATAAAAACTATTTCGATGCACGGGCGGCCTTTAAAGCCATACGACAACCGCGATATTTGGCGAATACCTGAAAATCACGATTTGCTGGCATACAAGTTTGCTTTGCTGGGCGAGGTGTACTTAGATATTAATTATACCGACATTGCCTACATCAACGATACAGGTAGAAACTGGACATCGGGAGAAAGCAATAGAAGAGATAAGGTAGAGTCGAATATTGTTGCCGATTTCGGCAGTGGAGAACAATTACTGGCCTATTTACAACAAAACCCACATCCCAAAATGATCTTTCAAATTCATCCCGAAAGGTGGAGTGATAAGTTTTGGGCTAATTCTATGCAACATGCACAGGATATTCTAATAAACGCTATAAAAACAATAGTACGGTGAAGTTGCAAGCGATACTTTTGTCTCGTGAAGAACTGAATGAGTGGAATGATTTTATCGCTGATTCCCCTCAATACTCCATCTATCTTAATAGCTGGTATTTAGATTCTTTAAATAAGAAGTACAAAATACTAGTAGCCAAAAATGAGACCGGTGAAATTCAGGGGGGCATTGTACTCATGAAGAATGAACTAAAGATGTACAGTAACCCCCTTCTTTGCAAGTATTTGGGAATCTGCTTTAAAAATTTTAAAGGAAATGAGTACACCGCGGAAAGTGCACGAAGAGATGTCTTAAATGAACTTTTATCCGTTCTGAAGAAATATAAAACCTTCGATTATACCTTTCATCCCGCTTATAAAAATTGGCTGAATTTCTATTGGATGGGGTATAATATGAGGATTAATTATACTTATCGAATTGACTTTGGCAAATTTACCTTGGAGCAGATTAGAGAACGATTTCATGGTAAACTGCGAAGTGAAATAAAATATGCAGAGAAGCAAGGCTATCTTTTTCAAAAAGATATTCCGTTTGACCTGTTTTACGAAGTTTTGCATTTAACTTATAAGAGACAGGGTGGGCCTATTCCATACAAAAAAATATTTTTAAAAAGCTGGTATGAGCGACTCCATGAAAAGAAAGCTGTTGATTTATTCGGGGTATTTAATGGGGATACCTGTATGGCGGTTGCCGGAATATTAAAGGATGATCAAACAGCCAATTTTCTGTTTAATGGCATTAATCACCTTGAGGTACAACGTGCAGCTAATGAGTATCTCGTACATGAGATAATAAATTTCTATAGCGACCAAACAAATATTTTTGATTTTGAAGGCTCTATGTTGAAGCCGGTCGAATCTTTCTACAGAAAATTTGGCGGAGAACTCACCCCGTATTATAGAATTTGGGCTCCCGGTATTCTCAATTTAATGAAGCAAACACTTATCGTAAAGGCCAAAAACATTTTATACGGCAAATGATATATTCTCGGTTGGTGGGCCATTATTCTTTTAGGCAGTTGATGAAATATGTATTTTATCAGAAGTCAGATATTAATTCCCTTTTGGAAATTATGCCATCACGGAAATATTATTCGCTTTACTCACAAGGAAGACATGCACTATTCCATATTCTCAAAAACCTCATTCAACAACAAGATATTAGAACCATAGCGGTTCCTGCATGGTGTTGCTCTATTGTTCATGCCGTGATAGAATCATTGCCTTTAGAAAAAATACTTCTCGACATACGACCCAATGATTTGAAAATTGATTTGGATTACTTTACAATGGTTTCCAAGCACAAAAAAATTGATTGTATCCTACTGATCTGTGAAAATGGGAACCTGTATAATCAGGCTGAAATAGATTTTTTCAAAAGTAAAAACATAGTAACCCTCTTGGACTACAGCCTTGCCGCCAGAAATTTAAGTGCTATTGACTCACTTGATGCAGATTTTGAATTATATAGTGGAGGCTTTTCAAAACCGGTTTCTTCTTTCGGATTAGGCATAGCCATGAGTAACAAATACCCGCTATCTAAAGTAGAAATAACGAATGATTTTGCCTTTAAAACCTTTATGAAAGTAATCATTCATATTGCTTGTCAATCTAAGTTAATTTATGCGTTGTTGAGAAATTTTCTACCACGAGATGATAGCTCACAGTACAACAGCCATGAAGATATTCGGTCTTCATATAGATCAATAAGTGCTTTTCTCTTTGCATTGCAATGTTTCAATCTGCAAAAAAGCACCTTTGTTGCTTTTCAGGATTATTTACACAAACAGTTGATAGCGAAAGGCATCCCGTCTACTCTAGACCATGCAAACGGAGCGTTACTAACAAAAGTACTCGTATCAAAAGAGATACAACTAAAGCATGTAGAGATGCATTTACAATATGCCAGTCCTATTGAAAATGTTGGAAGGCTCTGTGCATTTTCGGGAGTGAAAGATTTGAAGGATAATTACCACTCCTTTTCCGTTAGCTTAGCTGTTGCGAAATACAAAAAAATAGTTTTATGATTTTAAAAATCAAAAAAATTATACTATTAATCCAGAAGCTTTTTTTGCGCTACGAGAACCCGGATCAAGATATAATAGCAAGATGTCAAGGATTATCTACTAATGCCCCTATTTTTATTGTTGGAGCTCCACGCACGGGATCCACCCTCTTGTTTCAAATATTGTCTTGCTATACCAAAGTGACCTACATTTCTAATTTGATGGCTTTATTTCCTAGATACATGGCATTCATACACCGGCTCACGAAACATAGAATAGATAGCAATAAAGACGTTAAGAACAGCAATTATGGAATAATATCAGGGCTTCATTCGCCTAATGAAGCCAGTAAAATTTTTGATTTTTGGATTTTCAACTCTCCTAGTTCTATCATCACGGATGCAGTAAAGACTACGGTATATAAAATCAGCAAGCAATCGAAGCGCCCACTATTGGTGAAAAGTATGGGGGTATCTCTAAAACTTGATACATTAATGGAATATTTCCCGAATGCGAAAATTATTTTCATCAAAAGAGATGCTTTCAATACAGCCAAGTCTATCCTGAAAGCTCGGTTAGATATTAATGGAGACGTCAATACTTGGTGGAGCTTAAAACCAAAGGGGTATGAAAAAGTCTTAGATATGAATCCGCAGTATCAAGTTTTATGGCAAATAGATGCTATAAATAAGCAAATTGAGAAGGACTTATACAACTTTAAGTATGTCCACGTGACCATTGATTACCAGGCCTTGTGCCAAAATCCTATAGAAACCATTGATCTGATTTGCTGTAAATTAGGCTTAGAAAAGAAAGGAAACAAAGTGCTAACCGCTAAAGTGAAATACAGTGAAGGGAAAAGTGCAACTACTGCAGAAAATGAGCTATTATTAAAAGAAAGCGAAAAATTTGTTGATCTATGACTTTTCTACGATTTATACTTCGCTTTTTCTATCGGCATATTGACGGTGCTAATCCTTTATACGTTTTAGGAACGGTGTTTTTTTCACAAAAAATTTTAGGCTTCAACCGATTTGTTCCTTGGCCAGTTCATTTCACCTCACGAGTATTGTATCACAAAAACATTACGCTTGGGAAAAGAAGTTTTCCCGGGTGGAGCCAAGGCTGTTATATACAAGCACGAAATGGGATAAGCATAGGTAATAATTTGCGAATGGGGCCCAATGTGGGTTTAATTTCCTCCAATCACTCCAATGACGATTATGACATTTGGACAGAAACTGAACCCATAAAAATTGGTGATAATGTTTGGATAGGTATGAATACGGTGGTGATGCCTGGTATAGAAATCGGAAACAACGTGATTATCGGAGCTAATTCAGTGGTCACTAAATCCATACCTGATAATTGTATCGCTGTCGGCAACCCGTGCAAGCCCATCAAAGAAAAACAGGCGTATAAGGGCGCTACTTTTAGCGATTAACTTTATTTTCTTTAGTGCTGTGTATGCGAAAATGGATCACATATTTCATTTGGGTTTCACTCCTTTTTCTGGGGTATAAACTCTATCGGGGTAAATACATGGACATACCCATTATTCACTCTTGGTCACTTTTAGTCGTTTCCGTTATTTTGCTGGGCGTTGCCAATTGCGCTAATGCCATGAATTGGCTAAATATGCTGCAGTGTATAAAGGTTCCTGCCAGTTTCAAAGCGGCCTATACTTCCATTGGCATTAGTATTTTCGGCAAGTATATTCCCGGATTTGTTTGGACAATTATAGGCAGGGTAGGTTACATAGCACAGCAATACAGAGTTTCAAAAACCACTTTATCTACTCTCTCCTTCCACTCCCAAATCATCACATTATGGGTAGGGCTTTTGCTGGGTATGATCGGGTTACTTTTTTCAGGAAAATTCGGTTATTGGGGCTGGCTAGGGCTTATCGGCTTTATACTTTTCAGCTTTATTATTTACACACCATATTTTAATCACTTACTTGAAAAGTCACTAAATTATATTTTGAAAAAGACGGTTTATATTCCACGGCTTTCATTTAGAGAAACCCTAACCCTTATGCCGTGGTTTTTCATAAACTGGGGGATATGGTGTATCGCCTTTTATCTTTTTACAGTTTCGCTATACCCTGAAAATGTTCCTTATTATACCGGGCTTGGTTTTGCTTTTGCAGCTACCATAGGAATACTGGCAGTTTTTGCCCCTGGTGGTGTGGGAGTTCGGGAAGGAATGCTTGTACTCTTTCTTACACAATGTGGTATTCCACTTAAAGACGCTTTAACTATTTCTGTTGCTAGCCGATTATGGTTTCTTTTGGGAGAATTTCTTTTTTTCATTTCAGCCGGGTTTATTGTGCTCTTCAAAAGGGCAACCCCTATTAGCTAGTGTGAGAAAATTAAAAGGCATAAGATTATATTTACCAACCGTGATCCTTCAGTTGGATGCTGTAAAAGATATGTGCAAATGGTAAAAAATTACAGAAGAGAAATTGTTGCGTTATGCTTTATCCTTTTAGTTGGTGCTGGACTTTCCGCGCAAGGGGTTACCCCAGATCAGATTGCCGGGCTTTCGTTATGGCTTAAAGCTGATAGTGGAGTAGTATTAACCTCCGGAGGAGTAAGTCAATGGCTCGATGCTAGTGGTAATAATAATAATGCAGTTCAAAATACTGATTCTAGTTATCGCCCTACACTCAACCCTTCGGTCCCCGAACTCAATGGATACCCGGCCGTTCATTTTGATGGAATAGATGATCTATTAAATGGAACCACTATGTCGGGTTTGGGAAACTCTTCCCTTTCAATTTTTATTATAAGCAAGGGGATAAATACCACTCAAGTTAATGCGAAATATTTATTTGCTATAGGCGATTTAAGTACCGGGTACACCTTATTCCAAGGTAGCGGTAACGAATTGGTAATACGTAATAAAGGCAGCAATCTGTCAACAGGTATTCCAATTCCAAACTCAGGCTATCCCAATAGCCTTATTGAGATAATTAAAACATTAAATACAAGTGTCCAATATTTTAAAAATTCGTTATTTGTAAATAGCAATACTTCCGCTTCTAATAGTGCTTCATTCACAGATGGAGGTTATCATATCGGAGATGGTAATGGTCAATTTTGGAGCGGGGAAATTGCAGAAATTATAGTATATCAGTCTGCTTTAAATAGTGCCAATAGAATTTTAGTAGAAAATTATCTGTTTAATAAATACTCCCCTCCGGTAAATTTAGGTGCTGATACCACACAGACTTATAGCCTCTGCCCCATAGATCTCAATGCAGGTAGCAGATTCTCTAATTATGCATGGTCAACGGGAAGTTCTACTGATCAAATTACAGCAAATAGCAGTAACACATACAGTGTAACAACAACGGATGTTTTTGGGCACATGAGCTCCGATACCATAAATGTTAGCCTTCTTCACCCTTTACTAAATCATGTAGACACAACTTTATGTGCCGGAGATTCAATTTTACTACAGACGCAATTATTAGGATCCGGTTATGCCTTTTTATGGTCCAATGGCGAAGTTTCACCAGGGATATATGCCACTCCGGGCACTACTCCTGTCAGTGTAACTGTAACCAGTACAAATGACGGGTGCTCTAACACATCAAATAGCATAATTCTTTCCACTGATACTTTCGCTTACACGGTTTCTCTTGGCGCTGATACCACTATTTGTTCGGGAACAACGATTGGCTTGAATTCACCTTCAACAGGACTTCCCTCTCTCAATTTCAATTGGTCTACCGGCTCTACAACCCCTTTCACAACTTTAATCACCCCCGGGCCGTTGAGTGTAATCGTTAGTGATACATTCGGGTGTATTGGCATGGACTCTATAATGGTCTCTATTTCAGGAACCGCACCGGTCGTTACTTTTACCGGGGACACCCTCTGTTACGGCACCACCTATGTTCCTCAAAACACTTCCCAATCTGTTGATACTTCAACTATTATAGGTTATCAGTGGGACTTTGCGGATGGCAATACGACTTCAGCAGCTCATCCTACACACAATTATTCGGTACCGGGCACATACCAAGTATCTTTAACCGCTATAACAAGTGCGGGTTGTAGCAATAGTTCCGTTAAAACCGTACAAGTAAAGCCCATTCCTCAAGCAAGTTTTTCAGGAGGCACTTCTTGTTTGCAAGCAGACTACCAGTTTTTTGATTCTAGCATACCTGTATTGGGAGACAGTATTACTTTGTGGGAATGGGACTTTGGAGATAATAGCAGTTCCATACAACAGAATCCGTCTCATGCTTATTCTTCTGTAGGTAACTTTCTTTTACAATTAGTTGTCCATGCTACCAATGGCTGTACAGATACTGCTGCTGGAAATATTCTAGTTGTTAGCACTTATAACTCTCCTCAAGCCCCCCTACTTACTCTTCCGGCTAACAACTCCAGTACTATCTCATCACAAACAAATTTCCAGTGGGAGTCATCTTTGAATGCCTACAAATATTCATTGATAATATCTGCCGACTCTTCCTTCACCAACGCGTCAATTTACTCTAACATTTACAATACCGATTACCAATTAACACTTCCGGGGAATCAAACCTATTTTTGGAAAATAAAGAGTTTCAACATTTGCAATGATTCTTCCGAAAGCTCAACTTGGCAATTTTCTATTTTTAATCCATCGAACATAAGTGGTCTTTCTTTATGGCTTCGGTCAGACACTGGTGTTATTTTAACGGGGGGGGCAATTAGCCAGTGGAAGGATGGTAGCAGTAGCAATAATGACGCTTTCCAAAACAGCAACCCTCTTTTTAGACCTAATATTGTTAGTTCCGTTCCAGAACTGAATAACTATCCCGCTGTACGTTTTGATGGCGTTGACGATTTTCTAAATGGTGGAACAATAATAGGTGCAGATTCCTCCTCCTTATCAGTTTTCATTGTAAGCAAAGGGATTAATACCTCGATGACAAATGCCAAATATCTTTTAGGCCTTGGTAGCTTAGGAAGCGGATTTATTTTGTATCAAGGCAGTGCAAATACATTAGTCATTCGAAACAATGGAAACAACCTGACAACAAACCTGCCCATGCCGAATTCCGGTTATCAAAATACATTAGTTGAAGTAATTAAAACTTACCAGACGTCCGTTGACTATTACATGAATTCTACTTTTCTTGGCAAAAGTAATAGCACATTATATAGTAGTCCTTTTACTTCCGGCTCTTACCATATAGGGGATGGTAACACCCAATTCTGGAATGGAGAAATAGCAGAAATAATTGTGTACACAAAAGCACTGGATTCCTTAGAGCGCCAAAAAGTGGAAGGCTACATTTACAACAAATATGCCCCTCCCGTCAATCTCGGCCCCGATATTCATCAAGCCTATAGCCTGTGCCCCGTCACCTTAGATGCGAGTAATCGGTTTGTCAGCTATTTATGGTCCACCGGTGAAACCACTTCACAAATTCAGGCTCGAAAAGCAGGGGCGTATTGGGTGCAAACCACCGATGTGTTTGACCGAGTGAGTTCCGACACGATACAGGTGACTATTCCGTATTTGGGAGTTAGCCCAAAAGATACAGTTGTGTGCCTTTACAGCCCGCTGAGTATTGCCCCGGTACTCACCGCTTCCCCTTATTCTTTTGAATGGAATACGCTGGAAACATCACAAAGCATTAGCATCAACTCCAGTGGCTATTACCTCTGCACCATTACCGACACCAACACTTGTGTATTTATCTCCGACACCATCCATGTGCTGATTGATAGTTTTTCTATCCAATCGCTCTTGCCCGATGACACCACTTTGTGTTCCGGCAACCCTATTGCGTTAGATACCGCGGGCTATTCTATTTCGAGTATTGCATGGTCCAACGGACCTTCGATTCCCACCGTGAGTTTCAATACATCGGGTCAGTACTCCACTATTGCTACCAACCATCACCAATGCGTGAATCGCGATACCATTCAAGTAAACATCAGTTGGATAGCTCCGAATATCAATTTCACTTCAACGGTTGTTTGCTTTGGCGACACCACACAGTTGGCAGATATAACCCCCCCGGTTAGCCCGGACAATACCGTTTCGTGGCATTGGGATTTTGGAGATGGCCAGAGTTCGTCTATCCCCAACCCTTCTCATTACTACAACTCTCCAGGCGATTATTACGTGACGCTGAGCATAGTGACCGATTCGGGCTGCACAGGTATTAAGTCAAAGGTGGTTACTTCATCGGTGCCTCCGATACCGGCTTTTACTTATCCGAATATTATTTGTGCAGGAGTGCCCACTATACTCTTAGATAACAGTATCTTCCTCTTTGGCGATTCGATCACCCATTGGATATGGACTTTCAATGGAACCGATACGCTCACTGCCCAAAATCCTATTTATGAATTTCCGGGAGTAGGCTCTTATCAGGTAAAACTGAAAGCTATTTCCAAGTCGGGCTGCGCTGATACCATTACCCAAAAAATAGATGTGTTTCCTCCATTGGTAGCCAATTTTGATGTTGGAAATGTGTGTGTGGGCGACAGCACCTTGTTCACCGATGCCACCGCCTCTTTCTCTGTGGTAAGCTGGCAATGGGATTTTGGCGATCTGAGTTTCTTTTCTACCAAGCAAAACCCCAAGCACAGGTACACCGTTCCGGGTTCTTACAATGTGAGTTTGCGAATTGAAAACGCCATTGGTTGTGTAGATTATGAATCAAAAAATATCAATATAGTTACGAAGCCGAAAGCGGCATTCGGTGATTTGGTTTCCTGCGTCAGCGAAAACTATACTCCATTAGATAGCAGCTTGGTGAATAATGACACCATCGCTACCTGGAAATGGACGATTGCCGGAACTCAGTACACTCAACCCGCTCCGGTACATTTCTTTGCTGACACCGGTATTTATAATGTCACCTTGAAGGTGACTACCCTGAACGGTTGTTCCGATTCTATCACTAAAGCGGTCACGGTGAAGCCGCGCCCTACTGCTTTGTTTTACTTCGCACCACTTTATGGAGAAGCACCGGTGGACGTAAACTTTATTAATCAAAGCAGCGGAGCCACTTCTTACCTCTGGAACTTTGGTGATTCTGAAATTTCAACAGAGCAAACCCCCATACATACTTACACGCAGAACAACTCTTTCCAAATTCAGTTGACTGCTTATTCCGCAGAGGGCTGTGAGGATAGCTCTTCCCGAATCTTTACCGTGAAACCGACTGATCTCGACTTAGCAGTAACAGAAGTTTCAGTGATACAAACACAGCAAACAGACGGTTCGTACCTCATTGGCGCAAAGGCCAAAATTGCCAATTTGGGAACTCGAACTATTACACAGGCTAAGTTTTATATCACTATCGGCAGCGGAGGAATTATTTCGGAAGAATGGAACGGTATTCTTTATTCGGGTCAAATTATGGATACCATCTTCGGGGCACAATTTGTGGTAGCTCCCGAAAATGCCAACTCTTATATATGTGTGGAAGCGGTGAGTGTGAATCACGGAGAAACAGAAATAAGGGTGGATAATAATAGCCAATGCAGTGCCATTAATCAACATATTCAGTTGATAGGCCCTTCGCCCAATCCCGTTGCAGGAGCTTCGTATTTGGGATTAATTCTTCCGAAATCAGGTTCCGTTATTATTGATATTGCCGACCTGGCAGGTCAGTATGTGGTCAAAGGACTATCTCTCAATTTACCGAAAGGGAGAAGTGACTATCCGCTTCCGGTAGATAAAATGAGGGCAGCAGAGTATTTTATCAGAGTGTATTACAATGACGAAAAAATAACTCGAAAGTTTGTGGTTGGCAAATAAGAAATATGACGGTTTACAAAAAGAGGCGTTCACTATTGCGCCTCTTTTTATTTTTGAACTTTACTCATGAAGCATATAGCCATTTTTGCCAGCGGTCAGGGAACAAATGCACAGGCAATTATTGAATATTTTAAAGATCATCCCTCTATAACTGTCAGCTTAGTGCTCACCAATAAGCCCGGTGCCGGGGTGTTGCAAATTGCTCATCATTACAAAATTATCTCGGCCATTGTGAGTAAAAAAGCGCTGGAAGATGAACCAACTATGAGCCGTTTGTTAGATGCTTTAGAAATTGACTTTATCGTTTTAGCAGGTTTTCTGCAAAAGGCTCCTGCTTTTCTTCTACATAAATTCAGTCGTCAAATTGTCAATATTCATCCCGCATTGTTACCTAAGTTTGGGGGAAAAGGCATGTACGGAATAAAAGTGCACGAAGCCGTGCTGGGAAATCATGAAACGGAAACAGGCATCACCATCCACTATGTGAATGAACAGTACGATGAGGGAGAAATAATCTTACAACAGCGAATTGCCATCGAAAAAACCGATACCCCACACACGCTGGCAACCAAAGTGCAGGTGTTAGAGCATGAATGGTACCCTAAAACTATCGAACAGGTTTTAGCATAATCAACATGCGTTTATATTCTTAGCCCTCGTATTGTAAAGTGATTTTACTTTTGCGCGCAAAATCTTACAGGTGCAAAAGAAAATCAAATCAGCCCTCATCTCTGTTTATTACAAAGACAAGTTAGACCTCCTTGTAAAGGAATTAGACAAGTCAGGTATCAAAATCTATTCTACCGGAGGCACTCAATCTTTTATAGAAGGCCTGGGCATTAAAGTAACACCTGTAGAGGAAATCACTTCTTACCCTTCAATTCTTGGCGGGCGGGTAAAAACGCTTCACCCAAAAATATTTGGCGGCATTCTGGGTCGAAGAGATAATGAGAGTGACATAAAGGAAATGGCACAGTACGAAATCCCGGAAATTGATTTGGTGATTGTGGACTTATACCCCTTTGACGAAACGGTAAAAGCCAGAAAAAGCGAAGAGGAAATAATAGAAAAAATTGACATTGGAGGAATAAGCCTGATTCGCGCAGCCGCGAAAAACTTTAAGGACACATTAGTAATATCCTCTCGGAATGATTATGAAAACTTACTGCAACTTTTGCAAGATAAAGGAGGAGTAACAGATATAGAGCAACGCAAACTATTTGCCGCAAAAGCCTTTCTGCTTTCCTCACATTACGACACGCTGATCTTCAATTATTTTAATCGCAGTTTCGGGTTCGAGGTTTTCAAAAAAAGTGAACTGCAAGGAAAGGTATTGCGGTATGGCGAAAACCCGCACCAGCGAGGAATTTTCTATGGCAACCTCTATGAGATTTTCGATGTACTAAACGGCAAGGAATTGTCGTATAACAATCTGGTAGATGTAGATGCAGCCGTAAATCTAATCGCAGAATTTGAGGAGCCGACCGTAGCTATTATGAAGCATACCAACTCCTGCGGCTTGGCTTCGCGGGATAGCATTTGCGAGGCCTACAAAGCCGCTTTTGCCTGCGATACTGTTTCTGCTTTTGGAGGAATAATTGCCACCAACAGAAAGTTAGATTTGGCGACTGCCACGGAAATGAATACGCTGTTTTTTGAAGTAGTAATTGCCCCCGATTATGACGAAGATGCGCTGGCACTACTGAAGTCGAAAAAGAATCGGATAATTCTGAGACAAAAACAAAAAGTAGTGGCTGCAAAGGTTTCTAAAAGTTTGTTGAATGGAATTTTGGAGCAGGATGCCGACCGGAAAACTGAAGGCAAATCAGATTTCAAAACTGTCACCGAAAAAGCCCCTTCTGCCGAGCAGATAGCCGACCTAACTTTTGCCATCATTGCCGTGAAGCACCTCAAAAGCAATGGAATTGCATTAGTAAAAAACAAACAATTAATCGGCAGCAATTGTGGGCAAACCTCCCGAGTAGATGCTCTCCAGAATGCCATCCGAAAAGCGACTGAATTCGGATTTGACCTTCACGGTGCGGTCATGGCCTCCGATGCCTTTTTCCCTTTCCCTGACTGTGTCACTATTTCAGCTCAAGCAGGCGTTACCGCTATAGCCCAACCGGGAGGCAGCATTAAAGATACTGACAGCATTGAAGCAGCGAATATGGCAGGTCAAGCAATGGTGCTCACAGGAGTGCGCCATTTTAAACATTGACACCTTATGTTTCATTTTAGATAATTTTGTTGGGAAACTTGCGTTAATTCTGTCAAGTTTTTACCTATTTTGCCCGCAATTCCGAATCCTTAGAACCTAAGTCCACGCATGGCTTTATTCAATTTTCTTACGCAAGAGATTGCCATTGACCTTGGCACTGCTAATACATTAATTATTCATGACGATAAAGTGGTGGTAGATGAGCCCTCTATTGTGGCCATTGATCGTAGAAGCGACAAGGTAATTGCCGTGGGGCAACGAGCCATGCAAATGCACGAAAAAACGCACGAGAATATCAAAACAGTGCGACCGCTCAAGGATGGAGTGATTGCCGATTTCAGAGCGGCAGAGAGCATGATTCGCGAAATGATCAGCATGATTTACGGCCCTAAGAAACCGCTGTTTCCTCCTCGTTACAGAATGGTTATCTGCATCCCATCCGGCATTACAGAAGTAGAAAAGCGGGCGGTAAAAGACAGTGCCGAGCAGGCAGGTGGGCAGGAAGTAAAAATGATTCACGAACCAATGGCCGCAGCCATAGGAATAGGGATTGATGTAGAAGAACCGAATGGCAATATGATTATTGATATCGGTGGCGGTACTACTGAAATAGCCGTCATTGCTCTTTCGGGAATTGTGTGTGACCAGTCTATTCGGGTAGCCGGTGATGAATTTACTTTAGATATTGTGGACTACATGCGCAGGCAACACAATATGTTGATTGGCGAAAGAACTGCCGAGATGATAAAAATTCATGTCGGTTCAGCGCTCACTGACCTTGAATCTCCTCCCGATGATTTCCCGGTAAACGGACGCGACTTAATGACCGGCATTCCCAAGCAGATTATTGTATCCTACTCAGAAATTGCCCATGCTATTGATAAATCCATTTCGAAAATCGAAGAAGCTATTTTGAAAGCTTTGGAAACCACCCCTCCGGAATTGGCAGCAGATATTTTTAAAACCGGTTTATATCTAACCGGTGGAGGCGCTTTGTTACGCGGATTAGACAGACGTATCAGCCAAAAAACAAAACTGCCGGTACGAGTGGCCGAAGATCCATTGCGCGCTGTGGTGAGAGGCACCGGTATTGCGCTGAAAAATATTGACAAGTTTACTTTCCTGATGGATGAGTAAATAAAAGCCGCGGTGAAAGGTCATGCCCTCATCGCCTTTGCTGCCCGTTATCAGAGCTAAAATTTTTTTGTAATTGGCAACGGTTCACCATTAACTGCAAAAAGTGTATAACCTCCTTCGTTTTTTCATACGCTATCATCTTTTTATTCTGTTTGTCGCGTTAGAGGCTTTTTGCTTTTTTCTTATTTACCGCAATGGGAAATATCAGAAAGCGGCATACATCAGCGTGGCAAATGGAATTAGTGGAAAAGTGTACGATGTATATAAAGGAGGAGCCGACTATTTTTACTTGAGACGATACAGCGATAGCTTGGTAGAGGAGAATGCTTATCTCCGCTCTCAATTACTTGAATCAAAATTTGACAATCGGGTAGATTCGGGGATGGTCAGTGACACTTCTAAAAGATTTGTGCAAACATACACTTACATCACCGCGCGGGTTATTCGAAATTCGGTGAACAGATCTACTAATCTGATTTACTTAGACAAAGGAAGACGGCATGGAATTACTCCGCAAATGGGAGTGATTGCTCCCAACGGCATCGTGGGCCAGGTAATAGATGCCACCGATGATTACGCAGCAGTGATGAGCGTTCTGAGCAAAGATTTTAAGGTGAGTGCCCGCTTTAAAAAGAACGAATACTTTGGCAACCTGCATTGGAACGGCTTGAGTTCCACTACGGCTATTTTGGAAGAGATTCCCAAGCACGTACCGGTGAAAGAAGGTGATACGGTAGTTACCTCGGGCTATTCACAAATGTTTCCTCGAAATATAATGATAGGTGTAGTGAAAAAAATAAAATCGCACCCTGACAAAACATTCTTAGATGTGACGGTGGCACTTTCCACCGATTTCGGGAATATCAGTTATGTGTATGTAGCAAAGAACCTGAGAAAGCAGGAACTTCAGCAATTAGATAGTTTGACTAAAACTACTAACAATGATTAACCAGATACCTGTTAATCTTCTTCGCTTTATTTTGCTGTTGCTGGCTCAAGTGCTGGTACTTAGCAATATGAACTTCAGTTCGTTTGTGAACCCCTATGTATTTCCACTGTTCATTCTGCTCTTACCTTTTGAAACTCCTCGTTGGCTATTGATGATCATTGGCCTGTTTGCCGGACTTACCTTAGATATTTTTTTAGGTTCTACGGGTATGCATGCGGCTGCTTGCTTGGCAGTAGGCTATCTGCGTCCTTTTCTAATCTCCGTTATCACCCCAAAAGGAACAGAATTTGAAATCAGCCCTAACATCCATTCGCAAGGGGTTGCTTGGTTTGTTTTTTACACCGGAATCACGATGCTATTTTACCTTACCTTCTATTTTCTGCTGGAGGCCGCTACTTTTTTTAACTTCTTTTTGTTGCTGGTGAAGATTGTATTCAGCACCTTAATGTCTGTCGCCTTTATGCTTATTTTTCTTTTCTTGTTTTCTGCCCGTAAGAAGCGCAGATTTGTATAGCCGCTTCAATTCTGTTTCATCGTGAGTAGTAAAGATTTATTTAAGAACCGTTATCGCATTATGCAAATTATCATTGTTGCATTTGCCTCCCTTTTTCTAGTGCGGCTCTTCTACTTACAGGTCATTGATCAGAAATACGATACCCTGGCAAAAAACAATGCTATCAAGGAATTGGACGTATATCCCACCCGCGGATTAGTGTACGATCGAAAAGGGGAACTGATTGTGTACAATGAACCTATTTATGATTTGATGGTGATACCCAGGCAGGCGAAAAATGTAGATACACTTCGCTTGTGCGAATTGCTCGGAATGACTAAGGAGGATTTTCTAAACCGCTTTGAAGAAATGAAACAGCAGCGGGGGTACTCCTCTTACAAGCCCAACGCTTTTGCGAAGCAATTATCCTTGAAAGACTACTCTCGGTTGCAGGAATATCTATATCTCTTTCCCGGATTTTACGGACAGGTGAGAACGATCCGAAAATATCCGCATAGAGTAGCCGCTACTATTTTAGGCGACATCGGAGAAGTGGATGATAAAGCCATTGATAAATCAGATGGCTACTACAAACCCGGTGATTATATAGGGAAAAGCGGAATTGAAAAAGTGTATGAAAAACAGTTGGGCGGAACGCGAGGGAAAAAGTATGTGTATGTGGATGTGCACAACCGCGAAATGGGAAGTTTTGGGAATGGGGAATTTGATACCCTCGCCAAAGCGGGAGATAATGTTATCACCACGCTCGACATCAAGCTACAGGAATACGGTGAAAAATTGATGCAGAATAAAAAAGGAAGTATTGTGGCCATTGAACCTAACACCGGAGAAATTCTGGCGATGGTTAGTAGCCCCGGTTACGATCCCAATCTTTTGTGCGGAGCTTCGCGAGGCGAGAACTTCATGAAATTACTGAAGGATACGCTGCTGCCTTTATACTCCCGACCCACGTTGGCGACCTACCCTCCCGGTTCTGCTTTTAAGCCGGTAGTAGGGCTAATTGCTTTAACAGAAAGGGTGCAGCCGGTAGATTATTTTGTTACCTGCACCGGGGTCTATCTGTTCGCAGGCTTAACGCTCCATTGCTCTCACCGCCATCCTTCACCGCCAAATATTCAATACGCCCTTGAGCAATCCTGTAACTCCTATTTCTGGCAAACTTTCAGAAACATTATCGAGAACAAAAACTACAGCGATATACACGATGTCTACGATAAATGGTCGCGCTATTGCAACTCCTTCGGCTTAGGAGTAAAAACAGGGATTGATCTGCCGAGTGAGTCCACCGGAAACATTCCTTCCTCCAAATATTTTGATCGCCTGTACGGAAAAACAGGCTGGCATTCTTCTACCATTATTTCTCTTGGTATCGGTCAGGGAGAAATATTAGTGACCCCACTTCAAATGGCTAATATTTTTGCCTGCATTGCCAATAAAGGATACTGGATTACTCCGCATGTGGTGAAGCGAATCACCGATCCGGTAACAGAACAAGATGTAACTCCTTCTCACGATAAGCATGTTTCCTTAATGGACACTCAATTTTTTGCACCGGTTATTGAGGGTCTTCACATGGTGGTAGAAGAAGGAACAGCTCGTTCAGCTAAAGTGGATGGAATTTCGTTGTGCGGCAAGACGGGTACCGCTCAGAACCCCCACGGAGATAACCACTCCATGTTTGCCGGTTTTGCCCCTATGGAAAACCCCAAAATTGCGGTGGCAGTGATTGTAGAGAACGGAGGATATGGGGCCGCCTATGCCGCTCCCATTGCCAGCTTAATGGTAGAAAAATATCTCAACGATACCATCCAACAAAAGAGGTTACCTTTAGAAAAGCGCATGATGGAAGGAAATCTACTCAGCAAATACGGAGTATCAATAAATAAAACAGTGGACTTAAACGCGGACGTTGACGAATAAATAAGTATGGCCAAACACGAATCCATAACAGGTAAAATTGATTGGTTTACCGTTTTGCTGTATGCCTTACTCGTAAGTATTGGATGGATGGCCATTTATTCGGCTGTTTATACCGATGAGCAACCGAGCCTTTTCAACACCTCACTCAACAGCGGAAAACAATTTCAGTGGATGATTGCGTCTGCGATTATCGCCTTTGTTATTTTGATTATTGATTCCCGCTTCTACATTACTTTCTCGTACCCGATTTATGCCCTGCTATTACTCTTTGTACTTTCTGTCATGTTTATTGGCACAGAGGTAAAAGGGCAACAAAATTGGATTCGCTTGGGCAGCTTTTCTATGCAGCCTTCTGAGTTAGCAAAATTTGCAGTGGCACTCGCCATTTCAAAATATCTGTCGGGGCTGAATGTAGATATCCGAAAGTGGCGCGATAAGTGGAAAGCATTTGCCATTATTGGCATTCCCATGATTATAGTGACGGTGCAGGGCGATGCCGGTTCAGCCGTTATGTTTCTCGCATTTTCATTAGTGCTTTTCCGCGATGGCTTAGAGCCTTACTTTCTCATTGTAGGCTCTTCTGTTATTGCCTTGTCGGTACTGAGTCTAATTATTCCCAAATTAACCTTAGTGGCATTGCTGTTTGGCGTAGCTGCCGTGGTTATTTATTTTTCTAGAAGAAATCGAAAAATTTCTTTAGCCATTGCCGGAATTTGGATAGTGGCTTCTCTATATGTTTTTTCTGTGGATTTCGCCTTCAATAAAATCTTGAAATCGCATCAGCGCGACCGAATTAATGTATTGCTGGGAAAAGAGGTGGAACGCGGTAAAGACTGGAATATCCGCCAATCTATCATCGCTATTGGTTCGGGGGGAGTAACAGGGAAAGGCTACTTGCAGGGAACACAGACCAAATTAAAATTTGTACCTGAGCAAAGCACCGATTTTATTTTCAGTTCCATTGGAGAAGAATTTGGATTTATAGGCAGCTTGGTCATTATCGGATTATTTGTATCGCTGTTTTTTCGTTTGCTTTATCTCTCGGAGCGCCAACGTTCAAAATTCAGTCGAATGTATGGCTATTGCGTTACGTCTATTTTATTTTTTCACTTTCTAGTGAATGTTGGAATGGCCATTGGGATAGCACCGGTAATTGGAATTCCGTTGCCGTTTATCAGTTATGGGGGGTCCAGTTTACTCTCCTTTACTGTGCTTCTCTTTATTTTTATTCGCTTAGATACTCAGCGATATGAAACCATGAGATAGCGTTAATTGAAGCTGAAATAAAAAAAGGCCGAACGTCATGTTCAGCCTTTTTTTTATGCGGTGCTTTCAGATTAAAATCTTGGACAGTAAATTGTAGATGGCCCTCTCTTTTTCCATGAACCAACATAAGCTAAACCTACTTCAAAACCACCGCGTGAACGCGATCCACTCATCAATTGAGACACGTTAACATCATAAGCTACTCCAAGTTCGATACCATTCCACACTACCCCTGCATCTACAATGACAGATTCCGGATTTAAGCGCTTATCTCTCCACGGTGCATTGGCATCTCCGCCCACCATGCGAAACATAGCACCAAAGCGCATGTGATTTCCTTCAGGATATCTTTCTTCAAACAAAATGCGAAAGTCAGTAGCAAAGATAGTTTCAATGCTCTTACCCTGACTCATCACAATAAATTTAGGCTGCATATCAAATCTTCTGGCAATCGGAAAGCTAACGCCTCCATGACCTACAAATTTCATGTTCAGCTTAACCTGTTTGTCTCCCAAAAACGAAATAGCCGGACGGTTCAAGTGGTAAGCTGAGAACCCCAAATAGAGGCTCGTTCTGTCTCTGTATTTTCGGGAATCAAATTTTGTGTACCACAACAATCCTGCATTAATATCCCAATAGAGGAATTTATTATCTACTAGAAATTCATTGGTAGGTAAAAGGGCATTATATCCCTGCCCGTCCCACTGGCTTCCAAATTGCAAACGAGAGTAGTCTATCGTTTGCTGATAAATGCTGGACGAAAAAGCCGCTACCAAATAATTGGTGTTGCGCTGATTTAAAGATTTGTGATAAGCAATAGACAATCCACCGCTATTAAATCCGTATTTTGATTCCCCGGCTTGGTCGCCCATAAAGGCAGCGCCTATTCCAAAAGCATCGCCTTTCATAAATCCTTTATTGGTTCTGAAATCAGCAGAAGCGGTATAAGTGCGGTACATCGGCACAGACTCATTCCTAAGAACTTCGCCCCATTGCCCTCTGAATAAAGCGGTGACTCTATAGTTGCCGTTGAACGCTCCCGTCAATGCAGGATTCAGATAAAACGGAGTCATATAAAACTGTGAAAAGTGGGGGTCTTGCGCTCCCGCTCTCAGCACAAACGCTGCTAAGAGGATGATTGGTAAAATTTTCTTCATTTATCTCGGTTTTGAAAAAGGTTGTCTAAAATATGAAAATTTCGACTCTACAAAATTTTATTGCGCGTATTTTTTGGTATCCTTCCATTTCTTTTACCGATTAATCGGGATAAAGGTTTCAAAATACCTATTGAAAACTCTTACCGGATAAGGGTAATTGTTCCTTTTTTCTCTCTTACTTTCCCGTTCAGATAAACTCCTTCGGCATCGTAAGTATATACTCCGGGACTTAACAAGGCTCCTTTGTAAGTTCCGTCCCATCCTATCCATTGGTTGCCGGAATCAAAAACTTTCTCTCCCCAACGGTTAAATATTTTCAGTTTTGCCATAGCTAAACCCTGCCCATATACTTGTAACACATCGTTATTGCCATCTCCATTTGGGGTAAAAGCATTTGGTACAAAGAACTCATCTCCATTCCCAACATAGACGCGAACAGTTTCTGAAACGCTGCAATTGTTCAAATAATTTACAGTTAAAGTGTAGTCTGTGTGCACATACGGAGTCGCGTTTACCAAGGGGCAGTTAGGGCAGTTAAGACCTGTAACTGGCGACCATGAGTAGAAATTAATAGCACCTCCACTGTAGTTGCTGATGTTAGAAATCAATGCCACAGAATTTCCCAAACTGATAGTAGAATCTGTTGGCAGTACACTCAAATCCAACTTTGCCGGTTCTCCAACAATCACGGAAGTGTCTTTTGTACATCCCTCCCCATCGCGTATATACAAATGATAAATACCCGCAGGAAGTTCTGTGAAAAATTCAGCCGGTTGAAATTGAGTTCCATCTAAAGAGTATTCGTAGGGAACCGCAACTCCCGGTGTACCTCCGACAGCCGAAACATGGATAGCGCCATCGGTGTATTCGGGACACGAAACCGAATCGGCCGTTAAAAATAAAATGCTGATAGGCAGTGGTGCAATAAAAGTGATTTGCAGAGTAGTATCACAGCCATTCACATCGCCTACGGTAACCGTATAGTTGCCGGGGGCCAAGTTATTCACCGAAGCCACCGTAATCCCATTGCTCCAATTATATTGAATTGGGGGCGTGCCTCCCGAAACAGAAACTTCTACAGAACCATCTGCGGCATTAGCACAACTGATTTCTTCTTTATTAATTAATACAGCATTCAGCGAAGGAGGATCCGTTAGCGTTACACTTCCCTGAACAGAACAATTAGTGGCATCGGCAACTGTTACCTCATAAACTCCTGCCGGAAGACTTCCTAACTGACTATTATCATTTCCTGAAACGGTATAAGCCCAATCATACACATAGCCCGGGGTCCCACCATTGGCCGTTACTTCAACACTGCCGTTAGTGTTACCGGTGCAAAGTGGATCGGTATGATTAAATGCCAAAGTAATAGCCGTTGGTTCCCCTACATTTCCTGTCGCAGTGGCGGTGCATAGTTTAGCATCCGTCACTGTTACTTTATATGTATTGGCCGATACAGAAGCAAGGTCTTCAGAAGTAGCGGCATTAGACCACACATAAGTATAAGAAGGCGTACCTCCGCCAACTGTGAGATCTACCGTGCCATCACTTAATCCATTGCAAGTGGCATCAGTAGTTACAACCGAAGCGGTAATAACGGTTGGCTCTGTGAGAGTGAAAGAAACCGTATCTGTACAGCCATGAGAATCGGTTACAGTAGTCTGGAAATTTCCTGCTGTCAGTCCCGAAACGGAACTGCCATTTCCTGTGCCGGCACTCCACGAGTAGATATAAGAAGGAGTTCCTCCACTGGCTATTGCAACAGCCGATCCATCATTTCCGCCAAAGCATGAAATATTTGTGCTGTTAGAAATACTAATATCTAATGCCGAAGGCTCTACAGCAGTCCAGGAGGATTGGGCGGTACAATTATTCGCATCCGTGACCAACAAATCATAAGTTCCCGGAGCCAAAGCCGTGATGGGGTTATTAGCTCCTCCCGGAGTCCAGTTATAAGAATAACCGGGAGTGCCTCCACTCGCAGTGGCTTGTACCGCACCGTTGTTTGCCCCAAAGCAGGTAATATCTGTAGTATCCAACACAATGGTGATTTGGGTAGGTTCGGTAATACTTACATTGCCTGAAACTGTAATGCCGGCACTATCGGTGGCGGTTACGGTGTAAACTCCCGCACATAAACTGAATATAGAGTCAGCAGTTATTCCATTGCTCCAGGTAAATGAATAAGGATCAATTCCTCCCACCGCACTCACATGAGCCGTTCCATTACAATCTCCTTTACAAAGATTATTACTGGTGTTGAAGCTTAGAATAATAGGTGGCGGATCCATGACCACCGCACTGTCCGGATGGCAACAAGCATTGGCATCGCAAACAGTAACATAGTAAGTTCCTGCTACAAGATTTTGTATAGTATCATTGCTAACACCATTACTCCACGAATAAGTGTAAGGAGGCGTGGCCCCACCGGCAATAGCATAACACCATCCGTCACTTCCTCCATTAGAAGTTGCATTATAGGAAAGAGTGCTTACCGTTAATACAGTCGGTTGTGTAAGAGTGGCCGAAGCAGTAACAGAGCATCCACTTGAATCACTTACCGTCACACTGTACGTGCCTGCTGAGAGATTGCTGAGATTCCCGGAGTTGGTCTGTGTCGGATTCCACTGATAAGAATAAGGAGTAGTGCCTCCGGCTACATTTACCGAAACAGTTCCATTGTTCTGCCCGAAACAAGTCACGTTCTGAGGAGACGCGCTCGCAGTAAGTAAAGCCGGTTGGGTCAGGGTAATGGTATCAGAACCACTGCATCCCTGAGAATCAGAGATCGTAACCGAATAAGTATTAGGCGCAAGGTTCACAATAGAATCCACTCCGGTTACACTATTGCTCCAAGAAAAACTCAATGGCGGATTTCCTCCCACAGGAACCGCTTTAATTTTACCATTTGCAGCTCCATTGCAAGTAATAGGCGTAACAATCAAGTTCACCGGAATATTACTTCCAATCAACACATGCACCGTATCATGTAAAGTGCAGGCTCCTCCGGTAAGCGTTACCAAGTAATCGGTAGAAACAGAAGGACTCACGGTCAGAGTAGCTCCGGTTCCGGCAGAGGTATTGGTGTTCAAATTTGTCCACTGATAATTAAAAGTATTTCCGGGCAGTGGATTCCCCACTGTGGTAGTGGTCAGCTTAACACTGGTGGGCGAACAGAAAAAAGTATCGTTCGGGAAAGCATAAAAGCGCAAAGAGGTATCAACGTTTACAAACACATAATCCTTGCTTACACAGCCGTTCAGAGCGGTCACATCCACATGGTAAATAATAGGGGACACCGGATGCGCAATTGGGTTAGTGATATTCGTAGGATTAGGGGCATTCGGTCCGGAAGATGGAGTCCATGCAATCGGCAAATTCGACACATCTTCTACGCACATATCAAACTTTGTATTCGGCCGATTCATACTGGCCGAGGGAGTTCCGGTATTTCCACACTGGCTACTGCTTCCTTTCGAATAATAAACAGAATTGAAAGTGGTGGGGGTCATCTGCATTTTATTATTCAAAGAGCTTCCATTAGGGTTATTAAAGCAAATGTCTATGACCAGATTAGAAGTGCCATCCCAATTATAAGGGAAGTCGAGTGTCAGGGTTTTCCATCCCAGCGTGGTGCCTACAGGTACACTTTTAGAGCTAAATACCGTGACCAGATTCGGTTGCCAGGTAGTCAGTGAAGTAACCTGTGAGCATCCCATCTTTATTTCAAAATTCTTCATGGTATCATTAGCCGTATTTATCTGCGCGAGATAAAAAGAGATAGTTCGAATTTCTCCTCCCGAAGGAAATTGACCCAACAATTCGCTGGAAAGATATAAGAACTGATGGCGGGCACTGTTGCTGTAATGTCCAAAGATGGTCGGGTATTGCGTGGGCGAACCGGTAGGGGTTACTCCTGTTCCTGTTCCAATTTGTGCATTCAGATTGGTTCCTCCGCAAGGGGTTTGGCTAATGCCACACGACTGAGGATTTGTGAAAATATTCAACTGCACCGGATCATTCGGACATATATTTGTTGGGGTAGCCTTTGCTACAATCACCGGCCCTGTTCCCGCTACGTTTACTAAAAGCGAGTCCATATTTGTGCAGCCGTTATTACCCGTTATGTAAAGTTTATAGTTGGTGTTGTACAAAGGGCTGGCCACGGGGTTAGGTACCGAATCGCTGGGCAATCCGGTGATGGGGTCATACAAACCATTCGGAGGCACCCATTGAAATTTGTAGGGAGCATATAAATTATCGGTCGTAGCGTTTAAGGGTAATTGTCCGTTCTGACAAATACTGCCTCCCGGTCCGGCATCGTACACAAACGGAGGGTCGGAACCCACAAACACAGAGTCGGTACCACAGTCAGAAGTAAAGTAATACATAGTGGGCGAAGTGGGAGTAACCACCGGGTTCAGCACGTTGGGGTTTGAAACTGCATTCGGCCCGGTAGAAGGCAACCACGAATAGTTGGTTCCTCCGGTAGCAGTCAGTTGAACCGGAGTGCCACAAAAAGTAGGGCTGGCAGATAGCAACTGCACTTTGTTGAATACACAAACGGTATATACCCGGATGTAACTTCCATTAATCGGGCAGTCATCATTTTTTGAAATCAAAATAAAATCGTGGCAACCGGTATCGCTGGGCTGTGGAGTCCATGCAATGCGTGCAATCACTGAATCTCCGGTTCCAATCTGAGTTAATGTCGCTCCGGGTATGGCCGATGGAGTCGTAGTAATATTGCTTTGTAGGGTGATGTTGTGATTTGCAGGGTCTGTACATAAAATTTCAAAAGTCAGCGGAGTGTTGGGGCAGGCTTGCACTTTCAGCGAATCCACTTGATTTCCGTTCTGCACATTCGTAATCGGATCCTGCGAAGGAGTAGCTATTGCACAGTTGATGATAGAAACCTGAATATCTCTGATAGTAGAACCTACCAACACTCCATTCCGGTATTCATCTACCCGGATCGCTAACACATCTATTTCTTGTTGTGCCGGGTTAAAGTTCATTTGACCGGTATTGGTATTAAACTGAAAACTACCGGGAGGATTGGTGGTGACGGGTTGATTTACTGAATAGCTGGCACTGAATGTCATAGGAGTAAAGCCGGTTCCCAATGGATTTATAAGTGTATAGACCAAAGAGTCTCCATCTGGATCAACGGCTCCGTGATTATACGTTACAAAATTATTGGCACAGAAAAACGGAACCGGAAGAGATTGAAAGCTAACAGAGTTGTTGCAGTAGCTTTGGTTGGTTAGCGGGTTAATGGTATTATTAATAGTAGCCTCGATCGAAAGATTATTGCCGGTAGGGTTTACTAAGTTGTTCGAAAAATTTCTGGCACTTTCCGTAAACCGCACCTTCCAGTTGCTACAAGCTATCGGAAGCGTAGCCGTGCCGGTATATTCATACACCTTTACTCCGGGATAAGGCGGGTTTCCCCCTCCGGTGTAGTTGCATCCACTCTGGCTAATCTGAGAGGGGCAAAGCTGAGATACTTCAATTCCATTTACCTGAGGATTAAGGTTCAGCGTAAGGTTTTGAGAGGTAGCACCGGTACATCCGGGGCCAATTATCTGAACGGTGGGAGAAGTGGGAGCAGGTATTCCTGTGCAATCGCGATAAAAACGAAGAATGATTTTATATTGATTATTACCAAGACACTGATATGACAAATCGGAGCCCATCGCGTGTGAAGCCTGAGCCCGATTACTACCAAATATCAAGAACAAAAAAGCGAAAGAGAATGCAAAAGAATAATTCCTAAAAATCATTGAGCCTTGTTAAATAGATAATGACGACAATAAGACCGCAAAATTACTCAATCAGTTGTAAATAAACGTGTGCGACCCTGAAATATGTTGACCGTTTTAGATGTTCAGGAAAAGAAAGAAAACAAGCGCTTGCAAGTTTTTGACGCTATAGAACAGACTCACAAAAGTCAGTTCTATAATGAAATATGGCACTTCAATAGGAGGATATGAGAAATCTAGAGGAAAATATGACCGTTTCAGAATAAATTATGATTTGAATAGTGGAAGTTATGGTTTTAGAGGCGAAGGTTATGACTGAGCAAGTGTGGTAAGAGAGCATCAGTTAATGAGTTAGGACTCTAAAAGTAGAGGCTATACGTATGATTTGAGAAGTATCTGTTGGGTGGTCTTGGGCGAACAGACAGGTTTTGAAAGTGGTTTCGTTTAATCCTCGAGCAAGGAACTGGCGCGGTACTTATAAAACTGCCACCAAGAAATGAGTAAGCGCATATTAAAGGCGGTAATCATGACCAAGCTGGCAGTGCCAAATAGAATGATTTCTGTATAGAGGTAGCGGTAGAGATTCTGCTTCACATCGTCAAACATAAATACTCGTGGAAAGCCGAAGTCTTCGGTGTAAAAATTGTCTATATACATCACGAATCGCTGCTCTTGCGCCATGAGGAAGAAAAACAAGCTGGTGTTAATGGCAAAGATGAGAAATCGCGTCCATTTAGGTTTGAAGAAAGGTAGGCTGCTGAGCGTAATAGACCAACGGAAATATGTAAGAGCTACAAAGATGAAAATCGCATTGCTCACGTAATAGGTGTAGTCTATTTTTTGAGTGATGGGGTATAAGACTAAAAAGGTGGCCACAGCAGTGAGTGATAGCCACAGCATTTCTTTTAAAGCATGAAAAGCATTTTCTCGGTTTAGTATTTCCATGAGTGCTTGTTTTGTGTGTCTATATATAGCTGCTTCATTTTTGTTTCCCCCGGCTATGGTCGCTTATTTATTCTCTTTAAAGCGGAGCAAATGTAATGCTCCTCACCAATTTTTGCATCGGCTTGTCGTGCAAGGGTGTTAAATTGGTTTTCAGTTTCCGTTTTCTGTTTTCAGTTGCTTACCTCCAAAACGATCCATCTATTTCAGGGCAGTACATGTTTATCACTATTTTCCGATACAAAATTTTGAGAATATATTGCCAAGAATTTCTTCGTTGGTCACCTCGCCTGATATTTCGCCTAAATGATGGAGGGCTTGTTTTAAATCTGCGGAGATTAATTCACCGGTGCGCTGGTCTTGTACTGCATTTCGCACTTGGTGCAGCGCTACATCGGCCTTTAGCAGGGCTTCGTAGTGGCGCACATTGGCCACAATGGTTTCGGCCTTTATACCCTCGTCTTTCACCACCATCCGGTAAAGTTTTTGTTGCAGCAGATCGGTTTTGCTACCCGCAGCAGCCGAAATAAAAACTAAATGATCTTGTAAATTAACGTGGGCAGTGGCCGGGTGGTTTTTGAGCGACCAATAAAAACGAGCCGTATGCCACCAGCGGGCGGTGTCAATTTTATTGCCCACGATTAGCCCATCAAACTCGGTGAGCTTTAGTTGCTGCATATCAGCTATCAGTTCTTCGGGCGTGGTGTTGTTTACATCAAACAGATAAATGAATACGGAGGATTGCTTGAGTTTTTCGAGAGCGCGCTTTACGCCCGCTTCTTCAATGGCATCGGTGGTGCTGCGAATACCGGCTGTATCAATAAAGCGAAACTGAATACCGTGAATGTTCAGCACTTCCTCAATGGTATCGCGAGTAGTGCCGGGAATTTCAGAAACAATGGCTCGCTCCTCGTTTAGCAAGCGATTGAGCAAAGTACTTTTGCCCGCATTGGGGCGACCGATAATCACGGTGTTCACCCCGTTCTTAATCACATTGCCCAACTGAAACGAAGCGATGAGTGGTTGCAAGTGCCGGTGTATTTCATCCACCAATTTTATTAATTGCGAGCGATCGGCAAACTCTACATCCTCTTCGGCAAAGTCGAGTTCCAATTCAATCAGCGAAGTAAAATCGAGCAGCCGCTGGCGCAGGTGTTGAATTTGAGTAGAAAAACCTCCGCGCATTTGTTTCATGGCAATGAGGTGGGAGGAAGAAGAATCGGAAGCGATGAGATCGGCCACAGCTTCGGCTTGCGTTAAATCAATGCGGCCATTCATAAAAGCGCGAAGGGTAAACTCTCCGGCTTTGGCCGAGCGCGCTCCTTGTTTCAGCAGCAAGCGAATGATTTGCTCGGCAATAAAGGGCGAACCGTGGCAAGAAATTTCAACTACATCTTCGGTAGTAAAACTTTTAGGGGCACGAAAGATGGCCACCATCACTTCATCCAATATCAAATCCCCTTCCACAATGTGGCCGTAGTGAATGGTGTGTGACGCTTGTTGCGTTAAATCCTTTCCTTTAAACACTCGGTTAGTAAGGGAGATGGCCTGCGGCCCCGAAAGACGAATTACGCCAATGGCTCCCAAGCCCTGTGGAGTAGCCAGCGCAATAATGGTATCGCTGTGCATCACGTGCCGAGCGGTCTTACTTCTACTAAATCACCCTCTTTATAGGTGGGGCATTCTTTGGCAATTTCCACGGCAGCCGCCAGATCTTGTGCTTCAATAATATAGTAGCCGCCTATGCCTTCGCGCACATCGCGGAGGGGCTGCACAATCATATCGCCATTGATCATTTCAATGAGGCGGCCCTCGGCCGAAAATCCATGTCCGCCTATAAAAATACCTCTACGGCTCAACTCTCGGCCCCAGGCTTCATGGGCCTCTACAATAGCTTTTATTTCTTCGGCAGGGCGTGGGTATTTGGACAGGTCTTCGCGGATGAGAAATATAAAACGAGCCATAGATAAGTTTTAAGGGAAGCTAAGAAACGAAGAATGTTTCGTTCCTTCAAAACATTCTACTTTCGTACGCATTCCAAAAGCTGTCTTTATTTTATGAAGAATTTTTTTCTCGCAGTGGCCGTATTCGTGGCGCTGCCTATTTTCTCACAGATTTTACCCCATTATGCCACCGCTGTGGAGCGGTCGCAAATGCCCGATTATGTGGTGCCTTTGAGTATGGAAAGCGACCGTACTTCGGCTGAATTTTTCAATCCCCCTACTACTCCGGTACGCACCATGGCAGAGTGGGAGGAGTCGCAAGGCTACCTGATTGCGTGGACGAGTTACCCCGCTATGTTGCGCGAAATTGTGCGCTATGGCAAGCAGGAATGTCGCATGTATGTGCTCACCAATAATGCAGCGAGCGTGATCAGCGATTTGCAGAGCAACGGAATAGATACTGCGCAGGTGAGTTTTTTGAATCTGCCGTTTAATTCGGTGTGGAGCCGCGACTATGGGCAGTGGTGCGTTTATACCAATGAGGTGGATTCGCTGCTGTTTATTGATTGGATATATAATCGCAACCGCCCCAAGGATGACACCGTGCCGGTGGGACTGGCAAATTACCTAAACGTGCCGGTGTATCACACCACACAGGGCAACAATAAATTAGTGAACACCGGAGGAAATTTTATGTGCGATGGCCAGGGCACCGGCTTTGCTTCTAAACTTATTTTGACCGATAACTTGACCTCCGCAGGTTTCGGGGTAAACCATACTGAAGCGGAGATTGATACCATCATGAAAAACTTTATGGGTATTGATCGCTACATCAAGATGGAAACGCTGCCTTATGACGATATTCACCACATTGATATGCACCTGAAATTATTGAATGAGGAAACGCTGATGGTGGGGCAATATCCCCCAGGCACAGCCGATGGCCCGCAGATTGAGGCCAACTTGCAATATGTGCTCAGCCATTATCATTCGGTGTTTGGCACGCCTTACAAAGTGGTGCGCATTCCCATGCCACCCGACAACGGGCAGTACCCTCCTTCTAACTTTGCCAATTACTACACTTACACTAATGCCTCCTTCATTAATAAAACCATCATTGTTCCTACATACGGTATTCCTGAAGACAGTACGGCACTTCGCATTTGGAGAGAAGCGTGTCCCGGTTACAAAGTAGTGGGCATTAACTCCAGCAGCAGCATTCCCTCTCTCGGAGCGCTGCATTGCATTACCAAAGAAATTGGGGTGAGCGATCCGCTTTTAATTATTCATCAGCAGTTGAGCGATACTTACAACACGGCTACCCCTTATGCGGTGAAAGCTAAAATTGAACATCGTTCGGGTATTCAAAGCGCTACTCTTTATTATACTACCGATACCACGCAGGCTTATCACAGCATCCCGATGACAGCCATCGGCAACGACAGATGGCAAGGAGAAATTCCTGCACAGATGGTGGGCACCGAAGTGTTCTACTATATACAAGCGCAGGCTCATTCGGGGAAACAACAGGTGCGCCCCATTGTAGCACCGCTCGGCTTCTTTCATTTTAAAGTGCTGGGCACTACCGGAATTTCGGAGGTAGCAGAGAATGAACAGATAGAAGTTATTTTCCCGAACCCATCGAAGGGAATGACTTGCCTGCCGGTGAAAACGGAAAGGGCTTCCGCCATCGCTATTACCTGCATCAATGTGTTGGGCAAAACTGTTCAGCAGATTTTTAAAGGCACCACTTTGCCGGGAGAAAACAAATTCTTCCTCAACACTTCTACTTTTGCTGCCGGAGTTTATTTCATTCGCTACTCCATTGAAGAACGCCAATACACAAGAAGATTAGTGGTGCGATGATAGCTTCGATGTTCAAAATAAAATGACAACATGAAAATACTTATGGTATGCTTAGGTAATATTTGCCGCTCGCCTATAGCACATGGTTTATTGCAACACAAAAGCGAACAAAGGGGGCTGCACTGGGAGATAGATTCAGCCGGCACCTCTAATTTTCACGAAGGGGAACTGCCCAACCCAAAATCAATTGCGGTGATGCGTAGAAACGGAATTGACATCACCTATCAGCACAGCCGTCCGGTTACAAGAAAAGATTTGGAACACTACGACCTACTGTATGTGATGGACAGCAATAACTACCAGGAGGTAAGTGCCATGGCCACTAGCGAAGAAGAACTGGCCAAGGTGAAATTGATATTGAACGAAGTAAGCCCCGGCATGAACCGCCTTGTGCCCGATCCGTATGGTCAAAGCGAGGAGCAATACCAGCAAGTATATACCCTCTTAGATGAAGCGACCGATAAGATTATAGAAAGGCTTGGGAAGGAGGGAGAAGTGGCGAGTAGTGAGTGGCACGAGCAAAATAAACTTTTCCGAAATTTTGGGAATAGAATTGGATTCATACTGCGAGTTCAATACGCTCCTAATTATTCAGAAAGAACTTAGCGTATTAAGGAGTAATATTGCGCAGTTTTTGGATGCCATCGAAGAAATTAGATGGGGAATCATTTTAGCACAAAGATTTAGACCAAAAAGGATCGCTTAAAACAAATCCCTCAAGACTTAAAAAAATTCATGAAGATCAAGCCGAGTTTATCAAAAGGAACACGAGATTTTTTGCCATCAGAGGTGGCCAAGCGCAACTATATTTTCGATACTATTAAAAGTGTGTTTCGCAAATACGGCTTTGAGCAAATTGAGACTCCGGCTATTGAAAAATTGGAAACACTGACGGGCAAGTACGGGGAGGAAGGCGATAAACTGCTGTTTAAGATTTTGAATAGCGGAGACTATTTGGCAGAGGTGAGAAATCAGAAATCAGCGATTAGTGAATTAGAGCCGCAAGAGATAACTCCGCTCATTGCCGAAAAAGGATTGCGGTACGACCTCACGGTTCCTTTGGCGCGCTATGTAGTGCAACACCAAGATCAATTAGCTTTCCCATTTAAGCGCTTTCACATCGGGCCGGTTTGGCGGGCCGACCGACCTCAGAAAGGGCGCTATCAGGAGTTTTATCAGTGCGATGCCGATGTGATTGGAAGCAGTTCGTTGTTAAATGAAGTGGAGTTGCTGAAAATATATGCCGAGGTATTTGAGAAATTGCGAATTGCGAATTGTGAATTGCGGATTAATAATCGCAAGTTATTAGAAGGCTTGGCTGAATATCATGGGTTGAAGGACCATTTTGAATCGGTAATTACCGGCATTGATAAGTTAGATAAGATTACTAAAGAGCAACTTCTGGAAAGCTATGTTAAACTCGGAATGCCTTCAAACAGTATAGACTCTTTGAAAAATTTAATAGAAGACATTACCCTTAAAAGCGACCTTGTTCTTACTGACATTTTGGATGGCAAAAAGAAAACAACCATCGGTCAGGTAGGAGCCAAAGAGTTGAATTTTGTGTACGAGTCTTTTATAAAAAATTATTCCGGGCAAGTAAAAATTACAAAAGATTATACGCTCGCGAGAGGACTTAACTATTACACCGGACTAATTGTAGAAGTAAAAATAAATGGCTTTGCCATTGGCTCTCTCGGTGGCGGTGGGCGTTACGATAACCTCACTGAGATATTTGGCGGGCAAAACATGAGTGGCGTGGGCATTAGTTTCGGGATCGAACGTATTTACGATATGATGGAGGAGTTGAATCTGTTTCCCGAACACATTGCCGAGGGCGTAAAAGTATTGTTGGTACCGCGCGACAGTCAAACGGAGGAATATACTTTCCGACAAGTGCAAACTTTGAGAGATGCCGGAATACCAGCCGAAATTTTTCTTGGCAATGTTAAAAAGCAAAAGCAATTTGCCTATGCCGAGCAAAAAGGAATTTCCTATATCGTTGAAATAGGTGCCAACGAAATGGAATCGGGCAATTTCCGCCTACGCCATGTAAAAGAGCGCCAGGAAGTGGGGAGCGGTTTTACTCTTTCAGAACTCCTTCAAAAACTCAGTTAGGAGCTAAAGGTTGACAAATCTTTGCGGTAGATATATATTATGTCAAAACAACGGTTTAGCGACTTTTTAAATCTTTTACTTAAATAAGGTTTCGTAGATTTATGCGAATGTTAGTTTGGATACTTTTCATCTTCTTATCACTTCCGGTATTATCACAGGCGGCCAATAATAAAAAGCAGGTCAAGTTGATAATTCGCAATAACTCATCGGGGCTATCTGATGAGGCAACGATTTATTTCGACAATGGCACTTCCCCGCAATATATTTTTTCGGAAGATGCCAAAAAAGTATTTAACCCCACCCCTTTAGTACCGCAACTCTATTCTCTCAGCAGCGATAGTATTCCATGTATGCTGAACAGTTATGGAGATTTTTCCGGCCCCGCCACTATTCGCTTAGGGCTAAAGGTGGACACAGCCGGAGAGTATGGTATTTATCTCAACCTGCTCGACAATTTTGATGCTACTTCTCTTATTCTTTTAGAAGATAAACAAACCGGAGTGATTCATAACTTGCGGAATGGGTATTACCATTTCTTTCTTTTATCGGCACAGTTAAATCCCGATCGTTTTGTGCTCCACATTTCTTACCCGGCTATTATCAATAAGACCGATGCAAACTGCAATAACTTAGGTGGCAGCATCAGCATTGATCAAGACACGAGCATTGTGTGGAATACTTGTGCCGCGTTCGATTCAGTCGGCTTTCCTATGGGCAGCTACAATAACATCAACGGTAATTTTTCATTTAATTCCCTGCCGGAAGGGAACTATAGGATTGTGTTTACTTATAATGATTATTCCACCACAAAGTATGTGTATGTAGCCGGCAATATGGTTTCCGTTTCTATCTCTGCTTCTACTTATACCTCTACCATTGGGCAGGTTATACACTTTTATTCCACGACTACCAATACTGCTTATTACGACTGGAATTTTGGAGACAATACGATTATTACCGGAATATCGAATCCTGAGATTTTTTACAGTCAAATTGGCGTATATCAGGTAGTGCTCCGTTGCTCTAACAGTTATGGTTGCTTTTCTTCCGATACCCTTACCATCACGATTACCGATGCTGTAGGAATAGACGACCCTTCAAAAATAAATCCACAGGTGTATAATATTCGGAAGGATATTTTTATTCAATCTCCTACTTCTTGGAGCGGCTACATCTATTCAGTCAACAATATTTTGGGAGCAACTGTTACCACCGGAAAAGCAGAAGGAAGTTCACAAAGGATTTCATTGTCCGATCAACCGGATGGTATTTATATTCTTACCCTGCGCAACAAAAATTATCGTTTCAGCAAAAAGCTATTCCTGAACGATTGATCCCCTCTCTCCTCCCCTTCGATTAAATATTATGTAAACGTTGGTAGATTTGGCGCTATTAGGCAAGTGCTGAAATAATAATAACCGCGAAATGGCTGCTGTATTTACCATCACCAACAAGGATATAAGGTTAGAAGACCTTAAAAATTTTCTGAACGAGGAGCACAAAATTGAACTGGCTCTTGAGGCAAAAGAAAAAGTGGAGCGGAATCGAACTTTTCTAGAAAAGAAAATGGCTGAGCCGGGAGCCAGATATTACGGCATCAATACCGGCTTTGGTGCACTGTGCGATGTAGAAATACCGGCAGACCAGTTGAAGCAGCTTCAAGAAAACTTGGTGATGAGCCATGCCTGCGGCATGGGAGATGAAGTAAAGCCGGAAGTGGTAAAGTTGATGATGCTGCTAAAGATGAAGGGACTTTCAAAAGGCTACTCAGGCATTTCGAATCAAACGCTTGCAAAACTCATTGAACTTTACAACCGCGAAATATACCCGGTGATATGGGAAGTGGGGTCGCTGGGAGCTTCGGGTGATTTGGCTCCTCTTGCCCATCTCACCCTTCCACTCATCGGCAAAGGATGGGTGCGTTACAAAGGCGAAAGACGAAATACAGACTACGTGTTTCGGGAATTGAATATAGTACCGGTGAAGTTGCAAGCAAAGGAAGGTTTAGCACTGCTTAATGGCACACAATTTATGAGCGCTTGGGGTTGTTACAGCATTTTGGAGGCCGAGAGAGTTTCAAAGCTGGCAGATTTGATGGCTGCCATTTCAGTAGATGCATTCAACTGTCAGGTTTCTCCCTTTCATCCCGCTATTCAAAGAGTGCGAAATCACAACGGGCAAATAGAAAGTGCTGAAAATGTTTTGAAATTTTTGGAGGGAAGCGAAATCGCTGCACAGCATAAAAATAATGTGCAAGATCCCTATTCCTTCCGCTGTGTGCCACAAGTGCATGGGGCTGTTAAGTTGGCCATTGCGCAAGTGCATGACGTTTTCGAGCGGGAGATAAATGCAGTGACGGATAATCCGCTCATTTTTGAAGAAGAAGACTTAATACTCAGTGGTGGTAATTTTCACGGAGAACCTTTAGCGATTGCATTGGATTATCTCGGTATAGCCATGAGCGAACTCGCCAGCATCAGCGAACGCAGAACTTTCCAATTGATTTCGGGCAAAAGAAACTTACCTAAATTTTTGGTAAAAGATTCAGGGCTGAATTCCGGCTTAATGATTCCCCAATATACTGCTGCGGCCATTGTTTCTGCCAATAAGCAATTAGCAACACCTGCCAGTGTGGATACCATTACCTCCAGTGACGGGCAGGAAGATCACGTAAGTATGGGAGCCAACGCAGCCGTTAAGGCTTATAAAATAGTTTACAATATCGAAAAGGTATTGGCCATCGAATTTATGACGGCCATGCAAGCACTTGAATTTCGCACCCCGCTGAAAAGCTCTCCTTTAATTGAAAGGATAAAAAGTGACTACCGAAAAATAGTTCCAACTTATGAGAAAGATCGGATCATCTATAATGACATACAGGTGACCGTAGATTTTATGCGCGGGATAAAGTTATAGTGCAGGTAGTGTAGAAATTATGCGCAAATGCTTTCGCTGAAAAAACGTATCGTTTTAGTTAGGTGACCAAAGCTCGCTTGTATGTAATCAGGTGGTAAAGTTTATCTTTGGCGCGTGCAGAAAGAAAACAACGACTCCTCTTCCAAACGGCCTGAAAAGAAAGTGCCGCCTACTTTCCTAAAGAAGAAAATCAAAAAAAAATTTATTGCCAAAAAGAGTGCAAAAGTCAAAACCGACAGTGCCGCTCCTGAAATAAAAAAAGTAAAGAAAGCATCCGGGATTCCCTTTAAACCTAAAGGAAAGAAAAAGGCAAATGCGGCCTTAGTAGGGGCTGCTCAGAAACTCCTCCACAAGAAAATGAAGGCTCCCAAACAGCAGCCTATCAAATCTGAAATCGAAATTTATACGGAAGAAGAAAGTTTCCCGGATGAAATCAGATTAAACAAATATTTATCACATGCCGGGGTTGCCTCCAGAAGAAAAGCCGATGAGTTGATTAAAGAAGGCAAAGTGAAAGTGAACGGAACGGTGGTCACCGAAATGGGTTACAAAGTGAAGATTAAAGACCGGGTAGAATTTGAGGGCAAGTCACTGAACCTTGAAAAGAAATATTACTTGCTACTGAATAAACCGAAAGATTTTATCACCACCGTGCGCGATGAACGCGACCGAAAGACGGTGATGGATTTGATTCGCGGGGCTTATGTGCAAATGAAAGGCCCTGTAAAACCTCGGTTGTACCCGGTAGGGCGCTTAGATAGAAATACAACCGGAGTATTATTGATAACCAATGATGGAGAGTTAGCTCAAAAACTCACGCATCCGAGTACCGAAGTACGCAAAGTGTATCATGTAGTGTTGGGTAAAAAACTTCGCAAAGAAGATTTTGATAAAATTGCCGAAGGCGGTGTGGTACTGGAAGACGGCATTGCCGAAGTGGATGAAATAGCATTTCCGAATCCGAACAACCGAGCGGAAGTGGGAGTAGAAATTCACACCGGAAAAAATCGTTTTGTGCGCAGGCTATTTGAATCGCTGGGTTATGACATTGAAAGATTAGACCGGGTGTACTTTGCCGGCATTACCAAGAAAGATGTACCCAGAGGCCGATGGCGGTTTTTGAAAGAAGACGAGGTTCGATTACTCCGGCATTTCTGCTAACCTCAGTTCATCCGGGTCAATTCTATTTTTGAAGAAGGAGCAATTCTGATGGGCACCGACTCCTCTTCAACGTTCGTTAGTTCCAGTCCAAAATCTGCAGCAGTGGATAGCGAAATACTTTTAATTAAGCGATACCCTTTAATGATAAACTGTTCGTGCGGTTTCAAGGCATCATCAATCGCTACTCTCGATTTGAGCAAAATAAATTTAAAATCGGCCGGCATATTAAACTTGCGAAGAGAAGGGTAGTGAGAAATTTCATCCACTTCACCTCCTTTCACCATCTCCTCTACAATTTTATTGAACATCAGATTTACCTTGTGCTCTACTTTAAATCCGAATGAAAGTTTTACAAAAAAACATCGTTTAGGTATTACAGTATCTACTACATACGAAGCGCCATAAGGCTCGTTGGTAATGTCTATATGTACAAACCAATAAATATCTGCTCGCTTAGGCCTTTTCCTAAAAATAGAATAGATGATATTAGAGTCAATTCGGCTTTTGTCACTAGCCATACTCATGTAAACCAAATTACAGGCTTCTTTAGGAATTGTTTCATCGTGCATGAGTTCCTGAATGGGTTCCAAATAATCTTGAATCTCCACAAATTCAATGTGTTTTTTTCGCAACTGCTTTGCCTTGTAAAAAACCCACATAGCCATAAATAGAAAGATGGCAATCATAATCGTGAACCATCCTCCGTTTTGAAACTTCAGGAGGTTAGAGGTAAAAAAAGCGCCCTCAATCACCACAAAGGCGGTTGCTAATCCCCATATAACAATTGCGGGCTTTCTTCGCACATGTAGCAGGTAGGCCAAGAGGGCAGTTGTCATGAGCATATTAATGGTGATGGCCAAGCCGTAAGCGGCCTCCATTTCGCTGGAGTGGCGGAAAAGCAGAATCACCGCCACGCAACCAAAAAATAAAATCCAATTAATAGCGGGCAAGTATATCTGCCCTTGGGTAGTGGTGGGGTAAACCACCTTCATGTTGGGCCATAAGCGCAGTTTCATTGCTTCATTTACCAACGTAAAACTCCCGGTGATCAAGGCTTGTGACGCAATAACTGTAGCCAGTGTGGCAATGGTAATTCCAATGGGCAAAAACCATCCGGGCATAATAGCGTAGAAAGTACTTTTCCTCTCTGCCCACACCAGAGTATCGTGGCTGCCTAAGATATGAGCGGCCTGTCCGAAATAATTCAACAGCAGCATGAATAGAACGAAAGTCCAACTGGCTCTAATATTCTGCTTTCCGCAGTGACCTAAGTCAGAATACAAAGCCTCTCCTCCGGTGGTGCACAAGAATACCGCTCCCAAAAGCCAAAAACCTCCGGGATATTTAACTAAAAGAACATAGGCATAATAAGGATTTATAGCTCTCAGCACTTCCGGGTTGTGTATAATTTCCTTTCCCCCCAAAATACCAATCATCAAAAACCAGATGAACATCACCGGACCAAAAATTCTACCAATTATTTTAGTGCCGAATTGTTGAAATACAAAAAGGAATGTCAGGATAATGATGACGATGGGCACAGTGGGGATATCCGGATTAATGATGTGCAAACCTTCCACGGCTGAAGAAATAGAAATTGGCGGAGTAATAAATCCATCGGCAATCAGTGAGGCACAGCCTACTAAGGCGGGGTAAATAATCCAGGAAACCTTATACCTGCGCACTAAGGCATAGAGTGCAAAAATTCCTCCTTCTCCATTGTTATCGGCATTCAAAGCCAGATACACATATTTAAAGGAGGTGACAATGAGCAGCGTCCAAAAAACACAAGACAGCCCTCCAATTACTAAGGGTGCGCTAATCACATTACCGCTTAAAATTGCATTGAGCACATAAATTGGAGAGGTTCCAATATCTCCGAATATAATTCCCAACGTAACCAAAGCCCCCGCAGCGGAAAGTTTGTGAATACCTGAATGTGGAGATGGCATGAGTGAATGAAAGTTTATGTTTAATTCAACCTTTCCAGAATGATATGGGAAGATGGCGCTATCCGAATAGGCACTGTTTCCTCTTCTACGTTCGTCAACTCCAATCCAAAATCTTCGGCAGTAGAAAGCGAAATACTTTTCACAAAGCGGTAGCCCTTCACCAAAAATTGCTCATAGGGAGAAAGTGCGTCATCAATAGCTACTCTGGAGTTCAACAGAATAAATTTAAAATCGGCCGGCATAGAGTGTTTGCGCAGGGAGGGATAATGAGATAGTTCATCCACCTCTCCATTTTTCACCATCTCTTCTACAATTTTATTAAACATCAGATTCACCTTATGCTCTACTTTAAAACCGAACGATAGTTTTATAAAAAAGCAGCGCTTGGGTATCACCGTATCCACTGCATAGGTAGCGCCATACGGCTCGTTGGTGATGTCCACGTGAACAAACCAATAGATGTCTGCTCGCTTAGGTCGCTTTCGAAATATGGAGTAGATAATATTGGAGTCAATATGACTTTTATCGTTGGCCATACTCATAAAAACCAAGTTGTTGGTTTCTTTTGGAATGGTTTCATCGTGCATCAAATCCTTGAGCGGCTCCAAGTAATCTTTAATTTCTACAAACTCAATATGTTTTTTGCGCAGTTTGCGGGCTTGTGAGAATATCCACATCCCCAAAAACAGAAAACAGGCAATAAGCGTAGTGAACCAACCGCCATGAGCAAATTTCAGCATATTGGAAATAAAGAAAGCTCCTTCAATGGAGAGGAAAATAGCCGGGATGCCCCATACGAACAAGGCAGGCATTTTGCGCACATGCATTAGATAAGTCAGCAGCATAGTTGTCATCAGCATATCAATTGTGATGGCCAAACCATAAGCCGCTTCCATGTTGCTGGATTCGCGGAAGATTAAGACCACTGCCACGCATCCGAAAAATATAAACCAGTTGATGTCAGGAATATAAATCTGCCCCTGATGAGCGGTCGGGTAATGAACTTTCATGTTGGGCCATAGCTTCAACTTCATCGCTTCATTCACCAAGGTAAAGCAACCTGTAATTAAAGCCTGCGAAGCGATAATAGTAGCTAAGGTAGCCACCGTAATACCTATGGGGAGAAACCACTCCGGCATTAATAAGTAGAAGATGGACTGCCCTTTCATCCAATGCACCCCGTTATAGTCGGAAAGTAGAAAGGCACTCTGACCAAAGTAACTCAGCAATAACATACAAAGCACAAAAGTCCAACTTAAGCGAATATTATTTTTACCACAATGTCCCAGATCAGAATAAAGCGCCTCCGCTCCGGTAGTGCAAAGGAACACCGCGCCTAACAACCAAAAACCATTTGGATAATGGAGCAGCAGATTGACCGCATAGTAAGGGTTCAGTGCTTTCAGCACCATAGGGTTTTGAAAAATTTCGCGAGCGCCTAAAATTCCAATCATTGAAAACCAGATGAACATCACCGGCCCGAAAATGGCTCCCACTACTTTAGTGCCGAATTGCTGAAATCCAAATAGCAGTAAAAGAATGATAATGACAATAGGAACCGTAGGGATTTCAGGATCAAGAATTCGCAACCCTTCTATAGCAGAAGATATAGAAATGGGAGGGGTGATAAAACCGTCTGCAATTAGCATCGAACATCCAATGATAGCCGGAATGATGGTCCATTTCACTTTATATCTCCGAACCAACGCATACAGCGCAAATATTCCTCCTTCTCCCTTGTTGTCATTATTAAGGGCTAAATACACATACTTAACAGTTGTGATGGTGAAGAGCGTCCATATAACACAACTAAGCCCCCCCAACACCAACTCGGGTGAAATGACATGGCCGCTACAAATCGCATTCATTACATAGATCGGGGAGGTACCTATATCCCCAAAAATAATTCCTAAAGTAACGAGTACCCCTCCTGCTGTTAGCGGAAGACCGTGCTCGCGCGGATTATTGGCCATTCATATAAAGGGTTAATGCGCGTGTAAACAATACCGGGTGGGGAGCAAATCTAAACCGGTGACAACTTCCTTCTGATGACAGATTCATGTTTTTTAGAACAGGCAAATAAAAGCCAATATCCTTAAATAAGGCTACTAAGTGTCCACTATTTTTCCCCATTCCTCACATAAATAATTCTGCCTTATCAATGCGACTATATGGGGCTTAGGTTTTCAGTTCCGTTCCTTCAAATATTTTTAGGTTTGCCTTCCTAAAAAGTGATTCACATGAAATTTTCAGAGATGCCTTACCACCGGCCTGACATGGAGCTGATGGAGAAAAAATTCAACACCTTGCTCGATAGTTTTAACCATGCCGAAACGGTAGATGCGCAAAAAAAAGCAGTAGAGGAAATCAATACGCTCCGCAATGATTTTCAAACATACGCCTCCATCGCTTCTGTACGAAACTCCATCAACACGACCGACCAGTTCTACGAAAAGGAGCAGGAGTTTTTTGATAATAATGAACCGATTATTAAGAACTTGAACGTAAAGTTTTACAAGGCGTTGGGCAATAGCCGATTTAAAGGTGAGTTAGAGAAGAAATTCGGGAATCAGCTATTCAATTTGGCCGATGTGAGTCTCAAAACTTTCGACCCGTCTATTATCGAAGACCTGAAAGAGGAAAACAAATTGGGTACCGAATATACCAAGTTGGTAGCCGGTGCCGAGGTGGAGTTTAACGGGGAGAAAATGAACTTGTCGCAGTTAGATGCCTTTTTAGAATCTACCGACCGCGAAGTGCGCAAGCGAGCCTATGAAACCAAGTGGAAATTTTTTGCGCAGTACGAAGCGAAGTTTGATGAGATCTATGATAAGTTGGTAAAGCTGAGAACTTGTATTGCTCAAAAGTTGGGATATAAGAATTTTGTAGAGTTAGCTTATTACCGCATGGCGCGCACCGATTACGATGCCGCTAAAGTAGCGGTATTTCGCGAGCAGGTACTAAAACACGTGGTGCCACTGGCTGCCAAGTTGCGTCAGAAACAGAAGGAGCGCATAGGAGTAGATGAATTGAAGATGTACGATTGGGGACATAATTTCAATTCGGGCAACCCCACCCCGCAAGGATCACCAGAGGAAATAATAGTCAATGGTAGAACTATGTATGCCGAGCTATCGCCCGAAACCAAAGAGTTTTTCAACTTTATGGTGAGCAATGAGTTGATGGATTTGGTCACTAAAAAAGGGAAGGCTGCGGGGGGCTATTGCACTATGTTCAACAGCTATAAAGCCCCTTTTATTTTCGCCAACTTCAACGGAACTATTGGCGATGTGGATGTGTTGACTCACGAAGCCGGTCATGCGTTTCAATGTTTTCAAAGTCGCAATTTTGAAGTGGAAGAGTACTACTTCCCCACGATGGAAGCTTGTGAAATTCACAGCATGAGCATGGAGCAGCTCACTTATCCGTGGATGGATTTATTCTTTGGTAAGGATACCAAGAAATACAAGTTTGTGCACATGAGTTCCAATGTATTGTTTTTACCTTATGGAGTAGCGGTGGATGAATTTCAGCACTTAGTGTACGAAAACCCTGACATGACCCCGACCGAGCGCAAACAGGCTTGGCTGCGGATGGAGAAAAAGTATCGCCCGTGGGTGGATTATGGTGGAATAGATTATTTGGAGCGCGGTGGTTTTTGGCAACGGCAGGGGCATATCTACCGCAGTCCGTTTTACTACATTGATTATTGCTTGGCGCAGGTTTGTGCTTTTCAGTTTTGGAGCAAATCGCAAAAGAATTTTAAAGCCGCCTGGCAGGATTATCTCACTTTATGCAAAGCAGGCGGCAGTAAGTCCTTCCTCAACTTAGTACAAATTGCCGGGCTTCGCTCTCCTTTCGATGATACTGTATTGGAACCGCTTTTTAAGGAGGTGGAAGATCACCTGAACAGCATAGACGATAAAGCGCTATAAGGTGGTGTTGCGTTGAAGAATGGTTATTCGTGTATTCGCGTCATCGTGAATGGTTATTCGGTGGTTCGTTACCCGTATTTATCTCTCGGTTCTCGACTCTTAACTCTTGGCTCTAAGGGAAATGCTTAACAGCACGTGTGAGTTAGTTCTCTTGCGCAGCGAGATGCCAGCCGAGGAAAACCATACAGTTATCACTTCGATTGTGTTGAAGTAAGTAGCAGCACAATCGTTTCGTGTGGATTTAGACTTAAATTCAGTTTATTCTTTAACGTTCCCATTTCGGAGTGTTGCCATACATCTCGAGCGGTGTAGGTTCCGGTTAGGTTAAGCTGCGCTTCTTTCAAGTCAAACTTTTTTTCCTTTTTGCTTTTGTTGAATACTGCAATAGCCACCGAACCATCTTTCAGATTTTTTCGGTACACCCATATACTTCCCGCCTTAACCACTCGCTTTGCTTGTTCCCCCAACTCGTCTTGACTGATCGCTATAATTTCAGGATTCAGCAAAATATTTTTGGTGGCATCATTCATGCTTCGCAAATCATTGCTCGTCAGCAAGGGAGCCGCCAACATGCACCACAGGCTCATGTGTGTTTGGTATTCCGTATCAGTAAGCCCTTTGTCAGCGCCTCCGCCACCGGTTGCTTTTCCCAATCCGTAGTTTCCCACGATCATCATATCAGGGTCGTTCCAGTGGCCGGGGCCGGCATATTTATAGAGCTTCGTTTGCCTTTTCAGAATACTCATAAAACTACCATACCAAAAAGGAGTGATTTTCCATTTGTCGCGAATATCAGGAGTGGTGCGCCAGTAATTCCCGCCTACATTTTCGGCCCAGTTCCAGGGTTTAAATAAGCCCCAATTGCAAATGCTATAAACGATACTTCTACCAGAACCTTTCAAGGCATTGCCCATTTTTTGATACCGAGCCAAGGCTTCCTTCTTCTTCAAAGGCACAAAGCAGAAATCGTATTTGAGCAGATCAATTCCCCACTCGGCATACGTTTTAGCATCTATTTCCTCATGCTGAAATCCTCCAAAACATTTACCGCAGGTTTTATTTCCCGCATCGGAATAGATGCCGAGTTTTAAGCCACGAGAATGCACATAGTCGGACAGCCATCGAATACCATGAGGAAATTTTTTGGGGTCGGGCAGTGGCTTTCCATTTGCATCGCGAGCGGGCGCATGCCAGTAGTCGTCCATGTTTATATACTGATAGCCCAAGTCGCGCATACCGCTACTTACCATCGCATCGGCAATCTCCATCACTAATTTTTCATCTAAGGTGTTGGTGAAAACATTCCAACTGTTCCAGCCCATCGGAGGGGTCAGGCACAATGCATCGCCAATAACAATTTTCAGGTCTTCTTCTGCTCGCCCCTTAGCATTGGCGGCTATTATCTTTACATGATATTCGCCCGGTTCGCTCACCTTTCCTTTAATGATTCCTGTAGTAGCTTCCAGATTCAGTCCTTTTGGTAAATCCTTCGAGAAGAAAGTGATGGGCCTCTCTCCCGTAGCGGGAACCGTGAACAGAAAATCGGTGCCGGGGTAATTACCGATGATGGTAGCGCCATGAAATACCGGAAGTCCTTCGTACAATAGCGCATTGCTTTGTGCCGTAGAAAAAAGAACTGCCAACCACAGTATTGGGAATAAAAATAGGCTTCGATTCATCTTAAAATTTATTGGCACAAAATAAATAACCCCCTAAGCGGATAAAAAAACTAGGAGAAAGAATCTCCCCCCCCTCAAACATGATTTGAGTGACATCACAAATCTCTTTCTTTGGTGCTAAACATAATGCTCTTTTCTCAAATCATTTCAAAGCTATCCCGTCCAAAATTTTCAAAACTTGTAAAAGGCTAACTCCTAAATTGAGTAGTTGGCGAAGTAGAGTTTAAACCGGAAGAAGAAAGAGCCGAGAGTCAAGAAACAAAATACGGGCAACGAACCACCGAATAACCATTACACGATTAACTAATAACTATTCCGCTGTTCGAGATGCCCCGCTGGGCATTCCGAATTTTAGATACGTCCGAATCTTTGATTCTAATTTCGTAGCTCATATCTCTTTAATTATTGGCTTTGTCTCTATCGCATCAGCGTTACGTTGCCTTTGGCAAGAGAAGATTTGATTTGCCCGGAGAGTTGGTAAGAGCAGGTCCACACGTAAGCTCCCATGCCCTGCGGAATGCCTTTGTAAATGCCGTCCCAGCCTTCGGTGGGGTCGCTGGTTTCATACACTTTTTCGCCCCAGCGGTTATACACTTGCAAGGTAAATTTTACAAGGTCTTTATTTAGAATGCGAAATCGGTCATTCACTCCATCACCATTGGGTGAAAAAGCTGTGGGGATGAGCAACTGCGGAGAAGTAACGATGACCAACAGCGAATCGGAGACCACGCATCCGGCATTATCGGTGACCTCGATGCTATAGCGAGTGGTGGCGGTGGGCGAAGCTACCGGCCCCGTGCAGTCGTTGCAGCTAAGAGAAAGGTCGGGAGTCCAAGCGATTAAAGAAATGATGCCGGCTGTGATGCCGGGGTTAAAAGTGGTGGACTCTCCCTGAGTAATGCTTACATCCGGCCCGGCATCTACCGTAAATTTCTTTCTGGCGAGAGCAAAAGGCTCCGGTTGAAAGTCGCTGACACCGGCCACTTGCACGGCTGAAAGTCCGTAGCCATTGTTAGCGGTGGGAGTGCCTATGTAGTTCCAGCGGTTGGGAGCGTCCCAATGCCCTTGGTCTGTCCAGTCGCCATCGGCAGTGGGGTCAAAAAATATGTTGAGCGAAGCCACATCGCTTCCATTGGTTTGGTAGAGGCGATGGTAAAAATTAGGGTTCACCAAACACAATACATCATCGAGTGTGCTTATGTCGTAGCCGTCATTGGTGGCATTGCCTTTTACTACCATTGCTCCAAAGGTGTTAGCGGCAGCGGTAACGGGAGTAATTTCGATGGGGCGGAAAATACTGGGTGGATTGTTGTATGAAGGAGAACCTACGGGGAATAGATAAGCGCTCGAGGTCAGCGTAGCGCGCAACAGTTTGCCGGTTGCTATGGAACTCACAAATCCGCTATTGCGAGTGATGGCAGTAGGGGCGGTGTTGGTCACCAACATTTCGTTTACATCGGTGGCTAATTCTGCATCGTTCAATACTAACGAGCCGGAAGTGACGGCATCAATAGTCTGGCGCTTAACGGTGTTTCCTCCCAACAAATTCAAATGGTTGAAAGTAGTGACGGCTGTGCCGGAAATTTGCTGTGCGCCTCCGTTCATTTCGACCCAACTGGCAGTTCCGGTGTAGCTGTTATTATTTACCCAATCGCCACTCAAGCGGATGGTATCGCCTGCGGCATTGATTACTCCGTCATTCTTCACATCACCTTCTACCACTACAGTGCCCGCATTGTCAAACACTCCGGAGCCACCGCTGGTGTTGTTGTAAAGCGAGTTGGTTTTTACAATCATAAAAGCACCGTCCTTTACATAAATATCTGCTCCGTTATTGTTGAACAGTGCTGTTTGTGCAGGAAGTGCTGCAATAAGCGATAAAAGAAGGATGAAAGAAAGAATTCGTTTCATGAATGAGCGGTTACTGTGCTACTTTAAAAAGAAAGCTAAAATAATCTGTTGAAATCCGATAACAACATTTCGTTAAAATTTACCACTTAGCACCAACTGCTTTTTGAAGCGCTTCACTTTGCCGTTTAAGTTAAACACTTCGATATAGGCTATGTAGATGCCTACCCGCGCCTTGTGGTTGTCATCATCGGTGCCATCCCACTGAAACTGCCCTTCGCTGCCCAACAGTTCGTTGTGAACCAGATTGCGTATGGGACGACCGACTGCATCGTAAAGCCGAATGTTGATAGTATAGCCCGGTTCAGCAAAGCGATATTTAATCCATGTAAAATCTTTATCGCCATCGTTGTCGGGCGAAAACACTTCGGGGTCAATAGTGATGTTATCCTCGGTAATTCCCGTTTCGCTGAACTGCGAATTGCGATAGGTAGGCGTGGCAAACCCAACCGTAGAGGCAGCCGAATGCCAGTTGCTTTGATCTTGTGTGGGCTTATTGTAGTCAATGCGCTCGAGCGAAACTCCGTCTTCTGAATCTAACAGACCAAAGTGCCAAGTATGGCTATACGAAAGGCTGTCAATAGTACTGCCGTTATGAATCTTGAGCACACAGATTCCCGCACCATCAGGGTAGTTGGGTATGGAAGACTGCACCAGTGCCGAAGGGTTTTCTACGTAGTAGCTCAACCGGATATTTTCGGGATTAGCAGTGAGTACGGCAAACTCCCCCGGAAGTAATAAATAACTTTCGGCAGATGCAGCTGATTGCTCTAATACAACTGAAGGGTCCGAAATATCTTTTTCAAGAAGGTCTAACTGCTTTAGGTCAATCACCTTGGTAGAATTGTTATACAACTCCACAAAATCGTAGCCCGCAGTTTTGGGATTAAAAAGAATTTCGTTGATCAACACATCCCCCACTGCGGCTGTGTCGGCAATGGCAAAGCGAGCCGTGTCGCTCATTCCGATAGGGTTGCCGCTACAATCGCTCGCATGCAACACCCGAACAGAATATAGAATACCCGCTTGAAAATTTTGAAGAAACGACAAACGCACCGTTTGATAGTCGAAAGGAATAGCCAAGGCCGAAGCCGGAGCCCCCACTCCGTTACTCACCACATAATTGGTCGCGATAGAGGCGATGTTATTATCTACCGACTCGGAGAAATAAAGTATCAGCGTGTTGCTATCCTCCAGTGCTGCGCGAACTAATCGAGGTAAAATAGTGTCGGGGTTGCTCTGTGCAATGGAGTTCTCTCGGCCCGGAGTGCCGCCACTGGCATCTGCGCTGGCGTGCCAGTTATTTTTGCCGTTGCAGGGGTTTTGAGTATCCATCATTTCGAGGCTCCATCCTCCGCTTTTCTTAGCATCATCCTGATACCACGAGTCGTCATAACTCACGGAGTGAATCAGATTGTTGTTTTGATCTTTCAATAAAATCTGATCGGATGTGTTGGTAAAAGTGGGGAAGGAAGCAAGACCCAGCGTGTTTCCATACACCGCAAAGGCAGCTCCTGATGCCGTGCCGGTGATAAGGAGAAATGAATCGGGCAAAAGCAGATACTCCGGCAGCACGGCCCCGCTTTGTGTAGGTTTTGTGAGCGTCCAGTTTTTGAGGTTAATGGTTTTGTTGCTGCGGTTATACAGTTCTACAAACTCGGCATTGGGAAGGCCGACTGCCGGGTCGGGATCTGCCATAAATTCATTGATGAGTACATCGTAGCGCTCAGCCGCTTTCGGCAAGGCAAATTGTTTTGAGTTGTTGGCGGAAATATTCGCTCCTGCGCAACTCTGCACATGAGCGGTAATCACATACACAGCATTGCTATCAAGCGGAGGAGAAAAGGTGAGTTTCACTTTTGTAAAATCTACCGAATCTTGTTGCGCATTGGCAGGCAGACCCACACCATTATTCACCGAATAATTAGCGAGCGTTTGTGCAGAAGCCTGATCTACATTTTCTGAAAATACTACTTCGATTTGCGAAGCGCTCAGTACCGTCACGTTAACTAATGACAGTGCGAGAGTTTGTGTGGTATCGTACACCGAGTTTCTGCGCCCCGGTGTGCCGCCACTTGAATCGTTAGAAGCAGTCCAGTTCCCGCTGCTTTTGCAGGGATTATTCGGATTGATTAATTCGAGCGACCAACCGCCATTTTTCTTGGTGCTGTTGTTATACCAACTATCGGAATAGTTGACGGAGTGAATCACAGTTCCCAAATTATCTTTCAGCGTTAAGTGGTCCCCGGTATTGTTCAGTGAGGGGAGCGATGACAATGCCGCTTTGGCAATAAAAGAAGAAAAGGAATCGGTGTTTGCGGCCGCGCATAGCAACATAAAACTATCGGGAAGGATGGTCACATTCGGAAGCGTAACGGTGGTAGAAGCATCTGAAAATGCCCATCCGTTGAGTGAAATCGGAAATGCTGTGTGGTTATACAATTCTACAAACTCCACTAAAGGCAAGCCCACCTGTGGATCGGGGTCAGCAAAGATTTCATTGATAAGAATATCATACGCACCGGCTGTATAAAATGAAAATGGATAGGAATATGGCAGCATGGTGTTGCCCGACAAATCCTGTACTCCCGAAATGTTGAGTAGATAGTTGACCGCATTCTGCAGCGGGTTTGTAAATGTGAGATGAACCAAGGTGGGGTCAGTGCCATCAAGAGTGGCAGAGGTAGGGTTGCCCATACCATTGTTGACGGAATAGTTGGCGGTGCTTTGTGCCGAACTCCCCTCTACCGGCTCTGAAAACTTTACATCTAACGCAGTAGCGGAAAGCACATTTACAGAAACAACAGTTGGTTTTATGAGGTCGGGGTTTATCACCAAAATATTGAAATCATCGAAGTAGTACAAGTTATAGCGCGAAGCAGTGGCATAGTCGCACACGACTCCGAAATAAGCGGTAGAAGTAAAAGTGGTGTCTGTAAAATTCCCTTCAGCCGTATAGTTTGTTCCCCCGGTTTTATCGGCATATACTTCCCAACTGCCACCGGTGTAGCGAATTACTTTGATACGCACTTGGTTAGAGGTAGAACTCGTCATAATGCCACTGACTCCCGTAAAAACTTTGATAGCCGAAGCCCCGCTCTGTTTAAAAATATCTAAGGAATCGGGGGCAGAGCCGGTTTCGCCAAACTGAATAAAATAACCATTTAGGCTTCCGGTTAAATCACTTTGGTCGCTCACTAAAAATACGCGCACTTGATTAGAAGAACTTGGATTGAAATCGAGCCGAAGCAAAAAATTCCATTCCGTTGAATCTATCAGCGCATTTGGAGTAGAAAGATAAATAGTGGAACTCGCCTGCGGCCCGTTACTGTGCAACATGCCGGAGTTGATGTCGAAGCCGGAGGTGTTGCCGCTCCACACCGGGTTATTGGTAAAGTCGCCATCCGAAAAATCATCGGTCAACTGAGCAGAAATGCTCAACGTGATGAACAAAAGAAGTGCTAAAGGAAAATACTTCATGTGGTTAAATGTAATAGTTTCAGATAGTATATCGAACTTTGTTGAGTTCGCGCTATTCAACCAAAAACTTTCCAAATGAAAAGATATTTGCGTTCTTACAAATGCAAATTTCGACAGAATATCCATACTCGAATATGTAATACACCAAAGTCCTCTTTAATTGTTGGCTTGTTGTAAATGAGTTTCAACCAACTTTGCAAATTTTTCAGCTACAAATTTTGTCCCGAATGGTGTTAAATGGCAATAATCAACATAAAATTCATCGGTAGATTTTAATCCGGTTATTTCCTTATTCATGTCTATATATGCTCCCCCATAATGCTTCACTATTGAATCGGCATGAGATGTAAAATAGTCATCAAAAAAATATCTATATACATTCGAGACAGAAGAGTTGCCTTCGATATTTGTTCGCAATTGTAATTCAAGTGGACTAAGTGTTTTCTGATATAACCTTCTATTCAACATTGGCTGAAGACAAAAAATCGAATAAATGTTATCTCCTTTTAACTGAGCCTCATAGGAATTAATCAACCAGAATAGGGTCTGAGATTTTTCAATTAATAAGGGCTCGAAAATTTTATAGGTGCTGTAACTCGTTTGGTTAATAGTGGATTTGAATACATCAATTTGAGCACTATCTAATACTGTCCCTAGAGTCGTTAATAATTGCAGACCCGCTTCCTTCACGTTTCGAGAATCTTCTTTTTTATTTTTTTTCATGCCTCCAACCTCTACCATATATTTGTAGAGGATATGATGCACGGTATCCCATTTAGCTGGGGGCACTTTTGCTACTTCTACTATAATTTTGAAATATTCATCTAATATTTCTGATTGTTGTTTCTGTTTAGTCTGTTTAGTCTGTTTAGATAATAGCCTTCGGGTATTTCTATTTAATGTATAGTTTATTAGGAAAACTGTAAATGGAAATGTCGCATACCTCGAACGTGCCTCTAAATCTATTAAGCCTTCCATTTCATCCTTTATTGTGGGATCGCTAAACGGCATACCCGAACGCAAAGTATATCCTTCATTATAGCCATCCATATTGATAATAATATCAGGATGGAACTGGTGTATGGCAGCATAATACATTAGATAATTCTGATTAAATCTGTGCGCTACCACTGCCGCGTTTATCACCTCAAAATGTTTATCTGGAAACTTCTTATTTAACTCTGCTTTCATAATCCCCGCAATACTTGAATTATAGGTATAGCAACCCGAAGGATAGGATTTATCATGTGTTATCTCCTGAGATTCAATACTGCCAAATGCAGCGGATCCACCTGTTAAAAAAATTCGTATTTCATCGGTTGTTCTATCTACATGTAATGGTTTATCAGAGAAAAATGAGAAGCTGTCACTTACCATTTTATCTGGTTTAAAATGATCCAACCCATCAAAAGCATTATAGGTATGATTGGGTAAATTTTCTGTAGCATAATACCCGCTTATCCTACGGCCATAGGGATATTTCTGTACGGTATCCAATGGATTTACTCCCATGTTCCGTAATACTATGTAAGAACACAATTCAAGAGTCACGAAAAAAAGAAGAAAAATACCTATCTGTATTAACGTTTGTTTGAAGAGTTTCATTCCTAATTACCTTATTTTATAAACACACAAAAATACTTCATGTGGTTAAATGTAATAGTTTCAGATAGTATATCGAACTTTGTTGAGTTCGCGCTATTCAACCAAAAACTTTCCAAATGAAAAGATATTTATTACAACTCGCCTTCCTAAACTTACTGATAGTCGGTTTCTGCATGATTTCAGTGGCGCAAACCTATTCCCTTACGGTGAATAATGGTTATGGCAGTGGAAATTATAGTGCAGGTGACACGGTAGATATTTGGTGCAACGCTATTCCTTCTGCTCAGGTTTTCGATCATTGGGCGGGCGATGTTTCTTCTCTCGAAAGCCAAGATGAATGGCACACCAAACTTCTAATGCCGGCACAGAATATTTCAGTCTCCGCCAACTTTCGCACTATCGGCACTATCAATATTCAACATGAATCAATCATGGGTCGCGACACCTTGAAGGAAGTTTATTCTTACTTCCCTCCCCATTTCAAAGGTGTAATTTTTTGTTTCCACGGAAGCGGTGGCGCGGCTGCTAACTGGATTACTTTGTTAGACTATCGGCAATTTTTGCACGATGCCGTGGCCGATACTTTTGCTTTCATCATTACCGAAGCGGAGGAGATCACCAAGCAGACCGACTTTGACAGCGATGGCAAACTGCGCTGGGCAACCCTACCTTATGACTCGGCAACGAATGTGGATCTTGCCAATATCAAAATACTGATGGATACCTTTCGGCTGCGCGGCATTACGAATGGTGCTACCAAATATTATGCAGTCGGGATGAGCAACGGAGGTAATTTTTCACCTGAGGTGGCCACGCTTTTTGGGTGGAGCGCGGCTGTGTCGTACTGCGCGCAGTCTTCTCAATTACTCATGAATATGACCCAAGTTCCCATTCAATGGTGTATGGCAAAATATGACAATCATCCGAACGTAGGGCCTCAAGGAAATGCTGATGCACTGGCCGATCACAACACGCTCGCCAGTCGCAGCATCTGCACCAATTACTTTTTGCAAGATCACTCCCCGGTCTATCCCGAACGCTTTATGCGCGATGGAAACATCAACAGCACATTGGCCGGCCACCTGTTCACCGAATTGCAGAACAACCATCTGATGGATAGTGACTATTACATGCTTTATGCCTCCGATACGGTCTTTGCCCGCATTCTGGCAACTCCATTTTCTTACCCTTATTTTATTTCTCTACCGGCAGCCGAAAAAATATTTATGAGTACGCAGGTAGATGCTATGTATGCCGCCCATCAGTTTTTCAGCGATTACAACAAAAGAACGTTGCATTTTTTTGATGCTCCCTGCGATACCTCTTGGCTGCCCAATGATGTGCGCGAGATAAATGAATCCACTGCCGATTTCAGCGTATATCCTAACCCTACAGCGAATGTGTTGCAGGTGCAGTTGAACGAAAATCTTAGCGGGGAGAATATTTTACTCTTAGATATCACCGGGAGAATTTTAGCGCGGGTTCCTATCACCGCCAAGGAACAACAACTATCGGTCGCTGCTTTACCGGCCGGCATTTATTTGCTGAAAGTGAAAAACACTACCCGGAAAGTTGTAAAGAACTGAAGCATCTTTCCGATAATTGCAGCCTCAAAAGAAATCTTATAAACAATGAAAGTAGCTGTGGTAGGAGCCACCGGCTTAGTCGGCTCTAAAATGTTGCAAGTGTTGGCCGAGCGGAATTTCCCTGTAACGGAATTAATTCCCGTGGCTTCTGAAAAAAGTGTGGGCAAAAAAGTTTCGTTTAAAGGCAGCGACTATGAGGTGGTGAGTTGGCAAACCGCCATCGAAAGAAAACCACAAGTGGCTATTTTTAGTGCAGGGGGTGCCACCTCCAAAGAAATCGCCCCAAAGTTTGCCGAAATCGGCTGCACCGTTATTGACAATTCTTCGGCTTGGCGCATGGAGCCGAATATTCCTTTAGTGGTGCCCGAAGTGAATGCCGATGTACTCACATCCTCCAATAGGATAATTGCCAATCCCAACTGCTCCACCATTCAAATGGTAGTGGTGCTGAAGCCGCTGCACGACAAATACAAAATAAAGCGCGTAGTGGTTTCTACCTACCAAAGTGTTACCGGAACGGGCAAAAAAGCAGTGGATCAAATGATGAATGAACGCGCAGGAATCAAAGGCGAAATGGCTTACCCTTATCAAATTGACCTAAATGCTCTGCCTCACATTGATGTGTTTTTAGAGAACGGCTACACCAAAGAGGAAATGAAGATGGTGAAGGAAACTCAAAAGATAATGGGTGATGAATCCATCCGAGTGACTGCTACTACGGTGCGTATTCCCACTATTGGCGGACACAGCGAAAGTGTGAATATTGAATTTGAAAATGACTTTGATATAGAAGAACTGCGCCATCTGCTTTCTCATTCACCGGGGGTTGTGGTGGTGGACGATGTGAAGAACTTAAAATACCCCATGCCCATTGATGCACATGATAGAGACGAAACTTTTGTGGGCCGCCTTCGCAGAGATGAAACCCAAGCCAACACCCTCAACTGCTGGATTGTTTCTGACAACCTGCGCAAAGGGGCAGCTACCAATGCCGTGCAAATAGCGGAGTATTTATTGGAGAAGGGACTACTTTAAATAGTCGCTCACCTTTTCTCATGCTTGGGCTTTCAGACTAATGGGGGCTTCACTTTCATCAGCATCGGTAAAGCAGGTGAGGGCATAAGGAATGCCGATGTTTACAATTGATTCAGATACTTCTATTAATGCCAACCCATTATTTGCTGAAGAGAATAATGCTTTAGCAACTCATGTAAACTCCGGCAATCATTTTTCTTTCTTTTTCCTAAGATGGCTTGAATCTTCATAGCGGCTATATCCCAATCGCTATACAACCTTATGCTCTCCTCATTTTGAATGGTTGCAACAGGTAAATGAGTACTGCATAATATCCACTTTCACATTTTCAATGAAACAGAAAATGCCTACCGGATTTTTGGTATTCTTATAGTTGAACTGGGGGAAGTAATTTTTTACTGCCGCAATAATTTCTTCATTATTAAAATCTACGGTCGAAAACAAATCTAAATCCTCAGAAGTTCGATGACCATATCGAAGTGACAGGCAAGTGCCTCCTACCAGAAAAAAATTCTCGAGTTCAGGAATAGCGCAAAGCCCTTTCAGTATATCCAGTGTTGCGGGTTCGACTGTGCTGTAATGTAGCATCGGTAATCAGTTAATTTATTCCCTAAAACTGCACAGGCTAATGAGATCGTATCAAGCGAAAGCCATTTTGCTTTCGTCAATGCCTCGGCCACCTTTTCATCGCCATAGTATCTGCGGCAGTTGCGGATGTCTTGCACATCGCCCCGCTCAAACACCCGCTCAATAATGAAGTTGGCTTTGCCATCATAATCCAACTTTTCAAAATCCACATCCCAGAAAATGCGCTTTTCAAATACCGGTTTTTGCTTTTCAGCTATGAGGTAAAGATAATACAGAACAACCATTCTGCTTCTTCCTTTGCACCGATGGTATTGCCGGAAAGTGTCCATCTCCCCAACGATTTATATTACCTCGTGATTTTGATAGCAGATTAGTTAGCCCTCCACCTATTCTTCCTGTTCTATCAATCATAATGGGCAAAAACCAGAAGCCTCTTATGGTTTAAAATGTTCTTGTAAGATAAAACGACTAGCCTGCCGGGAGCTGACTCTTGATAGAATTAAGTCTCCTTTTTAATCTAACTGAATTTAAGGGCTATTTCTACTGTGTAATTGACAAAAGCTACCCGGAGAGCTATTAGAAAATGTATCGAACTTCATTAAAAGAATCATAACTCCTCAACCCATTCCAGGCAAACTGTCGGGCATCATTCCTTTGGTAGCTCCCATCATTTCGCTCTGAAGTACATTTTCTGCCTTTTCTATCACTTCATTAATGGCCGACTGAAGTTTCCCTTCCAATATTTCTTTGTCATCCTGCTTCAATATCTCAACGTTTTTCACTTTCCGGTTACCATTTGCCGTAACTCTTACGTACTCATTTTCAGAAATTACTTCGATAGCTTCGAGACGTTTTTTTGCCTCTTCCATCTTTTGTTTCAGTTCCATTAATTGTTTCATCTGATCTAAGAATGCCATAATCGTTGTTTTAGTTTTTAGCTTTTCATGTTTTCGAACTGTAAAGGATAACCAAAGTCTCCATTCCTCAAGGTAGCCATAATCATCTGTAGTTCATCTATCTTCTTTCCGTTTACGCGCACGATGTCTTCCATTTTTTGAGACTGCACTTTTGCGCCTGTATCTTTTACTGCCTTCATCACTTTCTTGATGGCTTCAGCATCCAAACCATTTTTTAGTTTGATTTCTTTCTTCACCATTGCGCCCGATGCGTAGTGCTCTTGACTTACATCATAACTTCGTGGATCAATACCCTGCTTTGCCCCTCGGGTAATAATAATATCCACAATAGCATTCATCCGCATATCGTTCTCTGTGGTGATCTGTAAAACCAAGTCCTTTTTGTTGAAATCAATCTCTGTTTTAGAGCCGTGAAAGTCGTATCGGTTCAGAATTTCTTTCCGGGCCACGTTGATGGCGTTCTCCACTTTTTGTGGGTCTACTTTACTGACTATATCAAAGCTGGGCATAGGCTGTTCTGTTTCTTTTGGGTTGCGTTTGCGCTTGCTAAATTTACAGCAAAGTAAAGAATAACGCAGTAGTGAAAAATAGACTCTTCAGTGATTTTAGAATATTCTACCCCGATAAAAAATCACTTTAATCAGTACAAGATAACACTCTATTTTCAACAATCGGCAACCTTATTCTCCTCGTAAAACTGTTTGAAACGCAGACTTATCAACACTTTCAGCGGTAATTGTTTTTGCATGATAGCGAACCGGCATATATTTGTCGGGCTAAAATCATTATTTAACTCTAAACAATTTGTTATGAACAAAGGAGAACTCGTTGACAAAATTGCCAAAGATGCGAAGCTGACCAAAGGGCAAGCTGCTGATGCATTAGATTCAATCATTACCGGAGTTACCTCTACCCTTTCAAAAGGTGGAAAAGTTACGCTGGTAGGTTTTGGTACATTTTCCGTTTCAAAGCGCGCTGCCCGCAAAGGTCGCAACCCTCGTACGGGGAAAGAAATCACAATTAAGGCGAAGAAGGTTGCAAAATTCAAAGCCGGTACCGAGCTTTCTAAAAAGGTGAATAAGTAAATCCTTTTGACGGCTATGGAAAAAACCTGAAGACAAAACTTCAGGTTTTTTTTATTCGCACCGTTGCCGCATTTTTGTAGTGATTAAAAACAATGCAAAAAGATTTGCTTTATTCGCACATCAAAAATTTTTAAACCATGGGAAGAGGAGACAAAAGAACCCGCAAAGGGAAAACGTTTAAAGGGTCATACGGAAATTCACGTCCGCACAAAGTGAAAAAGGCCGCTGCACCTAAAAAAGAAGCCGCCCCTAAAAAGGCAAAAGCTACGAAAGCTACAAAGGCGGTAAAGCCTGTAAAGAAAGCGGCTGCAAAAAAAGTAGCCAAAAAGAAAACAGAAGAATAACCGGGAAACTTTAGTTGGCCTCCTGCATGAGGCGATTATATGTTTTGATGAAGATAGCCCCTAGGTTTTTATGTGGAGGGATGTAATCTTGAAACCTTTCGTAAGCCTTGGGGTTGTCTTTTAATGCTACCGCCAACTCACTCCACATCGAGGGCCAATCCACATCCTGTCCCTCTCTGATTCTATCGGCCATAATTTTCAGCATCGGATTGTTCACGAACATGGTTCCAATTTGTTTGGAAGAGATGATGCTGGCATCGGGTGCACGCTCAATAATGCCGGATATATTGTGATACCCTCCGCAGGAACCCAGCACAAATATCTGCGTGTTGTCTTTTAATTTTTCAATGGTTTTGAAAGCGTAATAACTGTGCCCTCGATGCACCATCACGTTTGGCTCAAATCCATTATCAGCAAAAATATTTTCCAGTTTCTCCTGCCCGTCATATTCATGCTTAGGTTTGTTGGCATATATCTGAACCTCCCGACCATGTGTGGACTGAATAATCACATAAATGCCGGAATCAATGACCTGCCAGTTAGAGTCAACAAATGATTTCATAAAGGAGGTAAAGGACATGTCGCCATCTTCATCATCATAAAAATAAATCAGCCAACGGTCAATATTATCGCGATCGAAAAGCAGTTCATTACTTACCTTATCAAAACTGGGCAGCGAATATTGCTGAGCCACCGAAGCAAACCAATCTGAACTGCCGATATTTCTGTCCACAAATAGATTAGAAAGCAATCCGTAAATAGCTACTCCTCTGGCATCGTGTAGAGTCATTCGTTTGATGTATTCAATTTTGACGGTGCTGCGCAGAATTTTCAGCACTAAGGTATCGGTTATGCTGCCAAAGGCATCGGCTACTTCTACAGCTTGAGAAAGATCACGGTAATCGCTGAGGCCACTGGCAAATTTTATCATTAGCAACTGCTGATACAGTGGGGTCATGCTTTGTAGAAAAGGTCTTAATTTTCCGAAGCCGGCACTCATTTTAATGAAGGTTCTAAAACGATTATCCCCTACCTTCTGCAAAAACTCAAAGCCGGAAACAGGCCCCAGCTTCACCATCATCCGATCGAAAAGACCGTTGAACGAAGAGGTGAAAATTTCTTCTTCGCTATATACCATAAGCGTGTATAATTCTTCGGCAGAGAAATTCTCGATGGAAGCAAACCGCACCGCATCTTTTTCATTGTGCAGGTCGTTAATCACCCTTATAAATTTCAGAGAATACACTTCCAGTTCGCTTTCGATGGAGTGCACTCCCAGCGGATTGGGGCGGCTGCGAATTTGCAACATGGCCTTCAGATATTTTTGCGGTGATCGGCCAATGGCATCGGCTTTTTCTATTGTCAGCGAGCCATGAACAATATCATCCAGCAGCGTAAAGGCATTTGATCTGCGGGTGTATCGGGTCATTATCTGCACAATTACTTTTACAGCCGTGTCGTTACTCTTCTTCAATATTTCATAAATAGGATCGCCCTTGTTGAAATATCGTTTGGCGGTAACGGGGGCCGTCTTTGCAGTTTCTTCGAGTACATGAGCGGCATAACTATTTTTATAATAGCTATCGTAGAGTTTAAATACCACATCGGGGCGGTAGGCAGCGGCTTCTATTAAAAATGAATCGGCACAACTTTCATTTTTAAAAATGCCGAAAGTGTTGAAGGCCTGTGGAATATTCCCGACCAATCGCTGTAGAAGATTTCCCTGCTGAATACCGTTGATTTCGGATAGAATAAAATGGAACTGATTATCAAAACGCTTGATGTTGGTGAAACTGCGGTAGGTTACTTTCCGCATTTGCAGATACACATGATCGCGAAAGAGTTTTTTTCGGCCTTCATCAAAAACAGGTCTATCAATTAAGCGTTGTATAGAGTCAATGAGGTCAAAATAGATTTTACTTGCATGCACACTTTCTGCTAGGTCGCCTACGTCCACCCGATGATCTAACACTCCATCTAACATATCAATGCGTTCTTGGTCGTCATCAATATAGTAGTCGGCTCTGCGGATGTTGGTGGAGTCGCGAGCCGCTTGCACCGAGCCGCTTATCAATAGCAACAGCAAAGTTGCCAAACAGATTCCTCTGCCGGGCCAGCGCTTGATTGGTGTGCTATGAATGCGAATGGACATCTTTAAACCCCTAGAATTTTATAATACGCTCTGATAAATGTGGACTCTAAATTTTTTTGTGGAGGAATATAATCGCTGAAGTATTGGTTGTTGGCAAACTTCTCTTTCATCCGATCCCAAAATTCATTCCATACAATGTCTTTGCCTTGTCGGATATTTTCATTTAAGGCAAAGAGCATCGCATCGTTTACGGTTTTGGTGCCCACTTGTTTGGTGGAGATGATATGTGCATCGGGCGCATTTTCCAGAGCGATAGAAATTTTATAGAACCCTCCGCAGGAGCCGACAAATATAAGCTTAGCGCTGCTTTGCACTTTCTCGAGAGTGGCCTCGGTATGGAAACTATGCCCTCGGTGCACAATCACGGAAGGCACTAATGCTTTATCTTTCAAGTAAGCATTAATCGCATTTACTCCGTTTTCTTCGTACTCGGGTTTGTTTGCAAAGATTTCAATTCTGCGACCATCTTCAGATGAAATACGGACATAATTGTACTTATCCTCAATCTTCCACGCATTCTGATTTTTGTAAGTATTCATAAAGTTGATGAAGGAGCTGCGCCCGTCATCATCATTGTAGAAATACATCTGCTCTATACATTTTCCCTCTGTATTAAAAAGCGCTTCCTGCGAAAGAGTACTCACCGGAGCGATACTGAATTGCTGTGAAATCTGGTGGTACCACCCGGCTTCTGTTTTTGCATTCCCGGAAATAATGCTGGATAACACTCCATAAACGGAGATACCTATCTGATCCTTTTCCTTAGTTACTCGTTCATATTCTTTTTTAATGGCTTCTTCTAACACCGATAGAATTTGGTTATCGGTAAGGTTAGAAATAGCTTCGGCTACCAGTACTACCGATGAAAGATTATCCTGTTCCTTCTCTAAATTAGAAATATATGCCGACAGTAATTTACTTCTTTCGGCAGTGTTGAATTTGGCGAGAAACTCTTCTAACACATCATAGTTAGAGCACAGAGATAGGAAATCACGAAACTGATTGTGATTGATTGAATTCATAAAAGACTCTCCACTTCCGTTGGGGAGTTTCAGCATAAAGCGGTTGAACAAACCATTGAAAGTGGAAGCAAACACTTCATCACGGCCATACAACATCAAAAAATAAAGTTCTGTGGAATTGAATGACTCTACTGAATAGAAAGGTTGCGAGGCACCCGAAGCAATTTTATCATTGATCTCGCGCACAAAGCGAAGACTGTAGTCGCGCATTTCATGATCAATACTGTATTTGCCGAGGTAGGTAGGCCGCGAAATAATCTTTACCAATGCGCTGAACAACTCAATTGGATTGGCCGAAACAGTGATGGCCTGTTGCAGAGTGATTCGGTTATTCATTATATCATCGAGCAATAACAGTGGCTTGCTTTGATAGCCCAACTTCTGATTTATTTCCAGAATTTTTTTCACTGTCGCATTGTTGCTGTGCTGTAAAATATAGTTGACCGGATGCGATGGATTATAGAGATATCGTTTTACAGAAATAGGAGCATTGACCGCACACTCTTCCAGTAATTTTGTGCAGTAATGTTTTTGCTTAAACATCTCTACCCGCTTAAATAGTTCATCGGGTTCGCGTTGTGCAGCATAGGTGAGAATTTCTTCTCCATAAGGTTTATCAATAAAATCAGGAATGTTTTGCAATGTCTTGAGAATATTTTTTTTCAGCCCCAATTTGGCTTTCACTTCCTCCGTCAATTCAATTTTAATAGGCTCAACTTTTATTTCTGGGAGAGGTATAGGTGCAATGTCAGCCTTTTTAATAGAGGAAGTAGTTAACTCAGAGCCGGCATTCGGATTTTCAATTTCAAGCTCCTTTTTCTCCAATACCGGCAAACCGGTTACCGGCTGTTCTTCTTTCACTTCGCTGAGCGGCAAGGGCTTCTCTACTACCGGAATGGCTTCCGCTGAAACATCTGCTGATACGGGTTTTGGTGGACGGGCTTTGGTAATTTCACTCATACTTCGATAGCCTTGCTCATGTATTCCCGTTTCGTCCACGGCACTAAATTGTTTAAACGGAGGCATTACATCTTCCTGCTCATCCATTGTGGTGAGCGCCAGCAAATAGTCTTTCCGTTCATCATCTACCAACGATAACAGATTATCCAGTGTTTGATTTTTATCGCAGTGTATAATCAAATCTTTTAGCGCTTCTTTATCTAAGGAGTTAATCAATGAACTGCTGATAGGTGTTCCTGCTGCTCGCTTCTTCAAAATTTGCACTAACATTTCAAAGGTGCGAAGAGTAGTTTCTTTGTAACCATAGGCGAGTAGTGCAAACATTTCCTCGGGGGTGCGATTCTTAAAATTGCTAAAACCATAGTCAGAGTTCAGGGCATCCTGATTCGCCTTGCGCATTAAATCAATGGCGGTATTGTGCATATAGCGGTAGGCCGAATAGTTAACGGCTCCGTTGAGTTTTATAGCGTTTTTCACTAAGTAAGAAAACATTTCATCGGCATCATTTCCTAAAGAGTCAGCTCCCGATACGGAAATATTATTCTTTATAATGTCATCTAATAAAATGTAAGCGCGAGATTTGAGTCCGTAGCGATTGTAAATTTCAAAACTCTTCTTGACATAGATATCATTACTCCCGCGAAGTAAAGATGTAACAGAGTTGTCGGTAGAGTAATATCTTTTAGCTGATTCAGGAGCCAGTCGCAATGCTTTTTCAAGTAATTTTCGAGCGAAACCTCTGTCATCATATTCATCTGCATAACGAAAAATGTCGTCCTCGTTATCTTTCATATAGTCCGTCAAAAAGTCTTCTGCAATAGCGTCACTGGCAATTAACCGCGTAGCCTTAATAGAAAACGCTTCGTATCTTTTCAGGTTTTCTAAAAGTGTTCCCTGTTGATCCCATTGAATCATCACCGGGTAATAGCTCAACACTGCCAGATAAGTTCCATTTCGAAGATAGCTGTCGGAATAATAGCGGTTAATGTTTTTAAGGTAAGTCTGCAAACGATTGAGGTACACATTTCGTTGCTCTTTGGGAACATCAAGAGCAAGAATGAATAAGGAAACACTGTCCACCAGGTTCATCAAGCGCACATCGGCACTTTTATAGTCGTTGGCGATTCTTACTTTTTCAAAGGAAATGCGCTGTAAGGCCGAGTTCTTCTCAATCTCAAAAATATTACTTGAAATAGAGTCAGGCTCAAGGGTAGCCCCCCATACGTGGTTGAAACACATTAACGCAAAAACAAAAATCCAAATTTTGACCGCTTCCTTCACTCTTTTACAACTGATTTACTACTCGAAATTACATGCTTACACCTGCATTGCAGGCAGTCGTGTAAAGATTATACGGATTGAGAGGAAAAAGAGGTTTTGCCGGGCAAAGTATTTAACAGAATGGTGCAGGCTGTCCATTTTTTGATTTTACCCCTCGGTCTCCCATTATTTTACCTTTTGGGAAGGGCTATAAAATGGAGAAATAAAAAAAATGAGCAGAAAATACTTGGCAATACGATAAATTTTTAAGTTTATGGGTCGTTTTCCGCGACTTGTCGGCTATGGATTTCGTTCATAGTATACCCAGCGGGGGCGCGGGGGTGACAAGTCCGCAAACGATAAGCTTGGAGCATTAGTTCCAGTGTTTCAGGCGAGGCGGAATGGGAAACCATTCCGCTCTTTTTTTTATAGCTCCATCCACTGCTCTTGCTTTCGCTGAAAATTTATTTATTCTCTCTGTTATTTTTTTCCCGCTTAGTAGAATTAGGGGAATGCGTATATTGGCGCATTGCGGAAATATTAAACCCGATACCATTGACCGTGCCGGGTGAATCTGATTCACCGAAACCCCATTTCCCTTGTCAACAAACAACTTTAATATACGCGGATTAAGCAGTGAAGAAGTGCTAAAGGCAAGAGCGAAGTACGGAGATAATCGCTTGCACTTTAAGCAGGAAAACCGTTTGTTCTACATTGTAAAAAGCTTGGCCAAAGAGCCGATGGTGCTGCTATTGCTGGCGGCTTCTATTATTTATTTTATCTCCGGCAATATCGGTGATGGAATTTTTCTTGCTTCTGCCATTGTGTTGGTTTCTGCTATTTCACTTTATCAGGATACCCGTAGTCGCAATGCTTTAGAAAAACTAAAAGAATTTACTCGCCCCACCAGCAAGGTCATTCGCAATGGAGTGGAAGAAAACATCAAAACAGAAGAGATTGTAATAGGCGACCACCTGATGGTGGAGGAAGGCACTTCGATTGCTGCTGACGGTATCATCTTGCATTCCAATGATTTCTCGGTGAATGAATCTATTCTGACGGGAGAATCGTTAGCCGTTTATAAGGACGCTTCAAAAGCTGATAATGAAATTTTCAGCGGCACTACGGTAGCCAGCGGTTTGGCTATTGCCAAGGTAACAGCCATTGGTGGCGACACCCGCTTAGGTAAAATAGGGAGCAGTTTAGAAAGTATTCAGGAGGAGAGCACTCCGCTCGAATTGCAAATCAACAATTTTGTAAAGAAGATGGCGCTGTTGGGAGCGGTGGTGTTCTTTATCGTTTGGGGCATTAACTACTTCCGCTCTGGAATCATATTAGACAGTTTGCTGAAAGCTCTCACGCTGGCGATGAGTATTTTGCCCGAAGAAATTCCGGTGGCCTTTACCACTTTCATGGCGATGGGTGCTTGGCGGCTGATGAAAATGGGAATTGTAGTGAAGCAAATGAAAACAGTAGAAACACTCGGAAGCGCAACGGTGATATGCACCGATAAAACAGGCACCATTACCGAGAATCGAATGAGCCTCGCTAAGTTTTATCTACTTTCTAACAATACCATCAGCGACTTTGAAAAAAATATAACCGATGCCGGAAAAGAATTGATACGACTGGCGATGTGGGCCAGCGAGCCTATTGCTTTCGACACTATGGAAATTGCCCTTCATCAGGCTTATGCCGATACCGCTGTGGTAGATGAACGAAAAGAGTATCGGATGTTTCACGAATATCCGCTATCGGGAATTCCTCCTATGATGACGCACCTGTTCAGCAACCAGTCAGGCGTGCGCATCATTGCTGCCAAAGGTTCGCCCGAAGCCATCATGGCAGTAAGCGATCTATCAAACAAGGAAAAGGAAAACATTGAAGCTGCTATCCTCCAATTAGCAACTGACGGATACCGAGTGCTGGCAGTAGGCGATGCCGATTTTACAGGCGATGATTTTCCGGACACGCAACAGCAATTCCGCTTTCGGTTTAAAGGTTTAGTCGCTTTTTATGATCCGCCTAAAAAAGGGATACAAGCAGTATTTGAACACTTTTATGAAGCGGGAATCAAAGTAAAAATTGTGACGGGCGATTATGCGGCTACCACTATGGCTATAGCCCGGCAAGTAGGCTTTAGAGGTGGGGATAAAAGTTTATCGGGCGATGACCTGATGGCGCTCAACGAAAGCGAATTGGAACAACGTATCGAAGATACTCAACTATTTACCCGCATGTTTCCCGAAGCTAAACTGAAACTGATAAATGCACTGAAAGCGAAACGTGAAATAGTGGCGATGACCGGTGATGGGGTGAATGACGGGCCGGCCTTAAAAGCCGCACATATAGGGATAGCTATGGGACGAAAAGGAACAGAAATAGCCAAGCAGGCCGCCTCACTTATTTTAATAGAAGATGACTTGTCGAAGATGGTAGATGCGGTGGCAATGGGTCGAAAAATTTACACCAACCTGAAAAAGGCTATTCAATATATTATCTCCATTCACATCCCAATTATTCTCACCGTATTTGTTCCGCTGGCTTTGAGTTGGAAGTATCCGAATATTTTTTCACCCGTACACATTATCTTTTTAGAGTTGATTATGGGGCCTACCTGTTCGCTGATTTACGAAAACGAGCCGATGGAGAAAAACACGATGCAGCAAAAGCCGCGTCCTTTTACCACTACATTTTTTGAAGGGAAAGAACTCGCCACCAGTGTGCTGCAAGGTTTGATGATTACGGTGGGGGCTTTAGTAGCTTATCAATATGCGGTGGCGCAGGGATTCAATGAGGCAGTGACTCGCACCATGGTGTTTGTTGTGCTCATTTCGGCCAATATCTTTCTCACCTTAGTCAATCGTTCCTTCGAATATTCGTTACTCACTACGCTTCGCTATAAAAATAATCTGGTGCTGCTCATCGTAGGTATCACGCTGGCATTGACAGGCTTGCTGCTTTTTGTAAAACCGTTGGCACACTTCTTTGAATTTGAACGCCCGAACCTATCCGCTTTGTTTGTCAGCATCCTCATCGGTTTTGTTTCTGTGATTTGGTACGAAGGGGTGAAGTGGGGAAAGCGTGCTGGCAAATAATGTGCAAGAAGCAGCTAAGAAAATGAGCACTTCAACACTTAAATCTATCATCTCAAAAACCAATGTATGAGCGAGGTTAGTAAAGAGAATAGCACTTTTGCACGAATTGATTTTAAAGAAACTCCGCTTGAAAAAGGAGAGTATGAAAATTGCGACTTCAATAACTGTGACTTTTCAAATACTACTCTTTCGGAGATAAAATTTATTGACTGCCGATTTGCTGAATGCAATTTGAGTTTAGTAAAGTTGGTAGGCACTGCCCTTCGAGAGGTGGCTTTTAAAGATTGTAAAATGTTGGGGCTTCGCTTTGACGACTGCCATGATTTTGGCTTGTGTTTCAATTTTGAAAACTGCACACTGAACCATTCCTCTTTCTACCGCACCAAAATAAAAGGAACGATTTTCAAAAACTCTCACTTGCAAGAAACCGATTTTACAGAATGCAACCTAAGCGCTTCGATATTTGATCACTGCGACTTGGGTAGGGCTGTATTTGATCACACGATTTTGGAGAAATGTGATTTCCGTACCGCTTTTAATTATTCTATTGACGCAGAAAAAAATAAAATCAAGAAGGCACGCTTTTCACTGCCCGAAGTAATTGGGCTATTGCACAAATACGATATTCAAATTGAACCTGCAGGTTGAACGGGCGATGATTTGCTGATGATTGGTTTACTACCTCTCTTCTCCACCCAAGCCGCCTTCGGGCGTACATTCTCTTGGTGCTTTATTCAGATAAAAAGTAATATCTTTGAGGAAACGAAAACTAAGGTGTGCCTTTAGCTGAAATCACTACTTGATTGAGCAAGCCTGCTTCAAACCAACAAGATATAACGCGGTTGTCTTTTGTAAATTCACAATAGCCGGAATTATAACTGATAGATGGCTTCCCCAACAAATTCTTAACGGCTTCTGGAGACATGCCAAACTTTAGTCCGGAAGGCAGGCTACCTTCAAAATCTCCGTACACCTTGCTGCCTCTATACAGATTAATTTCGTTCACTAAGCCATCTTTAAAAATCACCTCCACTCCGCTGTTAGAGATGAAATGGGTGTTGTTCGCCATCTCCAGATGATAGGTCTTTACAAAATCAGTGACCTCTGCACTGTTATCGGCTTTGCCTATGAGGTCGAGGAAAATGTTATCCGATTGAGCGTTGGAAAAAGCGATCGCAGTGAAGCAGCTAAAGAGCAGAATAATTTTTTTCATCGGTAAGGCTTAAGAAGGTGCATTAAAATTAAAAAAATGCTATAAGCACAAGCGTTCTTTAACGGAAAATAATAGTAAGCGGCTTGCGACTTTCAGCGGGCCGCAGTGCTCGAAGTTGAGTAACGGTTACAAAATGGATGGTGGGAATAACCCGCAATTTGGTTTGCAGAGCCGTTTTAATTTTTGGCTCTGCTAAGTCGGGGCTTCCATTCACTGCCAGGTTCAGAATTACCTCTTCATTCCCCACTTCATTTTTAGATACCTCGATCACGTAATCAGTTATTTCGGACACATGGCTGAGTGCTTCATAAATGGCAGGAGGAAACAGCGTAGTGCCTTTGTATTTAATCATCTGATTTTTGCGGCCCACCACGGGTGAAAGACGAATCGTGTTTCGCCCACATGCGCAAGGCTTGTCATAATAGCAGCAGATGTCGCCCGTTCGATAACGGAGCAGAGGCATTCCCTCCACCAATAAAGAAGTAATGGCAACTTCGCCAAATTCACCGGGCGGTAACTGCTTTCCTTCTTCATCCAAAATTTCAACCAACATTAATTCGGGACGATGGTGGCCACCGCATTGGTGCTTACATTCTGTAAATGCTGTTTGCATTTCGGTAGAGGCATAAGTAGAAAATAAAGAGAGCTTCCATTTTTCGCGAATGCGCTCAGCCAATTTGTTCTCAGTGAGGTCGGCATGTCGAATTGGCTCTCCTATACAAACTGCTTTTTCAATTCCACTACTGTTATAATCAATTCCGTGTACATCTGCATATTCTATCAACTTCAGCAGAAAAGAGGGAACCGTGACGAGAACAGTGGGCTTAAAACGTTCTATGTTTTCCCATTGCATTTGTGGCGATACAGGACCCATACGCACAGCACCGGCTCCTAACTCGCGGATGCCGAGATAGTAAGCCATGCCGGCCATAAACTGTCGGTCTAAGGTCAACATCAGCATATAAATATCGTTGCTACTCCCTTGTGCACAACGGAAAGACTGTGCTTCGTTGTAGGCTAACCGTTGTAAATCATTCTCCGTTAAGGCCACGGTGACCGGTGAGCCGGTAGTGCCGGAGGTGGTAGTGAAATCGGCAATTTGGTTTTTTTCTACACACAAAAAATCAAAGTTGAAGCGGCTGAAATCGTGCTTGGTGGTGCAGGGTATCTGTACCAAATCTTCTAAAGTGCAGATGCGCGCTATGGAGATGTGATGTTGCTTAAAAAATTGCCGGTAGTACGGAGAGTTATTTTGTAGATAAACGAGCGCCTCCTGCAAAGCCACTTCCTGATATTTTTTAATAGCCGCAGGAGATTCAAATTCGATATTGGAGTTCAAATGCTTCACTTCTCAATAATAACAAAAGCCACTGCATGTTCCTTAATATGCGTGAGCGTTACATGAATTTGCCCATTGCATTTTTTCTGAAACACACGAAGCGTTTCCCCACTCAATTCTATATAAGGTTTGCCGAGTTCGTCATTTAGAATCTCCACTTCATTAATATGCATCTTATCTCTCCAGCCGGTGCCCATTGCCTTGAAGAAAGCCTCCTTGGCTGCACCGCGAGCGGCATAACTTTGGCAAGATTTATCTTTTGAGCAGTATTCAATTTCGCGCTTAGAAAACACTTTCTCTTTCAATGCTTCATTGGCAAGTGCTTGCTTCACCCTTGCTACTTCAATAATATCTGTTCCTATTCCGAAAATCATTTCTTCGTTAATTCAAGAATTTTCTCTCTAATACCGTCTGTTTCGTGGGTGTCGTTAATTTCTTTGGTCAGTGCGATGTTGAAATAATACACCGCGCTATCCGATTTGTTTTGGCTGTAGTAGTACTCGCCCGTCCAATAGGGCGTTTCCCAGAATTGGGGATTGGAATGATTAAAGCGTTGGAGCGTAGCTTGTTCATTTCCCAACGTTTGATGGTGATGAACAGCATCTTTTATTTTCTGTTTCAAGTTGCGAAATTCGAGAAAATCTTTCCAGCCCTGAGAGTATAAAAAGGAGTCGGCTGGTATAGTGAGTGCTGTATCAATAATCTCAAGATTCACTTCCATGCCGGGAGCTTCTGCAAAAATCTTTTTCAGATCATAGCTCACAAACTCACCTAATTGATAAGGGTTGGCCGATAGCCAGAATCGAAGTTTCTCCGGCTCAAATACAATAGCATGATGGCTGATCAGTTGGTTCATGGCCTTTTCATTTCCCATACCAATGTTTTTATCGTGCAGCCCTCTTTGGTCGCGAAGAATGGCAACTGCTTGCGCTTCATCTAATTTCGGATGGCGGTTCATCAGTTCCTCAAGTCGGTGAAAGCGATACATGGAAGCGCTGGTCTTTATGTTCTCTATATTGTTCTTATCTGTTTTAAAGGTGTCGCTTTGATAATGATTGGTGCAAAGAATGAAATTGGTATCGGTGCGGAACAGCGCTGTTTTGGTAATAGATTTTTCGATCAGCGCTGTTTGGTGGTCAGCAGCAGATCCGATCATGAACGTTTCACAAACAAAAGTTTTACGTTTCTTGGCAATAGCATAAGCTTCTTGAATGTTGCCGGCATATTGCAGAATTTCCCTTGCCAAAATAGAAATTGGAGTTTTGGCTTCCGTAGGCACATCGCTTTTTGCTGCATTGATAGTAACAGTAAGCCCCTTTTCATTCATCCCCGATACGCAACCCATAAAACCGGCCCAAGTAATCATGGCAAACTTGTGCCCTTCTGAAGGATTACAGAAGTAAACAATCTTGTCTTTCGCAAATTTATCGCCTAAGTAGAAATCGAGATTGCGCCCGATGATCATAGTGGAGTCATAAGTATGTGAATCCCAAGCAGCAAAAGACGAGCAACCCACTAAAGCCAAACTTTGTAAAGCATGGCCGATATCATGAGCCGCATGATAGTTGAGCATGCGATCAAAGGGTGGGGCAATGTAGTCGAATTCAGGCGGTGCCGAGAAGGATTCCCCATAAATCTCCAGCTTGTTTTCTTCCGGCACATTTGCCTCTAAGTGGCGATTAAATACGCGAGTAAACATGGCTAAGAAATGCAGATAGGTATTGTTGGGAACGAGGCGGTGAATCTGCTCTACAAAAGCAACCTCTTGTGTGTAGAGTAATTCCTTTTCGAGTTTTCCGGTAATCACACCGCGCTCAAAAGGTTCGCCTTCCACGTATTCTTCCCAAATACCACTGCTACTTTTACGCAACCAGTTATTGCCGATACGATAAAAATTTTCCCCCACCTTTTCTCTTTTTAGTTCAAGAGATGACAGGTCTTTGGGTTTTGGAATTTCGGGAGCCAGTCCCCATTTTATCCAAGCATATAATGCGAACAACAACAGAGCGAGCAGCAGCAGAAAATAACCGAAACCTTTAAATAGTTTCTTCATTCGCCTTCAGAATTTTATTCACTAGATAATCTTTGCCAAGCATCATCATACAAGTTATCACCGCACTTACGGTTACGCCTAATACTCCATGTAAATTTACATTCTGTCCGGTCAATAATAAGTTCGGCACTTTTGTTCTAGGCGAGATCCTGTTTTTGAGCGGCTCGTTAAAGTCTTTTATCACTCCGTACATATTGCCGTCTTCAGAGCCGATATAATCTCGGTACGAAAGCGGAGTTGAAGTATAATAGGATTGGATGCACTCGCGGATGTTTGGAAATTTGATGGCTACCGTATCTAGCAGTTTTTCCGCTTTTCGTTTCTTAAATGCCTCATAATTCTCTCCCCGGCTATTTTCGTTCAGGGTGGTGTTGAATGTATCGGCCCACATTTCTACCTCACTATATCGCATATAGTTCATAACAATGATCGCTTCGGCAAACTGCTTTTGCTTATGTGGCACGCATTCAAACATCGCATAGGTAGGGGGCCAGGTTTCATCCGTGTAGTCCATATTCTTCCACACATCCTCCTTGTTATGATAATAATAGTTGCGATTGTGATATGGGTAGGTGCCGGGTTTCAGCACAGCGTATATCGCAAATACTGAAATGGAATTTTCTAATTCCTTGATTCTATTGCGATAGACCGGGCGAATCATAGCCGTGTCAGTCAGTTTCAAGGTTTGGGCGGGAGGGATGTTAGAAATAAATGTATCGGCATAAATTTTATCTCCGTCTTTCAGTTCCACATAGCGAGCTTTCCCTTCTTCCACCTGTATTTTAGTTGCTTCCTGTTTGCGCAGAATATCGCCTCCATGTTCTTTTATTACTCTGGCTATCAGCTTCGCAATTTGATCTCCTCCATTGGCTATCTTATGCGAACTTTCAATGTAGCTGTTGATGATCAGCGCATGAACATACAAGGGTGTTTTGTGGGCGATGCCTGCATATAGCAGATTAGTGCCGGCCAACACGTTTTGCAGTTTTTTATTTGGGGTAAGCTGCTCAATAAATTCCTTTGCGCTGGTGGAAAATACGGAGGTATCATTATACTGTTCTCCGGCTTTGAGGTTATAGAGCGGGAAGTTATCACAAATCCGTTTCAGCTCTTGGCAGTAAGTGAGAATCGCTTCCCGATCATTCGGGAATTTCTCACACATAATGCGGCTAAAGTTTTCGTAGCCCATGCCGTATGGGTATTCCGTTTCATCGTCTTTAAACAGCACTACATCAAACCCCTGCTCATCCATTTTCACTAATTCCAAGCGATCCATAATACCGAGGTAATTGAATATCTGATATAGATTCCTTCCTTTTTCGAGGCCGCCTACATAGTGCACTCCTGTATCGAAGGTGATACCCTCGCGCCTGAAGGTTTGCAGGTTGCCGCCAATCTGATCGTTCTTTTCGACCACACACACCTTCTTCCCTTCTTTGCTCAGTATGGCGCCACATACCAAGCCACCCAATCCGCTCCCAATAATCACGATATCATAATTCCTGTCCACGCTTTCGCTTTCATTTTTTACTGAATATTCCAGATCATCATTCCCTGAGTTTCTGATACCTGAAGTTGTTTCCCGGCCTGCTCTACAAGTTTATTGATTTCATTGGTTGAAACAGTAGGCATTTTCTTTTTTTCTGAAATTATCATCAATACTCCCGAAGGAGGTAGGGCGTTCAGTAACTGCTGCACCAAATCTTTCTGTTGATTTTCAGAAAGACTGTTCAGTAATTTGTTTACGATAAAGGCATCTTGGGTTTCGAATGTCATCTGCGTTACATCGGCACAGATAAAGCGGAGACGATCATTTTTTGAGTAACAGTTTTCAGCTACCTCTATCTTTTCCTCACTCATGTCCACGGCTGTTATCGCCCTTTCATCGCCCAAAAAGTGCATCATGTAGGTAGTGAAACCGTAGCCGCAACCCAACTCTGTTACTGTTCCTGTTTTGGGCAACATCGCATGAAGCGCGCTAAAATATTCTTCCTTCCGCACTATCCATTTTGCTTTCCATTCTAATTCGGGGCCTTTGTAGAGGTAGTTCAAAATAAAGCGTTGGCGAAAGTACCGAGGTATTTCATTTTCCGCTCTCAACTTTTCAAACTCCATTTTGAAGTAGCGCGATATGCGTTTAGTGCGCTCAGCATAGCCTTCTCCAAAAGTTTTATCGTTCGGTCGGATGCGCGGTAAAAACTTCATGGTCATAAAAGAATTCATCACCATAAAGTCGCCTTTGCGAATGGTATCGCCTGTGCCGTGCAGCAGCATAGGAATGATATCAATATTCAGTTGCTCTGCCAGATAAAAAGCACCTTTGTGGAAGCGATTCAATTTGCCATCTGCCGAGCGCGTGCCTTCGGGAAAAACCACAATCGAGTAACCGTCTTTTACAATGTCCACAAATTTTTGAATCCCCGGATCTACCCCTTCCATCACCGGATAATAATCGGCCAACTGCACCGCCTTGCCAAATACCGGAGAGTAATAGACCCACTTATTAGTAAGTAAAATCAACTTGGGATGCTGCATCACGGTGACTAAAATATCAAGGAATGAAGCGTGATTGGCAATAATGACGGCCGGCTTCGAAAAGTCAACATTCTCTTTTCCCTCATGGCGTTTGCGCACATTCACCATCATGTAAGTGAGAATTCGCAGCGCGTAGCAAACAAGGTAATGGAAGAATAACTTCCGTTTTTTAAGATTCGGATAAGGCACCAGATAAATCAAAATGTAGCCCACCACAGCTCCCGTTAGCGACACGGTGACGTAATAACCGAAAGCAATCCAAAACAGAAGAAGGGTTGAAATGGTCCAAGGCGCAAAGCCCTTTTCTTTCCGGCTTTGAATAAAAAAATTGTAAAGGAAAGGCTGCACCGTTTGCCCGATAAACAAGACGCAGAAGATGCCGATAATAGAGATAAGTGCAATAGATCGAAGTGCCGGATGTTGTGCAAAGATGAGTGCGCCCAAACCAATGGTAATGGTGATAGCCGAAAGCAGGATAGAAACTTTATGCGAAGCCAGTACTTCTTTTCCATCGCGGAATTTGCGCATCAGTCCATCAGTGATAAAAATACTGAAGTCGTCACCGAGACCAAAAATGAAAGTGGAGATGATGATGTTGATGATGTTGAACTGCAAGCCTAAGAGAGCCATTATTCCCAGTATCCAAATCCAGGTAATGAGCATGGGCAGGAAGGTGATGATGGTCAGCTCTAATCTTCCGTAGCTGAGCAGTAGCGCAAAGAACACCAGCAGCGAAGTGTAAAGCAGCACCGAATTAAAGTCGTGATAAATGACATCAATCAGGCTGTTAGTGATTACCTGCTTATCCAATATAACCGTAGTCTTACTGGTGCCTAACATAGCGTAGAGCGCTTTTCGATGGGCCTTATCCACCGTAACGGCATTTACAACGGTGTTCATGCCACCACCGGTAATCAAATATTCGCTGCCAAAGGAACTGCGGATGGCTTCAAAATCTTCTTGGGTGGCTACGGTGTAATCTTTGTTCAGCAGCGATTCAAAGCGGTTGAAAGCGGTAGCTGAAAATCCCACCTTTTTCCCTTCCGTTTGCAATAGTGCGAGTAACTTTTGCTTTTTGTCGGTTGTCCAATACGCATTCCATCGTTCTAACTTTTCGCGTTGCAGTTTTCCGCTGGGCATAAACTTGCTGATGGAAGAATATTTCTTCACCCAACCTTTCTGTTCGGCTTCGTCCAACTGCTTCAGTAACTCTTCATTGTTCTGAAACATATCCTCGGCATTGCTGCCGGTAGAAGCGATGAACACCGTTTTAGAAGTATCGTTCTGCATCCAGTCAATTTCCTTTTCTGCCTTCTGCGTTTTGGCATCCATAAAATTGAACTGATTCATATCGCTTTGAAAGGTAACGCGCTGCGCATAATGATAAAAGAACACCGTAAGCACCAGGATAAGTGCAAACACTGCGCCTTTATATTTCAGTTTATAACTGAGCATTTTTTCGAGCCACGATTCGTGAGCTACCTCGGCACTGTGTTCCTGTTGCAAGGGGGTAAAGTGTGGCAAAAAGAAAAGCGTGAAAATGGTAGCGCCCACTAAACTCCATCCGGCAAACAAACCAAAGTCGTTGAGTATTTGCGATTGCAACAGTGTAAGGCTAAAGAAGGAACCCACGGTGGTAAAACTGCCGATGGTCATGGGAGCCAGCAGGTCAGAGAGTGTTTCTTTGATAGAGCCGCAGTGCTTGTAATGACTAAAAAAGTGAAGCGAATAGTTGATGGCAATCCCCAGCACAATAGAGCCGGCACCGAGTGCTATACTGGAGATGCTTCCCTTGGTCACGGCTATTATAGCGATAGAAAAAAGTCCGCCAAATACCACCGGTAACAGCATGATAAAGGGCACTCTCTTTCTTCTGAAAAAGAAACCGATAAACAGCACAATGGCCACTACCGTAATGCTTAGCGTGAGAATGGTGTCTTTTTTGAGTTGCCGCGCATTGCCCACCGCCACGGGTATGCCTCCGTAATAGAGTACTTCAGCTCCGCTCTCCTGTGCTTTCAAGCTGCCAATTACTTCGTCCAGCCCATCCAACAGGGCGGCATTCTCTTTCGTTTCTCCGGAACTGTGTGTAGGAGTGATAAACATATACAGCCCGTGATGGTCTTTCGAAACGATATATCCATCATACAGTTCAAATTTGTCGTCCACCTGTAGCGACTGCAACTTGCGCAATGCCAGAGTAGTAATGCCTACAGGGTCATCGGCAATGATTCGCTTCAGAATGAGGCCCGAGGCAGAGGTGAGCGTGTTGTAATCGCTCTGCAAGGTTTCGCTCACCTGTTTGGGGGCAATGAGAGAATCAATACGAGCATAGTCTGCGGCATCGAGATACACCGGCAGATTATTGTGTACCGTGTTGTAAATATCGAAGGCAGTTTCGTCACTCACGCGCACTTTAAAATCGCTGATGTAGTGGCTGTATTTCCCTTGCAAACGACTTTCAAGTGTATCCGCCAGTGCAATCAACTGCTCGGGCTGCGTGGTATCGCTGCCTTTTATCTTAATAATAATACGGTCGTAAAAATGAGAATGGCGGAAGATGTTGTTCACCTGCTTCATCTGCTCGCCATTAGGCATCATCCGCGAAATATCCTCTTCGATATGGACGCTCGAGGCCAATGCAGCCAGCAACAAGGTAATGCCAATAGTGATTGTATAGAAAAGTCCCTTGCGGAGGTGGAAGAAATCGTAAGTGCCGAGCAAGAATTTTTTCATGAAAGTGCGAATATAAGGATGTGAAAGGATGAATAAGGTTTTAGGAATAATGAAGGACTTCTCTTTTGTAAACGGAGGGATAATCTCTCCGTTATTTTATGACTGTCGGCCCCATTTCAGATGAGGGAGACGCACCATTCTTTGAGTAGCGAGAAGCAGCATACCTCAAAACGCTATATGTCATCCTTGCTCTTGTGAGTAGCAAATGATTATTAGTGTTTCCGTTTCGGGCATTCAGGCTTTTCAACTACCGGAGACAGATCAACCTGCGCTTTTTGGGTATTGATACACCATTTGTGCGATACAGATATGCAAAGTGTTCATGGCCATTGCGCTGTCAATCACAGGATCGCGTGTATGGTAACATGCGAGGAGGGTTGCGCGTAATTCTAAATCGCTTATTTCATAAACTGCTCCTGATACAGCTCAATAATTCCATCCATCACAAACTGCACCGCCACTACCGAAAGGATAAGACCGAACAAACGAATAACTAACAAACGACCGGTATCACCAATGTATTTGGTCACTCGATGGGCATATATCATCAGAAAATAGCAGGTGGCGGTAGTGATAATTATCGCGAGGTAAATAAGCAATGAATGATAAATGGAGTGCGCTTCACTCACCGTTATCATCACGGTAGCGATAGACCCCGGACCGCTGATAAATGGTATCGCAATAGGGATCAGAGATATATCGTGCTTTGTGTCGGCTGTTTCTGCAATTCCCTGGTGCTCATCTTTACGGCCTAACATGCCCATAGCTATGCCAAACAGGATAATTCCTCCCGCAATGCGAAATGAATAGAGCGTGATTCCGAATAATTGAAAAATAATACTGCCCGCCAAGGCAAATAAGAATAGAATAAATGTGGCCATAATACTTCCCTTTCGGGCAGCATCCTTTTTCTCAGCCTTAGTAAAATTACCGGTAAGAGCCATAAAGGCAAAGGCAGTGGTAATGGGGTTTACAATCACAAAGATCCCTGTTAAGCTCACAAAAAAGTACTGGGCATAATCCTTTATATCTATCATTTCTCCTCCTAAATTTCGCTGAATAAAAAGGGTAAAAGTAAGGGTTTCAAAAACAGGGGTAGAAAACAAGCCCGCTTCTCCCTCGCAAATTCCGAGAAAATGTACCCTTCGACACTATTCCTTTTCCACACCGGGAGCCATTCTATTGTTAGCAGTTAGAAAAAGGCAATTTCAACCAATAATTATATTTGTCCAAAATTACGCGGAAGGCAAGATGCCTTGCAGTACCTAAAAAATAAACCACAGACACATGAAATTCATAGTTTCCACCACCTCCTTGTTAAAGAGCTTGCAAATGATCAGCGGGGTTATTAATTCCAACCCGGTATTACCCATTCTCGAAGATTTTTTGTTTGAAATAAAGGATGGTAGATTGAGCATTCTCACCACCGATTTGGAAACCAGCATGAGCACCGAACTGAAGGTGGAAGCCAAAGATAACGGCCGCATTGCTATTCCTGCACGCATATTATTGGATACATTGAAAACTTTGCCCGAGCAGCCGTTGTCGTTTAAAGTGGATGAAAAAACTTTTGGAGTAGAGATTACCTCCGAAACAGGGCGCTATAAATTGAGTGGTGAAAACCCGGATGATTTCCCCAAAACACCACAACCCGAAGCGGTGACCGAAATCAATATTCCGTCTTCGGTTTTAAGCAACGCTATCGCCAAAACCTTATTTGCCGTAAGTAGTGATGATTTGCGTCCGGCTATGACCGGGGTGCTTTTTCAAGTAGCGCCAGAGGGCATCACCTTTGTTTCTACCGATGCGCACAAGTTAGTTCGCATGAGCCGTGCAGATGTAAAAGCAGCAAACGCAGCACAGTTTATTGTTCCTAAAAAAGCACTCAACTTGCTCAAAAGCGCCTTACTTTCCGATGGTTCAGGAGTAAACGTTTCTTACAATAAATCGAATGCCTTTTTCACTTTTGAAAACACCAAACTCATTTGCCGTTTAATTGATGCCAACTACCCTGACTACAATGCGGTGATTCCTCAAAACAACCCCAATAAACTTTCTATCAGCCGCTTAGAATTTCAGAATGCGCTGCGCAGAATTTCTATTTACTCTAACAAAACTACCTATCAGGTTATACTGACCATTGCGGGAAGCGAACTAAAAATATCGGCTCAGGATATTGACTTTAGCAATGAAGCCAATGAAAGACTCACCTGTAGCTATGAAGGTGGCGATATGGAGATTGCGTTTAACGCCCGTTTTCTGATTGAAATGCTCGGAGTGCTCGATTCTAACGACATTGAAATTGAACTTTCAGTTCCCACCCGTGCCGGAATTCTTCGCCCCGTGGAGAAAGAAGAAAATGAAGACTTGCTGATGCTGGTGATGCCGGTGATGATTAATGCGTAGGCTACCTCCACAATAAAACTTAACCGACCGCTGCCTTCCCGCAGCGGTTTTTATTTTTACAACATGCGACTTTATACTCTGGCATTTCTTTTAATCAGCGCTCGTCTGTTTTCGCAGCAACAAATTGTTTCTGCGACCACTCAATTTATTGTAGATAAGAAATACGAAGAAGCCAATCACTACCTAGATTCTATCTTGAAAAAAGATAAGAAGAACGTAGATGCGCTAATGATGAAAGGCAATGTGATTTTGAATCGGGATTTAGAAAACTCACCTTCACTAACGCTGCTTACAAAAGAGGATGAAAGTATTTTCAACAACAAACTTGAGTATATAGAGCATCCGGTGAAAGTAGTGAGCGACACCACCCTTTCTCAAGTAGAATCGCTCTGGTTGCAATGCCTCAAAACCGACAGCACCCGATTGGATATTCTGAAAGGACTTTGCACACTTTATGGAATGGCCTTAGAAAAAGAAAAATTGGAGGCAGAAATAAAAAAATTGGTGCAACAAGAAAAGGATGTAGATGGCGGACAGGCGTATCGCACGGCTGAATATGCCCGCAAATTTAAAGAGCGCGGAAAGTTTGAAGAAGCGATGGAGTTATACCATTTCATTGCACAACTTTATCCCCATCTGGCAGGCATTCGCTGCGACATTGCCTCCGAATATTTTTATCATGGAGATATAAAAATGGCTTTGCAGTGGTTAGATTCCGCTTTTGCACAAAAAGATATTGATGAGACCACTTATCTGAATGGCGCTTTTATTTATAGCACCGTGGGCTATTTTGATAATGCGCAAAAGGCGCTTGACCAATACTCCAAAAAGTTTGATCGCAAGATGAATCAGTTTTATAATGGACTTCATCAGTTTGCTGATGCTACGAAAGGATGGCCCGAAGTACTGAATTATTTCTCGGAAATGGTGGATAGCAACGCCTACTACACAGAAGTAAAATTGGCAAAGACGCTACTTCAGTTGAAGGATTCCTTTTCGGTACAAGATTACGCTGCGCTGATACGCACCGATATTCCCGACTACTACAAAGTACTCATTCACCAGCGGGCGGTGAAGCAGTTTCGCCATAGCTGCGAACCTTTTCTGCAATATGGGGTATTTGAAAGTTTCATAAAAAACTATCCGGCTGCCCTACAGTTTTTTGAAGAAGGAGAACACTGCAACATGGATAGCAGCCAGTTGGCCTATTGGCAGTTGAACTATGGGTTCGCCTTATACCGAAGCGGGCAATACAAAAGTTCTTTATTGATGTTTCAGCCGCTGCTTCATGCCGGCAATAAGTTTATGGCACAAGCGGCTGAATATTTCACTGCAAAAATTTTGTTGGAGCTAAAACAGAATGATTTGGCTAAAACCTATTTAGAAAATATCAGTAAGAGTGATACCGAAACTAAGTATGTAACCCTGGCAAATTATCTCTTGAAAGAGTAAATCCAACGATTAATGCACTCCCTCCGTTCCCGTTTCAGGATGATCGTGTCCGTATTGTTTCTTCCTTTCTTTCCAAGCGTCTTGTTCTGCTTGTATTTCCTTTTGTTCTTCTGCCGATAGTGGTTTATCAGTCAGCTTATTCAAATCGGGCGAACCGGCATTTACCCAGCAAGTAAACCAAAAGTCGGCTACCATTTTTATAGCATCTCTCATTCTTCGCTCCACCATCCCATTCATCATGTCGCTGTAGGCTTTTGAATAATCAGAGGAGTAGGCTTTTACCATCGTTTGCCCACGAGTTTCAAAAGCATATTTATTATCACTGCTGAAATTTTTATTGAGCAATTTTTCAAATCCGAAAACGGTATCCAGCGCATGATGGCTTTCGAGAATGGTTTGCCAAATTCTGTCTGAAGGCTTTGACACATACGCGGCCTTGCCGATGAAGTAATCGTAATCTGCTCCGAATAATTCCGGTATGCGCGACTCCCAAAAACCGTGGATGCCAACCTGATGGGTCATTTGTCCGTTATAATTTTCGGTGGTGTGCAGGGGCACATTTGAGTCGGCAATGTAATGTCCCATTTCAGTGGACAGCCGCAAGATTTTTGCTTTATCCTTTTCTTTAAAAGCATCGGTGAGCCAATACATCATTTGTTGTATTCGCCAAGGCACAATGCCATAAGCCTTCAGCGTATCTTCTGAATATTTAGCTACGGCATCCTTCCAACTGCGCGGAAAATCTTTGCAGGGATATTCGCAATAATGGTCGAGGTCTATATAATGACGCGGAGCTTCCTCCACCGAAGCATATCTGCGTTTGTCCGGATCCACCGCATGTTCGGTAATGTATTCGATGTTCTGTTTATAGAAACCAATCATTTCGGGAGGGAGTAGAAAAACAGCAATTCGGTTAATCCGCTGATGCGCCCAAAACCCCCAGGCAAAAGAGGTATGGCAAATAGAAAAGAATAGTAGTGAAAACAGCAGCCGCCTCATGGTATCAATTCTTCCGCTTTTACTCCGTTTGCTTCCTCTAACTCAGTCACCCCGCCACTCACAATAAATTTCATCATATCACTCGCTTTCACATCTTCTAGTATTTGCACCTGGTCGGCATTTACCACATACAAAATTCCCGACAGGTTATACGACAGTGGAGTGTACACTGCCACTTTATCTAAGATGTTCATCTCACTCAAATCCTCTTGGGTAATAAAGCCGAGTTTAAAAATACCGCTACCCTTTCCCATTTCAAACATCACGGGCCTACTAAATTTTTTCTTGCTGCTCATAAAAGCTCCGAAAAAATCTTTCAGCGAACTGTACAGATCTTTTACCAGCGGAGTTTTCTCCAGCAGGGTATCAAAAATGTGTAACAGCGGTTGCATAATCACCAGCGAACCGAAAAACCCGATGAGGGTGATAGTGATAACCAATACCAATATACCAATGCCCGGATAATAAAAATGGAAGAGGCGCTCGAACAGCGAACTAACTCGCGAGTCGAGCCAGTCGAATACAATGAAGATGGCATAGATCGTAACGATAAAGGGGGCTATCAATAAAAGACCCTGCATAAAGTACGAAACTATTTTACCTCCACGGGTCTTGAACCAGTCATTCGTCTTGCTCATGTGTGTGCTTAGATTTTTGTAAAGTTAAAAAGACATTTATCTATTTATGAGTGACAGAGAAACCAGCAGAATCTCAGCCTGAGTATGCCTTTGGTTTTTACCTTTATACTTAACTAAATCGCTGTTTTGTGATTGCTTCTCAAATTATTATGATTCGCCCTTCGGCTTTCACATATAACCCCGAAACGGAGGAGAGTAACGGCTTTCAGTTCAGTGGTGCGTTTTTGGGAACAGAAGTCGGCCAAAAGGCACTGCATGAATTTGAAAACCTGGCACAAAAATTAGCAGCCGCAGGAATTGACGTAAAAATTTTCAACGATACCGCCATTCCGGCAAAGCCCGATGCCGTATTTCCCAACAACTGGTTTAGCACTCATTCGGATGGGAAAGTATTTCTATATCCTATGCTATCGCCACTGCGCAGAGCAGAAAGAAGAGCGGACATAATTAATTGGTTACTGCAAACATTTGATGTGAAGCAGCAAATTGATTTAACGGAGGCAGAAATTGAAAATCGCTTTTTGGAAGGCACCGGAAGTATGGTAACGGATCATGAGCAAAGGGTAATATACGCCTGCCTCTCTTCGAGAACTGAATTGGAATTATTGCGCCAAGTAGCGCACAAATTGAACTATGCTTTACAGTCTTTCTGTGCCGATGACAGGAATGGGAAACCTATTTACCATACGAATGTGGTGATGAGCATAGCGGAGGATTGGGCAGTAATTTGTCTTGATTGCATGACAGAAAGAAAAGAGGAGGTAATAAAAACACTTGGTGCCACAGAAAAAGAAATAATTGAAATTTCATTCGAACAGATGGAGAATTTTTGCGGTAATATTTTGATGTTACAAAATTCTGAAGGTCAAAAATTTACCGTGATGAGCGAAAGAGCGCACAGTTTTTTTACTCCAAAGCAACTCTCAAGTATCGAGAAGTCTTCTAACATCCTATCTTCTGATTTAACCACGATTGAAAAAGTGGGTGGCGGCAGTGCCCGTTGTATGCTCACCGAAATTTTCTTGTCCGAGAAAAGCACTCAACACTCCTCTATCCCCTGAAGAATAACGCGGCAGGCTTCTCGTATTTCCACTTCAGAAATAATAAGTGGAGGGGCAATGCGCATACATTGTGGGGCAAATAAAAACCAGTCGGTGAGCACTCCCACCTCTATACATCGGTCAATAATTTTTTTATTCTGCTCAAAGCTGTCGAACTCAAGAGCCATCAGTAATCCCTTTCTTCGGATAGCCTTTATCTTAGGATGTTTCAGAAGCGCTTCCATGAACGCTCCCTTTGCTTCTACTTGCGCGGTCAGTTTAGTTTCCAATAAAACATTCAGCGCGGCTAAACCGGCAGCGCAACATACCGGATGCCCGCCAAAGGTGGTGATGTGCCCCAACACCGGATTTTCGGAAAGAGATTGCATGATGTCTTTCGAGGAAATAAAAGCACCGAGAGGCATTCCGCCTCCAAAGGCTTTCGCCAGTAACAGGATATCGGGAGTTATTCCATAATGTTCAAAAGCAAATAATTTTCCGGTGCGTCCCATTCCCGTTTGTATTTCATCGAGAATGAGCAATGTTCCCGTTTCAGTGCAGCGCTTCCGCAGTTGTTGCATAAATTCCTTAGAAGGGAGATGTACCCCCGCCTCTCCTTGAATAGTTTCTACAATGACCACTGCATGGTGGCAAGTTATTTTTTCTATTTCATCCGTCTCTCCAAAATTCAGTTGAAGCGTATCGGGTAGCAGAGGGCGAAATTTCCTTTTAAGACTTTCATCACCCATCACGCTCAAGGCTCCGTGTGTGCTGCCGTGATAAGCATTTTTAAAAGATACGATCCCCGTTCTACCGGTAAATCTCTTCGCCAATTTAAGTGCGCCTTCAGTTGCCTCTGCTCCTGAATTAGTGAAGTAAACATTGCTTAAATGTGGCGGCAATATTTCGGAAAGTCGCTTAGCATACCTCACCTGTGGACTCTCGACAAACTCGCCATACACCATCAAGTGCATATATTTTTCAGCCTGATTTTTTACGGCTTCTACCACCTGTGGGTGTGAGTGGCCGAGATTGCTGACAGAAATGCCGGCAATTAGATCGAGATACTTTTTCCCCTCTGCGGCATATAAATATACCCCTTGCGCCCGTTCGATTTCCAGCATCAGCGGGGCAGTGCTGGTTTGCGCCACATAATTCAAAAAAAGTTGTCGGTTTGTCATCATAATTAAGCTATCGGTAAAAAGTTCTACTCAATCAAAGAAAATAATCTTGGCTATTATACACTAATCCACTTCATTTGCAATTCGCTTTATGGTTTATTTCAGCGCCTCCTTTTATTACGTTCGCTACAAGGTCTTGGGCAACATTATCGCAGAAACTTATCGAAGGTTTCGGTGGCAGGTGTGGTTGTTGAGTGTACTATTCATATTCCTGTTTTTCCTCCACCAGTTTCTTTCTCTCATTTTCCGTTTGTTAGATGAAATTTTTCATCGGGGGTATAAGAAAGTGCAGGTGGAGCAACCTGTTTTCATTATCGCTAATCCGCGCAGTGGCACTACTTTTCTGCATCGTCTGATTGCCCATGACACAGAGCGCTTTGTGTACACTAAAAACACACATACTTTTTTCATGTCCTCTTCTTTTGTACAGCTCTACAACGTATTAAAATGGTTGGACAAGCGATTGATGTTTGGCTCCTTACGAAGGATAGTGAATAAATTGGATGATGTGTTTTGGAGTGGTTGGGACGAGATTCACCCCATGGGATTCAACAAGGCCGAAGAAGATGAATTGGTGTTTGCGCAAATGTTGATGAGTCCCGGAGTGTTCATCCCTTTCCCCTATTTCCACTTGCATAATGACAATAAATTTCTTGATGATGAAGATGAATCCGTCAAAAAAAATGTGATGGATTTTTATGAAAGTAGTGTGAAACGCTTCCTGTTTCGCGCAGGAAAAAACAAAACTTATCTCGCGAAGAATGTGATGAGCACTGCCCGTTTCAAAACACTTCTGAAACGTTTTCCCGATGCCAAGATCATATACATAGCGCGCCACCCTTACGATGCGGTGCCCAGTATGGCCAGCATGTTCACCGCCATGTATAATTTTCATTCTCCCGAAGTGCCCAAAGACTCTCCAAGCAAAAGCGTGTGGGCACGCTACGGCATTGATTTTTTCAAATATTCCAAAGAGATGCGCCAGGAAATTCCCGCTTCACAGTTCGTGGCAGTTACCTTTGATGAAATGCTGGCCGAGTCGAAAAATACGGTGCTGAAAATTTATGCGCATTTTGGATGGGAAGCTTCAGAAAAGTTTACGCAGGCCTTATCGTTGGAGAAAAAGCGCAGCGTCAGTTATCACAGCACTCACGAATATTCCTTAGAGGAATTTGGACTGAGCAAGGAATACATCTATAATGAACTGGGAGATATTATGGATGAGTTTGGCTTTGACAAAGAGTTTTAACCCTCTTTTCCTCCGCTTCTGAATTTTTGTATTTTGTTTGTTCCTTACTTTTATTCTATGGCACATACTTCTAATCACGCTGAAAAATTATTCCTGCTCGATGCGTACGCGCTTATTTTTCGCTCGTATTTTGCTTTTAGTCGCAACCCCCTTCTTAACTCAAAAGGGCAGAACGTGTCGGCTATCAGTGGTTTCACTTCCACTTTGATGGAATTAATTCAGAAAGAAAAACCCACTCATCTCGCGGTGGTATTTGACTTGGGCGGTTCAGTTGATCGCGAGGCAGAGTATGCCGAATACAAGGCCAACCGCCAAGATCCCCCCGAGGATATTCTGTTTGCCGTGCCTTACATTAAAGAGATCATCAAAGGGTTTCGCATCCCCATTTTGGAATATGCCGGATATGAGGCGGATGATATCATTGGCACTATCGCAAAAAAGAAAGCGGCTGAAGGACATATTGTGTATATGGTAACTCCCGACAAGGATTACGGACAATTAGTGGAGAAAAATATTTACATCTACAAACCTGCTCGTTCGGGAGGAGCAGTAGAGATAATGGGAGTAGAAGAGATCAAGAAAAAATGGGAAATAGAATCTCCACTTCAGGTCATTGATATTCTGGGACTGATGGGAGATGCCGTTGACAATATTCCCGGCATTCCGAAAGTGGGAGAAGTAACAGCCAAAAAACTGATAAAGGAGTATGCTTCAGTAGAAAACATCATTGCCAATGCCGATAAGATAAAAGGTAAGTTGGGGGAGAATGTGAAACAATATGCCGAGCAAGGATTAATGAGTAAGCGATTGGCCACTATCAACCTGGCCGTTCCCATTGAAGTGAGTGACGATGATTTGAAAATGGATGAGCCGGACAAAGAAAAGCTCGCTTCCATTTTCTCAGAGTTGGAGTTTCGCACCTTGGGAAAAAGAATTTTGGGAAACAATTATTCTGTCAATCAGCAGGGAAATAACGAGCCGAGCGCAACCACTCCGCCTACTTCGGGTGCTCAGGGAAATTTGTTTGGTCACACTGTAGCCTCGCAAGACTTAGTAGCAGACCCGATAGAGAGGGGCAAGAATATTCAGAACATTCCTCACCAATACCAGATGGTCGAGGGCGAAGAGGCCATTAAAAATTTAGCGAAGGAGTTAGAGTCGCACAGCGAGTTTTGTTTCGATACTGAAACCTCTTCCTTAGATTATTTCACCCTCGATTTAGTGGGAATTAGTTTTTCTGTGAAAGAAGGAGAGGCCTATTATGTGCCCTGCCCTAAAGACTTTGAGGAAACTAAAAAGATAGTGACTCACTTCAAGCCTTTGTTAGAGAGCAGCCAATTAATAAAGATAGGTCAGAATGTAAAGTTCGACTTGTTGGTGTTGAAGCGGTACGAAGTGCAGGTTTCATTGCCGGTGTACGATACCATGCTGGCTCACTATCTCATAGAGCCTGATTTGAAACACGGCATGGATTACCTGAGCGAAACTTACTTGGGCTACACGCCAGTTCCCATCGAAGAACTGATTGGAAAGAAAGGGAAGAACCAAGGGAGTATGCGCGATGTAGAGTTGGACAAAATAAAAGAATATGCAGCCGAAGATGCCGACATCACACTTCAGCTAAAGCACAAACTGGCACCATTGGTAAAGCTACAGGAGGTAGAAAGTGTGTTGCAGGAGATAGAACATCCGCTCATAGAAGTGCTGGCCGCTATGGAATACGAAGGAGTGAAAATTGACGAAGGATTTCTGAATAATTTTTCGAAAGATCTCGAGCGCGATATGCTGAAAGTGCGAGATGAGATTCACGCCATGGCGGGTGTTGATTTCAACATGGATTCCCCCAAGCAATTAGCCGATGTGCTATATGGCCACATGAAACTTCCGTTTGAAGGAAAGAAGACCTCCACCGGTCAGCTTTCTACCAATGAAGATGCCCTTCAGTTACTCAAAAAGCATCACCCTATCGCAGAGAAAATTCTGGACTATCGCGAAATCACCAAACTCAAATCCACGTATGTAGATGCACTGCCGAGAATGATACATCCAAAAACAGGTCGCGTGCATACTTCATTTCGTCAGGCTATTGCAGCTACGGGACGATTGAGTTCTGATAATCCAAATCTTCAGAACATCCCCATTCGCTCTGAACGCGGGCAAGAAGTGCGAAAGGCTTTTGTTGCCCGCGATGAGAACTACGTGCTCATCTCTGCCGACTATTCACAAATTGAGTTGCGGATTGTGGCCGAGTTGAGTGGCGATGAAAATATGTCGGATGCATTTCAAAAGAAAATAGACATACATGCCGCCACTGCTGCTAAAGTGTACGGGGTGCCCTTAGAAGAAGTGACAAAAGAGATGCGATACAAGGCCAAGAGTGTTAACTTCGGAATCATCTACGGACAAGGGGCTTTCGGATTGGCTGAAAATATAGGCACTTCGCGTGGGGAGGCGAAAGAGATTATCGAAAATTACTTTCTCCAGTTTCCGAAGATTAAGGAATACATGAATCGCAATATTCAGTTTGCGCGCGAACATGGTTATGTGCAAACTATCAAAGGCCGAAGGCGCTATCTCAAAGACATTAACTCTAAAAATTTTACGGTGCGCAGTTTTGCAGAAAGAAACGCCATCAACTCACCGGTGCAAGGCAGTGCGGCTGACCTCATTAAAATTGCCATGATTGATATTCACCGAGAGTTTTTACAGCGCCACCTGAAATCAAAAATGACTCTGCAAGTGCATGATGAATTGGTGTTTGATGCCCACAAGGACGAGGTAGAAATTATTCGACCAATTATTTATGAAAAGATGGTGAATGCCATCAAAACAAAAGTACCTATTGAGGCTGAAATAGGAATGGGCGCTAATTGGTTAGAAGCGCATTGAGAAAGTTCCGGCAATTTTATTTTCTCATTTCCTCTTTATCACCTTCTTCACTGCTTCTACCACATTTGGGGTATCTAATCCGTATTTAGTCAGCAGTTGATCGGGAGTGCCACTTTCACCAAAGGAATCGTTTACAGCCACATATTCTAAAGGAGTAGGAAGCTGTTGCGACAGCAGCGATGCTACCGAAGAACCCAAACCGCCAATGCGATTGTGCTCTTCGCAAACTACCGCGCATTTAGTTTTTGCAACGCTCTTTAAAATTGCTGCTGCATCTAAGGGCTTTATGGTGTGGATGTTGATGAGTTCTACAGATACTCCTTCCGCTTCGAGTTGGCGAGCCGCTTCAAGACTTTTCCAAACTAAGTGGCCGGTGGCAAAAATGCTTACATCCTGGCCTTCATTCATCACAATTGCCTTCCCTATTTCAAAATTACCTTCAGGCATAAAAATGGGCCATACGGGGCGGCCAAAGCGCAGATAAACCGGGCCGACATAATTAGCTGCGGCCATGGTGGCCGCTTTCGTTTGATTGTAATCGCAGGGGTTCATCACAACCATTCCCGGCAGCATCTGCATCAAACCAATATCTTCGAGAATCTGGTGAGTAGCTCCATCTTCGCCCAGTGTAAGCCCGGCATGAGAGGCAGCAATTTTCACATTCTTGTTCGAGTAAGCGACTGACTGCCGAATCTGATCATACACTCTGCCGGTAGCAAAGTTGGCAAAGGTGGTCGCAAAGGGAATTTTACCCCCGATGGTTAAGCCGGCTGCGATGCCGGTCATGTTCGCCTCCGCTACTCCGCACTGAAAAAACCTTTCTGGAAATTCTTTGATAAAAGCATCGAGTTTAAGCGAGCCTACTAAATCGGCACACAGTGCTACCACATTGGGATTAGTTCTGCCAAGTTCCAGCATTCCTGCTCCAAATCCCGAACGAGTATCTTTTTTACCCGTCACTGCATAATCAGATAGTGCCATGTTCCAACTTTTTTGTGTCTCCTACCGAAGCGTATTAAAGTGTCAAACTTACAGTTCCGCCCGAAGTAACTTCAAATTCTTTTTCAACGGTGGTGTGGATAGTTTTGGCATATTTCGAGCGATACACCAGCATGTATTTGCCGGGTTGCAGTGCCACAGTCTCTTGGCGATCCTTCGTTTTGAGATCATATATCTTTTTCATTCGCCCTTTTTCAGCCATCAATATAGCTCCGTAAGCTTCAAAGTTTTTGTTGATGGTGAGAATGCCCGGAGCGGGAATTTGCACATCGGTAGTTTTACTTTGATCTATCTGCACACTTCTAATCATCATTCTCGGAAGAGTAAGCACCTCCAAATCATACTTGCCGGTCAGATATTTTTCGGTAGTATTTAGTTTCTGCACATAAATAGTTTGCACGCTGCCGGGAAGATGCACCAGACATTTGATGCGGCTGATAATATTCGATTTCGAAATCATCCCCTGCAAAGTGAAGCGAAGGTAGCCCTGCGGGGCATTCAGGTTGATGATGTTGTGGTGATTTTCGCGCAGTTCAATATTATCCAGCATAATAGGAGGTACGGTATGCACCTGTAATTTGTAACGAAACATGGGCGAGATAGTAAGAGTATCGGGTAGGCCGCGACTGTTCAAAGTATGATAGAGATTGTATTTGGCAATGCCGGTTTCTGAATCGTAAAAGGTCATGTTCACATCTGTTTCAGTGGGCTTGCCATCCTTATCGTTCAAGTTTACTTGCAGGGTGGTTTTAGCAATAGATTCCAGTACCACCTTTTTCAGCGTGGTGGAGAAATCATCGGCAGAAATGGTATTGAACAGCTTGCCTACACAGTTCATTTTGTCAAGACTTTTCTGCTGCAACTGCATCCCGATAATAAAAGGACGGAGAATAATATTGTTGCGCTGAAGCATCAGTGAAATACCGCAGGGGTCCCCTTCGCAGGCATCTTCGCCATCGGTAATCACTATTAATATATTTTTAGCCGGCACTTTACCGAAATCGCTGGCACTTTTTTCAATAGAGTATACTAAGGGAGTTATGCCCTTCGGGCGAATTTCACTGAGCTTCTTTTTTATGCGCGCAGCATTGTTTGAATCAATCGGTACTTCTAATCGTGAATCGTAACAGTTTTTATCCGGCTCGGGGTGCAGATGGCCAAACACGCGCATCCCCATCTCCACATTCGGAATGGTGGCAATGCTATCGGCAATATCGTTGAGCGAATTCATGGCGGTGTTCCACTTGGTGCCTCCCGGCCACTGATTGCGCATACTCAACGAAGCATCCACCAAAAAAAGAATGCGGGTGCGCTCTTGCGAATAGGTGAGCAGCGAATAGAACACAGCAAGCAGCAGCAGGAGCGTTCTCAGCGCCCACGGCTCATGGTTCGGTATCTGCTTCCTAAACTTCATTGTAAATTAATAACAAGCGCTCGCCCATCTTCTATTTTGAATTGCTGCGAGCGGGTGGACTCACTATGATAATTATTCTTAGGCTTATACACCAAGCGATACGACCCCGGTTGCAGCCTTCTGTTTTCGGTTTTCCCGGTCATCTCAAAGCGATCGGCCATTTGCAGTTCATCCTTCGTATCGGTATAAATACTCACTAATAAATCAGCCGAAGCCAACAGCGTTAAAGTGCCATAAGGGGCAATGCGCAAATTGGTTTCGCCAAAAGCCGGAATGCCGGTATCAATCAGCGTTTCGGGGGTGGTGAGTATCTCTAAGTGATAATCATCGGCTAAGTATTTCACTGGCTCATTCAGATTTTGAACGTTCAGAATACTTTCATCTGTCAGCGCAGCTTTGTCCGGCTTTTTTACAGGCCTCACCAACACTTGCGCATCATTGTTAGCCACCGAAGCTCCGTAACATTCCACCATTAAATCACCGGCCGGCACATCGAGTGCAATAATGTTATGCTTGCCCGGCACCAATTCAATACTCTCTTTTCGCACGGGCGGAAAAGTGTGTAGTTCCAAATCATAAATCCCTACCGGGTCTAAGTATAGGGTGTCGGGGTTGCCCTTTTCATTCATAGTATGGATAAAGTTGTATTCGATTTTTCCACTGTAATGATCGTAGAGCGTAAATGGAAGATTGGTGACCGTAGGTTCATTATTTCTATCTAACAAATTGATTTGAGCAGTGGTAGTATTCAGCGTTTGACGAATGATAACGCCCACCGTTTTATATAAAGAAGGCTCGTCCTTCGCATCGTAAAAGGTGCCAATGCAGTTGAATTTTTGATAGCTGGCAGAATCTACATTCAGCCCGATGATAAATGGCTTGAGCGAAATTCGCTTGGCCACTAATTCTTTGGAAGCTTTGCAAGGATCTCCTGCGCAATTCTCCTCTCCATCGGTAATCAGCACCAGCGAATTGAGACTTTTTACATCCTCCGGAAAATCCTTTGCTCCCTGCTCAATGGAATACGCTATCGGTGACATACCTTTTGGGCGGATACTTCCGAGTATCGAGTTTATTTTTGTTCCGTTGTTCTTAGCAAAGGGAATCAGCAGGCGCGAGTCGCGGCAATTCCTTTGCTCGTTGGGATATTGATAGCCGAATACTCTTACCGCAAATTCTACACTTGGATTTTTGCGTTCCACCGAATCAATAATTTTAAACAACAACTCTTTAGCCGTTTCAAATTTGGTTTTGTCGCCCCACTTCTGCTTCATACTTCCGGAGCCATCGAGCACAAATAAGATGCGGCTGACGGTGGGTTTGTAAATCTGATTTAGTTGGGCGCTCACAAATGCGGGAATAAGAAAGAGGGACGAGATAAAAGTGAATCTCAGAATAAGCAGCCAAACACGAAAGCGACAACAGAGCAACAATGATATTTTTTTCAGAGCGTAAGGTAAGGCAGATTATGATAGTTAGTGTATTTCTGCGCACCATTCCCTTCGCTAATAAAATTGCTTCTTTACTTTATAGTGGCAGGATGCCAACTCAGGCGAAGGACATCGAGAACTTTTTACGATTCACTCTTTCTACACGCCATCCCTGCTCGAACTTAGCTGCCGATGAGGCTGAATGAGGAGAGGCGCGCAACTTCGTTCTGCGAAAACGCTTGGAAGATCGAAAAATGATGAACTAATTTTATTTTTCAAAATGAAGCCGAAACCATTTTATAGAACCTCTTCCTTTTGGTCGCTGTTTACTATCAATCTTGCGATTGTAGTTTACTATCTGCAAAACGGCACCGGGTTTAAAACGCTGGTCTGGATTTACTGGATACAAAGTGTGTTGATAGGCTTTTTTACCTTTTTACAATTAGCCACTCTTAAAGAAGAGAAAGCAAAAGATGGCACCTCAGAATCAGCGGGCTACTCAGCCGGATTCTTCGTCCTGCATTTCGGACTTTTTCATCTGATATATTTCATTTTTATATTCACCATTACCGATGCGCAAGAAGTTTTTGATTGGCAATTATTTTGGTTTTCGCTGGGGGCCTTTAGCTTAGATCAGCTTTGGAATTTTATACAGTATAAGCAATGGGAGCAAACTCATCACCCCAATGTGGGCACCATTTTTTCTCTGCCCTATGCCCGCGTTCTGCCCATGCACCTGACTATTCTGCTGCCACAGTTTTTTGGTTTTATTCCTCAACTTGGTTTGTTTCTTGTGCTTAAAATGTTGGCTGATTTAGCAATGTATGTCGCTACCTCACGCATTTATGTCAGGCAAGCGCTACAAGAACCTGCGTCTATTTAAATACATACAGTTCACATTTTGCTGCGAACTTGTGATTGCTGAAAACACTGAACTTTAGCTAAAGAAAATAGGGGAGAGAAAAAGTGAATGAGCTGCTTCACTGTTTTTATTCGGCTCTTCACCATCGCAACTATTGGCTCCAAAAAATCTCTTTGATGGAGGGATCTTTTTTCAATTCATCTATGATGATGTTTGTTTTTGTTAGGTCTAAGCTGTCAAACTTTAATTCAAAAACAAACTCATCGCCATTTTTTTCAAGCGTAAAGGTTTCAATTTTCAAATCATCCTTATGCAATAAATCACTGAGTAAGGCGGCATTATTTACGTTCAGGTTCGTAACTATTTTTAGTGTTCGTTGCTTAAATTTTTTGGCATATATCCGTTCCAGTGGCTGTAAGGCCCAAAGAATAATCAAAGCAATAATGGTGGTGATGCCTGCTGCAAAATACATTCCGCTACCGGTGGCAAGCCCAATAGCAGCCACGGTCCATAAACCCGAAGCCGTGGTTAGGCCGCGAATAGTTCCCTGCTTCGAAAATAGAATGGTGCCTGCACCAATAAACCCTATTCCGCTCACTACTTGAGCCGCTATTCTTGAAGGGTCGAGCACAACATGGGCAGTTCCTAAAATATCTGAAAACCCGAATGCAGAAACCATCATGATTAAGCAAGCACCAACGCAAACCATCATGTGCGTTCTCAAGCCTGCCGTCCAATCTTTTCTTTCTCTCTCTAATCCGATAAGCGCTCCCAACAAAGAAGCTAAGGACAATCGTATTACTATCTCACTCCAACCAATCATTTTATCTTTTTATTAGTGATACGCTGTTGTATTCGGGCTTTGATGCCAACGTTTAAACAAATGCAAGTTACAGATAAATGTTCTTCAATCACTTGCCAAAACTATACCTTGATTGTTGATGCCGCACTATCCGGTAAATAAATGAAAGATCTCTAAGGTTTTATTGTTTCTTTTAATGTTGAATCATCCACTTGAAAAAATGATGAGAAGGTATTTAACCTCCATTGCTCTGCTGCTTACCGGTAACATGCTGTATTCGCAAACTTATACCGTAGGCACTAAAACCCTCAGCTATACCGACCCTGCACGAAGCAATCGCGCGGTGGGAATAGAGTTTCACTATCCGGGCACTAATGCTACAGTGGCCAGCGACTCTTTTCCTTTTGTCATTTTCGCCCACGGCTTTCAAATGGATCAAACTCCGTATTATCCCTATGCCGATTCACTGGCCAAGCGCGGATATATCGTTGGCTTGCTCACCACCGAAACAAGCCTCTCGCCCAGTCATGCTGATTTTGCACAGGATCTCATCTTTGTTTATAACAAACTGATTGCGGAAAGCAATACGAACAGCACCTCCCCTTTTTATCTCCATGTGGTGGCGAAGGGCGCTTTGGGTGGACACTCTATGGGTGGAGGTGCTACGGTGCTTTCCTGCCAGTATGGAAACCCCGCCACTTGCTATTTCACTTTTGCTGCTGCTACTACTAACCCCTCTTCTATTACGGCAGCACCTAACATGACTAAACCTTATTTGGGTTTTGCCGGAACCCGCGATTGCATTGCTCCCATTGCCACCAATCAGCAGCCGATGTATGATTCCTCTAATTCAGTGTGTAAAACACTTATCAATATCACCGATGCTACTCATTGCCAGTTCGGCAGCGGAAACTTTCAGTGCAACTTCGGAGAAGGATTTTCGGGTTGTGCCGCCACTCCGCTGGCTCGTGCCGATCAAATCAACAAAACGCTTTTCTTCCTCCTTCCTTTCTTAGATTATTATTTGAAAGGAAATTGCAGTGCTTGGACTTTGTTTGAAAGCCGCTACGCTTCTGATGCCGTAGATGTCTTGCAGCAGAGTTGCAGCAATTCGATACCCGCTATTCCGCAAGTAAGCGGCAATAGTGCTTATTGCAACGGAGCAGCCACCACTCTTACGGCTTTGCCATCGGGCTTTAATTATGTGTGGAGCAATGGGGGCAATAGTTCCACTATTCAGGTGTCACAGGTGGGCACTTATTCCTTCACGGTGAGCAATGGAGTGTGCTCGCTCGTTTCCCCTCCGCTTAATGTGAGCGAAGCATTCCCTCCTGTGGCTCCATCGGCTATTATAAGTGCCGATACAGTTTGTTCAGGCATTGCCAACATTACTTTGTCAGTGGTGAACGATACCACAGTTGCTCATTACAACTGGCTGCTGCCATCGGGCTGGGCGATTACGCAAGGAGATAGCACTCATGAAGTCACCATTACTTCGGGAGGTGCCGGTGGCGCAGTGAGTGTCAGTGCTGAAAACTTATGCGGTCTTTCACCAGCGGTGCAGAAAAACATTTCCGTTATCCCCTCCAATCTTGGAACCCCGGGGCTTATTGCGGGCGATACTTCGGTGTGCGAAGGCACGACTGTTTCCTACGCTATTCAGCCGGTGAGCGGAGCTAATAATTATGTGTGGAATTTACCCGCAGGCTGGTCGGGCACCCCCTTGAATGCGGATAGCATTACTGCTTTGGCAGCGAGTACCGGCACCCTCACCGTGCAGGCCGAAAACGAGTGCGGGCAAAGCGTTCCCACTTCGCTGCTGGTCACGGTGAATACACCTCCGGTTCTTTCGGGAATTATTGTTGGAGAAGATTCGGTATGCCTCAATAATTCACTCGCATTGAATTTTGCACTTAGCGATTCAACGCAAGCGGATAGTTTTCACTGGAACCTTCCTGTCGGCTGGATGTTTTCAGGCACCGATACCGCAGCATCCGTATTGGTCATTGCCGCTTCTTCAGGAGTTATTTCTGTAAATGCTTTTAATGAATGCGGAAGCAGCAACTTGCTTGTGTTGAACGTAGCGGTGTTGGATACACCTGTGATAAGCCTGTCGCAAAATGGTAATGATTTAACCGCAAGCGGAGGTGCTGATTATGAATGGTTTTATAATGGGCAACTGCTTTCGGCAGTTTCAGGAGCGGTTTATACCCCACAGCAATCGGGGGTTTACTCGGTGCTTGGTAGCAATGCTTCAGGCTGCAGTTCTCTTTCGCCCAACTTTACATTTGTGTATGTTGGGCTACGGGAAATAGAGGAACAGGAGATCGTGATTTATCCCAATCCCGCGAAAGATTTTGTGGAGATTCATTTCAATAGCCCAACTCAAACAACCGTTGAAATTTTTGACAATACAGGAAGACTGTTATTGCGCAAAGAAGCTACGCAGCAAAAGGAACTTATCTCTTTAAGAGGCTGGAGTGCCGGGGTCTATTCGCTGATTGTAAAAACTGATGGCCGACAGGTTCACAAGAAATTGGTGGTGCAATAAACCTCTTGTTCCGGTTTTTATTTTTCTGCTTACAGAATTCATTCCGGAGTTTTCTATCTTGATTTCCCTCGCTTCGCCAAGCGCTTTTCTTGCTGCAAAACTCATTCCCGAAGTCTTGTTTTTAATTCGATGATTTCATCTTTAAGGATATGTGGATGCCTAAGTGATGGATATTGCTGGCAGCTTACTTTTTGGAAATTGACAAAACGACAAAAATTAATTTAAGCCTAATCCGGAAAGGCTACCGTTCTTGTTTATAAAATTTGCGACATCTGTTAGGTTGCCAAAACTGCTGTAAGCATTGCTGACTTTAGTAGCAGGGATTTGGAATTTCGAAGAAATCAGATTCTTGAAAGTATCAATGTTGGTATTGGTCTTTAAAAAAGAAGTGAGCGGAGTAGTCGCAGTAACTCCTTTCATCACTCCCGATAAGGAAGTATTGTTGCTCAGATATTGAATCAGATAAGTAATCAGCGAATTTTTAATCTCATTGCCAATCGTAGAAGTTGAACCCCCCTGCGCAGCGGTGCAACTTTCAATAGTGCTGAAGGCCAAAGCTACACTGAACATTATTACAAAGAGCTTTTTCACAAGATGGGGTTTAGAATATTTTTAAGCGAATAGACTTTTAATAAATTCTATCAGCGAGGTTGCTTCATGGCTATTCACTGCAATTAGCGGAGCAATGGTTAAGCCCACCAGCGATGAAAGTTTAATCAAGATGTTCATGGACGGGCCGGAAGTATCTTTGAACGGATCCCCTACGGTATCGCCTACTACAGCCGCTTTGTGCGGGTCTGATTTTTTGTAGAACATTTCTTTTTTGCCATTCACTTCAATTTCAACACCTTTCTCGAACGATTTTTTAGCATTGTCCCAAGCACCACCGGCATTGTTTTGGAAGATAGCCCAAAGCACACCGCTCACGGTAACCCCGGCCATGTAAGCCCCCAGCGCCTCAGCACCCATCGCTATCCCAATAATTATTGGCGTTACAATCGTGATAACTCCCGGAGCCAGCATTTCGCGCAAAGCTGCCTGAGTCGAAATTTCTACACACTTGCCGTATTCGGGTTTTCCGGTTCCTTCCAATATGCCCGGAATTTCGCGAAACTGTCTGCGCACTTCATTCACCATATCCATAGCAGCTTTACCCACGCTGTTCATAGCCAGCGCAGAGAATACCACCGGAATCATTCCTCCAATAAATAATGCAGCCAACACTTTTGCATCGAAAATATTGATGCCTTCGATTCCTGTGAGGGTAACATAAGCGGCAAAAAGAGCCAATGCAGTAAGAGCCGCAGAAGCAATGGCAAATCCTTTGCCTACGGCAGCAGTGGTGTTACCTACAGAATCTAACACATCTGTTTTCTCACGAACTTCTTTTGGCAATTCGCTCATCTCGGCAATCCCTCCGGCATTGTCGGCAATAGGGCCGAAAGCATCCACCGCCAACTGCATAGCAGTAGTGGCCATCATTGCAGAGGCAGCAATTCCTACTCCATAAAATCCCGCTAAGAAATAAGCGCTCCAAATCGCTCCGGCAAAAATAATTACGGGAAAAGCAGTAGAAAGCATTCCGGTGCCGAGGCCGGCAATAATATTGGTAGCTGCGCCTGTGGCCGATTTCTGCACGATATCATTTACGGGCTTGCCACCCAAACCGGTATAGTATTCGGTAATGAAAGAAATCAAATAGCCCACCGTCATACCTATACACACCGCAAAGAACACATTCAGCGAAGAAGTGGTCATCGAGCTAAACTTGCCTGCATTAAACACATTCATAGCAATAGAATCGGGCAACATCAGTTTGATCAGTCCAAAAGCGGCCGCAAGTGCCAACAACATCGCCACATTATTTCCTCTGTTTAAAGCGCCTTGAACGGTGCTTACATCTGCTTTGGCATCTTCCTTAATGCTTACTAAAAAACTTCCAATAATGGAGGCAATAATACCTACCGCTGCAATAGCGATGGGCAATAAAATGGGGCCTATGCCTCCGAAGTTGTCGGCAATGCTTCCACCATTATCCCGGATGATGTAGTTCCCCAACACCATCGAAGCTAACACGGTAGCTACATAAGAGCCGAAAAGGTCGGCACCCATACCGGCTACGTCTCCTACATTATCGCCTACGTTATCGGCAATAGTGGCCGGGTTGCGCGGATCGTCTTCCGGAATTCCGGCTTCTACTTTACCAACTAAGTCGGCACCTACGTCAGCCGCTTTGGTGTAAATACCGCCCCCCACACGGGCAAACAACGCGATAGATTCTGCACCGAGTGAAAAGCCTGCCAGCACTTCTAATACTTTAGTCATGGTGTCGTATCCTCCACCGGTAGTAAAATTGCCCCCCATAAACTGATGGAAGAAAATAATGAAGAGGGAGCTAAGCCCAAGCACCGCCAATCCGGCAACACCTAATCCCATCACGGTTCCACCGCCAAAAGAAACTTTCAACGCTTTCGCTAAAGATGTTTTAGCAGCTTGAGTAGTGCGCACGTTGGCTTTGGTAGCAATACGCATTCCCAAAAAGCCAGCCAGAGCAGAGAAAAAACAGCCCACTACAAAGGCTCCTACAATCAGCAAGCTGGAATGAGCCGCTACTTTGGGAACTTGTGAAAGAATACCCAAACCAATACCTGCCACCACCACATAAATGCCCAATATTCTGTATTCAGCTTTCAGAAAAGCCATTGCCCCCTCGGCAATGTGTTGAGCAATACCGCTCATTTTTGCATCACCGGCATCTTGTTTAGTCACCCAGCTCGATAAATAGGCCATGTAAGCCAGTGCTATAAGCCCGAACACGGGAAGAATGTAAATCAGGTTTTCCATGATAGATCTCGTTTTTAAAAATGGAGCGCAAATATATCATTTGCGGGGAATTTAGAAGCGAAAACGCTATTATGCTTGGGTAAATAAAGTACCGGCTGCATAGTGGATTCTTATTTTTATCGCCCTTGTAGGATAAAAACCTAAACATGCCTCATCAGATAGAAATTAAAATAAGCCCCGAACAGGTCGCTTGGACCGATGCAATTAAAGATATAGCGGCTGAAGAACTGCACCTGCCAGCGCAGCAAATCAGCCATATTAAAATTCTTAGGAAGTCTTTGGATGCACGACAGCCGCAAATTGTTTTTCTGTTGAAATTAGAGGTGTATGTAGGAGACGAAATGCCCAATCATTCACTGCGCACCTTTGCCTATCATCCGGTCAGTGAAACCAAGACCTGCCATATTATAGGAATGGGGCCGGCCGGTATTTATGCCGCCTTTCAGTTACTCGAATTGGGAATTAAACCTATTATTCTAGAAAGAGGCAAGCCCTCGCGAGAGCGGGTCAAAGACCTTTCAGATTTAAATCGCAAACGCATCGTGAATCCCGAAAGCAATTACTGCTTTGGCGAAGGTGGGGCAGGCACTTACAGCGATGGCAAACTTTACACCCGCAGCACCAAGCGGGGCGATTTGAAGAAAGTGCTCGATGTATTGATACAACACGGTGCGGACGAGCGAATTGCCTATGAAGCTCATCCGCATATCGGCACAAACAAACTTCCGCGCATTATTGAAAACATGCGCCAGAGCATATTGGAGCAAGGAGGCGAAATTCATTTCAATACCAAACTGACGGGTTTCGTTATAGAGAAAGAGATGATTACAGCTTTGCAGTGTGCCGGGGGAAAGGAATGGCCTTGCCAACAAGTGATTTTGGCTACCGGTCACTCTGCTCGCGATATTTTTGAACTACTTCATCAACACAATATTTTTATAGAAGCAAAGCCCTTTGCGATAGGGGTGCGAATAGAGCATCCGCAGGAGGTGATTGATACCATTCAATATAAGTGTAGCACAAGGGGAGAATTTCTTCCTCCGGCATCTTATAACTTAGTGACTCAAGTGGAAGGGCATGGTGTTTTTTCGTTCTGTATGTGTCCCGGTGGTGTTATTTGTCCGGCAGCCACCAATGATAATGAAACCGTGGTCAACGGTTGGAGCAGCAGTCAACGCAACGGCCCTTATGCCAATAGCGGGGTAGTAGTGGCAGTGAATGAGCCGGACTGGGCGCACTTGAAGCAGTATGGCCCCATGGCTGCTTTAGAGTTTCAGAAACGAGTGGAGCAGAAAGCCTTTGCCGCTACGGGAAGTATTGAAGCCCCCGCCCAACGCATGGAAGATTTTATACAAAAGAAAACATCGGTGAACCTGCCGCGCACTTCGTATTTGCCGGGAATTACCTCTTATGACCTTCGCGAAATACTTCCCGGCTTTATTGATAAAAGCCTGCGTCAGGCACTACTTGATTTCGATAAGAAAATGCCGGGCCGCAATGGAAATAAAGGATATCGAACCAATGAAGCAGTATTAGTTGGGGTCGAAAGCCGCACCTCCAGTCCGGTGCGAATTCCGCGCAGCAAAGAAACCTACCGCCATCCGCAAATAAGTAATCTGTTGCCTTGTGGAGAGGGAGCCGGATATGCGGGAGGTATTGTAAGCGCGGCAATGGATGGCATGGCTTGTGCCAATGCGCTGAAAGCATAATTCATTTATCTTCTCTTACCTTTATCACATGACTTTGCTCATCACACTTTGGGTGTTGTTTTTTGTATCGCACAGTTTGCTGGCAGCTAACTCGGTGAAGGCAATAGCCGAACGATGGATGGGCAAGTGTTACCGATTTTACCGATTGGGGTTTAATCTGCTTTCGATAATTTTTTTGGCCGGCATTTTTTACTTGCTGTTTTTTCGGCAACAAGCGAATTATATTTTTCTGTCGAGCGCATGGTCTAAGGCAGTAGCTGTTTTGTTGCTATTAACCGGAGGTATTATTTCTGTTTTAGCTTTTCGCAGTTATGACTTACAGGAGTTTACGGGCATAAAGCAGTTGGTTGAAAAAATTCATCGCCCCTCTATATTGGTAGTTACCGGGCTCAATGCCTATGTGCGCAACCCACTTTATTTTGGTCTCATTCTATTTGTGCTGGGTTTCTTTCTTTGGCAGCCTACCCAAATGAATTTGGTGTCGCTGCTCATTATTTACGCCTACATCTACATAGGCGTAAAGTTAGAAGAGCGAAAACTGCTCGAAGAGTTTGGTGAGGAATACCGGCTGTATCAAAGCCGTGTAAGAATGCTAATTCCTTTTCTTTTTTGATTTGCACCAGCAATCATTTACATGGTCATCTACCATGCCAACGGCCTGCATAAACGCATAACAAATAGTAGTGCCTCGAAACTTAAATCCGCGTTTCCCCATATCTTTGCTCATCGTATCACTGATGGCAGTGCTCGGTTGAATTTCGTGAAGAGATAACAAGGAATTTTTCAGCGGCTTCCCACCTACAAAGCTCCAGACATATTTATCGAACGAGCCAAACTCCTTTTGAATTTCCAAAAACCGTTGTGCATTATTAATGGCTGCGCGAATCTTGAGTTGATTGCGAATAATACCTGCATCCTGCATCAGCGCTTCGTATTTCTTTTCATCGAACTTAGCCACCTTCTTTACTTCAAAATCGGCAAAGGCTTTGCGAAAGTTTTCGCGCTTTTTTAAAATCGTGAGCCAACTTAGCCCTGCTTGAAAGCTTTCGAGCACTAAAAATTCAAAAAGCTGTTTATCGTCATGAAGTGGTCGCCCCCATTCTTCATCGTGGTATTTTACATAGATGGGATCACTTAGACACCATTTGCAGCGCACCTTGCCATCGGCAGGCCCGGAGTATTTTTCTTTCATCACCGACTTAATTTTTACCGGAACTCCTTTTTTAGATGTAGCGGACAATGCGAACAATTTTACTGCGCAAATTATCAAAAGTATGGAGATAGTAGCTGTAGCGTCTAAGCCTAAATCCTATTACTCGGCTGACGGTTCGCCCCAGCAGAAATCCGATTAGTAGCAGTGCACCGGCAAGAAGGGTGAATGTGAGCAAGGAAGCCTTTAGCAGTAGTGCAAGTGGCAGCAGCAGAAGAACGACAACCGCGCCTAATAAGATACCGCTTAACCTGAAAAATGCACCGATAGTTTTTGGCACCGACCGATAGATCACTCCTCTACGAATTGAAAAGAACGTGATTAAAGCAAGCGCCAGCAGAAAAAAGGCGACCAACATAATTCCCCCAAAAAATAAACCAAGTATTCCGACCGCTACTTTTGCGATGGTGGTAGCCGCCACTTCTGCTCCCTGAAACAAACTATATCCCGCTATCTCTAACAACATGATTTCATTTTTAATGATACGCCCTCACTGCTCGAATATTGTGCCAGTTAAGGAGACCCTGACAAAGGGGCGCTTACCCACCATTGTTAGAAACATTTTTACACCTGCCTGATGGCGGCTTTTATATTCGCCACAAAACTATTAGCATGGCATCGGTGGAAGAACTCAAACGCATCTGTTCACAAGTTAGAAGAGATATTGTTCGTATGACCAACGGAGCTTCTTCCGGTCATCCGGGGGGGTCGCTCGGCTGCACAGAATATATGGTGGCGCTTTATTTCGAAGCGATGAATCACAGCAACCAATTCAACATGGATGCGATGGGCGAAGATGTGTTCTTCCTTTCGCAGGGGCATATTTGTCCGGTTTGGTACAGCGTGCTGGCTCATGCGGGTTATTTTGATAAGAGCGAACTGGCTACTTTTCGCAAGTTGAATTCTCGTATGCAAGGGCATCCGGCAACGGCTGAACATCTGCCGGGTATTCGCGAAGCCTCCGGCTCACTGGGGCAGGGCATGAGTGTGGCCATTGGTGCGGCTCTTGCCAAAAAACTGAATGGAGATAGTTCGCTCGTTTATACTTTGCATGGCGATGGTGAATTTCAAGAAGGGCAGATTTGGGAAGCACTGATGTTTGCCCCGCACAATAAGGTGGACAATCTTATTTGCTGCATTGATTACAACAACAAGCAGATTGATGGTGACTGCGATGTAGTGCTGAGTCACCGCGACTTGAGTGCCAAAATCAGGGAATTTGGTTGGGATGTATTGGAAGTGTTGGATGGAAATAATATAGAAACAATGGTATCATCCCTCAAAGTGGCTAAATCTCGCACAGGCAAAGGAAAGCCTGTTTTTATACTCATGCACACCGAGATGGGACATGGGGTAGATTTTATGGTGAATGACCATAAGTGGCATGGGGTAGCACCGAATGATGAGCAATTAGTCATAGCACTCGGTCAATTGGAAGAAACATTGGGCGATTATTGAATATAGCACTTCTCGAAGAACGAAGACGCATTAATCTATAGCGCTTCTCCGATGAATCTTCATCCTGAAATAGTTCAAAACTTAAATGTCCGGATGCAGGCGTGTTCTACTTTTAAACCCTGTTATGCAATAGGTGACTTAATCACTTTCCTAAGGGTTCCTCACACGTATCTTTGGGTGAATGTAGAATAAAGAGCAGCGCAAATGAAAGCCATGCTGTGGCTGCACTAACCGCAAACCTCTTACACTATCTACAGAGGTCGGCAGTTAAAAGGCTGTTTGTTCCAAGTGAACATAGAGGCTGTTTCCGCTTGCCGGATTCCAATCATTCCTCCGAAAGTAAGGCTACACGCTCTTTAGAAAATCTCGAACATCATCATAGGCTTTCAAAGCCATAGGATGCACTCCGGGAATATTGAAAAATCCATGAAATAGATAAGGGTACTCCTGATATCGAACATGGTTCCCGGCCTCTTTTAGTTGCAGGTAATATTTATAGCCATCATCTCTCAACGGATCAAACTGTGCCGTCAAAATAAATGCAGGAGCCAAACCGGTGCTGTCAGTTTCGTAAGTAGGCGATAATTCAGGTAAGCATTGATCTTCCTTGCGCGGAGTGTATTGTTGTTGAAACCAGAACATAGTATCCTTCTCCAATAAATATCCTTTCCCATTCTTTTCAATTGAAGGGTTATTCAACTTGCCATCAGTCCAAGGATAAATAAGCACCTGTGCTGTTAGTAGAATGTTTTCTTTTTTGCAGCGATGCGCCATACAGGCTGATAAATTTCCTCCGGCACTGTCGCCTGCCACCACTAAGTCTTTTGGATTTCCACCGTATGCAGTAATATTTTCTCGCACCCATTGCAAGGCTGCAAAAGCATCCTCATGGGCAGCAGGCCAAACATATTCGGGAGCCAAGCGGTAATCTACCGACACCACCATACAATCATTCATGCGGCATAATCTTCGGCAAGCATTATCGTGAGAGTAGATTCCGTATAGCACAAAACCACCTCCGTGATAAAAAATGATTACTCGCTGCTGAGGGCTATCGTTGTTTTTGTAAATGCGAATGGGCGTGCCGTTTGCGCTTAAATCTGTAACACTTTCAACAGGTAATTTTTTATCGAACAACAAGGAGCCTAACCAAGCGGCTCGGTCTGACTTTTTGCGTAAATCGGCAATGCTTTTTACGCTGGCCGAATCAATCGGCTTGCGCAAACGAGCAAACAGCAGTACTAATTTTATTTTCCAGTTCACGAGATTAACGGCAGTAAAACTTAAGCGGAGAAAGGCATCTTCTAACTGAAGGTTACCGTCATTTCCAACACTTTGCTGATGAGCGATTCAAACAGAATTTTGCCATCGGTATTGGCCAAGGCTTCTTCCGAAGATCTTTCGGGGTGAGGCATCATGCCAAAAACATTTCTTCCGACATTGCAAATACCGGCTATGTTATCTATAGAGCCATTGGGGTTTGCTTCAGGTGTAATCTCCCCATTTTCATCACAATATTTAAAGAGAACTTGATCATTCTCATAGAGTGCTTTCAGCGTTTCTTCATCACAATAATACCGACCATCGCCATGAGCAATAGGAATCCTTAACACGGCATCTTCATCAATTTTGCAGGTGAGCAGGGTTTTACTGGTGTAGGGTTTCAGGTAAATATTCTTGCAGATATATTTCATGTTTTCATTTGGCAGCAGAACTCCGGGAAGCAAATGCGATTCGCACAGAATCTGAAAACCATTACAAATTCCCAATACCTTGCCGCCATCATTGGCAAACTTTATAACCGCTTCCATGATAGGAGAAAATCGGGCGATGGATCCGGTGCGCAGATAGTCCCCATAACTGAAACCGCCCGGCAGCACAATACAATCGTCCGTAGTAAAATCTTCAAGGTTAGAATCTTTGTGCCACAAGTATCGGGTTTCACAACCTACCACTTTACTAAGCACATGGTGTATATCTCTGTCACAATTAGAACCTGGGAAAACAACAACTCCGAATTTCATATAGTTTTTTGAATTTAAAGGATATTGAACAAGGGTAAATATTGCCCCGTTAGCACCAGCAAAATTAGGATTAAATGAATCACTTCCACAATGACTTTCCGTTTCATTTGCAGAAAAACCATAGCGGATATAATGGCAGAGGGTAAAGTAAGCAGGATCAAATGGCTCAGACTAAAATCTCGTTGCAGTATAATAGCCAGCGCAAAAAGAATGAAAAGTGAAATGAGCAATGTGGTGAATTTACGCACCTGAATAAGCGAAGAATACAACACCCCTTGCAACATCACAAAGGCGGTGAATGAACAAAATGCGAAAGCTGCCATCAAGGCCCAGTCAATAGAAGTGACTACCGCCCCGTTAAAAAGTGCAACGGGTAGAAAATTGTAAAGCCCGGTATCCGTAAAATAGTAATAGGTAAAGGCTAAGAAAAGAGGAGAGAAAAACCCCAACAGTACGGCCATCCATTCTCGGTAGCTGAAACTGCGAACACTCCCCATGGCGATGTAGGCGAAAAAAATGAAGATAACGGAGGGGAAATAAAACAGGCAGGCTACGGCTGCCAAAAATCCCACATCAAACACATCGCTGTGCGCTTTTTCTTTTTTGCTAAGGCGAAAAATAGCCGCTACAGAAAGGATGATAAAAGTGAAGGCCAAAGCAGCCGGACTGAGCAGTAACGTTTGCCGGAAGAAAGAGGCGTAAATAATAAAAACAAAGCCCGCCAAGTAATTCTTTTTAAAAGTCATCTTGTTCTCATTCACTATTCCGTTTATCAGTATTGCCTGAATAAAAGTGAGCAATGCCGAAAGTGAAAGGGAAGTGATCTCCAACCTTGCGGAGTTAGCAGGCAGTAGTCCGAATAAGAAATGACTGAGCGGTTCATTGGGATGAAAAACAAAATCGCTGTGGGCAGACGAAAAGAAAAAGCAAAGGCGAAAGAGAATCAGATAAATCCAGTAGAAAACAACAACTCCGGGATTACTCGATTTGAAAAGGCTGAACACATCAAAAGGTTTAGAAACTGATTTTCACTAACTGGAGTGTACCGTTTTTATAACTCGGCAACACTACCTCTGCAGGAGATAGTTGCCGACCTAACTTGGGCAAAAACATCAAATCGTGATCTTCTTGATTCATGATATTTTTGCGCTCACTTTTTCCATCGCTGCTGAGCACATATTGCACTAAAGCCCCCGAGGTGCTGATCTCATCCAGATATATAAAGCGCAGCTTGTCTTTTTGGTTCATCAGCAGGAAGGAAGAGTAAGCCCCATTATCATCTTCACTCGCCTGCTTTTTGCGCATCATATTATTCCACTCCATTTCTCCTTTTGCATTAAAGGAAAAAGCAATAATGTCGTTAAACTGATAGACGGTAGATTCCCTATAACTGTTATACCCCGGCTGAATGCCTACGGGCACGGCCGATTCTCGGGTATCTTTAATAAAAGATTCGGCCACAATAAGTGCCCCGCCATCATTTCGCAGCACCGTCTTTTTGATATTGAAAGTGTACAGCCATCTTTTATCCCCCATGTCTCGCCCCGTTAGTTCATTGATAAAGGAGGACGAAAAAGGGATATACCGTTCACTGATAATTTCCCCCGTTTCCGGTTTATAGGTTCCAAAAAAGAATCCGTTGGCCGCGCTTTCCCCTTTTGGATTACTGCCGTCCTCATAAAAAGCACACAGAGTCAGTGTTTTGTTTTTATCATCCACTTCAAAAGAAGCAGAGCCGAAAAATTTTCGATGGGTGATAATGCTGTACATTTTCAAATCGCCCTCTTTCGTTATTCTGAACACATCATATTCTTCACTACTGCCGGTCAGCTCCGGCTTTAGCGCAATGCTGGCATTGCCTTCATTATCTATCAAAGCCTTCGATTCATACAACTCCTTCTCGTTTCTGTTGATGGGCACATTGCGATTATAGAGTGTATGCAGTGCATGATCCACACAGAGGTAGCGAATGGTTTGCACCGTACTTCCCTCAAAAAAAGGATAATAAATAAAGAGATAGTTCTGGTCGGCAGAAAGGCTGTAACGGAGATTAGAGGCTACCAAATCGCGATGGTCGTAGATGGTATCTATAGTTACCGGTTTCCCCATTTCTATAAATTTTGAATTGACCGGCTGGGCTAACAGCACCGAAAATCTTTTATCCTGCACGAGATAAAACACTACGGCTCCGGTTTTATTCAGCAGTATGTTTTGCAGTAAGCCATCCTGATTTTTGAAATCCAGCGTTTTGGAGAAAGCCAATTTCATATCCTCGTTATATACATTGATCACATCTTCGGTTCCGTACAGCCGCACCACGGTGCCATCATTGTTTTTCCCGATGATTTTAAATTTTCCGGTTTTTGCCGGCAGCTTAGAAGGATTTGAAATTTCCACCTCCTGTGCCGCAGCATACAAGCACCAACAAATCGAAAATAGTAGTGGCAAAAATCTCATTCGCCCAAAACTAAGAATTTAGAAAATGAAAGATAGATTATTGCTTTAAGCGCGGATCTAAGGCATCGGTGAGGCCTTCTCCAATTAAGTTGAATACGGTAACGGTGATGAAGATGGCAAAGCCCGGGAAAATAGCTAACCACCAAGCACTGGGCGTTGCGCGGGCGCTGGATAGTAAGGAACCCCAAGTAATCATTTCACCGCTGCCGAATCCGAGGAACGAAAGGGTGGACTCTACCAGAATGGCGGAGGCAATACCAAAGGCCACGGCAATCAAGACCGGTGATAGAGCATTCGGGATCGCATGGCGCAGCATGATACGCCAACCGCTGTAGCCTAAGGCCTGAGCCGCTTCAATGTATTCCAGATTGCGAATACGCAACAACTCGGCTCGGATGTAGCGCGCAATTCCCGTCCAAGAAGTAAGGCCGATGATGACCATGATGATATAGATGTTTGGCTTTTTAATGGTGGCCAACACCAACAAGATGAGGAAGAAAGTAGGAATACAAACCAAGATTTCGATACCGCGCGAAATCACCATGTCTAAAGGGAAGGATACCTGCTTGGATAACACCGGAATCTTTTTGAGTAAACTCGCTAATAAGTTGGCAACTCCCATAATCGCTAAGAAAACGAACAGGCTGATTACAAACTGCCACATAAATTCAGCTAGAGAATTGGACAAGGCATCGGATAAAATATATCCGCGAACGCCATAAGCATAGAACAGCCCCAAGAAGAAGAAGATAAGATTCAGCCAAAGGCGAACCCTGCTCACCTTAAAATTTTCATCTCCAAAGAAACCGGCTAATGCACCAAAGAAAATACCGATGATGGTGGAAATAAACATAGACACAATCCCTACCGTGAAAGCGGTTTTGGTGCCATAAATAAGACCGGCCAATACATCGCGGCCCAACTCATCGGTGCCCGCCCAATGATACCATCTTTTCGAGGGTACGTTCTGCCCCTTTAATGGACTTACGGAGTGGATATTTTTTGCATCCTGATTGAGCGGAGAATAGGGAACCGGTGGCCAGATGGCAAAATCAAACTTCAAATCTTTCCAGTCCACATTGTTTAACTCTTTGGGAAACTGACCCAAGCCAAAATCAACGCCTATTTGTTTAAACACCGGGAAATAGAGGCTGCCGTCATATTTGCACATCAATGGTTTTTCGTTGGCCAAAAACGGAGCCAACACCGCCACCAATGCCAAGAAGCAGGCGATATACATAGATGCCACTGCCACTTTTTTCTTCCGAAACTGTCGGCCTACCGTTGCCCAGTAACTTTGACCGGCTTGTTTATTTGGCTTATTCCCACTCATGTATCAAATCTTGATCAATTATTTTTTGGAATACGAAATTCTCGGATCCACTACTGCATAAAGAATATCAGAAACTAAATACCCCACGAGGGTAAGTATGGCAGAGAACATGGTCACCGTTAGGATAACCGGATAGTCTCTTTGCAGCACGGCACCAAAACCGAGTTTCCCCATTCCCGGAATAGTGAAGATAAACTCGAGCACTACCGAGCCGCCAATCATAGCCGGAAACACCGAAGAGAAAATGGTAATAACCGGCAATAGCGAGTTTCTGAAAGCGTGTTTCCACACTACCTTTTTCTTTTCTAATCCTTTCGATTGAGCTGTGCGGATATAATCTTGCCGAAGCACCGCCAGCATACCTCCGCGCATTTGGCGAGAGAGATAAGCAAAAGAACCATAGGTCCAGCAGATAAGCGGCAAGGCTAAGTAATAAGCCTGCATCCCAATTTTCAGAAACAGCGGGTCGGAAACATCGTAATCTGCTACTCCGGTGGGAGGGAAAATATTCAGATAATCGCCTCCGCATAAAAAGAAAATACCGAGGGTAGCAATCCAAAAATTGGGCAGGGAATACAACACAAACAGGGAGGTGCTGATAGCCTGATCTGCGGGGGTGTCTTTATTTACTGCGGAGTAAACCCCCAGCGGAATAGAAATCACATAGGTGAGTAAAATAGCCACAAAGCTAATCAGCATGGTGTACCAAATACTTTCCCAAATCATAGAACTTACCGGGCGCTTGGCGAAATAAGAGATGCCGAAATCGCCCCGAAGAAAACCGGAGGAAAGTGTTTCATCCTCTGATTTTGAAAACCACGGAGCATCGCCAAAAAGCCAGCGGTGATACTGACACTTAGTACCATTCCAGAAAAGAGAAGGGATGTAATTTTTCCAGAAGGTTTTATGGTTCATCAGGTTGGCATAAGCTCCGGTCACATTTTTAAGGGCGGGTAAAGCGCCTTGTAAGGAGGGTTGCTGATGCAGCACCTTCGTCATGTTATCCAACGAGTGAGTAATCACCGCATCCTGATAGTTCAGATAGAGATTGCTGATGGCCGATCGCAAGGTAATCAACGGGGTAACCGTGGAGGAATCTTTAGGAAGATCTAAAATGGCAAATTCCAACTGGCGAACACTTTGGTAGTAATCTTGCACTAATGGCCAGTTGCCGGTTTCGTAACTCAGACGTTCTAAAGTTTTGCGGTAATCGGGCTTGGCAATTTTGTACAGCGTATCAGACGATGCTTTGCTCGATAGCGAGAAATAAAACATAGGCAGATTAAGACCTAATTTCTTGCGCAGATTGTCGTAAGCTTTTTCACCGGCAATTTTATCAGCCGATTGTCCGCCCTCACCGCCCTGATTTCGGGTGAGCATGTTTTCTACCGGATCTCCGGGAGCATTCGACATAAGCACAAACGTGAGCAGTGAAATGGCAAAAATGGTAGGGATAAAGAATAAGACCCTTGTGAAAATATATTTTAGCATGTAAGATTTCTAACAGTCCTCAAATCAGTCTCTCAGGGTAAATGTTTCTTCAAAGAAACCCGGCCGTAAAGGGCTTGTTTCTACATCGTTAAACCGCTTGCTGATGGCGATTCTTTCTTTCGGAGCGCTTAGGAAAATATAAGGGCACTCGTCAAAAATAATGGCTTGCAATTTTTTGTAGTAATACACCCTTTTGTTCTGATCCATTTCGCTGCGCAGGGCATCAATAATAGCATCCGATTCGGCATTGCCAAAGTAGCAGTAATTGCTGCCGCCATTGATAGACTCGGTGTGGAATATCTGCTTAGGGTCACTTTCGCCTACCCCGCTTATCCAGGCACCGTAAAACATTTCAAAGTTGTGGTTCTTCTGATTTTGCAAGTAAATACTCCACTCCTGCGGCACCACATCTACACTGATACCGGCCTCGCGGGCCGCTTCTTTAAAAATGAGTGCCGCATCGCGTCTGGCATCGTTGCCGCTGTTGTAGGTAAACATGATGTTGAACTCGGTGAGTTGACCGTTAATCATTTTATCTAAGGTGCCGTTGCCGTTGCTGTCCTTCCATCCGGCATCGGCCAAAAGTGCTTTCGCCTTTTCGATATTGAAATCGTAAGGCACTAAGGTGTCGTTGTAATAAATCTTTTTAGAAGGGTGCACAAAGCCGGTCACTCGTTGGCCTAAATCGTAGCCCACCACGTGAATGATTTTATTCACGTCCACCAAGTGAGCTAAGGCGTGGCGCACGCGCTTGTCAGAAAACTTGGGATTGCGAAGATTTAAGCCGAAGTAGGAGTAGCTCATAGAAGGAGGCGTAGAAAGCTGGAAGTTCTCTTTTATTTTGTCAGACTTGGTCACATCAGTCACCCAGTCTTTCGCTTTGATGCCATACATCACATCTAACTTCAATCCCTTTAAGGCCACCAAAGCAGCGGTTTGGTCATTGATAGTTTGATACACTAATTTTTCAGGATGATTTGCAAAGGCCACTCCTTCGCTTTGGAATTTTTCGCCCCACCAGTTCTTTTTCTTGGTCAGCACCACTTTTACTCCCGGCTGCCAGCTTTCGAAGGCATAAGGGCCGGAGCCTACGATATAGCCTTTTTCACGCTGGTACTTCTCTGAGTTATAGTCGTTGGCAAACTCCTTTATTTTAGGATCATTGGCCAGGGCATCGGCCTTGGTGTTCATATCCTGAATGCTAAAGCCGCTCAACAAGCCTTTCGGGTCGTACACATAAGCCGGAATTAAAGTAAAGGTGCCGGCAATTTCGAGGTTGAGGTGATAGAGTTTATTGCACACTACGGTGAATTTTCTCGGATTGGTAGAGTCCACTTCAATGGACGAGATAGATTCAAAGTAAGGTTTCACCGGCTCGCAATCCACCAAGGGGCATTTGACCACTTTCACTGAGAAGTCAGCATCATATCCGGTCATTTGCTGGCCATTGTCCCAAGTAGCGCCTTCGCGTATTTCAAACGTGTAGCGGCATATTTTTGTCACCGTATCTACGCTGGCTTCGGGCAATGACTTAGCCACGTAGGGAATAAGGTCTAAGGATTTAGGATCGCGGGATAGTAAGGCAGAGAATATTTTACCGAGGTAATAGCCGGCTTCGGCCGACTGGTAATTGGTGGGGTTCAGCATGTCGGTATCGCTCAACTCATGCACCACTACTTCGTTTTTATTTTTTTTTCTGTCGCAGCCGAAAAAAGTAAGACATGCGAGGGCAATCAGAAGAAATTTTTTTGAACCGGAATAAGCCATAGCCTTTGTTTTTGTTAGGTTATTTATGAGGTTGGCAAATATAGAAGATATTGCCAAACCGCCTCCGGCTTGGTTATTTTTTTATAAACGCCTCCCCTCCCCTGCTTTTTCTTCTTGAGCAGAGGGGTAAACCAGTGCTGAAAGCAAGGCGTGGTTGGCGAGGTTTCGAGGATTCACTTTCTACTCGCTGATTTTTTTACCGCCAAGGGCACAAAGGTTGAAACACAAGGAGCATTACGGCTTCTGATGGTTAACGGTTATTCGTGCATGGGGTAAGGGTTAATCGGGTAATGGTTATAGGTGTAATGGTTATAGGTGTAATGGTTATAGGTGTAATGGTTATTAGTGAATGGTTAATCGTGTCTTTTTTCTCGATTTTTAGCTCTTTTTCTGCTCCCATTTATACAAGAGCAAAGGCTCCAAAACAAGTGGCATAAAAAATGTTTTTCATAGGCGGGAATCCCATTTTTTCAAATCTTGCGAAGTGCCGAAAGAAGGTTCCGCCAATACAAAAAACGGCAAAATCTGTCTTTGCGCAGCCCACCGCCCCTGCCTACCCTTGTAACACAAACTGCTGAAACGCAGTATAAAGGACACCATGCCGTGCTAGCCGGCTGCGTACATTTTTTATTAACCACCCTCCCTAACAAGAGGGCCAAACAAAATTTATGAAAAAGATTTTAGTAGTATGCCTTTTAGGCGTAATGGGACTGCTGTTGCCCGTAAAACAAACCGCAGCAAGGGAATTAGTTAAGAAGCAGATAAAAGTGGATTGCAATTTAGCGGAAGATGCTTTGCGGGCCTTTTCTGAACAGAAGGATGGGCCTATAATGAAGATGGTGATAACGAATTCAGAACAACAGGTGGTGCAGATTGAGTATTGCGGTGGCCGATACACTTGCGAGGCTTATATAGGCGAACTGCCTGCCGGTAATTATAAGGTAACGGTCACCTGTACCATGACCCAATACTCCGAGTTATTTTACATTTCAGAATAGGGAAGAACCTTCCTCTACCTACTATTCACTTGATGGCGTTTCGCTCTGGCGGTGGGCAGTTTGGCTTCAAATTGCCGCACCAGCCAGGGTTTGCCGGGGAAATGTTCCTCGGCCTGCAAAGTCAGCAGCAGTGTTTCTCCTATCTCGTGCGGAGCAACTTTTATTAATTGCTGGCAGTAGTGAATAAACTTTTCATAAATCTGCTTGATGTTTGCTACAGGCTTGGCATGTCTTATTAGGAATTTTTCGAAGGATGATAGATGATTAAGCAGGGTTTCAGTTTCCTGATTATCACAATTGTAAAGCGCCATAAATTGCCACCTTCTAATCATGCAATTAAAGATTGCCTCTTCGCCTGCTTGTGCTACCATAAAATACCTAATGGCTTCTTTGTAGCGCCCGCGCTTGTAGGCATACAGGCCATTGGCAAAACTATGTGAGGCATCGCGATGAGTATCGGGCAGCAGGGGAGCGTAGCACTCTATAAAGCGCTTCATCCAATCGGGATTATTTTTGCTGATGGCGGCAACGCTCACAATATTGCGGAAGGTGACCGGTAGTATTTTTCCATTCTCCAACAATAGATTTTTCTTCATGCGCAAATCCATCCACCACAGGTATTCATCGCTTGCTTCTTCATACCCTTTGTTATGCCAACGCATGCAACGGTTCAGGGTATAGTCAACACTCTCCTCCAAACTCTGCGATAGCCCTCCCTCCGAATGTGTCTCTGCATACTGCTTTATCACCTCATACGGGCCTTTGCTATCCTCGTAAGTATCGGCATTCAGCATTAAAAAAACGTGAACAAACAGATACACATAAGGGTGGCTTTCGTTGGTGTAGGGTTTCAGAATATCGAGGAGCGGGAATACGGTTTCCTGCTTGTACGAAGAGCCGAAAATGCGTTGCCGCTCCATCAGTTCCACCATATAGCGCAGCTTTTTAAGCGCGTAAAACTCATCGAGGGTTTTCAGCACCGGCTCCAAATCATTTTGACAACTGCGCTTCAGCTTGGCATCGAAACCATTGAGAGAAGCCTCAGTGAGCAAATGCCGCTGAAACAGGGTTTCAAAATCGTGGCCTTCCGGCCGGTCGAGGGCTGCCTGAGCAGCGACATATTGCCTTTTAAATTCCGCAAACAAATGTTTTTCTTTTAAGCCGCTGAGGGTGTAGCGCAGCACCTCTTGCGGGTTTTGCTGCCATTGCTCGTAGGCCAGCATATTGTCTATGGCACCGAGTATTTTGGTAGCCGCCCAGCTTTGCTTGGCCGCGGTGGAGAGGTTTTCGTCTAATTGGGCAATGGCTTCCTCATTTACCTTTCGCTCGCTGAACTTGGGGTGCAGCGGATACAGGTAGTTTAGGAGTATCACGCTACAGCGGGGCATTTTAAAATAGGGAGCATTCACATATTTGCGGAGGCGGGCAAGGTCGAAGCCGTTAAATGCCTGTAATGTGGTCACTAATTTTTCTAAGTGCATGGCTACTGTTTGATAGGTTTTAAAAACAATCAGGCACCGTTACACATGCCTTTCCACCCTTTTTGCTATTCCAAATATACTTAAATACGGAACTCTTTTATACAAGAGGTCGCCTTTTTTCGCTAAGCACCAAAATATAGTGTGGGCAAAGGGTTCAGCAGATTAATTGTCGAATATGACATCGTTAGATTTACTCCGTTTATACAAAAAACGGCATAATCTGTCTTTGCCTGCGTCTGCAAAGCTCAGTACACTTGCTTCAGATGCCTGATAGTTGTACTGTTCGGCACAAAAAGGGTTCTTTTTCATGGGAAGTACAGATGTTGGGTCTGCTTGCAGTGCTGCTTCACCCCCGAAATTCGATAATCTTTTTATCGGGAAGCAGTGTTGCAAGCCCTTTTTTAAATGCAGCATGTTCTTTGAGGAATAAAAATAGAGGGAGGCGGCACGTTTGCCCAAATAGGAGTGGACCTGCGCCCCTACTATGTTGACAATTCTGTCAACGTTCCATCGGGCGAAAGCAAAACTTTTATCTACCGCATGATTTATCTGTACAAAGATGAGCAGGCGGGCAGTTGGAGCGATGAGGTGAGCATTGCCGTAACGGGTGAGTAAGATATAGAAATAAACAGAGCGGGCATTTTAAACCTCGAAGGCTTAAAAATCTTCGAGGTTTAAAATGCAATCTTTTTATTGGTGGAAGCTTCCTCCACCGATAAGAAATAGACGAAGCAGGGTTTTTAACGCACGAATTGCGATGACGCTTTGTCTAAATAAAATGGTGATGGATATGAAAGTATTTTTCAGCTTTTACTATAGACCCGATCATTACCGGGCAAGTCAGGTAGTAAGCAGTTGGCTGGCCAATAACCACCAACACGAAGCAGCCGGTTTTGTGGAGACGGCTGCCTTTGAGGAGGTAGAACGAGAAGGGATCAAAGCCGTTAAAAGATGGATAGATGAACAACTCGAAGGGACCTCCGTCACCGTAATATTGATAGGGGCCGACTCTAACACCAAGCCCTATATAAAATATGCCTTACAAAAAAGTTGGGAGCAAGGCAATGGCATGGTAGGCATTTATATTCATCAGCTCAAAGACCAAAACGGCCACACCGCCATAAAAGGAAACAACACCTTTGGCCCCATCTTTAAAAGTAACCGAGATGACAAACTGTATTTCTGGGATAGATTTAAAACTTATGATTGGGTAGAAGATTACGGCAACTCTGACTTCGCCTACTGGATAGACTTAGCCGCCCGAAGAGCCGAACATCGAGTGATTGTGTGAGGGGAGGGGTAGTTATTGGTGAATCGTGGAATAATTATTCGGATGTCGGGTGCCAGCATTTTATCTCTTGGTTCTTGATTCTTTTCTCTTGGTTCTATTAGAAAATTACTCCAACATTCCCAAAAACTCCTCCTCCGTCAACACCACAACAGAAGGAATTTTTTGTGCTTTAGTGAGTTTGCTGCCGGCATCTTCACCCACTACTAAGTAATTCAAATTGGCAGAAACTCCACTGAGTAGTTTGCCTCCGTTTTCTTCTACTAATTGCTTGGCGCGGTCGCGGGTAAATTGTTGTAGCGAACCGGTAAAGAGAAAAGTTTTGCCTTCGAGTTTATTGTTTTTGTTGCGTGCATCTTCGGGGCGGTTTTGAGTATTTACGCCAAAATTTTCCAGTTCGTGCAGCAAATGAATATTGCTTTGGTTCTGAAAGAAATCAAAAATACTGTGTGCCACTTTGGGGCCAATGCCTTCGATGTTTGTCAAATCTTCTAAGCTCATTTTTTCTAAATCGAAAATGCACGTGATGTGCTTGGCAATATCTTTTGAAGTGGTAACGCCCACATGGCGAATGCCGAGTGCATTAAGCAAGCGCCACAGCGGGCGGTTCTTTGAATCTTCAATCCCTGCTTTCAGGTTGCTCACACTTTTTTCTTTCCAGCCTTCTAACTTTAAAATCTCGGGATAAGGCAAGCGATAGAGATCTTCGATATTTTTGATAAAGCCACGCTGAATAAATTCAATGATGGTAGAACTTCCACAGCCGTCAATATCCATTGCCTCTTTGCTCACAAAGTGAATAGCTCGCTCTTCGGTTTGCGCGGGGCAGTCCACATTATCGCAGCGCCATATTGCTTCCTCTTCGGGCTTTACCAACGGAGAATGACAAGAAGGGCAATCGCGCGGAAACTCGATTTTTAATTCGCTGCCATTGCGCAAATCTGGAACGGAGCCAACAATGTAAGGAATCACCTCACCGGCTCTTTCTACAATTACGGTATCGCCCAGCAACAAATCTTTTTCGAGAATAAAATCTTCGTTGTGCAGCGAAATAGAAGAAATGGTAACGCCCGCCAGCGGCACCGGTTCAATTTTTGCCACAGGAGTAACGGCACCGGTGCGCCCTACCTGAAACTCTACTTTCAGCAATTTGCTCTGCGCCTGTTTCGCAGCAAACTTGTAAGCAATAGCCCAGCGGGGATGATGCGAGGTGCTACCGCATTGTTGTTGCATTTTGAGTGAGTTGACTTTCACTACCATGCCATCCGTTTCGATGTTATACGTCAGCCGTTTAGTTTCCCAAGTATGAATGAAATCATCTACCGCTTGCGGGCCTATGCACACGCTCATCTCTTGAAGTGGAGTTTTAAAACCGCACTGATACAACATTTCGATATTGCCAAAGTGAGATTGAAGTTTGGTGGCGATGAGATGGTTCCCATCTTTATCCACCGCATAACTGATGTGATACAAGATAGCTTCCAATCCGCGCTGCGCTACTTCGTTCGGGTCTTTCATGCGCAAAGAACCGGAGGCGGTGTTGCGCGAATTTTGAAATGCCTTTTCGCCCTTAGCTATTCGTTCTGCATTTTTGCGCTCGAAAGTTTCTTTAGTAATAATGACTTCGCCTCGCAACTCCACTTTATAAATTCCAAATTTTGAGAAGGCAGCAGCAAGCGGAATCGAAGGAATAGCTTTGGCGTTGTTGGTGATGTCTTCGCCCACCGTTCCATCGCCACGGGTGGCTGCGCGTATGAGCAAATCATTTTCGTACACCAAGGCAATACTTGCGCCATCAAATTTCGGCTCCACACAATATTCTACTTCGGTCGTGTTGGTGAGTCCGGCTACTCTTCTATTAAACTCTTCAATGTCGCCAATGTTGTAAGAGTTCTCCAGCGAAAGCATACTCGCCAAATGCAAAACAGATTCAAACTCATTGGTTAAGCCGCGGGCAATTCTTTGAGTGGGAGAGTCGGCAGTTATCAGTGATGGGTGTTCCTTTTCGAGTTGTTGGAGTTGAGCAAAAAGAGAATCGTAATCGAAATCAGTAATTACCGGTTCGCTTAAAACATAATACCGCCAGTCGTGGTAGTTGATGACTTGGCGTATTGACCTAATTTTTTCTTCTAAAGTAAAATGAGCGGCCTCTTTAAGTAGCTGCTGCGAGAGTAGATGAAGTTGCTGTTGTTGCTCGGTTGAATACACGGCTGCAATTTTATCACAAAGACACTATTTGCTCGAAGAAAAACTACGGTAGCAACTTGTCAATTTCTGCCGCCAGGTTTCTATCCTTTTCTGTAACAATGTCGCCTTCGCTATGCGTGTTGAGTGTTATCTCCACCCGGTTCCAAACATTTACCCAATAGGGGTGATGGTCATTTTTCTCTGCTAACAAAGCGACTCGCGTCATAAATGCAAATGCTTCAGAGAAATCTTTGAAGGTGAAAGTGCGTTTGAGGGAGTTATTTTCTTCTGTCCACATAGCTTAAGGTTTATTTTTATCGAGAATGGCACTCACTTCTTGGAGTAATTCAACATCGCTTTATTAATATAAGTTCTCTTCGAAAAAGAACCCACTAAAACCTAAAACTCGCACTCATGCTTTTGCACAAGGCTTCGGCTTCTATAGCGACTCTATTTTATTCCATGAGGTTTATTCGTTCAAAAATAAAAAATCTCCGTGCGGGAGAGGGATGTAACTTATTTAAAGTCCCAATTGTATTTATCGAGATTACTCAAGCAAATTTTCAGCAAATCAATATTGCCTCTGATGTCGGCTTTGTCGGCCATTTCAATAACGGAGTGAATGTGGCGCGTAGGAATAGAAACCGCCCCGGCAATCGTTCCGTACTTTGCCATCCGCTGCAAACCGGCAGTGTCGGTTCCTCCGGCAGGCAGTAATTCAGGTTGCCATTTTATTTTGTTTTTGTTGGCCAGCTCTTTCATGTATTTCACCATCCGATAATCGCAGATGGCAGAGGAATCCATGATTTTAATAGCCACGCCTTCGCCCAGTTTGGTCACACTTTCCTCAGGCTTAGCTCCGGGAGTGTCAAATGCAATAGTGGTATCAATGCAAAAACTGAAATCGGCACCGATGTGATGAGCGGCTACTTGTGCTCCGCGAATTCCTACCTCTTCCTGTACTGTAAATACCCCGTAAAAATCGTAAGGAATAGTTTTTCCTTTCAACTCGCGCAGTGTTTCTATTAAAATAAAAACGGCTACCCGATTGTCAATGCTTTTGCAGTTGACACAATCTCCCATTTCAATCAATTCACGTTCGCGGGTGACCACATCGCCTACGGCTATAATTTTTATGACTTCACTTCGCTTCATTCCTAAATCAATGAAGTAATCGTTCAACACCAAATTTTTACCGCGCTCTTCGGCAGTCATTAAGTGAATGGGTTTAGTGCCCATTACGCCAATCACATCTTTCTTACCATGCACTACCACGCGCTGTGCTGTTAAGGTTTTGGGGTCAAAGCCACCCAGCGGATGAAAACGGAGGAACCCATTTTCGTCAATGTGATGAACAATAAAACCAATTTCATCCATGTGGGCGGCAGCCATTACTTTTTTAGCATCGCTTTTCCCTTTTTTAAAAGCGATAAGGTTGCCCATATTGTCCACTGAAATATCATCTACCAAGCCTTTGAGTTCTTTGGTGATGAGTTCTCTGACTTTTTGTTCGTGACCGGGCACACCGGGCGTTTCGCAAATTTTCTTTAGGAGAGCTACGTTAATCATTAGGCCATGATGGTTTAAGTTATAAAAGTACCGAAAATGCTTATCGAACGATTTTCAGTTGACGGGCAAACTTAGAATTTTTTGGGAGTAGCACGAAAAGCTAAAAAAGGCAGGGGCAGAAATTTTTCAGGTATAAAGACCGCCATTTACGTTCATCACTTCTCCCGTAATATACGAAGCCCCTTTCGAAGCCAGAAAACTTACTACCTCTGCCACCTCCTCCGGTTCACCAAAGCGCTGCATGGGAATAAAGTTGCGATACTGTTGTTCGCTAATCCCTTCGGTCATATCGGTTTTGATAAAGCCGGGAGCCACCGCATTTACCGTAATACCTCTGCGGCCTATTTCCTGCGCCAATGATTTAGTGGCGGCAATCACACCGGCCTTGGAGGCCGAGTAGTTCGTTTGTCCCGCCATGCCTTTGACTCCCGAAAGCGACACTACATTAATGATTCGTCCATAGCGCTGAAACAACATGCCGGAGAGAATCAGTTTAGTGATGTAGTAAAAGGAATCTAAGTTGGTTTGAATCACTGAATGCCACTCTTCTTCGGGCATCATCATCATCAAATTATCCTTGCGGATACCCGCATTATTCACCAACACTTCTATGACTTTATCCTTATTCGCTTCTATCCAACCACCAAGTGCATTACTTACCTCTTCCTTTGACCCTACATTAAACCGTATCGCCTGCGCAGTTCCTCCTTTTAACTGTATAGCTGCTACGGTTTTTGCCGCTTCGGTTTCGTTACTGTTGTAATTGACCAAAACGGCATATCCCTGTTCTGCCAGTTTTAAACTAATGGCTCGGCCGATTCCACGCGAGCCGCCTGTCACTAAAGCGTATTTCATTCTCTGCTTATTTAATTAGATAACGTTTGGATGGTTGGTTCTAAGAAAATCGGCCACCGCCTGAAGATCGGCAAACCGAGGAATATCCAAATCTATTTTGGTAGAAATTTGTCGGATTTGATGATACAGTTCTTTGGGCTTGGCTGAAAGTGCCTCCACTTTTTTAAGGCAATCTACCGCTTGCATGAGGGCCAGCATCTCTACCGCCAGCACTTCAAAAGAATTGTCAATGACTCGAGCAGCTATTAAAGCAGCATTAGTGCCCATGCTCACAATATCCTGATTATCGTTATTGTTTGGAATGCTGTGCACATACATGGGGTTTGACAGTGTTTGGTTCTCTGCTACGGTACTGGTAGCCGTGTATTGAATACCCTGTAAACCAAAATTAAGACCAATAGTTTCGGTATTAATAAAAGCGGGCAGCTTGCCGTTCAGCTTATCGTTCAACAAATAATTTAATTGCCTTTCGGACATCATAGACAACTTGGTAATGGCAATTTTCAGCTTATCCATTTCGAGAGAGACATAGTCTCCGTGAAAATTTCCACCGTGATAAATATTTTGTTGTTCATGATCTACTACCGGATTATCACTCACCGAATTCAACTCATTCACCACTACTTTTTCGGCATGGGCAATGGTGTCGTACACCGGCCCGAGTATTTGTGGAATGCAACGAAGCGAATAGTATTCCTGCACCTTTTCCTTAAAGTGAGTTTCGCTGGTATCGTAATACAGGCACTCTTTGCGACTGCGCAGCAAAGTGCTGTTACTCAAAATATCACGCATAGAGGCTGCCACTACTCCTTGCCCGAGGTGTAGTTTAACCGCATTCAGAGGTTCGGCAATGTGATCGTCAAACGCTTCAAAAATTTCATTGATGGAGGCGGAGATCAGCACCATCCAGTTTAATAAGCGTTTGGCTTTTTCAATATTAATGAGGCCGATACCGGTCATACACGAAGTGCCATTCATCATTGATAATCCTTCGCGAATTCGGATGGCAAAAGGAGTGAGGTGATGTTTTAGCAGCATATCGCTTGCGGGGCCTATTTCTACCCCGTCATGCAACTCCCCTTCTCCGATAATGGCCAGTGCCATGTGTGCCAATTGCACCAAATCGCCACTGGCCCCTACTCCGCCATGCTCATAAATAACGGGGGTTAAACCCGCGTTGAGCATATCTTTTATCAAAAGCACCAGATCGGGATGCACCCCACTTTTGCACTGACAAAAAGTGATGAGGCGGTCAAACAACATCGCTCTTGAATAGCTAACCGGGATAGGTTTGCCACAGCCGGCCGCATGGCTGCGGATTAGGTTATACTGTAAATTTAGGCGATCGGTAAAGGGTATTTTATGCTGTGCCATAGGGCCAAAGCCGGTATTGATACCGTATATCACCTTGTCGGATGCGAAGTCGCGCAGAAAGTGAAAATTGTCTTCTAACTCTTTTAGCAGGTCTTCTGAAATATCAATTTTTTCTCCCTGAAAGATGACTTCAGCGGCCTCCTGTAAGGAAATATTTTTTTTTACGGATAGAAGCATTTTGGTAGCGTGCTTTACGCGGCAATGATAATATTAATATGTGGAAAATAGAGAAGAGAAGAGATTATAGGTCGCATTTAGAACTTGTTTTAAGATTTGGTTGCCAATGGTTAGTTTTTAGTTTTCAGCAATTTCAAAGCGACCGGAGAGACCCAAAAGATAGGATAACTGGTTCGGGAAATGGAATGGAGCAAGCGGCTTCAAAAATCCTCCCGCCATCAGAGTGCGATTAGTCGCGATTTGAAATAATGGATTTTCATCCAACTGAATGTAAGAGCCATTTCTAATTCCAAATGGGTAGGGCAGTCGAAGCCGCTAAAAGTTAAAATTATTATTAAGGGGTAGCAGCCTTCCGGATGGCCTCTTTCAAAGCGTTTGCCGAGGTGGGCTGCACGTTCTCGTCATTGGCGCGAATAATGGCATAATCGCAGGCTTTCTCCGATTCTTTCAAATCATTGAGTTTATAAAGTAGATAAGCATACGTGAGATTGTAGGTGTACTTGTTATCCATATTCAAAGCTTGAAAAGCCCATTTCGATGCCTTCGTTAGTTGTGCTTTATCATTCACGTTGATGTAATAATTCCAAGCAATATCGTTGAGAGCCGAAGCATTCTTTGAAGCATATTTCTTGAGATACTGTGTTGCGTTCTTATCGTAATTACTCCAGTCATTCATCTGCAAATAGTAGTCCATGCTGAGTTGTAATGATTTCTGATGGGCATCCTTTCCTTTATTCCCTTTTACTAAATCAAGCGCGCGATTAAATAAAGCAGCATCTTTTTTCTGCACCGCCTCTGCTGTTGCCTTATCGGCTAATTGGTTAATTTTTGAATCGTAAGTCTCCGCTCCCATTAAGCCACTGTAATAGGCTTTATTTTTTAGCAAATAATCCAGCCCGGGAGAATGAATATCTTTTGTGAGATTAAAAACGGTTTTGGTATGCTTAGGATCATTCAAATCTCTTTCGGTCAATTTCTCCATGTATATCTTAAACACATCTGAGTAATTCTCTCCTGCTTTATTCATGGTATTTACAAAGTCAGAGAGAAAATTCACATCTCGGTTCCCCTCATTAAATTGACGGTGCATACCACTCAATATTCCCGGTGTAGGGTCTAAGGCTTGCTGTCCGTTTTGGATTAATCCGTGCGGGTCAAGCCCCCCTACTACTTTGTGTTTCACTTCACCGCTGCCATCTATCCAAAGTAATGTGGGGTAAGCTCTAATGCTATATTTACCGGCAATGGTCACGCCCTCATCCTTCTCCATATCAAATTTACAGTTGATGAACTGCTCATTGAAATAAACTCCTACAGCCGAATCGGGGAAAACCATAGCCGAAAGGCGCTTGCAGGGACCGCACCATGAAGTATAGCAGTCCATAAAGATCAACTTGTTCTGTGCTTTCGCCATATCCAGCAGCTCTTGAAAACTTTTGTCATGGTGGAACTCAATACCCTCCGCCTTTAATTGAAAGCCGACAAAAAGAAAAATCGTTGCGATTAGAATGAACTTTTTCATGCCTCGAATTTATTACAAATGGCCAATAATCTGAAAGAGCCACCGGTTATACCTCTTTCCATATTTCACTTTGTTGCAAATAAATTTCCGTGCCGTAAAATATTCTGGTGGTTTGCTCGAAAGCTTGGGTATAATCTGTTACATAAAAAATATCCTTTCCGGATTTTGTCTCGCTTGCCAGCCCTTCCTTCTCTAAAATCAATTTCAGTTTTTTAGCTACCACTTCAGCCGAATCAAAAATCTTCACCTTTCCTTTATAGAAGTTATTGATCTCTGTTTTAATAAGCGGATAATGAGTGCAGGCCAGCACCAAAGCATCAATATCTTTTAAGGAGTCATTTTCCAGATAACTTTCCAGCACGGCACGGCTGATATTGTTGTTATAGAACCCCTCCTCAATCATAGATGCCAATAAGGGAGTAGCCAATGCTGCAAATTGTAGGGTTGGCTTTCTACGAGTAAATTTCTCTTGATATACTCCTGAAGTAATCGTAGTCTTGGTAGCAATGATGCCTACTTTTTGAATAGATTCCTCTGCAATAACGGCTTCTATCATCGGGTCAATTACATTCAGCACCGGTACTACTCCTTTGTATTTATCGCGGAGTGCTTCGTAGGCGGCTGCCGATGCGGTGTTGCAGGCAATGACAATGGCCTTGCAATTTTTTTCGTGCAACAAAAAATCGGTAATACGCAGCGCATACCGCTGTATCAGTTCCTTTGATTTGTCGCCATAGGGAAGGTGAGCGGTATCGCCAAAGTAAATCAACTGTTCGTTGGGCAATATCTTAGAAACAGCATTGGCGACCGTAAGGCCGCCAATACCCGAATCAAAAATTCCTATGGTTCTATTTTTATCCCCTTGCATTTTCATCTATCTGAAAGAGGCTGACGCGAAATTAGTTTCCCGTTTTAGGAGCCGGAGTTACATTAGACGGAGCTGCTGTAATCCCCATTTTTTTCATCACTAAGTCTGTTACATCGTTGGTTTTGTCGGGAAAATAAGCTACTGCCCCCGAAGCCACATCAATGACATAAGAGTAACCGCTTGCTTCTGCCACTTCTTTCACCGCTTTTAAGTATTTATCGTTAATCGGCTTCATTTTGTCTGTTTGCATTTTCTGCAAATCAGTATTTACCTTGTCCTGAAAGTCGGTGATGCGTTGTTGCAATTGCTGCAACTCTTGCACCAGCGTTTCAATAATGGCATCAGGAGTGGCTTTGTCTTGTGATTTATCTTGAAGATCCTTTTGCTTTTTGTCGTAGTCCTGATACATGCCCTCCAGCACTTTCTGATACGAATCTTTTTGTTTCTGAAGGTCAGCTTGCATTTGCTTAAACTCTGGCATCGCAGAAAGCACCTCTACGGAATTAAGATGACCTAACTTCTGTTGTGCCTGTGTAGTTCCTATGAAGGTAAACATGGCTGCCGCGAATACTAAAATTGATTTCCTCATTTCTGTTTTTGTGTTTATTGAATAATAAAATTTACTGTGTAATTCCCATTTTCTTTTTAACCAAATCAGTGATGTTGCCATTTTTTTCCGGATAGTAAGCTACTGAGCCGGTGGTAATATCAAAGATATAACTGTAGCCATTTTCCTTCGCCACAGCGGCTACTATTTTCAGATATTTATCATTTAGCGGCTGTAGCAGCTTTCGCTGAAAGCTTTGCAAATCGGCATCCATACTTTCTTGATAAGCGGTAATAGCTTTTTCTAAGCTGTCCATCTCTATCATCTTTTCCTCTCGCACTGCTTCCATCAGGCCTGCCCCGTAATCGGTCAGTTCCTTTTGCCTTTTTTGATAGTCTTTATACATCGCATTTAAGCGGTTGCTCTGCTCATTTCTCTTCTTTTCCAATGCCGTCATCATTTGTTTGTACTCCGGCATAGAAACAAGCACTTCTTGTGAGTTGATGTGGCCATATTTTTGCTGCGCCATCAATGGTAACACGAAAAAAAAGAACGAACCGAGTAATATGATATTTTTCATCATCAGGCGCGCAAAGATAAGTTTTTAGCCGAATCGCTTAATTGCCCTTTTGAGCTATCCCTAAGGCGGAAAGAATATCGTCACTTTTATTGTAACGGTCGCTGGCATATAGCATAGTAGGACCACTGGAACGATCGAATATAAAATCGAGTCCTTTGGCAGAACAGTACTTCTGTATTTCGTTATAAATCTTGTCCTGAATTGGTTTAATCAACTCCTGACGCTTGGTAAACAACTCTCCGGTAGGCCCAAACTTATCTTTCTGAAACTGTTTTACATCTTTCTCTTTCGTTTCAATGTCTTTCATCTTCTGTTGTTTCATCGCATCAGTCATCAGCACCTGCTCTGCCTGAAACTGCTTATACATATCGTCCACTTCTTTCATTTTGGCTTCTACCTCTTTTTGCCAGCCTTCGGCAATTTTATCCAACTGTTTCTGCGCATCAGTGTATTGCGGCATTTTGTTGAGGATGTAATCCATATCTACAAAAGCAAATTTCTGCGCATAGGTAGCTGTGCCAACCAGTAAAGCCGCCACAGCAATAAGAATCTTCTTCATAATTTTTCGATTTTCTTTGTTAGACCAATTTCCTTGCCAACGTAAAAATACATTTTCATTTTTTCACAAATTATTCAGGCTCGCGACCGAGAATAATTCTGAACTCTCCATACTTAGCAAAAATATTCTTCCCCGGTTTTGGCTCTAATCCAAATTTATCGCGGTCGAACCCTAAACCATAGTCGAAGCCAAGCAAACCAAACATCGGTAAGAATACGCGAACCCCAAGACCGGCTGAACGCGCCAAGTTATACGGTTTATAATCGCTGATACGGTTCCAGTAGTTTCCGGCATCCATAAAGGCCAAGGCATAAATAGTGGCCGACTGGTTCAGTGAAATAGGATAGCGAAGCTCTAAAGAGAATTTGTTAAAAATAGGAGAGCCTCCGGCAGGAGTTACCACCGGATAGCCGCGCATTGAAATTATATCTCGACCCAACTGCGTTCCATTATTCAAGTTGGTCAGTCCATCGCCTCCAAACTCAACCCGCTCAAATGGAGAGTAGCCGATTTTGGAGTTATAGAATCCTAAGAACGACATATCAGCCGAAGCTTTCAACACCAAATTTTTCCAGATGGGCGTGTACCACTCAAACATGATTTTCCACTTGTGGTATTCTACAAATTTGTAGCGATCGGCATCGGATAGTGTAGGAGAAGAATAATCTAAGTTTTTGCGACCGGGGAACATCAATGAGTAAGGTAGAGTGAACTTGCCCTGTACCGAGAAATAGATACCTCTGTTATAATAGGTAGGAGCCTGTAATTCGCGCGAATCGCGAGCCAGTGCTATCTGTAAGTTTAGGTTGGTAGCCTTTCCCTTATCAAAAATGAATACCGAGCTATAGTTATCGAGTATATAATGCTGAAATTCTAAGCCGGTAGAGATGGTAAAGAAATCATCGGGCCATTTGAGGCGGGTAGTAAGACCGAGGTAAACACTGGTAGAGTAATACTTTCCGGTGATTTTGTTTACATCAATAAAATCGCCAAAATTATTGGCTCGTAAACGGTTAAAGGCAAAGTCGAGCGCTAAAGGTTTTTTGCCGCCCAACCACGGTTCGGTAAATGATACACTGTAGGATTGATAAGCCTTTCCGTTAGAGTTCATACGAATACCGAGGCGTTGCCCGTCACCGGAAGGAAGTGGAGTCCAAGCCTTCTTATCAATAATGTTTCGTAAAGAGAAGTTAGTGAAATTGATTCCCACAGTGCCAAATAGACCACCGCTAGCTCCGGTTCCGCCCCACCCCGCTGAAAGTTCAAACTGGTCGGATGGCTTTTCTACTACGCGATACTCAATATCTACCGTTCCTTTTTCGGGGTTCGGAATAGGCACCACATCTAACTGTGCCGGGTCAAAGTAGCCAAGGTTTACAATTTCACGCTGGGAACGAATCAAATCTGTGCGACTAAACTTATTTCCGGGAAGCGTGCGCAGTTCTCTTCGGATCACCTTCTCGTTGGTTTTGGTGTTGCCCACTATCCGCACTTCGCGAATGGTCGCCTGCGCGCCTTCATTCACCCGCAACTCTATATCTATAGAATCGCCTTCTACTTTTACTTCTAAAGGAGTTACACTGAAAAACAGATAGCCGTCATCCATATAGAGAGAGCTGAGGTCGCCTCCGTTGGGGTTCATAAAAATACGCTCGTCCAGTAACTTCTGGTTGTACACTTCGCCCCGCTTGATATTGACAATTTTTGCCAGCACTGAATCGGCATACTTGGTGTTGCCGTTGAAGTAAATATTGCGGAAGTAGTATTTCTTTCCTTCACTAATGACCAAGTCAATATTCAGATTTTTAGAGTCAATCATATACACCGAATCGTGAACGATTTGCGCATCGCGGTAGCCCTTTGAGTTGAGAAAATCAATCACTTTATGCTTGTCGTCTTCATACGAATCGCGCTTAAACTTAGAGGCTTTAAAGATGTTGAGGTTCACGTGGCGCGAAGCATACTCCCAAGAGCGGGTGGGCGACAGATTGCCGATTGCTTCGTACCATTTGACGTGCATAGAATCGCGCGCAAAGTTTTTCTTAAAGCGAAAAAGGCCGTCTAAGTCAAACTTTACTTTTTCATGGGTATCCTTCATCTGGCGCTTCAGCATGGCTTCGGGCACACTATGATCGCCATAAAAATTTATCTGGTTGATTTTTACATGGCTTCCTTTATCAATCCGAATCTTGACTAACACACTGTTTGAAAGCAGCGAATCGGGCTGTTCCTCTACATCTACGGTGACGGACAGAAATCCCTTATCAATAAAGTAATCCTTACAAGTATTGATGGTAATGCTGCGCAGGTTTTCGGTAAAAATTTGTCCGGCTCGCAGGTCGAGTTTCTTCCGCAGTTCTTCCGACTCACTGTTTTTAATTCCTTTGATAGAATACCGCGAAACGCGCGGGCGCTCCTCTACTCTTATCACCAAGTAAATTTTATCGCTCAGTATTTTATCCGCTTCGATAGACACGTTGGTAAATAGGCGCTGCTTCCAAAGTGCTTTAATCGCTTTGGGAATATCCTCTCCGGGTATCTTTATTTTTTCTCCTTTGGTAAGTCCCGAAAGAGTCGCTAGAATTTTGGTGTCTAAGTACTTGGCACCTTCTACGCGGATAGCAGCAATTTCGTACTCGCCTCCTTTACTGTAGTCAAACAGATTGTTTTCGGTTTGGGCCGAAAGGCAAACGACTGTGATAAGAGCGGCAAACAGGAATAGTTGTTTCAGGGAAAGTCTCATTTAGTGGTTAGCTGTTCGCTCGTTTTTCCGAATCTGCGTTCGCGGTTTTGAAATTCAAGTATCGCTTTATACAGCTCTTCTTTGGTGAATTCGGGCCAAAATATTTCTGTAAAGTAAAATTCGGCATAGGCTAATTGCCACAGCAAGAAATTGCTGATACGTTTTTCGCCACTGGTGCGAATAAGCAACTCCGGGTCGGGCATGCCGGCTGTATATAAATTGTCGGTGATCAATTGTTCTGTTAGCTCGTGCATTCCTATTTCTCCCTGTTGAAATTTAAGGGCTATTTGTTTTACAGCCCTCAGCAGTTCACTCTTTCCACTATAACTCAATGCCAGGGTCAACTGCATCCGCTGGCAATGAGCTGTTCTTTCAATGCTCTGTCTCAACTCCTTCGCCACGCTCTTTGGCAGGGTGTCTAAATCACCAATGGCTCCGAGGCGAATATCATTTTTCAACAGCGTCTTCAACTCTCCGTTAATGGTTTTTAACAGCAGGGTCATCAGGGCAGTTACTTCGGTATGCGGGCGGCTCCAGTTCTCGGTGCTAAACGCATATAAGGTCAGGTATTTTACCCCCAATTCAGCACAAGCTTCTGATGTTTCGCGCACCGATTGTACCCCGCTTCGGTGGCCAAATATTCGGTTTTTCCCCTGCTGCCTTGCCCATCGTCCATTACCATCCATAATGATAGCAATATGGGCCGGTAGTCGCGTGACATCAATTTGCTCTTTCAAACTCACTCTACAAGATTGTTTAAACGCTGTTAATCAAATTTATTTTAGACCGAAATTTGGATTTAACAAAGCGGGCAAAAATAAGAAAATAGCTTACAGTGGCGGTGTCTATTAGAGAATAGGGGTCTCGGGTCAAACACGAAAGCCCTGTCGGTGATTACCATAGTGCCAGATTTTAAAAAATACAGTAGGATGAAAAGGCGGGCAGCCTTCGGTCTTGAACGTAGTAACAGTAAATGGCAGTTCATGCCGGTTCTGTGCTGGTATATATTCCATACACTTGATGCCTAACAGCTAAAGAAGAAATTGTACTCTTTCTTCAATTTTTTTCGGAATATCTTGGAGGGTGGTATTTTCACAGTCTGACATTAGCGGTCATGCTAAAACATAAACAATGGAAAAAAAATGGAAAAACATACTTCACATATAGCACACGAGCATCATGAACATTCCAATCATAGCGAGAGCGGACACGACAAACATGCAGGACATCATGTTGCTGATTTTTGGAAACGATTTGTAATCTGTTCGATAATCTCTATTCCTGTGCTTGCTCTATCGCCCATGATACAGCAATGGTTAAGATTTGAATTAATGTTTGCTGGGGACAAATATGTTTTGGCTATTCTTTCGACTTTCATTTTTGTTTATGGCGGGTATCCTTTTCTCAAAGGACTTTATGACGAAGTAAAGGACAAAGCCATTGGCATGATGACGCTGATTGGTATAGCTATTACAGTGGCATGGGCTTATAGTGTCGCCATCACTTTTGGTCTGCAGGGCATGGACTTCTATTGGGAAATGGTAACTCTAATAGATATCATGCTTATTGGTCATTACTTTGAGATGAAGTCAGTTATGGGGGCTTCCCGTTCGTTGGAATTGCTTATCAAAATGATGCCTTCAACTGCTCATCATATTAAGGATGGACAAGTTCACATCATACCGGTCAGCGAATTAAAAATTGGAGACATGGTAATGGTGAGGCCAGGCGAAAAGGTTCCTGTGGACGGAGTTGTAACTGAAGGGGAGAGTTATGTGGATGAGAGTATGCTCACAGGCGAGAGCAAGCCCGTAAAAAAAGAAAAAGACAGCAAAGTGATTGGTGGGGCAGTAAATAGCAATGGGTCTTTGACAATTAAAGTAAGCAGCACAGGACAAGACAGCTATTTGAATAAAGTAGTGAAACTCGTTGAAGATGCTCAAAAAATAAAATCAAAAACACAAAATTTTGCAGACCGTGCCGCAAAGATTCTAACTTTTGTTGCCTTGGGTGGTGGGGTAATAACTCTTGCTGTTTGGCTTCTGTTAGGTTTTCCGTTTGTGTTTGCATTGGAAAGAATGGTTACTGTAATGATTATTTCCTGTCCTCACGCCTTAGGTTTAGCCGTGCCTTTAGTGGTAGCTATTTCAACTTCAATTTCAGCTCAAAAAGGTTTACTCATTCGTAACAGGACAGCTTTTGAAAATGCGCGATTAATTACACTCATCATTTTCGACAAGACAGGAACACTAACAAAGGGTTCGCATGAATTACAGGAAGTGAAAGTATTGAGTCAAAAATTTGATGACAAAGAATTACTTCGTTTGGCATCGGGCATTGAACAACATTCGGAACATTATATCGCAGAAGGATTATTAAGAAAAACAAGAGAATTAAACATTAAAATTCCAAAATCAAAAAACTTTAATTATTTGCCGGGAATGGGTTTGGAAGGAAGTGTGGAAGGAAAAGAAATAAAAGTAGTAGGGCCGAATTACCTGAAAGAACAAAACATCAGCCTTCCAAAAACTACCGATGATTTCACAGGAACAGTTGTCTATATTTTGATAGACAAAGAAATAGCAGGGTATTTTACTTTCTCCGACCAAATAAGAGAAAGTTCTTTTGAAGCCATTCAAATTCTTAGAGAAGCGGGAATTAAAAATTTACTGCTCACAGGAGACAATGAAAAGGTCGCAAAGAAAGTAAGTGATGAGTTAAAAATGGACGGCTTTTTAGCCAATGTATTACCGCACCACAAATTAGAGAAAGTTAAAGAACTTCAGGAAAAAGGGGAATACGTTGCCATGACAGGTGATGGGGTAAATGATGCCCCTGCCCTCGCGCAAGCAGATGTTGGCATTGCTGTTGGTTCAGGAACTGATGTAGCTGCAGAAACAGCAGATATTATTTTGGTAAATTCTGACCCGAAAGACATTGCTAACCTGATTTTGTTTGGTAGAGCTACTTACAACAAAATGATACAAAACCTTTGGTGGGCAGCAGGATACAATATTCTCGCAATTCCTTTGGCGGCAGGTGTATTATATAATTGGGGTTTTATATTAAGTCCAGCAATTGGTGCTGTGTTAATGAGTTTAAGCACCATTGTAGTAGCTATAAATGCACAACTATTAAAAAGACGGTTGACTTGACAGATTTTAATCAAAATAGACAACAAGAGGAGAAGCACATGCCGGTAATCAACGTTGGTTGTAGTAATTTATAATCTGCAAATAAGCGATTAAAAATCGCTTGCTATCTTACGTTCACGATGCGTTTCGCTAACATCACGAACAGTGGTTTTAAAAATCTTTTACCCCTTGCTCCTACCCACCCGTCAACTGATTTTTGCCCAAATCATCTGCTTCAAATTCTCTCTTAAAAAATTCAACAAGGGTTGATGTTCGGCCTTTGCCAGAGCGGGATCTTCTTCTATTATTTGTTGCGCGGTTTTTCGAGCGGCTTCTAATACATTCCCGTCTGATGCAAGGTCGGCTAATCTTAAGTGGAGCATTCCACTTTGTCGCGTGCCTTCGAGGTCACCGGGACCGCGCAGTTTCAAATCTTCCTCGGCAATTACAAAGCCGTCATTGGTTTGACATAAGACCGAGATTCGCTGTTTGCTTTCATTCGATTGTTTGTTGCCGGTCATCAGCAGGCAGTACGACTGATCGGCTCCGCGACCCACGCGACCTCGCAACTGATGCAACTGCGCCAGCCCGAAGCGTTCGGCATTTTCGATCACCATCACACTGGCATTGGGCACATTCACGCCTACCTCTATCACTGTGGTAGCTATCATGATTTGTGTTTCGTGTTTCACAAAGCGCTGCATTTCAAAATCTTTATCGGCAGGCCGCATTTTGCCGTGCACAATGCTTATCTGATACTTGGGTTTGGGGAATGCTCGTGAAAGGCTTTCGTACCCATCCATCAGGTGCTTTAAATCCAGGGTTTCACTCTCTTCAATCAATGGATAAACGATGTACACCTGTCGGCCTTTTTCTATTTCATCGCGCAGAAAACCAAATACCTGCATTCGCGCAGCATCCGTACGGTGAATAGTTTTGATGGCCTTTCGTCCCGGGGGAAGTTCGTCAATAACGGATACATCCAGATCCCCATAAACGGTCATCGCCAAGGTGCGCGGAATAGGGGTAGCGGTCATCACCAAAATATGAGGAGGATGTTCGTTTTTGGTCCACAAGCTGGCGCGTTGCGCTACTCCGAAACGGTGCTGCTCATCAATCACCACCATACCGAGGTTTTTGAAAACAACGGTGTCTTCAATAAGGGCATGAGTGCCTATCACCAAGTCAATATTACCCTCGGCCAGATTTGCCAGAATATACTTCCGTGCTTTTCCTTTTACACTGCCGGTAAGCAGCGCTACTTCAACCTTTAATCCGCGAAGCAGTTCCACCGTGTTCTCGTAATGCTGATTGGCAAGAATTTCAGTAGGGGCCATCAGGCAAGCCTGAAAACCGTTGTCAACCCCCATGAGCATAGTGAGCAGCGCAACGATGGTTTTGCCACTGCCCACATCCCCTTGCAACAGACGGTTCATCTGTGTGCCCGACAGGGTATCTCTTCGTATTTCCTTGAGCACTCTTTTCTGCGCTCCCGTCAATTCAAAATGTAGCCCTTCCTTGTAGAAGCGGTCGAATTTGTTGTCAATTTTTTCGAAAATAAAACCTTTGACTACCTTGCCTCGATTGGCTTTTACTTTCAGCAGTTGCAACTGAATCAGAAACAACTCTTCAAATTTGAGCCTGCGAACGGCCTCATGGAGCAAGGCTTCATTTTTCGGAAAATGAATATTCGCCATCGCCTCGTATCGCGAAATCAAACGGTATTGCTGTAGCACTTCCGCAGGTAAAAACTCCGGTACCTCTTTCGGCACTAACTGAGTAAGAAGTGCATGGGTCAGTTTAGTGATGCCTTTCGAGTCGAGGTATTTCTTCTTCGCCTTCTCTGAGGAGGAATATACCGGCTGCAATCCTTTTCCGGAGGTTTTAATTTCGTCTGTAAATGCCTCTATCTCCGGATGAGGGATATTGAACTCACCATTGAATAAATTGGGTTTGCCAAAAATGAGATACGCGGTATTTACTTTCAGCGTCTTCAAAATCCAGTCAGCTCCCTGAAACCACACTAATTCTATTTCGCCCGTCTCATCTCTGAAGGTGGCCATCAGGCGTTTCTGCCGTCCTGTGCCTGCTTGCCGAAAGCCGGTGATGTGTCCCTTTAACTGAATGTACTGAGTGAGAGGGGTGATTTCTTTTACCTGATGAATAATACTTCGATCCACATAGCGGAACGGATAGTATTTCAGCAGATCACCAAATACTTGAATATCCAATTCCTTCCGCAACAACTCTCCGCGTTGAGGGCCCACACCTTTAAGATATTCGATCGGAGTTTGTAATACAGCGGACATTCAGAATCAGTCTTACCCGTTTGAAAATCCAAATTTAGAATTGATTACAAGATGGCGTGCACTATTGCTTCGGCTTGAAATAAAAATCTTTATAGCTCCGAAGCAATTTGCCGAAAACATAGTATTGCACCAGCGCAAAGTCGGTGTCGTTTAGAGAGGCGTAATAGTGATCTATATCGTGGCTCAGTTTCTTGTCGTTTAAATCAAATTCAGTTTTGCTCCGCTTATTAAGCGGCAGGTAATACAGGTTCACAGATTTGAGAGAGCCATCTCTTTTAGTAATACGAAACCGACAGTAAGGCGTAGTGTTCATAATAGAATCTTTTTTGCTATTGCTGTTTTCAAAAGCCTCGATATAAATAGGATTGTAAAAAGAGAGATACTGCTTCACATACTTCTGCTCGTAGGGGGCTGTTATCCGATATTTTTCATCGAGAGGTGCTACCGCAAATGAATCATCGGCCACGCGAGTAATGCTGAATGAATTCTGTTCGGCATAGGGATATTCTACACTCAATTTTACAAAATCGTTTTCTTGTTCATTAAAGGCAATGCGGGTGCGCCAATTTTCCTCATCGGTATTAAAGCGGGGAGTCAGGTAGCCGTTGTAGCCGGGCAGATAGGTAATATGCGGGCGCGAAGCAGTTTTGCCATTCATTTCCAGCAGCATATAAGTACCGCGACTATCCACGGTGGGGCCACCCACATAGTACACTTTCGAAGGCTTATCGCTCCCCTTAAATACTTGCACTTTGACATCGCTCGCCATCATTTCACGAATCACATGGTCGTGGCCGTTATGCGGCACCGGAGCTAAGGAAGTAACTCTGTTGAGCGCTTCGAGCAGCAGCTTTATCAGTTCTTCGCGGGCTTCATACTTGCCGTTTACCAACCAAATGTCACCCTTCTTTGTCAGTTCCAAATGCTTCTTCTCGGTATCGTCCAGCACAATTTTGGTGATGTTTCCTTTCACCGCAAAATCTCCTTCCCGCTGATTAATACTTTCAGCCGACTGGCTATGAATATACCAGCCGATGGCCACTACAAAAACTATAATAATTGCTGCGTAAGGAAGATATTTTTTCATCGGTCGCTAATTAGTGTAATTTTTTACAGAGGAGGAATTTATGACGGTCACAGAATTGTAAGTTTTAGAAATTATTGGAACAAAAAAGAAGTTCGCGCTTTTAGAACAGAATAGCGCAGAGATATTGCGTGGTACCCTGCTGTGGCGAAGGAAGATGCTTTTAAAAAGTTCATCCGCTTCAAAAGAAACTTTAAGAGAAGTGAAATGACCCGATGCTAAATTCTCAAGCAGTGTATTTCTTTTTGCGGTAATAGCCAAAACCCAAACCAAACAACACAATCAGCCCGATGGGTAAAGCAATATTGATGAGCTGCCATTGCAGTTTTTCATCTTCTACTTTTACGCTGTTCAACAGGCGCAGCTTCACTTCCTTATTTCTTGTTTCCAGAATCCCGCTTTCATCTATCAAGTATTCGATGCAGTTGAGAATAAAATCCTTGTTGGCAAACTGTTGACGGGTGTACATGTAATAGCCCAAGGGATAAGCCGAACTGTCGTTTCGCACTTCGCTGCGGATAATATCGCCATCGGCAATAACTATCATGCGGCTTTTAGGGCTTTGTTCTTTAAATTTCAAATTAGCGATGGTATCGGTGGCCGAGAGATACTCGGGAGCTAAGCGATTTTTGTAAACACTTTCAAATTCTCCTTCCAGCAAAACCGCCACCGGAATATTGGGTTGATTGAAATAAGCCGGGTTGGGTTTGCTTTGCAATATTCCGAAGTGTACGCGACTGGGAGCTAACTGTGCCTTTGCATTTGCCGAAGTATGCAGCAAAATAGTTTTATGCACTTCGGGGTTTTTCACAGTGTCAATACTGCTGGCAAAAAATGCGGCCACAGGATCTAAGTTTCGAACAATAGCATGGTTATTATCTGACACTAAGAGCGGGAAATAATACCAGGGAAACATTTCGGTTTGCGGGGCATCGCCCATTTTGCCTACTACCAAAGGAATGGGGTTGTTCAGGTTTATGTCTTGCAAAACATCCGTATTTACCCGAACGCCATATTTGAATAACATATCGTCTAAGTTCAGGTCTAAGCCAATAATAAACTGTCCGGTAGGGCTTCTGCGCAGGCTGTCCATCGAGGCGTTTGTTCCGTCCAATAGCCAAAGCACTTTCCCTCCGTGCATGATGTATTGATCAATCTTGTATTTATCCTTTTCATTAAAAGCACTTTCGGGTTTAGCAATTACAATTTCATCTAAGCGCTCGGGAATGTAATAGTTGGTGCTTAAATCAAATTCCTTTACCTCGTATTGTAGGTTCACTAAGGTTTGGCGGATGTCGGCAGTTTCTAAATTATCGAGTTCGCCATTGCCGGTCACAAACCCTATCCGAGGAGGGCGGTACTGGGTGAGCTTTTCAATGGCATTGGCAAATTTGTATTCGAGCAAAATGACAGAATTGTTCAAAATTTGCTGTGGGGAAAAACCGATTTGATTTTCGAGCAGATTCACCGCCATATCTCTGCCTCCATAGGTTACAATAGCTCCGGGAAAAATTAGTTGTTGTTTCGTATCTGTTTTCGATTTGGTGGTGAGGTTTGTAGGCGAAAGACCCCGCTGCATCAGGTCGGTCATCAGTGCTTTTCGCTCCTCCAAGTTCTCTATCGCCATCGGGTCAATAAATGAGAAATCAATGTTGCGCCCACCATAGGCCTGAAACTCCTTGAGCATGTTGCGCGTAGATTCTTTCAGCCGGGTAAACCCTGCATTCAAATCGCCCGACAGATATACTTTTATGGTCACTACATCTTTCAGATTCTCTACCATTTTTTCGGTGGGCTTCGAAATGGAATAGCGCTTTTCGGCTGTTAAGTCCCAGCGGAAGTACCAGAACCGCGCCACCACATTCAGCAACACTAAAATGACTATCATCAGCCCGAGGCGAATGAAAGCGTCTCTGCGATTGAGCAGAATATTTTTCTGGCGTTTTACCATCTTCTGCCGGCCAATGAGGTGCGGGTGAAAAGAATAAAGAGAGAAATAAGGCTGAGGAAATATACCACATCGCGGCTATCCACCACTCCTTTGCCAATGGCATCGTAGTGGGCGCTCATGCCGAGCGATTCCACGAAGTAATCGCTCTTGCCCACAAAAACTCCGAATTGCGAAATGTAATCGAAAGCGAGATAGAGAAAGAAACAGAGAAACACGCCTGCAATGAAAGCAACAATTTGATTGGAAGTAATGCTGGAGCAGAAAATACCGATAGCTACAAACACAGCTCCGAGAAAAAATAGTCCGAAATAAGAACCGATAATTCCTCCCACATCTACATTCCCAACAGGAGAAGCCAGTAAATAAATAGTAATGAAATATACCACCGTGGGCACGATAGCAAAAAACACTAGGAGCAAGGCAGCAAAATATTTACCCAATACAATCTGCAACTCTGTTACCGGGCGAGTGCTCAGTAGTTCAATCGTGCCGGTGTTTATTTCCTCTGCAAAAGAGCGCATGGTAATGGCGGGAATCAAGAAAATGAAAATGTAAGGGGCGATGTAAAAGAAGGAATCAAGCGTGGCATAATTGGAGTCTAGAATATTTGTGTCCGGGAAAATCCACATGAACAGCCCTAATACCAATAGGAATACAATGATGGCGATATAACCAATCAGCGAACTGAAAAACTGGCGAACTTCCTTTTTAAATATGGCGAACATAGGGTAGTTAATAGTCCACAGACGATAGTTTATAAAAGAGCTTCCTTAATTGTGGAAGTATAGGCGCGAATATAAAGGAATAGTTTACTGACAAAAGATAGCCCATCGGCATTTCACATACTTTGAGGAGCGGGGAGCGGAGCCATGCTTTTTAAAGCCTGATTAAGTCGAATACTAACTTCTCGATAACACCTAATGTCGGAACCTACTACCCTTCTTCTGAAAATGCACTTAACGTTCTAAAAATATTAAATCCTGCTTTTAGCTCGGCCTTAACTTCCCGTTACATACTATGGCTACATCATCTTAATATATGTAGGCTACATTCGCGCAAAATATCCTGCATGACTTTTGCCGAATTGAATCTGAACACTCCCCTCCTAAATGCACTCAACGATTTAGGTTATGCCGAGGCAACTATCATTCAAGAAAGAGCGTTCCCTGTTATTATGTCGGGTCGCGATGTGGTGGGCATCGCGCAAACAGGAACCGGTAAAACCTTTGCTTACCTGCTTCCCTGCCTTCGGCAATGGAAATTCTCAAAAGATAAAGTACCGCAAATTTTAATTCTGGTGCCTACCCGCGAATTAGTGGTGCAGGTGCTAGAAGAAATTCAGAAGTTGAGCAAGTACATACCGGTAAGTTCTACGGGAGTTTATGGCGGCACCAACATCAACACGCAAATAGACAACTTGATGCGGGGTGTCGAAATTATAGTGGCTACTCCCGGGCGCTTGATGGATTTGGTGCTGAAAGGAGCTCTTAAATTAAAGACTATCAAAAAATTAGTGATTGATGAAGTAGATGAAATGCTGAATCTGGGTTTTAGAGCGCAGCTAAAACTTATTTTAGACTTGCTTCCCCTCAAGCGACAGAACATCATGTTCTCCGCCACCATGACGAATGAAGTAGAAGCGCTGATTCATGATTTTTTTAATCAGCCAATAAAAATAGAGGCGGCCCCCACCGGCACTCCGCTCGCCAACATTATTCAAATGGCTTATGAGGTTCCTAATTTTTATACCAAAATAAATCTGTTGCAGCTTTTGCTGAAAGAGGAAACAATGAGCAAGGTGCTGGTGTTTACCGCCACTAAAAAATTGGCCGATGAAGTATTCGATCAGTTGGAGGGAACTTTTCAGGAGCAATTAGGAATTATTCATTCCAACAAATCGCAGAACCATCGCTTTGAGGCCGTGCGGCAGTTTTATGCAGGCGAGCATCGCGTGCTGATAGCCACTGATATTGTGGCGAGGGGTATTGATATTTCGGAGGTAACGCACGTGATCAATTTCGACATTCCTGAAGTGCCCGAAAACTATATCCATCGAATCGGGCGCACAGGCCGTGCCGATAAAAAAGGAGTAGCTATTACTTTTATTACTCCAAAGGATAGTGCCGCGCGCGAAAATATCGAAGCGCTGATGAATCAAAAAATTGCGGAAGCGTCCTTGCCCGAAACACTTGCTATTTCAGAACAACTTACCCGCGATGAAAGGCCAAAGGTGTATCAACCCAATATGGATATTAAAGCACCGAAAAAAGCTCCTTCGGGCCCGGCATTTCATGAAAAGTCAGAAAAGAATAAAAAGGTAGTAGGCAAAAAAGTAACTCGAGCAGATAAGCAGCGCGCCAAGTACGGCAAGCCCAAAACCCGGGGACAGAAGCCAAAACGGAAAAGATAATCTATGCAACCCTACCAACAAGCAGGCACTATACTTGCCAATGCTTTTTTGCAGTATCCATTAATGAAGTACGCTTTTGAAGGGCGCACAGAAACGGAAAGAAGCGAAGGAGTGAATACCCTTTACAGCCGTTGCGCTGCGGCTTCTGCTATGTATGGCGGAGTAATAACTACAGAAGATAACAAAGGAGCTTTAATCTGGTTGCCCGGAAAACATTTCCCTCTAGGCTTACTACGAGAAATCAAATCGGGTATGGGGGCTATCCCTTTTAAGCTGGGCGCTAAAACAACATTGCGCTTAATGAAGCACGATAGCGTACCCGAAGGATGGATACAAAAAAATGCTGGAAAAAAGATGGGCTACATCTGGTGCGTTGGTGTTCACATATCTTCCAGGGGTAAAGGCTACTGCCGATTGTTAGTTGACAAGAGTATTGCTCAAATGCGTGCGCAAGGCATGAATGAGTTCTGGCTTAAAACGGAGGATTCGAAAAATGTAGCCATTTATCAAAAACTCGGTTTTGAATTGATATATGAAACAGTAGTGGAGAGCAGTGGCATAAAAAGTTGGGTATTCAAGAGAAAGTAATTTGTCCCAATCAAAGATTACTCATTTATATTACCCGCAAATGCTGGCAATTCGCAGGTAGAATTCGAATGGGAAGGGTGTTGAATAAAATGACAAATGGTGTTCTACCTGAAGACATAAGAAACTTGACTCAAATTATTTGTAGAGTTTGCCAGTTGAAAAAGAATGCAATAACCTTTTTGCTTTTGTTGGTTTTTACCTACACAACATCCTACTCTTCTTCTTATACAAATTGCGGAGAGCGTCAGACTGTGAAAATACCTCCCTCCAAGATATTCCAAAAAAAAATTGAGGAAAAAGTACAATTTCTTCTTTCGCTGTTCGTCATCGAGGATATGGA
>JADFDM010000006.1 GCA_018262795.1 Sphingobacteriales bacterium | reverse complement strand
ATTTTGTTTGACAACACTTTACCACCACTGATTTTGTTGTTTGGAGATAGCCGCAGCCAACTGGCAAACTGCTTGGCAGTGGAGAATTTTCTAATTCCCTCTAATCCGACTTCGCTGATTAAAGTAAGGATGGTAGAATAACTCACGCCTTCTATGGCCAATAAATCAAATGTGCGCAACAGGCTGCGATATTATAAATGGCACGATTAGAACCTAGATAGCCACCGGGACGAATGCAAACGAAAAACCTGATGCAACTTGGTGTTAACCCACAACATGCCTATTCCTTTAGCCGAACACGACAGGGAGGTTGGGCGGTGGCGCAAAGCCCGATACTGACCACTACGGTTAGGCTGCAAAGGTGGTGTTACCTTGCACATCTCTCACGAACAGATACTCGCTGAGTAGTAATCTGCCCTTTGGAACAAGTCGAACAGCAAGTCTCTTTAGGTTTTCAATAAGGCTATACAGTCATCCCGCTTTCTACCCCTGGTTCAAAGTTGCGCAATCACGCTAATCTCCACATTCACATCCTTTGGCAGGCGAGCCACCTCCACCGTTTCGCGGGCGGGAAAATTACCGCTGAAATACGAAGCGTACACCTCGTTAATCTTCGCAAAGTCATTCATGTTTTTAATAAAAATGGTGGCCTTTACTACGCTGCCAAAATCTCCTCCGGCTTCTCCCAAAATAGCCGAAAGATTTTTCATTACTTGCTGTGTTTCGGCTTCAATTCCGGTGCTCACCAAGTTGCCCGTGCGGGGGTCTATGGGTATTTGCCCCGACACAAAAAGTAAAGAGCCTGCTTTTACGGCCTGCGAATAAGGGCCAATGGCGGCAGGAGCCGAAGTGGTGTTGATGATTTGCTTACTCATATATGCATGATTTAATGAAATCAATTAGTTTGCGGCTCGAATGTAAAGAATATGAAGATTCTGGTAACAGGTGAAAAAGAACGCGCAGAGGAATTGAGAGTAAAACTCGCCCCTCTGCAAAATGTCGAAATAGATTTTACGGATGGCGATGAAGAAGAAGACTACGCAGACTACGATATTATTTTCGACCTCAATTTTGACGATGACCCTTCGGCTCTTGCCTATTATGCCGGGCTGAAAGAGAAACCGGTTTTTGTAAATGCGGTAAAGACTACCTTGGCCGAAGCGGTGTATGCTACCGAGTCGAAAATAAAATGCAGGCTCTTCGGCATAAATGCGCTGCCGGGTTTTCTATTACAGCCACTATGGGAGGTGAGCATTTATCGAAAATTTGAAACTCCTGAATTGGAAAAATGGATGAAGACATTGGGAATAAATTTTGTGCCGGTAGAAGATCGAGTGGGTCTGGTAAAACCCCGCATCATTTTTATGATTATGAATGAAGCCTGCTATACCTTGCAAGAAGGCACCGCCACCATCGAGGATATTGATAAAGCCATGAAGTTAGGAACCAATTATCCCTACGGCCCTTTTGAGTGGTGCGATAAAATCGGTATCACTTCTGTGTTTGAAACTCTCTCGGCTATGTATGAGGACACGAAAGATGAGCGCTATAAAATTTGCCCTCTGCTGAAAACAAAATACCTGCGCAACGAAACATTTTATCGTAAAAAAGAGAAACCTTAAACTTGGAACCCCTCCTCATTTATACCGAACAAAGCTCGAACCGGCTCATCTATATTTTGGATTTGCTAGTAGCCGACCTCTTGGGTATGTCGTATGAATTGACCCACCAAAAAGAATATTTTAAGGAGTATAGAGGCCCCAAGTTTTCGTATGCCAAAGAAAGGTTGGGAGATGAATTGTATTTTCAGAGCGTTTCCTTACTTTTTGAAACGCAGGTTAAATTACAAATCATTCAGTTTGTTGATTGGAAGGGATTAGTCGGTTTCTTCCCGGTGTCTAACGACTCCGCTTTGCTCTTCGATGTTTTTGCCACAGCATTTTTTATGGTATCGCGCTATGAGGAATACCTGCCCAGCAGCAAGGATAAGCACGGCCGCTACCGCGCCAGCCAGAGTCTCCAGTTTAAATGTGGTATGTTAGAAGAGCCCGTGGTCAACTATTACGCTCTCGAACTAAAAAGGCTGTTGCTGGAACGGTTTCCCAATCTTACATTTCAGAAAAAACCTTTCATCTACAGGGCCACTTTCGATATAGACATTGCTTACTCCTTTAAAGGAAAAGGAATAAAGCGCACCTTGGGTGGTTTGGCGCGCTCATTTTTGTTTTCTCGCTTTCGAGAATTTAAAGACCGCATACTGGTGCTGTCGCGAGGGAAAAAAGACCCTTATGATACCTACAACTACTTGTTTCGGGTATGTGAAGAATATTCCGCCCCCACTATGTTTTTCTTTCTGTTGGCCAATGAGTCAAGGTTTGATAAAAACATCAGTCATACTCAAAGCATCTACCGAAACTTGATTAAGCAGATAGACGAAAAAACAGCAATAGGGATTCATCTATCCTACAAAAGTCACATCACCTCGCAAATCATGCAATGCGAAATAGATCGCTTAGAACAGATCACAGAGAAAAAGGTGCATCGAAATCGCTTTCACTATCTGCGATTCAGATTGCCGGAAGACTATCAACGACTGATCAAACTTGGGATCACTGAAGATTACTCGATGGGCTATGCTGCACATGTTGGATTTCGTGCCGGCCTGTGTACTCCCTTTTATTTTTTCAACTTAAAAAATAATGAAGCAACCATTTTGAAGGTATTTCCTTTTGCATTTATGGATACTTCCTTCACTCACTATTTACACAGCGACAATGATTTTTCCCTCCATAAAATTCAGCAACTGATGAAAGCCGTGCGCGAAACAGGCGGTGATTTTATCAGCTTGTGGCACAATAGTTCCTTCACCGAAATAGATGAATGGAAAGGATGGAGAGAAATTTTTGAAACCGTAGCGCGTCAGGCTGCTCTTATTGCCAAGGAGGAATGAGTACCATAAAATTTATTCAACAAAAGGATCTGCATCGAAGTAAATGGGATGCTTGTGTCCGCCAGTCTATCAATAGTTTACCCTATGCACTCAGTTGGTATTTAGATGCTGTGGCGGAAAACTGGGATGGCTTAGTGCTGAACGATTACGAAGCGGTGATGCCTTTGGTGTGGCTTCGCAAGTGGGGGGTAAAGTGCTTGTACCAGCCGTATTACTGCCAGCAACTTGGAGTTTTTTCAAAAGCGGAATTAAACGGAAAGGAGTGGAGTAAATTTATGCAGTATGTTTCCTCCGCTTATCCGTATGCACAAATCAATTTGAACCCTCTTGCCCAGCCGGTCGCCAAAGAGTTAAAGTTGAAAAACAAAAAAAATCTTTTGCTTTTGCTGAAAGAGGATTATCCCACACTTCGCAAGCGATATTCCGAAAACCATAAGCGAAATATCAAAAAGGCCGAAAAGGCGGCTTTCATTTTTGATAATACCGATGAGGTAGAGACCTTCCGAAAATTTTACATCAGCAACATCCGCCCCGAAAAGGAAATTTTTAAACCGAAGCACAAAAAGATCTTGGTGGCGCTAACGGATCGTTTAATTGCCGAGAACCTCGCTGCTATGTTTAAAGTAACCGATCAAGATGGGAAATGGATGGCGGCTTCGCTGATCATTAAACACGATAAGCGGTGGATTAACCTCATCAACACCTCTTCTGCGGTTGGCAAACAGAAGGGAGCTTCCCACTTTCTGTTTGATAATATCCTCCGGCAAAATTGCGGACAGGACGTTCTGTTTGATTTCGAAGGCTCCTCCATTCCGTCCATTGCCCGCTTTTACGAAGGCTTTGGCGCTTCAGAGGAGGTGTTCTATTTATTTCATCGTTCGCTGGCGCATCGGTTGAAACAACGATTTTCATAAAAAAATCATCTCCACTAAAGAAACTGCGAATGATTTTGTGAAATGCTATTTTTACCTAACTTTAGCAACCATAATTTTAGAAAAACCTCTTTGCATGAGAAAGTTTTACGCTGCGTTAGTCATTGGTCTGTTTACCCTTTCCGCTTCGGCTCAGGACATACATTTTTCTCAATATTCCGCTTCGCCTCTTACCCTGAATCCGGCCCTCACGGCCAATATCAATGGGATGTTTCGCGCCAGTTTTAATTATCGCAATCAGTGGTTCACTATTCCGGTATTAAACTCCGTAGCGCCTTACCAAACTTATCAAGCGTCTTTCGACATGCCAATTCTGCGCGAGCGACTCGGCAATGACGGCTTTGGTTTTGGCGGAATGTTTTATGCCGATAAAGCCGGTGATGGCGCTTTGACAACTTATTCGGGAATGGTGTCGGTGGCTTATCACAAAGCGGTAGATCGCTACGGCAGAGGCAGAATTTCTCTCGGTCTGCAGGCGGGCGTAGTTTCCAAACAAGTAAAAATTTCTGATTTAATTTTTGAAAGTCAGTTAGATGGTTTCAGTTGGAATCCGGCTCTCAGCAATGGCGAAAGTTTCAGTGGCAAAAGCATCATCTACCCCGATGTAAATATTGGTGCCTTGTGGTCGCACGCTCCGAAAGATATGTGGCGCTACTATATAGGCTTTTCTATGAATCACCTTTCGCGCCCCAAAGAATCATTTTTGGGAGATGAGACCAACCGCTTAAATTATCGCTACAACCTTCATGCAGGAATGGAGATTTTTCTCGACAAGTATTATGATTTCAGCATTTCACCCACCTTCCTCTTTATGCTTCAGTCCAATGCGCAGGAATATAATTTTGGTTTGGGGCTTAACTACTGGCTGAATGATGATGTAGCTATTTTTGGAGGTGCATTTTATCGCGTAAAAGATGCGGTGATTATGAACTTGGGAGTAGAGTTCTATAATGTTCGTGTGGGGCTGAGTTACGACATTAACCATTCAGGGTTAAAGGCAGCATCCAAGGCACAAGGCGCAGCAGAGGTTTCGCTGGTGTATGTATTTAAGAAAGAGCGCCCTCAGTCTATACAATATGAAAAGTATTGCCCTAATTTTTAATTGGAATTAGGAGTATTGCCATAAACTAAAAAGCATCTTTTGTATTAAGGAGGATGCTTTTTTTTATTTAAGATTGTAAACCATAACCGCTAATTTCTCATCTGTGTTATAAAACCGGATTACCTCAAGATGAATTTTTTTACTCGTAATACTTTTGTTTCCCTTCTATGTTTTTTTGTCGCAGTATCGGTTACCAATGCCCAGCCGGGTTGTCCGGCAGTGGATGCGGGCAGCAACGTACAATTACCCTGCGGCACTAATTGCACTACACTCACGGCAACCCCTTTCCCTTCAGGAAATACTACCTCCTATTCCGTTGGCGCTATTCCTTATACTCCATTTTCATATACTGCGGGCACGCCTATTTTGGTGAATATTGACGACATATGGTCAAGTGCCATCAACCTTCCTTTTACTTTCTGCTTTTTCGGAAACTCTTATACGCAAGTAGTAGTGGGGGCTAACGGCTTAATCACATTTGATGTTAGTCAGGCAAACCTTGGCTGTGTTTGGGATTTGACATCTGCGGGAACAATGCCTACCGCCAATATTTATGGCAATAGCATTATGGGTCCCTATCACGATATAGATCCTTCACTGGGAGGAAATATCAGTTATCAGATATTAGGTACCGCTCCTTGTAGAATTTTTGTGATTTCGTATAATCAGGTGCCTATGTATGATTCTGATAATTTTCTATCCACTTGCAGTGGTATGGATGCCACTCATCAGATTGCTATTTATGAAACTACCAACGCTATTGAGATATACATTGCTCACAAGGACGCATGTCCGGATGGCGGTTTCCTGCAAACTGGTTGGAATGATGGGTTAGCCGTTGAAGGGATTCAGAACGCTACACAAACTGTAGCCTACACTGTGCCCGGAAGAAACAATTCAGTTTGGACCGCAAATAATGATGCTTGGCGGTTTACCCCCAACGGGCCTTCTATTGTGAGCGTGGCTTGGTTTCAGGGAGCCAATCAGATAGCAACAGGAAATTCCGTTCAGGTGTGCCCGCCTACAGCCACCACATACACTGCTCAGGCTACTTACTTGCCTTGCTCCGGTGGTACTCCGGTAGTAGTTACAGATGATGTGACCGTTTCTCTTGCCGGGTCATTGCAAAGCAGCATTACCTCCTCGCAAAACATTTCATGCTTTGGTGCAACAGATGGTTCAGCAACAGCAACAGTAAGCGGAGGCACCCCACCGATTACTTATGGATGGTCGAATGGTGCCGGCACCTTGAGCATTACCGGTCTTTCGGCAGGCACTTATGTTTTCACTGCTACCGATGCAGCTTCTTGTACCCGTTCCGATACGGTGAGAATTACTCAACCCACACAATTGGTTACAAATGTTACAGACGTAACACAAACAAATTGCTCGGGCACAGGTACAGGCACCTTAACCGCCACTGCTTCGGGCGGCACTTACGGGTATAGTTATTCTTGGAATTCCTCCCCGGTGCAAACAGACTCAATACTTAATAATGTGGCCGCAGGAACCTATACGATTACCGTCACCGATTCCAAAGGATGTACGGCAACAAGTTCCGGCACACTGACTATTCAGACGGGAGGTAACACCGTTGCACTCGGCACTCCTGTCATTACAGATGTGGCCTGTTTCGGTGGGGCAAATGGTGATATTACGGCTTCTGCCAGCGGAGGTAGCGGCACTTTTAACTATAACTGGAGCGGAGGCGCTACCGGTGCTACACTCAGCAATCTTGCTGCCGGCTCTTACTCCGTCACCGCAGATGATGGTGCAGGATGTTCCGTTAGCGCTACCTATACAGTTGCCGAACCGACTCAGTTGGTGATAGGGCAACCGACCATTCAAAACATAGGTTGCGGGTCTAATAACACCGGCTCTATTGCCGCCACCGCTTCAGGAGGCACTGTGCCATATACTTATTCGTGGGCGCAACAATCCAACAGTCAGACTTATTCCGGGTCATCCATTAGCGGCTTGGTGGCTGATACCTATGCCCTCACGGTTACTGATGATAATGGCTGCACTGCCACAGATACTTATCAGATTACGCAAGTAGCGGCTCTTACTTTCTCGCAGTCGTTTACCAATGTTTCCTGTATGGGAGGCAATGATGGCAGCGCTACAATTACTGTGAATACCGGCACGGCTCCTTATCAATACAACTGGAACGGAACGGGAAATTCTTCCAATGCTACTATCAACGGTTTATCCTCGGGAAGTGTAACCGTCACGGTGAGCGATGCGAACTGTAGCGCCACTGCCAGTTTCACCTTAACGGAGCCTACTGCTGTTACTATTAATCTGATTAATCAAGACAATGTATCGTGTGGAAACAGTGCAGATGGAAGTCTGACGGTTGCTGCTTCCGGAGGCACTCCGGGGCCGGCCGGCTCAGGCTATACTTACTTGTGGAATACGACAGAAACCACTCCTGCAATTTCCGGCTTAAGTGCAAATACTTATACAGTTACCGTGACAGACGGCAATGGCTGCACGGCAACAGAAGCGTACACGATTATTCAACCCAGTTCGGTTAACCTATCGGTGACGGCTACAGATGCTGTTTGTTATCAAGCGCCCAACGGCTCCGCCAGTGTGGTGGCTTCCGGAGGAACAACACCGTACCAGTACATTTGGTCAGACGGGCAAACAGATGCCACTGCCAGTGCTTTGGTGGCCGGCCAGTATTTCTGTACTGTGAGCGATGCGAATGGATGTTCAGCATCTACCACTACTTTAGTGAATGATCCACCGGAGATGCAGATTAACACGACAGGCAATGCCGTCAAATGTCCGGGTGATAAAAACGGTTCCATTGATGTATCAGCTACAGGCGGAACGATGCCTTACAATTATTCAGCTACGCAGGACGGAGCCAATTTTGTATTTGCCACCGATGGCACTATTCAGAATTTAGCCCCCGGTGATTACACCGTGATTGTATCGGATAATAATGGTTGCACTAAAATAGATTTGGTGACTGTGCCCGATGCCACCCCGGATAATTTTATCACCGTTACAGATTCTACTTCCTGCTTTGGTGTTGATTACATTGATGGCGCTACTCATATTGTTGCCACTTCGATTCAAAACGGTCCTTATCAGTTTGGAATAGATGGCGGAAGCCTTCAATACTCCGGTGATTTTTACGGATTGTCCTCCGGAGAACATCACCTTACCGCAGTGAATGGAAAGGGCTGCACAAGCGATGTTGTGGTGACTGTGTACCAACCGCTTCCTGTTTTAGCAAGTGTAATTCCTGATTCGCTTATCTTACCTTTGGGAGAAGGTGATAAGGTCTTAGTGACCTATCAAAATGCTTCGGATGTAAGCTATAGCTGGACCCCCCCCACCGGCTTAAGCTGTATGGATTGTCCCGATCCTTTTGTAACGGTTTATCACCGCGGAGACTACACGGTAACGGTAACTATGCAAAACGGCACCTCCACTTGTTTCGGAAAAGCCAATTTGCATGTAGAAGTACTTCCCGAATTACCGGTTTATGTACCCAATTCATTTTCCCCTAACGGAGATGGCAACAATGATATTTTCCAAGTTTATGGGCAGGGAATTGAAACGGTGGATTTGAAAATATTTAACCGTTGGGGGGAATTGGTATATCAATCCAATAATCAATTTGCCGGTTGGGATGGTACTTATAAAGGACAACTTCAGTTGCCACAGGTATTCACTTATGTGGCCAATATTACCTTCCTGAACAATAAAAAATCAGAGAAAAAAGGTGCGATTACTTTGATTCGATAATCAGATTTTCTTTCGACACGATAACGCCATCTTCATCGGCATACACATATTCTCCCGGCATAAAATCAATCGCAGCGAAATGCACAGGAATATTTTTTTGCCCTTCGTTTCGTTTGTTGCTTTTGAGAGGGATAGTGCCGAGTGCTTTTACGCCTACATGTAGTTTTTCCAATGCCACAGAGTCGCGGATGCAGCCGTAAACCAATATGCCATTCCATTTATTTTTAACGGCCAGTTCCCCCAACATATCTCCGAGTAAAGCGCAGCGCATGGAGCCTCCGCCATCTACCACTAACACCTTCCCTTTCCCGTCCTCTTCCAGCGCCTTGCGCACCAATGAATTATCTTCAAAACATTTGACGGTTTCAATTTGGCCGTAAAAGCTTTTCATACCGCCATAATCTTTCCAGCCGAATGGTTGAGCTACTCGCACATCTTCCGGAGATGCATCACATAAGTCTGCTGTTTTAATTTCCATGTTTATGATTCTGATTTTTTTAATCCTGGGAATTTCATTTTAAAAGCCTCCAGCGTTTCTACTACTTTTTTAGCAATTACATATTCCTTATACCAATTCTGATCGGCCGGCACTATTTGCCAAGGGGCTGCTTCATGGCAGCTATCAAAGGCATCTTCATACGCTTTCATATAATCAGGCCACCGCTCGCGTTCGCGAAGATCGTTCTCATTATACTTCCATTTTTTGGTTTCATCACTCAGCCTTTCTTCCAATCGCTCCAACTGTTCTTCGGGAGACACATGCAGATAAAATTTCAACACGGTGGTTCCCGTTTCCGTCAAAAGTTTTTCAAAATTGTTGATGTGCACGAAGCGGTTTCGGATGGTTTTTTCATCTACCCATTTGTGTACGCGCTGAATCAGCACGTCTTCGTAATGTGAACGATTAAAAATGTGAATCATGCCTAACTCGGGTACCTGACTGTGCACTCTCCACAAAAAATCATGTTTCATTTCCAACTCGGTGGGCTTCTTAAATGCAACGACCCGGCAGCCCATAGGGTTTACCGCTTGAAACACATTTTTGATGGTGCCGTCCTTGCCCGAAGCATCCATCCCCTGCAACACTACGAGTAAAGAGTGCTTGCTTTCGGCATACATCAGGTTCTGTAATTTCTCTAACTGCTCTTTCAGATTTTCTAACTCCTTTTTCGTCTCCTCTTTTTTCAAATGATCCGGAGCTTTTGTACTTATCTTCTTTAATTCTATCGTTCCCATCGCTACTATTTTTAATGATCGTTTCGCATCGAATATACCATCTGTTCCATAAAACTCAGAGATAGATATCGAATTCCGTTTTGTACTGATAAATCTTATCTTGCCAAAAGGAGATTCTATTTACATCACTGAAAACAAGTTCATGAAAGCGATTTATATAGTTACACACGGAGATGCCGACAAGGCATTTGAGTTGCGGGAAACACCAAAACCCGTTCCCCAGCCGGGAGAGTTATTGGTGAAAGTGGAAGGCTTCGGATTAAACTTTGCGGATGTGATGGCGCGCAAGGGAATGTATAAGGATGCGCCTCGGCTTCCGGGAGTGGTGGGATATGATGTTTGCGGAACAGTGGAGCAGGTAGGCTCCAGCGTGAAAGACTTTGCGAAAGGCGATCGGGTAACTGCTCTTACCCGCTTTGGCGGATATGCTGAATATGCGGTGACGGATATGCGAGCAGTTGCTAAAATTTCTGAAAAGCCGAATATCGCAGAAGCTACTTCACTCACGACTCAATATTGCACCGCCTACTATTGCGCAGCAGAGATGGTAAATCTGTTTGAAGGCGACAAAGTATTAATTCATTCGGCTGCCGGTGGTGTGGGTTCCGCTTTGATGCAATACGCCCGATATAAAGGCTGTGAAATATTTGCGACCACCGGTAGCGAATCAAAAATTGAACTGCTAAGAGCAGCCGGAGCACATCATGTGATTCATACAGCCAAAAAAGATTTTGGTGAATTTGTAAAGGGGGCGACTAAGGGCGAAGGAGTAGATGTGATTTTCGATGCTGTAGGAGCCGGCTTTATCCGGAAAGGGATTAGGGTATTGGCAGCAGGCGGAAGGATTGTATGCTACGGGGCAGCCGATATGAGTGATTCAAAAAACATTTTCTATCAATTGAGTAAGGCTATCCAATTCGGCTTTTACCATCCGGCAGTTTTTATGCTCAGCTCTAAAAGTCTGTTAGGCGTGAACATGCTGCGCATAGCAGATAATAAACCCATGACGCTGAAAAGGTGCTTAGAGAATGTGGTGAGGCTGTACGATGCAGGTATTTTTCAACCTTCAGCTGGAAAGGTTTTTAAAGCGGAAGATATAGCGGAGGCGCATAAATATTTAGAAAGCCGAAAAAGCACGGGTAAGGTAGCTTGCAAGTGGTAGAAGTATAATCTTCGTTTACTTTTGCGTTATATGATTCGTATGAAAACGACCGCGATGCTCAAATTTATTTTACCTCTTACTTTTTTGATGGCCTCTTTTCAATTCTCTTATTCACAGCAAGGCGGTTATGCTACTGTGAGGGTGTTTGATTGTAACAAAGGGGTAGGCATGGGCTTGGGCTACCTTCAAGCCAAAATTATTATTGTGTATGAAGATGGGAAAAGCGAAGAGATAGGCTTGCAACCTTACAGTGAGAAAACTGAAACGGACAATCTGAAAAAGGTAAATGAAGTGATCAATGAACTCAAAGCGAAAGGGTATTTTCTTATCTCACAATCTACCACCGGAGAGCAAGGCTCTTTGGTTACTGACTACACTTTTCTGAAACAACTTTAGGTTTTGTTGAATGAACTGATCTCCCGCAAAGTACACAGGTCAGTTTACAATTAGGGATAGACTTCTGCTCTGCTTACAGCGACTAAATCATGCCAACCATTCTTAAATAAGTACAGATTCCCGCTGGTAATACCCCGTGCCGTCATACCCTCTTCTGTTCGGGGCTTTCATGCAGGCTTCGCTACAGCAGCCCTCCATCTGCCAGCCGCAATCTTCGCAAAGCACAAAGTGCTCGTTGCATTCCGGGTTGGCACAGTTGACCATGTGGGCCGATTTAGTTCCGCATATTTTGCAGGTAGAAACGATAGAGGGCGCTACTGAATTCACGTCCACAACAACTCTGTTATCAAATACATACAGTTTGCCTTCAAAATTTTTACCTCCGGTTTCTTTGGCGTATTTCACCACGCCTCCATCCACCTGATAAACATTTTTAAAACCGTTTTGCAATAAGTAGCCACTCGCCTTTTCACATTTAATGCCACCGGTACAATAGGTCACTACTTTTTTATCTTTTAAATGCTCAAGTTGCTTTAGTTGCTCCGGGAAATCGCGGAAGTTATCAATGTCAAGTTTCATGGCATTTTTAAAATACCCTACATTGCTTTCGTAGTTCGAGCGAACATCCACAAATATAACATCGTCCTGCTCCATCATTTCATCCACTTCGTGCGGCTTTAAATGAATACCGGTAGTTTTGTTCGGATCTACATGCTTCATACCCCGCAAACTGCTGTGCACTATCTCTGGCTTCACTCGTACAAAAAGTCGCTCAAACGAAGGACGATCTACTTCATCAATTTTAAACTCAATTCCCTCAAACACCGGATCGCTCTTCACATAATCCATATATTTTTTACACTGCACTACCGTGCCACTTACGGTGCCGTTCAGTCCTTCCGCTGCCACTATTATTCTTCCGACTATGCCGAGTCGTTCACAAAACTCCAGATGCTGCACGGCAAACTCTTCCGGATGGGAGATAGTGGAATATTTATAATAAAGTAAGGTTTGGTATGGCTTCATGTTCTTAAAAAGATCGGAGGGTAAAGATAAGGGTTTAATCACAATGGAGGGAAGTATCCGGTAAACCGCGCATGGGTAATTTCTCGGTGGTTGTTATGCTTACTATACATAAACTGAGTTTCGTTTCCTTACTGTTTTGTGTTTAGGCAAATCCAATTCATAGTGGCGGTTAAACGCCTCGTGGTTTACACTAAACAAATTAGAAAGTCCGCGTATTATTTTCTTGCTCATTCCTTTCTTGTAATTCAGTATATCGGAAACCAATCCTTTACTTACCGCTAATTTTGCGACTAAATCTTTTGCTTTCATACTTTTTTCTTCCATCAGCGAAACGAGCAATTGCACCGGGTCGAGGTACTCAAAACTATTGTGAGCATCATCCCAGGTTTCAATCAATAACGTAAGCAAATCAATTTCATCTTTCACTGCTTTGGCTTTGCTGCCATTTTCTAACAACTCTTCCAATTCTTTGCAGTAACTGTTATATTGGCTTTTGCTTTTTATTACTTTATATTTCAGCGTTTCCATATCAATAAATATTTATGGTGTATTGTTTATTCTCTTTACAAAGTTTGTCGTAAACAGCATGTGTGCCAATCCAGCACACAAACAAATACACCCGCTTTTGGCAAAACACATATTTGTCTATCATTCGGTAATTATTTCCACCTAAATCAAACACTACTCGCTCACTTCCTTTCCCCAGTAAATCTGCCGAGCCAAACGTTTTCTTTATATCGGACGAGGGTTCCCAATCGGCAAACGTCACTTTACTTAACCACGCTACAAACGGGAATTTTACTTGCAGCATGTCCCGCCACATAATCTTCTATCGGTTGTTTCTTAATTAAATGAACGCGTATTCAAATATTCGGATAGTTTTTTTTAAAGTTCACGAAACGTGAACTTTATTTTCTGTCTTTCAAAATCCCTTTTGTTTCATCCTGATTTTTCGGCAAGAGGGTTTGGAGGTTTACATACTCCTCCTATACTGCCCCCCCACTTCAAACAGTGCATGAGTAATTTCGCCAAGCGAACAATGCTTTACGGTTTCCATTAGTTCGGCAAAAAGGTTCTCGTTATTTATGGCTACTTGTTGTAGATGGTTTAATGCTTCCGCACTTTTTTCACTGTGTCGTTTCTTAAAGGCGTTGAGAGCCGTGATTTGAAATTCTTTTTCTTCCGCAGTGCTTCGGATTACCTCTTCGGGTATAATAGTGGGCGAGCCATTTTTGCTCAAGAAAGTATTTACTCCCACAATAGGATATTCCCCCGTATGTTTCAGGTGTTCGTAGTGCAGGCTCTCTTCCTGTATTTTATTGCGCTGATACATGCGCTCCATAGCTCCCAACACTCCCCCGCGTTCAGCGATACGTTTAAATTCAGTGAGCACCGCTTCCTCTACTAAGTCTGTCAACTCTTCAATTAAAAATGAACCCTGATTGGGATTTTCGTTCTTGGCAGTACCCAACTCGCGATTAATAATGAGTTGAATAGCCATAGCTCTGCGCACACTTTCTTCGGTAGGTGTGGTGATGGCTTCATCGTAAGCATTGGTGTGCAACGAATTGCAATTATCGTAAATAGCATAAAGCGCCTGCAAGGTAGTTCGAATGTCGTTGAAATCAATTTCTTGCGCGTGCAGGCTTCGACCGGATGTTTGAATATGATACTTCAGTTTCTGCGAACGCTCATTGGCCTTGTATTTATTCTTCATTGCCTTCGCCCATATTCTACGTGCCACGCGGCCAATTACTGAATATTCGGGATCCATGCCATTGCTGAAAAAGAAAGAAAGATTAGGGGCAAAGTCATCAATCTTCATTCCTCTGCTCAGGTAATATTCTACATAGGTAAAGCCATTGCTTAGAGTAAAGGCCAACTGTGAAATTGGGTTTGCCCCCGCTTCTGCAATGTGATAGCCGCTGATGGAGACCGAATAAAAATTGCGCACCGCATGTTGAATAAAATACTCCTGCACATCGCCCATTAATTTCAATGAGAATTCCGTTGAAAAAATGCAGGTGTTTTGTGCCTGATCTTCTTTCAGTATATCGGCTTGCACCGTTCCGCGCACTGAAGCAAGCGCTTTTGCTTTCAGTTTTTCGTACACATTAGCAGGCAGAACATCGCTACCACTTAAGCCCAACAGTTGCAAGCCCAAACCGTTGTTTCCTTCAGGCAAAGGACCATTGTACTTAGGTAAATCGGCCATCGGCAACCCGCTATCGGCAATACTGATTTTGTGCTCCTTGATGTATTTCTCGCACTCCTGATCAATTGCTGCATTCATGAAGAAAGCCAAAATAATAGGTGCCGGGCCGTTGATGGTCATGCTCACCGAAGTTTTGGGGTCACATAGATTAAAGCCGCTATAGAGTTTTTTGGCATCGTCCACTGTAGCAATGCTTACACCACTATTGCCCACCTTGCCGTAAATATCGGGGCGATGATCCGGGTCTTCGCCATAGAGGGTAACACTGTCAAATGCAGTAGATAAGCGAATGGCAGGTTGCCCCAGCGATACATAGTGAAATCGTTTGTTGGTTCTCTCGGGGCCCCCTTCACCGGCAAACATCCGAGTGGGGTCTTCGCCTTCGCGCTTCAGTGGAAATACACCGGCTGTGTACGGAAATTCACCCGGTACATTTTCCTGCAATTGCCATTTTAGAATATCGCCCCAGTCGCTATAACGCGGCAGGTAAATCTTTTTAATGCCGATTCCGCTTAAGGAGGTATTAGTGAAAGGTATATCCAATGTCTTATCACGCACTTTAAAGGCAAATGTTTCACCCGAATATTTCTTCTTCAACTCTTCCCATCCATCCAAAAGTTTTTTGCAGTCGGGATGTAATTGAAGTTCAAGTTCCGCGTATTTTTTCTTTAGTTCTTTGGTGAGCATCATTTTTTATTTAAGCTTCATTTGAATCTGCTTAGTGATAGCTGATTTGGTAGTGGAAGAGTTTGACAAAAATGAACGGTAGGGTTGCAGCACCTTCATCAAATTGGTTTTGAACTTGTAGTGGAGTGTAATATATTCAACCAAGCTTTTCAACAGTTCGGTTTGATTGTTCTGTTTTAAGAGATTTAATGACTCCGCAATCATCCTATACTCCGAATTGTAATTTGGGCTACCCCAATATGTTTTTGGAAAAATTTGAGTGAGGGATTGCTTAAACAATTCAAAATATCCGGCTTTATCATTTTCGAAAAAATGAGAAGAGTATTTTGCAAGCAGCAGAAAATTGCCATTCAAGCTTAGCTCTGTATAAATCTTATCTAAAGCATTTTCAGCTAAGAAGAACTGACAGAGCAAATCGGTTGTAACAAATGCTTTCTTTAACGCAGTAGTGAATTTTTCAAATTCGGTAACCCATTCCTCTGGGGTAAACTGTTTTTTGTAAACCCTGCAATAATGTAAGGATCCCGTTCCCCGGTATAAACCAACAGCAAGTTTTTTAATGTTATCGGCATTGTTAGTTTGCTCGGCTATCCTAAAAAGCAATTCTGAATAATTACCCTTCAGATAAGGGGATGCTTGTATTTTTCGGATAATCATTTGCTCTAACTCTTCAAACCTTTTTGTGGCAAAAAGAATTTCGAGCGATTGATTAAAGAAATCAGCATACTTTTTAGAATGGTCTATAATGAGGCAATTCGCCTCATCCCATCTTTCCTCCTTTTTGTAAACTTCAATTAATAGATCTAAATGCAATTTTAAGACTTCGTTCGCTTGGTAATGGTGATTATGCCTATCGGGCTTTGCGGTACTTCCTGATTCTATTTTTTGCTTCAAAAAATTGACATACCTCTCCTTTTCGGCAGAGCTGCGCAACGAGCCTCCAAGTATTTTATTTAGTGCCTTTTGATCGCCAAAGTGGTATGAGGTATCAGCCGCATTGCTCCATAACCAATCATAAATGGTTTCTTTAAATTCTAATGCCATTTCTGTTTTTAAAAGTTCAAGAAAAGCATCGTAAGCCCGAGTATGAATTTCAAACATACGCTGGCTGTATCTCCCCTGAATTTTATAAATCATGGCACTGAATTCTTTTATAATAGCAGTAGATAGATGAAAGACTAAAAGGTAGTGCTTTTCTTTGAGTGCATTTTTTAGTTTTTCGTCAATCGGTTGTAGTAAAAGGCTTAGTTCTTTCAGTGAATCATTGTTCCATGAAGTATATCTGCCCTTTGCAGTTTTCAGCGCCTGTGTAATGATGAAAGAATAGGCAGAATAATCTTCGCTCTCTTCAACTTCTTTCCGCTTGGCAAACATTAAAAACTTTGCCCCAAAGCCTTTGTTTGAAGTCGCATGTTCAGTGATAAATTCTATCAAAATTTCTTTGGACGAATTTGCGAGAGCCGACTTTAATTGCTTGGCCATAGAAGACTTATTCTCTTTCTTTTCTTTGCTTTCCACCACTTTAATAGAAGTGATTTCACGCAAATAATATAAGGCTGCGACTTCGTGCTTGCAACAGTCATTGGCTTCAAAATATGGACAAGAGCACTCGTTGAATTCCAGTTTGTATTTCTTATCAAACATCAACTCTACACTATAGGTTTTCGCCCCTTGCACTTCTATTTCCCACTCGTTCTCATCTATTTCTACGGCTTCTATTACTGCTCCTTCGTCATAGTATTGCCTCCCTCGTTTGAGTATTTCTTCCGAGAAGTGCTTTTCAAAATTTTTCAACGTGTACCTCATGTGTTACTTTTCTTTATCCATCAAGGTAATCGTTCCGTCTATCTGATATAGTTTTCGTGCAATCTCACTCTGCTCATCGGCCCACTCGTCATAACGTTCTATCGTCTCAGCAATCTCAGCCAAATACCGCACCCGTGCCGGAGGGATAATTTGCGAACGTGAAGTAGTAGCTTTTGCAGAGGTGTGTTTTACATGGAATTCGGCTCCGGTTTTTTCCTTCACTTTCTTCATTAGTAATTCAAACAAGTGATTTACCCCTGCGTCATTAAACTGCGAGGCAATGGCCCCCACAATCGGCAAGTCTTCATTCTTTGTTTCAAATAGAAGGTGGTTGCGCTTGTATTGTTTGCACACATCATGAAAAGCATCCAGCGCACCGGCTTTATCAAACTTGTTGATGGCAATCACATCGGCATAATCGAGCATGTTGATTTTTTCTAACTGTGTAGCGGCTCCGTATTCCGGAGTCATTACATACATACTCACGTTGCAGTAGTCGAGGATAGAGGTGTCGCTTTGCCCTACACCGGCACTCTCTAAAATAATAAAATCGAAATGAGCAGCCCGGCAAATGTCCACCGCTTCTTGCACATGTTTACTCAACGCCCGGTCGCTTTCGCGAGTAGCCAAGGAGCGCATATAAGCCCGCGGACTCGAAATAGAATTCATGCGAATACGGTCGCCCAACAAAGCTCCTCCTGTTTTCTTTTTACTCGGATCTACCGAAATAACAGCGATGGTTTTATCCGGGAAATTCTTTAAAAATCTCCGCACTATTTCATCGGTCACAGAACTTTTTCCCGCTCCACCGGTGCCGGTAATTCCCAAAACCGGGATGGTGGATTTCAGGCTTTTGATAACCACCTTTCCATTTTCTGCAAGGGTAATCAGTTGTGCTATTTCTTTCCAGTTAGTAGTATTTAAATCTAATTGCTGATTCTCTATTTCTGATTGTTGGGTCGTGTCAAAATCGCATTGTGTTACCACCTCTTCAATCATGCCTTCCAGCCCCATTTTTCTTCCATCATCAGGGGAATAAATGCGGGCAATGCCATACTGTTGCAACTCTTCAATCTCGGAGGGGAGAATAGTGCCACCACCCCCGCCAAATATTTTGATGTGGCCACAATGCCGCTCTTGCAGCAAATCGTACATGTATTTAAAAAACTCAATGTGCCCTCCCTGATAGCTGGTAATAGCGATGCCTTGCACATCTTCTTGGATAGCGGCTTCTACAATCTCCCTTGCACTGCGGTTATGGCCTAAGTGAATCACCTCGGCTCCTTTGGCTTGCATAATTCTGCGCATAATATTGATGGCGGCATCGTGCCCGTCAAAAAGAGAAGCGGCTGTAACAATCCGCACTTTATTTTTCAATGGTAAACTCATAAGGCAAAAGAGCTAATCTTCCAGTACAATAATTAGACAATAAAATACTGTTGCGAAGTTAGAAGAAAGAGGCAAATGAGGGAGTTAAACAGCACAGCAAGAGCCTTACAGGTTCTTGAGCTTTTCCCAGAGTTCAGGAAGTTTTTTAATCACTGCTACCTGCCGTGCAAAAGCCCTTGCTTCCACTGCGGGATAACCGATATAAGTTTTTCTACCTTCCAAACTGTTGGGCACGGCTGAGGTGGCCATCACTACGGCATCATCTCCTATTTCAATATTCTTGTTCACTGCTACTTTTCCATAAAGTGTCACGCGGTTTCCAATTTTGGTATTCCCGGCAATGCCCACTTGTGCCGCCAGAATACAATCTTCTCCTATGTGTACATCATGCCCTATATGTACTTGGTCGTCTATCTTGGTTCCCCGACCTATATGTGTATCGCTCGAAACCCCGGCATCTATTGTACAACCGGCCCCTATTTCCACATCATTGGCAATGACCACACGGCCAGCGCTGTGCATTTTGTCGTAGTGTTTATCACTTTGTTTTTTATAGTAAAAGGCATCGGAACCGATAGTCGTGTTGGCATGTATAATCACACGATCTCCTATCTCGGTATAAGCGTAAAGAGTAGCATTGGGATGTATCACACAGTTTTCTCCAATTTTCACTTGTTCGCCTATAAAAGCATTTGGGTAAATAAAAGTTCCCTCACCAATAGAAGAAGATGTTGCAATAGAGCGAGTAGCGCGCAATACCGGCATAAACTTCTGTGCCAACAAATTATAGGCTTCAAATGGATTAATATGGAAGAGTAAAGTTTTCCCAACCGGGACTTCTACCTTTTTATTGATGATGATAAAAGTAGCGGATGATTTAAGCGTGAAGTCGTAATACTTTTCGTGATCCACGAAAGTGATATCACCCGCCTGCACATTATGAATTTCATTCAATCCGGCTACCAAAGCATTTTCGTCACCGATAATTTCAGCATTTATCCATTGGGCTATCTGTTTGGCAGCAATTGGCTCTTTGAATTTCATATACGATGATTAGCTTCGCGAACTCAAAGTAAATCAAATGAAAGAAACTGCACTCACCCAATTACATATTTCTCTCGGAGCTAAAATGGCGGAGTTTGCCGGCTACAACATGCCGATTGTTTACAGCAGCATTAATGAAGAGCACAAAGCCGTGCGCAATAGTGTGGGCGTTTTTGATGTGAGCCACATGGGGGAGTTTCGCGTGAAAGGCGAAAAGGCGCTTGATTTGATACAATTAGTTACCACCAATGATGTCTCCAAATTGAGTGATGGCAAAGTGCAGTATTCCTGCTTGCCAAATAATGAAGGTGGAATAGTAGATGACCTGCTGGTGTATCGCAACGCAGCCGATGACTATTACTTAGTGGTAAACGCTTCGAATATTGAGAAGGATTGGAATTGGATTAAAGCCCACAATACTTTTGGGGCTGAAATGGAAAATTTGAGTGATGGGATGAGTTTGCTGGCCGTGCAGGGACCCAATGCCGCGGCTACTCTACAAAAATTAACAGCGGTTAATCTGAGCGATATTCCGTATTACGCTTTTGAAGTAGGCACTTTGGCGGGAATTGAAGATGTTATTATTAGCAGCACCGGTTATACCGGAGCGGGAGGTTTTGAATTGTATGTGGGCAATGCTGATGCCCTCAAATTGTGGGAGGCAGTATTTGATGCGGGGAAGGAATTTGGGATTGTTCCTGCCGGTTTAGGTTGTCGCGACACGCTGCGTTTAGAAAAGGCCTTCTGTCTTTATGGACATGATATTGACGATACTACTTCACCTATCGAAGCGGGCTTAGGGTGGATTACCAAGTTTACTAAAAAATTTGTAAACAGTGATTACCATAAATCCATGAAAGAAAATGGTCCGGAGAAAAAGCTAGTTGGGTTTGAAATTCCCGAAAAGGGCAAAATACCACGGCAGCATTTTAAGATTAAGGATGCCGAAGGGAATGAAATCGGAGTGGTAACTTCGGGCACACAATCTCCTTCATTAGGCAAGGCCATTGGCTTAGGTTATGTAAAGACGGAGTTCTCCTCACCGGGTTCAGAGATATTTATTGATATCCGCAACCAAGCTATTAAGGCATCGGTAGTCAAGACTCCATTTTTATAAAGGAATTTTTGTAGAGTTTCAGATTATCTGAGCTGTGTTTTTCTGCTTTTGCTGTGGTGTAGAATGACTTTTTTTGAAGCAAAAGCATTTTATCGAGAAATTTATTTCCTCCTCAACATTTAGTACTTAAAATTCAGCGCTCACCACTTTCTTCTTACTTCTAACATCTATGGTCTAACGTATATCCTGACAAAACCTAAAATTTTTAAGCCTGCCATACAACGTTATGTCCGTTTTGCACCTCTCCATCCGTTTGCAACATTAATTTAAGGCGCTACACTAACAGAGTAAGTAATAGCCTGCTATTTTTGGCGGCTTGAATATATTTTACCAATGAAGAAACTATTGCTCCTTGCCGGAATTTGCTTAACACTTGGCACTTCGGCTCAATCGCCCGGTTGCGACACTGCCGCTATCCGCACAGCGCTGACCGGTGCCGGTTATTACATGCTCGATGTGCCCACGCAACCTTGCAGCATGTATTTTGTGAATCCCACTTCTCAGTCTTCTACTCTATCAGAGCAGAATGCCCAGCAATTTGGGGCACACATGGTTTCGTTTCAAACGGCTCAAGAAAATCAGGATGTGTTGGCGGCACTTTACAACAGCCCTTACAGTCCGAGTAATTATACGATTTGGATAGGGTTGAGTGATGCCGCACAAGAAGGGACTTTTATTTGGTTAGATGGTGCTCCGGTCAATTACACCAATTGGGCAAGCGGTGAACCCAACGACCTGCATCCGAGTTGCTGCAATATTCCCATCATCGGCTGCCAGCCGGCCGATATCCGCTGTTCGGATGGAGAGGATTGTGTGCAGATGTACGGCTCAGGCGATTGGAATGATTTGGGATGTGATGTGAGTAGTATTTCAGTAATAGAAGTGAACCTTTGCCCACAGTTAACCACCAGCCCCGATACCAGTGTGTGCCCCAGTGGCACCATCACTCTCTCCGCTTCTACCATTCTTGGTTCTACCCCTTATACTTATAGTTGGACTCCCGGAAGTTCGGTGACCAACACGGCTACGGTAACTCCGGCTGTGGCTACGACCTATAACGTTCATGTGGCCGATCGCTGGGGATGCTATGCCGAAGATAGCATTGCAGTAAGTATGCAGAATTGTCCTCCACCGGTTACTACCACTTGTAATCTTCAGGCCATTCGAACCGCTTTTACGGGAGCGGGATATTATGAATTGACCGGAGTCGTAGGGCAAGATTGCAGCCTTTACTTCATCAACCCTACTTCGCAGAATGCGAACCTTTCTGAGCAGGCGGCACAGCAGTTTGGTGCGCACTTAGTCGTATTTAACGATGCGGCTGAAAACACTGCGGTAGTGGCAGCCTTAAATGCAGCCGGAGTGATTTCATCAGTAGATGCTGTTTGGGTAGGATATAGTGATGAGATTACAGAAGGGAATTGGATTACTTTAGATGGGACTCCTATGTCGTACCTCAACTGGGCCCCCGGTGAGCCGAATAATAACGGACAGGGAGCTTCGTGTTGTAGTTTTCCCGATTGGTTAGGTGGTTGCTCTACCAGTGAAGCATGGCGCTGCCAATACGGAGAGGATTGCGCTCAGATATATTCATCAGGGCAATGGAATGATTTACCTTGTAACAGAAACAGTGTTTCCGTGATCGAAGTGAATCTGTGCCCGCAGCTAACTAGCTCGCATGACACCACTATCTGCGGAGGAAATAGTGTTACACTCAGCGCTTCTACGCTATTGGGTTCTACGCCTTACGCCTACACTTGGACTCCCGGAAGTTCTAATGTGAATACTTACACAGTTAGCCCAACGGTCACTACTCCGTATGTGGTGCATGTGGCCGACCGCTGGTCTTGCTCGGCTTCCGACACCATATTAGTGACGGTGCAAGGAGGCGGTTTGCAATCCTTCACTATTTCGCCTGATACCGTTTGCGAAAATCAACCGACTATCATCACCTACACCGGAAACTCTGCTACCAGTGCTTCCTACACTTGGGGCTTTGATGGGGGAACGGTATTGAGCGGAATCGGTCAAGGGCCTTACCAAGTAGTATGGGCCGGAACGGGACAGAAAACGATTACCCTGGATGCGGTGGATAATGGTTGCACCTCCCCGCAAGTGAGTGGCACTCTTACCATTAATCCAAACCCGGTGGCCGATGCAGGGTCGGATGTGACGGTTTGTTCAGGCGGCACAATTCAGTTGGGAACAGCCCCGGTAAGTGGAGCACAATACATTTGGCAACCTTCCGCGCATCTCTCCGATTCTTTATCGGCTCAACCGATGTATTCTTCTACTAACGGAAGCACCTCACCGGTCACTTCTATGTATATGATGGGAATGATGCTGAATGGATGCTATGATTTAGACACGGTGAACGTGACGGTGAATGCCCCAGCCGCTACCACTATCAGTGCAGTAGGAGCTAACCCGGTATGTGCAGGAGGAAATGTGGACCTTATTTCAGATTCTGTTTTTGTAGGTTATTTATGGAGCGATGGCAGCACGGCCAATACAATCAATGTTTCTCAACCGGGAAGTTTTTCGATGGGGGCCGTAGCTGCCGATGGCTGTCAGTATCTGAGCAATACGATCGCTGTCACCTTTAACCCACCGGCAGCCACCACTATTAGTGCTAATGGGCCGGTTAGTTTCTGTGATGGAGGAAGTGTAACGCTGAGTGCCGATTCTGTATTTACTACTTATCTGTGGAGCGATAACAGCAGTTCTAATTCAGTGACTGCTACACAGTCGGGAAGTTTTAGTATGCAGGCCACCGATGCGAATGATTGCCAGTTTGGTAGCAACAGCATCACGGTGACGGTGAACCCAAACCCTGTGGTGACCTTGTCAAATTCAGCAGATGAAAGTTGCTATCAGTCTGGCGATGCTTTTATTGCAGTGGCGGCTACTACCGGAGCGTCTCCTTATTCGTATGTGTGGAACACGGTTCCTGCTCAAAGTGATGCAACCGCGCTGGGACTTACAGCCGGTAGTTATGAGGTAACTGCGACTGATGCCAACAACTGCACGGCCTCTGCTTCCTTTAGTGTCTCATCGCCTACAGAAGTACTTATCTCAGTGGATAATGTGCAGGATGTTTCTTGCTTTGGCTATTCGGATGGCTCGGTCACTTTATCTACCACCGGAGGCAATTCCCCCTATCACTACCAGTGGAACGGAGGCAATTCGAGCAGCGCATTGCTGGGGGTGCCGGCCGGCACTTATGCCGTCACTGTGTCAGATGCGAATAATTGTTCCACCGATACTTCTATCGCAATCACCGAACCGGCTGAAATAGTATTGCAATCGCTGGTGTTCGATTCTGTCGTATTTGGCACATCAGTTCCTTTGAATATAGCGGTTCAACCCTCTTCGGGTACTTACGCTTACAACTGGAATCCGGGGAACTATTTAAGCTGCACCGATTGTGATGCGCCTGATTTTGGAGCGGTGCAAAGTATGAAATACCAGGTTACGGTGACCGATGCCTTTGGATGTACGGCTACCGGTCAGGTAAAAGTAAATGTGCTGGCCGATAAAAAGGTATTTATTCCCAATGCGTTTACCCCCAACAACGATATGCAGAACGATTATTTCAACGTATTTGCAGTCGGCCTTAATTACTACGACTTGAGCGTGTTTAACCGCTGGGGAGAAAAGGTGTTTGATTCAAATAATGCTACGCAGGGATGGGATGGCACCTATGCCGGCAAAGAGGTTCCTCCAGGGGTATATACCTATGTAGTGCTCATCAATTTTTTGGATGGCGAAACCCGGAAATATAAAGGAGCGGTGACCTTGTTGCGCTAATTATTGCACCGTGATATAGGGCGATAACTTTTGGTAGATGCTGTCGGTTACGGGCACTAATTTTTTCACGTCTGCTATGTCAGCATATAATCCGTGTTGTTGCCGATAATTGTAAATAATTCTTGCTAAGGAGTAGTTGATGTAGGGATGTTTGCGCATCGTTTCCATGTCGGCAGTGTTGATGTTTAGCTGTGTCACTTTTACTCCCGTCACTTCCATTTTAGATCGCAAACTTTGATACGTGCTATCGGGCAGTCCCCATACTTCGCTAATCTGTTCTACCGATACAAAGCCTCCGAGGCGATTTCGATAATTTATGATTCTCCGGGCTAAGGAGGGGCCAATTCCTCTTAGCCTTTCAAACAGCGATGAATCTGCCGTGTTGATGTCAATGGGGTAAAACACTTTGGCAAATCGTAAAGTATCTTTTTTGAAAGTGCTTTTGGGGTAGTCCCGCTTCTGTATGACAATGTAGGGAGCTAATCGTTCGTAATCCTTCTCGCTCACTACGAACATTTTTTTCAAATCTTCCGGCTTGTAGAATTTTCCTCCTTTGGCTTTGTATCGCTCTATGACCTCCGCCTGCTTTTGACTAAAGCCGAGCTGTACCCATTCGGCAGAGCCTATTAAGTTTGGGTCAAAGTTGAAATAATCGGGTGTCGGAATATTTTTTTTGAAGGCTTTCCTTTTGTCGTCTAAACTGCGGTATGGGTTATATCCATTTTCGGTGGTGTCATTATCCTCTATCACTTTCGTGCTTTGCTCATATTCTACCATAAAATCACTTGCCAGCTTATCGGCAATTACAGGAGAAACCTTCTCTACAGGAATAAAAAAGACATAAGCATAAGATGCCACGAACAACACCAACGCCATCGCCAATAGCATAAGGCACGCATTTCGTTCCCCTCGGGTAAAATGTAGAAAGTGTTCCGGTTCATTCCACATACTCGAAAAGTAAAAAATATTTTCCGGATAGAGAAAATCCTATATGCCTGTAAATCACCTGGGAACAAAAAAAGCCGACCACAAGAGTGATCGGCTTTCATAGGTTCGGCCTTGTTGGGCGGATTACTATGCTCTTTCTTCGAGTGTTTTTAAGAGGCCTGCAATCTTCTGTGAAGAAGATCCTTGTAAAGCGGAAATAACATTGCGAGCCGGAGACTGCAACAAGCCAATGATTTCTCCCAGCAATTCGGCTTTGCTCTTCAATTGGGCTAATATTTCTAATTGGTTATCGCCTACAAATACATCTGAATCAATGTAAGCTCCTTTCAAAGCAGGCTTATCGCCACCCTTGCGAAACTCTTTCAGCAATTTAGCCGGAGAAGCTCCGTCTGATGCAAACATAACGCCTGTTTGTCCTTCTAAAAGTGGGTAAACAGCTTCGTAGCCTTCGCCCACTTGCTCTAAGGCTTTGCGAATAAGAGTGTTTTTTGATACTCGGTATTCGATGCCTGAGTTAAAGCACATTCTGCGAAACTTGTTGGTGCTTTCTACATTGAGCGACTGAGGGTCGCATAAGTAAAAATATTGTGTATTGCTGAACTTCTCTTTCAGTACGGCAATTTCTTGGTTTTTTTGATTCTTATCCATCGGTCACTAATTTTTTTGAAGGGTGATAGAATTATAATCCCGCCACGGTTTTGTAATCAATATTAATTCCGGGGCTCATGGTCGAGGCCATGCTGATGCCTTTGAAGTAAATACCCTTGGCAGTGGCAGGCTTCAATTTTGATAAGGTTTGCAACAAAGCAGTGGCATTTTCATTAATCTGATCGGAGCTGAAATTAACGCGACCGATCGAGGAATGAACAATACCGAACTTGTCCACCTTAAAAGCAATTTTACCTTTCTTTACTTCATCTACAGCCTTTGCAACATCCGGTGTTACCGTTCCCGATTTAGGGTTTGGCATTAGGTTGCGAGGGCCGAGGATACGGGCAATTTTACCCAACTTGGCCATGACGTTGGGAGTGGCTATCACCACATCAAAGTCCATCCAATTTTCCTTTTCGATTTTGGTAATGAATTCTTCCAAACCAACGTAATCAGCTCCGGCCTTCTTTGCATCTTCCTCTTTGTCGGGAGAAGTAAGCACCAGCACCCGCTTGGTTTTACCGGTACCGTGAGGTAATGCCGTAGTGCCTCTTACTGCTTGGTCGGCTTTTTTAGGGTCCACCCCTAATTGAATATGCAAATCAACAGAAGCGTTGAACTTGCAGGTAGTGATGTCTTTTACCAGCTTGGAAGCATCGGTAAGTGAATACAGTGCAGTGGCATCTACCTTACCCTGGGCTGTTTTTCTTTTTTTACTGAGTTTCATTGATTTTGGTTTTTGAGGTGATTCGGGTCAATGAGTACCCTTCCTCGGTTTATAAAAAGTTATGTTTTACCCGCTGGCATCGGTATTCCGAAACAGGGGGGCAAGTTTTTGTTTATTCTCCTTCGATTTGAAAGCCTGAGCTTTTTGCCGAACCGGCTACCATGCTCATGGCTGCTTCTACTGTAAAGCAATTCAAGTCGGGCATTTTCTCTTCTGCAATTTTGCGAATAATGTCCTGGCTCACGGTTCCTATCTTTTTACGATTAGGCTCAGCAGATCCTGTTTGCTTTTTGGTGTATTCCATCAAAAGCGCGTTTACCGGTGGAGTTTTAATGATGAACTCAAAACTCTTATCGCTATAAACGGTAATCACTACAGGAAGAATTTTTCCGATACGATCCTGTGTGCGGGCGTTAAACTGCTTGCAAAACTCCATGATGTTTACCCCTTTAGAACCTAATGCGGGTCCGATTGGAGGAGCAGGGTTAGCTTGTCCGCCTTTCACCTGTAGCTTAATAAACGCTTGAATTTCCTTTGCCATCTTACTTAGTTTAATTGTTGATTGCGGTTTCCCGCTTTACTTTTTATGGATTAACTGATTTTATCTACCTGCATAAAACTCACCTCTACTGGTGTTTTTCTGCCAAATATTTTCACTACAACCTTCAACTTTTTCTTTTCCGGATTTATTTCTTCAATGGTTCCGATAAAGTCGTTGAAAGGGCCATCTACAATTTTCACATCTTCATTAATAATAAATGGCTCTACCATTGTTTCTCCCCCCTCCAGCATCTCGTCTGCCTTTCCAAGCATTTTCAACTCTTCCCCTTTGGATAACACTCCCAGAAAACCCAACACTCCGTGTACCTGACGGATATTCGTCCATATTTCCTGTGTCATCTTTTTATCATCCACTTGTATATACATGTAACCCGGATAGAGCGTTTTCTCCTTAATGGTTTTCTTGCCGTTTTTGATAGTATATACCTTTTCGGTAGGCACCAAAATGTTTGTCACTATTTTATCCCAGCCAGAGCGATTCACTTCCAGTACGATATGCTCGCGAATCTTTTTCTCCTGGCCGCTGATCACTCTCGTTACATAAATCTTTTTGTCTTCTACCATGGTTAGCCTATAATCATTTTGTAAATCTCCATTGTACCCGCTTTAAAGGCAATATCCATCATTACGATCAATAGGGAAATGATAAGAGCCGCTACCAGCACCACTACCGAACTTTCCTGTAGCTCCTCCCAAGTTGGCCAGGTTACTTTGTGCATCAGCTCATCATAAGCCTCAATAATGTACAGTCTGATCTTTTCCATTTTATATTTTTTAGTTCTCTATCCGCTGTTCCCATTTTTACAGCGAATTTCCTACTGTTTTGACCGATTTTGCAGGGGCAGCCAGATTCGAACTGACATCAACGGTTTTGGAGACCGCTATTCTACCCTTGAACTATGCCCCTCAATTCCCTCTTGTTCCCGGGCTTTATTAGCGCTTTTTGCCAAAATCTCATCAGCCCTTTCGGTAAAAAGGGACGCAAATATAAGAACCTACCCCAATTTTCAAAAACTTATGCTTACTATTATTTGACCAGCGTTTGTCGGGTTTCTTTAGCAGGGTGGGCGGTTCACTCCTCCACATAGGGCGGTTCTTCCCTTAACAGCTGGTGTGAGTTTTGAAGGCTCTTTGCATTCCAAATAGCCTATAAAAGCAATGAAGTGCATCAGAAACAGTTACCGGTTGCACAATCCCGAAGGACTTATTTTGAAGATATACAGATTCCCCCTGTAATTAGTATTTTCGCGCCCCTATGTTCTACCATCGAAAAGTAGCATTACATACGCTGGGGTGCAAACTTAATTTCTCCGAAACATCTGCCATCGGACGCTCTTTGGTGGATCATGGTTTTCAGAAGGTGGAGTTTAGCGACCGGGCTGATTATTATATCATCAACACCTGTTCGGTTACTCAAAATGCCGACAAGGAAACAAGTTATATTGTAAAAACCGCCAAACGCACTAATCCTGAAGCCAAAGTGATTGTGGTGGGTTGCTATGCCCAATTGAAGCCGGGGGAGATTGCTCAAATTGAAGGAGTGAACTTAGTGTTAGGAGCCAACGAAAAATTCAGAATTCACGAGTTTATTGATCGCTTGGAGGAACAAGATAGCCCACTGGTAATCAGTGGCGACATCAATAATGTTTCCTTTTATGCCGATGCCTTTTCGTATGGGGAGCGCACTCGCAGTTTTCTTAAGGTGCAGGACGGCTGCGATTATTTCTGCTCTTTCTGCACTATCCCTTTAGCAAGAGGCAAAAGCCGCAGCAACACTATAGCTCATACCATTGAGGTAGCCCAAAAAGTAGCTGCTACGGGTGTCAAGGAAGTGGTGCTGACCGGGGTGAACATTGGCGACTTTGGCAAAACAACAGATGGGAACGACCGCACCGATGAAAGTTTGTTTCAGTTGGTACAGGAGTTGGAAAAAGTAGAGGGCATAAATCGCTGGCGAATATCTTCGATAGAGCCGAATTTGCTGACCGATGAAATTATCGAATGGGTGGCTGCCAGCAAAAGTTTTGTGCCACACTTTCATATTCCTTTACAATCAGGCTCCGATAAAATACTGAAGTTGATGCGGAGGAAGTATTTGACCAAGTTATATAAGGAGAGAGTGGCGAAAATAAAGTCTTTGATGCCTCATGCCTGCATAGGAGTGGATGTGATTGTGGGTTTTCCCGGAGAAACCAAGGAGCATTTTTTGGAAACCTATAATTTTCTCAATTTGTTAGACGTGTCGTATTTGCACGTATTTACCTATAGCGAGAGAGCCGATACCCGTGCGGTAAAAATGGATTTGGTGGTGCCGATGGCGGAGCGGAAAGAGCGAAACAAAATGCTGCGTATTCTCTCGGAGAAGAAGAAACGAAAGTTTTACAGCGAGCACTTAAATACCGTGCGCGAAGTGTTGTTGGAAGCTGAAAATGATGAGGGTCAAATGTACGGCTTCACCGATAACTATATAAAAATAGCCCTCCCTTTTGACGAGCACTTGATCAATACTATCCAGACAGTTTCATTAGTACAGGTTTCAGAGTCCGGCTGTGTAAAGGGAGAGTTGACGACCTGTATGGCCTAATGTGGAGAGGCTGAAGGAAGGATTAATTATGTATTCAACCGGATGAGCGGTTAACGTTTAGCCGATTTTGATCCAAAGCGATAAAATTTATAAAATGATTCTGCTCCGTTGCTACGCCAAGATTACCGATTTTATCTATGAACTATTTCACCATGCCCCGGCCGCAGACTATCGCTTTCTGCCTATTTACAGCTATGGGTTTTGGGTGGCCGTAGGTTTTTTTGTGGCGGCCACATTAGCTGCTGTTGAAATGCGCAGACGCGAAAAACTCGGCCTGATGAAAGGGCAGGATAAGCAGATCATGGTAGGCGATGCCCCCAGTGTGGGCGAGATTATTTTTTACTTCCTTTTCGGCTTTATCATTTTCTTTAAACTAGTAGGAATCATCGCGTATCAACCCGAATTGAGTACTTATAAGTTGGGCTTGAAAGAGTTTATGCTTTCGTTTCAGTTTGGAAGTTGGGTAGGGGGAATTTTAGGCGGAGGAGCTTTGGCCTACTATTACTTTTGGACAAAAAAGAAGGAGCAACTCCCCAAGCCCGAAAAGCGCACCATTCAGATTTATCCTTCCGACAATATTGGAGATTTAGTTGTGATAGCTGCCGTGCTGGGAGTGTTGGGTTCGGTGCTTTTTAATTTTATGGAAAGCGGTGAAAATTACGATCGCTTTTGGCAAGATCCGCTGGGCTTTCTCACCAGTGGGCTTTCTATTTACGGAGGCCTTATCTGTGCCGGCATTGGCTTTGGCGTGTATGCTTGGAAGAAGAAAATTCACATCGGGCATTTCTTCGACTCTATTGCCCCCGCATTTATTCTGGCCAATGGAATTGGCCGCTTGGGTTGCCACACTGCCGGTGATGGCGATTGGGGAGTGGCCAACCTGGCCCCTAAGCCCGAATGGATGCCTCAATTTCTTTGGAGCAATTACTACGATCACAACATTATTAACGAGGGCATTCCTATTCCCGGTTGCATCGAAGAGCATTGCTATCGCTTGGCGCACCCGGCCTATCCCACTCCCATTTATGAGTTCTTGATGTGTGCGGCCATTTTTCTTATTCTGTGGAGCCTGCGGAAAAGACTGACTTACTTACCCGGAATGATTTTTACCATTTTCATGATACTGATAGGCATTCAGCGCTATTCTATTGAGCAGTGGCGCGATTTATCGGGCAGAGAACTGTACCCCATTTTAGGAATGAATTTTAAGCAAAGCGAATTGATTTCCATCACCCTCTTTCTGGTAGGGGTGGCCGGTACTATTTACCTTTGGAATTATTACAAGAAAGCGCGAAAGACCTGATGTACCGAGTGATGAGTTAATAGGCGAATGAGAAAATGAGAAATTTAAAAATCATGAAATCACTGCCCGTTCGGTTTCGATGAGGTGGGCGAAAATCTGCATATTGCCTTCTGTTTTTTATCCTGCCAGCCTATGTTGACCCCCTCCTTAAAAGCAGGGGAATTCAAGACTCGCGGCAACATTTTCCACTATATCCATTCCCCAACTTTCAATCCTCTCTTTCCGGGATTGTTACTTCAGTACTCCCAGCAAAGCAGGTTTGTGAACCCCTACTAATGGAAGGTCTTCCAAACTGTCTGTTGGTTTGAACTCCTGAATTTGCTGTTTGTGAACCCCTACTAATGGAAGGTCTTCCAAACTGTCTGTTGGTTTGAACTCCTGAATTTGCTGTTTGTGAACCCCTACTAATGGAAGGTCTTCCAAACTGTCTGTTGGTTTGAACTCCTGAATTTGCTGTTTGTGAACCCCTACTAATGGAAGGTCTTCCAAACTGTCATGCTGATATCTGGCTGACCCATTCCGGCAGGAATGATTCAGCCGGTAATGATTACACTACTGCACACTTTCCTCTTCATTCTTTTAGAGCACTATAAATAACATTCATCGTCTGTTATGTTCATCAAAACACCTATTTTCGGCATTCAAAATCCAAAAAATGTATAGAAACAGCACCTGTGGAGAGTTAAATATCAGTAGGATAGGACAAGAGGTAACGTTGGCCGGTTGGGTGCAGCGGGTTCGAGCTTTAGGGGGTATGACTTTCGTTGATCTTCGCGACCGGTACGGAATTACTCAATTGGTTTTTAATATGGAAACCAACGTCACCCTTTGTGAGCAAGCCAATCAATTAGGCCGCGAATATGTCATTCAAGTGAAAGGTATTGTGGCAGAGCGGAGCAACAAGAATAAAAACATTGCGACCGGTGAAATTGAGATAACGGTAACCGAATTAACCGTTATCAGCGAAGCGGAAGTGCCCCCCTTCATTATTGAAAATGATACCGATGGCAGCGAAGAGTTGCGCCTCAAATATCGCTATTTGGACATTCGCAGGCCGCTACTTCGCGACCGACTTATTACCCGTGCGCATATTAACCGTGCGGTGCGAGAATATTTGGACGAGAAGGATTTTTTGGAAATAGAAACGCCTAACCTCATTAAATCTACCCCCGAAGGAGCGCGAGATTTTTTGGTTCCATCTCGTTTGGTGCATGGCAGTTTTTATGCCTTGCCACAATCTCCCCAAATTTTGAAACAGTTGTTGATGGTGGCGGGCATGGATCGTTATTACCAAATAGTGCGCTGCTTTCGCGATGAGGATTTTAGAGGAGATCGCCAGCCCGAATTTTCGCAAATTGACTGCGAAATGAGTTTCGTTCATCAGGATGATATTTTTGAAATTTTCGGAGGATTGATTCAGCAGGTGTTCCGCAAAATTTTGAATTACGAATTAGCGGAACTTCCAAAATTGAAATACGATGATGCCATGCGTTTGTATGGAAGCGACAAGCCGGATCTGCGGTTTGAATGTGCCATTGTAGAAATGAATACGCTACTGCCAAAATCTGAATTTAATGTGTTCAACAATATTATAGCCGAAGGTGGTTTAGTAGCCGGACTTAATGCCAAGGGCTGTGCCGCTTATAGCCGTAAACAATTAGATGAACTGACCGAATTTGTAAAAGTGCCGCACCGAGGTTTAGGAGGATTAGTAAACATCCGCTTTCAGGAAGACGGCACTATAAAATCATCGGTTGACAAATTTTACAGCGAAGAACAGTTGCGCGAAATAGGTCGCGCCTTCGGTGCTGAAAAAGGAGATTTAATTCTTTTGGCTGCCGATAAAATCGCGAAAGTTCGCAGGTCTTTAGGTGACTTGCGCTTAGCTTTGGCCAAACGCAATAACTGGATAAAGCCCGGCACTTGGAGTGTGTTGTGGATTGTTGACTTCCCATTGTTTGATAAGGATGAAGAAACCGGTGACATCACCTTTGCGCACCATCCTTTCTGCTCGCCACACCCTGAGGATATGCCCTATTTTGACAGCGACCCAAGCCGCGTTCGCGCGCAAACCTATGATATGGTGATCAACGGAAATGAAATTCTCTCCGGCTCTATTCGTATTCATCAACGCGATATACAAGAGAAAGTATTTCAGCGGCTCGGATTAAGCGAAGAAGAGAGAGAACAGAAATTTGGTTTTTTGCTCACGGCTTTTAAATATGGAGCTCCTCCCCACGGAGGTTGCGCTTTCGGATTAGACCGTTTGGTGATGTTGATGACCGAAGGAGAAACTATTCGCGATGTGATTGCCTTTCCGAAAACATCGGGCGGTCGCGATTTAATGATGGATGCTCCGACTCCCGTGGAGAAAAAGCAGTTAATCGAATTAGGCATACAAGTAAAAGGATAATACTATATTGAGCAGCCTTTAGTAATGAAATTAGCAAGCATGAAAAAAAATAAACCCGTAGCCGGTTATCACCTGCTGATGATACTTTCAGCCGTAGATGGTGAGTCTAATGCGAAAGAAGATTTGGTGATTAGGAAATGGCTAACAGAGCAGTTTCCCTTTCCCGTCAACTTAGATGACGACATGGCTGAACTCAGCCAATTAAACCCGCAGGATTACATGGCTCACTTTCAAAAGTGCATGGCTGATTTTTATGAGGATAGTACCGAGAAAGAAAGAAATGAGTTGATTCAGTTTGCTATTGACCTGATAAAAGCCGACCGTAAAATCACTCCACAAGAAAATATTTTCTTGAATGAACTATTCGGGGAATGGACGGAGACCAGTATTGAATAAGGCGGAAGAAGTTCTATTTCTCCTTTCAATCGCTGCCAAGCAACACTCTGTCACAGGCTACGCCCGTACCACATAAGTATCCGCTATTTTATCATGTAGCCCTTGCTTTTTCGAATCAAACACAATCATGATATACCCAATACCGAAGAGAAGGCCGGAGATAAGTTTAGAAACATTGCGAAGCATGGCTCGCGAAAAACTCAGTCGCTCTCCGTTGCCGCCTACCACTTTGATCCCCAATACTATTTTGCCAAAAGTGGCTTGATATTTTGACGATTCCATGATGGCGTTGTATATGTAACGAAGTGCGTTTTGCGCCAATCCAAAGGAAAATACAGAAGCCCCCCATTGGTGCCAGCTCCACCAGTCGCCTTGCTGCCAAAATCCCCACTGGAAATTATCGTGAAAGATCATTGAGAGAATAGCTGAAATTAGCAGGCCGTCAAGGAACCAGGCTACTAACCTTCGGATGCCGGATGCGTAAGTTTGATTCATTGAAATGACTTCCATAATTTTTTGATTTGAATTTTAGTAAAACCCTACTCCACCTTTTCCACCTTTCCAATCCCTTCTGAGATCAACTCTTTCACCTCACCGGGACCTTTGTAATGCAAGGTGCCAATGGCCGATGAACGGATATAGAAGGCACTATCAGCATACACCTCCGCAGTGCCGATGGCGGTGTTGTGAATCATTAAAGTAGTTGCTTTAAGTTTAAAGGCGTGCAGTGTTCCTACACTCTTATTATTGATGCGCACCTCGTGCACCACGCCTTCTAACTTAGTGCTGCCCACTGATTTCAGATTAGCGCGCAGATAATCGGCTTGTATGTTCAACTGTAACTTCCCGACCGATTCTGAATTGATTTCTAAGCTATCTAAACTGAGCAAGCCGTTTGTTGTCAGGCTTCCCACCGAACTGAAATCCAACTCACGCAAATCTTTCACGTTTACATACACCTTCATTTTGTTGGACTTGCGCACCTTCAAATCATCCTCCATGCTGATATAAAGTTCATCTTCGGTATTATTCACTTTGATATAAGGTTGGAGATTATCATCGGTTTCTACCTTCACCCAAGCATCTCCACCATCTTGCGAAATCTCTACCGGAAAAATTCCTTTGATTACCAATTTTGTAAACGCAGTTACCGGACGACTTTCAGTAGTGACGTTGCCACTTCCCCTCTTTCCTTTGCAGGCCGCCAGCACTACAAATGATAGCACCATTATTAGCCCTAATGCTTTTAAAATTCCTTTCATCGTTCTGTTGGTTTAAAAATCTTCGTGTGAATTATCCTTCCCGCTCTTCTCCGTTTTCTGTTGTTGCTCCTTTACCGTGTTCGCGGCTTCTTTTATTTTTTCGTCTGCCTTCTTTTCGGCTGCCGTTGTTTTCTTTTGTTCTAGCTGTTCCACCTTTTCTTCGTTTGCTTGTTCTTGCTGACTGCGGTATGTCTTATCACAGTTTAGGCATTTTACTTTCCCGTTCAGCACGGTCCAGGTAGTATGAGCAAAGTAAGTATCGTCATAGTAGCTATCGCCTTTGACCTCGGCATCTAACTCGTCTATATTTTCGGCAAAGATGATTCGCTTGCCTTCGGGTACTGCCAAACGAATGGTCATATTTTGTGCTCGATATTTGCCGCCATCCTTCGGTATTTCAAAATATTTGGAGAGATTGAGCGTGGTATCTGTTTGCATAAAGGAATACATCACGGAGCCTACATTTGTAGTGGCATCTGAATGATTGCGGCCACGCGCTGAAACTACTTTTTGAATGTAGAAGGAATCGTTGCCGGAAGCAATCAGTTCAATTTCGGGTTTCCCAATTTTAAAACTGCTGATGTCATCCAAGTTCTTTCCGTTAATCACAATCCCGAAATGACTTTCCTCTTCGTCCCTGTCTTCCTCTCCGCTTTTTTCAGTGATCCATCCGGAGGAAGTAGAGTCTGCCAACTGCACCAATAAGTTTCCTCCGGCCGGCTGCATCAACAATACATTTTCTTTTTTCACTGCTACATCACTAAAGTTTAGCCCTATGGTAATACCTGAAAACAAAATCATAGCCAGACCCGCCAACCAAAAGGTGAGCAATACCCACTTGAGCCAGCGCATCCGTGAACCCTGACCGACCAAGATCCTAAGCCCCAGATATATGAAAGCCACTAAAGGAACTCCCAGAAAAAGCAGCAAACCAATACTCGCTAAACTGATGAGTGAAGATTGGCTGACTACTAAATGTGTAATGCTATTGAACGGAGTAGTACCGAGTATGAAGAAGGCGAAGAATCCTACCAACACGGCAAACAAGGCCGCCACCGAAACAAGGATGAGCAGTACTGCCATTAATCGCAGGAATGCTCCACCAATCCATGCTATGAGGCTCCAAAATTTTTGAAAAAAACCTTCCGAGTCCATTGTCATTTTCACGGTGCTGCTAAAACGGTTAGCGGCATCTTTCACTTCCTTCTCAATGGTATTAATGTTAATAGGCTCGCCTTTCATTTGCAGCTTTTCTGCAGCAGTGCTTGCCTTGGGAATAATGATGAGTAATAGCAGATAAACGAAAATGATGGAGCCGGAGGTGACAGGAATAAGAACGATAGCCGCAATGCGCACCCATATAGGGTCGCTAATGCCAAAGTAATGGCAAAGCCCTGCGATCACTCCCCCCACTTTTGAATCATCTGTATCGCGGTATAAGCGTTTCTTGATAACCTCCCGTTCCCCGGAATCCGTGCTTTTAGAAGTGGTGGTCGTGGTTGTTTCTGCCCTTTCTTCACTTGGCTCTTCTCCGGCAATATCTTCGGGCCGACCCATTTGGCGAATCACGTATTCCACTTCTTCTATTCCTAACACTTCCTTGCGGTGGCCGAGTTGTTCGTTAAACATTTCGGCAATGCGCGCTTCTATGTCGTTTAGAATTTCCTGCCGTTCGGTTTCGTTATCGAATTTCTTTTTCAGCGCTTCGAGATAATTGAACAGAATTTCAAAAGCATTCTCATCAATAATGAAGGCAATTCCTCCGAGGTTTATGTTTAATGTCTTCTTCATCGTATTAGTTGGTTTTGTTGGTTTGTTGAATTATTTGGTTTACCGAATCGGTCAATTCTTTCCAACCCTCGGTTAGTCCTTTTAAAAAAGTGCGACCTTCCTCTGTCAGCACAAAATATTTTCGAGGCGGCCCCGATTGCGATTCCACCCAACGATAGGCCAGCAAGCCATCATTCTTCAATCGGGTGAGCAATGGGTAAAGAGTGCCTTCTACTATCAGCAATTTACCACTCTTCATTTTTTCAATAATCTCGGTGGGATAATGCTCTCCATTTGAAAGGATAGAGAGAATGCAGAATTCCAGCACTCCTTTCCTCATCTGCGCCTTGGTGTTTTCAATATTCATATCATTACTGTTTTATGTCGGCTTTAATATAGACTTCGTGTTTACTTCGATCTTTCTGAGTTTTGAAAAATAGGGGCAACGTCATGCGTTGCCCCTGCGCTTTTGTAAAACTACACGACTCGGAATTTTATTACCACCACAAATTTTTCTGTCGTTTCAAGGGGATTGATTTGTATATTCTTCAACTCCGCCAGCACGTAATCCTTCAACTGGGGATTGCCGGAATTTACTTCCAATACAGTGAGCTTACCGGAAGCATCTACCTGAATAAGGGCTTTTACCTCATTGGCCTCGCTGTTCTCAGTAATAAAAGCAGGACAAATGATGTGGTAGCTAATTTCTCTGCGAATATTTTCTTTTGAGTTTTTGTGAACGTTGGCCGGAACAGAAGCAACTATGCCCAAGGTGATCATCAGCATAAAATATCCGATAGTGACTGTGGAGGTTAAAAGGGTCTTTTTCATAACTTTTTGTTTAGAGCGTTTTAAAATTTACCGGCTTAATAAATCATACTTTGTCAGCTATTTGACGATGCAAAGATATATCCAACAAAAGGTATTATGCAATACATACTACTATATTTTTTTCAAAAATTTTTCAATAGGCTGATTATCAGGTAGTAAAAATTTACTCTCAATAATTTTTGTATCAAAAATTAGCTAAAATGAGTTTGAAATGTGTAAAAATGGTTTAGCCCTGTGCCCGTTTTAAAATTAAGTTTGCCCTAAATAATAAATGAATATGAAAAAGACACTTCTACTAAACTTACTACTTTGCTTTTCACTTCTTTCGATACAAGCTCAGGATAGCATCGAAAAACCAAAGAAGAAAAAGATAGAATTGCCGAGTGGCGATGGATTTTATAACAAAGACTCTACTTGGAAATTTGGTGGATATGTGGGCGCCTCTGTTAGCCAGACAGCTCTCTACCAATGGGGACCGGGAGGGAACAACAACTTCTCTTTTCTGATCAATGCCAGCGGCTATGCCAATTACAAAAAGGGCAAGTTGATGTGGGACAATAGCTTAGAGGCAAAGTTCGGTATGGTCGCTAATGGCCTCATCCGTTCTAAAGCTTTAGCGCAATCGAACCTTCAAAAAAATATAGACCTGCTGGCTCTTAAATCTAATTTTGGATATGAAATCACGAAAGAGTTGTATGTATCGGCTAAGGTGGGTTTCGAAAGTCAGTTTTCTCCAACTTATGATTATTCACTCACCGATACCAGCAATGGGCGGTTTAGGCGCTACACGGTTTCAAAATTTGCAGCACCGGCAGTGTTAACCATTGGCCCCGGCCTTACCTGGAAACCAAAAGACTACTTTACACTTTTCTTTTCACCGGTAGAAGGTAAAATGACTTTTGTTACCAAAGATGATCCGGGAAGAGACACTACCACAGCCATTGATGGGTCATTTACTAATCGCTATTATTCCGATGTGGATGAAACCCGTTTTGGACTCAAGCGCGGCTCAGGGTTTATGGGAGAACTCGGCTGGGAGCTCGACCTGCTTTTTCAAAAAGATATTGTGAAAAATGTGAACTGGAAATCGCACCTCAATGTGTTTGGAGCCTACATGAATGGCAGCTACAATACTATACTGCCTAAGTATTACGCTGACCAAGACTCCTTGGGCACCATTACTATTTCAGAAAAGACTAAACACATTCCCGTAGTGAAATGGGAAAATGATATAGTGTTTAAGGTAAACAAGTGGTTGAGTGCTACCCTTTCCACCAAGTTTGTTTATCAGTACAACGCTCAAGTGCCTATTGATACCAGAAAGAATGATACCGGCAAAAAAGGACCCGATGGTATTACTGATATGGATAAAACAGGACAGACCATCACCGGCTTCAGCAAAATTCAAATATTTGAACAATTTGGTCTTGGCCTATCTTTTAAGTTTTAATTTTCACTCTATAATATCTTAAATAAAGGGCCTTAGCGCCCTTTTTTTTGAATCTTTTACAAATGCAGGGAATGCTTAACAAACTTTGATTTTTAACAATTAATCGTACGGGTATTTTTGCTGCCCTCAAAACAAACTGATTATGGATATCATCTCAAGTAACACCTCGATAGACATTGCTTCGCTAAATGAAAAAATAAATCGCGAAAGCTCCTTTGTGGACGTACTCAGCATGGAACTGGGGAAATCTATCGTAGGGCAGAAGTATATGGTCGAAAGACTGATGCTGGCTTTACTCTCGAACGGGCACATTCTACTAGAAGGAGTTCCCGGCCTCGCGAAAACATTAGCTATCAAATCAATGGCCTCAGCGATACACGCCAAGTTTGCCCGCATCCAGTTTACGCCCGACTTGCTACCTGCCGACTTAATTGGAACCATGATTTACAATCAAAAGGAAAATGACTTTGCGGTAAAGAAAGGCCCCATCTTTGCCAACTTAATTTTGGCTGATGAGATAAACCGTGCGCCTGCCAAAGTGCAATCGGCTCTTTTGGAAGCTATGCAAGAAAAGCAGGTAACCATTGGCGAGCACAGCTATAAATTGGAGGAGCCGTTCCTTGTTCTGGCTACCCAAAATCCTATTGAACAAGAAGGAACTTATCCGCTCCCTGAAGCTCAAATAGATCGCTTTATGCTGAAAGTAGTAGTTACCTATCCTAAAAAAGAAGAAGAGCAATTGATTATTCGCCAGAATATGCAACTGAGCGATAAGGTAATAAATGCAGTGGTGAAGAAAGAGGAAATTCTCAATGCCCGCAAAACTGTGCGCGAGGTATATATGGACGAGAAAATAGAGCGATATATTTTAGACATTGTTTTTGCGACCCGCAAGCCCGAAGACTATAAATTAGATAAAATTAAACCGCTTATTTCTTACGGTGGTTCTCCGCGCGCCAGTATCAACTTGGCGGTGGCTTCAAAAGCGTATGCCTTCATTAAGCGCAGGGGCTACGTAATTCCCGAAGATGTAAGAGCTATTTGCTTTGATGTAATGCGCCATCGCATTGGATTAACCTATGAAGCCGAAGCAGAGAATGTTACGAGTGAAGAAATAATCAGTGAAATATTGAATGCGGTGGAGGTGCCGTAGGCAGTTGCCAGCCCCCTACCCCCCCTAAGGGGGATAAAAGACAAAAGATCAGTAGCAGATGTTGATGAAAGAATTGTTTTCAAAGAAAGCCGAATCTAAAGTCCCTTCTTTCGGGAAGGATTTAGGTGGGGCTGAGAAGCGAAAAAAACTTCGCAGAATAGAAATCAAGACGAGGAAACTCTCTAATCAGATTTTTTCCGGGAGTTATCATTCTGCTTTTAAAGGGAAGGGAATATCCTTTAGTGAAGTGCGCGAGTATCAATTTGGCGATGATGTGCGGATGATAGACTGGAATGTAACCGCCCGCAACAACCGGCCATTTATAAAAGTATTTGAAGAAGAAAGAGAACTCACCGTGATGCTTTTAATTGATGTGAGCCAATCGAGTTTTTTTGGAACGCAGAGTGACTTCAAGAACCATATTATTGCCGAGATCAGTGCGGTGCTTGCTTTTTCGGCCATCAACAACAACGACAAAGTGGGGGTGATCTTTTTCAGTGATGTGATAGAGAAATTTATTCCCCCTAAAAAAGGAAAGACTCACATTTTGCGAATTATTTCAGAGATATACGACTTTCATCCTAAGAGCAACGGTACCAATATTAAGGAAGCACTTCGCTATTTCAACAATGTAGTGAAGAAAAAATGTATCGCCTTTCTAATTTCCGACTTCATGAATGCGGGATATAAAGATGCGCTTTCTATTGCCGCGAGAAAGCACGACCTGCTGGGGCTTCATGTGTATGACGAAAGAGAAGCACAACTGCCCGATATAGGTTTAATGAAAGTAGTGGATGCTGAAACGAATACAGAATTGTGGGTGGATACCTCCAACAAACAGTTGCGCGATCAATATGCTAAAGCCTTTGTGGAAAGAGTGGCACAAACCAAAAGTATGTTTGGCAAAAGCGGAGCACAGTTACAGTCTATCAACACCGAAGATAATTACGTGGTGGCTCTGATGAATATGTTTAAGAAAAGAGAAAGTAGAAGATGATTGCCGGAGTTCAAAATATAGCTTTCAGAGTTCAACGATGGCGACACGCCTTTGTGCTGCTATGTGTTTTATCGCTTGGGCTTCCGAGTTTCAGTCAATCGCTTTCGGCTACTCTCAAAGCCGATTCCAATAAAATTTTAATTGGCGACCAGTTGCATGTTCGACTGACGATAAAACATTCAAAAGATTTACAGTTAGCCATTCCCAAACTGGTGGACACGCTCGGTAACATGGAGATTATCAGCAGCTCAAAAATTGATACTTCTTCAGAAGGCAATAATATTTTGTTGACACAAGTTTATACGGTTTCTGCCTACGACTCCGGTGAATTTCATGCCGGGCCGATGCTGCTGTTTTTTAAAAATTCATCGGGTACGGTGGACAGCCTTCTTTCTAATGAAGTCCCTGTGCTGGTAAACACCTTGAACGTTGATACCACCAAGCCTTTTAAGCCCATAAAAGCACCTTTAGAAGTTCCGTATTCATGGAAAGAGTTTTTGTATTACCTGATTCCGCTTGCGATTTTGTTGCTGCTGCTGATTGGTGGCTACCTGTTGTGGAAAAAGTATAAAAACAAAAAGCCCGACACCTACGTGCGTCCAAAGCCGAAAGATCCCGCTCACATTTGGGCAAGGAAAGAGTTGAAAAAACTGGAAGAAGAAAAGTTGTGGCAGAAGGATGAACTGAAACTGTATTACACCAAACTCACCGATATTCTTCGAATGTATTTAGAATACCGATTCAGTTGGATGGCGCTGGAGTCAACCACTGAAGAGATTGCCGCTGAGATAGGTGATTTCCCCATCAATGATGTGGCAAAAAAATTACTGCTGGAAACCCTGCGCAATGCCGACTTAGTGAAGTTTGCAAAAATGCAACCCTTGCAAGATGTGAATATGAAATCAATGGAGCAGGCTTTCAATTTTATTGAGGTAACAGCACCTACTGAAAACAAAACGGAGGAGAAGCCATGATGTTCAAGCATCTCACAGAAGTAACTTTTGCCGCTAAATGGGTGCTATGGTTCATCCCCGCACTGCTGGTGTTGGCGGGCTTGTGGTGGTATTTCCGTTCACGAAAACAATTGCCTGCGCTAAAGATTTCTTCCGCTGATTCGTTGTTGGCTTTCGGTACCCCTTTCAAATCGCAACTCAAAAAACTATTACCTGTTTTCAGAGTGCTAACGCTTATTCTTTTGCTGGTTGCTATTGCCCGCCCGCAAACTTCTTACGATGAAGAGAAAGTGACTACCGAAGGAATTGACATTGTGATTGCGGTGGATGTATCTACTTCAATGCTGGCAAAAGACTTTGATCCCAATCGCTTGGAAGCTGCAAAAAACCAAGCGATGAGTTTTATTGACAGCCGCCCACACGATCGTATCGGCTTGGTGGTGTTTGCCGGAGAGAGTTTTACCCAATGCCCGGTAACTATTGATCATGCTATTGTAAAAAATCAGTTGAAGGCGATTAAAAACGGAATACTCGAAGACGGCACCGCTATCGGAATGGGATTAGCTACTTCGGTGCAACGATTGAAAGAAAGCCAAGCTAAAAGCAAAGTGGTGATACTGATGACGGATGGGGTAAACAACCGAGGCCTGATTGATCCGATGACCGCTTCGGATATTGCCATGCAGTATGGTGTGCGGGTGTACACCATCGGCATCGGCACCAATGGGAAAGCGATGACTCCCGTAGCGATGACTCCGGACGGCAAGTTAATGTTTGATTACACCGATGTGCAAATTGATGAAGACTTGCTGAAACAAATTGCCAAGAAAACCGGTGGGCAGTATTTCCGCGCCACCGGCAATAAAAGTTTGAAAGAAATTTATGATCAGATTGACAAATTAGAGAAGACCAAAATTGAGGTAAGTGCTTATCAGCGAAAGACTGAAAAGTTTCAGGCCTTCGCACTCTTTGGCGGTCTGCTGCTGTTGATAGAGATTTTATGCCGGTATTTATTCGTAAAGTCATTGCCCTAAAAAGATGTTTCGATTTGAGCATATAGAATATTTGTGGTTGCTGCTGGCCTTAGTGCCGGTGCTGATTCTCTTTTTGCTTTTTCGGAGATGGCGAAGCAAAGGATTAAAGGCTTTTGGGAAAACCAATCTGGTGATGCAATTAATTCCCGATTTCAGCAGTGGCAAGCAAGTGCTCAAGTTCATTCTTATTTCATTCGCCTATACTTTTATTGTGCTGGGCTTTGCCAATCCGCAAATAGGTACTAAGCAAGAAAAAGTAAAGCGAAGCGGCATTGATGTGATCATTGCCATGGATGTGTCGAACTCTATGCTGAGCGAGGATGTGAAACCCAATCGCTTGCTTCGAGCTAAAAATTTTGTGAGCAAATTCATAGACGAACTGCGCAACGACCGCTTGGGCATGATTGTGTTTGCCGGGCGCGCATATCTGCAAATGCCACTCACGGTGGACTACAGTGCTGCGCGCATGTATCTCAAAAGTTTAAGTCCGGGCTTAGTTCCTACACAAGGCACTAATTTTTCAGAAGCCATAGAGTTGGCGAGAAAGTCATTTGTGCAGGGAGAAAGTAAACACAAAGCGCTGATCATTATTACCGATGGAGAAGACAATGAAGATGGCGCAAAGGATGAAGTAGCCGCTGCGGTGAAGGAGGGAATAAAAGTGTTTACCATAGGCGTGGGAACCGATAACGGAGGCCCTATTCCCTTTGGCAACGATTTTAAGCGGGATGAAGATGGCAACATTGTGCTCTCAAAAATGAATCAGGAAATGCTGCGTAACATGGCCGCCAAAGGCAACGGAAAATATTTTCAGTTGGGCAGTGGCAACGATGAGATCAACGCTATTTTTAAAGAACTGGGTCGCATGGGTACCAAAGATTTTGAAGAAATGGTGTTCACTGATTTTGACGATCAGTTTCAGTGGTGCCTCGCCATTGCTGCTGTACTATTACTGATTGACTGGTGGATTTCAGAACGAAAATTTTCATTCAAATTCTGAGGTATGGAGAAGAAAGTGAAAGATTTACAGTGCAGTGCTCTTAGTTTCGCGAGAAAGGGGTTGACGGTTTCTACTTCCGGTACCGCGCTTTCCCTGTTGCTGGTGTTCGCACTTTCAATTTTCAGTGTTCAATTTTCAACCGCTCAAATCCCTTTTACTACACAACCGGAAAAGACTGAAACCCGCAAAGGCAATAAGGAGTTTAGCAAAGAAAATTATACTGATGCGGAGGCCAGTTATAAAAAAGCACTCGACAAAAAGAACAACATGCCGGAGGCCACTTTTAATCTGGGCGATGCCGTGTATGAGCAGAAACGCTATGACGAGGCGGCCAAACAATTTCAGCTTTCGGCACAAACCAATACCGACACCAAGATAAAAGCGAAAGCCTATCACAACTTGGGCAACACCTTTCTTGAAAATAAAAAATGGGAAGATGCCGTGAAGGCGTATAAAAATTCCTTGAAGTTGAATCCCAATGACCACGACACGAAATACAATTTAGCGTATGCCAATGCCATGTTGCATCAACAGCAGCAAGGGGGCGGCCAGAACGACAAGAAAAATCAAAAAGACAAGGACAAAGACCAGCAGCAGAAAGACCAGCAGAAGGATAATAAGCAGCAGGACAAAGACAAGCAGAATCAAGATCAGCAGGCGAATAAAGACCAGCAAAAGCAACCACAGCAGCAAGGGCAAAAACCCAAGCTATCGAAACAAGAAGCGGAACAACTGCTGCAAGCACTTAGCAATGAGGAACAGAAAACGAATCAGAAAGTGCAGCAAAAGCAAGCAAAACCTGTAAATGTGAAGATTCTCAAGGACTGGTAATTCCTCTCTGCACATCTCTATATTTTTCATTTTTTAAGAACCATTCCGCGCTTCCATAAATACTAAAAGGAGAGCGACCTGCGTTATCTATACATATCACCACAAGTCTCGCGGTGATGCAGCAATCCGGAAATTTTTTGTAACAAAAACATGTACGCATGAAAGAGTTAAAACCTTTCATAGAGATGTTGGCAGATATTCCGGTAGGCGCTTTTAGCTGCAAAGCAGAAACTGTAGCCAAGTGTTCTGAATGTTTCAAGCAAGAGGTTTCTTCCTCCATTTTCCACCGATGAATTAGGCCAATAAACTCTCACGAGTTTAGGGTTAGTAACGCTGTAGCAATAGCTATGGATTGCTTACCGGTGGCCGGGCGAAAGCTCGGCTGCTTTTAGTTGCGGAGTATTCATAAACTTAATTATTTCAACCACAGAATAACACAACAAGCATCTCCACTTTTTGCTGTTGTAACGCGAGTCAAACTCATAAGTTTTTACAAGTTAGAGCTTCCTACTAACTTATTCGTGCATTCGGAGCCTTATCAATGCGAATAGGAAAGCACAGCGAAAGAACCCTCGCTTCTGCGAAAATCTGCGAAATCTAAACGCACTACACCAACAGTATTTTTAGGATTGAGCGTATAGTTCTTGAATTTAGATTTCGAGGATAGGTTGGTTGCGCCCCCCATAGTGTAAAATTTTTTCAGGATGAGACAGTGAAACGCTATTTCGGCAAGTCAGAAAAGCCGAAATGACAGAAATCAGTTTTTTTTATTGCTCCAGTTAAAATACATTCGGCAACAGTGGTGATGTGTATGAAGTATATGTTTGTTGTTTTGCTGGTATGTGGTTTTACCGAAAAAGAGGCAGCTTTCACGGGTGATAATGTGATAGAGGCGTTAGATAAAAGCGTCAACTCCTCTTGGGTGCAACAGTTCAGCGCCTATTGGTTGCTGAACGAAAATCTAACAAATCCCGAAGGGGGCATTCGCTTGATTTCGGGAGCTACTTCTCAAAAAATTGATACTGTTCTTTTTTCGGGCTATGGGTATCATCATGCGGGCATCGCATATTATACCTGTTCTTCTATTCTGCCTTTTGGTATTCTCATGACCGACAATGTGGAGGCTATCAAAAACAAAATGAAGGCTTCGGTAGAAAAAGTGGGAGATGTTTTTCTTTTCAAAAGTTCGGGAATAGCCATAACCGTTCGCTATCTCTCTTATGGTAAAATACAGTGGCTGGAAATGTTTAAGATGGATGAGCCGGTAAATTCACAGCCTGAAAAACTCTTGGCTTCGGCTTCTAATACTAATGACTTACATAAAACAACAGTAGTAGTAAAAAGTGCATCGGCAACTGCAGCCGCTGATGCCATTTTAAAAACAGCACTGATGGATGTGTTCCGCTCATGGCGCGAGTCTTCTTTAATGTCCATTAAAGCAAGCGAGCGAAAAGCACCTAATTTTTGGAACTACAAATACACGTACGCTACCAAAGTGAAAATTCCGGGAGAGGAGTTCAACATGATTTATCGGTTCCCCTTCGTTAACTCACAACTCGATTTTGTTTCGGTGCTAAAAGAGGCCGACCACTACGACAGCAGTTTCGAGACGGTGTACAAAAATTTCGAAAAAAAACTGACTGCTACTTTTACAAAGAGCGAAGGTTGGTATGCTTCCTGCCTTCCCAACACGGATGGAAGCAAATTGAGCGACCTCGAATTTCGCAATGATAAACTTGGCTCTATCATCCTCGATTACTCGCGCAGCCCCAGCGGAAAACATGTGCTGTATCTGCGCTTTCTGTTGTATTCAAATTAAGTAAATGGTATTTTCAGCAGATGAATAAATCTTTCCTTTTCGTCCTGTTTTTAGTTCTCAGCTCTTTTCAGATTGTCTTTTCGCAGAGTGTAGCACAGCAGCGCTGCAATCGCTTGGCCAATGGATTGAATCTCAATAATTGGCTCGAAGATTACTGGAGCCCCGTGTACAGCCCAAGCTCCACCCGATTTACCAGAGCCGATATTGTAAAGATGAAAGCGGCCGGTATGCACTCATTGCGGCTGCCTATTTGTTTTGCAAGGCTTACCGATTCTATCCCTCCTTACACGGTAGATACCACTGATGCGGCATACATGCTTATAGATTCAGTGATTCAATGGGCGCAGGATTATGATATGATGCTCATTATTGACAACCACCACGGTTGGGATATTTATAATGATAATTGGCGGCAGAAAATAGATCGCTTTAGTCATGCGTGGAGCGTGATATCCTACAAGTACAAAAATTTGGATCCGAATCGGTATATGTTTGAACTGCTCAACGAACCTGCTTATGGTATAAATCTCGATAGCATCAATATTGTGTTCAGCCATGCGATTGATTCCATTCGTCAGCACACTACTGCGCACACTATTGTGGTGAGTCCTAATTTTAGCAGTTCAGGATCAGCCTATGCCCATTATGTGCCTTTTAGTGATACCAACTTGATTTACACCTGGCATTCGTACGATCCCTATCAATTTACTCATCAGGGATTTACTTGGGCCACGCCCTATTTCCCTACCGGTTACACGGGTTTCCCTTCCCCTTATGACGGCATGCTAAACAATGCCTGGAAGACGATCATCAACTGGCGGAATACTTACCAGCTTCCGATATTTCTGGGAGAGTTTGGGGTAGGTGAGAATGGCGATCCACAAAGCCGCTGCCGTTGGATTGAATATTTTGGAGCGAAGATTGACTCCTTCAATATGCCCTGGATGTACTGGGACTGGGACGGAGGTTTCCCTATGTTTTATTCGCATACTGTTTCAGAAGATAGTGTGAATCCTTGCTTTAAACAAGCGCTCCATTTGTATGGCGATACCACTACCGGCTGGCGCGAGTTAAACGGAGGGGAACTATCCGTTCAGCTGTTTCCAAACCCTGTAAGTGCTACTGCGGTTTGTGAGCTGAAAGTATTTGCCTCTGAGAAAGTGGAGTTGAGTGTGACCGATATAAGCGGAAGAAAAATATTCACCACCTCGTTTCATGATTATTATCTATTGCCGATATTCCGATGGGGGCAAGGAATTTATTTTCTGAATTTAAGTTCGGGGGATAGAAGAACTATCCGAAAATTAGTAGTGGAGTAATTACTCCGGCTGATGCGGTGCATAGTAATTGACCATGCAATTATTTACCCAATAGGCAGAATCACTTTTTGCATCTACAATACGGAAAACCTCTGGAACTACCGGAAGGGTAGTCACGGCTCTGGGGTCTTGGCCTATCGTTTTGGCTCTTGCTTGAAATGCTTTGTTGTAGGTGGCGAAATTCCCCTGATAAAAATCCTTTGCCATTTTAATTCCATTGCCCGAAAAGAGAAGTGCAATCACAACCGTTATTACTAAAAAATAATGGAACGATTTTGAATGAATGCTCTTTAATTTTTCTGATAAGCTGAATTTTGCGGACACCACCATTACGGTAAGTGAATAAAGCGGAAGAAAGAAAAAGAAGACATAGTTGAGCGTGCGGTGCTGCCCTAAACTTCCGGTGGCAAAGTAGGGAACGAAGCTCGCCAGAAATACCATCAACAAAGTAAAGCCGAGAAGCCACTTCCAGCCAATCTTAAATTTTAATTGTGGCAAAATATCCTTTGCATTGATGGCCAACAGCAGACTGATAGCCAAAGCCGGATAATTCAATACCCATTTACCGACAAAGCGAATGGTTTGCAACGCTGCATAAAACAATGAATGGAAAAGATGAAAGCGCTCGGTGAATTGAGCACTGCGCACAAAATTGCCGGGTGAGAAAAACACAAATAGTGCAGCTAACACCGAGAGCAATGAAAATACTATCCATGTATTTCTGTTATTGGTTGCTTGGCGATAGGCGAAGGTGGCAATTAGGAGATAGGCCAAAGGAATAAGAATAGCTCCTATTTCATTAAACCCAATGGCCCCCACTAAAAGTATTGCTGCGATAAGTTGTAACGATAAACGAATCATACCGGTTTTTGAAAAGGAGAAAAGCAGGAAGGCTCCCTGGAAAAGAAACATCAAATTGCCGAGATGATAGTTGGCAATACCGATATACCAATACACCCCCTCTGTAACGTTTGGCTGTAGGCAGAGATAAAAAAGAGTAAACAGTAAGGAAGCAATCACCAAGTTTGATCGGTGATGGAATATCTGAAGCAATGAAACATAGACCGAGAACGGAGTAAGGATCAATGAAAAGAAAAGTGCCAGTTGGTAATACAGCAAGCGCCCGGATATTAAGGGATGAACATTCACCAGCACATCAGCCGTGTAGCGCCCGTTCCAATGCAAATACTGATGCAGAAATTTCTGCACAAAGGGAATGCTTTCCGAAGCGGTCCATCCATAACAGAAATCATCCGCAAAGGGCAGTGCATAAAAGCAGAGAATACCGTACGGGATTAAAGCTGCGGTGAGCAATAAAATCAAAAAGAGAGGCTTCGATTTCATACAAAAAGAAAGAGGATAATCATCAGACTATCCTCTGTAAAATAAATTAATTCCTGCTTTTCAGCCGGTTGCTTGCTATAATCTAAGCGATACTAAACGCTTTCTTCACTGCGGCTATGGCATTCAATTCTTCCCACGGGAAAAGTTTCACTTTCACTTTCTTCTCATTCTTCTTCCCTTTGTTGAACACTTTTTCTACCACTTTGCTTTCGCGACCTACGTGGCCGTACGAAGCGGTTTCTAAATAAATAGGAGTGCGTAGATTAAAGCGCTTTTCAATAAAGTAAGGGCGCATATCAAATTCAGGAAGTTTCTCGATCAACTTTGCAATCTGCCCGTCATTCAGTTTCACTTTAGCTGTGCCGTACGTGTTTACAAAAAGTCCCACAGGTTTCGCTACACCAATGGCATAAGCTACTTGCACCAATGCTTCATCGCATACTCCGGCAGCTACTAAGTGTTTGGCAATATGCCGGGCCGCGTAGGCTGCCGAGCGATCTACCTTGCTGGGATCTTTTCCGCTGAAAGCACCGCCACCGTGAGCGCCTTTGCCTCCGTAAGTATCTACAATAATTTTTCTTCCGGTGAGCCCGGTATCACCATGCGGGCCACCGATTACAAATTTTCCGGTTGGGTTTACGTGGTATTTTATTTTATCGGTAAACAGTTTTTGTACTCGCTTAGGCAGTTTTTTCTTTACGCGGGGAATCAGAATGTTGATTACATCTTCCTTAATTTTTTTCAACATCACGCTGTCTTTTCCAAAGTCATCATGCTGGGTAGAAATCACAATAGCATCAATGCGGATAGGTTGGTTGTCGTCACCGTATTCAATAGTGACTTGACTTTTCGCATCGGGACGAAGATATTTCATCACCTTACCTTCTTTGCGAATGCTGGCCAGTTCTTTCAGTAATAGGTGCGCTAACTCTAAAGGCAGCGGCATATAATTATCCGTTTCGCGGCTGGCATAGCCGAACATCATTCCCTGATCGCCTGCGCCCTGCTCCTCGGGTTTCTTTCTTTCCACCCCTTGATTGATGTCGGGGCTTTGCTCGTGAATGGCGGAGATGATACCGCAAGAGTGCGCTTCGAACATATAGTCAGCATGGGTATAACCTATTTTGCGGATGACCTCGCGGGCAATCTGCTGCACATCTAAATAGGCTTCGCTTTTTACCTCTCCCGCCAGCACTACCTGTCCGGTGGTGACCAAAGTTTCACAGGCTACCTTCGAAGAAGGGTCATAAGCCAAAAAGTTATCAATGAGTGCATCTGAAATTTGATCGGCTACTTTATCGGGATGTCCCTCTGAAACCGACTCGGAAGTGAATAAGTAAGGCATTGTTATTTTGTTTTAGAGCCGTGAAAATAAGAAAACAACATACAGTGCAAATGATTAAAAGCGGAAACCCTTGTAACGGTACAGGAAGCAGAATGAAATTAAGGGGAATGGCAGATTTTGTTAATTTGTAATAGGTGCCGGTCTGCTTTTGATAACGCGGCTATGCCAGGGAAGTGAAGATTGCAACCAGTAGCACAAAGTGTTTTTTCATAGAAGAAAGTAGCAGGCCGGGAAAGCTAAAAGTGCAACAACTCCTATCTGCCTAAAAATAATTCACGCTTATACTTTTGAAATAGAGGGTTTGTTACCTTTAATCTATCTGTCAGACATAATCTATGCTGAAAATTGCCTCTATTAATCACAGCGGTTCCGAAATGTCAGCCAATTTCGAAGCTACGCGGTTGCGTTCTGCTTATGTATTGGCCGACCGACCGGTGGCGGCAGGGACAGAAACTTGGCTAATAAATTTAAAAGACAATTACTTGAATCAAGCAAGCCCGGCTGTTAAGCGGCATGTATGTAACAAGTTCTGCGAGAAGCTGGACCCTCCGGTTATGACTCAGCACGTAGAAGAAATGTATTCGTGCCTAAAAATATTTAGAGCTACAGAAGAAGCCAAGCAAAATGAAGATAAAGCCCTGCCGGTGATTTATGTAAACATACATAACCGACTGCAAGAAGTTTTTGGAGATACGAACGAAAAAAAATCTTTAATGCTGTAAAACACAAGGAACATGCAACCGCAAAAAAAGTATGACTATTTCGAGGCGAAAATTCACCGAGCCGAGCAGGTGCTGGAACTCTCCTCGCTGTCAGAGTTTGTGCGTTATGTGCAAATGAACCACCTGCGCCATATCCTCATAGCCCGTGGACTAAAGCGAGTAGAACCCGCCTTTGCTGTTACGAACAAAGGGGCCTTGTACGTGTGCCACACCGAAGGGTATCGAACTCTTGAAGATTATCAGGCATCAGAAAGCAGCGGATTTAAAAGTGCAGTGACCTATTACGCTGCGCTGGAGAATAACTGCCACACCGCTGCCGAGTACGAAATGTACACCCTGGCCGGAGTAACTGATGGCAGTGTATTCAGTGACATGAAGCAGAAAGGCTTTGCGGATGGATATAGTATGTTTCGGCAAATACGCAGCGTAAACAAAGACCTCCCTAAACTGGAAACCATAAACAATGTAAAAGAGCTTTACGAATTTTCTCTTGCCAAAAAGTTTACTGATTTCAACCACTTTTTAAAAGTGTGGGAAGCCGGATTCACCGATCCGCTCGAATACCAACTGGCGATAGAGCGGGGCTTGAGCAACGCGACCGACTATAAGCTGTTTAACCGCGGAGGGTTTCGGAATATCTAAGAATTTAAGCTGGCTCGCAGCACTGAGATTAGCAGCTATGCTGAACTATCGCTGTACATAAACCTCATCTCCTCCGATTACCCCGATGCAGTGCTTGATGAAAGGCTGCTTTTGAGCATCCTGTCGAAATTGGAAAATGGCATTGACACCCCGTTTAAAAAACTCTATGATTTTTATCTGAAAACGGAGGAGGCATACCAACAACCGGACGGCCAAGGCAACAAAAAACTGCCCCCGTGGTTTACTAAAAATTTGAAGGTAGAAGAGGATTTCAAAAACTACTTAGTGCAGAGTGATTTTGTGAAGCGCTTTGGCACCTATAATGCCGAAAAAGAAATTTTTGAAACCGTACACATCGCCAGACGAAAAGTGGTGGTGGACGGCAGTAACGTGGCTTACAACAGCAGCCTGAGTGAAAAGGGAAAGCATCAACCGCATCTAAAGAACATTTTGATATTGATAAAGAAATTGAAACAGGAGTACAAGTTTGAGGATATACACGTGATAGCCGACAGCACCCTGCTGCCGAGGGTAAAAGATAAAGAAGTGCTGAAAGAGATAAAGAACCTATGCCGCTTTTCTGAATCGCCACCGGGAACTCCGGCTGATCTTTATCTGATACATGCGGTACAGAGAGACCACTGCCTATTAGTGACCAATGATACTTTTAAAGATTGGAAATTGAACGATCGGTGGATAGAAGATAACATTGATTTTTACCGCCTGCCCTTTGTGCTAAACGAACAAAGGGTAATGATACCGCACATGGAAAGATTTGGGGAATAGAGATAGAGTTCGATGGCACACCAGTTAAAAAATAGATGAATCCATTTGAAAAAATCTGGTATCCTTATTCCCCACGGTTGAAACCGTTGGCTAGGCCTCAACCGTGAGTAATCAAATCGGATAAAAAATAAAATCCGTCCCATAATTTATAGGGGACGGGTCAGTTCTCGTCTCTTGTTTCTCGTTTCTTTCCTCTTGATTCTTGGCTCTTGTCTATAACCATCAACTAAAAAGGCGCAGACGAGTGCCCGCTATTTCACCTTCGTGCTTGAGCAACCATTCTTTGCGCCAGAGGCCTCCGGCATAGCCGGTCAGTTTACCGTTTTCACCAATTACCCGATGGCAAGGAATAATAATGGCAATAGGGTTTTGACCGTTGGCATGACCCACTGCCCGCGAGGAGCGCTCATCTTTTTGTATCGCTTTGGCTATGCTGCCGTAAGTGCTCGTGGTGCCGTAAGGTATTTGCTTCAACTGCGCCCACACCAGCTTTTGAAACTCGGTGCCTTCGGGCTTTGTGCGTACGGTAAACTGCTTCCGCTTTCCGGCAAAATACTCTTCCAGTTCCAGTTTGCCCTGCAACACCGTTTCAGGAATGTTGTTCGAATGGTTTTCTTCTTCCATTACAAAATGAACGGAAGTGATAAAATGCTCCGTCCCTTTGATGGCAATAGTGCCAAGCAGCGTGGATAGATAAGTAACAAATTCAGGTTCCATCGGAAGTGTGCAGAAGGTTTATTTCCTCAATCCCCACCAAATCATCAACGCATTAAAAGAAGTCACCACCAAGCCGAGGAAACATTTGGCCCAGGCGAGTTGCGTGTGTTCGGGAATATCGCCTTTAATCAGTTGCAGCGATTTTTGCCACAACAGGTAGTAGTCGGTAATCACGTAAGCATCTTTCAGAATAAACAACATGTAAAAGCAGAACGCCAGCACGTAAGGCACCGCAGCAAACTTCTTGAGCGACTGTGAATAGACATTTGAAAGAATGATGAGTAGGAAGAAGGAAATGTTGATGGCAAAAATCATCACTGACTTTAGATTGTTATACTTGATTTTGTCCACCTCCTGAAGACCGGAGGAGTGCAGCACTTCAGTAGTAAAATAAGAAAGGCCGAAAGTGATAAGGACGGCTGTCACTAATACGGCTACAAATATTTTGAGGGCTTTATCGGGCTTGGGGCTTAATAGCCGCGAGGTGGTGTTGGCCTTTTTATAAAGGTAGCCCATCATAAAACCGGTGGCCACCATAAGTATATAGATGATGAGTGTAAACATAATTATGGGATCAGTGTTTCTTCGTTCATATCCTCCGTTCTATCTACTATTTTTGGGTTGATGGTTTTGGAAGTTTTTGCACCGAGTATCCTCAAGTTTTCAAAGCGAGCAATCACATTGCCGCGCCCCGTGTGCAACTTTTTCATGGCTTCGTCATACACGTCCTTACTCTCCTTCATTTTGCCGCCCACTTTCACAAAGTCATCCAGCACGCCCGAAAACTTATCGTAGAGTTCTCCACTTTGCCGCGCTATCTCCATTACGTTTTTATTCTGCCGTTCCTGTTTCCAAATGTTATCAATGGTGCGCAGGGTGGCCAGCAAAGTGGAAGTGCTCACAATGATCACATTCTTGTCAAAGGCTTCATGATACAGGCCGTCATCATTCCCTACGGCCAGCGAAAAAGCCGGTTCAATAGGAATAAACATGAGCACAAAGTCGGGGCTGCCGATGTTGTACAGGTTCTGATAATTCTTACCGCTCAAACCTTTTACATGGCTGCGCACACTGGCAATGTGTTCTTTTAAAAATTTGTCCTGCTCCTCTTTGGTGTCGGCAGAGTTATAGCGCTCGTAAGCAATGAGTGAAACCTTAGAATCTACAATCAGGTTCTTACTATCGGGCAGGTGAATCACCACATCGGGTTGCAAGCGGCTGCCATCATCGAGCGTGAAACTCTGCTGCACATCGTATTCCACTCCTTTGCGCAAGCCCGACTTCTCCAATATTTTTTCAAGAATCAACTCCCCCCAGTTGCCCTGCGTTTTCACCTCGCCTTTCAGCGCTCGGGTCAGGTTCAGCGCTTCGTCACTCATGCGCTTGTTCATCTCGGTGAGGCTGCGCAGTTGTTCTTTCAAAGCACTCCGTTCTTTCTCCTGCTCAATATGGTTTTGATGAATTTTATTTTCAAAGTCCTTGATGCGGTCGCGCAGTGGGTCCAGTATATTTTTGATTTGCGTTTCGTTCAACTCGGTAAACTTCTTTCCCTTCTCCTCTAATATACGGTTCGCAAGGTTTTCAAACTCCTTTGTGAACTTGGCATTCAGTTCGTCCAGTTCTGCTTTCTGTTCCGATAGTTTTTGGTGTAGATTATGGTTCTCGCTTTTGGCAGTAGCCAACTCCTCTTTGGTGGTTTCTATTCGACTTCTTTCCTCCTTTAGTTTTGTTTCACTGCTGTCCGATAGAGTCTTTAACTCACTCTTCATCTCAATCAGATTTGCTTCGAGCAAGCGTGCCTTTTCATCGGCTGCACTCAAGACTGCGGCACTACCGGCCCGCAGAAAAAAATAAGCCAGTCCGAAGCCGATCACTAAGCCCACAAGCAGAAAAACAATTTCCATACACTGAATTCTTTGAGCGCTAAAGTTAAAAATTAAGATGGTTCAAATTTTAAATCGCTGCGCGGATAAATCAGTTGGCAAGTAGCGAGATTTTTTCAACTTCGCTTCCAATTCTTCTTTATGGAAATATCACCCGATATTTTTGAAAACACCCAATCGGCCTTTGCCGCGAAAAGCGATACAGCGTTGCAAAAAGCAAAGGCTCTCTTTTCAGTAGTAGGAAATAATTTGTTTGTGCGAGCCGGAAGTTCGCTGGCCATGCTGGCGCTGAAACTTCACCTGCCGGTTTCGCCCGTTTTTAAGTGGACAGTGTATGACCATTTCTGTGGCGGAGAAACTTTTGAGGAATGCAAACTCACCATCGAAGCCTTACAGAAAGCCGGAGTGGGAGTATTGCTGAATTATGGGGTAGAACTGAAAGAGTCGGAAGCTGATTTTGATAAGGCTTTGAAGAAAAACACGGAGGCCATAGAATTTGCGGGAGTCAATAGAGCGGTAACGGCTGTTTGCCTAAAACCCACTGGCTTTGCACGGATGGCACTATTAGAGAAGGTGCAGAAAGAGGAAAAGTTATCGGCTGCGGAACAGAAGGAATGGCATCGGGTGCAGCAGCGCTTCGAAGAATTGTGCCAAGTGGCCGACCGCAAAAATGTGATGCTCTATTTGGATGCAGAGGAAACCTGGATACAAGATGCCTTGGATAATATGGTGGAAGAGTTGATGAGCCGCTTTAATCGCGAGAAATGTGTGGTGTGCAACACGCTGCAAATGTATCGTTGGGATCGAATCGCTTACCTGAACGAGCAAATAAAAAAAGCAAAAGCCGGAGGGTATTACCTGGGGTTGAAATTAGTCCGCGGGGCTTATATGGAAATAGAAAGAGAACGCGCTGCCGAAATGAATTACAAATCGCCCATTCACGAAAACAAGCAGAAGGTGGATGCTGATTTTGATAAAGCGGTGGAGGTGTGTCTCGATCATCATGAGTGGGTGTATACCTGTGTGGCTTCTCAAAACGAGTACAGCAATCTGCGAGCCATGCGCGAAATGCTACAGCGAAAAATAGACCCAAAAACTGAAAAGGTAGTATTCTCTCAACTCTATGGCATGGGCGATAATGTTACTTTCAATCAAGCGCAGGCGGGCTTTAATGCTACGAAGTATTTGCCCTACGGCCCCGTGAAGGAAGTGATCCCTTACCTTATCAGACGTGCACAAGAAAACACTTCCGTAGCCGGACAGACCGGTCGAGAACTGGCTTTGATTAATAAGGAGATTAAGAGAAGGAAGAAGCAGAAGAGGAAATAAAGTAAAAGGGGAAACGTGCTTTGATTCGAAGCCGACATCCCATTTTTTAAAAGTAAGCATTACTGCTTTGTAAATCTTTGCGTCTTTAATACTTCGGTTCCATCTTTCAAACCCAGAACATAGTTACCCGAAGGAAGATCACGAATGTTGATATTGCACAGGCTTTTGTTTCCTATGTCAGAGGATACGTTAATGACTTTATGCTCTTTGCCGGTATAATCGCTTAATTCTAACTGACTCCATGTATAATCATATGAGGATGAGTTTATAGCAGCATAGTTAAAAGTCCCTGGACTTAAGGTGAAAATATGAATGCCATCTCCTCCCCGGTTTAAATAAAGGTTTGTCGTTGTCGGGTCAAATTCAATGCCTGTATATTGTAAGGCATCGTCATTTAAAATATCATATTTATTAGTGGTTAATAAATCACCATTCGCATCTAAATTTAGAACTACTAAATCAGTATTAGGAACTGACGTATTAACACTGTATGGTTTGCTTCTCGCAAACGCAAGTTTTGATTGGTCATGTGATAGTTCAACTTCGGATGGTACAATTTTACCCTGTAAAGTAACAAGAACGTTAGCACTGCTCACGCCTAACGCGCTTAGGGTATATTTATTAACCCTTGTCCATACTGTTGTTCCGTTCATATATGGTTCTACCGCATACAAGTAACGGTTGCCGTTTGCTTGCCGTTTGCCTATTGCAAAGGAACTGGGAAACAAAGCGCATGGCGTGGGACCACCACAGAGTGCAATTTCGCTTACAATGTTGTTGGTAGTTAATGGGTCATTTACGTTGTCCTTGTCGTAAAGTGCGTAATATAAACCGGCTGTTGATCTCCCCCCGGTTGATGGGGCTGACGTAACAGTACTAGTGGAATAAAAAATGTAATACTGGCTACATTCGTCACCAGGCTTTGGTACAATACCTAACTTACCGCCAACTGATACTGTAATAGTCGTTTCGCCAATAACAGCGTCATCTTTAAGAAATAACGGACCTAAAGATTGGGAAACAAGATCATACGCCTCAATTTGATTGCCTGTAGCATCATATACATAATTATCTGAAACACTGAACTCAATTGAGGCGTTGTTCGCGTCATCTACAAAATATACCCCATTGGCAACATACTTGGCGTGTTGAGCGTGCGTTCCGGGTAAATTAGACTTTGTGTTATTGCTAAAATCAAATTTTTGTTCACCCGTGTACTAATATCTCGATTGGTAGTGTTGACTAAATAATTGTAAAAAGAGGAATTGGAATAAGCATAGGTAAATCAAATGCCTACTTTTGTGTAGTAGGACTACGCTGTTTGGTTGTTTTGGTTTCATTACTATGTTGTTTTTGTGAGAGAAAACACGCTGTTTGAGCTAATCTACTTAATGGGGTTAGCCCTGTTAATTATACATCTTTATCAATTTATACACTTTTCTAAAAGTTTTATATTGTACATTCAGCAAGTAAAATCCGTTTGGCAATTCTTTAGTGTCTATTTCTGTTTTGTCAGTCCCTGTTACCGAAATGGGTGGTTTAACAAGGGCACCGGTCAGGTTATATAGTTCAATAATTGTTCCTTTGGGAACATCTTCGGGTTCTATCATCAACTCGTTATTAAAGGGGTTAGGGAAAACAGTTACTGTAGGCTCGCCTTCTATTATGCTTACTCCTGTATAGCACCAATCTGTAACACAACCGCTGCTGTCTAATTTTGCCAAACCGGTACAGACATAGCAAGCACCTGTATCGCTTTGTGTAAAGGCAATAATTATACTTCCATCATTATTCACGAGCATATCTGCCGGACCCTGTACTCCAATTATTTGAAACAGGTTCTCAAAAACAATCGTATTCGTGCTCAAAGCATACTTAATTACCTTTATATCGGTAGAAGAATCATTGTTTTGGTTTTTTCCCACTCGTTCAAGCAGGTATAAATCCCCGTTATGTATTTTGCAGGTAGTAAAGAAATTTTGATGATCAATAGTATCGAAGTAGGTATGAATAAGTTTACCGGTATCATCCAGTGTGTAAAAAGCTGCCTCGTTAGAGTTGGGGGTTATGTCTGTAAAACTCCCCGCAATAAGGATGTCGCCATTGGGTGACTGGGCAATTGACTGTGCATCAGCCCCCTTGGCTGTATCTCCGTATGTTTTGTAATAATCAATAGTGCCGTCACCTTCTATTTTTAGCAGAAAAAACTGTTGAGTAGTTGCATTGTAAATATTGGGGTAATCATTTTGAGTGTAGCCGGTAATCAGATAACTTGAGTCAAAGGTTTCTATAATGCTCGAAGCAGCACCGCTCATCGTTTGAGGTATAATTCGCCTCCATATTATGTTGCCTTCGGTGTCCGTTTTTTGAACTAATATATTAATATCGGGAATTGAGTCGGGCGTTATTCCGCCAACCATAACCAAATTACCGTCAGTAGCTTTTATGATTGAAAAGAAGGTGCCACTTGTGTCGTTAGTAGTATAAACTTTAGCCCACCGCAAGGTACCATCTGTATCGCGCTTACATAATCCGGGCTTAAATCCAAGTTCACAAGCCTCATAAAAAGTGTGATCCTCGTTAATGACTATGTCATGTACCATATCCCATCCTCTTACATTATCTTCTCTTTTCCATATTTCGTTGCCATTGGCATCCACTTTACGCACTTGCATATTGATAACATTAAAACTATCCAATTGGCCATTATAGCCCCCTATTAAATAACCGCCATCTGTTGTACTTTCAACACAATAAGGGATGCCTCCGGTAGGAATTCCGTTATAGAAACGCACAAATGTATTTTGTGCGTTTAGCCTAACAACAAACAGCCCCATGAACAGAACCACGTAAAGGCAATTGGATATAATTAGTTTCATCTTCATTATATTACTCTTTTATCACTTTCGCATAATAATCCTTTCCTCCGGCTTTGGCTCTTACCAATAAAAAACTGCGGGCAATATCCGGCAAGGAAATTTTTAGTTGCGGCACTCCACCTGTAAAACTTTTCGACCATATTACTTGTCCGGTAACATCTGTGATATTTACATCCTGCAATAGCTCGCCTTCCGGGCTTCGAATATTTAAAACATTTGAACACGGATTAGGGAAAACTGTAAGTAATTTAGGTTTAGCAACTTCGGATATAGAGGTAGTACACAAATCGGGATTGCACCCCGTGCTGTCCACTACCAGCAAGCCGGTGCAATGAAAACAAGTGCTGGAATCGCCAAATTCGTGAAAAGTAACGGCTATGCTTCCGTTAGGTAGCAACTCCATATCGCGGGGATTCTGATAATTAAATTGTCCGAATAATTTTTCGAAATAAAACGAATCTGCCGTCAATGAATATTTTAATATTTTTATGTCTGTGAATGAATCGTTAGTGATTCCGTGGAAATAAGACTCCAATAATACAATCGAATTATCCTTGCTCTTTATTCTCCAAAAAAAAGTTTCTTGGTGTAACGCGGTGTCCACTATTTGGGTGGTAAGAACAAGCCCGGTATCATTTACAATCAGCATTTTAGCGTGAGACAGTTCGGAACCTGCTAAAGCAATGTTGCCATTGTTCAAAAGCGATAATCCCCAACAATAACCATTACTGTCATCATACGTTTTTACCCATTGTAAATTGCCCTGCTTATCGAGTTTACCTAACATCCAAAAAAAATAATCCAGATGCGCAGCAGTATCAATGCTGTGTAACCTACCGGCAAAAAATAAAGAGGAATCCGGTGCTTCTATTACATCAGCGGCTCCGTTTCCGAGTGGTGAAAAATAGCGTGTCAGCCAAAGTATGTTTCCGGCCGTATCGGCTTTTAAAATTAAGCTTTCGGCAGAATCGGAATCAAATGCTCTGTTAACGTCTCCCGCTATAACTAAATTGCCATCCTGCACTTTAATGATACGCAAGAGATGGCCTATAGTATCAGGTTGAAAAAACTGTTTAATCCAAATAATATGACCGGAGGTATTTCTTTTTACAAGAGCGATGTGATTAACATTTAAAGACACTGCACAGAAAATAGTGCTGTCATCATATACGACCATATCCTGTATGTTGTCGAAATTGGTTTCATGATCTCGCACTTCCCATATTTTATTTCCTGCTGCATCAATCTTCATGAGCTGCATGGCTGCAATTGAAGGCGTATCAGGGTCGCCTGCATTGCCACCAATCAGGAATCCGCCATCGGGTGTTTTTTCCAGGCAATAGGGTACTCCCCCATTGGGATAGCCATCGTAGTAACGCAGAAAACCGTTCTGCCCATATAAATTAGTGATAGCGAAAAACAGAGAAAATAACAGCAGCAGGCGCATCAGTTATGACAAATTTTAATGTAAGTTAGATTGTTTTAGGTTAGCTAACAAACATAAAATGTCACGAAATTGTAAAATGTTACTCAGGCAAGGTGAGATAGGGCGGCTGAAGGTAGAAGGGCTGCTTTACTGCAAAGGATTAGCCGGCAACTGATACTCGGGTTTTGACTTCAGATATTTCCGGTCTTTATCGTTAAAGAAATAATTGGCAGAAACTCCGGTGCCCGAATTCCAGATGTAGATCACCTCATCGTGATGTTCCTCCACAAAGGGAACCATCATCACGTTTTGAGCAATACCGGTGTTGGTGGGCAACTGAAAATCTGATTTCGATTTGATGAGTCGCTTCTCCAACTCATCGTAATACCACAGCATTGAAGCGCCATTGATCACACTCCATATTAAAATGACCTCGTTCTTATCATTACCGATATACGGATACATCATCACGTTGCCTGATACCCCGGGGTTGGCGGGTAGTTGATACGGCTCGGTCGCTTTCTGAAATCTCTTTTCGCTGTTGTCAAAATAATAGGAAACGGATTTGCCGGAGTTGGCATCCCAAACTAATATCACTTCGCTGCCATCCTTACCGATATATGGGTGCATCATTATTTTACCCGCAATTCCCGTAGAAGAAGGCAACTGATATTCTGCAGAGGACTTTACGAATTTCTTGGAGGCGTTATCGAAATAAAAGGAAACTGATTTACCGGAGGCCGTTTCCCAGCAAAGCACTACTTCGGAGCCATCGCTACCAATGTAAGGGAACATGTGAACACTGCCTGAAAGCCCAATACTTTGGGGCAACTGATAATTTGCCGTGGCCTGCTTCATCTTTTTATCGGCCTCATCATAATACCAGGATACAGATTGACCGGTAGCGGTATTCCACACTAATATCACTTCGGAGCCATCTGAACCAATATAAGCTTTCATCATTGCGTTGGCCGTAATACCTGTGCTGGCCGGTAACTGAAAACCTGCATTAGCTTTTGCCATTTTCTTTTCCGCTTCGTCATAATACCATTCTACCGATTTTCCGGTTTTACGATGGTAAGCCATCACTACTTCTGAATTATCCTTCCCTACAAAAGGCAATAGCTGGATATCGCCTTGGGCAAACAATCCAATTTGCAGAGATGAAAAGCAAAGGAGGAGTATAGACTTGAAACGCATATAATTTCCAATTTAATCGCAAAGTAAGACTAATCGTGTAAAAGCTATATCCCCCATTTGGGGGAGAGGCTCAAATTAACAGGCAGTGTTGTTCATGGAAAGAGAGAGGAGAAGAAGCGCAAATAATTAAATTCGCCACGGCATGAACCTGAATATAGACCCCGATAAATCAAACCTCAGCCCCGAAGAAGTGGAGGCGGAAAGAGCGCTCCGCCCGAAGGCTTTAGATGATTTTATGGGGCAACCCAAAACTATTGATAATCTCTTTGTTTTTATTGAAGCCGCCAAACGCAGAAACGAAGCCTTAGACCACGTGCTGTTGCACGGCCCTCCGGGTTTGGGTAAAACCACGCTCTCTTATATTGTCGCAAATGAGATGCAGGTGAATATCAAAGTGACCTCCGGCCCGGTGTTAGAAAAGCCGGGTGACTTGGCCGGGCTACTCAGCAATTTGGAGCCGAACGATGTGCTGTTTATTGATGAAATACACCGACTGTCGCCTGTGGTGGAGGAATACCTCTACAGCGCTATGGAGGATTATAAGATTGATATAATGATTGACACCGGCCCCAATGCTCGCAGTGTGCAAATAGGGCTGAATCCATTCACCTTAGTGGGAGCTACCACCCGTTCGGGCTTGCTCACTTCTCCTTTGCGGGCGCGCTTTGGCATTACCTTCCGCATGGAGTACTACGATGCTACGGTGCTCAAGAATATCATTAAGCGATCAGCAAAAATTCTGAAGGCGGAAATTGCGGAGGATGCTGCTTATGAGATAGCGCGCAGAAGCCGAGGCACTCCGCGTATTGCCAACTTGCTGTTGCGCAGGGTGCGCGATTTTGCTCAAGTGAAAGGCGATGGCACTATTACTTTTGACATTGCTAAGTATTCGCTCGAAGCCCTCAACGTAGATCAATATGGCTTGGATGAAATGGATAATCGAATCCTGTCTGCTATCATTGATAAATTCAAAGGCGGTCCGGTGGGCATTACCACCATTGCAACGGCTGTGGGCGAAGAAGCCGGAACCATAGAGGAAGTGTACGAACCCTTCCTGATTAAAGAAGGCTTTCTAAAACGCACTCCCCGTGGGCGTGAAGCCACAGAAATAGCCTACCGCCACTTAGGCAAAACACCTCCGAGTGTGGGTGGCTTGTTTTAAAAGTTCCCATTTTGGAAACCTTTTGTTACTTTTGATGTACATGAGGATTATCGCCCGAAGTACATTGAGAGATTATTGGGAGAAACACCCGGATAGTGCCACTCCTTTAAAAACATGGTTTAGCGAAGTGCGAAAGGCGGAATGGAAGAATTTTAATCCACTGAAAAAGCAATTTGGCAATACCAGTGTAGTTGGGGATGACAGGGTGGTATTCAACATTAAAGGACACAGTTACAGATTGATAGCTGCAATAGATTACGAAAAGCGGATTCTATGGATTCGCTTCATTGGAATGCATAACGATTACGATAAGGTGGACGCAAAAAGTATTTGAAAATGGATATTAGACCGATTAAAACTAAGCGCGATTATAAGCAGGCTTTACAGCGCATGGAGATATTGTGGGGAGCCAAAAGTGGCACTCCCGAAGGGAATGAGTTAGACATCCTTGCTTCGTTGGTGGATGGCTATGAAAGCCAGCATTTCCCAATAGAGGCTCCGGATCCGATTGCTGCGCTGAATTACCTAATGGAAGAGAAAGGTTGGAGAAGGAAAGATCTGGAACAGGCGATCGGAGATAAGAGTAAGGTGTCGGAAGTGCTGAGTGGAAAGCGCGAGCTTTCGAAACGGATGATTCGCGCATTGCATGAATATTTCAACATTCCGTATGAGATATTAATGGCTGGATAATTATCAAATCACTTTTAGAATAAAAGTTGTCTTATGTCTTTCACTCCCTACTACGCAGTCATTTTTACAAACAACAGAACCCAAGAAGATAGCGGCTATGCCGAAATGGCGAGCCGAATGAAAGAGTTGGCAAAGCAGCAATCCGGCTTTTTGGGCATGGAGTCGGTGCGAAATGAAATGGGGATTACGGTTTCTTACTGGAAAGATTTAGAGAGTATTCGCGCGTGGAAGGCGAATGCCGAACATCAAATAGCACAACAACTTGGCAAAGAAAAATGGTATGCCTTCTATCGAATTCGCATTTGTAAAGTAGAGCGAGAATATAGCTTTGGAACAAGCGAAGAGGACTAACTACATCCTCTTTTTCCTCTTGTTTTTTATCTCTACCGGATCCAGAATATACATCAAGCGAAAGGTGATAGAGTTGTTGTGAACCTCCTTCACTTTAGTTCCGGCCAAAGCCGGTTTTAATCCAATTAAAGAGTATTCAAATCGCGCCCCAATGCCAAACACTCGTTTTATCAGAAATTGAAAGGCTGCTACACCGCCCAAATCAAATTTCTTGGTAGGTATATTCAATTCATCTCTCAGTATTTGAGTTTGAGCATCGTCTATTTTACCCGCTCCGTCAAACACACTGGCAGTTAGTTTGTCTCGGATGAGATAATTAAAACTAAGCCCTACGCTGGCCATTACTAACTTCTTGTCGTGCACATTAAACATCAGCGGTAACTGGATGTAGTCCCACTGTTGTCGCCAGGTTCGTTGCGGCAACTCGCTGCTGTTTAGTTTTCGGTAAGCGCCTTTCATGCCATAAATGATAGCCGTATTCACCGACATGTATTTATGGAATTTAACCATTACACCAACTCCTACATGCGCGCCCGGATAGGCATATCCTGCTTGATTATCTCCGTCAATCTGCGACAGATTCAGGCCGGCTATAAACATTGCTTTAAATAAGCCCTCTTTGGCAAAATCAGGATTTTCTTCTTCCTCGGGTTTGTTGTTTGTTTTTTGCTTCTTGACCCGTGCCGGGGCTTCTTCGTTGTTGTGCTGCTTTTGAACGGTATCCTGTTGCTGATTCTTTTTCTTGCTAAAATCAATCGTCAAGGCGCCATCTTTTATTTCTACCTGTGCCAATAGGACTGTCGGCAACAGCAATATCCACAGTGTGAGTTTCTTCTTCATCCAAAATAATTTAAGTCAAATATTTTCGTTCCGTTCAAGTCATTCAAAAATTCAAGACAGTTTCCCGTAACATTAATAAATAACTATGAATCTCAAATATAATGCTGCATTACTCAAGAAGTTAGAGGAAATTTTCAAAGAGGGCGGTTATACGGTGCGTTACGAGAAAGGAAATTTTCAGAACGGCTATTGTGTGTTAGAAAAAAGGCGGGTGGTGGTCATCAACAAATTTCATGAAGTAGAGGCCAAAATCAACTCCATGATGGAGATACTGCTGACGATTGATGATTTGGAATTACAGCATCTCTCCAGCGACAGTGCTGAGTTGTTCCAACAAGTTAAAGCTGAAAAAGCAGATTTGTTTGGGGCGCAGTAGAAAACTTATCCGCTGCATCGTATAAAATAAATGCGGAGTGTTACATTCGCAAAATGGAAATTACTTTCCTCGGCACCGGCACTTCAGGTGGCGTTCCGCTTATAGGCTGCCAATGCAATGTTTGTAAAAGCACTGATTCTCGCGATAAACGCCTGCGCACTTCTGCGCTCATTCGCACTGATGATTTGACTATAGTAATGGATTGCGGCCCCGATTTTCGGCAGCAGATGTTGCGGGAAGATATACGCAACATTGATGCGGTGCTCATGACTCACCAGCATAAAGATCACACCGGAGGAATTGACGATATCCGCTCTTTCAATTTTATCAATCGCAAACCTCTTGATTTCTACTGCGACTACCCAACCGAATTAGGCATTAAAGAGCAATACAGCTACGCCTTTACTGAAACGGATTACCCCTATTTGCCCAAGATGAATTTTGTGCGCGTTACCATGGAGCCTTTCACCATCGGCACCTTGAACGTTATACCCATTCAGGTGATGCACGCCAACATGCCGGTGAAGGCTTTTCGGATAGGTGATTTTACCTACATCACCGATGCCAAAACGATTGCCCCCGAAGAGCGCGACAAAATCAGAGGCTCAAAAGTGATGGTGATAAATGCGCTGCGCAGCGAAGATCACTATTCGCACTTAACGGTAGAAGAAGCCATAAAAGTAGTGGAAGATGTGAAACCCGAAATGACCTATTTCATTCACATGAGTCATCAATTTGGATTACATGCAGATATGGAAAAAATGCTCCCTCCAAACATAAGGCCTGCTTATGATGGCCTTAAAATCAATCTCTGAAGATTTTAACGCTTCGAATATTTACATACATTTACCGATAACCAATAACTACAGATGTCAAACAAAGAAAGCTGGGGCACGAGGGTAGGCCTTATTTTAGCAATGGCCGGAAATGCAGTTGGCCTCGGAAATTTTCTTCGCTTCCCGGTGCAAGCCATCCAAAATGGTGGCGGTGCATTCATCATCCCTTATTTAGTTTGTTTTCTGCTGATGGGGATTCCCCTTTTATGGATTGAATGGAGTATAGGTCGCTTTGGCGGTAATCGCGGGCATCATTCCACTCCTTTTATTCTGGATTCATTGGACAAACGATCTTATTGGAAATATATTGGGGTGTTCGGCATTTTTACCAATCTGGCCATTGCCTCCTATTACTGCTACATTGAAAGTTGGACGATGGCGTATGTCTATCACTCCGTTGCCGGCACCTTCAACGGGTTATCGCAATTGCAGGTAGCTGATTTCTTCGGAAAGTATGTGGATATTTTTAAATCAACTACCGGCATTCCTTACGAAGCTGTAGTGTTTTTTGTGATCTGCCTGCTGCTGAATACTTTCATTTTATCTCGTGGATTACATGGAGTAGAAAAAGCGGCCAAAATCGGGATGCCGATATTAATTGCGTTCGGAGCTATTCTGGCTATTCGCGGACTTACCCTCGGCACTTCGGGTGCCAGCCCCGAACACCCTACTGCCAGTGCGTTTGATGGACTTAATTTCTTGTGGACCCCACAATTCGATTCGCTCATCAATCCGAAAGTGTGGCTCGCGGCAGCCGGACAAATTTTCTTTACCCTTTCCGTGGGGATGGGGTCTATTCAATGTTATGCTTCTTATCTGAAAACAAAAGACGATGTCGCGCTCAATGCGGTTTCTGCCGGATTTATGAATGAATTTGTGGAGGTAGTGCTCGGTAGTTCCATTGTTATTCCTATTGCAGCCGGTTATCTCGGTTTGGACTGGGTAAAAGAGAATGCCGGATTTGGGATGGCTTTTCAAACCATGCCTTTTTTGTTTGAGCATTGGGGGCCGCTGTTGGCTGCTGTGGCAGGGGTGCTTTGGTTTGGTCTTTTATTTTTTGCGGGCATCACTTCTTCCTTAGCGATGGGAACTCCTTGGATGGGTTTTATGCAGGATGAATATGGCTGGAGCCGCGAAAAAGGAGCCTGGTCTTTCGGCACTATTGTATTGTTACTTGGCCTTCCTACCGTGCTGTTTTTCAATCAAGGGGTTTTTGACGAATACGATTACTGGGCGGGCACCGTATCGCTGGTCGTATTTGCATTGGCAGAAACAATTCTGTTTTCATGGATATTCGGGATGGAAAAGGGATGGAAGGAAATTAATGCCGGGGCGGATATACGAGTTCCTACCATATACCGCTTCATCATTAAATATATTACTCCCGCTCTTCTACTATTTGTGTTCTTAGGTTCACTGTTTACTCCGCTTGGCAACGACTGGGCCGGTGGGTTTAGCCAACTTTTTGCAGGGAACGGGTGGGTGCTCGATAACAATTCTATCGTTAAGCAAATAACAAATGCCGGTTTGCGGGAGCAGATAGCGGCTGCTACCGACCCTACCGTGATATCTTCGTTAAAAGATAAGTTGCTTTACATCACCGGAGCGCGAATTTTGCTGCTGGCGGTATTTATCGGCATAGGGGTGCTGGTGTACAAAGCGAAAGGCAATCATTCAAAGATAAAAACGGCAATATGAATACAACAGCAATAGTTATTATGGTCGTCACCATGTTGTCAGTAACTGCGGTAACAGGTTACTTTTTTATGAAAGTGCTGAAAACCCCACCCAATCCTGAACCGGATTCTTTTGACGAAAACGATGAGGTGCCAAGATGATGACGCAACTGAAAGAGAAATTAGATACGGCCATTCGCAACGTTCCTGACTTTCCCAAACCCGGTATCCGCTTTAAGGATATTACACCGGTTTTTCTCGATGCTAATTTGTGCGATGAAATTGCAGATAACATCATTAAAGAGTTTGTTACCCGAAATGGTGGAATAGATGCTGTTTGCTCTATTGAAAGTCGTGGTTTTTTTATCGGAATGTTGATTGCCAATAAACTACAAATCCCCTTATTTCCTGTGCGCAAGGCCGGTAAACTTCCGGCAAAAACAAAGTCTTTTACCTATGATTTGGAATATGGATCGGCCACTCTCGAAATTCATACCGGAGTGGTAAAGCCCGATTGGAAGATTATGATACATGATGATATTCTTGCAACAGGTGGAACCGCTATGGCCGCTGCCGAATTGATAAAGGCCGAAGGAGGACAGGTAGCCGGCTTTTCATTTATTGCCGAGTTGGATTTTTTAAAAGGTCGCGATAAAATTTTATCGTACTCTCCCAACATTGTTTCTGCCATCCGCTTTTCTTAAGGGGTATCTCACATCTTCTTTCGGCAGTCAAAATTTCTATATTCGCACCACTATAAAAGGAAGGATATGAGTAGTACTGTAACGGAATTAAATACGCTGACAGGCATGAATTTCGACTATAACGAAAATCAAAAAATGATCGCCCAGACGATCCGCGATTTTGCCGAAAAGGAAATACGCCCAAATCTGATGAAATGGGACGAAGAGCAAATTTTCCCGGTGGATCTTTTTCACAAGATGGGCGAACTCGGATTTATGGGAGTTTACATTCCTGAAAAATACAGTGGCTCCGGCTTTAGCTATTTTGAATATGTCACTGTCGTTTCCGAAATTTCAAAAGTGTGCGGCTCTATCGGCCTTAGCGTAGCGGCTCACAATTCACTTTGCACCGGACATATTTATTACCACGGAACAGAAGAGCAAAAGCAGAAGTATCTCCCTAAACTCGCGACCGGTGAATGGATTGGGGCTTGGGCGCTTACGGAAGCCAACACCGGCAGCGATGCCATGCGGATGAAGTGTACTGCCAAAAAGGTGGACGGAGGTTGGATACTGAACGGCAATAAGAACTGGATTACGCACGGTAAATCGGGCGATGTGGTGGTGGCTATTGTGCGCACAGGCGAGTTGCTCGATTCGCATGGCATGACGGCCTTTATTATTGAGAGAGGTACCAAAGGATTAAAAGCCGGAAAAAAGGAAAATAAATTAGGGATGCGCGCCAGCGAAACTGCCGAAGTGATTTTTGAAGACTGCTTTGTGCCGGACGAAAATGTAGTAGGAGGGGAAGCGAAGGTTGGCAAAGGCTTTCAGCAGGCTATGCAGATATTAGATGGGGGACGAATTTCTATCGCCTCCTTAGGATTGGGAATTGCAAAAGGAGCTTATGAAGCCTCTGTAAAGTATGCGAAAGAACGTCAGCAGTTTGGCCAGCCCATTGCCAATTTTCAGGCCATCGGCTTTAAGTTGGCTGATATGGCTACCAAAATTGAAGCCGGTGAACTGCTGACCATGCAGGCGGCCTATTTGAAGAATCAGGGCAAGAAATTGACCAAAGAATCTGCCTTTGCAAAATACTATACTTCAGAGGTGGCCGTGCAGGTTTCTACCGATGCTATTCAGGTGTTTGGCGGTTATGGCTACACCAAAGATTTTCCGGTAGAGAAGTTTTACCGCGACTCTAAACTTTGCACTATTGGCGAGGGAACTTCCGAAATTCAGAAATTAGTTATCTCCCGAGAGATCATGAAAGGCAATATTTAGTTTGGACTTTTCACAGTAAATCCTATTTTTGCCCTCCCAAAATAATAACAAAGCATGTTAATCATTGACACCAGAGAAGCAGATTCTATTGATAAGGCACTCAAAAAGTACAAGAAGAAATTCGAAAAAGCCGGAATCTTGCGCGAATTACGCGAACGTCAAACCTTCACCAAGAAATCAGTGAAGCGTAGAACTCAGGTTCTCAAAGCTGCGTATATCGAAGTAATTAAAAGAGAAGCAGAAGGATAGTCCTCTGTTCTTTCGACTGATAAAGCCCTGCTTGTACTAAGCAGGGCTTTTGTGTTTACCCGCTCTCCAGCATCCTCGTCTTTTAGTTTTATGGAACTCTATTTGTGCGTCCTTTAGCACAATGGCTCCAAGTTGTGTAATAATAAATCGTATTCATTCCTGCAATTTCACAGCAGTCGTTGTTACTTTAGCTATCTCATGGATTTACCGGTGACTATAGAATCATTTCTGAATTATATTCGCTACGAAAAGCGTTATTCCACGAACACTTTTGAGAGTTATAAGAACGACCTGTCGCAATTCTATGTTTTCCTAAAAGCCAATGGAACTACTGATGATATTTTAAAAGCAGGCCATTCCGACATCCGCAATTGGATGGTGAGCCTGATGCAGGATAAAATAAGTCCTCGCTCCATCAACCGGAAATTATCGGCACTCAAATCCTTCTATAAGTATATGCTTCGAAAGGGGGACATAAATAAAACGCCACTGGCAAAAGTGCAGGCTCCCAAAACCTCTAAAAGGCTTCCCGTATTTGTAGAAGAAGCAGGAATAGAAAATCTGCTGACGAACATTGATTTTGGGGAAGGTCTCGAAGGCCGTTTACAAAAGTTGATTATTGAGTTGTTGTATGGCACCGGTATGAGGCGCAATGAACTCATTCAACTAAAAGAGTCAGATGTAGATTCTTATTATTCGCAAATCAAAGTGCTGGGGAAAGGCAACAAAGAGCGATTGATTCCCTTGCACCCCGAATTGTTGGTATCGGTGAAGGAATATATGGCAGAGAAGAAAAAGCTGCTTGAATCGCAACGAGAGAATTACTTGCTCGTGAATGCAACAGGGGAGAAGTTGAAGCCGGCATCTGTTTATGCCATTGTAAAAAAATATCTCTCGCAGATAACTACGGTGAGTAAAAAAAGTCCGCATGTACTGCGCCATACTTTTGCCACCCATCTAATGAATCGCGGAGCCGATATCAATGCCGTGAAAGAATTATTAGGCCATTCCAGTTTGGCGGCTACACAGGTTTATACGCATAACACTATCGAAAAACTAAAGGACATTCACCGGAAGGCTCATCCGAAAGCGTAACCCGCAAACCATACTTCCACCTAATCAATGTTAGTTGCCTCTATGACGTAAGTCACGAATATTATTATCGCTTCGCTGCAACTTCGCGTGAAACGAAGCACTATGAAAGAAATTGAAAACCTTGCCGACTCAACGGTGGCAGATATTGTTATCAACGATTTTAGAGCGGCTGAGATATTCAAAAGGTATGGAATAGATTTCAGCTATGGAGGAAGAAGAAAAATGACGCAGGTTTGTGAAGAAAAGCAGTTGGATATACAGGATTTAGAGAATGAAATTCATGCTTTAGAAAACCAAATCGGGGCAAAGCGTTATGACTTCAATAAATGGTCATTATCATTCTTGATAGACTATATTCTGAATATTCACCACGCCTATATCAACAACAGTTTAAGCTCCATTAACGAACTGGCAGAAAGAGTAGCAAAAGCTTACGGGCAAAATCATCCGGAGGTGATAGAAATAAATTTTTTGTGGACGAAGGTGATGACTGAGTTGAGCCATCACATGAAGAAGGAAGAGTTGGTGCTATTTCCATATATCCGCAGCATGGAAAAATATCAGAAGGGCGAGTTGAAGCAATTTCCTCATACCCAGTTTGGTACAATTAAAGGACCTATGCGAGTGGAGGAGCAGGAACACAAAGTAGTCGGAGATCTGATTTTTGAAATCGAACACACTTCTTTGGACTTTACGCTTCCGGAATATGCCTGTGATAATTTTAAAATGTTGTACGGAATGTTGAAAGAGTTTCGCGATGACCTCCACCAACACATGCACTTGGAGAACAACCTGCTGTTCCCCAAAGCAGCATTATTAGAAGAAAAGTTGAAGCAATACAACTAAGCGAGAGGTGTTTAACGTGATCGCTTTCGTTTGCTAATCGGCTTGTTTGATTGTAAAGATTCAATTTTACATCCGCTTTTAAGCATCTTAGGATGTAAGGAGTCAACAAGTAGAAAATATTACTCCGCTGCCGGTAAAAAATGGCTCCACCCTTGCGCTTTGAGTGCGTGGCGATGGCCTGCTTTAGAAATAAGATGATAGCCGCTTGCTTTTTCGGTAATTCGCCCTACTATTGAAAACGAAAACTCTCCGGTGAGTTTGGTTTCATCTTCCGGTTCAATGGTAAACAACAATTCATAATCTTCCCCTCCGTTTAGCGCACAGGTAGTGGGATCCATATTGAATTGAAGCGCCATGTGGTAGGCCTCCTCTGCAATGGGGATAGCTGCCTCGTCAATTTCGCAGCCGGTGCCACTTTGCTTGCAGATGTGCAGAATATCGCTCGACAGGCCGTCACTCAAATCCATCATGGCCGTGGGCTTAAGCCCCACTTCCTTAAAAAAGTGAATCACATCTCTGCGCGCTTCAGGCTTCAACTGCCGCTCCAGAAGGTAGGAGGCATTCTCCAATTCGGGCTGCACATCGGGATGTTCGAGATAAATGCGTTTCTCTCTTTCTAAAATCTGAAGCCCCAAGTAGGCGGCTCCCAAGTCGCCACTCACGCAAACTAAATCGCCCACGCGCGCTCCGCTACGGTAAGTGAGAGCAGACTCCTCTGCCTCTCCGATGGCTGTTACCGAAATGATGAGACCGGTCAGCGAAGAAGTTGTATCGCCCCCCACCAAATCCACCTGATATTTGGAACAGGCCAGCTTGATTCCGGCATAAAGTTCCTCCAGTGCCTCCACGGTGAATCGGGACGAAATGGCGATGGAAACTGTGATCTGCTTCGGTTCGGCATTCATAGCGTAGATGTCGCTCAAGTTTACCACCACACTTTTGTAACCTAAGTGTTTCAAAGGAGTATAAGCTAAGTCGAAGTGAATACCCTCTACCAATAAATCGGTGCTGATGACCATCTTTTCCCCTCCATAACCTACCACTGCTGCATCATCTCCCACCGCTTTTATGGTCGAGGAGTTGACAGGAACAAAATCAGCGGTTAATTTATCAATGAGCCCGAATTCGCCCAGAGCGCTCACGGGAGTTGGTTTTTTATCTTCAGCCATAATTTTTTAATTCGTTGCGCAAGATTACTATATTACCATTCAAAATGTAAACGCTGTAAAAGTTAAAAGGGAAACTTGATGATTGCTTTTTGTTCCATGTGTGCTTCTTGCTGTGGCGGCTAAATCATCCCTAAATTGGAAATGGTACCTCCGGATAAAAAAAGATTGAATTACCTGAGTTGGCTTACGCTGTTTGGCATGAGCGCCATCGGTATTTTGCTCATTCACTATTTGCAACAAAAGGGAGTGCGCACGGTGCTGCTGGGAGGGAAAAAATATTATTTGCAAACCTTGGCCGGCTTATTTTTTGGAAGCCTTGCTGCCATTTTAGGTTTGGTAATGATTAACGGCAGAAGATTTAAAGGCATTCGGGTTTTTTTTGAAGGAATGATTGGGGGGATGAACCCAACGCTCCTCCATATTCTATTTTATTCATTTTGCGCATCGGTAGGGGAGGAGGTTTTATTTCGAGCGGGCATTCAACCTCTCATAGGCGTTTGGCCGGCTTCAATTCTGTTTGTGTTGCTACATGGTTATATTCATCCCTACAACCTGAACCTAACTATATATGGAATATTCCTGGTGGTAATTTGTGCCGGTTTTGGTTACTTGTTTCGGTATTTCGGATTGTTCTCGGCTATCATTGCCCATTTTGTGTATGATGTGTCTATGTTTTGTGTGCTGAAATATTCTTACCGCAGTGAAAATCCGGAGTCAGCAGTAGTTTAAAAAAATTAACCCTATATCTAACCTTGGTTTAGTAAATTTGTAATCTAACACAATTAGAAATGTTCACTGAGTTGAAAAAAATTCCTGAAGTATGGCGCAAAGTTTGGGCATCCACGACTTTTAGGAATCAATTGGTGCTATCTGTGTTGGTGCTGATTGGGGTTTGCCTATATCAGTTTCATTATTTAAGAATATGGCAGGAGAGAAGCGGCCTGCAAGTGAATGATTTCTTAGAAAGTTACCTGCCGCCTTATAATTTTTCAGTGCCCATTTTCATCTTGGAGTATTCGACCCTGCTAATGGTATTTATTTACACGCTGATACACCCCGATAAGTTAGTGAAGGGCTTGCAGATGTTTTCTATCATTATGATAGCTCGCACAATCAGCATTTATTTTGTGCCCTTAGAGCCTCCTCACGACATGATTTTTTTAACCGACCCTATAGCGAATTTGGTATTGCACAGCAAAAATGTGGTGGTCACCAAAGACCTATTTTTTTCGGGGCATATTTCCGCACTTACATTGTTAGCGCTGTTAGTCTCGAACCGTTACCTAAAGTATTACGCCATTTTTGTGACGATAACGGTTGCTATCCTGCTGGTATGGCAACACGTTCACTACTCTATGGATGTGGCTTTTGCTCCTATTGCCTCCTATCTAACATATCGTTTCATTTGGTGGGCTCATTTGCAAACCAAGTATGGTATCGAATTTCAGGATGCGTAGGAGATTAGCTGTGTAACTTTCTTCAAAAAATCACTTCTGATCTTTTCGTTTAATGTGGGGTAAGATTACTCTCTATCCACTCGTACTCTCTCCACCGGATTGGCAGTCATTTCCTTATAAGCTTCGCGGTTTTTTACAATGTCAATTCCCATGAAAATAGCATTGCGAAGCGAATCGGGCGAGGCGAGGTTTTTCCCGGCAATGTCATACCCGGTTCCGTGGTCGGGCGAAGTGCGCACGATGGGCAAGCCTGCGGTATAGTTTACTCCTGTTCCGAAAGAAATAGTTTTAAAAGGTACCAGCCCTTGGTCGTGATACATCGCCAGTACCGCATCAAATTTCCGGTAATGTTGCGAGCCGAAAAATCCATCGGACGAAAAAGGCCCTAAAGCCAGAATCCCTTTTTCCTTCGCGCGATTTACTGCCGGAGCTATCAAATCTTTTTCTTCTTTCCCCAGCAAACCGTTATCCCCGGCATGGGGGTTTAGACCCAACACCGCAATGCGCGGATGGTTAATCAAAAAGTCTTGCCGGAGCGATTGATTTAGAATTTCAATTTTGGAAGTAATCAGTTGAATGTCCATTTTGCCCGCTACCTCTTTCAGCGGTAGATGAGTAGTGACCAACCCTACTTTCAGTGCATCATCTCCTAAAATCATCATGGGATTTTGTGCGTCTGCTTCTTTGGCTATGTATTCCGTTTGGCCGGTAAAGTCGGGGTGATGTTCGCTGATGGTGCTTTTATTTACGGGGCCGGTAACCAGCACATCAATCTCCCCGGCCAGCAAATCCTTAATGCCTCGGTTCAGACATATCATGGCGCGAGTGCCTGCTTCCGATTCAGCTCTACCGGGTTCAATTTTCACTGGCTCGCTCCAGCAGTTGATAATGTTTGGAATTTTAGGATTAAGCTTTTCAACTTCTTCAATTTCCTGAACATTGAAATTCTGAACCTTCAAGTTTTTAGCGTAATAAGAAATGATGTTTTTCTGCCCGTAAACGACCACCGAACAAAAGCGGAAGATGCGTTCGTCCTCCAGCGTTTTAATAATGACTTCGGGACCAATGCCGTTATAGTCACCAATAGTAATGCCTATTTTGTATTTTCTGTTTTCCATCTTCGATTACACAAATTATAGTTCCGCAATAATCTATTAATAGTTCTTCAAAAAGTCAGTAATCAGCCTTACGCCAACTCCCGTGCCATAGCGACCGCGGTAGCTATCCTCGCCTGTGAGATAAGCGGTGCCCGCAATGTCGAAATGTAACCAAGGGTAATCAGTAAAGCGCTCCAAAAACTTTCCGGCTGTAATGCTGCCGGCTTCTGAGCCGCCAATATTTTTAAGGTCGGCAATTTCGCTCTTAATCATGTCGCCATATTCGTCCCAAAGCGGAAACTCAATCAGTCTCTCGTAAGTGTGATTGGCCGAACTCATCATCTTCTGTTTTATATCATTTCCGGCTGTTCCCATGACCGGTGACGCTACACTGCTGGTGGCGGCTTTAGCCGCTCCGGTAAGCGTTGCAAAATCGCAAACCAACTCAGGAGAGAATTGCGAGGCATAATGCAGTGCATCTGCCAATATCATCCGCCCTTCGGCATCGGCATTCAGCATTTCTACATTCAGGCCGCTCATCATGGTTACTACATCTCCCGGCACATAAGCATTTCCTCCGGGGCGATTATCTGTAGCCGGTATTAGTCCGATGATGTGCACCGGAAGTTTAAGCGAAGCAGCAGCTATGAAAACACCTGCCACGGCTGCGGCACCACTCATGTCGCACTTCATCATGTCCATGCTGTTGGCAGTGGGTTTCAGACTCAAGCCACCCGTGTCGTACACCACGCCTTTCCCAACCAGCACAATAGGCTTTTTGTTTTTCTTTTTAGATGATTTGTACTCCATCACTGTGAAGGTCGGTGGATCTACACTGCCTTTGTTTACCGCCAGCAGCCCGCCCATTTTCAAGGATTCAATTTTTTTCTTGTCGAACACCTTCACTGAAAAACCGTATTTCTTTCCGGCAGCGCTAATCTCCTTGCTCAGTTGAGTGGCGGTTAAGTACGAAAGAGGTTCGTTAATTAGATTGCGGGAAAAGAAATTTGCCTCTGAAATTTTTGAAACTTCTTCTAACGTTTTACTGTCGCAAGAGTGTTCATCTATCTTTAATGAAACTAAGCTTTTCGCCTGCTTATCTTTGGTTTTATACTTCAGAAATTCATAGTTGCTCAACGCTACACCTTCTGCAAAAGCGGCTGTGATTTTTGGTTTGTTTATCGCATTGAATACCGAAGCCTCTTTTATTTTTTTGCTGTTTAAAAAGCGGTTGATGGAGAAGCCCATTCTGCGCGCAGCTTCCAGCACGCGATACTCTTCTTTTGAGGGATCTAACTTAACAATGCTCAAGCTTTTGCCTTCGAAAATCTGCTGATAGAGATTGCCGGTTTTGTTAGTAAAAAACTGCCCGGCATCGGTGACTACCACTTTTGAGATGCCGATACTTTCTAATTTGGTTTTATCATCTATCAACACGACCGTATGGTCAAAAGCCGTGTAGTCTTTACATATACTTAATTGAAGTTTCATTTTTTTAAATTTTTTGAGGGGACTAAAATAGAGGAACTTTCGGGTTTTGGTGCGAAAGTTTAAAGTCGCATTCCCGTTTGTGATGTGATGACAAAGCTCCATTACGATATATTTGCGCGGTGCAAAAACCCTTTCTCAAAAAATCACTTGGCCAGCATTTTCTGAAAGATGAAGCCGTGTTGCAGCAGATAGCCGAAGCTATTGGCGATATGAAATCCTTTGCCACCGTGGTAGAGATTGGGCCGGGAATGGGAGCACTCACAAAATATTTACTTCAGCCAAAGCCCGATAATTTCTATGTAGTAGAATTAGACGACCGATGGGTAGCGCATTTAGCGCAAACCTATCCCCACTTGCGGGGTAAAGTTATCCACCGGGATTTCCTGAAAGCGGATTTGAATTTCATGCAACACCCAACCCATATAGTGGGCAATTTCCCTTACAACATTTCCTCGCAAATCATTTTTCGCATGATTGAATATAAGGAGGTGGTGGAAGAAATGACCGGCATGTTTCAAAAGGAAGTAGCACTGCGCATTGCTGCCAAACCCGGCAACAAAGATTATGGCATTCTGAGTGTGCTCGCACAGGCTTACTTTGATTGCTATTATTTATTCGATGTGTTGCCCGAGAGCTTTAATCCACCACCGAAGGTCATGAGCGGAGTGATTAAGCTGAAACGCAAAAGAACGACCTTACAATGCGATGAAGAGAAATTTAAGAAGCTAGTAAAAGCCGCATTTAATCAGCGCAGAAAAACCATGCGCAACAGCCTAAAAGAATTAGTTGCTGATAAATCGTTGCTGGCGCAAGAAGTGTTCGCCAAGCGACCCGAGCAACTTTCAATAGCTGAGTTTGAATCACTCACTAATCTGATTTCATGAAAGGGCAGGGGAGAAAAATATTGATTACCGATGATCTTCATCCTTTGCTGAAGGAAGGCTTAAAGGCGGATGGTTTTGAAGTACAAGACTGCCCCGATATTACCCCCGATGAAGTGGGAGCAATTATTGACCAATACACCGGACTGGTAATAAATAGTAAAGTGTACGTGGGCAAAGAGATGATGGATAGGGCTTCGCAACTAAAGTTTGTGTGCAGGGCAGGCTCCGGTTTGGAGGTGATAGATTTAAAGTATGCGGCCCTGAAGGGAATTACTGCTTTTAATTCGCCTGAAGGCAATCGCAATGCGGTAGCCGAGCAGGCGCTCGGTATGTTGCTCAACCTGCTGAATAATATTTCAGTAGCCAACAATGAAGTGAAAAATGGAGTGTGGAGTCGTGAGGCGAACAGAGGAGTGGAACTCTCCGGCAAAACGGTAGGCTTAATTGCCTACGGAAATACAGCGCAGGCTTTTGCAAAACTGCTGAGCGGATTTGAGGTGAGCATTCTATCGTATGATAAGTATCTCCACGGCTTCGGCAATGAATTAGTAAAGGAAAGCACAATGGAAGAAATAGCACAGCAATGCGATGTGTTGAGTTTGCATTTACCCCTGACAGAGGAAACAAAATCTTTGATAGGCTATGAATATCTTTCTTCGTTCCGCAAACCTTTTTGGCTCCTTAATACATCGCGCGGAAAAGTGTTGGATACCGAAGGCCTCATCCGTTGCCTGCAAGAAGAGAAAATTAGAGGCGCAGCCTTAGATGTACTCGAAAATGAAAAGCTTGAAACTTTCAATCAAAGTGAGAAAAATCTTTTTGATCAGTTGATCATAGATAAACGGGTTTTGCTCACCCCTCATATTGCCGGTTGGACTCACGAAAGCAAGCGTAGAATTGCTGAAATTCTGCTGATGAAAATCAGAGCGATACAATAAAATACAGAGGCATTATTTAGGTTGATAGGCATTGTGTCATTTTTTTGTCATATTGTGTTCAAGGTCTTTCATCCGACTTTAACAACCTTTATATTCGTTTACGAAAAAAAATTACTTTTGACCGCTTTTGTAAATGCTACATTATTCGCGTATGAAGAAAATACTTACTCTACTGAGTTTGGTGGCCATGAGTTTCGCCCTGAAAGCCCAAAACGGTGAAATTTCCGGAAAGGTTACCGATGAAAACGGAGAAGGGGTTCCGGTTGCTAACGTGGTGTTGGTGGATGCCAAAGGGGTTTCTACCGGTCGCGGCTCTACTACCGACTTTGATGGAAACTACTCCATCAAGCCACTCACTCCCGGAAAATACAATCTACAGGTTTCGTATGTAGGTTATGCTACGCGAATTGAGCAGGGAGTAGTGGTCAATGCGGATAAAACGACTTGGGTGAATATGAAAATGAAGCCTTCTGCACAAGAGTTAAATGCAGTGGAGATTGTTTCGTATAAAGTGCCGTTGATAGACCCCGGTAAAACTTCCTCTCAAAATACGGTTACAGCCGAGGAAATAGCGAATATGCCCACTAAAAATGTGAGTGATATTGCGGCTACTACTGCCGGAGCTTTTCAAAGCGATCAGGGTAAAGGGTTGAATATAAAAGGAGGTCGCGATGGAGGAACTCAATATTACATTGATGGTGTGAAAGTGACCGGGGTGGCTACACTGCCCGCTTCTGCTATTGAACAGTTGCAGGTGATTACCGGAGGTATTCCCGCAAAATACGGAGATGTTACCGGAGGTATTGTCAACATCACTTCAAAAGGTCCACAAGGCGAATTTCACGGAGGCATTGAAGCGCAGACCTCTCAGGGATTAGATGCTTACGGATATAACCTTGTAAATGCCAATTTAACCGGCCCTATATGGAAGTTGAAAAACTCCAAAAAAACAATCATGGGCTTTTTTATAGCGTTTGAATATTTGCGCCAACAAGACCCTGACCCTTCTGCCGTAGGGGTATGGCAAATTAGAGAGAGTGTTTTAGATTCACTCCATAAATACCCTTTGATAAAGAAGGAAACAGCCACCGGCTTTAATATCCGTGGTGAAACGGTGACTTATGCCGATATGTATAAGCAAAAAGCCAAGCCCAACGTAGTAGAAAGTAATTATAGAGGAACCGGGCGTTTGGATATTCGGCCGACCGATAATATTACCCTAGCTTTCGGAGGCTCTGTTTCTTACAGAAATTATCACGACTGGGTGAATAAATACACCCTCTTTAACTCAGAAAACAATCCCGTTCACAATGAACTCAATTGGAGAGTTTATGGAAGATTTACGCATAACATTCAATCAAAGCAAGATGAGGATGGCGACAAAAAGAAGAAATCATCTGCTTTTCAGAACGCCTTCTATTCTATTCAATTTGACTACGAGAAGTTAATAGATAAATATGCAGATGATTCTTATGGATTTAACCCGTTTAGCTACGGTTACATAGGGAAATATGAAACCCGGCAAGCACCAATTTTCGCTTATGACACCTTAGCCATCGGCAATCAGGTATTGGAAGGTTGGAAGCAGGTAGGCTATCAAGATACGGCTGTGGTTTTCACCCCCGGCACGCTTAATCCTTATGGAACCGCTTTTACACAACAATATTACCAATTGCTGGGGGCGCAACCCGATGCCAACGGAGCTTATGAGGTTTATGGACAAGATAATTTAGACTACACCCGTACTATCACTGACATTCAGGGTAATAAGGCACTAATCAACGGTCAGCGTTCTGATCTGAACTATAATATTTGGTATAACACCGGCAGGCAATACAACGGCTATGGATACAGCCATTTTAATGCAGCAAGTGGAAATGACCCTAACAATGGAGGGGGAGATAACGATCAATTTCGTGTGCGCCTCGAAGGAGCATTTGATATTTTGAAGCCGGGAGCTTCCAGCCGTAATAAGCATTCCTTTGAGTTTGGGGTAGAGTTTGAACAAAGGATACAAAGAGAATATCAGGTTTCTCCTCTTGGACTTTGGGCAAGGGCTCGCCAGTTAGCCAACCAGCATTTGACGGATTTGGATATGAGCAACCCCACCCTTCGTATTAACGGGGCAGACTATACTTATGCTGATCCAAACAGACCCGGATTTTACCTGACAGATACTATCACTTTTTCAAGACTTTATAATGCTGCTACTCAAACATTCTTCGATAAATCATTGCGACAGGCATTAGGCAAAGCCATCAACAACACCGATTGGATTGATGTGGATGCATTAGACCCTTCTTTCCTGAAATTAAACATGTTTTCACCTGAAGATTTATTGGCGGATGGGAATGCACTGGTGTTTTACAGAGGCTATGACCAATACGGCAATCGCTTGAGTTCACAGCCTTCGTTCTACGATTTCTTTACAAAGAAACGGGAGGATGGGGAATTGGCACGGGCTATCCCTGCTTTTCGTCCCATCTATACGGCTGCCTACATTTCGGATAGGTTTTACTTTAAAGACCTGACTTTTAACGTGGGTGTTCGTTTAGATAGATTTGATGCCAACCAGCCAGTTCTAAAAGATGAATACTCCCTATATGCCATTAAAACAGTTTCGGAAGTTAACTCGCTGAACGGAACTTCGGTCACACACCCTACCAACATGGGTGGCGATTACTTGGTGTATGTAAATGATAAAAATACCCCGTCTGCGGTTACCGGATACCGCAAAGGAAATACTTGGTACGACCGGTATGGAACAGAACTTTCCAGTGGCAAAACTATTGCTTTGGCATCTGGCGGAACTGTTATTCCGGATTTGGAATCACCGGGCATAAGCATTAAGGACTCTACCTTTGATGCACACTCCAGTTTTCAGGATTATAAGCCGAGCATTATCGTCATGCCACGCTTACAGTTTTCGTTTAATTTAACCGATCGCGCTTTGTTCTTTGCTCACTACGATATACTAGCGCAAAGACCAACTTCTCGTGTGATTATGGATCCTACGCAGTACCTCTATTTTAATGACCTCATTGGAGGAGTTATTAATAACCCGAATTTGAAGCCGGAAAAAACAATAGATTTTGAATTGGGATTCAAACAACGTGTAAGTGCCACCGCTGCCTTTACTATTTCCGCTTTCTATCGCGAGTTCAGAGATCAAATTCAGGTTCGTAAAATCTACTATGCTTACCCTAAAGATTATATCACTTATGATAACGTGGACTTTGGAACTACCAAAGGATTTACGTTGGACTTTGATATGCGCAGAACCGGAAATTTCAGTGTGAAAGCGAACTATACCATGCAGTTTGCTGAAGGAACAGGTTCAGATGATTTGTCGCAATCAAATTTGGTAAACGCAAATCAACCCAACTTCAGAAGCATCAACCCGCTGAACTATGATGCCCGGCACACCATCAACCTGAGTTTAGATTATGAGTTTGCTTCCGGGAAAGAGTACAATGGGCCAACTGTCAAAAACAAACAAATATTGGCGAATACAGGGATCAATTTTCAAGTACTTACCAGATCCGGCACCCCCTATACAGAGCAGGCTTATGCAACACCGCAAGGAATCGAAGGTTTACCGGGAAGGCCCGTCACAAAGGGTTCCATTAACGGTAGCAGAAAGCCTTGGTATTTCCGCATGAATATGAAGATTTGGAAAGGCTTCACTTTTGTAAGTGGCAAGAAAAAGGAAAACAAGGAGGGGCAACATGAATTTACCTTACAGATTTATTTGCAAATTCAAAACCTGCTAAATACGAAGAATGCTGTTGCAGTATATCGCTACACCGGTACTCCCGATGACGATGGCTACTTAAACGATCCGGCCAGTTATGCGGCTATACAAAATGCAGTGAACCCACAATCCTACAAGGATTTATATGCTGCCTATATTAATAATCCGGATAATTACAGTTTGCCAAGAAGAATATTCTTAGGGGCTGTATTTAATTTTTAATTGAAACACTACCACTTAATAAACAGAACCGAACGAAAACATCATTAACCCAAAAGTTACGACCATGAAAAGGAGGTTATTTACTTCAGCACTACTATCGGGATTTCTCCTGATAAGCATGTCTGTTGCTGCGAGAGAAGATGCAAAGTCTTCGAAGAGAAACCCAAAAGCTTCATTCAAAACAGAGGCAGGCGATTGTGTAACACCTACTGCGCAATTTGACTTAGATATCAATAATGTGCGAGCCAGACTCTTAACCGGAGGTGATATGTGGTGGAATTTGTCGGATGCAAAGTATGAAGTACCTAAGGGTAATGGTACCGGAGCACCTCTCAATGCGATTTTTTCGGGAAGTATATGGATTTCAGGAAAAGATGCCGGTCAGAATTTGAAAGTGGCTGCTCAGCGCTACCGAGCTTCCGGTGACGATTATTGGCCGGGACCTCTCACCAACGGAACCGTTGACAAATCTACTTGTAATAAATACGATAGATTCTTTAGCGTATATGGAGCCGATATTACTAAGGCACAAGGTGTGGTCGCATTGAAAGGAGCACAAACGGTAGCTGCTGATATTCCGAAAGGAGTTTTAGCTTGGCCGGGGAAGGGAAATCCTTATTTAGAAACGGACCCTACTTTATTGGGTGAAACCTTTATTATCCCGGATAACCTAGCTCCTTTTAAGGATGTGGATGGAGATGGAATTTACGATCCTGTTAAAGGAGACTATCCTTACATCCCTTGTAGAGCAGGTGGTGGAGAAGCCTTTGGTGACCAAATGATATTTTGGGTAATTAACGATGCCGGTAACCAACACACCGAATCAAACGGGCAAGCCATTGGAGTGCAGATTAACTCCTTAGCATTTGCATTCCAAACTACAGACGATGTCAATAACATGACTTTTTATAAGTACGAGATCGTTAACAAATCATCGAACCCGCTGTATGATACTTACGTTTCGCAAAACGTAGATCCGGACTTAGGTAATTTCAATAATGATGCTATCGGTTGCGATACCTCTCGTAGTTTGGGAATAGTGTATAATCGAACAACAAATGATGGAGATTTTCAGGGAGTCGCTGGCTATGGAACAGACCTTCCACTGTTGGGAGTAGATTTTTTTGAAGGCCCTATAGGAGATAATGGACAGGAATTAGGAATGACCTCTTTCATCTATTATACCAATGGAGGAACTTCTGATGGCGACCCTTTAACTGCTGCTCAATATCGGAATTACCAGGAAGGCAAGTTTTATGATGGAAGCCCTATTACTGTAGGTGGTACCGGACATGGCGGAAGCGTTCCTACCAATTTCGTTTATCCAAGTAATCCGGTTGATCCGAATGGATGGAGTGAAGTAACCGCCAATACCCAAATGGGTGATCGTAGGTTTGTGCAAACCACCGGAACATTTACCCTTAACCCGGGAGTGTCTCAGTACGTAACTATTGGAGTAGTGTTTGTAAGACCGGCCGGTGGAGTAGGGGTGCCTCCTAACTTTGAAACGATGATTGGTCCTGCCGATGACTTGGCTCAATCCCTATTTAATACTTGCTTCAAATTAGTAGATGGCCCTTGGGCCCCTGATTTAAAAATCAGAGAATTGAGTAATCAGGTAATTATCAATCTTGAAAATGCACCTACCAGCAATAACTACGGAGAGAGTTATAATCAGGTGGATGGTAAAATTGCACTTATTATCAATAGCGAATTGAATGGGCAAGGCGATTCTACTTACACCTTTGAAGGATACCGTTTATATCAAGTAGCTAACCCACAGGTTTCTGCTACCGATTTAAATAATTCGGATAAGGCAAGAGAAATTGCCACCGTAGATTTGAAGAACGGAGTGACTAAGATTATCAACTTTGAGAAAGACGCGACACTTGGCGGCTTATATGTGCCGGTACTAAAAGTAACCGGTAAGGATAATGGTGTTACTACCAGTTTTAATTTAACAACCGATCTTTTTGCTACGGGTGACAACAATCTGTTAGTGAATCATGAGACCTATTATTATACGGCTATTGCCTATTCCTACAATAATTACAAGCCTTATGACTACAACAACCCGGGAAATGGAGGGCAGTTGACTCCTTATCTACAGGGGGGCAAAAACTTTAAAGTATATTCTGCCATTCCGCACATACCGGATCCACGTAATGAGGGAACTCAACTGAATTCTGCTTGGGGAGATGGCGTGGAAGTAAAGAGGATTGAAGGGAAAGGAAATGGAGGAAACAATCTGAATCTTAAACCGGAAACAATTGAAAATATTCTTAATTCCGGCTCTTATGCTTTTGCCGATACCTTGGTGTATCAGAAGGGCTTTGATCCTATTGGATTTAAAGTGACAGACCCGATTAACTTGAAGGAAGGCGACTTTGAAGTTCAGTTCTTGGAAGACTCTTTTGTGAATGTAAGAGTGCAAGCACAGCGACCAGATGGCGGTTTAGATACCATCTTGCTAAAGGATATAAAATCAACCGAAGCGGCCGATGCCTCTGCACTGGGCGCTCTGTTACCTCAGGGATATACACTACAAACTATAATGAGTACAACTTTTACCAGCAATAAGTGGAAGTGGGTGCTGAAAGATTTTACCAACAATATGACCATTCATAGCGATCGGTATTTAGATCGCCCTTATGAGCAACATATTGTAGATTCTTTGCAGAACGATTATGGCTTTTTAATTAAGTTGGGTACCCCTGTTCCGGTTTATTCCATTAATGGAAATTATTTAGCCAGTTCCGGCTCTCCAACTCGGTATGTGTATGATGTTTCTACGTCCAGCATCGAATATGCAAACCCTCTTGAAAAATGGTTGAGTTTTGTGCAAGATCAAGGGACTAATTCTGTACAAAATTGGATTCGGTCCGGCACTACGGCTAATGACCCGGCCAGCCAGAGTAAAGACACTAAAGCGGCTGCCGAGGCTTTTGACGACAATTATTATTTCTGGGGAACCGGCACTTATCCTGCAAATGCTTATGCCGCCTCTACAGATGGTGCTGCGGCCTTTGACGACCCTAACAAAACCTTTGAAACGATTCTGAACGGTACTTGGGCCCCTTATTGCCTAACGGCCAACTATGCTAAAAAGAATCTTACTAACGATGATCAAACCAATGGCAAACCACCTTTCGTTTATGGCCCCGGCTTTAAGTGGAAAGATTACGGACACAACTATCCTCCACAAAACAATTTAGATCGCATTGCCAGTGTAGATGTGGTGATTACTCCCGATAAATCAAAATGGAGCCGTTGTGTGGTATTTGAAACCGGAGAAGATGAGGCGATTAACGAAGGGGCAGATTTATCTCCTAATGCAAAAGCTTCCCGCAAAGGACAAATAAGAATGAAACGCTCCAAAAGATGGCATGACCCTATCTCGCGAGATTACCTCGAAGACGATCCTACAGACATTGGTCGTTCTTGGTTCCCGGGCTATGCTATTAATGTAGAAACAGGCGAACGCCTCAATGTAGCATTTGGAGAAAGTTCTGATATGGGCGATCAAAATGGAAGAGATATGCTTTGGAATCCTACTGATAAAGTGTATAGCCCTATTTCTTTCCCCGGGCAGGTGGTGAGCCAGTTGCCTTATTTTGGCGGCAAGCACTTTATTTATGTTTTTGAAACAAAGTATGACGAAGGAGATTCAGCTCATCAAACACTGATGGACAACTTTGCCGGAATTGGTAATTCCCCATTCTTTGGTATTCCCACTGCTTTGCAGCCATTCTATAAAACACTTATGTGGACTGCTATTCCCTATCTAACACCGGGCTATAGTTTTGTAGCCGATCAGAATGGAAACAAATACATCCCTCCGGCTACTATTAATGTGAAATTGAGAGTAGAAAGACCGTACGAAAGATTTGCTACTATTTCTTCCAACGGAATTGACTCATTGCCTCGCTATCAATTTAGCACGAAGGGAATGGGAGCTACTGAAGATAATCCTGAGATAGCAAAAAGTGCTTTAGATGAAATCAGAATTGTGCCGAATCCTTACTTGGCGTATTCGCAGTATGAAACAGATCAAAACAGCAGCACCGTAAAAATCACCAACTTGCCGAATAATTGTAAAATCACCATTTATTCTTTGGATGGTACTATTATCCGAAAGTTAACACGGGGAATTAGTGTGGATCCGGCAACTAACAAGCGCGTGGACATTAGCGATGGCGCTTCCTCTGATCAAATCAACATAGACAACTCTACCAACTGGGATATGAAAAATGATAAAGGCATTACCATTTCAAGCGGTATATACCTATTCCATGTAGAGGCTCCCGGTATTGGGCAGAGAACACTGAAATGGTTTGGGGCATTGCGTCCGGCAGATACTTCTAACTTCTAAAAATTAAGAAAAGAAAAGAATATGAAGAAACTTTTAGCAGTAATATCAGGGGTGCTTATCATAGGTACTACGGTATATGCCGGAAACCCCGATCGCAGAGGGGAAGCCGGTGCGTATGAGTTGCTTATGAACGGATGGTCACGTTCCTCCGGTTTCTGGACAATGAATACCGCTTCCATTGCCGGCATCGAATCTGAACGGTTAAATGTTGCCGGCTTGGCAAGAGTAAAAAAGACCGAAGTAGAAGCAGCCTATACGTTATGGATGCAAGGCTCCGGGGTAGGTATTGCTCATGCCGGGATTGCGCAAGGTTTTAAAGAAACCAACACCGTGGCACTGAGCATTCAGGCCTTGAATTTGGGAAGTATTGAACGAACCACCACCCAAAGTCCTGAAGGTGAATTAGGTACTTACAAGCCTACTTTTATAAATATTGGAGTGTCTTATGCAAAGGTTTTCTCCAACAGTATTTATGGTGGAATTACCGTGCGCTTAATCAATGAAAGCTTAGGAAACCTAAATGCATTTGGCTTTGCAATAGATGCAGGCTTGCAGTATGTCACCGGCCCAAAGGATAATATTCACTTTGGGGTTTCCTTGAGAAATGTGGGTACGCCTATGAAGTTTAAGGGCGATGCCTTGTCGAATCAAGTGCAAATTGTTTCCTCTACCACTTACCAGTTGACCGTGGACAATAAGTCGAATAAGTTTGAACTGCCTACCCAGTTGAACATTGGAGCAGCCTATGATATTTGGATGGGAAAGAAAAAAGAAGTGCAGCCAAAAATTTTCAAGCAAGATTTTCGCTTAACGGTGTTGGCTAACTTTGCTTCTAATGCTTTCGGGTACGATCATTATGGCGTAGGGATGGAATTTGGATGGCGTGAGATGTTGATGTTAAGGGCTGCTTATCAGTTTGAAAAAGGACAATTCAAAGAGGCGACTCGTTTAAATACTTATACCGGGTTAGCTGCGGGAATAACGGTGGATGTGCCTTTGAAGAAAGATGGGCCACGTCTTGGGATAGATTATTCCTTTAGAGCCACCCAACCTTTCATGGGTACGCACAGCATCGGTTTGCACTTTAGTTTGTAATTCGTAACTTCGATTCAAGAACTTTTTAGACGTCTCTGCAAGGAGGCGTCTTATTTTTTCCCTAATTCAGAAAGTTAAAAATACAGTATCATGTCGAGCATATTTTATATGACCAAGGACGGTTTAGAAAAACTTCAGGAAGAAGTCCGGTATTTGAAATCCATAAAACGTCAGGAGGTGGCTCGAGCCATTGCCGAAGCGCGCGAGAAAGGTGACTTGTCGGAGAATGCGGAATATCACGCAGCCAAAGAAGAGCAAGGGCACTTAGAAGCGAAGATTGCAGAGATGGAAGGAAAGCTGATAAATGCCCGGGTGATGGACGAGAGTAAATTGGATGCTTCTAAAGTGGGCATACTTTCTACCGTTGAGGTATTGAATAAAAAGATGAATAAGAAAATGAGCTTTACCTTAGTGAGTGAGGCCGAGGCCAACCTCAAGGAAAGCAAACTTTCTATCAGCTCGCCTATTGGCAAAGCATTGCTGGGGAAAGCGGTAGGAGACATTGCAACGGCAAATACCCCCGGAGGTGAAATGGAGTTTGAAATTCTAAACATCAGTATTTAGCACTTAACGATGGCCTCACTTTTTACCAGAATTGTGCAGGGAGAAATACCTTGCTATAAAGTTGCCGAAGACGAAAACTTTTTGGCCTTTTTAGACATTGCACCTTTGGTAAAGGGGCACACCTTGGTGATCCCTAAAAAGGAAGTGGATTATATCTTTGATCTGGACGATGCTACTTATTCCGGCCTTGCCATTTTTGCAAAGCAGGTGGCAAAAGCAATAGACAAGGTCATTCCCAGCAAGCGAGTGGGCATGGCCGTGGTTGGGCTTGAGGTGCCGCACGTGCACATCCATTTAGTACCGCTGCAAACGATGAGCGATTTAGATTTTACGCGCCCTAAACTTCAGTTAGCAAAAGAGGAGATGGAAAGCATTGCGGCTGCTATTAATAAGGCGTACATCTGATAGGCATTCTTCATTTCTTGGGAATAGATTATCGGTAAAGGGAAACTGCGATTCTTTAAAAATCAGAAAGTGCCGAGTCGAATAAAAACTACTCCGGTAATACCGTTCAAGTCGCTGGCTTTAAGGCCCTGAAAATTAGTGCCGAAAACGGCCCGATAATTTAGACCCACCCCTACTCTGAAAATTTTAGAGGCATTATAAATACCATATACAGCGGGAATAATAGCTCCGTAGTCGTGCCGGTATTTTGTATTGGTAGGGTTTTCAAATTTTGCAGCGCTCCATCCGGCCGCTAACTCCGGTTGAAAGGAAAATCGCTTATCAAAGAATAGAATATAACTGAATGCCAACCCGGCAAAATGGTGAGTGAGGTATATTTTCCCTCCCGATGAAGGGGCTACTCGATCTTTCACATCTACTCGCGAGGTCAGCAGTTGATACTTCCCGCTGACTACATACTTGTGATTAATGACCCAGTTAAGGCTCAAGCCCATTACCATAGCCGCTTTATTCTTCAATATTTGGGTGGCCTGCATTTCAAAGCCCACATATCCTTTACTGTTAAATTTTGAGGCTTTGAAAAAAGGAGCATTCGTGGTGGTGTCCTCTTTCATCACCTGTGCCGTAGCCAGTTGAAAGGTGGTGGCTGTGAGTAACATAAAGAGGATAATCCGAATCGTTTTCACAGCGCTATAATACTGAAAATTGCCGCTAAAGCCCTTGACTTTGCCGCTTTTGAACGGCCCGATAAATTTTTTATGCTAAAATGCCGGGTCGGTAGTTATAGAGTGTCCTTATTCTGTATATTTTCACGCCTGATGTATGCTGTCATTGATGTAGAAACCACAGGGGGCAGCCCTGCAAGCGACCGTATTATTGAGATAGCGGTGATTATTTACGATGGTCAAAGAACCGTAGATACATTTCAGTCGTTAGTAAATCCACGCAGACCAATTGACCCTTACGTGACCAAACTGACCGGCATCTCTTCTGAAATGGTAGCCGATGCTCCTTTGTTTGAAGAGGTGCATCAGAAAATTTTAGAACTAACTGACGAAGCCATTTTTGTGGCGCATAATGTGCGTTTCGATTTCGGAATGATTCGCCAAGAATACAAGCGGCTGGGAATTGATTTTAACCGAAGGCAATTAGACACTGTAAACTTAGCGCGGAAAGTGCTTCCGGGGTTCAACTCCTATAGCTTGGGAAATATCTGCGATAGCTTGGGCATTGAAATCACCGATCGTCACCGCGCTTTTGGCGATGCAGAAGCTACGGTGAAGTTGCTCGACATAATTTTATCGAAAAGTAATTCATCCAAGTACATTGAGATTGAACTGAACCACGGCATAGATATGAGCTTGTTACCGCCTTATCTCTCGAAAGCTGAAATTGAAAAGTTGCCCGAAGATGCAGGCGTGTTTTATTACAAAGATGAGGTAGGGAAAATTCTGTACTTAGATGGGGTAAAGAATATTCGCAAAAAAGTGATTTCGCATATTTCTTCGCTGGCCGATTCGCCCGAGCGGAAGCGAATGTTTGAATTGATGCGTGGGGTAGATTACGAACTATCGGGCAATGAAATGATTGCGAAGTTGAACGCTTACCGCGATCTGAAAAAGCATCTGCCCGAATTCAATAAAAAACCCAAGTTGCAAGAGTTTACTCATGCCGTGTTTTTAACCACTGACGAAAACGGATTCTATCAATTGAAAATTCATCCCGTGGATTGGCCGAGTGGAGAAGCGATCATTCGCTTTAACTCAAAAGCCAGTGCCAATAAGGTGTTGTCAAAAATCATCCGCGATAATAATTTGTATAGTTGGTTTGCCATTCGCTCCAAAATGAAAGAGAAAGGAGTGATGGAGGAGAAGGGACTTTTGAGCCACAATGCATTTATTGAAAGAACCGTTCGCAGGTACCTCTACAAAAATCAGAACTTCTTTATTATAGGCGAAGGCATTCATCCCGATGAACTCTCGGTGGTATGGTTAGATCATAATACATATAAAGGCTACGGTTTCTTTAATCCCGAACTGACGGAAGCAACTCCTGAAAACCTGCGAGAAATAATTAAGATGGAGGAGGATGATTTTGAAGTGCAAAAAATTATTCGCGCCCAACTTCGCAAGCTCAAGAATGCGAAAATTGTCAGTTATTAGCCCTGAGAGCGATACCCTATTTCAGTGCTTGCAACAAGAAGTAAGAAAAAGGGATGAGTTTTAAGTGGTAAGTTTTGAAGGGAAAGTGGTAAAAGGGAAGCGTGGAGTGGGGAGAAGATAGTTTTTGAACAAAACTTTTTTTGGGTCGCATACGAGCAGATAATTGCGTTTGTGAACTTGTCTTTTAAGTGGAGAGCCACCGGGATAAATAGAAATGTCATTTTTAGTAGGATGCTGTAGAGGGCATTTTCATATTTGTAGTATCTTTCCCTCATCTAATGGAATTACTCGCTATTATTCTTTCGCTTATACTCATCGCTTTTTTTGCAGGAGTGGAGATTGCTTTTGTTTCCGCCAATAAACTGCGGATTGAACTCTTAAAGGAGAAAGGCTCCGGCAGAGCAAAGATTATCTCTGCGTTTAACAACAACCCCTCTAAGTTTATCAGCACCATGCTGGTAGGGCTAAATATTTCATTGGTGGTGTTTGCCAGTGTTTCCGCCCGATATTTTGTGCAAGATCGCTTTTGGTTTTTGCCGGCCGATAATCAGGAGATTTCCCTGTTGGTGGTGCAAACTCTCTTTACCACCTTTGTTATCCTCATTTTTGGAGAGCTAATTCCTAAAATTCTTTTCCGCGTCAACTCCGATCAGTCGCTCTTGGTATTTTCATACCCCATTCAGTTTTTCTACAAACTTCTTTCTCCCTTCAATTTCATCTTTCATAATCTGGCGCGCTGGATCATCAAAGTCATAGACGGGAAAGAACTTACCGAAGCGCAACTCAGTTTCACAAAAGCAGATTTAGAATATTTAGTGAAAGAAACTGCCTATGCCGATGAAGGGGCAGAGGATGAAACAGATCATCTCAACTCCGAATTATTTGAAAAGGCATTGTATCTAAAGGATATTAAAATTCGCAACTGCATGGTGCCGCGTCCCGAAATTCAGGCATTGGATGTGAGCGAAGATGTGGCCGCTTTAAAAGCTAAGTTCATTGAAAGCAAGCTGTCGAGAATTATTATTTATGATGAAACTATTGATCAAATAAAGGGATATATCCACCATTTTGACCTACTCAAAAATCCGATGGGTCTGCGCGCTGTCATTCGACCGTTGCAGGCAATTCCGGGCAGCATGACCGCTCGCGACCTGCTGCTTCAATTCATCAGAGAGCGCAAAAACATCGCCTGGGTGGTAGATGAATATGGAGGCACAGCCGGCATTATTACGCTCGAAGACTTAATGGAAGAGATTTTTGGTGAAATAGAGGATGAGCACGACACGCCCAACCTGACCGAAAAGAAAATAGCGGAAAATGAGTTTGTTTTCTCCGGTCGCTTAGAGGTAGATTACCTAAACGAAAAATACGATCTCGACCTTCCTGAAGGGGATTACACTACTCTTTCAGGCTATGTAATCAGCGGTATCGAAGATATTCCTGAACCCGGCACTCTCTTGGATCTTGATCATTTTCAATTTAAAATATTGAGAGCCACCGATACTCGCATCGAACTCGTAAATGTGAAAATAAAGACCGAAGAATAAGCTCATTTCTCTCTCGAATCTTCTCTATAAATAATAGTTGTTCCTTTTTCGGACTTTTTCCTTTTAATTTGCCGTCCTTTAAAAATCCCCAACTCGGTGATTTTAAAGGGATAAACTTAAAATCAATATACTCAAATGGCAGCAATAGGTAAGATTCGTCAACATTCAGGATTACTCATCTTTTTGATTGGAGCCTCTATTGTAGGTTTCTTGGTGATGGATGCTACCAACTCTCAGTTTAGTGTACTGAAGGGTAGAAAAGACAGCGTGGGAGAGGTCAATGGCGAAAAGATTCCTATCAACACGTTTGAAAAAAAATACGAAGAGAATATAAAGACTCAGGAAATGCAATTGCGCGGTCAACCTATGACGGATGATATGCGCAACTACTTGCGCAACCAAACCTGGGATCAAATGGTGAATGAAATCATCTTTGATAATGTCTATAAGCAATTGGGAATCAATGTTACGGCTGAAGAAATGAATGAATTGGCCACCGGTGAAAATCCGCATCCTTACATCAAACAGTCTTTCTCCAATCCGCAAACCGGTCAGTTCGATCCGGCTCAAGTTCGCTATTTCTTACAGAACTTAGATAAAGACGATCCGGGAGCAGAACCGGGTACCCGTAGAAAGCAGTGGTTGGCTTTTGAGTCGGAGATGAAAAAAAATGAGTTCCAAACAAAGTATGATAATCTGATTTCGAAAGGGCTTTACGTACCCTCTTGGATGGGCGAAATGAATTATGACGATCAAAACCGCACGGTTGACTTTAAATATGTAAGCCTACCCTACAGTCAGGTGAATGATGCTGACATAAAAGTGAGCGATGATGAAATGACAAAATACATCAACGAACATCAAGCAGCCTTTAAAAAGGATGACGAAACCCGTAAAATCAACTATGTCATTTTCGATATAGCAGCTTCCTCCTCTGACTCCGCAGAAATAATTAAAGAAATAGAAGAAAGACGAGAAGATTTTGCCAAAGGGGAAACCGTTTCAGAAGATTCCGTCTTTGTAAAGTTGTATTCTCAAACCCCTTTTGATGGCGTGTACTACGATAAAGAGCAATTGAATTCCCCTATTAAAGATTCTCTTTTCAGCCTTCCGGTAAAAACTATCATTGGCCCTTACTTAGATGGCCCTTACTTTAAGTTAGCTAAGATTAGCGACCGCAAAATGATTTCTGACTCGGTGCGGCTTCGCGAAATAGTAATTTCTTTCAACGATGTAAAAACGCAAGAAGAAGGTGCCGCCAAGCGAAAATTAGTAGATAGTATTTATCACGCTATTGATTCCTTACATGCCGACTTTGGTTTAATGGCGATGCAGTTTTCAGATGACCAAGCCAGCAAAATGAAAGGAGGTGATGCCGGATGGGTAAAAGCAGGACAGAAAGAAAAGGCACTGAATGATCTTATTTTCTACCACGCCAAGAAAGGCAAAACATACATGGAGGGAAGCCAGCAGGATAATGCTTTCTACATTTTCCAAGTCACAGAAGAGAAGCCCACCAAAACAGGAGTATTGGTCACTTACTTGAGCAAGGAAATACTTCCGAGCACTGAAACCGAGAGAAATGTATATAGCACTGCTAGTGGTTTTGCAGCCGATAACCAGAGTGCCGATAAATTTTTAGAAGCCGGCAAAAAGTTAAACATGAAAACCGTCTCTGATCTTAAACTCGATCAGTTTAATGTTCCCGGCCTCGGTGCCGCTCGCGACCTTGTAAAGTGGGCATTCAAGGCGAAGAAAGGAGAGGTGTCTTCTATTTTTACGGTAGAAAAGAAACACGTTGTAGCGATGTTGGAGAATATCAGCCCGAAAGGCCTCCCTACCTTAGACGAGGTTCGTGAAACGGTGAAAAGTTTAGTGCTCAACGAGAAGAGATTTGAGACGCTCGCCAAAAAAATGCAAGACGCAAAGGCTTCAAATATTGACGATCTCGCCTCTAAGTTAGGTGGCACCGTTCTTACTGCCGACCATGTCTCTTTCAGCAATCCTTCACTCAATGGCGCTTATGAGCCGACTGTGGTAGCAACCGCAATAGGAACCACAGCAGGCAAATTGTCGGCACCGGTAAAAGGAAACTCCGGAGTTTATGTAGTGCAAACTGTTGCCGTGCAGGAGCCGGCCAAACAGACAGATTATTCTATCTATACTTTCCAAATGAAACAAAAGCTGCAAGGCAAAGCCCGCAGTGCTGAGGAAGTGCAGAAGAAATTAGCTGACATAGTAGATGACCGTTCTGATTTCTTCTAATGAAATTTGACCTGATAAAAAAGCCGCCTAATGAACTAAGGCGGCTTTTTTTATGAATAGTAATTTCCCGCCTCTTCGATAAGGTTTGTATCATTTGCTCATTCAGCTTCGCCTTCCCACATTCCTAATACATGTTACATTTACCGCCTCAATTAAATCGAATTATATATGCCAATCCGCTACTGGCCTTTGCTCACTCTTCTTCTTTTAGCCGCTTCGTGTTCCTCCACTAAAAATGCAGTGAAGCAGAAAGATGCCGTAACCGTTGATCTCGATACCATTGAAATCACCGCTTCGCGCGATAATCCATACAGAGCTTCCGCTACGAAGTATTTTGACTTGGTACATACGAAATTGCAGGTGAGTTTCAATTATGCCAAACAATATCTTTACGGCAAAGCGATCATCACCCTTCGTCCGCATTTTTATCCGCAGAGCGAATTAGTGCTGGATGCTAAGCAATTTGACATTCATGAAGTGAGCGTGATAAATGCTGACAGCAGTCATACTACGCTGACCTACACCTATGATTCGCTGCAATTAAAAATAAAGTTAGATCGCTCTTACAATCGCAATGAGCAGTTAAAACTGTTTATTGACTACACCGCTAAACCGGAGGAACGCAAGGTGGGTGGCAGTGCTGCTATCAGCGAAGATAAAGGGCTGTATTTCATTAACCCTTTAGGCACTGACTCCACGAAGCCCATTCAGATATGGACGCAAGGCGAAACGGAGTCGAACTCTTGTTGGTTTCCGACTATTGACAAGCCCGATCAGAAAACGACTGATGAAATTTACATCACTCACCTGAAAAAATATGTATCGCTCTCGAATGGTGTATTGGTGTCCACTACTGATAATGGCGACAGCACCGTAACCGATTACTGGCGGATGGGCTTGCCTCATGCCCCCTATTTATTTATGATGGCGATTGGCGATTTTGACATTATAAAAAGCCAATGGCGCGATGTGCCGGTGAACTATTATGTAGAACATAAATACGCGCCTTATGCGCAGCAGATATTTGGCAACACTCCTCAGATGATAGAGTTCTTTTCGCAGAAACTCGGCTTTGATTTCCCCTGGCCGAAATATTCGCAGGTGATTGTGCGCGATTATGTAAGCGGTGCCATGGAAAATACTACGGCCACTTTGCATGGCGAATTTCTGAATCGCGACTCGCGCGAGTTGCTGGACGAAACCTACGAAGATGTGATAAGCCATGAACTGTTTCATCAATGGTTTGGCGACTTAGTTACCTGCGAAAGCTGGAGCAACATTCCGCTGAATGAATCGTTTGCCACGTATGGCGAATACCTGTGGAACGAATACAAATACGGAAAGGAATATGCCGACTATAAGCAGTTCGATAATTATCAAAAATTTATGCAGGAAGCAGAGGGCAAGAATGTAAACCTGATTCGCTTTCATTACAATGACCGGGAGGATATGTTTGACCGTCATAGCTACGAAAAAGGCGGGTTGATACTGAATTATCTGAGGAGTGTGGTGGGGGAGGAGGCCTTCTTTAAATCCCTCGCACTTTATTTAAAAACAAATCAATTTAAGCCGGTAGAAGTGCACCAGTTGCGGTTGGCTTTTGAAGAAGTAACCGGTCGCGATATGAACTGGTTTTTCAATCAGTGGTTTTTAGATTCGGGGTATCCTGAATTAGACATTCACTATTCGTATGATGCCGATAGCGTGTATGTATCTATGACTCAAAAGCAAAATACCGGCAGAGGTCTAATTTATACGCTCCCCATGAAAGTAGCCATACATCATGGCAATACGGTGAGCACTTACCCTATTGAATTGAGCAAGAAATCGCAAATTTTCTCTTTCAAATCGCAGGGAATTCCCGACTTGATAGATGCAGATGCGGATAGGGTGGTACTGTGCAGCAAAACTGAAAACAAAAGTATTGCTAACTATATTTTCCAATACAAAAACTCTTCTCTGTTTGTTCAACGCTACGAAGCATTAACTGCTTTAGTGGACTCTCAAAGAGTAAGTCCCGAAGCTAAGGCAACCGTTATTACTGCCATGCACGACCCATTTTTTGATCTTCGCGAATTTGCCATTCAAACCTTTCAGTTCCTGAAAGAAGATAGCGCCAAAATTCTTGCTGATTTGGCCAGCCTTGCGCTCCATGATTCTAACAGCCACGTGCGCACAGCAGCTATTCAGAGACTTTCTAAAGCGGGAAAAGCCTCTGACTATACTCAGTTGTTTGAAACTGCGGTAGGCGACAGTTCATATATGGTGGCAGGAGCTGCCCTAAAGGCACTGGTTACGGCAGATAGTAAAAGAGCGATGGACTTTGCGAAAGAATTTGAAAATCAAAAAAATACGGAAGTGGCAGCCGCTGTAGCCGATGTATATTCAAAAGAGGGGGATTCCAGTTATCAAAATTATTTTAAGAAGAAACTGAATAGCAGTACCGGTATTACGAAGTACTATCTGTTCTATTACTACGCTAATTTTCTTACCCGCATGGATAAGCCGGAGGTGCTGGCGGGTATTGAGGATATAGTGAGTGAAGCACAGACTGATGACTCGCACTTTATACTGGGTGCGGGAAAAGGCTCTCTCAAACGCATTGCGAAAAATTTTGAGGATAAAAAGAAGAAGACAGAAAGTGACTTAGCTAAAGAAAAAGAACCTTCTGCCAAGCTTGATCTGCAAGAAACCATCAACAATTATGATTCGATTGTTACGACTGCTAACAGTGCTCTTGACCGACTCAATAAAAAGAATTAAGTCAAGCGCATTCATCTCTATTTTTTTATTAGTTAGATTTTCTGGTATTCACGGCTGCTAATTTCACTGGCGGATAGACCCGTGTAACTCCTTCTTTATTAATGATTCGCAAGCGGTAAAGAATATCTACGGAAGCCGGTAAGGGATAGTTATCTGTTTTAATGATGGTATCCATCAACTGCTTCTCCGAAAAGTCAAAGTATTTGCACTGGCTGAATTGTCTGCCATTTAATTCACTTCTTTCTACACTGATGCTTTGGATTGTTGATGGATGGGTAAAGTAAAGCATCATCTTGACCTTGTATCCGTCACGATAAATTTTCATGGTGAAGGTGCTGTCAGACGAAACCAAAGTGCTTTCATCTTCTTGCGCTGATAAGCACAAGAAAAAAAGCATAGCCAAAACGGTCAGCACATTTCTCCTAATATTGAAAACTGATAATCCCATCCTTCATTCACAATTTATCCACTATACTTTCGATAAAGTTAAGTAATCTTTGTGCCGAGACACTGCTGAAATAAAATTTACCGGCAGCTTTAATCAAAGTTCGCATGAGTAAATATTTAAAAACTCGGATGATGAAAGAACTTTTGCTTTTACATGGAGCGCTTGGCTCAAAGGAACAGTTTATTAACTTAGAAATAGCTCTTTCCGCATCGTTCAAAATACATGCCTTCAACTTCTCGGGGCATGGCAGCCGTCCGTCCCAACTCCATGCTTTCACCATACAGAATTTAGCCCATGAAGTACTGGACTGGATGAATGAAAATTACCTTCAGACTATAGACATATTCGGCTATAGCATGGGCGGTTACGTAGCACTGTGGCTCACCCGCTTTTACCCTGATAGAGTTGGGAAAGTTTTCACTTTAGGCACTAAACTTTTATGGAACGAAGAAGTGGCGGAAAAGGAAATTCAGCATCTGAATCCGGAAGTAGTCCTCCATAAAGTGCCTGCATTTGCTCAATCATTATCACAGCGGCATGGCGAACACGAATGGAAAAGTTTGATGCTAAAAACCGTTCTGCTGATGAAGGATTTGGCGCATACTCATCTGAGCGAGCAGGATTTTCTAAAAATTGAAAGTAGGGTACTGTTAGCCCGTGGTGAAAATGATGATACCGTAAGTGCCAAAGAAGTGGAGGATGTGCACCATTTGCTCAAAAATTCAATGGTAAAATGCTACCCCGATGTGTCCCATCCGTTTGAAAAAATACCGATGGATTTACTGTGGAAAGAAATCACCGACTTTTTCACCTGACCTTAAAAACCGGGAGCTTTAAATTGCTCCAACAACGGCTTCTTCGCATCCAAATCTTCTTTCACTTGTGTAGGAATAGGATATTTCTTCAGCATCTCATAATTGTTCCAGAAGTTGGAGTCATATTGGTATGTCAGTGAATACAGGTTAGTCATAGATTCAAACCTCCCATTCTGAAGAATTTGCCCCACACTCGTAGTGTTGTGTTTATAAAAGTGCAACTCAAAGGCCTCTTCCACCACAAAATCCACATTGCCGGTTTGCCTATTTAAAACGTGATGATTATATGCTCGCACAATAGAGCTAACCATATATTTTCCATTCACCTTTTCGGTCTCGATCACATCCTTCTCGTTTACGAGTTTCCATCGGCTCACGTTTTCATAGCGAGTTCTCACATAATAGGGATTAGGAAATTTCTCAATTTCGATTCGGGTAATGGCATACGATTCCTTTTCGACCCACACCTTCGCCTGCTCTAATTTTTTGCTGCTGCTTTCTTTATATCGCAAGGTAATTATGTATTGTGCGGTATCCTCGCTCTCAAATTTTGGAGCGTAAAAATCGAGTTTCTTAGGATCCAGAAAATTGTTTTTGTTATAACTGTAGGGATTTTCTTTTAGTAGATCGGCCAAATGGTCCCCATGTATATCTCCATTAGTTTCAAAATTCTCACTTCTGCGTTCCTTATTGATTTGCATTAATTCATGAAAAGAATAGCGGTAAATATTTTTGCAGTTGAAGGCCACGCTCACATCAGCTTCAATCAGACGTACGTATTTCCCGTTTTCCTTGTGATACTGCCGATAAAATCCGGTAGAGAGCAGGGAGTCGGAATAGAAATTCTTCCGCATGTTGGCAATGGCTTTCAGCAAAACGCCACGGGCATTCATAGCCACTACCACCACCTCTTGCTTTGTTTCGGTAGAAGAAGAAATATAAATCCGAAGCGTATCGCTTTGGGTGTAATTGGTAATGGATAGCATTTCGGAAGCGTAGCCCACATAACTTACCCTCATGGAATCTTGCAAGTTCACTTTCGGGATGGGGATTTCAAAATAACCATTCTCGTCTGTCAATCCTCCGAGTTGCGAATTCTTGATCTGTACAGCCGCCATTGGCAGCGGAGCATTATCTGCCTCCTTATCATACACATATCCGTGTAGCAGGATATTTTCCTGAGCGGGCAAAATCAGAGAAAGGAGTAGCAGTAGTGGAATCGGCAGGTATCTCATAAACGATTGCTTGGTTCTGAAAATAGAACGGCAAGTAAATAAAAAATGATGTACCGTTTTTCACAGCACATCATTTTTCATATCCGTAGATTGTATTTACCAGCTCAAGTCATCATCGAATTTCTTTAGAAACTTTTCGATTTCAGATGAATCTTGTTTTTTCTTTTTTACCGGTGCTTCTGTCTTGGTTTTGTCTAAGTAATCGGTGAGTTTATTCTCCCTTTTACGCGGTTTGGGTTCTGCCGTATTTGTAGTCTCCGATTTCACCACTTCTTTTTTGAATTCGGGTTTTGAGGAGAATTGCTTTTTTTCGACATCCATTGGTTTGCGTTCGCGTGGCTTCCGCTCTCCCAACTCTTTGCGTTCGCCTCCGCGGTCATCATGGCGTTTTCTGTCGCCACCAAACTTGGGTTTGCGATCTTCAAATTTGCGATGATTGCCACCGCCACCGGAGTAACCTCTACCACTTCCTCCACCGCCATCTTTTTCTTTGGCACGGGTAACGAGGGATCTTCCGTTTCTTTTCTTTTTACCAAACACTACTAATATTTGTTCAGCCTCCATCGGTGGCACCGATATAAAACTAAATTTCTCAAATACGCGGATGTCGCTTAATGTATTGATATCCACTCCGGTTTCATCTGCTATAAACTGCGCTAACTTTTCGGCATTCATGTGATCCATGTGGCCTTTAGCTACGAACAGCCGAGCCATCTCTTTGCCGCCACCGCTATGACCGCGAGCGGTTACATGGGAAATTTCGCGATAGCTATTCTGCTTCAGGGTATCTTTTAATGCATACGCCAGCATCGAAGCCAGCACCTTCTCTACTTCTCTTCCTTCTTCTAATAGTTCTCTCGATAGTTCCAGATAATCATCCGCGCCATCTTTTTCAATTAGCTCTGTGATTTCAGTTTTCACTTTCATCTTCTTGGTTTCAATCACATCAGCGATGCCGGGCACTTCGTCCTTGCGGATTTTAGAGTTGGCAATTTTTTGGATGAACAGCAAATCGCGCATTTCATTAGGCGCAATGATAGTGATAGCCGTTCCGTGCTTTCCTGCGCGACCGGTTCTGCCAATGCGATGCACATAAGCTTCCGGGTCCTGTGGCAAATTGTAGTTCACCACGTGCGTCAAATCGTTCACGTCAATACCACGGGCGGCTACATCGGTAGCTACCAGAATATTTACTTTGCGCATTTTGAATTTCTTCAAAATCAATTCGCGCTGACCTTGTGTTACATCTCCGTGAATACCTTCTGAATCGTAGCCGCGGTCAATCAACTTATCGGCTACTATATCTGTTTCATTTTTTGTGCGGCAAAAAACAATACCGTAAAACTCAGGCTCCGTATCAATAATACGGCAAAGTGCCTCGAAGCGATCGCGGTCGTTTACTTCAAAATAAATTTGATCTACCAATTCGGTAGCTATCTGAGTTTTCTCTACGGCAATCATTTCATAATCGCGCATAAAGGTTCTTGCTAATTTCAGAATCTGATTAGGCATGGTAGCGCTGAACATCAACATTCTGCGCTCTTCGGGAACACTTTTCAATATTTCGCGAACCTCTTCTTCAAAACCCATGTTTAGCATTTCATCGGCTTCGTCCAGCACCACATGCGATACGTGATCGAGTTTCAGAATGCGCTTGTCCATCATGTCGCGGATGCGACCGGGAGTGCCCACTACAATCTGTGCTCCTTTTTTGAGGCCGCGCTCTTGTATCTGGTAGCTTTGACCGCCATACACGGGCAATACCAAGAATTTTTTATCCCCTCTGAAAGAAGAGATTTCTTCGGCCACCTGAATGGCCAACTCGCGGGTCGGACATAGGATGAGCGCCTGCACATTTCTGTTAGCATCATCTAATTTTTCAATGAGGGGCAGCCCAAAGGCGGCCGTTTTGCCGGTGCCGGTTTGTGCCTGACCCACAATGTCTTTAGCCCCTGATAATAATAGCGGAATCGTTTTCTCCTGTATAGGGGAAGGTGTTTCCCATCCTTTCTTCTGCAATGCAGCAAGCACATTTTCGCTCAAGCCGAGCGAACGGAATTTTTCCATGATAATAAATCGTTTAGTGCAGGGTCATGGCGAGTTCTTCGAACCATGATGAGGAGAATTTAACTCCGTCATCCCATGTGAAACGCTAGTTGTTTCGACAAACCCTGGATGACCGTGCGGTTATAAATGAGGCGCGAAGATAATTTAATTTGTCTGAAATCAAAATGAGTGGGTGAATATGAATTTACATCATTGGAGGGCTCGTTTGCTCTCTCTTTGTTGTTGTTTCTAACTCTTCAAAAAACCTAACTCATACACCAGAGGCAGGTTCTCGGTTATTCATGAAATTCAAACAGTGAACGAAATCAGAAAATGCGGGATCTTCTCGTACAGCTAACAAAAATGAACCACTAAGACCATTAAAAGCATTAAGAAAAAAGTGGAGGGACTCAAGGGAAACTCATAATGTCCTTTACGCTTTTCTCTTTGCGGTCTTTGCTGTTAGAATGAGAAACCTTAGCGATGTACCAAAGGCAAGAAACAAGAAGGAATCAGAGGTAAACACTCAAAACACTTTACACTATTAAAAGCGAGCAGGTCTTTTGAAACAATTCTTTATTTTTGCATCAAGCGAAAGGACTCAGAGTTTGTTCATTGATTATAATCATGTTGCAGGTTGACCATCCTCATATCTCTCTGAGAACCCCTCATTTACATTTGCCGTTGAAAATAAGACTTCTATATATCTACTCACTTAAACAACAATTATCATGAACTACAAAATCAAAATCAACCCCTCAAAATTTGCCTCTTTATTTTTCGCAACTGCATTGCTTTTATTGTGGAGTTGTGGTGGAAACAGCAGCGAACAAACTGATGAAAGCGCTGACCAAACTGAAACCACAGAAGCCGATCAACCTGCAGACGATGGACAAGGTGTAGGTAAGTTTAGAGATATAACCCTTGGTGCTATTAATCACGATATGGCGGTAAAAGGGAAAGCAGTGTTTGAAGAAAAATGCTTCGCTTGCCACAGAGTCACTTCACAAAAAATCGTTGGACCCGGTTTAGCAGGAGTTACTACCAAACAAAAACCGGCTTGGATTCTGAACATGATTACCAATCCTGTAGAAATGACTCATAAAGACCCTACAGCAAAAAAACTATTAGAAGAACACTTAACTCAAATGACCTTTCAGGATGTGAGTGACGAGCAGGCTAAAGAAATTCTAGAATACCTGCGCGAGAATGATGCCAATCCGACCCAGGCAGCTAAATAAAGCATAGCTTAAAAACTAACCATCAAAAGTAGATGTTGCTGACTTTAATTTCAGCAATACGGGGAGTGCTACGCCAAAATGTAAACTAATAAACCCAATAAATATGAAAACAATTTCTTTAAAATCAGCAATGTTTCTGGCCATCGGATTTCTGGTCGCAACAGGAATGAGCAGTTGTAAACCTAAAAAGGTAGATTCTGCTGTAGCTGGAGATGCTGCACAAAAAGTGTACGTGGCTCCGGGTAAAAAGGATGAACTGTACATGTTTGCATCCGGTGGCTTTAGCGGGCAAATGTCTGTTTACGGCCTTCCAAGCGGGCGACTGTTTCGTCAAATTCCGGTTTTCTCTCAAAATCCGGAAGACGGCTATGGCTACAGCGAGGAAAGCAAGCCCATGCTTATGACCTCACATGGCTTTGTGCCTTGGGATGATGCCCACCACCCGCAACTTTCCCGCACCAACGGAAATGCAGATGGTCGTTGGATATTCATCAACGGGAACAATACCCCACGGATCGCGCGTATTGATTTATCTACTTTCAAAACGGCTGAGATATTAGAATTGCCCAATTGTGGCGGTAATCACGCTTCTCCTTATATGACAGAGAATAGTGAATACGTTATTGGCGCTTCCAGATTTTCTGTTCCTTATGATGCAGATCCGGACGTTCCGATTAATCAATATAAAGACAAGTTTAAAGGCACCGTATCATTTGTCAAAATAGATTCTTCTACCGGACGAATGAATATCAACTTCCAGTTATTGGTTCCCGGTATTGACTATGACCTCTCTCGCCCGGGAAAAGGTATCTCACACGGTTGGGTATTTATTACTTGCTACAATTCTGAAAAAGCGCACACCTTGTTAGAAGTGAATGCGAGCCAGAAAGACAAGGATTTTATTCTTGCTATTAACTGGAAAAAAGCAGAACAATATCTGGCGGAAGGGAAAGGGAAAAAATGGCCGGCCAAATACGCTCACAACACTTATGATGAGAACAGCCACTCTGCCACTTCCGTGATGGAAAACTCGGTGACGGTAATGGATGTAATTGATTTACCCGGAGTGTGCTATTTGATTCCATGCCCTAAATCTCCTCACGGATGCGATGTAGATCCTTCAGGCGAGTATTTCTGCGCTTCGGGAAAACTGGCAGCAGTGGTTCCGGTGTATTCTTTCCATAAAATGCTGAAGGCTATAGAGGATAAAGCTTTTGAAGGATACTATGACAGCATCCCGATTATTAAATATGAAGCTGCTCTGGATGGCGAGGTAGAGAAAGTAGGGCTGGGGCCATTACACACTGAATTCGATAATGAAGGGCATGGCTATACTTCCTGCTTTGTATCTTCTGAAATCACCAAGTGGGATGTGAAAACAAAAAAGGTGCTTGACAGAATTCCAACTTACTACTCCATTGGCCACTTGTTGGTTCCCGGAGGAGATGCATCTAAGCCTTACGGCAAATACATGGTAGCACTTAATAAAATCACAAAGGATCGTTATTTGGAAACCGGCCCTGAGCTTTGCCAGGCAGCGCAGTTGTATGACATATCAGGCCCTAAAATGAAGTTGCTGTTAGACTTCCCTCTTATAGGGGAACCTCACTACGCACAAGCTTGCCCAACGGATATTATTACTAAGCGCGCGGTGCGGTTTTACAAGTTGGCAGATAACACTAACAAGTATGCTGCGAAATCAGAGAAAGAAGCGAAAGTAGTGCGCGAAGGAAATAATGTGCATGTGTATTTGACTTGTATTCGCTCGCACTTTACTCCCGATAATATTGAAGGCGTAAAAATGGGAGATAATGTCTATTTCCACATGACTAACTTGGAACAGGACTGGGATGTGCCTCACGGCTTCGCAGTAAAAGGTAATAACAACGCTGAGCTTTTAGTAATGCCGGGTGAAACCCAAACGCTGAAATGGGTACCGGACAGACCGGGGGATATTCCGTTCTACTGTACTGACTTCTGTTCAGCACTCCATCAGGAAATGCAGGGATATGTAAGAGTATCTCCGGCAGGCTCTAATGTGCCTATCAAATTTTCTACAGGAGACGAAACGCAAGAGTAGGTTGATTGATTGCCGGGGAGGAAGGTAGTGTCCTCCCCGTTTTTTCATCCAAAAACAAAGTCATGAAAAAGAAACTAAAAATATTTTCACGTGTCATTGTTCTAGTGTGTGGGCTTACCATGATTGGTTCTTTGTTTGTTCCCGTATGGCAAATACAATTAGAAGCTCCGCAATATCCCGAAGGTTTAAAAATGGAGATATGGGCGAATAAATTAGGAGGTGATGTAGATAAAATTAATGGCTTGAACCACTATATAGGGATGTCCTTAATTCATGAAGAAAATTTTCCCGAATTTAAAGTGATGCCTTGGCTGATTATAGCAATGATTGCGCTAAGCGTGTTGGTGGCTATCACCGGAAGACGAATCATGCTTTGGTTCAATGTGGCTTACTTGGCCTTGTGTGGTGTTTGGGGATCCTATGATTTTTGGAAATGGGAATACGAATATGGGCACAATCTCGATCCTCATGCCGCTATCAAAGTGCCTGGCATGACTTACCAACCCCCATTGTTTGGTTGGAAACAGTTGCTCAACTTTTTAGCCGGCTCTTTTCCCGATGTGGGAGGGTGGTTAATTATTGCGCCCGCTGTCATCATTGTAGGTGTGCTGCTGTATGAAATAATTGTAGGCCGAAAAAGGGTAAGTGTAGCCAAGCAAGAAATAAAAGCGATAAAGAATCCACGGCACCTACTCCAAACCGCTTCGGCAGCTATTGTTTTATTGTTGATTTCGTTGAGTGCTTGCAGCACAAACCCCGATCCAATAGAATACGGTAAAAATGCCTGTGAACATTGCAAGATGATTATTATGGATAAGCGATTCGGAGCCGAAGTGATAAACCCCAAAGGGAAAGTTTACAAATTCGATTCAGGGGAGTGCATGGTGGCATTCCTCAAAAATCATCCGGACGATAAATTTTCAAAATACTTGGTAGTGAGCTATGAAAATCCAGGCCAGTTGATTGATGCCGGGAGTGCTTTTTATCTTCAAGGAGAAAATATTAAAAGCCCTATGGGGGGCAACTTGGCATCTTTTAAAACGAGAGAGGCAGCCGAGGAAACTCAAAAGGACTTAGGCGGTAACTTGTTGTTGTGGGATAAAGTCGCCACACTCAATTTCTAATACATGCGATTCTACTTTTTTTTATTTCTCACTGCGCTAACTGCGCTGTGTAGAGCAAATGTTATTACCCTTTGTCCTTCCTGCGAGATCAATGATTTTGCAAAAGCGATACAGAGTGCTGCTCCGTTTGATACTATTCTTGTAAAACCCGGCACCTACGCCTCCATCAATACAATAATTAATAAGCCGCTGACTGTTATTGGCGAGCACTATCCAATAATAGACGGGCAACAGAAAGACGAGGTCATTACTGTTTTGGCCGATCACGTTTCTCTTATCGGACTCGATATAAGGAATACGAATCTGGGCAGTCTGAAAGATTATGCCGGCATACGAATTTTCAAAAGCCATTATACACAAGTGTTTCGGTGCCATTTGCGCAACGTTTACTTTGGAATTTACATCAGCGATGCCTCCCATACTACTGTGAAAGATAACGTTACAATCGGTGCAGATTATGCCGGTTCCGACAGGGGTAACGGAATCCATTTATGGAAGTGCGACAGCATTTTAATTGAAGGAAATCGGATAAATAATCATCGAGATGGCATTTACTTTGAATTTTCAAAACATTGCACCATCACTAATAACTTGAGTGCCAACAATATTCGCTATGGGCTGCATTTTATGTTCTCAGACTACAATACTTACATCCGTAATACTTTTCGTAACAACGGCACCGGAGTAGCCGTGATGTACACTGACTATGTGCAGATGTATGATAATGTATTTGAGGATAACTGGGGCGATGCCGCTTACGGCCTCTTACTGAAAGATATTAATAGCAGCATCATAGTGGGCAATACTTTCCGCAACAACACTATTGCTGTTACTATGGAAGGCTCTAGCCGGATGCGGTTTGAAAACAATGATTTCATCAAGAACGGCTATGGATTGAAAATTATGGCTAACTGCGAATCCGATACTTTTCGCAGAAATAATTTTACCGGAAATACTTTTGATGCTGCTACTAACGGAGTTTTAGTCAATAATTTATTTGCCTACAATTATTGGGATAAATATGAAGGCTATGATTTGAATAGAGATAAAATAGGAGATGTGCCCTACAAACCCGTGAGCCTATACTCTATGATAATTGAGCAGATGCCTTATGCCGTTATTTTACTGCGAAGTTTTTTAGTTGATTTGCTGGACCGAGCCGAAAAAAACATTCCGGGTATCATGCCCGATACATTTCAGGATGCCACTCCGGTAATGACAATTATTAAAAGATGATTGAAGTAAAAAATCTGCGGAAAAGTTTTGGGAAGTTGGAAGTGCTGAAAGATGTAAATGCTTTCTTCGAATCCGGCCAAGCGGTGATCATTATCGGCCCCAATGGCTCCGGCAAAACCACGCTCATTAAAACGATTCTTGGAATGGTGGTGGCCGATAAAGGAGAGGTCATTTTTAATGGTAAGAATATTGTAAATGATTTTCATTATCGAAAAGACATTGGATACATGCCGCAAATAGGACGGTATCCCGAGAACATGAAAATTGGCCAGATAGTTTCGATGATGAAAGACTTGCGCAAACACAATACCGATGTGGATGAAGAATTGTTGCATCAGTATGATTTGCCTTCGATGTACGGAAAATCAATGCGAACACTATCGGGCGGAACTCGCCAAAAAGTAAGTGCTGCCCTCGCTTTCTTGTTTCATCCAAAGGTGCTGATACTGGACGAACCCACAGCCGGATTAGATCCCTTAGCATCTGAAATTCTCAAAGCAAAAATCTTGAAATCAAAACAAGAGGGTAGGCTAATACTTGTTACCTCACATATTATGAGTGAAGTGGAAGAAATGGGAGATAAACTGATGTATCTATTCGAGGGCAAAATCAATTTCTATAAAACTATCCCGGAGTTAAAATTTGAAACTGGGGAAGACCGTTTAGGAAAAGCGATAGCCAAAATTATGAAGGAGAAACTACATGCTTAAGATAGCCAAATATGTTGTTTACGATATTCTGCGCAGCAAGGTACTGATTGCTTACACCTTATTTCTGTTGCTCATTTCGTTTAGTCTTTTTGGGCTTGAGAGCGATCCTTCCAAAAGTCTTGTTAGCCTGATGAGCGTGATCATGATTATCGTGCCACTTGTCAGCATTATTTTCTCTACTACCTATTTCTACAATGCCTACGAATTTATTGAACTACTCGTAGCGCAACCTATTAGTCGCAACAGTATTTTATTAGGGGAGTATTTTGGTGTGGCGGTATCGCTTGTAGTGGGGCTATTAGTAGGGGTGGGTATTCCTATTGCTTATTATGCCCCCACCGCGACTGGTTTTGTTCTACTGCTATCCGGCATTGCCCTTACGCTTTCATTTGCCTCACTTGCATTTTTCGCCTCGGTAGTCACTCGCGATAAAGCGAAAGGCATAGGTGTAGCACTAATGATGTGGTTTTATTTCTCCGTCATTTATGATGCATTGGTGTTGGCGGTATTGTTTGCTTTTAATGATTACCCGTTGGACAAGGCGGTGATTGGAATGGCATCTTTAAATCCAATTGACTTAGGTCGAATTATGATCCTATTGAAAATAGACATCTCTGCGTTAATGGGATTTACAGGAGCTGTGTACAAGCAGTTTTTCGGAAAATCTTTTGGTATGATTTATACCATTGGTGTGATGTTGCTGTGGATTCTGCTTCCACTCTTAGCTTCTGTGCGCATTTTCAGAAAAAAGAATCTATAATGATGTTGTGGTTTTAGTGGCCGGCCACCGCAATGAGTGAAAAATATTTAGAAAATAGTTGCTTCAACCTCTTCCTGCCACCATAATTCGGTATTTATAATTTGCTATTCAGTAATGATAAGTATCAGTTTTTAACTCACGGTTTCTATCCGAAATTGTCGCGCCAAAAATTTAAAAGATGAAAAAACCTCGTACACTGGCGGAGCCGTTTCGTATTAAAATGGTGGAGCCGCTTCGTATTACAACTATTGAACAGCGGATAAATATTTTGCAAACAGCGGGCTACAATCCCTTTCTGATTCGCAGCGATGATGTGTACATTGATTTACTGACCGATAGCGGAACTTCGGCAATGAGCGACCATCAATGGAGCGCCATGATGTTAGGGGATGAAAGTTATGCCGGGGCCCATAGTTGGGAACATCTGGAAACAGTGGTGAAAGGCCTGAGCGGAATGCCTTATGTGCTGCCTACTCACCAGGGGCGCGCAGCCGAACGGATTTTGTATGGAATTCTCGGAGGCCCTGATAAAGTTTTCATTAGCAACACACATTTCGATACTACAAGAGCCAATATTGAATTTACCGGAGCCACAGCTTTTGATTGCATGAGCGAAGTGTCATTGGACCCCAATACTGAACTACCTTTTAAAGGGAACATTGATATAGAGCAAGTGAAGGTTCTAATAGATAAGTACGGGAAGGGAAATATAGGGGCTGTTATACTTACGGTGACCAATAACTCTTCCGGTGGGCAGCCGGTGAGTATGCAAAATGCTAAGGAACTTAGAAAACTATGTGATGAGCATGAACTCCTGTTGGTGATTGACGGCTGCCGCATTGCAGAGAATAGCTATTTTATTAAACATCGAGAATCGGGGTATGAAACAAAATCATACAAGGAAATTGCACAAGAGATGTTAGCACTGTGTGATGCTTTTGTAATGAGTGCCAAAAAAGATGCCCTTGTAAATATGGGTGGGCTGCTGGTATTACGCGATAAAGAAATGGCACAAAAATGCACTAACCAACTTATCATCTCTGAAGGTTTTGCCACTTATGGCGGTTTATCCGGTAGAGATATGGAGGCAATTGCCGTTGGTTTGGAAGAGGTATTTGACCCGGATTATTTGCATTACCGAATAAAAAGCACTGAATACCTTGGCCGTCATCTATATGAAAAAGGTATTCCCATTGTTCGCCCCTTTGGGGGGCATGCTGTGTATATAGATGCCAAAGCATTGTATCCGCAAATTCCCGTTCATGAATTTCCGGGGCAGGCACTCGTGTGCGACTTATACACTCAAGGAGGCATTCGCTGTGTAGAAATAGGTTCTGTTATGTTTGGTAAGAAAGATGAAAATGGCAACTTAATTCCTGCAAAAAATGAATTAGTGCGTTTGGCAATTCCTCGTAGAGTTTACACGCAAAGCCATATTGATTATGTCATTGACGTGTTTGATGATATTTTGGAAGAAAGACCTCAAGCTCGGGGGCTGCGACTTACGTATGAGCCTCCTTTTCTGCGCCATTTCACCGCTCGATTCGCACGCATTAAGTAAAGTCAGTAAGCGTATCTGTATGATTTTTATACAGTAGAACCTTTTTAAGATTTTTTCGTTGAAAAGTCATACACCTAAGGGTAATTTTTCGTTACCTTAGAAATGCGAACTGATTTTATAACCTAAAAATGTTCTTTATGAATGTGGTAATTCGTCCGGTGCACTTTGATGCATCTACTCAGCTTATTGAGTTTATTGATCAAAAACTTCAGAAGCTCGAAACTTTCTTTGACCGAATTGTAGAAGCCGAGGTTTTCTTAAAAATGGAAACCAGGCAAAGCATCAGAGACAAGATTGTGGAAATTAAAATTCATGTCCCCGGGAAAACATTGTTTGTAAGTAAAACCTCAAAATCATTTGAAGAAAGCACTGACTTGGCGCTCCAAACTATAGCCGGGCAGTTGAAAAAACAGAAACAGAAATTAAAAGCTCATTAGAGTGCCCTCTAACAGATAAAGAGAAACAAAGCTTGCGGGCTTTGTTTCTTTTTGTACCACCCTTCCTTAAGCATCCCTTGCAAATAATTTTCCTTAGCTTTTGAAAATTAAATTAAACATTTAGATTTGCGTCCCGTTTTTACGGGCATATAGTTCATTGATAGGATTCATTAATGTAAGAAGTGCAGAAAAAGGGCATTTCAGAGCCATGCCAGCGTAGCTCAGTTGGCCAGAGCTACTGATTTGTAATCAGTGGGTCGGGGGTTCGAATCCCTCCGCTGGCTCAGGAAACCTTCACTAGGCAATACTGAAAAAATGGGAATGGGCAAGTAGCCAAGTGGCCAACGGCAACAGACTGTAAATCTGTCCTCTTCGGAGTTCGGTGGTTCGAATCCATCCTTGCCCACAAACAGTCGTTCTTTAATAATGAGCATGGAAATTATCTGCGGGAGTAGCTCAGTTGGTAGAGCGACAGCCTTCCAAGCTGTAGGTCGCGGGTTCGAGCCTCGTCTCCCGCTCTGTAAGTTTTAGGAAGCGGTTTGCTGAACAAACCGTAGTAATTGGCTACCATAGCGAAGAGTTAGCCTAACTCATTAAAAAATAGGCGGTAGCGAATTTGAAAAGAAGAAGAGAGAAGTCGTTCTTTAAAATGTGACAAGAAATTACCTGCGGAAGCAGATTCGGTTGATAGAGCGATCCCGCTGCATAGCGGGATAGGTCGCGGGTTCGAGCCTCGTCTCCCGCTCTGTAAGTTTTAGGAAGCGGTTTGCTGAACAAACCGTAGTAATTGGCTACCATAGCGAAGAGTTAGCCTAACTCATTAAAAAATAGGCAGTAGCGAATTTGAAAAGAAGAAGAGAGAAGTCGTTCTTTAAAATGTGACAAGAAATTACCTGCGGAAGCAGATTCGGTTGATAGAGCGATCCCGCTGCATAGCGGGATAGGTCGCGGGTTCGAGCCTCGTCTCCCGCTCTGTAAGTTTTAGGAAGCGGTTTGCTGAACAAACCGTAGTAATTGCTGCCATAGGGCAGAGGTAGTATATTCCGTTAGATAGCGGGAAGGTTGCAGATCGAGGCAACAGAAAGAATGCCGTTGTAGCTCAGTGGTAGAGCACTTCCTTGGTAAGGAAGAGGTCGCGGGTTCGATTCCCATCAACGGCTCAGTGTGGCAGAAAACTTTTTAGATAAATATTAAAATCAATTTTTAAAAACAATAACAATGGCTAAAGAAAAATTCGTAAAGGACAAGCCGCACGTTAACATCGGAACCATTGGTCACGTTGACCACGGCAAAACCACTTTAACTGCTGCTATTACCACCGTTCTTTCAAAGAAAGGATTCGCAGAAGTAAGAGACTATTCTTCAATTGATAACGCACCTGAAGAAAAAGAAAGAGGTATTACTATCAATACTTCGCACGTGGAATATCAGACAACAAACCGCCACTACGCGCACGTTGACTGTCCGGGTCACGCTGACTATATTAAGAACATGGTTACTGGAGCTGCCCAAATGGACGGTGCTATTCTAGTAGTTGCTGCTACAGATGGGCCTATGCCTCAAACCCGCGAGCACATTTTGCTTGCCCGTCAGGTAGGTGTTCCACAGATTGTTGTTTTTATGAATAAAGTTGACTTAGTGGATGATCCAGAGTTCCTAGAATTGGGAGAAATGGAAATCCGTGACTTGCTGAAGTTCTACAAATTTGATGGAGATAATATTCCTGTTATTCAGGGATCTGCTCTTGGTGCTTTGAATGGGGAAGAAAAATGGATCAAGAAAATTGATGAACTGATGGATGCCGTAGATAGCTTTATCCCGGTTCCTCCTCGTATGGTAGATCTTCCATTCCTGATGCCAGTAGAGGACGTATTCTCTATCACCGGTCGCGGAACTGTTGCTACCGGACGTATTGAAAGAGGAGTCATTAACTCTAACGACCCTGTAGAAATCGTAGGTTTATTGAAAGAGGGAGAAAAAGCATTGACCTCTACTGTTACCGGAGTTGAAATGTTCCGTAAAATACTTGACAGAGGAGAAGCTGGTGATAACGTAGGTTTATTGCTGCGTGGTATTGAAAAAGAGCAGATTAAGCGCGGTATGGTGATCGTGAAGCCAGGTTCTGTAACTCCGCACACAGAATTCAAATGTGAGGTTTACGTATTGAATAAAGAAGAAGGTGGACGTCATACTCCGTTTTTCAACAAATACCGGCCTCAGTTTTATTTCCGCACGACTGACGTAACAGGTGAAATTACTATGCCGGAGGGCGTAGAAATGGTAATGCCGGGTGATAACATCACATTGTCGGTAAAACTGATTTACCCTATCGCCATGGAAAAAGGTCTCCGCTTCGCTATCCGTGAAGGTGGAAGAACGGTAGGTGCCGGTCAGGTAACTGAAATTATCAAGTAATTCTTAATCCTAGAGATAAGTCAAAGGCGGTCGAAAGACCGCCTTTTTTTATGTTACATTGCTTCCAAGGTAAACGTAGGCGAAAGGAGTATGGGGTAGAATAACGCAGATTAGCAATGCGTGCTTCGTAACGCATTTTATTCAAAGAGGTTTAATTTTGAACGAAGCAGTTGCTTGTTACGCTTTTTTATTTTTGTAAAAACAAACCGTATGCCCAGCGTAGAGGAATTGATTCACTTGAGTAAGTTCAAAAATGAGAAGCACAAGTGCATTGTAAGCATTATATGCGCTTCTAATCTTATTTGCAATCACCACGAAGAAATATTGGAAAAATACGGATTAACGCTTCAGCAGTTTAACGTTTTGAGAATTCTGCGCGGGCAATCTCCTTCCCCCTCCACAGTCAATCTAATTCGTGAGCGAATGATGGATAAAATGAGTGATGCTTCACGGATTGTTGAGCGGCTTCGTAAAGCGGAGTTAGTAGAGCGGGTGCAATGCGAAAAAGATCGCAGAGCAGTGGATGTATTAATTACAAAAAAAGGACTTAATCTGCTGAGTCAGATAGATAAATTGGAGAGTCGAATGCAGCAGCCATTTGCTAAGTTAAATGATAAGGAAGCCAAACTACTAAACGAACTGATTGCAAAAGTGCTGAATGGATTTGATTGATATTTACTTCAGTTTCATCAAGTTTTCCTGAATCTTACAAATGAACCTAAGGGCAATTTTTTATTGAAACTGTCATTCAGAAATAACTCGCCCGCCTCAGTATTCTCCGGCTTAAAATTCTGTGCAACTAAATTTTCCAAAATCATGGGGGAGAATCCGAGTGAATACGCATTTAGAATAAGGAAATGTTCCTTCTCGTCAAGTAATTGCAGCACACACTTTACCATGTCATTAATGTTGTCTTCTAATTTCCATTTTTCTCCCGAAGGCCCGTGACCGTAGGCCGGAGGATCTAAAATAATACCATGATATTTGTTCCCTCGTTTCACTTCACGCTTTACATATTTCAGTGCATCTTCTACAATCCATCTGATGTTGTTCTGCCCACTTAACTCCATATTTTCGCGTGCCCAGCTAACTACCTGCTTAATGGAATCCAGATGATAAGTCTCTGCGCCTGCTGCTCGTGCTGCCAGAGAGGCGCCTCCTGTGTAGGCAAACAGATTGAGAAATTTGGGATTCCTATTCTTCATCTGCCCAATAGAATTTACAATGTATTCCCAGTTAACGGCTTGCTCAGGAAATATTCCTACATGCTTGAAAGCAGTCAGCCCTAAACGAAGTTGAATGTTGCACGCACCATTATAATGCAGATTCCATTGATCCGGTACATTCTTTAACTTTTTCCAATCGCCTGTCGAAGATGATTTGGGAACAAACCGCACCTGTGCCTTGTTTTCCCATTCGCTTATTTTCATCGAAGGATCCCACACGGCCTGCGGCTCTGGACGAATCGTAATATGACTGCCAAACTTTTCGAGTTTTAGAAAATTACCCGAATCAATTAATTCATAATCTTTCCATCGGGTGGGCGAAAGGGATAATATTGTGCTCATGTTTGCGCAAAGTAATTCATATTTTCATTTTGTGGGCAGAGCGGGATGAAGATAAAATACAACACTATCCTTTATAGGTTCATTGCACAAACCGGAGTTTGGCTGATTGCCTTTGCTGAGTTTGTGATTCACCATACAAGTGCTCCCAAAAGATTTTTTAATCCTGATGATTTTGACTGGATTGGCGATGTGGAAAGGAATGCCAAAGTGCTAATCCGAGAAATGAATCATGTGATGGAGGAGTACCAGACCATTCCCGAATTAAAGGATTTATCGGCAGAGCAAAAGAGGATTGTGACAGGGAATCGCTGGAAATCTTTTTTCTTTTATGCGTATGGAAAGAAGATAGAAAAAAATTGTGCCTTGTGTCCTGCAACTATTCAAACTTTAAACACCATTCCGGGAATGGTCACTGCCTTCTATTCTATTTTAGAACCTCAAACTTTTATAACAGAACACCGAGGCCCTTATAGCGGAGTTTTACGGTATCACTTAGCATTGAAAGTCCCCGAAAAAAGTGAGTTGTGTGCCATTCGGATGGAGAATGAAATCAGAAATTGGGAACAGGGAGCGAGTTTAGTGTTTGACGATTCCTATCTCCATGAAGCCTGGAACAAGTCCAGTGAAATAAGGGTGGTGCTTTTTGTAGATTTTATTCGTCCATTACCCTTTCCGGTTTCACTCATGAACAAGAGTATAATCTGGTTGATGAGCCAATCGCCATTCATAAATAACATTACCGATAAGGCCTGAAAATTATTTCTCTACTATTACAAACACATCTTCATTATCCCTTTTCATACGGTAGTGTTCGCGGGCAAATTTTTCTTGTGTCTCGGGGTTAGTGGTCAGTTCTTGGTATTCCTTATCTGTTAGCTTAATCTGTTCCAGATAATACTCTCGTTTATCTAATAGAGATGAAAGTTCATGGTGCCTTCGGTATTGAACCATCAAATTATTGTCATCAATAAACAACATCCAAACCACGAAAAATATTCCGGTAAGGAAATAAATATTCTTAAATACTCGGGGAATGTTGCTGTAATGAAATTTTAGCTTTTGCCACATGTTGCTACGAATTTCGAAAGAAAAACTCGGGTATGCCAAGCAGAATGCGGGAAGCTATGCACAGCAGTATGGTAAAGTGGACTAAGTCAAGTAACATTCTGAATTCAATCATTTATGGTAATCATCAGATTATGATTAATTTGTTCAACAAATCTATTCATGGCATTAGGTCTCAATTTTAAAGTTCTTAGACGCTACCGAGAGATAATCGGTATTTTGATCAAGTACGGATTCCGAGATATTGTAGCGGAATCGGGGGTTTCACTACGCGCCAAAGTGATAGAGGTCTTTCTCTCAAAATCGGCTATAGAAGATGCGAACTCACATACAAAGTGGGAACGAATTCGAATGGCCGTAGAGGAGTTGGGTACTACCTACATCAAGTTTGCTCAGATATTGAGTAACCGCCCGGACATCATTCCAATAGAGTTAGTCACCGAATTTGAAAAACTGCAAACTCACGTACCGCCATTTTCATCGGAGAAAGCCAGGGTAATTATTGAAGAGGAATTAGGGAAACCGATTGAAGAAATTTTTACCGAGTTTGAAGATGAGCCTTTTGCCAGTGCCTCTATTGCGCAGGTTCACCGCGCGCGTTTAGAAGATGGAACGCGAGTAGTTTTTAAAGTGCGCAGGCCCGACATATTAGCGCGAATAGAATTAGACATTGTTATTATGAAGTATATCGCTCAAAAAATGGAGGAGCGAAAAATTATGGATAAGTTAGATCCGGTGGGTATTGTGCGCGCCTTTGACACAGCTATTCACCGCGAATTGGATTTGAGCCATGAAGGGTATAACCTGCAACGGTTTGCCAATAACTTTAAGGATAGCGATATTGTTTTTGTGCCAAAGTATTATCCGCAGTACACAACACGAAAGCTACTTACTATGGAGTTTGTAGATGGAGTGCACCCGTACGATAAAGAAGGTCTTGCTCGAATTGGTGTGAGTGGCCATGAGTTAGCTAAAAACGGGATGTTTGCTTTGTTTCAACAGATATTCGACCACGGGTATTTTCATGCTGATCCACATCCGGGAAATTTGTTCGCCATGCCGAATAACAAAGTGTGTTTCATTGATTTCGGTATGATGGGTACCGTACTCAAAAGTGACGTAGAGTTTTTTGCGGATATTGTGTACGGAGTTACCGCGAAGGATTCTAAGTTGCTGATATGGGGATTGAAAAATATAGCCGTGAGTCAGCAGTTTGAGGGCATAAAAGCATTTAATTATGAAGTAGAAGATTTGATTCAGGATTATCACTCCTTGCCGGCCGACAAAATGAATATGTCGGATTTATTTAATCGGCTGTTAGACCTCGTGAATAAATACAACATCCGCATGCCGCCCGATTACTTTTTACTCTCGAAGTGTTTAGTGACCATTGAAGGGGTAGGGCACCGCTTAGATCCTAAGTTAAACATCATCGAAGAGTTGACTCCGCACATCAATAAGGTACTTCGGCAAGAATTTATTCCAAGCAATATTCTAAAACGATTTATAAACTCTGCTCGCGACAGTCTGTCGCTGATAGAGAGTTTGCCTCGTGACATTCGCGAAATTATTAGTAAAATAAAGAAGGGCGAACTAAAGGTGACTATTGAGCATGAAGGCCTGAGCAGATTGGTTCATATCATTGATTTGGCAAGTAACCGCATAGCAGGAGGGTTTCTGGTTGGCTCTCTACTAATGACCTCTGCCATTCTGATTGCGGTGAATTTTCCACCCTTATACAAGCACATTTCTATCCCCGGAGGCTTGGGATTTGTGATTGCCATTCTATTGGGCACAAGAATGCTGTTCACTATTTTTAAAAGCAAGAAGTTTTAAGTTTCCATTCATTTCCGAAACAGAAATTCTAAAGCGGGGAACTCTTTTCGCCATCGCAGGTTAAGGCCGAAGGTAAAAAGAAATACCGGTAGCAGTGGCGCTTTATAGCGCACCAGATTTCCCAACACCGGTGTGCAAATACCAATGACTGCAAAATAGGAAAGCGAGAATGCCAGTAGAAAAAAAAGGAGATGGAGATGCCGAATATCTGACCAATTGGTGAGCCACAAACAAGCCAACAGCAAGAAGAGAATGAAGATATTTTCGATAGCGCTGGCCAACATCATCATGTTTTTCCCTTCCCAAGGATAAGGTCGCATGAGGCAATTCCAAATAGCCTGTGGAATATTTTTCAATATGCTAGTAGCATTGGCGGCTATCGCAGGAATTTCAATACGGCTTCCGGCATTAAAGTACAGCGCTTCCTGAATGGAGTTTCTTTGTTTATTGACCAGCATTTGCGATGGATGAATGCCGGGTGCAACATGTTGAATGTTGAAAACGATGAGCAGAAACACTCCGCATACGATCGCATATTTTATGGCAAGAGGAACGAGTCCGTTAGCTTGCCTATAGATCAAAAATGAAACGGCAGCAGGCAGCAGGCAGATGAGTACATAAAATTTGGCGGACAAAATTAAAAGCCCTCCGGCTATCATCCATCCGCAACTTTTCCAACCGCGTAGGCGAAGCATTCCATAGACAAATATTCCCAGGCCGAGAACCAGCAACGGCTCTTTCATAATGCCGGAAGTCCAAAATAACACAGAGGGCAGCAACAGAACCGGCAAAGCGAGCAGCACCGCTTTTGTATTTACAAAATCAAAAACAGCATTCGTCAATAGCACCCACCCGAAAAGGGAGAAGAAGCACATGAACAGGATATGAACGAAATAAGTTTTAAAGGATAGAAACAAGAGAAGCGCATTCAGCCGGATAATGGTTTTGTTTTCATTCACCGGGGCTTCATCAAAATTCCTTTCCCAGTTTTTCATTTGAGCCGTAAACTTTGAGGTCGTTTCATCTTCTCGCCCGATCATTAATTTGGCAAAGGCACCGGGGTCTTCAGAAGCAGATTGTCGGAGAATGAGCGCATCGTTATAAAACTTGTGGATGTCATTATTCTGTACGTCTGTGTAATAGAAGGTGTAAATAAGCCAGATAAAAATGCCGGTGAGAAATTTTAGATTAAACAACGCGATGCTGATCCACGGTTTAAAACGATTCAGTTGAAAAATTGGAAAGCGATAAATGACAAAGTTGAAAAGGCAGAAATAGAAGAGGAGAATAATGACTTTGCCGAGAACCATGTGCCACTAAGATAGAAACAAAAAGCGCCCCGCAAGGAGGCGCTCAATTACTTGATGATGGAAGATTTATTTCGGGTATTTGAAATTCTTTCCCGGGTAAATGGCAGATGGGCCTAATTCTTCTTCAATACGTAACAACTGATTGTATTTAGCAATGCGATCGGTGCGAGAGGCCGAGCCGGTTTTAATTTGTCCGCAATTTAGCGCTACGGCTAAATCGGCAATGGTTACATCTTCCGTTTCGCCACTGCGGTGGCTCATCACTGAAGTGTACGAATTGCGCTGTGCCAAACTCACGGCATCAATGGTTTCGGTAAGGGTTCCAATCTGATTTACTTTTATCAGGATCGAATTGGCAATGTGCTCATCAATTCCTTTTTGAAGTCGGTTTACATTGGTCACAAAAAGATCATCTCCCACTATTTGTATTTTATCTCCGAGTTTTTCTGTCATTAAAGCCCAACCCTTCCAGTCATCTTCGGCCATGCCGTCTTCGATAGAGGCGATGGGATATTTTTTGCACCACTTTGCCCAGTAATCCACTAACTCTTCACTCTTCATTTTTTTGCCGTCTGACTTATGAAAGTGATATAGCTTGGTTTTTTCATTATACATTTCAGAAGAGGCGGCATCCATGGCAATAAATACATCTTTACCGGCTTTGTAACCTGCGGCTGCAATAGCGGTGAGTACGGTTTCGATGGCTTCTTCATTGCTGCCGATGTTAGGTGCAAATCCTCCCTCGTCTCCCACATTGGTAGAGTATCCTTTTTTCTTCAACACACTTTTGAGATGATGAAATATTTCTGTTCCCATTTGCAAAGCGTGAGAGAAGGTCTCGGCTCCTACCGGCATCACCATAAACTCCTGAAAATCTATTTTGTTATCGGCATGTGCGCCTCCATTTAGAATGTTCATCATCGGAATAGGAAGGGTATTTGCATTCACTCCACCTATGTAACGGTACAGCGGCATTCCTAATTCTTCGGCTGCCGCCTTTGCCACTGCCAGCGATACGGCAAGAATTGCATTAGCCCCCAACTTGGCTTTATTGGGGGTGCCATCCAGCAGCAGCATAATTTGGTCAATGCCGTTTTGTTCAAATACGTTCAGCCCTTCCAGTTCGCTCGCTATTTTGGAGTTGATGTTTAATACCGCTTTCAGGGTTCCTTTTCCCAAATATTTTTTCTTGTCTCCATCCCTAAGTTCTACGGCTTCATGCTTCCCGGTAGAAGCTCCGGAAGGAACAGCCGCGCGGCCTAAGGTGCCGTTGTTGGTATATACATCCACTTCAACGGTTGGGTTTCCTCGCGAATCAAGAATTTGTCGGGCGTGTACTTTGGCAATCTGGCTCATAAGTTTTGAATTTTTTAGGGTAAACGAATGTTGATTTTAATATTGCTCGATGGCGAAATCTTTCGCCTCTATTTTGTCTCCTTTTAACTCGTATTTAATTTTCATTCTCCCTTTCACCTGGCCCTCTTCCACTAAAGGAAATTCGTGATGTATAATTTCAGACTGCGGTTCGTAATACATGGTATCTTTTCCGCGATATTCCTGCACATATTGTTGCAGCAGGTCAATGTTGAATTTGATAGGAGTGGCGCTCTTCTCTTTATTCATTTCAAACCCTACCAGCTTTTCGTATTTACTTGTATCATAAGATTGCAGTGCAATTATGATTTCGGGCTGTTTGTTTTTATTCAGGTCAGTGAGCCAACAACCCTTTACAATACCTGTTCTTTCGGCTTTGGCAACGGTATCGTTTATCCCCTCCGCATTGCGAAAAATAATCGCTATCTCCCCTTTCGTTGGATGGCCATAGGCCACTATGTCAAAAACTTCATTCTGATTCAAAGAAAATGTTTTGTGAAACTCGTAGGAGGCTTCGATGCCCAACTGCATGGTGGTATCCCCGGCAATGGCTACGGTGTCAATTCCTCCTATCATCGCGGGCTGATTTGATTTTTGATCACAAGCCGAGAGGATGGTTGCTGCCATAAGCAGGAGGCTGAAAGTATTTTTCATGGTTAATTAGCGCGCATGTCCTCCACAAAGCGGTCGAAAAGATAGCGCGAATCGTGTGGCCCCGGAGAACTTTCGGGGTGGTATTGCACACTGAATGCTTTCTTTCCTTTAATGCGTATTCCTTCAATGGAATTATCATTTAGGTTCACATGTGTCACCTCTACTTTGTCTGATTTCTCAATGTGTTCGCGCGATACTTCAAAGCCGTGATTCTGTGAGGTAATTTCGCTGCGTCCGGTCAACAAATTTTTTACGGGGTGATTAATACCTCGGTGGCCGTGATGCATTTTTAATGTAGGAATGCCATACGCCAGTGCCAATAACTGATGGCCTAAGCAAATACCGAAAAAAGGCACATTCGTTTCGCAAATATCGCGCACCGTTTTAACCGCATAATCCATTGAGGCGGGGTCACCGGGGCCGTTGCTCACGAAGTAGCCGGTAGGCGCAAACTCCTGCATCTCTTTCACGGTAGTTTGTGCCGGAAATACTTTTACATAAATGTCGAGATCGGCCATGCACTTCAGAATATTTTCTTTGATGCCGCAATCGAGCGCGGCCACTCTGTATTTAGCTTGTGGGTTGCCGTAGTAATAGGGCGTGCCCGTAGTTACTTTCAGAGCGAGGTCCAGCCCGTTCATGTCGGGAATTTGGCGCAACTGTTTTTGGAGGGTTTCCACCTCTGTTACTTCTGAACTGATAATGCAGTTCATGGCTCCTTGCTGCCGCACGTGGATAGTGAGGGCGCGAGTATCTATGTCTGAAATCCCTACCAAATTATTTTGTTCAAAATATTGTTGTAAGGATTCATTGGCCAACTGGCGGGAATAATTTTCGGCTGTGTAGCGCTTACAAATCGCTCCGGCAATCTTTACGCTCTTCGACTCCACCTCTGAATTTTTGGTGCCGTAGTTGCCAATGTGGTCGGTGGTCATAATAATGATTTGCCCGAAATAGGAAGGGTCGGTAAAAATTTCCTGATAGCCGGTCATCCCGGTATTAAAGCAAATTTCACCAGTGGTAGTGCCTATTTTACCAAGTGATTTTCCGTAAAAAGCAGTGCCGTCAGCTAAAACTAATACTGCGGGAAGGGGTGAGAAGGTCTTGTGCATCGAATTAGGATTATTCGAGGTGCGAATATAGCCTATAAAACCTTTTGCCGCCCTCATTTGCTTTATTTGTACCCACAGAATATTCACAATGCAGTTTAATCCCGATAGTTGGCGGCAAGAAGCCGAGAAGAAAAAGAAGGAGAATAAGCAGTTTTTGGCACGCGCTAAAAGGCAGAAGGGAATTGAGAAAAAACTCCCTACCCTGCATGAGGAGGCTTTTACAAAAATTGATTGCCTGCACTGTGCGAATTGTTGCAAGACCATTTCGCCCCGCTTTAAAACGCCCGACTTAGTTCGCATTTCAAAATTTTTGGGGATGAAACAGGGGCAAATGATTGATCAATATTTGCGCTTGGACGAGGATGGCGATTATGTGGTGAAGCACAGCCCCTGCCCTTTCTTGGGAGCCGATAATTACTGCTCTATTTACGAAGCGCGCCCGGGCGATTGCCGCAAATATCCCTATACCGATAGTGGGGAGTTTTTTGAATACCCTCACACGAGCCTGCAAAACTCGACTACCTGCCCGGCTGTATTTTATGTGTTAGAAAGGTTGAAAGAAGTAGTGAAGTTTTGAGGGAGGGGATTGTGGTGTTGCTTTTCTAAAGCTACATCCATCCTTCAATTTTTTCCGAAGAAAGTGAGAGAATTTAAAATAGCGAATGGTAATCTCTAAAGAACAGACGTTTAAAAGATCCTTCTGTCCAACCTTTCATTTCGGTAACTGTAATCCTTTTCAGAAACCCATAAACAGTAAAGTATCTGAACCTTTTTCATCTTAGGTCTCAAGTATTTCTTATGGCTGTTTATTTTTAAAATTTGCTAATGCGGTTGGTTGACTTCATTAGAATTTCGCACAAATATACTTCCCCTCAAAGCGTATCGCGGGCAAAAGTAAAAGGTATGCTCGATGTAAAAGTGATAGGGGGTATCAATTTCGTTGATGAGCATAGAATACCAGTCACCAAAATTTTCTCCGTAGCCACCTGGAGGAGCTGCCCTTGATGGAGGTGGAAAAACTTCCTTCCGCCCTTCTGCCAATTAACCGCATCTGCTTCGAACGCCTTAAAGTCAAATGGTTCTTTTTCATTTTTTATAATCTGTATCAAATTTAGTTTTTGACACAGTTGATTGAACAGCCCCTAAACTCCTATCTCAATCAAAACTCATCTTCTGCATCTTCTCATCGCGAGATGAATTGCCCACGAGCACTTCATACTTTCCCTTTTCTACCACCCAATTTTTTGTTTCGGTATTATAGTAAGCAAGTTCGCTTGCGGGAATGCTGAAATCAATAGTGCGCCCTTCGCCCGGTTGCAGATACACTTTTTTGAACCCCCGCAATAGTTTTTCGGGGCGGTCTATGCTTGATTGCGGAAACGCGATATAAAGCTGCACCACTTCGGCTCCTTCGCGAGTTCCGGTGTTCTTCACCTTCAGCGAAAAGCAAAGCGTATCCTTTGGAGAAATCTGTGAGGTTTTCAAATCCGAAATTTGAAATGAAGTATAACTCAAGCCAAATCCAAACGGATAGCGCGGCTGTTTCTTCTCTTTATCGAAAAGCGTGTAGCCATGATAATAATCGTAATAAACACTGTCATCGAAAGAGTGAAACGGAGGCAAATCATTTTCGTTTTTCGGAACCGTAAACGGCAGTTTGCCGCTGGGGTTTACCTCGCCAAATAAAATACGCGCCAGTGCACTGCCGCCTTCCATACCGTTGTAAAATGTTTCGAGGATGGCGGGCACTTCTTCCTGCCATTCCTCTACCGTAACCGCACTGCCCGCCACCAAGCTCACCACAATATTTTTGTTGACAGAACTTGCTGCATGTATCGCGTCCATATCATTTTGATGCAGATGCAAATATTTGCGATCGCCCCCCACGCCCAATATACCGGTGCGAGTAATAAAATTTTTCTTGTCGGGATGATGGCGGTCGCGTATCTCTTCGTTGCCGATGTATTCGCCTTCGTCTAAGTAAGTGGTGCCGGCAATAATAATTACCACATCAGCACCTTCGCAAATTGTTTTAATGGCTGTCAAATCGGTAGCCGGAGCAGTGAGAATTTCTGTATTGACTTCGCTCAAATAATTCTTAATCCCCTCCAGCGGAGAAATAATATATGCAGGAAATACTCGGCTGCTGCCGTGATCGCCTGTTTGCTTTATATCGGCTAACGAACCAATCACAGCAATGCGCTTTACTTTGTTTTTATCGAGTGGAAGAAATGCGTTCTCATTCTTCAACAGCACCGCACTTTTTTCTGCCACCTCTCTTGCCAAATCGGTATGCGCCTTGCCCCCCACCAAACTCTTGGGGTAAGTCCTTTCATCTTTCTTCGAAGCAAAAAGAATTTTAGTGCGGAGGATGGGCAATACCAACTCATCAATTTGTTCCGGTTTAATTTTTCCCTCGCGCAATTGTTGTTTCACTTTTTTCAAGGAATAGAAATTGCCGGAGGGCATTTCAATATTCATCCCCGCTTCAATTCCTTTGCGCGTATTGTATAATCCATTCTGCCAGTCACTGGTCACATAGCCTTTAAAGCCCCAATCGTTTCGCAAAATATCGGTGAGCAGCTTTTTGTTCTCTCCGCAGTATTCGCCATTTAATTTGTTGTAAGCGCTCATCACCGAAACGCATCCGTTCGCAATCACTTTTTTAAAGTGCGGGAGATATACCTCCTGCAAAGTACGCTCATCCATATTCATGCTGCCACCAAAGCGGTTGTTCTCCATACTGTTGGCTGCAAAATGTTTGGCACACGCCTGCACATTATGTTTTTGAATGCCCGCAACGAGCGCACTCGCCATTTCGCCTACATGAAAAGGGTCTTCGCCATACGTTTCTTGCGCGCGCCCCCAACGCGGGTGGCGCAGCAAATTCATACACACTGCACCCGAGTAATTGGCTCCCAACGCGCGAATTTCTTCTGCCATCGCTTCGCCCACTCGTTCTTCTAACTCAACATCCCAACCGGCACCGCGCGCCATCGTTACGGGAAAAGCTGTCGCGCCTTTATAGAATGAAACCCCGCGCGGCCCGTCTAAAAAAATGGTGGAAGGGATATTGAATCGCTGGCAGCCTCCGGCACGAACGGGCTTTACTTTTTTTGAAAACAGAATAGACAGGCCGAAACGAATTACTCCATGCCCGTGCATTTCATTTACTTTCTCCTTCAGCGTCATTTGACGGATAATGACTTGGGCGGCACTGTCGGCCTGTGCAGTAGTAAGGATTTGCGAATGGGATACTTGGCTCATCAGGATGAAAATATAGCAGGGAATAAATTTCATGGAACCAATTATGGCTTAACAGAATTTGCAGGGGGAAAGAAAAATTGCATTCGACTATTTTTAGGGAATCATGTAATGTAAAATACTTTTGCGCACATTCCTTACCAGTTTCAATATATCTAAGATGAGAAAAACGATTCTGCTGCCTTTGCTGTTTTTAATCTTACTGAGCAGCAAAGCTCAAAACCCTGAAAAAGCTAAGTTAGTAACCGGCCCGGTGATAGGCACCGTTACCACCACCACCGCCCGGCTTTGGATTGCTTACCGAGGCGAAGGCAAGAATATGATTTCGTTAGAAGATACTGCCTCTAAAACCTTGTATCACCCAACTCGCTACGATAAAATAAATGATAGGAAGGGAAACGTAGCGCTGAATATGGACTTTACCGACTTGCAGCCTGACCATGTTTACAAAGTAGTGTATGCGCTGGAACCGATTGTCGCGCAACCAAAATGTATCGTGCGCACTTTGGCCGATACTACCGTGAGGGATATGAAATTTCTGTTCGGCTCTTGTGCCTATATGAGTCCCGGCTTTGCGCGGTTTATTTTTCCGGGAAGCTCTATTCGTATCTTTTGGTCTATGAAACGAAAGCGTGCCGACTTTGCGGTATGGTTGGGCGACAATGTGTACTACATCGGGAAAGATTATCGCAGCTACGATAACATGTTTGCCCGCCAGTTGAAAATCCGAAATAGCTTTATTACCCTCAGCGAGTTTCTGCGAAACCAACCCAACTATGCTATTTGGGACGACCATGATTATGGTTGGAACGATGCCGACCGCACCTTCCCGCTAAAAGATACTGCGATGAAAGTGTTCAAAGGGTTCTGGCCAAATAACTTTGATCATGGCGATACCGTGCCCGGCATTTACTATACCTTTCGGAAATATGATGCACAATTTTTTATGACCGATGATCGCTGGTATCTCGACCCTGTCGGTGATTCTGCTGCTTCCTTTTTGGGCGAAGCACAGTTGGAATGGTTAGAGAGGGAATTGAAGAAAAGCGATGCCACCTTCAAGTTTATCTGTGTAGGCTCGCAGGTGTTGAATGATTCCTGGTATGGCGATTCGTATGCCAAATACTCGGTAGAGCGGAATAAACTGCTCGACTACATTGTAGAAAACAAAATAGGAGGGGTTATATTTTTAACCGGTGATCGGCACTATGCTGAGTTGAGCAAGCGCGATTGGAAGGGGTACACGTTTTATGACTTTACCTCCTCTCCATTTACAAGCCCCATAATATATACCAAACATTTAAGAGGCTACAGAAACGATTACAGTATTGAAAGCACCATCTTTTACAAAAAGAATTTCGGGCAAATTAATATCACCGGCCCCGAAGGAAACCGAGTGTGCCAAATGGCATTGTATGGCAAGGGGGGAGTGAAAAGATGGGAGTATAATATCAATGCGAATGGGATAGAGGAAAAATCTACTTCTCCATGAAAAGGCTCCTGGCTGTTCCGTTCACTCTGTTGGCTTTTTATTGGGCAGCAGCTCAATCTCCATACCCCGACCGTATTTTTGCCGATACCGCCTATTCGCCTTTTTACTACGGGGTAGCTTCCGGAGATCCGATGCAAGATCGGGTGATTCTGTGGACGAAGGTTTTTACAGAAAATAGCTCGATAACTATTCCGCTCCAATGGCAAATAGCAACGGACAGTGGCTTTCAGCAGATCGCTAATCAGGGAGAAGTATTAGCATCTGCTACTCATGGCTTTTGTGTAAAAGTAGATGCCGGAAACTTACAACCCGGCTATCATTATTTCTACCGCTTTGTAACAGCAGATGGGAAAATGTCGCAAACCGGAAAGGCAGAAACACTGCCCGATGATTTTGTTAAACATTTTAAACTGGCAGTGGTTTCTTGCTCCAGTATATGGGCCGGTTACTTTAATGCGTATCGAAGAATTGCCGAGCGCCCCGACATTGATTTTGTGATTCATCTCGGTGATTATGTGTATGATTATCCCGATGAGCGGCAACTGAATCGCATGCCTAAAGTTCCTTTGAAAGACCCCGGCAACTTGAGCGACTGGCGCGAAATGCACACCTACTACTTGCTCGACCCTGATTTGCGAGCTGCACGACAAAACAAAACTTGGATAGCTGAATGGGATAACCACGATACGAATGTGAATGATACAGGAAGAGTGGAAGACGCTATACAGGCCTTCTATGAATATCTGCCCATCCGAATGCAGGACAAAAATCACCCGGAAAAAATTTATCGGAACTTTCCCTTTGGCGCTTTGGCGGACCTCACCATGATTGATATGTTTAGTTACAGAGGGAAAGAGGAATATGCTCCCGGTAAAAAATCAGTATTGGGGCTGGCGCAGGATGCTTGGCTAAAAAATCAATTAGCTACATCAACAGCACAATGGCATTTGCTGGGCAATCAGGAAATGATGACAGACTGGCTGAGTGAAGGGGCTCCGAAGTTTATCGCAAAAAAGAGAGGCAATGGGCGGGTATTTGACCCCGGCAATTGGAATGGGTTTCCGGAAGACCGGCAGCGCTTGTACGATTTTATTGATTCTAATCATATCAAAAATACAGTGGTGCTCACCGGTGATATTCACATGAGCTTCGTGATGAACATGACCGGCTATCCGAAAGATAAAACCCGCTATAATCGAAAAACAGGCGAAGGTGCCGTAGGCGTGGAAGTGACTGGGCCAAGTATTTCGCGGGTAAATATGAAGGAGGCAGGGGTGCCGGGATTTCTACTTCCGGCAGTACGCAACTTTAGTATGCGGCTCAATCCGCACCATGTGTGGTGTCAGTTTTCAAAGCACGGCTATTTCACTCTGGATGTAACCCCCGAAAAGTGTGTGACTGAATTTTGGTATTCCACGATTAAGAAAGTAACGGATCAGGAAAAATTTGCGCGTGGCTATACCGTGCGCAACGGGGTGAGCCATTGGGATAAAAAGCCGAATAAGAAACGGAAACATTCCACCTATCCGTAGTATTTGCGGCATTGTTATATTGCAAAGGTGAATCCGCAGACGAAGAAACGTATCCTTTACATTGTGCAGCACCGTTGGGATCGCTCTCCCGGCCAGCGGTACCGTTGCGAACAATACTTCCCTTACTTACAGAAAGCCGGATTTGAGTGTGTGTATTCCCCAATTCTTGCCACCGCCAAAGAGGATAAAGACTTTTACTCCGCAGGTAATTATTTGCGCAAGCTTGGTTTGTTTTTGAAGGGAGCATGGCGAAGACTAAAGGATGTGCGAAGGGCAAAAGAGTTCGATATCGTGTTCATCTATCGCGAAGCTTTTATGACCGGCACCATCGTTTTTGAAAAAATGCTGAAACGTTCAGGGGTTAAAATTGTTTATGATTTTGATGATGCTATCTGGAATCATGACGTGAGTCAGGCAAACAAGGCTTTAGGTTGGCTAAAACGGCCTGAAAAGACAAACGACATTATCGCGCTGGCCGATCTCGTTATAGTGGGGAATCAATATCTCGCTACACATGCTGCGCGGTTCAACGCCCATGCGGTAGTTATTCCGTCCACTATTGACCTGAATTATTATCAAGTACCAGAAAAAAAGAAAGCCAAAACAGTAGTCATTGGTTGGAGCGGAAGCCTCACTACCATCGAGCATTTCAAACCTATTATTCCGGTGCTTAAAAAGGTAAAGGAGAAATACGGAGAGCGAGTAGCATTTAGAGTTTTCGGAATGTCAGATTACACACAAGAAGAACTAAACATAAAAGGAATAGGTTGGACTCCTCAAAATGAAGTGGAGCAGATAGCGGCTTTCGATATAGGAATAATGCCCTTGCCCGATAACCAATGGACCCGCGGTAAATGCGGTATGAAGGGGCTGCAATACATGGCCTTGGAAGTGCCCGCTGTGATGAGCGCAGTGGGAGTAAATAAGGACATTGTGCAGGATGGCATCAACGGATTTCTTGCAACAACAGATGCAGAATGGATAGAGAAACTTTCATTGTTGATAGAAAGTACAGCGTTGCGCGAAAGCTTAGGCAAAGCCGGGCGAAAAACTATTGAAGAAAAATTTTCCTGTCAGGCTTTGCAACAAACTTATGTTAAGCATTTTCAGAGTTTACTTTAGCATTCCTAACTTAGTGAGATGAAATACATTTCCTTGCTTTTAATTTCTTCGCTCTCGTGTCTGAGTTCCTTTGCACAGGAGCCGCTACCTGCCAAAACCTATATTACTATGCGTGATTCCACTACTTCTATGGATGTGGTTTTTATGCAAGGCAAAGGTCGCAGCCTTTCATTAGACGGTCGCAATGTGCACCTCTTTAATTCCTTTTTTGAAAATAAAACAGCTACCAAAGAGCATACTGAACTTGCCGGGTCTATTATGTGGCTCATCAACGGTCGCGAGTTTTTGTCCGGAAAGTTTTTCCTTGATGATTCTACCGGCTATGTGGTCATTTCTAAGGATGGGAAGGAATATGTAAACCGGATCAACCCGCAGGGAACTTCTTTCTTTAAATCTCAGATCAAGGAATAAACTACCGCAACTCTTGACGAGGCATCAATTTCAGTTTATATTGTCTTTATAATTGGCATTATGAAACACCTCTGCATCCTATTCGTTTTTACTGCATCCTGTTTTTACGCAGCACAAGCTCAATCTACGGTCGCTAAACTTCCTTGGGCTTATTACATGACTATGACCAACAACTGCAACTCGGCTGATATTGTTTTACTGAAAGGCCAGGGTGGCAGTGTGAACATTGATGATAAAAACATGGGATTCGTAAAGGAGTTGGTCGCCAATGCCTCTGCTGAAAGAATTCAATCTTCTCCGGCAGCTACTATTATGTGCCTGAAAGATGGTAAAGAGTTTATCTCCGGTGAGATATTCGTGAAAGGAGATGAAGGAGTTATTTCCTTCCGGTTAGACGGCAAAGAGTACGTGAATATGCTCAGCGATAAAGGAATGGAGTTCTTCCGCTCTGTCATGGATTTGTAAAGAGATTTCCAGCTACACTTTTTATTTTCTTCTATCGTTTCTTCCTCTTAGGTTTACGACCGTTTTAAACACAACAAGATGAAGAATGTTTTTCTGTTCCTGCTGCTGTATAGCCAATGTTTTTTTGTTCAGAGCCAATCAACTCCTAACTTTAAACAACATATTGTTTTCCTTGCTTCTGATAGTTTGCACGGTCGCTATGTTGGCAGTAAAGATGAAGAAGTAGCGGCTGATTATATTATCCGACAGTTTCAGAAAAACAACATTACAAATGTAAAGGGCAACTTGAAAGCGAAAAACTATTTACAGGCATTTGCTTATCACCCTACCACTGACAGTATTCGTTTTACTTGGAAGGGAAAAAATGTCGTGGCTTATATTGATAACCATGCTGCCCACACGGTTGTTCTCGGAGCACATTATGACCATCTGGGAATGGGAGACCCGCATTTCTCCGCTTATCAAGGAGCGCCTGCTGTTCACAATGGAGCCGATGATAATGCCAGTGGTGTGGCCATGATTATAGAACTCGCCAAAAACCTGAAGTTATCTTCTCTCACGAATAACAATTACCTCCTTATTGCTTTTAGCGGTGAAGAAGAAGGACTACTCGGCTCTAAATGGTTTGTTACTCATCCCATGGTGGATATGCAGAAAGTGAATTACATGCTCAACTTTGACATGGTGGGTCGCTTAGACTCCAACAGGCTGGTGGTAAATGGAGTGGGCACTTCCTCTGAATGGACACCGGCCATGAAGCGCATTACTACTTCTATGCACATCAAAACCACAGAGAGCGGAATAGGCCCTTCAGATCACACTTCTTTCTACTTGAAAAATATTCCGGTGTTGCACTTTTTTAGCGGACAGCATCACGATTACCACAAACCAACGGATGATGAATACAAGATTAATTATCCCGGCATGGATAAAATCTTCGACTATGTGATGGCGCTGATAAGCAACTTGAACAATAAAGGCAAAATTGAATTCAACAAAACCAAGGAAGATGCAAGCGAAGATACTCCCAGATTTACAGTTACCCTTGGCGTGATGCCCGATTATACTTTCGAAGGCGAGGGAATGCGCATTGATGCTGTAACCGATGATCGCCCGGCTTCGAAGGCTGGCTTGCTGGCAGGAGATGTGGTGGTTCAACTGGGCGATATGAAAGTGGCCGATATGATGGGCTATATGAAAGCACTATCTGCTTTCAAAAAGGGAGATGCGACCAAAGTAAAAGTGAAACGCGGAAATGAAATAATTGAAAAAGCTGTGCAGTTTTAAGTTCTCTTCACCAAAACATTAATTCTCTTGTCCACTCTTCTCCTTATAGAAACATCTTCTTCTGTTTGTTCTGCGGCATTAGCCAAAGATGGAATAGTGCTGGATTACCGAGAAGATCGGGAAAAAAACTCTCATGCTCGGGTAATGACGGTGTTGATTGAGGATCTCGTAAAGTCAAATAGTCTTTCATTAATGCAAATAGAAGCCATAGCCGTAAGTGCCGGCCCTGGTTCTTACACCGGCCTTCGCATTGGCATTGCAATAGCGAAGGGATTGTGTTATGCACTCGGCAAACCCTTAATAGCTGTGCCCACACTTTATGCGCTGGCTGAGGGAATGCGCCAACAAGGGGGGGCAAGCCATCTATATTATCTGCCGCTTATTGATGCGCGAAGGATGGATGTATATACCGCCTTGTATAACAGTAATGGAGAGGAGATTTTAGCTCCTGCCTTTTCCACTCTTAATCAGACGCTTCTTGATTCTTTACAACCTTACGATAAAATAATTGTTGGAGGAGATGCCGCTGAAAAGTCGAGGGCTATCTTAAATAGCGATCGGTTTTTGTTCTTGGAAAATATTCAGCCCGATGCCAGGTTTATGGCAAGAATGGCAGAAAGCAAATTTCGAGAAAAGGATTTTGCAGATGTGGCTTATTTTGAGCCGATGTATATCAATGAATCTTACGCCAAAGCACCCGGAAAGAAACAACTGAAAGTGAGTGGGCAATGAATACGCTACTCAAATTTTACTTAATTATTCTATTCAGCTTCTCTACACATTGCAGCATTGCTTTTTGAGTTGACGTATAGTTTGGCACTCCCTTCCCCTTGTATATCCACATCAATGCCATCTGTTTTTTTGCTGTAACCAACTTTTCGTACACGGCAGATTTGTTCAGGCGATACACTTCGCGCATCAGTCGCTTTATGCGATTGCGGTCAACCGCGCGTTTGAAATTCCTTTTAGGAACAGAGAAAGCGGCTTGAGCCGGGTAAAAGGAAGAAATAGGCAGTATCAAATAAACAAGGGTAAATCCGTCCTTAGATACGGATTTACCCTCTTTAAACAAGTGTTCTATAAGTTTACGGCTTTTGAGCTTTTCGTCCCGGCAAAAGGTATTCTTTCCCTTCGCAAGTTCATGGTTAAATTCCGCAAATGCTTTAGTCTTTAGCGAATTACTTGAGCCTTCCTTCGTCTGATACGGAGAGTTTTTTACGGCCTCTGGCCCTTCTGCGTGCGAGAACTTTTCTTCCATTTTTAGTGCTCATTCTCTCTCTGAAGCCGTGTTTGTTCTTTCTTTTTCTGCGGCTCGGTTGAAATGTCCTTTTCATATTCTAATTTATACTTTTCAATAAGGGACGGCAAAAATAATTATTCTGCCCACAAAACAAACTGTTTAAACGTATCGGATTATCGCAAATGCGACCCTCTTCATTTAATAGTGCACTTTTAGAGACTTCTTCAAAAGCTGTTAGCTGTTCATCGCTACCAAAAACTCCTCATTGGTTTTTGTGCCTTTCATCTGTTGTGTTAAGAAGTTCATCGCTTCTTCTGAAGTCATATCGCCAATATGGTTGCGCAAAATCCACATCCGCTGTAAAGTATCCTTATCTAACAATAAGTCATCTCTACGAGTCGAAGAGGAAATAATATCAATGGCCGGGTAAATTCTGCGGTTGGAAAGTTTGCGGTCTAACTGCAATTCCATATTGCCCGTACCTTTAAATTCTTCAAAAATCACTTCATCCATTTTTGAGCCGGTATCTATCAAGGCTGTAGCTAATATGGTAAGCGAGCCGCCATTTTCAATTTTGCGAGCTGCTCCAAAAAACTGTTTGGGTTTTTGCATGGCATTCGCTTCCACTCCACCGGATAATACTTTGCCGGAAGAAGGGGAAACCGTGTTGTGCGCTCTGGCTAATCGAGTAATAGAATCGAGCAGAATGACCACATCGTGGCCGCACTCTACTAAGCGCTTAGCCTTTTGCAACACGATAGTAGAAACCTTTACGTGCTTATCGGCCGGTTCATCAAACGTAGATGCAATCACTTCGCCATTTACACTTCTGTCCATGTCTGTTACCTCTTCCGGTCGTTCATCTACCAGCAACACAATCAGATAAACTTCAGGATGGTTTTTAGCAATAGCGTTTGCTATTTCTTTTAGGATGGTGGTTTTCCCTGTTTTGGGTTGTGACACAATCATACCGCGCTGCCCTTTGCCTACCGGAGTAAAAAGGTCAATGATACGGGTCGTCAAATTGTTAGGAGCAGTGAACAGATTCAGTTTTTCAAAGGGGAAAAGCGGGGTGAGGTAATCGAATGAAACTCGGTCGCGAACATCCTCCGGCAATTTTCCGTTAATAGTATCTACTTTTAAGAGAGCAAAATACTTTTCACCGGCTTTGGGAGGGCGGATATAGCCTTTTACGGTATCGCCAGTTTTTAATCCGAACAATTTAATTTGAGAAGGAGAGACGTAAATATCATCCGGAGAAGAGAGGTAGCTGTAATCGGAAGATCTCAAAAATCCATAGCCGTCCGGCATCATCTCCAATACCCCTTCTCCTTCGATAATAGCATCTGATTCTACGCTAAAAATATTTCTGGCTCTGGTGTCCTCATGCTGCCTCTCCGGAGTAAAATGTGTTTCTGAGGAGTGATATTCCGTTTCCTCTGAAACTGCTGCCGAAGCCTGCTCCGTTTCTTTTTCCTCCGAAGGGGTTATCGCCTTTTCAGTCACTTCTTCGTGCGTTTCTCTCTTTGTTTTCAGCACCGGATCAATCGGCTTGCGTGCCCGCGGCTTTTTTGCTTTTTCCTTCTCTTTTTCTTCCTCTGCTACAGGAGTCAATGCCTGAACATCTAAGATTTTAAGGATTAACTCTTGCTTCTCTAATTTGTCGTTGCCTTTAATTTTTAGACCTTCTGCTATTTCTTTTAATTCAGGAAGGATCATGTCATTCAACTCAAGAATGTCGTACATGTGCTAATTTTTAGTGTAATAATAATTATGGTGAGAGATATTTGAATGAGAAATTGTCATACGAAGCGTAAAAAACACTCTCTGTGTTTGCCAAAATACATATTGAAGTATCGGGATTTTTTCGGACAGTAATTTTTAGTTGGAAAGCACTAAATACTGAGAGATCTATCAGATAACGATTGCAATGTTAGGTAAAGTTTCGGATTCCCCAAATTTTTCTTTAGAAAATCGAAGAGCTGTCTCACTAAGGGTTTGGCGGCCATTCCATTCATTTTAATGGTTTGAATGAATGCGAAAATAGCGATCGGTTTTTCCTTTCAACAGCATTGCATCAAAGTAAGTTTCGCTAAAAAAATATCTTTGCGGAAAATCATTCGGGATGTTAGAAATAGCAAATATTAGAGCGAAAGCAGAGGAAATTAAAAGCCGATTAGCGGTAAAAAATTTCGGACAGTTGAACTTGATTGACGAGGCTTTGGTAGTGGATGAAAAGCGAAGAAATATTCAGAAACAGTTGGATGACAATTTGGCTCAACAAAATGTGATTGCCAAAGAAATAGGGGACTTATTTAAGCAAGGAAAGAAGGAAGAGGCAGAAAAGAAAAAGGCAGAAACATTTGCACTGAAGGAAGAGTCAAAACTGTTAGAGGCCGGACTCAGAAAGGTAGAGGAAGATTTAACCAACATTCTGGTACTAATTCCAAATACCCCTTGTATAGCTGTGCCCAAAGGAAAATCACCGGAGGAAAATGAAGTAGTGAAGCAAGTGGGGGAAATACCCATGCTTGCCGAAAGTGCCTTGCCACATTGGGAATTAGCAAAAAAGCACGACTTGTTCGATTTGGAATTAGGGGTAAAAATTACGGGGGCAGGCTTTCCGGTGTATAAAAAGCAAGGGGCAAAACTACAGCGATCGTTAGTCAGTTTTTTTTTAGACCATGCGATTGAAGCCGGTTATATGGAAGTGATTCCTCCCTACATGGTGAACACGGATTCGGCCTTTGCCACCGGCCAATTACCCGATAAAGAAGGGCAGATGTACTATGTAGGTATGGATCAATTTTATTTAATCCCTACGGCCGAAGTGCCGGTGACGAATATTGTGCGAGATGAAATTATAGAGGAAAAGAATATGCCCCTAAAGTTTGTTGCCTATTCTCCATGTTTTCGCAGAGAAGCCGGTTCTTACGGAAAGGATGTGCGTGGGCTGAACCGGGTTCATCAGTTTGAAAAAGTAGAGATCGTGCAAATTGTTCATCCCGATAAAAGTTATGAAGTATTGGAAGAGATGGTGACTCATGTAGAAGGCTTGTTGCAGAAGTTGGAACTGCCCTACCGGATTCTTCGCCTTTGTGGTGGCGATATGAGTTTTGCTTCGGCACTGACCTACGATTTTGAAGTGTACAGCGCTGCCCAAAAGCGCTGGCTGGAAGTAAGTTCTGTTTCCAACTTTGAAACTTTTCAGAGCAACCGGATGAAGGTGCGGTTCCGCGATGAAAACAAAAAAACAAAGTTGGCGCATACATTAAACGGTAGCGCTTTAGCACTGCCGCGTATAGTTGCCTCTCTATTGGAAAACCACCAAACGAAGGATGGAATTAATATTCCTGCGGCCTTAAAACCCTATACTGGATTTAGCACGATTGTATAAACAGGTGGATTTAGCTGTCAATTAATTGGGACAAAACGTGTCCGGTAGTTGAACACCTCAAAAGTGGAACAAGCAATGTGCTAACATTTTTTTTTCGCTAATTCCTTCACCCGTAATGGGTTCCCCAATCAGTGTGTATAACCTTCCTCTATCGTTCTCGTAATTCTATAGAACTGGCATTATAATAGCCATTTGTGAATAGCCCGTTAAAAACCGCAGGTTATAGACACAGGGACATACACGATTAAAAGATTTAGCCGTTACATTTATTAAACAACCATTTTTCATTTATAAATCAGACCTTATGAAAACTGACACCTCAATGAACTTAATGCTGGTAGTGTTCTGTGTAGTGCTGATCGGGTTTGTTATTCTAAACCGCAAAATGAGTGAGTCGCTCAACAAGAAGCAAGCGGAAATAGAGCAAACTCATGTGCAAATGAGCAATTGAAATGAACGCTATTTGGTAATGGCTACTTTCTCTGTTAGCCATAATCTTCCGGTATTTATTTTCAGAAGATAAATACCCGGCAGCATGGCAGAAGCAACTACTGTTCCCTCTCCATTGGTAAGCGCTCCCTTTAACACTTCGGCTCCTCTCATATCCAACAATACCCAATTAGAAGCAGAGGCATTACTGCGAATGAAAAATACACCGCTGCCCGGATTGGGGTATATGCTTACTTTTTCCTCTGGGGAAATTGGGTCAGATACAGAAGAATAGTAGAGCGATAATTGCAAAGCCTGATAAGCATTCACTCTTCCATAGCCCAACTCTCTGCTCCATGTTCCATTGGCAAAAGTGGAATCATAGTTATAACCGCCTACTTTTTCAGCACTTCTTGCAATGATATTCCGCACATCCTCGGCAGTCAGATCGGGTCGCAAGGAAAGCAACAGCGCACCCACTCCGGCTGCATTGGGGCAGGCTGCCGAAGTGCCGTTAAAGGTGAAGGTGTAATTTTGAGCCGTAAAACCTTTGCTGCCGTTCATGTCAGTCGTTGCTATCTTAACTCCCGGAGCGCTAAAGTCAAGCCCCGTTCCGTAATCGCCTCCCCAGTTTTCCCCGCTGCAATCAGCCGGATTTTTTCTTTCATCGCACATACTGGTAGCGTTTACCGCAATAGTTTGTGGCCGGGAAGAGGGCCAAATAGTTCCCAAGCTATCATTGTCATTTCCACTGCTGAAAAACATCGCTATCCCTTTACCGTTTCGTCCATTCATATAGGCTTGTTGAATCGCATCATCTACCGGCTGCATACCTCCCGGCAAAAAAGTGATGAGTGAGGGTGGCAGTCCCCATGAGTTGCTCAAAATATCGGCTCCGGCTACACTCCACGCCCATCCAATAGCATCGGCAAAGGCAGTGGCGGTAGAATAGGGGAGAGGCCCGCTCGACCCTTGTAACAGGATGTAATAGAAAGCGCGAACCGGTATGATTTTACACGAGGGAGCAATCCCGGTGGTCACTTTGTTGTTGTCTTTTACGGCTGCTACAATTCCCGAACAGCAAGTGCCGTGTCCGTCTTCCGGGAAATTTGGGGTGGGGTATCCGTCTGTTGAATCGCTCACAGCATCGTGGCCGGGTAGCAGGTTGGCCATTAGGTCTTCGTGTAAGGTATCTACTCCCGAATCAATAATGCCCACTTTGATGGTGGGGTTTCCGGTAGTAAGCGTCCATGCGCTATCCACATCCATATCCGCATCGGGAGTGCCGTGCCCTTGCAGCACACTTCCGGTGTTTTCGATGCTCCACTGCCTGTTGTAATAAGGATCGTTGCTGCAAACAATAGGGTTTACTAAGTAATCGGGTGCGGCATAACTGCACCATGCTTCGTTTCTGAATTTATTGCACCACTCTATTGTATTTTCCTTTGAGTTGGCCGGAACAATTACCTGATAAAGGTTGGGAATGTATCGGTCGGGGAAGAAATGATTCAGATGGTTGTGTTTCAATTTCTCCATTAAAAATGGTTCAAAATTTTTATCGGTGATTTTTACAAAAAACTTATTCAGCACTCCGGCATAATGTTGCCCGTCAGTGATAAAAAAGGAAACAAACTGCACCTCGGTTACCTTTTCAAAATAAGCGTTTGCCGCCTTGCGATCGTTCGTAAAACAAATGGTGAGAGCCGGTGAAGGGAGGGGAGTAAAGGAAGTGACTAAATGAGAAGCCTCAATGATTTCCTCCTTCCTTTCAGGAGAAACTCCGGGTTTAAAAATTAATAGCAAGCGGTCTGTAGCAGTGTGTTTCGGATAATTAGAATAATTGTCGCTGGCGGTAGATGCGAAGCTGATAAAAACAAAAGTGAAAAGCAGATAATTCTTCATCACAAAAAAATGAGTGAATTGTGAAATTAGATTTGTTTGGGAAACCAAGGGATGAAAGTGCTGGTTCTGCGCTTGTAATCTGTGTAAGCATCGTTTCCTTCATACTTTTTTTCGAGCAGCGTAACTCCCGAAACTTTTAATAACAGAAAGGTGATAAGCACAGGCGACCAAATGGTGAGATACCATTGTCCGGACGGGATAGAAATAATAAAGATGCCCCACCACATCAGCGCTTCGCCAAAGTAATTGGGATGGCGCGAGTATTTCCATAAGCCCTTATTCATAATGTGCCCTTCGTGTGCCACGTTATCTTTGAAATAAAACATTTGCAAATCGGCCAGTCCCTCAAAGAAAAAGCCGATAGCCCAAAGCCCACCGCCTATCGGGTAAAGGGATCGAAGGTCAAGAGTTCGGGGGGTGGAGTTGACGACAATAATAGGCAAGCACATCACCAACATAATTAGCCCTTGAAGCATAAACACTCGCAGAAACGAATTGACCAACACCTTATCGCCCCATTCTGCTCTCCACTTTGCATAGCGGAAGTCTTCCGGCCGACCCCAATTGCGGATACAGATATATGAGGCTAACCTTACTCCCCACATCGCTATCAGAAACATCAGCAGTTTTTGTTTGGGGAAAAGAGTGCCGCTGCTTTCCATTGCTACAGCCGCCACGAGTATAAAACCGATTCCCCAGCCAATATCCGCCACTCCGTTGTCTTTGATGAAAACAGCTATCATAAACAAAACCGTCATAAAGCAAAACACGATGACCGCTGCTAATAGAAATGGATTCATGTTTTAAAGATAATAGAAGATGCCTTTTATTCTAATATAAATGCCGGCTAAATAAGAAAAGTGGATGATCCCAAAATCTAAGCAACTCCTCCGTTTAAAAATAGGAAGTTGAAAATTGACGATAGAACATCGGCAACTTATAACCGGCCATTTCTTCTTAAGATTTTGTTTTACGCCCTCAAGGTTTTAATAGGTATTTTTAGTTCATTAAAGACTGAGATGGACAATGCTTAGCTCGGGAAGTTATCCGGTTTGGAAATTTTACTCCTTTGCTTATAACCCTGCTATTAAAGTTGACAACCCTGCGCTTTTTGCAATCTCAACGGAGTGTGGCATCTGAATACTTTGAGAGAACGGGTATCTCGTTTTTTTACCTGGCTACTATTACTTTTCTTACCATTCGGCTGCTTCCGCTCTGCACTTCTATAAAATAAACACCCGAAACTAAATCTGCTACATCTATACTTAGTTTTCTGTTAGCTGGATAATTTGTTTCTGATTTTACCACCCTTCCCTCTACGCTTACCAGTGTTAGCGTAACTTTCCCCTTTGTTTCCTTATTCCATTCTACGGTTAAACGGTTGCCGGTAGGGTTGGGATAAATGAAAACTTCAAGAGATGTACTCGGCACCATTACTTCATTTTCGGGTACGCCTGTAAATCCGTCAAAACTAATTTTATCAATGACTAAAGTAGAGGGGCCATAAGCCATAGATGAAAATGTTCGGAAAAGAATTTTAGCGGTATCGGGTATCACACCGCTTACCGCATAATTTATCGGAATATTGAAAGGAGTAAATGAACTAACGCTATCGGTTTGCGAAAATCGTCCGTTCCCGATGATTTGCCCCTGTGACAGCATCTGTACATCTATCAGCATAGTATCACTATTTTGAGGCAACCACTTATAATATCCGTTTAGAGTTTGGTAGCGCACCTGTATGGGAGTGCCGCCCGACTTTGTGAAAACATCCTGGTTAATATTGCTAAGTTCTCCTCCTACCCATTCTCCTCCTAATTTTATACCCTGAATTTGTGCGGCATAATCGCTGGGAGGATTATAGGTTGCTTGAGTAACGATGGGAGTGATATTTGCTGAATCCGTTATAAATTGATGCTTTGCATAATTCCAACTGTCTAAAGAATAATTAGAGAAGGAAAACCAGTTTTCAAAATCACCATTGTAAATAGTTTGCGTGGCAGGTACAGGGGTAATATCATCTATGATCATGTAATCATCGGGGTGCGGCATGGTAAGATCGGAATAAGCGCAAGCAAACATTACAATTAAAGAGTCGGGCATAAGTCCCGAATTGTAGGAAAGGGGAAATGATATCCGCTTAAAGGTACCCCCTGAATTACCACTTACAGGGAAAAGCTCTGTACAGATATCATTGTAATTATCATCATACAAATGCACGAACATTCCTCCGGTATCTCCCGGCAAAAAATGATAATTCAAAAATACCGAGAAGGAATCAGGACGGGCGTGAAAAGGTACCCCGAGCAAGAATTGGTGGGGGGCATTATCTATCATCTTACCATTCATGGCAATGGTTGCATTGCTTATCTTGAGGGCATAATTCCCTGAGTGCCCCGGCACTTGTTCAAAATCATTTCCAAAAAATGTCCAATGATCGGCTAAGAGAAAATCCTCCTGATGCCAAGACTGAAAATCCCAGTTCAGAATAGGGTTTGCTCCGGTGTAAAAAGACAATGTGTTTCCGAGTAAGGTGGCTCCGCCCGCGAGTTCTCCTTTTAGCCGGTAGTAATAAAAAGTGTTGGGGAGTAAACTCTGTAAAGCAGCAGAAACGGTATGTTGTAAAGTATCGTTTACGGTTTGTGGGTTCGCTGTTATTGTGTTTCCCAAAGCGGTGGTAGTGCCATATTCAAAACTTAAATTGGTACTAAGCCCCACGTTATGTATGCCGCCATTTAAAATGGCGGAATTGGTGCTAATACCCGAAGCCGCTTCGGTTTGAAAGGCGGAAGTTGTATTTCCGGTTTGAAAACTGATGATGTCTCCACGAAAATTTCCCGATGAAGTGATGCCTACCAAGCGATAGTAATAAGTAGTGTAAGGCACCAAGTTCAGTACCGGAATTTGTATTAAATGGGGAAGGGAATCATTGACAGTTGCCGGTATGGCAAATACGGAATCCTGCATGAACGAATTGGTTCCGTATTGGAAATAAAGGGATACGGGCAAAGGCATTTGATCTACCTGCCCCAGTAGTGAAGCAGAATACCCGGTAACGTGTGCCGGAGGGAGGGTTTCAAAAACAGTATGGATGTTTGAGGTATAGAAACTAAGTTCCTGGCCAGAATAACTACCGGTGGCTGTTTTTACTACCAAACGGAAATAATAAATGGTATCGGGTAAAAGATGATTTAGGCTAACGGAAAGCAAATGTTGTAGCGTGTCATTTACTACAGCCGGGGTAGCATATACCAGATTCCGCATAAAGACCGGATCAAGACCATATTCAAAATAAACTGTGCTGGACAGCAGTGCCCCTTCCATCAATCCGTTCAGCACTGCACTGGAGTCTGATACAGAAGTGGCCTGTAAAGTTCTATAGGTGGTAAACGGTTCGCCCGTTGTAAATACAAGCGTAGGACTGAAATATTTTCGACTGGCAGAAGTTCCTCTCATCCGGCAGTAATACTGGGTGTATGGATAAAGATTCCCCAATGAAGCAGCGATAGGGTGTAAAAGTGTGTCGGTGACAGTTGCCGGAAATCCACTCACTGAATTCTGCATCAGCAGATCTGTAGCATAATCAAAAGTAACCGCAACAGGCTCAGAGAATTTATTGATTATCGCGGTCAGAAAGGTGGTATCTATTCGTCCACCGGGTTGATCGAACCGAAAGGTATATCTATCACCACCAAAGTCAAAATTCAAGGTGTTCCCCACAGTGTTACCTGCTAAATTTTCTGCCCGGCAGTAATAGTAATAGCGCGTATTCGGAATTAATCCATTAAACGGTGAAGTGAGATACACTAACGAATCGCTGGTGATGGTTTGCTCATTAAATCTGGTTGCCGGTGAAGTGAAAGTAGAGTCATCTGAGATTACAAAGTAACATCTGGTAGGGGTGCCATGTGTATTTACTTTAGCGGCCAGCACCACTTGTCCAGAATCAATTTGTGTATAAGAATCAGTAATAACCTGCGGTGATGTCATGTTGGAGTAGAGGTATAAGTGCCCATCCCTGCCACCGATTAGCCCAAGTGTATTTTGATAAAAAGTAATGGTGGTGAGATATTGATCATCCAAAGTATTGGGAAGCGCTTGCGGAGTCCAATTCGTTCCGGCATTAGTAGTTTTCAGAAGCGTAGCACTATCACCCACTATGTATCCCTCTACGGAATTCAAAAAAGCAATATCATTCAAGCCTCCACCCACTTCGTCTTTAAGCACCGTCCAGTTAGTGCCGCCATTGGTTGTTTTTAAAATGGTTCGAATAGAATCTTTTAGCCCGCCAACTATAAAGCCGGTATCACTATTCAGAAAAACAACGCTGTTAAAGTTTCTTCCCGTGATGGGAGCTACCATTGGTGTCCATGAATTTCCGGCATCGGTGGTAGTGAGAATTTGTGCGCTATCACCTACTGCAAATCCCTTCAACGAGTCCACAAAGCAAACCGATTTCAACCAAGTGCCGGGTTGATCGTACACATCCGTCCAATTCACTCCACCATCGGTACTTTTCAGAATCACAGCCGTATCTTTTGTTTGTGTGCCTCCGGCTATCAACAAGGTATTGACTCCGTGATAAATCACTTTGAAAAAGTTTCTATTGTTCATCACCTTTACAATACTCCAAATATTCCCTCCATCGAAAGTTTCAGACATTTTACCCTTATAGTGTACCGCAAAACCTTTCAAGCCATCAGAAAAGGCAATTGATTTCACCTGCGAAGTAGGATTCCCGGTAGAAAATACATTGCACAATAGGGCATAATCAGAGGTGATGAAAAAATCCTCCATCGTTTCATCTATCTCACTACCCGCGCCCATTACTAAGGTATTCCTGTCGAGAATAACTGCCGCGCTCACATCCCTACCATGCGGAACATAAGTGGGGTACCATTGCTGACCGAATGCTTGGTAAGTTGTGAGTAATAAGAGTATCCCAGCAATCGTTGTAACTGTTTTCATTATAGCGTTTAAGTGAACGGTAGAAATATCGGAGCAAAGCTACTAAATACAAAGGCATCCAGAGATAACATTCTGGATGCCTTTGCATCTGTTTTATTAATTGATTGCTACTTGCCTATTTCGTAATCACAAATCTGCTCGCAGTAGTATTATTACCGGTTTGCACTCTCATAAAATAAGTGCCGGCAGAGAGGTTATTGACATTAAACTCTTCCTTTACATTCCCTGACTGCACTTCTTTAGTAGTGGAGAACACAACGGCACCGTAAAGATTAATGATGGTGTAATTGACCACTGCCATAGTAGGATTGTAGTAAGAGATGTTTATGTTTTGCTGTGTAGGGTTAGGGAATAAGCGGAAGAATGAAAGGCCTCCCACTTCTTTTACTCCTACATTCACGGTATCACATAAATTAGAATCAATAGCGGTGTTGGTAAATGTGAGATTAGTAGGACTTGTTTCATTTACCAAGAAAGTATCTACCGCAAAATCACTAATAACAGGACCTAACGTAGAGGCGGTTTGAGTGACTACAGTAAGGGTGGTGTCATACGAATGACATCCTAATCCGATATTATTATCCGGCTTTACATAATAAATATCGTTATTCCCACCACCATTAAATGAATTAGAGTACCCTACCAAAAGAGCATTATCTGAAATTTCAATCCCCATCATCACATCGCTTCCGGCACTACCTACCACTTTCGATATAACTACATTTCCACTGGTGTCTATCATGGTTACTAAACCATTGTCGCCTCCTGGATAAGAGGTAGAAAGCGCTGTAATAATTATCTGACCATCAGGAGTGCCTTCAGCACCGGTCACTGATTCTGAGCCATCGCCACCATAAGTTTTGAACCAATCTAAAGTAGGTGGCCCTCCAGCTACGTTATATTTTGCGACAAACACATCTTGACCGCCACCTACACCAAAGGAGCGAGTGTTGCCTACCATATACACGGCATCATCTCCCATCACCACTCTTCTGATATCATCGTCACCGGTTCCTCCAACTTCGAAACTGCCTTGCAAAGAGCCGGTAGTATCCACGATGCCAAATACACCGTCATTCAATCCAATATTATTGATTCCTGTATAGCCGGCAAAAACCCATCCGTCTTCTCCTATACTTTGCACATCATATCCTACTTCGTTGCCAAATTCTGAACCAAAAGATTTTGACCATTTAATATTTCCGTCCACATCCAAATTAATTAAAGTCATGTCCGTACGTGTGCTATGAACCGACCCCTTTGTTTGGCCAATGACCATGTAACCGGATGGTCCTTCTGCGGCTCTAAGTCCGTATTCTGTGCTATCGGTTCCTATGGTTTTTGCCCAAATAACGGTTCCGTCCAAATCTGTTTTTACTACAAAAATATCTTGTGAAGAAGAGAAACTGTTAGAACGCCCTACTAACAATAAGTTGTTGTCGCTGGTTCTCATTAAAAAGGTTCCGTACTCGGTACCAGATCCGCCATATTGTTTCTCCCAAAGGAAATGGCCCTCTGCATCTAACTTGGCAATAAATGCATCATAACTACCTCCTCCCGGAGCGGTAGTGCTGCCTACGAAATAATGTGTGCCGCTATCTCCTTCGATAGACATATTAGCATAATCATCTCCCCCCAAGTTGATGGTTCTTTGAAAGCTCGATGATTGACCGAAACTGTAACCCGATAAGAAGGCGAAAAAAGCACTGAGCGCAAAAATCTTTTTCATAACTCTATCATTTTTTTGTTCAGCGAAAGTAACAAAGCAATTGGGTATAGAGGTTCAGCAAATCCACGTAGTTCGGGTTAAGTGATTATAATGATATACAGTAATGCCAAAGCGCATTGCTTATTACACTTATTTCCTTGTGTAATTATCTGGCTACGCTCACACTCCGTTTCTCGCGGATAACGGTCACCTTCACTTGGCCGGGATAAGTCATTTCCTTCTCAATTTTTTGGGATATGGTAAAGGAAAGTTCTTCGCTTTTCTTGTCGTCCACTTTGTCGGCTTCTACTATTACGCGTAGTTCGCGCCCTGCCTGAATGGCGTAGGCCTTTTCTACACCGTCAAATGATTGTGCTAATATTTCCAGATCCTTAATGCGCTGTAAATATCCTTCCATTATTTCTCTGCGAGCCCCCGGACGCGCGCCCGAGATAGCATCACAAGACTGAATGATGGGAGAAATAACATACTTCATCTCCATCTCGTCATGGTGCGCTCCTACCGCATTTACTACTGCAGGATGTTCTCCGTATTTCTCACATAATTTAGCCCCCAGCAAAGCATGTGACAATTCGCTTTCTTCATCGGGAACTTTTCCAATATCATGTAATAAGCCTGCCCGTTTAGCAAGTTTGGGATTCAGCCCCAATTCAGCCGACATGGTGGCACAAAGATTGGCCACCTCGCGGGAGTGCTGTAATAGGTTTTGACCATAAGAAGAACGAAAACGCATCCGGCCAACAAAGCGCACCAATTCCTGATGCATTCCCTGAATACCCATATCAATAACTGTTCTTTCCCCAATTTCCAGAATATGATCTTCTAACTGTTTTTTAGTTTTTCCGACTATTTCTTCAATCCGTGCCGGGTGAATACGGCCATCGGCCACTAAGCGTTGAAGCGAAAGGCGAGCAATCTCTCTGCGGATAGGGTCGTAACCGGAAATGATAATTGCCTCCGGGGTGTCATCTACTACAAATTCGCAACCGGTGGCGGCTTCTAAGGCGCGGATGTTGCGCCCTTCACGACCAATGATCTGCCCCTTTTGATCATCGCTATCCAGATTAAAAACAGATACTGTGTTTTCGATAGCATTTTCGGCAGCGGTGCGCTGAATGGTTTGTATCACAATTTTCTTGGCCTCTTTATTTGCTCTGGCTTTTGCTTCATCAATAGCATTTTTAGCATAGGCCATTGCCTCTGTTTCGGCTTCCTTTTTCATGCTTTCTACCAGCTCTTTTTTCGCCTCTTCTTTGCTAAGGCTGCTGATTTGTTCCAGTTTGTTGACAAAGATTTCGTGGCTCTTTTCTAACTGTTCTTTTTTGGTGTTGACCAATTCTAACTGCTTATTAAGATTATCGCGGAGACTTTCAATCTCTTTCTCTCTTTTTGAAATTTCACCATTTCTGTGCGAAACTTCTGTCTGTAATTGCTTTAACTGTGTTTCCCGATCGCTTACCTTTTTGTTGCGTTCGACTACTTCACTCTCGTGTTTCGATTTTAACTGAAGGAAATGTTCCTTGGCCTCCAGCATTTTATCCTTTTTAGCATTCTCGGCATTCCGCTTAGCATCGGCTATTAGTTTGTCAGAGGCAGATTTGGCTTCAGCAAGTTTTTTGTCAACTTCTTCCTGTGCCTTTGCTTCTATCTCCAGATTTGATTTCTGGGTGATAGACCTGCCCACGAATAAACCCACAATAGCTGCCACCACAGCAATGACTGCCGCAATGATGATAATGATGGTATTACTATCCATAATGGTGTATTTATAATTGATTAATAAAAAACAAACCCGGGAATACTATCAGGAGAGATAAAAAAGAAAAGAAGATTTATTCAGACGAACCGGAAAGTGTTTCCTCCAGTTGTTGTAGTTTTTCTTCCAGTAAACGGTCATTTTCATTATAGGTAGCCTGTGCACTCATCTGCTCTACCGCAAAATTAAGCAGACACATCGCCATGTAATCCTGCTTGTCTTTGCCTTCATACTTCTGCTGGTATTCCTTTATTCTGTCGTTTACCAGTTTCACTGCTCCGTGCATTCTTTCCTCATCTGCTTTCAACACTTTCAGCGGATAGTTTCTTTCCGCAATCATCACATTCATGTTGACCGTTTCATTCTTCTCGCTCATGCTCATTCATTCAGCATCGCTATACAATAATCTATTTCCTTGACGTATTCGTTAATCTTTCGTTTCAGTTCAGTCAATTCTCCATTTTCTGAATTATCTGAACGGATATTTTGCGCTAACTTAATTATTTTAATCTTATTGTTTAATTCCTCCGTTTCCATCAACTGCTCCGCCAATAAATGTTTTAATCGCTCTATCTCCAGCATCATCGCCTCTTTGGAAGTTAACAGCGCATTCCTTTCTGCTACCAAATTTTTGGTTTTGCGAATGAGGGAGTTTAATTGTTGCGGTGTAGCCATAGTCTGATTACTGCGGTGAATTTACAATAAGTTGTAGATTTTGGTTCCGCTCAGTTAGCTAAAATAAAATGATTGCTCTTTCCCGCTTTTTACTCCACATTGCCGGAGAACATTTTCATGCGGGTATCTCTTCTTTAACAGGGAAGGCAGGCCGTAGCATAATCAGATGGGCAATGCCATCTTCTAAATAGTGATCGTTTATATCTTGGAATCCGAACGCTTCATAAAAGTTTTTAAGATAGTACTGCGCTCCAATGCGAATAGCGATTTGCCCGTGGAGTTTTTCGGTTTCTCGTAAAGCCTGTTGCATCAGTAGTTTGCCATATCCGAGTTTGCGGTACTTGCCAGCGGTGAGTACGCGACCAATGGATGGTTCTGCGTAACAACTTCCCGGTGGCACTAAGCGCGCATACGCTACCAATTCCCCTTGATGGAATCCACAGAGATGGTGGGAGGCGACATCTTTCCCATCTGCATCTACAAACGGGCAATTCTGTTCCACTACGAAAACTTCTCCCCGCAAACGCATCACCTCATAAAGTTCTAAGGAACTTAACTGATGAAATGTTTTTAATTGCCACTGTAACATAATGTATGGCTAAAGAAAATACAAAAAAATGAAGAAGGCAAGTGTGTCCGGCTAAAAAGAAATAGCTACACCAAAAGTTACTGTGCAAATTCCACAGAAAATGGAATTTTATTACCGCGTAACATAGAAGCTGGATTTGTTCGCAATGCTACAACTTCCCTATCGCGGCTCTCATTTTTTGCCCGAGGGCATCGCTAATGCCTACTAAGGGAAGTCGAAGGTGACTTTCACAAATACCCTGCAACTCAAGAGCATATTTTACTCCTGCGGGGTTGCCTTCCGCAAAAAGCATGTCGGTAATGTCGTTGATTTGGTAATGCAGTAAACGAGCCGTTTCAAAATTTCCCTGTAGCGCCTGCCGTACCATTTCGGTAAATATTCTAGGGAAGGCCTGCCCCACTACAGAAATCACTCCATCCATACCATAAGCTATTAGACCCAATGTGATGTTATCATCGCCTGAAACCACCAAAAAGTCTTTTGGCCGATTTTTAAGAATCTGCATACATTGATTAAAGTCGCCTGATGCTTCTTTAATTCCAAGGATATTTTCTATATCGTTTGCCAGACGCAAGGTAGTGGCGGCTGTGAGATTGCTGGAAGTTCTTCCCGGCACATTATATAATATGACAGGCCGCGGAGCCGCTTCTGCTATGGCCTTGTAATGCTGATAGATTCCCTCTTGCGTAGGTTTATTATAGTAAGGGCTTACACTGAGGATGGCATCTACCCCATTAAAATGAAACTTCTCTATGTCGCTGATTACTGCCTGAGTGTTATTGCCCCCAAAGCCTGCAACCATCGCCACCCGACCCGCATTCTTTTCAATCGTAAAATTGAGAAGGTCTGTTTTTTCTTCTTTAGTCAAGGTTACACTCTCCCCGGTAGTGCCCAGTGATACGAGGTATTCTACCCCACCCTCAATACAGAAGTTGATGAGCTTTTCAAGTGCTTTATAATTGATTTCTCCCTTGGAGTTAAATGGAGTAACGAGCGCTACACCGGTTCCTCTAAGCCGTTGCTGTATCATAGTTTATTTTATTTAAAAAATCGGATGCTTGATCTAAAAAGTACTGCACCTCCTGACGGTCGCCCACATTCACCATCATATCGTAACAATTAGTTTTACCCGGATAGTAAGCACCTACCCGCCATCGCGCTTTTGAAATACAACTGAGGTATTCGAGTGGCAGGTTTTCCCCTATAAAGCAAGCCAATAATAAATCAAAATTCTTTTCCGCAAAAGCAAGTGCTTTTTCATCTGTTGGAACCCCGCACCAAGTCAGACTTTTTTTATTAAACACGGTTATATCCACTTTGCGTTCCGTTTTAGTATCGTTGATATACCCGAGAATCTCTACCGTTTTTCCCGCGGCTCTCAAGTGTTCGGCAAATTTGGTAATAATAATGTCGTTATCCGGCTGAGTGCTGTTATACATGATGCCCACTGTTTTCGCATCTTTAAGGTTAATAATTTTACTGGTATCGGTAGTGGACTGGAGTTTTGCATTCAGCGAGCGTTGGTAAAAAAAGCGGATGATTTGTTCCCACCAGTTCATTCAGCCGGAATTTTAAGCGTTTCGTAAATACCGATGGCAGAGAATTTGTCAATGCGGTTTTGAAGGCGCTGTTCTGGAGTAAAACGCTCTAGTTCAGCAATATTCTTAATGATGGTATTTTTAAGCGTTTCGGTCATTTCATCGGGAGCCGCATGAGCGCCACCTACCGGTTCGGGAATGATGCCGTCAATAATTCCCATTTCGAGCAGTGTTTGAGGAGTGGGCTTTAATGCTTCGGCTGCCTTTTCTTTAAAATCAACGGTGCGCCATAGTATTGAAGAACAAGCCTCCGGTGAGATAACAGAATACCAAGTGTTCTCCAGCATCAACATACGGTCGCCAACTCCAATGCCCAATGCCCCACCCGAAGCGCCTTCTCCAATCACTATACACAACACCGGCACCTTTAGTGCACTCATCAACGCCAAATTGCGGGCAATAGCCTCGGCCTGTCCGCGCTGTTCGGCTCCTTCACCGGGATAAGCTCCGGGAGTATCAATCAAGGTAATTATAGGTTTGTTAAACTTCTCTGCCAGTTTCATCAAGCGCATGGCCTTGCGGTAGCCTTCTGGATGGGGCATGCCGAAATTGCGCAACTGGCGCATCTTGGTATTCGTTCCTTTTTGGTGGCCAATAATCATGTAGGTTTTACCTTCGATACTTCCGAAGCCACCAACAATCGCTTTGTCATCGCGAAAATTGCGGTCGCCTGATTGCTCCACAAATTTTTCGCACATCTTTTCAATATAGTGAAGAGTATAAGGTCTATCCGGGTGGCGACTCACTTGTATGCGCTGCCACACTGTTAGATGGGAGTACACCTCTTGCCGTTTTTCTTGTAGTTGCATTTCGAGCGATTCCATTTCTAACTGTACCGAAGGGCTGGCATCGGCAGTTTGTCGAAGCGTTTTTAAGCGCTCCGTCAATTCACAAATGGGTTGTTCGAAATCAAGGAAATTCATCTGAACTTTTAAGGGAAGTCAAAAATAGGATTAAAGCCAAATCTTAATAGAGAGCTAAGTTATCTTTCTGTAAAAGTGATTTGATTTACAGTGGGCAAAGCAGAACATGCCTCTCACAGATACAAAAATGCCCGATAAAAAGAGACGATTTGTATCTTCCGCATCTAATTGAAAAGTAATGGCAATAAAATTAGTGGTATTTGATATAGCAGGAACCACTGTGGAGGACAGCAATAATGTGTATGAGGCGTTGAAAAAAGGGTTTAGCACTTTTGGCTTTATCATTACCCCCGAAGATGCCGATAGGGTGATGGGAATTTCAAAACCGGTAGCCATCCGCACCCTGCTGGAAGAAAAGTTTAAAATGAAAGAGAGTATAGGCGAAACAGTTTCAAAGGTTCATAAAGCGTTTAAAGAATCTATGATTGAATTTTATCGGAACGACCCATCGGTGCGAGCCAAGAAAAATGCAGAGGCCACCTTCCGAGCACTAAAAGAGAAAGGAATATTGGTGGGTATTGATACGGGCTTTTCACGCGATATTGCCGATACTATTTTTGAACGATTAGGATGGAAAGAAGCGAACCTGATAGACTATAGCGTAACGAACGATGAGGTGAACAACGGCAAGCCATATCCCGATATGATTTTGAAAGCAATAGCAGAACTGAAAATAGCTTCGGTTGAGGAAGTGGCGAAAGTAGGCGATACCCCTTCGGACATGCAGGAAGGAATCGCGGCCGGTTGTAAGTATGTGATAGGTATTGCCACCGGAGCCTTTACTCGCGAAGCATTAATGCTTGAAGAACCTACTCATTTGGTAGATGACCTGATAGAGGTTGTAGATATAGTCACTGCTTGCGATTGATAAAGCCACCGATAAAACAGCCCGATTCTAAACACCCACCACTGCATGCAACTTCCTACTCCGCTGAAAGCGAAACTCGAAAAAAGCCCACCGGCAGTGGTAGCAATTTTTGCTGCCCTCGCTACTTTTTGCACTTATAGTTGTATGTATGCTTTTCGAAAGCCCTACACAGCCGCCACCTTTGACGGGCTTATGTTTGCGGGTGTTGATCTCAAAATTCTGTTCGTCATTGCCCAGCTTATCGGCTATACCCTCAGCAAGTTTCTCGGCATCCGCTATGTGAGCGAAATCAAACATCACCACCGCGCCTTAGGCATTATAGTGCTGATTGCTACTGCGGGGCTGATGCTGGTGTTTTTTGCTTTCACCCCTGCGCCAATCAATATTTTTTTCATGTTCTTGAACGGTATTCCGCTGGGCATGGTGTGGGGACTCGTGTTCTCTTATATTGAAGGAAGGCACACCACTGAGTTTATGGGAAGCGTACTGGCTGTCAGTTTTATTTTCTCTTCGGGTTTTGTAAAGTCTGTAGGGAAATGGCTGATGATGGATATGCACGTAAATGAATATTGGATGCCGGCAGCTACCGGGGCTATCTTCTTAATACCGATGCTGATCTTTGTGTTTCTGTTGGAACAAATTCCTCCCCCTTCGGCAGACGATAAACTACACCGTTGCGAAAGGCTACCGATGAGCCAAAAAGAGCGCAAGGAATTTGTAACACATTTTCTGCCGGGAATTATAGTGCTGGTCGTTACCTATGCTCTGCTCTCAGTTATTCGCGACTTTCGCGACAATTTTGTGGCCGACATCTGGAAAGAACTCGGCTTTAATGATGCCTCTATCTTTACCGCTACTGAAACGCCTATCTCTATCGCTATTCTTGTGTTGATGAGTTTGGTGATGGTGGTGCGAAACAACTTCAAAGCACTGCGGATTAACCACTACATGGTGATAGTCGGTTTTCTTATTACCGGCATTGCAACTTTGGAATACTCCTACGGTACTATCAGCGCGGTAAACTGGATGATACTGAACGGGCTGGGGCTTTATCTCGGTTATATCCCTTTCAATATTGTGTTTTTTGAAAGGTTGATCGCCTCCACTCGCAAACCTGCCAATGTGGGCTTTCTAATTTACATAGCTGATTCCTTTGGGTATTTAGGAAGCATCTTAGTGTTGCTTTTTAAGAATTTCGGGCAGTCGCAAATGAGTTACGGCAAGTTTTTCATTGACGCTTTATACATTACCAGTGTGCTGGGCATTGTACTCACCGGCTTTTCATTGGTGTATTTCAATACGAAAATTCAGAAGGAACATACATTAGAGAATGCTTCGGGAGGAAGTAAAGTTGCATAGGCTTTAGAAAATGGTTGCTGTTTAACTCTTCCTTCCAAACCTTATAAGTTTGTCCATGCGCATACTTTCAAACCTCCAAATCTCTCCCATCTAATCTTTGTTAGGCATTTTGATATATCAAAGCGGCTTAGCTGACAAGCGATAAATAACCCCGCCTTATTTTCAGGGCGACCGTGTTTTAAAAAGCCTATCTCATATACTAGAGTTGGTCTCTCGATTATTCATAAAATTCAAACAAGTATTCTTCCTTGAACTCTATTTCAAATTTTTGCAGAAACTTTACATATTCCTCTTTGAAAGTTCTGTTTTTATGATGTTCTTTTTGACTTGCAATGTATTTAATCACCTGGTCTAAATTAGAATGACTGTATGAAAATGCACCATAACCTTCTTGCCATTGAAATTTAAATTTTGAGAGTTTTTTCTCTTTGATAAAATCGTTTGTTGATTTTTTTATTTCACGAACCAAGTCGGATAAACAACAGGAAGGTTTCATGCCAATCAGGAAATGAATATGATCAGGCATTCCATTTATAGCCAGCATTTTTTGTTCTTTATTGCGAACAATGCCGGTTATGTATTTATATAGTTCTTCTTCCCATGATGGATGGATGAGGCTTTTTCTGCCTTTAACTGCACATACCACCTAAATATAAATTTGCGAAAATGTGCCGGACATAATTGGTTTGTTTTTAATTCCGAAGGGATTTTATGTTTATAGAAACAAGGTTACCAATTTTATTCGACCCCGAAGGGTTTGTATGTTTATAGGATAAATCGGCAGTTATAAATATCCGACCCCTTCGGGGTCGCACCTTGTTGCGCTATTTGTTAGCTATAAACATTTGAATCCTACGGATTCGGTTTTGTTTTTAGCCCGAAGGGGTTGCGTGTTTATAGAAAATGTTTGACCCCGAGGGGGTCGGATGATTATAGCTATGTGAGGAGAAAGAATCCGACCCCTTCGGGGTCGCACCTTGGCACTATTTGTTAGCTATAAACATTTGAATCCTACGGATTCGGTTTTGTTTTTAGCCCGAAGTGGTTGCATGTTTATAGGAAATGTTTGACCCCGAAGGGGTCGTATGATTATAGCTATGTGAGAGGAAAGAATCCGACCCCTTTGGGGTCGCACCTTGGCACTATTTGTTAGCTATAAACATTTGAATCCTACGGATTCGCTTGCTTTTAGCTTTTGGTAGAGGCTCATTTGATTGCAAATTTTTAATTGCGAATTATGCCAAATTGCGGATTGTAATAAATTGCGGATTGCGGATTGCGGATTTTGGATTGCGGATTGCACGCTTAACTAATAACTGTTACACGCTCAATCATTCCCCCATTATCCTCATTGCTCAAATAAAGCCAGCAAACAGATTACTCCCCCTTTTTCCTTTTGAAGGGCAGTGGTGTAAAGAATCATTTTGCGCCAAAAATTCCTTTCTTTTCCTCTTGTTTTTTTCTGGATTGATCTTTCTTTTAATCTATGAAGTTTAACAAAACTCCCCCATTGGGCTTATGTACTCGGAAAGTAAGCTATATCGGTAAATTAAAAATCAACTGCATTGCACTATGGCGCATCTGCATAAAGCAGATAATATGATTATTGAAAAGCGCGACCCTTACGATGTTTATTGTCAGTTGAGAGCAGTGGAAGGGAGCATTCAAAAAATTATTTACAAATTTTTTGACGAAGCCCTTCGCAAAGATTTAATCGTGCACATCAATCGGCTTTTAGAGGGCGATAAACTATGCGACAAACAGGCGGAAACCCTTGCCGACATTCGGGAAAAGATTATCCGATTCGCACATTATTCTGTTTTCTCTTTCCTATTTCTTCACAAATTTTCCGCGACTTTGTTTATTCCCGTCAAATACACCGATGAAATAAACACCGGCAACCAATGAAGAAATGTCAATGGCTGATGGGGAATTGCTTTTTGGTAATGGTAGCACCTGCTGCGCAAGGGCATCGTATATTTTCACCGATGGCTGCTGATTGCAAACGGTGGGTGTGATGGTAATAAAACAGACAAACAGGAAGCAGATAGCTGGCAGCCGACAAAATACCCCACCCCATTTTTGAATAGCTTCGTGTCCCTCACTTTTTTCTATATTTGTTCTCCGGTAAAAACAATCAATGGACATACTCATACGTTCTGCCCGCATCATTGACTCCGGCTCTAAGTTTCACAATCAGGTTCGCGACATTTTAATTTCCAATGGCAAAATCAAAAAGATTGCTGCCAAACTGCCCAATACCTCTAAGGCAAAAGAGGTAAAGGCCGGTAACCTGCATGTGTCTTTAGGCTGGTTTGACCTCAATACCTTTTTGGCCGATCCCGGCTATGAACAAAAGGAAACCATCCAAAGCGGATGCGCTGCCGCAGCAGCCGGTGGCTTCACTCACATCTGTTGCATGCCCAATACTTCCCCCGTTATTCAAACCAAATCGCAGGTGGAATATGTGCTTAATAAATCGGCCTCCGAAATGGTGAGCGTTCACCCCATAGGTGCTCTGACCCATCACTGTGAGGGAAAAGACATGACCGAGATGTACGACATGCACCGCGCAGGCGCTATTGCCTTTAGCGATGGACTTCGACCCAGCCCTTCAGCCGGTTTGGTAGAGCGGGTATTGCTCTATGTAAAAGCATTCGGAGGCTTGGTGATGAATCATCCCGAAGAGAAGAGCATTTCAAAAAATGGAGCGATGCACGAAGGGGCGGTAAGCGTGCGAATGGGTTTGCCCGGTGCTCCTGCACTGGCAGAAGAAATAGCGGTGAACCGCGATCTCTACATCTTGGAATACACCGGCTCTCGTCTTCACTTTCTTGATGTTTCACTCGCGCGCTCGGTAGATATGATACGAGCTGCGAAAAAGAAAAAACAACAAATCACCGCTTCGGTCAATGCCTATAACTTGTTGTTAGACGAAACAAAAGTGGGCGACTACGATACCAACTACAAAGTAAATCCTCATTTGCGCTCTTCTAAGGATATAGAGGCCTTAATCAAAGGAATTTCTGACGGCACTATTGATACCATCACCTCTGCCCATCAGCCGCAAGATGAAGAATGTAAAAAGTTAGAGTTTGATAAAGCAGATTACGGAATGATTGGATTAGAAACCTGCTTTGCCGTAGCAAATACTGCTTTAAAAGGGAAAGTAAACACAGAAAAACTTGTCGAAATGATGGCGAATAACCCTCGCAAAATTGTTGGGCTAAGTGCTGCCATCAGCGAAGGAGTAGAGGCCGATTTGACTTTGTTTAACCCTGACCTAATTTGGACTTTTACCGAAAAGGATATTCGTTCATTTTCAAAAAATACTCCCTTTGCAGGAATGAAATTTATCGGCAAGGCCTTGGGAGTGATTCATAAAGGGCAATTGCAACTGAATTAAAATCACCGATATGAAAAGCTACAACACCCCCATCAAGTATGGACTCATGGCCGGCATTATCATGATTGCCTTTTTATTGCTGCTGTATATTATTTCGGCAGAGAAGTTAGCCTCTTTCCTTCCGATGCTGGCGTATCTCCCACTGGTTTTTTTAATGATATGGGGAGGAATCACTTACCGCAAAGAGTTGGGCAACTATAAAAATTTCGGGCAGGCTTTTGTGGCAGTGCTTATCATCTCCTTCATTGCTACTTTCCTCTTCGATACCTTCGGCTATTTGCTGTACAAAGTAATTGACCCCGACCTGCCGGAACTGATAAAGAAGAAAGCTATAGAGAATGCTACGGCTATGATGGAAAAATTTGGAACCCCTGATGATAAATTGGATGAAGCCATTCAAAGAATGCAAGACCAAGACTACATTCCTACATTCAAATCGCAAATGATTCGCTATGGCACTTCCCTTTTGATAGGCAGCATCTTTTCTGCGCTTATTGCTTTATTTGTAAACAGACCTGACCCTACCATACCACCAAAAGCCGAAGCTTAATGCAGATTACCATTGTCGTTCCCTTGTTTAATGAAGAAGAATCGCTGCCCGAATTAGCTGCGTGGATAGATCGTGTAATGAAGGCGAATAATTTTTCGTACGAAGTGCTGATGGTAGATGATGGCAGTAAGGATAATAGCTGGCAAGTAGTAGAAACACTTGCGGTACAAAATTCAAATATCAAAGGCATTCGTTTCGGACGAAATTATGGGAAGAGTGCTGCCTTGCAGGTGGCCTTTCAGGAGGCGCAAGGCGATGTGGTAGTGACGATGGATGCTGATTTACAGGATTCTCCCGAAGAAGTGCCCGACTTGTATAAAATGATTGTGGAAGAAGGATTTGATTTAGTGAGCGGCTGGAAGAAGAAGCGCTATGATCCCATCTCTAAAACTGTTCCTACAAAGATTTACAACGCAGCAACACGCTTTATGACGGGTATTCAACTACACGACTTTAACTGCGGGTTGAAAGCGTATAAAAATGCGGTAGTAAAAAATGTAGAAGTATATGGCGAAATGCACCGTTATATTCCCGTGCTGGCGAAGCAAGCCGGTTTTTCTAAAATAGGGGAGAAGGTAGTGCATCATCAGGCGCGCAAGTATGGGGTCACAAAATTTGGAATGGAGCGATTTCTCTACGGCTTCCTCGATTTGCTCTCCGTTTATTTTATGACTCGCTTTGGCAAACGCCCCATGCACATCTTCGGAGGGTTGGGGGTGCTTAGTTTCTTTGCCGGCTTTTGTATTATGGTCTATCTCACAGTGGCCAAGTTTGCTTTTGCCGAATATCGGATGACGGAACGCCCTATCTTTTTTCTCGCTTTGCTTTCTATCGTAATCGGAGTGCAGTTGTTTGTTGCGGGTTTTCTGGGCGAACTCACCACCCGCAGCGCAGCCGACCGCAATGAGTACCATATAACGAAAACACTGGGGCTGAAAGTCGGCTGAGTGTATCGGTTCACTTATATTCGGGGCGCAAAATTCATTCATGAAAGTTATTATTCTGGGCAGTGCACATCCTCTTCGCGGTGGCTTGGCATCCTACAACGAAAGGTTGGCACGCGAATTTATCCGGCAGGGGCACAGTGTGCAGATTTATACTTTCAGTTTGCAGTACCCCTCCTTTCTTTTCCCCGGCACTTCTCAATACAGTGACTCTCCCGCTCCGGATGGTTTGTACATTCACGTAAAGGTAAATTCTATCAATCCCTTCAACTGGTTCCGAGTAGGTAAAGAAATAGCGAAGTTGAATGCCGAATTGATGATTGTGAAGTTTTGGCTGCCTTTTATGGGACCTTGCTTGGGCACTATTGCCAGGCGAGTGCGAAAGAATGGGAAAACAAAAGTGATTTCCATTATTGACAATATTATTCCGCACGAAAAAAAATTAGGAGATAAGTTGCTTGCCCGCTACTTTGTAAAAAGTGTTGATGGCTTTATCACCATGAGTGCTTCGGTGCTCGAAGACTTAAAGAAATTTGATACCCATAAGCCCAAAGTGTTTTCTCCGCACCCGCTCTTCGATAACTTTGGCGAAGCGGTCAACAAAGTAGAGGCCTATGAAAAGTTAGGCTTAACGCTGAATGAAGAATACATTCTCTTCTTTGGTTTTATCCGCGATTATAAAGGGCTTGATTTGCTACTACAGGCAATGGCCGATGAGCGCATCCGCCCCATGAATTTTAAACTCATTGTAGCCGGAGAGTTTTACACTGAAGCACGACCCTTTTGGGATATGATTACCAACCTCGGCATTGCTGATAAGGTAATTATGAAAACAGATTTTGTGCCCGATGAATTGGTGAAGTATTATTTCTGCGCAGCCGATATTGTGGTGCAGCCATACAAACATGCCACACAAAGCGGAGTCACGCAAATTTGCTATCACTTTAACCGACCCATGTTGGTGACCAACGTAGGAGGCCTTCCCGAGATGGTGCCCAATGGTCAGGTGGGGTATGTAGTATCACCCGAACCCAATGCCATTGCCGATGCACTGGTAGATTTCTACAAAGAACACCGAGAGTTTGTAATGCGCGACAACATCAAGCAGGAGAAGAAGAAATATGCGTGGAGCGAAATGTTGAATAGGATTTTTGAGGTGATGAACGATTTGAAAATGAAGAATCAATAAATGAAGAATTGGGAATACTCTATTGGTTGCGGAATCTATCTTCCCATACCATTTCACTTTTCAACTATGACTGTAAACCGTAAACTTGTTCCATGATAATTCGAAGCAAAGCTCCTTTACGATTGGGATTAGCCGGTGGCGGCACAGATGTTTCTCCCTATGCCGATATCTATGGTGGTGCCATTTTGAACATTACTATCGGAATGTATGCCTATGCTACCATTAAACCCTTAACGGGAAAAAAGATTCACATAAAGGCGATGGATCGCGGGGAGGGAATAACGCTGGATGCCAAAAAGAAACTTCCCATCAATGGGCAGCTTGATTTAGCCAAAGGAGTGTATAACCGGATTGTAAACGATTTTGTAAAAAAGCCATTAGCCTTTGAACTAACCACTTATGTGGACGCGCCTCCCGGCTCCGGTTTAGGTTCTTCCTCTACGCTGGTGGTAGCTATCCTTGGCGCATTTGTAGAATGGCTTAAACTTCCTTTAGGCGAATACGACATTGCCCATTTAGCCTACAAAATAGAACGGGAAGATTTGAATATGCAAGGGGGGCGGCAAGATCAGTATGCCGCTACTTTTGGCGGAGTGAATTACATGGAATTTTATAAAAATGAAAAAGTGATAGTGAACCCGTTGCGCGTGCACGACATCTGGATTCACGAACTGGAGAATAATCTCATTCTGTTCTATACAGAGACCTCTCGCCTCTCGTCAGAAATTATTAAGAAACAATCAGAAAACGTAACGCGGAAAAACAAGAAAAGTATAGATGCGATGCACAGCTTGAAGGAACAATCTGTTCGCATGAAAGAAGCATTGCTGAAAGGAGAGGTAGATCGCATAGGCGAAATACTTCATTACGGATGGCAACACAAAAAGGCAATGGCCGAAGGCATCAGCAATCCGCATATTGAAAGTATTTATGAGGCTGCGATGAAAGCCGGAGCTACCGGAGGGAAAATATCCGGAGCCGGGGGTGGAGGGTTCATGTTTTTTTATGCGCCATATAACTCAAAGTTCAAAGTGATAGAAGCACTCAATAAAGTGGGGGGTCGAGTAATGCGTTACAACTTTACTCCACACGGCTTAATTAGTTGGACGATATAAAAACTACAGCTACATTTTCAAACTGAATTTCCGCAGCGCTTCCCTCTTCGTTATTCTCTTTATATCAACTGTGCAAGGTGCTTGCGCTTCTTCCGACTTCTTTTAAGTGCTGAACTGAAAACGGTTTTTTATGTTTGCGACATGAGCAAGATAAAGAGCATTATCACTTCCTCTATTGAGGTAAAAAATAAAATACTGGCAAATGCGGCTATGCTGGAACAGGTAGAACAAGTGGCCGATCTGATAACCGAAGCCTTTAAGAATGGACAGCGCCTGTACCTGTGCGGCAACGGAGGCAGCGCGGCTGATGCGCAACACTTGGCGGCTGAGTTCACCGGTCGCTTTTACAGCGACCGCGAACCCCTCCCCGCAGAAGCACTGCATGTGAATACGTCCTTTCTAACAGCAGTCGCCAATGATTATAGCTACGATCAAATATACGAGCGGGCAGTGAAAGCACACGGTCGCAAAGGCGATGTGCTGATAGGCCTCTCTACCAGCGGTAATTCAAAGAATATAATTCTCGCTCAAGAAGAAGCGAAGCGCAGAGGAATGGTAGTGATTTCACTGACAGGCGAAACAGGTGGTAAAATGAAAGAAAGTTGTGATTATCTGTTTAACGTACCCAGCAACGATACTCCTCGCATCCAGGAAAGTCACATTATGCTTGGTCACATCATCTGCCAATTGGTAGAGGAAAAACTGTTCGATAAATAAACCAGCGCGCAATTATTTTGAGCGCAGTTCCATAACGAGGAATTTAATTCGCATCAAAAGCCGAGAATTCTGTATCGGTTTTTTTCTTTTCAATTCTATTGACATATTAGAGGCGTGAATATACCTGCCATCATATTAGCCGGAGGACTTGGCACTCGCTTGCGCCAAGTAGTGAAGGAGTTGCCTAAGCCTATGGCACCCATAGGCGGGAAGCCCTTTCTGCATTATCTCTTTCGATACTTAAAAGCGCAGGGGATAGAAAAAACTATTCTCTCGGTGGGTTATAAAGCAGAATCTATCAGGGAATACTTTGGCGATCATTATGACGGAATTTCTATTCTCTACATGGAAGAAGAAAAACCCTTGGGAACAGGTGGTGGAATTTATCAGGCTATTTCGCTCACCGATGAAATGGCTTTTGTGCTGAATGGAGATAGTTTTTTTGATGTGAACCTGAAAGAGTTGATGGATTTTTATCAAGAGACAAAAGCAGATATTGCCTTGTCGTTAAAACCCATGAAAAACTTTGATCGCTATGGAACTGTTACACTGAACCAACAAAACCGCATCACCGGTTTTGCAGAAAAACAGTTTCGGAAAAAGGGATTGATTAATGCCGGAGTTTATCTGATGAGCCGCGATTGCTTTCGGAAAATTGAAGAGCAACAAGATGCCTTGTTGCCTCGCAAATTTTCATTTGAACAAGATATTCTCGAAAAGCATCTCCGCTTTCTCCGCTTGGCAGGTAGAGTATCCGATGGTTATTTTATTGATATCGGCATTCCCGAAGATTATGAAAGAGCGCAAAACGAGTTCACGGCACTTTTTAAATAATAGGCAAAGTGAAAATGCAGGAAGATGCTGTTTTGTTCCGGTGGTCAGTTCAGATACTGACCTCATAAAATTCAATCCTCCTTTTTATCCAATTTCGAAAGATGAAAAACAGTGAGCTAAGAATAGACAGAACATGGACTCTGTTCCTCGATAGAGATGGAGTAATTAACCTGCATTACCCAAATGACTATGTGAAAAAATGGGATGAGTTTTACTTTCTCGAAGGAGTGTTAGAGGCTTTGCAAATACTTTCAAAATACTTCAAACGAATAGTACTGGTAACGAATCAACAAGGAGTAGGAAAGGGGCTGATGAGTCGAGAAGATTTGGATTTTATTCATGATGAGATGTTGAAGGAGGTGAGAAAATACGGAGGTCGTATTCATGCTATTTATGCCGCTACCGATTTACTGACAGAAGACACGAAGCAATTAAGAAAGCCGAACACCGGTATGGCAAAGCAGGCTAAAAAAGATTTCCCGGAACTGGATTTTGAGAAAGCGATGATGGTGGGGGACTCAAGCAGTGATATGCTATTCGGTAAAAATGCCGGAATGAAAACGGTATTTATTGGAGGTAAGCGAAAGCTATTGAAAAACGACCGGCTATTAGTGGATTACTATTTTGATTCGCTGATTGATTTTGCTAACGGGCTAACTCTTTAACCGAAATTTCAGCATATTTTTTCAATCCTTCTTCTAAGCATTTGGCAGCGGCTTTCAAGTCATCGGCCTTTAGCACATAAGCTATTCGCACCTGATTTTTTCCGGCTTCCTCGGTAGAATAAAATCCCGAAGCCGGAGCCATCATCACCGTTGCCCCCTCGTACGAAAAATCCTCCAACATCCATTGGCAGAACGCATCTGAGTTTTTCACCGGTAAAGAAGCCACCGCATAAAAAGCTCCTCCCGGATTCGGGCAAACCACTCCGGGTATCTTGTTCAGCGCTGCTACTATCACATCTCTTCGATGTTGATATTCTGCTACTATAGAATCGTAATATTCTTTGCCGAGGTCAAATAAATCCTCCGCAGCTATTTGCCCCAGCGAAGGCGGGCTTAACCGTGCCTGGCCGAATTTGAGTGCAATTTCCAACACCAGTTTGTTCCGTGTAACTAAGGCTCCTATTCTGGCTCCACAAGCGCTGAATCGTTTCGAGATGGAATCAATCACCACCACATGTTCTTCCATTCCCGGCAAATTGAGCGCACTGAAAAAGGGGCCTTTCTCATATAAGAATTCGCGATACACCTCATCCACGAAGAGAAACAAATCGTGTTTCAGACATATTTCCCGCAGGGTCATTAACTCTTCTTTGCTGTACAAATACCCCGTTGGATTATTCGGATTACAAATGAGAATGGCTTTTGTTTTTGAGGTAATGGCCTTTTCAAAATCTTCAATAGGAGGAAGGGCAAATCCATTTTCAATATTGGTAGAAATCGGTTTCACGCGAATATTTCCGGCTGTAGCAAAGCCTATATAATTAGCGTACATCGGTTCCGGAATAATAATTTCATCGCCTTCATTAATGCAACTCATCATGGCAAACGACAACGCTTCACTACCGCCTTCGGTAATCAAGAAATTATTTGCTTTCACATCTATTCCAATCCCATTGTAATAAGCGGCAAATTTCTCTCGGTAAGATGCAATGCCATTGCTGGGGCAGTATTCCAACACTTTCATGTCTAAGTTTTTCAACTTGTCCCAAAATGGCTTGGGAGTTTCCAAGTCGGGTTGACCTATGTTGAGGTGATACACTTTAACGCCTTTTCGTTTTGCTTCATCGGCATAAGGAACCAACTTGCGAATTGGAGAAGCAGGCATCTCCTTTCCTTTCAAAGAAATCTGTGGCATGTCACTATTTTGAAACGCGAAGAAAACAAAAAACTCCGTCTTGAGTTTTGACGGAGTGCTGTATTCGTTGAATGAATGTAACTCTAATTTTTGGGGCTTAACATACTCGGTGCCTCCATAGGAACCGACTTATTAGGGTCGTCTTTTACCACTTCGCCTTTAATAATAATTACTTGGTTCGGAGTATTTGCATTGGAAGTGATGGTGATTGATTTGGTAAACGGGCCGGGTCTTCCTTGTGTGTTGTAGGTTACTACAATGGCCGACTCTTTACCTGGCAATACGGGTTCTTTAGGCCAACTGGGAGTCGTGCAACCGCACGAAGCTCTAACGTTAGAAAGAATTAATGGCTCCTTACCGGTGTTGGTAAATTTGAACTCGTGCGTGGCTTGCGGCCCTTCGGGAATCTCTTGAAAGTTAAATGACTCTTCTTTAAAATTTATTTGTGCGGCATTGGGGTTTGATGTTGCGCCTTTATCGTCCTTTTTCTCCTGTGCATAAATACCGGATACGAAAACGGTGAGCGCTAATAATGAAATTATTCCTTTCATGAATCAACAATTTGGTTTCAAAAATAAACTCTCTGCTAAAAATGACGGAATTTTTGTTCTGAGAGCGATATCCTTAACAAGTTTTTGCGCTTAAATATCCCCTGCTAAAGGGCGTAACAGTATTTCTTCTACTACAGTATTCTCGGATAAGTGATAAATGTCGCACACCACTTTTGCAATATCTTCTGCTTTCATAAATCTCGCTTCGGGCAAGCCACTTTTTGCCCATGAATCGGTGTAGGTAGCACCGGGGATTAACGAAGTAACGCGGATATTAAACTCTTTCAACTCTTCGCGAAGCGCTTTTGAAAGGCCCAACATAGCATATTTTGAAATACTGTAAGATCCTCCGTTGGGATAGGCTTGTATGGAAGCCACTGAACACATGTTGAAAATATGCCCACTCTTTTGATCCACCATTCCCGGTATAAAGTTTCGGCTCATATAATAGGCGCTGTAAAGGTTGGTTTCCACCAGTCGCTCGAGGGTTCCTTCCGCTTCGTTATATACCTGCCCCGGCTCAAACGTTCCGGCATTATTTATTAATAGATCCACCGAATTCCAATTACTAAGAACATATTCACTGAACTTTTTCACCTCTTCTTTTTTACTCACATCGCAGGCGAATATTTTAATTTCTATCCCCCGATGTTCAATCTCTGATTTTAGTTTTTCTAAATCGGAGAGGGTACGGGAGCAAAGTGCCAGATCAAATCCTTCCGCAGCAAACTTTATTGATAGAGCTTTCCCAATTCCTTTTGAAGCTCCAGTAATAACGATTCTTTTATTCATAATGATATTCCTGTTTTTCACCGGCAAACATATCAATTCTGAGGGGTACAATTCAGGGTGTTCTGTTTGTATATTGCCTTGTCCTTTCTTACATCAACTCCTTTCTTATCTTAGCGCCTCTTTCCGATATGATTAAACTTTTTGAAACGATTGGTGAATTTCTAATACTCATACGGAGGGCTTTCCGCAAGCCGGAAAAGTTCTCTATGTACTCAAAGGAAGCTTTCCGCCAGTGCCACGATTTCGGTATCGGGTCGCTCGCTATCATTGCCATCGTTGCCACCTTTGTGGGAGCGGTGAGCGCAGTGCAGTTTGCCTATCAGTTACGCACCATTAGTTTAGTGCCTATGTGGTGGATTGGTTCAATTGTTCGCAAGGGAATGATTTTGGAATTAGCCCCTACCATATCTGCGCTTCTATTGGCCGGTAAAGTCGGCTCCAACATTTCTTCTGAATTAGGCACCATGCGAATCTCTGAGCAGATAGATGCCTATGAAATAATGGGAGTAAATACTGCGGGCTATCTCATTTCGCCTAAGCTGGTAGCCGGTGTGCTGATGGTGCCGATGTTGGTAGTCATCGCGGTGTTTTTAGGTATCCTTGGAGGATGGGGAGCAGGGGTAATGGGGAATTATTATACCACCACCGAATACTTTCGCGGAGTTACAGATAACTTCATTGTGCGCGATGTAAATATCATGTTGGTGAAGTCGGTTCTTTTTGGGTTTATCATTTCATCTATTTCGTGCTTCAAAGGATTTACGGTAGAAGGCGGGGCTATTGAAATTGGTCAAGCCTCGACTCAAGCGGTGGTCTATAGCAGCATTGCTATTGTTATTGTAAACTTTTTGGTAGCCTTTTTAATGCTGTGATAGAAATAAAAGACATAAAGAAAAATTTTGGCGACCAGGAAGTGCTGAAAGGTATTTCAGCTGTGTTTGAGGATGGTAAATGTAATCTCATTATTGGCAAGTCCGGCTCGGGTAAAACGGTTACGCTGAAATGTATGGTGGGGCTTTTTGAGCCGGATAGCGGCAGCATCATTTACGATGGTCGCAACACGATGGATATGGATTTTAAAGAGCGCAAAGCCATTAGGCGCGAAATCGGAATGTTGTTTCAGGGAACTGCCCTGTTCGATTCTATGTCGGTAGAGGAGAATATCCGTTTCCCTTTAGACATGTTTACTTCAAAAACGATGGAGGAAAAACAACAGCGAGTAAATTTCTGTCTCAAGCGCGTAAACATGGATGGCACGAACAAAAAATATCCGGGCGAACTTTCAGGAGGAATGAAAAAGCGAGTGGGTATTGCGCGAGCTATTGTTATGAATCCGAGATATTTGTTTTGCGATGAGCCAAACTCCGGCCTCGACCCCAAAACATCTATCGTTATTGACCATTTGATTAAAGAAATTACCGAAGAATTCAACATCACTACCATCGTGAACACGCACGATATGAACTCGGTGATGGGCATAGGCGATAATGTGCTTTTTCTTCACGATGGTTATAAATATTGGGAAGGTACGAACAAAGAAATTATGCAGATAACCGAAGGGGAATTATTTGATTTTATATTCGCGTCTGATTTTTTGAAAGATTTACGGGCGCACGCCAAGTATTAATTGCTTCACTAAAACAACAGATACAATGTCAGTATTAGTCAACAAGAACTCGAAAATAATTGTGCAGGGTTTTACGGGAAAGGAAGGAACTTTTCATGCCGGGCAAATGATTGAGTATGGTACAAATGTAGTAGGAGGAGTTACTCCCGGCAAAGGAGGAGAAACTCATTTAGATAAACCGGTTTTCAACACCGTGAGCGAAGCGCGCAAAGCCACCGGATGTAATGTGTCCATCATTTTTGTGCCGCCACCGTATGCTGCCGATGCAATTATGGAAGCAGCCGAAGCAGGAGTAGAATTAGTAGTCGCCATCACCGAGGGAATTCCCGTGCAGGATATGGTAAAAGTGAAGTCTTACCTAAGCGATAAAAACACGCGATTAATAGGCCCCAACTGCCCCGGTGTTATTACCCCATCAGAAGCGAAAGTGGGCATTATGCCGGCTTTTGTATTCAAGGCAGGTGCTGTGGGAATTGTTTCTAAATCGGGCACTCTTACTTACGAAGCAGCCGACCAGGTTGTAAAGGCGGGCTTGGGAGTTTCTACTGCAATTGGTATTGGTGGCGATCCTATTATTGGCACTACTACAAAGGAAGCGATAGAACTTTTTATGAATGATCCCGATACGGATGGAATTGTGATGATTGGTGAGATTGGTGGAAATTTAGAAGCGGAAGCTGCTAAGTGGATTAAAGCCAGCGGCAATAAAAAGCCGGTAGTTGGTTTTATTGCGGGGCAAACCGCCCCTGCCGGGCGCAGAATGGGACATGCCGGAGCAATTATCGGGGGTAAAGATGATACCGCTGCTGCGAAAATGGCCATCATGCGCGAATGCGGAATTCATGTGGTAGAGTCACCCGCAGGCATTGGTGAGATGATGGCGAAAGTACTGGGGGTAGCGCAAACTGTGTAAAGTTTTCAGCACTATAATTTCTAAAGCCACTCTTTTGGGGGTGGCTTTTTTTATTTTTTCCGAAAGCAATTGTATAGGCAATGAGAAATTTGAGATACACATTTGCGTTCACTACTAAACCCTACTCATGAAATGCTATTCTTTGATTTTAATTCTACCGCTCCTATTTATTTTTTCCTGCGATGGCAATCAGAAAGCGGTGGTAGAAAACCGATCCTCTGACGGAAAGGTGCTGATAACTGTTACAGGAACAAAAAGCATTCGCTTCGATCCGTGGAAGGTGGAGCTAAAAGTAAAGGCGTATAGCTTTAAGGAAGACCGCCTTAACTTTGAAGTGTATGCTCGCGATTTAGATAGTAACTCGGTTCACTTTCTTTGGCAGAATAACAATAGTTGCGACATTGTGTTTCAGCAATCCGACCAAACGGAAAAGAAATTTCATTTGACGGCTTCGCCCAATCAATTGAAATTAGAGGGAATTTAATCCCTTTGTTTTGTGTAAGAATATGCCCAGTAAATCAGTAGCAGTTGAATTGGCAGCCTTAGATATAAGCCCAGCGGATTCATGTTCCAATCGGCAGAATGGATGGCCATGTTGATGTTGGCCGGAAACACGGCAATGAGTAAAAGAATAATTCCCCAAGCAGAGATTCTTCGTGAAGAAGGGATCATGATTCCAACCCCTAAAACGATTTCGGCCACCCCACTCAGTTGTACTAACAGTGTGGCTTGCGGCAAAAATCCCTCTATCATTTTTAGGTAGAAATCGGTATGAACAAAATGATTGATCCCTGCCAATACATAGAGCACTCCCATCAGGTATAACAAAACTTTTTTCATCTTCTTTCTGCTGTTTTTTTAGTGCATCCGGTCGCCTCTTACTTCTAATGTTTTTATTATCTCCGCTTCGTGGTGTAGCCACTCCTCCCAGCGGTTCAGCACCGTTTCTTTGCCGCCCAATTCGCAAGCCATATCCAAAAACAGGCGATAGTGACCCGCTTCGCTCACCATCAGGTTTTTATAAAACGATTTTAATTCCGCATCGGCAATATTCTTAGAGAGCAGCCGGAAACGCTCGCAACTACGCGCTTCAATCAAAGCAGAAAACAGCAATTTTTCTACCAGTGAATCCTTCCGAGAACCGCCATGACGAATAAATTTTTGCAGTTCATTCACGTATTTATCCTTCCGCTGCGGCCCCAGTTTTAATTCGCGTTTTTTGAGGTGGTCCATCACCAATTCAAAGTGCCCCCATTCCTCTTTTACAATTGGCGAAAGCGACTCCACTATGTTTTCAAAATCGGGATAATTCTGTATGAGCGAAATAGCGGTGGAGGTTGCTTTTTGTTCGCAATAGGCGTGGTCGGTCAGTATATCCGCAATAGATTTCCCTGCTAAATCTGTCCAGCGCGGGTCGGTCGGTAATTTCAGTCCAAGCATTCCTTTCAGTTGTGTTACAAATGTAAAAATTGGTGACAGGAAGGCTGCCTGTAATGATTTGAGAGGATTAGTTGCTATTATCGCTAAATGAAAATAAAACATGCTTTCCTCCTGCTGCTGTTGCTGCCATTTGTTGGGGCTTTTGCTCAAAACAAGGATCAGAAAAAAAGTGTGAAAGAAGTGTTGAAGGAATTGCCCGATATGCTGATAGCACAGCCCGATAAAGGCCCCGACACACTGGCCGATAAACTCATCAACTTCAACCTGCAGTTGACTATTCCTATTGTTTGGAAAGAGCAGGGCGCATTGATATTCTCCGATTTTAAATTGCAGAAAGCCGATAAGGAGCCGCTGAGCGAATCGTTCCCTTTGCCCGATAAGAAAATTGCACAAGGGGTGCAGATTACGATGAACACCATCAAAAAGTCAGCAGCCGAAAAAAAGGAGATGGTGATGAAAGAGGTGAGGAATCATCTGGCCGGTATTTACAAGGATAACGGTGAGCCTTTGAGCAGTAAAGAAGTGGAGACAAAAGCGGCCATGCTGATTAGCAGCCCCGAATCCTTTACCACCAATGCGGGGAAGAAGGGCGAATTATATTACATCAACGACCTGCAAACGCAGCAAAGCAATTTTGTGCTGCTGTTGCTGATTCCCGGTGACGATGGCAAGAGCAGCCACTTTGTATTCTTTGAGTATTACCGATACAATTACGAAACCACATTGCCCGAGGATATTTTGGAATGGAAGATGTTTGTGTACCCCGATGAGCAGCAGGCTTATGTAGATTTCACCAAGAAGATTCTCAAAACCTTAGTGATTAAATAGGGGAGAGGCGAGGGGTTGTTCTTAACTCCAACCATTTTAGGAAGGGGAATTGAAATCATCAAATTTTCCGCACTCCGTCACCTATCTCACTTGCAAAGATGTTGCAGTTCAGTCCTGTTACTGACAGGTATTTTTCGCCCACTTTATTTTTAAACTCCTCTATCGCGGTTTTATGAACAATAGCGATGGCGCAACCACCAAACCCTGCTCCGGTCATTCGCGCTCCAAGGCAGCCTCTGGTTTGTTGTGCTGTTTCGGCCAGCGTATCTAACTCAAGGCCGGTGACCTCGTAATCTTCTTTCAGTGATTGATGAGAAACATTCATCAGCCGCCCGAAAGTACTCAGGTCATTTAACCGAAGTGCTTTTACACTTTCCTTCACCCGAAGATTTTCGGTGATCACATGTTTGGCTCGTTTGCGAATCGTTTCGTTTTGCAGCAGATCTAAATAATAGGGGGAGGCAGCACACAAATTGGCAACACTCGGTTGCGTGGCGCGAATAATCCTCAACGCTTCGTCACATTCGCGCTTTCGTTCATTGTATTTAGAGTGAATCAGCGAGCGGGGTTTGTTGGTGTTCAGCAACACCAGTTTGTAATCCTCCAACACAATGGGGATGTAAAGATGCTCCAGCGTATCGCAGTCCAACAGAATAGCGCAATCTCTTTTGCCCAAAGCCACCGCATATTGATCCATGATGCCGCATTGCACGCCTATAAATTCATTTTCTACCTCGCGACAAAAATTAGCCAGCCACACCCTGTCAATATCCGATTCGGTTTGCGACAGCAGCAGGTAAGCTGTGAGTACTTCTATCGCAGCCGAAGAAGAAAGACCCGAGCCTTCGGGCAAGTTGCTTTCGTAGTGAATCTCGCCTCCCGAAAGTTGACGGCCTTCCTTTTTCAAATGCTCAATAATGCCAATAGGATAATTGCACCAATCATTTTCGGGTTGAAAGAAGTAAGCATCCTGCAAGTGAATTTCTTTTTGTAAAGTATGAGCGGAGGAAGACAGTAGAACCCGGTTGTCATTTCGCTTTCGATAACTGGCTTTAATGCCGATGCTTAAAGCGGCAGGCAACACTAATCCGCCATTGTAATCTAAATGTTCGCCAATAAGATTGACTCTGCCGGGGGCAAAGAACTGTTGTTCATTTTTGTTCATCGTCAGGTGATTTGTTAGTGCGAAATTTTACTTCGCAGAATTTCGGCACAGTCATCTACCTCTAAAGGATTGGCCGCAGCGCCTGCTCCCATCTCACTGCCCGCATACCATTTTATTTTATCGGGAGCGCGCAGTGGGGTATAAAATTCGATGTGGAAGGAATAGTAGTTCTCCGCATCGGCATATTTCTTTTCATTCACCGGGGTTTGATGCAAGCACATGATGTACGGAAACGGACGATTGTATATTTTATCGAAACCTTCCACGATTTTTTTGAGGGCTTCTGCTAAATCTTTCTTTTCTCTCAACGAGAATTGTGTGATGTTTCCTTTCAATTTTTTGTTCACCACAAACACCCCAAAAGGATAATCGGTAAAGTAGGGGATGTAGGCGATAAAACTTTTGTTTTCAAACACTACTCGCTTTTTGTGTTTCTTTTCCGCAGCGTTTAAATCGGCAAATAGCGATCGCTTATTTTTTCGGTAATACTGTTTGCAGTTGTTCAGTTCCTCTCGAATTTTTGCAGGAATAAATGAATAGGCATACAACTGCCCGTGCGGATGATTGATCGTCACACCCACTTCCTCCCCCCGGTTTTCAAATTCATAAATGTATTTGATGCGCGCGTCCTGCTGCAACGTTTTAAATCGCGCGGCCCACAATTCTACAATCTTCAACACATGCGCATCGCTCAGTTGATACAGTTGCAGGTTGTGCTCCGGTGAATACAAAATCACTTCACAGCAACCCACTGCTTCGCTTCGTTTAAAAAAAGAATCGGGAGAAATCTTTTGTTGGCTATCGCTTGCTTCTAAACTCATCACCGGAAAATCATTCGGATAATCTAACACCTCAAATGGTGGCAGTGACTTATTGTCTTTCGGGCAAAACGGACAGTAGTTTTTCGGCAGGTGCGGGCGGTGCTGCCGATTGGTGGCAACCATCGTCCAGGTACTCAGCAGTGGATTCCAACGAAACTCGGGCATAGTGCGAATATGCAAGGAATTAATGAATGTGATTATGGAAGGCAATACGTAACATTGCAGCCATGAAGTTTCTGATTTTAAGATTTAGTTCAATTGGCGATATCGTGTTGACTTCTCCGGTGGTTCGCTGCTTGCGAGCAAAATATCCGGAGGCAGAAATTCACTTCGCCACCAAGAAACAATATCATTCTATCGTTGTTCATAATCCGTACCTCCATCGAATTCATTTACTCGAAGATTCGCTTCTACATTTGGCGAACGAATTAAAACAAGAGCAGTTCGATTTCATTATTGACTTGCACCATAATCAGCGCACTTGGGTGATCAAAAGACTGCTGAATCGCCCCTCCTCTTCCTTCCATAAAATCAACATCGAGAAATGGTTCATGGTGAACTTTAAAATAAATCGCCTGCCCGATGTGCACCTTGTAGATCGCTATTTGGCTACCTGCCAATCGTTAGGAGTGATAAATGATGGAGGGGGATTAGATTATTTTATTTCAGAAACAGAGCAAGTAAAGCCCGAAGCTCTTCCTGCGCCATTTCGAAACGGATATATAGGATGGGTGATCGGTGCAAAAAAGCAAACGAAGAAATTTCCGACTGCTAAAATCATTCGCACACTTGCCGGTATTCAATACCCCGTTATTTTGTTGGGAGGGAAGGAGGACGAAGCCGATGGCCAGGCAATTATTTCGGCTATTCAAAAGCAAAACTCTTTGGTATATAATGCCTGCGGAAAATATACCCTCAACCAATCTGCCTCCATCGTGCAACAAGCAAAGTTGATTGTGACCAACGATACCGGCTTGATGCACATTGCGGCTGCCTATAAAAAACCGATCATTTCGATATGGGGAAGCACAATCCCTGAATTTGGAATGACTCCCTATTACGGCACTATCCCTGTGTCCAATTTTATTTTTGAGGTAAAAGGCTTGCCCTGTCGCCCTTGCAGCAAGGTTGGGTATGACACCTGTCCCAAGGGGCATTTCAATTGTATGAATAAGTTAGATGAAAAGCTGCTGGCCGGGAAGATAAATGAAATGCTGCTGACTGTTTAGGGAGGTATTGCCGGTGCTGTCTTTCCCTGCCGGAAAGTTTCGGTCAGAGAGATTCCGGCAGGAAATTGCGCCAACCCAATTGGAAAAAGAGCAACCCCAATTCGAAATAGGACAAACCCAATTGGAAAGGGACATTAGCTTCTCGCTTCTTGTCTCTCGCTTCTTCCTGTTAGATAATACGGAGTGTACTGATTAGATATTGTAGGCCGGCCCCATCTCCTTAATGATTAGCTCAATCATCTTTTCTTGCTCGGGGTCATAGTGTTCCTTCAAATCGTAGCCCCATCTTTTCCCTACCAACTCGTAAAACCAAGCCGTCATAGAGCCTTTAATTTCTTTGATAATGGTGTAGGCGTTGTTGCCGGTTTCGCGGTTAATGAGTTTAAATAACATTTCGCCCTGGCTCACGGTCAGGTTCTTTAGCTCCTTCTCAAACTTCGTCCGCATCTCTTTCTCCAAATCTTTGCGGTAGTGTTTATACTGCCGTTTCTTAACCGATTCTTTTTCCTCCTTCAATTCACCATAAAGTTGCTTTGCAATTTTCACGTAGGGCAGCACCTTCTGAATCCTGCTTTTATACTTGTAGTACATCATCCAGTCCTCTTTCGATTTAAAGGAAATAATATCTACATCCCTTAGGTTGATCGTGGGAGAGGAGTCATTTATCGAAAATTCGGGAGTGCTGTACACATAAGCCACGGTATCGGTTCGCTTATCGTTCCCATCCGCCTTCTTAGCTATTTGGGCAAAAAGAGAGGTGCTCATTAAAATGATGCCTCCTAAAACAACGAATTTAGTTTTCATGGCTTTTCGTTTGGGAGATGTGTGCCAAACAGCATACCAAATTTATTTATTCGGAATCACACCTCGGGCTTTCTTTTTTGAAATTCCCCGTTTAGATAAATTTAGGAAGAAAGGATATGCGGTTATTTAGATTACAAAAATTATTTTCGCCTTAATTAAATAACCAAAAACTACTACAAATCATGAAAAAAGGAATAATTGTCGCGATGGTTGTAGGAGGTTTTTTCTCTCTACTGCTAACGAGTTGCGGAGAAAAATTTACTCCTCTTACTGAGGCGCAGGTAAGTGCTCAGGTAGATTCTTTATTTACCGCACAAAAGGATGCCAAATTAGAAGAACTGCGGGCGGCCTGCCAATCGAAAGCAGAGGCGGAGGCAAGTGCCAAATTTGAGGAAATGAAAAATGCGGCTGTTGCCAGCAAATAATGTTAACCCTAAAAAGCAAAACAGATGAAAAAGATATTTTTTAGAATGTTACCGGTTATTGCAACAGGAGTGGTACTCACCGCTTGCAACAATGCCGAGGAAGTGAAAAAGCAAACCGATGAGCAGAACACCAAAATTCAGTCTATGGTAGATGCTAAATTGGGAGAGTTACAAACGCAGGCCGACCAAGAGTGCACCGCCTTAGTAGATTCTTTAGCTCAAGTGCAGTATGACGAGTGGTATGCTAAGGAAGGAAAGAAGAAGGGAGTGAAGCCCGCTCCGAAACCAAAGCCAAAAGCAGAAGAACCTAAGAAGGAAGAACCAAAAGGCGGTTTGCAAGGTAAAAGCGATCAGCAACAAGAAAAGGGAGGAGGCATAAAGTCTAAATCAGATCAGAATCAAGAAGCCCAACCGGGCGGAGGTGGTCTAAGACAGAAGAGAGATAAAACTCCAAACTAGATTTCGATAAATAAAAAAAAGCCGCTCATTGAGCGGCTTTTTTTTATTTACAGGATGATAATTATTGTTTGCTTCCTGTAAAGGTGTAAACCGTAGTAACTTGTGGAGTACCACCTATTTCAGTAAGACTTAAAGTCATTGCATTTGAAGTAAGTGTTCCAGAACCGGAGTAAGTAAAGCCGGAAACATTCTGAGAGCTAATGGTATAGCTACCGCCATCTTCGGCAACCTTTGCACTTAAAGTAATACTGGCATTTTGTAAGTTGATAAGAACCGTTAATACATCAGAAGATGATTCAGAGATAACACAAGTCCAATTGGTGTAAGTGCCACCTTGGTTATCAGTGCCGTTCACTTGATAGTTTCCGGTGTACTTAGTTACAATTTTAACATCGCACTTAGTTCCTTCATAACCCGGGTCGCAAGTCTTGGTGCAGGACATTAAGGAAGCTACCGTAACAAATGCGAATACAGCTAAGAATGTTTTGAAAATCTTGTTCATGGTTTTTGGTTTTAGTTAAGCAATGCTTGTTTATTTAATAATGTGGCAAATCTATAAACTTTACACATCTGAACAAATATCACACAGTTATATGGTGCGTTCAATTCCCGTCAGCAATTGTCAATGAATAGTTAGCAATGAATAATTAACATAATGCTCTTGCCAGCAGAAAATAACGGGCTCTTAATTGTGGAAATTCTTTAGATTATCTTAAACAGTGTTAACTAAATAATTATTTTTGCTGCAATTCTCGTTCCGGACACATAATCGTTTTATGGAAAAAATATCTTCTCTTGTTTCAAGACTGGCTTTAGCGGTCATATTGTTTTTAGCAGGGAATTCAAACGTATCTGCCTCGCACATCATGGGTTCCGATATCTCCTTTCATTGCTTAGGCGGAAACCAATATCAGGTAGTTGTTACTCTATATAGAGATTGTAGCGGTATTTCAGCCCCTACTTCTATCCCTGTAGATGTCACCTCCACTTGCGGAACGCAAACAATCACTTGCACGGCTAATCCTCAAACCTCCGGCATTGAAGTTTCTCAACTTTGTCCAACGGCACTATCTACCTGTCAGGGTGGTTCCCTTCCCGGGGTTCAGGTATATGTTTATGAAGGAACGGTGACGGTGCAACCAAGCTGTGGTCTTTATACCTTTTCTTATGACGACTGCTGTCGCAACCAATCTAATAATATAGTTAGTGCTACTTCGCAAGGCTTTATGGTGCGAGCAACATTGAACAGCAACTTAGTATCGTGCGAAAGTGCGCCTACTTTTACCTCCTTACCGGTTCCTTATTTTTGTGTAGGGCAACCGGTTAACTATTCGCACGGAGCATTAGATACAGACGGTGATTCTTTAGTGTATTCTTTGATTCCTCCTATTGACGATTTGGGCGGAAATATTCCTTACAATGCACCTTACACTTTCACCAGTCCTATGCCCACCAACGGTGGTTTTAATTTTGATCCTCAAACGGGTCAAATGACTTTCACGGCCAGTCAGGTAGGGGTTTATGTCGTGGATGTGTTAGTTAGCGAATATCGAAACGGACAATTGATAGGTACTACCATGCGGGATATTCAAATTGTAATTATCAACTGCTCGAACAATGCTCCGATAGTGAGCAATTGCCTTACCAACTCAAATGTATCGGGTGGTGTAGTGGTGGACTGTAACTCTTTGGGAGTTTGCCCCGGACAGAATGTTAACTTTACTATTGGTGTAAGAGATCCGGATGGTCAACCTGTTACTGTTACTTCTAACATTGCGGCTTCCATACCGGGAGCTACACTTACTACTACCCAAGTAGGAGGGCCAGATTCCGTGCTTGTTACCTTTAACTGGATGCCTTTAGGCACGGATACAGGGTTCAGATATTTTACCGTTCAGTTTGAGGATAATGCCTGTCCTATTACCGGCCTTCAATTATTTACTTACGATATTACCGTTTTACCCGGTACTACAGTGGGTCCCGATAAATACTACTGTACGGGCGGGGGCCCCGTAATGGTGTATGCCACCGGAGGATCGCATTTCTCTTGGACACCTACCACCGGAATGATTAGTGCTAATGCGGATAGTTCTATTGTTTACTTTGCTCCTTCTACCACTACTACCTATTACGTACAAAGTGATTTACAGGGCGGATGTAAGAATCGGGATACGATCACCATATTTAATGTGCCCACCTACTCTACTAGTACTTCCTCCCCTGATGATACCATTTGTTTGAATGCCAGTACTTCTGTATTAGTAACTCCTACTCCTACCTCGCAAGGGCCCTTTACGTATTTGTGGGGACCTGTCAACACAGGAATTCAAAACCCGGTGGATCAGTCCACTGTGGTAAGACCCACTACCACTACTACTTATCAGGTTACCGTGCAGTCTGCCAGTGGTTGCACCATTCACGATAGCATTCAGATTGTGATACAGGGAATAGCTCCTAAAATAGTGGTGAACCCATCCGACAACTATGTTTGCCCCGGTTCACCGGTTACTTTGAACTCAGTGGTAAAGTCAGTGGAGTGTGGCCCCAATAGCGATCCGCAAAACCCTTGCTTACCCGGGAGTCAGTTTGTGCTTACCGATATTGGTTCAGGTACCGCCAATGCAAGTAGTAATACTACCCCCTACACCGGCTTTTGGGATGATGGAAGAGTTCAATATCTATTTAGAGCTTCGGAGTTGCAAGCGATGGGTCTTGCTGCCGGTACTATTACTGATATTGCTTTAAATATAGCATCGAAGTCGAGTACCATACCATATAACGACTTGACTATTAAAATGGGTTGTACTACCCTAAGTCAATTGCCAAGTTCATTTGTGTCGGGACTGTCTCAGGTAACTAACCCGGTGGCTTACACTACTACTACCGGCTGGAATACGCACACCTTGGATATCCCTTTTAATTGGGATGGATTTTCCAACATCATAGTGGAAATCTGCTATGATAACAGTAATTGGAGCGGTTATGATAATGTTTTCTATACTACCACTTCCTTTCCCAATTCAGTATTGTGGGATAATGGAGATTTATCAACCTCCTCTGGATGCACCGGGTTAACCACTCCCGTGTTAGGGCAAAATCGTCCCAACATGCGTTTTATTATGTGTGTGGCACCTTTGAGCAATTACACTTTCACGTGGACAGGGTCTGATGGAACTATTCTTCCGGCTGTGCCTAATCCCACTGTAAATGTAAATGGTAATGTCAGTTATACGGTAATGATAGATGATGGAACCTGCCAAGGAGATACTACGATAGATTTGTTTGTGGATTCTGCCGTATTGGTGAGTGCCGGAAATGATACGGTTATCTGTAACAGTAATGCTATTCAGTTAAATGGAGAATGGCTGCATCCTTCAGCACCTGTTTGTTCTGCTGCCTATACGGTGGCGACCATTCCTTATGCTTTACTCACTGCTCAAGGAACTGTGACTAACGTCACCTCCTTTACAGGAGGCTTAGATGATGGAATTACCCCGGCTATACCAATGCCTTTTCCATTTGACTTTTATTGCCAACCGGTAAGTAATTTCTATATCTGCACGAATGGCTTTATTTCCTTTTCAGGGGGTAATAGTACCTTTGTGGTTTCGGCAATTCCTAATACCAACACACCGAATAATATTATCGCGTTCTTCTGGCACGATCTTAATTTAAATAGTGGCGGAACTATCAGTTATTTCGTCAATGGTACGGCACCAAACCGGGTTTTGGTCATTCGTTTCAATAATGTTTTCTTTTATGGCGGCTCAGGATTTGTGGATGGTCAGTTGCAGATCTATGAGGATGGAGATATTGAATTTCATCAAACCAATTTTACTTCTGGGAATTACACCATGGGTGTTGAAAATGCAACAGGAACCGTGGCTACTACAGTGCCGGGTGCAAATAATCAGAATGTCACTTTTACCGGTGCCAGAGCATTTCGTTTTTCTCCAATCACATTGGGCAGTCAGTTGCAATCTATTTTATGGACTCCATCCACAGGATTGTCCAGCGATACGATTCTCACACCGGTGGCCTCTCCAACAACTACTACGGACTATGTGTTGACAGCTAATTTCTCGAACGGATGTACTACACACGACACGGTAAAGGTATCCATCGGCAATTTTCCATATACTGTAAGTGTTAGTCCTGATACTATTTGCCCAAGGGATACCGCACAATTATTTTTTAACGGTGATGGAGTGAGTTACTCTTGGACTCCCGCTGGTGATTTAACTTCCGATAGTGCTCAAAACCCAATCGCTACTCCGGCTGTTACTACCCAATATTTTGTCACCGCTTTTGACTCAATAGGTTGTCGGGTAGATGATTCGATTCAAGTAACAGTGAAAGAACATGCCCCTATTACGTTAGGTCAAAATGATACTATATGCCCTAATGATTCAGTGATTCTTTCTCCTACGGGAGGTCCTTATTTAACTTATTTGTGGTCCACCTCTGCCACTACACCTTCTATTTCTACCGCTAACCAAACGGCATCTTCACAGAACTATTGGGTACGTGTTAATGATGGAACTTGTTCTTTCAATTCCGATACCGTCAATATCAGTGAATTTGTTTTAGCTCCAATTGTAGTACAGCCTTCGGGCGATACAGGGGTTTGCATCGGGGATACAATCATGCTTTCAGCCGACCCCGGCTATGTAACTTATGTCTGGTCCAATGGAAGCAATTCACAGCAGATAGGAGTAAGCGTGGCGGGAGATTATTCCTACATGGCTACCGACCAAAACGGTTGTGTATTGTACGCGCAGGATACCGCACATGTAATTGCTGTTCAGCATCCTTCGGCTGATATCATCGCTGCATCAGACTCTATTTGTGTTGGGCAAACGGGAGTCACTTTACATGTAAATCCTGTGGCGGGAGTTGTTTACACTTGGGAGCCGGGTCATGTAGTAGCAGATTCACTGTTAGTAAATACCGCAGGCACTTATACTTTAACAGCCAATGATAATGGTTGTGCTTCCACTAAAGATATCACTATCGGAAGCACCAATCCTCCGGTATTGAATTTAGGTGCCGATCAAAATATCTGTGGCTGCGATACCGCAGTTATTCTTACCTCTAATGTGGTTGGAACCTATGTTTGGTCCACCAATGATTCTACTCAAAGTATTTCGGTAAATGTCAGTGGTATCTATGCATTAACAGTAACTGATAATAATCAGTGCACCGCAAACGATGATGTGAGTATAGACTTGCGATGCCTAACGGTAGATGCTATTGTAGCCGATCCACCAACCGGAACTATTTTTGTTGGGCAGAATGCAGGATTGGATGTTACTTCTACCAGTTACGTCAGCGTGTTTGATTATTCATGGAGCCCCTCTTCTTTCTTAGATGATTCCACTAAAAAATCACCATCGGTTCAAAATGCGCTTGCTACCACTACTTACACAGTAATGGTGACCGATCAGCAGTATGGCTGTATAGCTTACGATACCGTTACTTTGGCTGTGATCCCTCCCGGATTAATCCCTATGCCAAATGCCTTTTCTCCTAATGGAGATGGCGTGAATGATACCTACGGCCCATACATTCCCACTGCCTTGCAAAGTTTTTGGACAATTGTTGAAATGAGGATTTATAACAGATGGGGGCAGTTAGTGTTTAACGGAAATACGGATTGGGACGGTTATTGGAGTGGTGTATTACAGCCAACTGATACTTACATTTATTATATTACCTTGAATGGCCCTGATCAAAACAACCCTCAGAGTTATATCAACTATAATCTGACAGGTTCTTTTACACTTTTGCATTAACGATTTGATAAAAATTATTTTCTTTGAACCTCAATAATAAATCAAGCACATGAAAGTAAGACTCTACGTTATCGTAGCTTTTTTGGTGAGCATTTTTAGCCTGAACGCTCAGGATATTCACTTTTCGCAGTTTTATGCCTCTCCCCTGACTCTTAACCCAGCACTTACGGGAAACTTTAACGGCTTCTATCGGATTACCGGTATCTACCGGAACCAATGGCCGGGTCTCACTCAAAGTAAGCCGGCCTTTTCAACTCCATCGGTCAGTCTTGATTTTTCACTCCTAAGAGAAAAAATAAAGAAAGGCTCTTTAGGAGTAGGTCTTGTGTTTGTAAACGATCAACAAAATGGGAAAACGTTTAATATTAATCAGATACTCGCTTCTGTTGGCTACAACATGGGCTTTGGGCCTAAATCAATTTTTCAGTTAGGAGTTGGTTTTCAGGGAGGATTAATTATGTATAAATCTGATTTTGCTAAGTTGCAGTTTCATGATGGTTTCTACTCTGACCCAAGCAATCCTTCCGGATTTTCTTACGATCCATCTTTGGCAGGAGAATCTTTAGCCACCGGCAGCAAAATGAAAGGAGCTTTCAATGCGGGTATTTTTGGTAAAGTAGAATTTCATACGGGAATGCGGTTCTACACCGGGTACTCACTGAATAATCTTACGCAGTACAAACAAGATTTTATTCAGAACAGCGCCCAGACCTATAGAATTCCTTTACGCCATACGTTACATGGAGGATTTGAGTTTGATATTAAAGATGCTGCGGTGTTGATTCCGGGCTACCTTTTCCAAACACAAGCAAAAGCACGTGAAACTAACTTCGGATTAACCGCAGGCATTCATGTGAAGAAAGATCCGGATCCAAGTAAAAGAGCTACATTCTATTTAGGTTTATGGAACCGCTTGAATAAGAGCAACTACACGATTATTCCAAAAATTGGATTTGAATGGAAAGGCTTCCGGGCAGGTTTTGCTTATGATGCTCACTTGACCCAACAGTATAAGGATTACAAAAACATAGGGGGGAATATGCCGCAGGCTTTTGAGATTACCTTAAGCTATGTAGGTAACATCTTTACACCGAAAGAAGACAACTACCTATTTAATCCTAGATATTAAACGAAATCCTATTCTACATTTGATTGATTAACCCAAAGTAACTAAACATACATTATGAAGTATTTTCTTTTAGCAGCACTTGTGCCACTGATTTTTTTCGCAGGTGCTCAGAACGAAACGCAGTTGAAGAACGTTGAAAAGTATTCTAAAGTTAAGTGGAGAAAGAAACTCAAGATTGCAAGAGTTAAAATGGAAGAGGGTAGCTATTATAACGCGGCTCAATATTTGGAAGATGTGTACAAGGACAAACCAGACAAAATTGAAGTGCCTCACTTGTTGGGTACCGTGAATCGTTACTTGAGAGATTATGAATCTTCTGAAAAATACTACAAAGCGGTTATCACCAAAGATAACGAAGCTTACCCTAGTGATATGTATTACTTAGGCTTAATGCAAAAAATGAATGGGCATTACGAAGATGCCAAGAAAACGCTTCAAGATTATCTCAAATTAGAGTTGGGTAAGAAAGATGAAAATTTTAAAGCCTTAGCTAAAGTGGAATTAGATGGTTGCGATACGGCTTTAGCTCTCATCGCCAACCCTACCAGAGTTAAAATTGAGAAAACAGAAGGTGGCGTTAATACAACCCTTCAAGACTACTCTCCCAAACCTCTAAAGAATCATAGAGTAATCTACAGCTCGCAAAAAACAGATACAGCAGTGAATCTGTCAAATTCGAAGGCGAATCACTATACCTCTATTTTCACTTCCGAAAAATCAGGGAAGCAATATATTAACAGGTCTGAATTATCAGTGCCACCCAATGACGATACCATCAATACCGGAAATGCTATTCTAAGTGGTGATGAGAACACTATTATATTTACAAAGTGCGGTGTTGATTATCTGATAGGTAACAGAATGCGTTGTAAACTTTATCGCTCTAAGAAAGCGAATGGAACTTGGGGAGCCGATGAGGAATTGACCGCATTGAATATTGATGGGGCTACCACCACAGAACCGGCTTTTGGAGTGGATGGAGAAAGCAATGATATTCTTTACTTCGCTTCGGATAGAGAAGGTAGTAAAGGCGGCTTAGATATTTTCTATGCAAAAATGAACACCGATGGCACTTTTGGTGCCGTGCAGAACGCGGGAGCCATCAATACAACAGGTAATGAGGTAACTCCCTTCTACGATAACAAAAACAAGACACTTTATTTTTCATCGGATGGTTATCCTTCTCTTGGAGGATTGGATGTATTCAAATCAGTAGGAACTCCGGGTAATTGGGGGGCTGTCATCAACGCAGGAGTGCCTATTAACTCTGCTGCTGATGATTTGTACTTTGCATTAGATGAAAAATCAAACAAAGGCTTTATGGTGTCGAACCGTGTGGGAACTACTTCCCCTCGCGGACAAACATGCTGCGATGATATCTGGACGGTGACCATACATCCGGAAGTGGTACTTAAAGGAATTTATGTGAAGCGTGGAGATGCTACCAATACTCCTGTGGACGGAGTAGATGCCTCATTATACACTGTGGCAGGTAATAATTTTGAATTTGCGGCTAACATCAAAACAACTGCTGACCCCTTTACCTTTGAATTGAAGCCCGGTTCATCTTATAAGTTGAACGGTAACAAAGAAGGATACTGGCCGGCTATTGATAATTTAACTATAGCCGAAGATGAAGATCGCGACACTATCGTTCAAATATTCTACATAGACCCAATAGTGAAGAAAAAAATCAGAATACCAAATGTGTATTTTGCCTTTGATAAATCCAATGTGATTCAATTCTATCAAAAGCAAATTGACAGTGTGGTGCAAGTGCTGAATGCGAACCCCGCCTATTCTGTAGAGGTGCAAGGGTACACAGACAGCAAAGGATCGGATGAATACAACGAGAAGTTGTCTCAAAGACGCGCTGATGAGGTTAAGAAATTCTTAGTGAAGAAGAAAGCGATTGCCGATGAGAGAATCGTGGTGAAAGCCTTTGGAGAAACAATGCCGGCTGTGCCTAATGAATTGCCAAATGGTGAAGATGATCCGGAAGGCAGAGCACGCAACAGAAGAGTGGAGTTCAAAGTTATTCCTGACAAACCGGAAGACGCTCCAGACTTTGAAAATTATGGCGAAGTTGTAAAAGAAGTAAAGACCGGTCCCGGATTTACTTACGGTAAAAAGAAATAAGAAGCTTGATCGTACGAATAAAAAAGCCCGGCTAATTACCGGGCTTTTTTATGTTATAGAATTTCTTCGGCTCGGGCGTTTACTGTGATGTGGTTAGAACTTTTTAAGCGGATAAACAAGCCTTCAGCTTTTGGAAGTTCGTATTCATAGAAAAACTGCAAGGCCAACCATTTTGATTCAAGAAACTCAGGGCTATATTCTCGTTGGCTATTTTGTCTTAGTTGCGCTGTGGCGATCCCCTGTTTTAACCATTGCCAAGCGGTGCAGAGAATACCAAATAATTCTAAATAAAGAGAAGCATCCGAAAGGAATACTTCAGCGCCCCCGCTTTGAGCGAGTCCCATTAAGTGCATCGTTACTTCCTGCAACTTCAATAATTTTTTACTCAGTACATTGGCATAGGGTTTTAGCTGTTCCGATTTTTGTGCGACTTCTATATCGCGCATCACCTCTTGCACTAACAGCATGGTTGCTTTGCCATGGTTCCCCATCACTTTTCTGCCCAATAAATCCATACCATGTATGGCAGTAGTGCCTTCGTGCAGGGTATGGATGCGTGTTTCACGGAAAAAGAGTTCGGCCATGTAATCTTTTGTGAACCCATAGCCGCCAAAGCATTGTAACCCTGCGCTGGTGCTCAGAATGCTCATTTCAGCCGGATAACTCTTTGCAACCGGGGTCAGTAATTCCAACAATAAAAAATTATTTTCTTTCTCTTCTCCTTCACTGCTCATCCATAAATCATAATAACGGCAGGCCTGCAAACACAAGGCTAAAGAACCTTCTACAATCGCTTTTTGAAAAAGCAATAGGCGCTTTACATCTGCATGTTCGATGATCGGTATTTGCGGTTTTAGGGGATCCTTGTCGGATAGTTTTCTCCCTTGTAAACGAACGTTGGCGTAATCTAAGGAGTTGTAATAAGCCGCTGTAGCAATAGAAGTAGCCTGCAAGCCCACTCCTATTCTAGCCTCGTTCATCATTTGAAACATGTAGCTGAGTCCTCGGTGCAATTCTCCTACTAAATAACCATGACAATTGTTCCTTTCGCCCATTATGAGGTGTGCGATGGGAGCACCGTGATAACCCATTTTATGGAAAAGACCTGCTGTGCTTACATCATTCGGGTATAAGTTCCCGTTTGCATCGGGGCGGTGCTGCGGAACTATAAAAAGCGAAATGCCTTTAGTGCCTGCGAGGGCACCTTGCACTCGAGCTAACATGAGGTGGACGATATTGTCGCAGCCATCGTGATCGCCACAGGAGATAAATATCTTTTGCCCCTTGATCAGGTAATGCCCTTCAGCAGTAGGGGTGGCGGAGGTGACAATATCAGATAGGGAACTACCGGCCTGAGGCTCGGTGAGCGCCATGGTGCCTTGCCATTCACCGGCATACATTTTAGGAATGAAGGTTTGTTGCAATTCTTTCGTGGCAAAAGATTCAATCAGATGAGCGGCTCCATTCGTCAGGAAGGGATAAGCCATCACATCGTAATTAGCCGCAGCCATAATAAATGCGGTAGCTTGTAGTATGGTAAACGGTAACTCCTGTCCGCCAAACTCCCGCGAGGCTGACATGCTGATCCAGCCATCCTCTCCGAAGGTTTTCATCAGCGAACGCATCTTGGGGTGAACTTTTATTTTCCCATTTTCCAGATAGGGAGGATTTCTATCCATTTCCTGAAGAATAGGTCGGAGATGCTGAGTCGCTAAGGAATCAGCGGCTTCTAAAATCATGTCAAAGTTCTCGACTGTATGTTCACTATAAAGTTTTGTACTGCATAAATCCTTCATCGGAAATACTTCGTGAAGAAGGAATCGGAGATTTTCTTTTGAATAAAATTTTGAAGACATTTTATACCAGTTTTGTGTTGCCTATAATTTTTGAAAAGATTCCGGGGAAGAAGCGCTTTAGCCACACAGCTGCTTTCTCCTTTATTCCGGCAATAATAATTTCCTCGGTATTATTTCCAATAGCTTTTAGTATAACCTCCGAAACATATAGCGGATCTAAACCGCTTTCAATCATCTTGTTGCTTTTGTTGATGGGAACTCCCTGCTTATTCAATGAGTTCTTCGCCACGTTGGTATTCACAAAACCGGGGCACACTAATAATACTCGGATGCCCTGCTTGCCATATTCTGCGCGAAGTGTATCATAGAAACCGTGGATAGCATGTTTGCTTGCATTGTAGGCCGCCTGCTTTGCCGTAACAATCTTTCCCAGTATGCTGGAGATCACTACAATGTTTCCTTGTTTTCTCTCCAACATAGAAGGCAGCACTGCTTTCGATAGCATGGCTCCTCCCATAAAATTTACATCCATTATCTGCTTTAGAACCTCATAACTCAAATCATTGATTTTTGACCAATGACTTAGCCCGGCATTATTTATCAGAATATCAACCCGGCCAAATGTTTTTAATACCGTTTGAGCAGCTGCTTCAACTTTGTCGTGTTGCGCCACATCTAAAGGCAGCACCAATATATCTTCTTCGGGGAGCCGACAGTTTTTCTTTACTCGCTCTAATTCATCTATTCTTCTGGCCGATAGAATGAGTTTGGCTTTTCGCTTGGCGAAAGTATAAGCTAAGGCTTCGCCAATTCCCGAAGAAGCACCGGTTATCCAGACTACTTTGTTTTCAAAGTTCATATTGGTTGATTCAGTTTTATGGTTTAATGATAAAGAGATTTTGGCAGATGATGAACGTTAGGCACTCGCTTTGATGAATAGCTGTAGTTTTACCCGCCTCCTCTGATTTGAGAGAACTCAAGGAGAAAAGTGAATGAATATTTAGAGTATGCAGAAGGAAAAACAAAAGGGAGTGAATAGTATTTTCCCGGTGGTAGGAATGAGTTGTGCTTCTTGCGCGGTGAGCGTAGAAAGCACCTTGAAAGCGCAGCCGGGAGTGCTAAATGCCTCGGTAAATTTTGCCGGCAACTCTGTATGGGTAGAGTATTTAGTCGATCGAACCAACCCCACAAAACTGAAGGAGTCTATCCAATCGGTTGGGTATGATTTGTTGATTCCTGATGCGGAAGCGACAGAGTCCATGGAGGATATGGTGGAAAAAGCCCAACACCAAAGCTATGTGAAACTCAGAAACAACTTTATTGGCGCAGCAATACTGTCCACCCCACTGGTGCTGATTGCCATGATTTTTATGAATATCCCTTATGCCGATTATATCATGCTCTTGTTAGCCACTCCGGTGGTGCTTTGGTTCGGTAAAGATTTTTTTATTAACGCATGGAAACAGGCAATGCACCGCTCTATGAATATGGATACGCTCGTAGCGCTCAGCACGGGCATTGCTTTTTTGTTCAGCATATTCAATACCTTTTATCCGCAGTTTTGGACTAATCGTCATTTAGAGGCCCATGTATATTACGAAGCAGCCGCAGGTGTTATTACTTTTATTTTGCTCGGGCGATTGTTGGAGGAGCGCGCTAAAGCCGGCACCTCTACCGCCATTAAAAAGTTGATGGGGCTTCGACCTAAAACAGTTTTGATAGCGCATGGCGATCAAGAAATGGAAGTGCCGATAGAACAACTGCTCGTGGGGACTATCGTTATTGTTCGTCCCGGTGAGAAAATTGCAGTAGATGGCGCACTCACCGAAGGCAACTCGTTTATTGATGAGAGTATGATTACCGGAGAGCCGATGCCTGCCGAAAAAAAGAAAGGAGATAAAGTATTTGCAGGAACCATCAATCAGAAAGGAAGTTTTCGATTTGAGGCGGAGAAAGTAGGGGAAGAGACGCTATTGGCACAAATTATCAAAACGGTGCAGCAGGCGCAGGCCAGTAAAGCACCCGTGCAAAAATTGGTAGATAGAATTGCCGCCATCTTTGTTCCGATAGTTATCAGTATTTCCGTTCTTACTTTTTTGGGCTGGTTTATTTTTGGAGGTGCTGCCGGTTTTACGCATGGCTTGCTGACCGCAGTAACAGTGTTGGTGATTGCCTGCCCTTGTGCTTTGGGGCTTGCTACCCCTACGGCCATTATGGTGGGTGTGGGGAAGGGAGCCGATAATAATATTCTTATTAAAGATGCAGAGAGCTTAGAAGCCGCTCGCAAATTAAATGCAGTGATCCTCGACAAAACCGGAACCATTACTGAAGGCAAACCCTCTGTGACCAACTTATTTTGGGTAAAGACCGAAAGCGATTTTCTGCGAAATGCCTTGTTTACTTTAGAGCGTAAATCGGAACATCCGCTGGCGCAATCCATAGTCGAGTACTTAAAGGAAAGATCAACTTCCATCACCACAGAGCACTACGAAAGTGTAACCGGTAAAGGTGTAAAGGCGACCATAGATGGAACTGCTTTTTACATCGGCAACCCAAAATGGTGCGTTGAAATTGGAGCGGATATTTCAACGGAAATGAAGGCTCGGATGAGGACCTGGCAGCAAGAAGCCAAAACGGTGATTTGTTTTTTCACTGCTACAGAATTAATGGCGGTGGTGGCGATTGCCGATCAAATAAAAACTTCCTCTGCTCAAGCCATTCGTGAATTGAAGGAATTGGGAATGGAGGTGTATATGCTCACTGGCGACAACTCTCAAACCGCCACCGCTATTGCTGCGCAAGTGGGCATCTCTAATTTCAAAGCGGAGGTGTTGCCGGCCGATAAGGCGATGTTTGTAAGAGAACTTCAGGCAAAGGGAAAAATAGTGGCGATGGTAGGCGATGGTATTAATGACTCTGAAGCGCTGGCGCAAGCAGATGTAAGTATAGCGATGGGAAAAGGATCGGATATAGCGATGGATGTAGCAAAGATGACTTTGATTACGTCTGATTTGCGAGCCGTGCCCAAAGCCGTTTTGCTGTCCCGAAAAACGATTTCATTTATCCGGCAAAATCTTTTTTGGGCATTTATTTACAATCTCATCGGCATTCCGCTGGCAGCCGGAATACTGTATCCGGTAAATGGCTTTTTGCTGAACCCTATGATAGCGGGGGCAGCGATGGCCATGAGTTCGGTTTCGGTAGTCAGTAATAGTTTGCGTTTAAAATTTTCTAAAATTTAAAACATGGATAAAATAGAAACAATGCGGTTTAAAACCTCTCTTAAATGCGAAGGTTGTGTCACTAAAGTGACCGAGCCGCTTAATCAATTAGTAGGAGAGGGAAATTGGGCCGTTGACCTAAGCAGCCCTGAACGGCAGTTAAAAATATATTCGGGCAACGTGACAGAGGTGCAAATTGTAGAAGCCATGAAGGGTGCCGGCTATACCGCTGAACGAATAGCGTAAATATTGTAACAAAAACGACATAAAAGTGTTAACTTATAATCCATTCTCCGGTTTGGAGGGGGGCTAAAAATGAATACTATGAAATCTATTTCTACGCTGCGCTTTCTTATAATTCTTTTGTTTTCGACAGGGGCTTCTAGTGCCAACTCCCAAGACTTTAATGGTGCTTATGGCACCATAAACGGACTGATTGAGGTCAGAGCTGTTTATAAAGATTCGATGTTCCAAGCCTATAGCAATCAGTTAAGAGCGCATCTCAACTACGACAATGCTTCTCTTATCCTCCACCTCGATTTAGCTACTTTACAAACGGGTGTTGACTCGATAGATAAGCTGTGGAAGAAAAAACTGATTGACAAAGACTGGCAGTTGAAAGGCAAGCTGAGTCTTGAATTTATTAATACCACCGACAGCAAGACCCAAAAGCTGGCCATTGAAGGATACTTGATCAATGAAAAAGGAATGCACAAAGTACAGGGTAGTGGTGAGTTGAGGCATGTAGTAGGGGACCCTATTTCGTGCGTCCTGACTTTGAATTTCAGATTGAGCCTGCCCGATTTAGGGGTAGATATGGACAATGCCAAAAACCTTAGCCCCGATGTGATGGTGAATATTCAACAATCTATTTTGAAGAGGGAATAGTGGAGAATCTTGCGGCTTTAAATAAGCAACGTTCGCTGGCTGCATTGCGCCCGAAAGGCTTATAAACTGAGTCGCTACACCTATAATTCCAGCGGAATATTTATACGTTTCTTCGCACATTAACTCCTGCCTTTAGGCTGGGGGTAATAGAATGCCTCTCCATAGCTTTAACCCTGCTCACTACAACAGTCATGGCTAAAGCCGGGATGGTATATAGCGACTTTCCTCCGCCATAAATAACGGAGTTAATCATTGTCGCCTCTGACTTTAAGAAGCAAGCAAGAGTAAGAAATTTTAATATTCGTGGTCGGAATTATGACTTATCTGGTCGGAATACTCAATAATCTGGTCGAAGGAAGAACCATGCGAGAAAAAACCTCGATGGCGCAGGTAATCGCAGCCGCTAAGCGGATATATCATCACGGTGCCACTAAACTGGGGCAATATGTTTATCACCCGCTTATCATCCATCGCCTGCCAAAGCCTACCAGAGTGCGCAAAGCCAAAGTGCCGGTGGGGAAAACCGTTTCATTGAACCTCGAAAACATACTTGGCACTCCTTCTTCCACAGCTACTTTGAGCGCTATCGGCAACCTGATTATTTATGCCTCCACCACACGCAGGGGGGCTATAAATGGGCCTTCTATCTCCCTCACCGATGAACAAAAAATAACCTATTCTTTTGAAGATTATGGCAATCGGATAGGCCGCAACGACCTCAAAAAATTTGTGCTGGTAAAAAACATCGGCATCACCCCCGGCAAGCTCACTATTAAGTTTGAGCATTTGAACACGGAAGAGTAAAATACGATACAAGTTTTTTTTAGGAAGGAAATTTCCAATCCGCAATTCATAATTCATCTCCTCCTTTTCTACAAACGCAACATTCATTATATTGGCAATAATACACCCGCGCCATGTTGCAGATAAACTCTATTTACAGCGACCAAGCTAAAACCCTTTTGCCTCACGAAGGGCAAAACATTAGGGTTGCCTTTTTATATGCCGATACCGTAATCATTTCAGGCAGTACCTATGTATTGATTGATTTCGAAGATCAATATGCAACGGCCAATAATAACCAGTTCATAAAAATCAAAGGTATTGAGACATTCTGCGAGCAACTTAACCCGCCAATGCCCTTAGATGAATTTCGCCAAATCATGCGCGACATCAAATCAATTCGCGCCAGAAAGCACAAAAACAAAGTTGAGATTGTATTGCTCAAGCGGGGTGAAAAATTGTTGGATGCTCTTTTTGAAGACTGTATGAATTATTACCGCAGTTTGATAAAGCCCAGTGGACTTTCCGAACTGATAAAGATGGAGGAAGAGGAGCTAAAACTTTTGTGTACTTCGAGCAAACATCCCGAAAACAATCAAGACTATTATACTCCTTACAGTGAAATTCTCAAAAATAAATGGGGCGATAAAGATGAGGTATATGCTTTTACGAATCCTTTCTTCGACTTCGTAAAAGAGAATAATATAAACATGCAGCCCTTCGAAACAACTACCGCAGATACCGGTATTGTTTTGTTTCCCATGCCCGATATGACCATTCTAACTTACTATTCTCATTCAGAGTTGAAACTGATAAAGCAGCAATTAAACGATGAGTTGACTCCGGTGCGCCTGGCGTTAGGGCAATGGAGTAAGGATTTAAAGAAAAGCGAATTTTCATCCTCTCAGTTTGAGAGCTACCGCCAATATTTCTCGGCTCAGTTGCAACAGCCATTGAAATTGCTCACTCAAAAAATGGCGGTGAACGAAGCCCTTAAAAAGGTAACTGACTTCTATCGCGGCACCACCGGCTCTGTAAATTACTTAGCCATTGCCAGCGCAAAAACGGTATGGGATTATATGAGATGGAACGATATAGTTCCTGAAGAATCTATGCAAGTATTTAGGCAGAACCTTCCGCTCGGTTGCAATGAAAATAAAGCGGTTCTTTTTTCTATTTGCAACCCATTTAAAAAGGATATTGAGGAAGAACCACGCGAGAAAAAACATCTCGTGCTATAAATTCAATAGACCCATTGATGCAGTCTTAGCTTAGCAATACAACCGCTACCTTATCCCCGCTGCTTCATCACTTCGTACAGAATAATTCCTGCACTCACCGATACATTGAGCGATTCAGTAGTGCCGCTCATGGGAATCAGAATATTTTCATCGCACAGTTTCATCACTTCTTTTGAAATGCCATCCCCTTCAGATCCCATCACAATGGCGCAGGGAATCGTGAAGTCGGCTTCATGGATTTTGTGAGCCGCTTTCATCTCGGTTCCAAAAATGCGGAGGCCACTTGCCTTCAGCAGTTTCACGGCAGTGAGCAAGTTCTTTTCGCGGCACACAAATATTTTGTTCAGCGCCCCCGCACTGGCCTTCATGGCTTCGGCATTTATTTGTGCCGAACCCTGAGCGGGCACTATGATAGCATCGGCTCCGAGGCACTCAGCCGAACGGGCTATGGCACCAAAATTTCCAACATCGGTAATTCCATCCAGCACCAGAAATAGTGGGTTCCTTCCCTGCGAAATCACATGGTCAATCACATCCTCTATGTGTTGATATTCAATGATGGAAAGGAAACCAATGACCCCTTGGTGATTGGCTTCGCGGTGTTTGGCATACTTGCCTGCTACATGGTCGAGTTTCTCACGCGGCACTAATTGCACCGGTATATCAGACTCCTTGGCTAATCGCTGAAGCTCGCGGATATCGGCTCCGGCAGCAGTCTTCAACAATAAAATCTTATCAAATCGCTTACCGGCTACCAGCGCTTCCAACACCGGCTTGCGACCAAAGAAACAAAAAGGATGATTGCTCATAGTTGAAACTAAAAGCCCCTCTTTGCAGAGGGGCTGTATGAATTATTGTGCTTCGCCTCCTCCCGGTGCGGGTGCCGGCCCTGCGGACTGCGGCATTTGCACAAAGGCCATTCGGTAATCGGTAAATTCCTTCTCGATTTTTGCAGCAAATTCAGGCGTGTCGTATTTCTTGGCATCCATGTTCATCTCTTGCATGATGTAGAGTTGTTCGCGCACTTCGCGCCTTTCCATGAACTTACCTTGTTGCAAACTGGCATAGTAGGCCATATCGCCCGACTCGCGTGCTTGAGACAGCGCATACGCATAAACTGTTTTATAGTAATCGAGTTCGTCTTTTGCTTTATCAAACATTTCCTGCAAAAGTGCATGCCCTTTTTCTTTCTCTCCGGCTTGGTAATAAATCTCCGGGTACGAATAGTCAAACACCGAATGAGGCACTCTGCTTGCCGGCATCACTTTTAGCGAGTAATCAATCACTTTGGCGGCTTTCTCCTTCTGCCCTTCTGCGATTAACGCTTCGGCTAATCTTCCAAAATTACCGCGAATGTTCACGGTCATTCGCAACACGTTTTCATCTAAGTAAATCTTGGGATTCTCCTCAATGCCTCCAAATTTAAACTTGGTCATCATGTTCTGATACATGGCATCGGTGCGCACCGGAGCGCTGTAAGGCGAATTGCTTTCGTTTACCTTTGGAACAATGCGATAAGTAAGACCTTCCAACTCAAAATATTTCTCCAGATTGAGGTACGCATCAGGCGCTACTGACACCGCGAAATAAATAGGGCGCTCCATCAGGTTATTGGCCACAATGTCTAAGGTCATCAGGTCATTTTTCAGCAAGGCACTGTTGTCAATGTGCCATTCCATCCGCGAAACCATCTTGCCGTAATCTTCAGGCGCTATCATATCCATCTCTTTCACCTTATTAGTATCCACATCAATATAAAAATCATGAGTAGGCAAGTAGTTCTCGTTTTCTCCATTCTGATAGAACACCTTATCGTTCGGATTTTCGCTGGCAATAAACTGCATCACTTTTTTCAGATCAACCGGAGTGCCATCGGGAATGCGAGGGTCTTGCTTGTAGCGCACAATATCGCGATTGCTGCCTAAGTATTGCTCAGGAGTAAAGGATAGTTTGAGCGGTGCGGCATTGTTCATCTTATAGCGCAACTGGTCAATGTACCAGTCCACTCCGAGCAGAGAGAGGTTAATAATCCGAATGTCGGTGCGTACTCCTTCTACTTCTTGTGCATACCAAAGCGGGTAAGTATCATTATCTCCTTGTGTAAACAGGATAGCGTTCGGAGCACAAGATTCTAAGTAGTCAATCGCAAAATCGCGAGCGGTGTAGCGGTGGTGGCGAGTGTGATCATCCCAACCCTGCGAGCCCATCAGTATAGGCGCTAAGGCGCAAAGCAGAAAAGCCGCTACTACGCTCGGTATTTCGGGTAATCGCTTTCGCAGCAAATCAACGATGGCAATCAATCCAAATCCCATCCAGATGGTGTAAGTGAGAAAAGATCCTGCTTGCGCATAATCTCGCTCTCGAGGTTCAATAGGTGGCTCGTTTTGATACACTATTTGCAACAAACCGGTAGTGCCAAACAGCACCATAATAATCCAGAACGTTTTTTCATCCTTATACAAAGTGTATATCAAACCAATGAGTCCGATAATGAAAGGAATCATGAAGAATTTATTGCGAGCCTTATTCGCCAACATTGATTTAGACAGATGCTCTTGTGGCCACTCAGGGGTAAAGAACAGGTGCGAATTGTCAATGAAGGGAATGCCCGAAATCCACCGGCCATTGTCATTGGCATAGGTTCCTTGAATATCATCTTGACGACCGGAGAAGTTCCACATAAAATAGCGGAAGTACATGTAGCCAATCTGATACTTGAAGAAGTACCGAAGATTATCTCCAAAGGAAATAGCATCCTTCACATAATAGGTATTACCTCCGTCTTTGTTTAAACTGTTGGCGTAATCGGTGGCTTGTTGCAAGCCGCTCGGTGGAAAAGTTTTCACCACTTCCTTGGTGCCTCGATTCACTACATTGTAATCAGGATTCAGCCAAGCGCGGTACCCCGCTTTTTTTCCCTCCTCTTGCCAAAAGCCGAGACGAGGAAACAGCATCTGCACATCATCGCGGAATTTGTAATCTTGCTTGTAACCGCCAAAGGCGTACTTGCCATTCTTATCATCTTTGTACCAGCGCTCTCCGGTTTTTACGTAGTCTTCTATATCATAAGAAGTAACGGTGTAGTCGGGGCCTCTGAATAAAGGACGGTCGCCATACTGTTCGCGATCAACATAAGAACGCAAGGTAAAGGGATCGTCCGGTTTGTTCATATTGATAGGCGGATTTGCCAAGGCACGGATAGGTACCATGAGGTACGACAGGTACCCGATGTATGAAAACGCAAGACCCAACAGGATGAGGTTCAGCCCGCGCTTCTTGGCTTTGTGTGAATAGTAGATGCCGCCTACTAATGCTCCTACCAAGAGAATAAAGAAGAAAAGTACTCCGCTGTTGAAAGGCAGGTTCAGTGTGTTTACAAAGAACTTATCGAAGCTGGACATGAAGGCCTGCGTGTAAGAAATAATGAACTTCATGTAAATGCCGAGAATAACGAAGCCCACGCCAATAGCCAATATCCAACCGGTCAAAGTGGTTTTGTACCGCTTGTAATAATAGACCAAAGCAATGGTAGGCAGCGCCAGCAAACTAAGCAAGTGCACCCCAATAGAAAGGCCGGTCATGTAGGCAATCAGCAGCAGCCAATGATCGGCATAGCGGCTGTCATCAGCATCCCACTTCACAATAGCCCATATAATAAATGACATAAAGAACTGAGAGAGGGCATATACCTCTCCTTCTACGGCACTGAACCACAGTGAATCGAGGAAAGTGCAAGAAGTAGCAGCAATAAGTCCGGCTCCGATAACGGTTAGTATTCTACCATCGGTGTAGTTGCCATCCTTCATCACCACTTTACGGGCTAGCCCGGTGGTAGTCCAAAAAGTAAACATCACCGCACCGGCAGTAGCTAATGCACTTAGAAAGTTGACCGTAACGGCCACATGAGACGGGTCGCTGGCAAAAAGGGTGAAAATTCTACCCAACATCAAAAAGAAAGGAGCACCCGGTGGGTGCACCACCTGCAACTTGTAACAACCGGAAACAAACTCGCCACAATCCCAGAAACTGCCGCTGCTTTCCATGGTCATACTATACACCACCGCAGCAAAAATAAAAGCGGCCCATCCGAAGATGTTATTGAGTTTTTTGAACTTCTGCATTCAGCAAAATTTAGAGAGGCGTAAAAATATCAATTTACCGCAAAGTGGGGTTTTATAGTTCGGGCATTAAACGCCATTGACTTTATTTAGCAATCTGCGAAATTGAGAGTGGACGCTTGTAAAAGAGGAGGAGATAATTATTTTTGCACCTCCTTTGAATAAAGAAGGATGTTTTTGCCCGATCGTCTAATGGCAGGACAACTGATTTTGGTTCAGTTTGTGGAGGTTCGAATCCTTCTCGGGCAACAAAAATAGAAACAAAAGCGCTCCGTAAATACGGGGCGCTTTTGTTTTGAGCAGTTGCCGGTTGTCCTTTTCTGTTAACCGGACGGATAAGGGTTTTCGGATACTCTCGTTTCTTTATTCTTTCATCAGTACCGCTGTCTTTTCTCCAAAGCCTATTATATTTATCTCCGCATCGAAATGAAACGCTTTCTCCCATTACTACTCATCCCTTTGGCACTGGTTCACATGAGCGGAGTTGCCCCGTTTTATTTTACTGTCTTACACGAAGTGAAAACAGAAATGACTTTAGAGTTGGCGAAAGAAGAAGGGCTGAGTAAAGTGTTTGTTTCGGATGAGGAATTCAACAACCTCGATATTTTTCAAACGAATGGCGAATCTGAATTTCGATACCTCGGCCGGATGTATGACTACGCCAAAATGGTACAACAGCAGGGGGGGTATATGTTCTATTGCCTTGAAGACACGAAAGAAAGTTTGCTGAAAAATTTACTTCAATCCACTTTTGACGAAGGCTCATGCACAGATCCTTCAAATCGGCTTCCTTTCATGGAGTTGATCAAGAATTTTGCAAAAGATTTTACCCCTTCTGCAGAGCACTTGTTTTCTCTAAGCCTGTCTGTAACGGAAATAAAAATCACAGGAATCGAAGCGCTTCTTTCCCAAGGGCACTATTTAGTTTTCTTTCCTCCGCCCGATGAATAGATTTCCCTTACTTTAGAATACTATGAAAACATTAAACACTAAATTTTTTGCCTCAACAATTTATTTGAAGATGAAACGAATTCTTTTTTCACGGGTGTGCCCTGCGTTGTTTGCATTGGTAGCAGTTTTTGTAGCACCGGCTCAAACCGATCATTTTTGCGGAAGCTCTGCGGAACGGCAAAAGCTGATTACCGAGCATCCTGAAATTCTGCAACAAGAAGCCGAGTTGGAACAGTTTACCAAAAACTTTGAAGCCAACTACCAGCCCGATGCGCGTTCGGGCCCCTACATTATTCCGATGGTATTCCATATCATTCATCAAGGCGGGCCGGAGAATATTTCGGATGCGCAGGTGCTGGATGAGGTGCGAATTTTAAATGAAGATTACAACAAAAGCAATCCCGATACTGCGGCTGTGATTGCGAGCTTTAAATCCATTATTGCCAACGTGGGTATTGAGTTCCGTTTAGCCAACATTGATCCTTGGGGAAATTGCACCAACGGCATTGACCGGATCAATTCTTCGCAGACTTACATGGGAAACGATTACTCAAAAATGAACGGCTGGCCGCGCGATAAATATTTGAACGTGTGGGTGGTTCGCAGCATGGAAAACGGAGTAGCGGGTTATGCTTATTACCCCGGCTCAGTAGATGTGTTGTATAACCTGCCCAACCGCGATGGCGTAATTATTTTGAGCAACTACATCGGCAGCATTGGCACCGGAAACACTACCAACTGCCGCGCACTCACCCACGAAATTGGTCATTACCTGAATTTGAAACATCCTTGGGGCGATACCAACAATCCGGGAGTTGCTTGTGGGGACGATGATGTGAACGATACTCCCATTACTCGCGGCTCTACCAGTTGCAACCTCGGCCTCAAATATTGTAATCCTCCGATTGTAGAAAACGTGCAGAACTACATGGACTACTCCTATTGCTCGAAGATGTTTACCGAAGGGCAAAAAATTCGGATGATAGCTGCGCTTAATTCTGATAAGTCTGATCGGAATAATCTTTACAGCAGCGCGAACCTGATCACCACCGGCACAGACGATACTAATTACAGTCCTTGCGCTCCGAAGGCCGACTTTGGCGCGACTAAGCGGTACATCTGTTTAGGCAGTTCTACCACCTTAGTAGATGCGACTGCCAATGGAGATGTGGATACTTACTACTGGGAAATTCCCAACGGCAATCCGGCTATTTCTACCGATAAAAATCCGGTGGTACAATTTCTAGTCCCCGGCTGGCAGCAGATTAAGCTAACGGTAACCAATGCACAGGGAAGCAGTGCAAAGGAGAACAATACATTGGTGTATGTGGCGAATGACCACGCTTCGTATCAGGCTCCTTTTCACGAAGATTTTGAAAACTCCAATGTGTTTAATATAGATGAATGGGCTTCGGTGAATTACGATAACAATCAAACCTATTTCAGCCAAGTAAATTATGCTTCGCACTGGGGCAATGGCAGCGCTCTGTTGAATAATTATGAGTCGCACAACGATCATGATATTGATGAGGTCATTACTCCTGGCTTTGACCTCACCCCGCTCGCCAATGCCGACTTGCAGTTTTCGTTTTACTATTCCCTCTCCTCGTGGAATCAAAACTTTAATGCACTCACCGATTCAATGGTAGTGTATGCTACAGCGAATTGTGGTGGCAGTTGGGTGCCTCTTTATAAAAAAGGAGGCAGCGCAGTGGTGAATGCCGGTTACTCCGAAGGATACTTTGTACCTACACAAGGGCAGGCTTTCTGGCGACAGGTAAAACTCACCTTGCAGCCGAGTTGGAAACAATCCAATGTTCGTTTCAAGATTCAAGTGTTTAGCTCCATTAAAGGCAACAACTTTTACTTGGATGATGTGAACATCGGCAATGCGCTGGTATCGGATGTTCCAACGATAACAAGCGGTTTGAATGAGGTGACACTTTATCCCAATCCGGCTCAAAATCAGGCGTGGATAAACATTAGCCTGAACGAAAGCAGTAAGGTAAAAATAATCCTGCGCGATATGACCGGTAAAGAAGTACAACAGGTATTCAACGGGCAGATGAATGAAGGAGATACCCGCTTTGAAATAAATACTGCTGAACTGGCAAAAGGAGTGTACCTCGCAGAGGTGCAAACCGCTACTTCCTCACAGCGCAGGAAGTTGGTGATTGAATAAATCTTTTGCTTTAGCATTCAGAGGTGTCCGACCGACTCCTCTGAATGCTTTTTTTATCGCCTGCCTTTTGATTGAATTTTGTCATTTCAAAAAAGAACTGACCATGAATAATCAGACTAAAATTATTTTGCTGTGGCTGATGTTTGTGATGTGTATGGTCCTGCATTACGACTATTACGTTAGCGATAACTTCTGCGGCTTTGGCAATGAGGCAAACACTATCGGTATTGAAAGCCTGCCTTTGGTGCTGCTAAAAACGGCACTGCACCTATTGCCAATGGGTTTTGCATTGGTAATAATGTTTAAACCCGTTGCGTTAGTGTACCGCATCCACTTTGGGGTAGCTATCGTTTATACGGCCTTCAACCTGCTGCACCTTTTCAGTGAGTTAGCGCAAGAGCCTTTCAATGCCTGCCAGGTGGAATTGCTGGTGTTGGCCACAGCCATTACCGGAATTTTGTGTGTAGTATCTTGGGCAGCGAGTAAGAAGCGGTGAAGGAAATTAAGCGGTTGCCTCCAAATTCAAAACTCGGTGATAAGATCTGAATAAGGAAATAAGCAAGAGGAGAATTTTATTCTCAAAATAAATGTGAGAACAGGCCATCGCGCAGCTTCGGCTCAAACCAAGTGCTTTTCGGAGGCATTATTTTACCGCTGTCGGCAATCTGCATCAGTTGCTCAATACTCACCGGGTGAAGTGAAAAGGCCACTTTCATTTCACCATCATCTACCCTTTGCTCTAATTCTTTAAATCCTCTGATGCCTCCAACAAAATCAATCCGATGGTCGGTGCGCGGATCTTTTATTCCCAACAAAGGCTTCAGAATATTATTTTGAAGAATATTGATGTCTAAGGAGTCAATCACATTGTCATCATTTACGACCCCGTCATGCGGAGTAAGCGAATACCACGCGCCATCCAAATACATACGGATGAAATGTACAAGAGGTGTTGTGCCGTACTTCTTTCTCTGCACATAAAATTTCTTCTCCAATTTCGCAATAAAATCATCCGGCTGCATTCCGTTCAAGTCTTTCACTAAACGGTTGTAAGGCAAAATTTGTAGTTGGTTATCGGGGAATAATACAGAAAGGAAAAAATTATACTCCTCCTTTCCGGTGTGGCGAGGGTTTTTGTCGGCTAACTTTTTCCCCACCTTAGCAGCCGAGGCGGTGCGGTGATGCCCATCGGCAATGTAGGTATAGGGTATTTCCTTTTTGAAAATAGAAACCAAGTTAGCGATAATGGCTTTGTCGGTAATCACCCAACAAGTATGTGTCACCCTATCGTCACTTCTGAATTGATACACCGGAGCATTTCTTTCAGTAAAGTCCTTGATAATTTTATCTACCGTAAGATGATGAGGATAAGTGAGGAAGATGGGGCCTACGTGAGCCTGCACGCTTTGCATGTGATTTATACGATCCTTCTCCTTTTCGGGTCGGGTGAGTTCATGTTTTTTAATTACCTCATTGAAATAATCCTCCACCGAACTGCAAGCGACTAAGCCGATTTGTTTGCGGCCTTTCCATTCCTGAGCGTATATATATAGACTATCTTCCTTATCCTGCACCAGCACCCCACTGCTCATCATGTTCTTAAAATTCTCTGCCGCCTTTTCATACACTGCTTTGGAGTGCTCATCGGTTGCTTTGGGCAAATCAATTTCGGCTCGGCTCACATGAAGAAATGAGTTAGAGTTTTCTTTCGCCATTTTACGGGCTTCAGCAGTATTCATCACATCGTAAGGGAGAGATGCTACATGAGCAGCATACCGGCTCAAAGGCCTTACTGCTTTAAAAGGTTTTACAATAGCCATGGGTACATTTTTTCGAGAACAAAGGTAAAAGAATTGCCCTTTCTAAATGAAGAGTCGTGCGGCAATGGCATCAGCAAACAGTTTGCCTTTGTCGGTGAGTTTTACCGTTTCATTTTCAAAAGTAAAGTTCGAGGGCTCGATTTGATGCAGAGCCGTTAAAATTTGTTCGGCACTTTTCGGGTCACATTCTGCCACATTCAATCCCCATTTAGTTCGGAGCGAAGTCATTATCTTTTCGTTTATTTTCTGCGAAGCACTGAGTATTTCTTCTTCAAAAGATAGATGTCCCTTTTCTACACATTCAGCGTAACCGATAATATTGGATACGTTCCATCTGCGTGCCGCTTTATTAAATGAATGAGCGGAAGGGCCCAGCCCCAAATACTTTTTACCGAGCCAATAGTTAGTGTTGTGAATAGCATGGCATCCCGGTTTTGAAAAGTTGGAAATTTCATATTGCTCATACCCGTTTGCTTTCATTTCGTTCATTAGCATACTAAACTGTGTAGCCGATTGATTTTCATCCACCCCGAGGCACGCTCCTTTTTTAATCCTTTTCTCAAGAGTGGTTTTGGCTTCTACGGTTAATCCATAACAGGATATATGAGGCACTTTGAGCGCAAAGGCCTTCGATAGATTTTCATACCACTGCTCATTGTTCATAGTGGGCGTTCCGTATATGAGGTCTATGGTAATATTTTCAAAGCCGGCATCCTGCACTTTCTTTACGGATAATACAGCCTCCTCTGCATGGTGTGCCCGGTTCATGTATTTTAAATCTTCGTTTCGAAAAGATTGAATTCCTATGGAAAAGCGATTCAATCCTAAACCTCTTAAACTGCTTAATTCAGCGACCTTTTCTGTTGCCAAATCATCGGGATTGGCCTCAATGGTCATCTCTAACAATCTACCCAAGTCGTACACCTTGTGCAACTTTTCAAAAATTATTTTCAATTCGTCCGTTTCTAACTGAGAGGGAGTGCCTCCGCCCATGTAAATAGTCTCAATGGGGTCCCCTTCTAGGTAATCTTTTGTCAGTTCAATTTCTTTGAGCAATGACTGAATGAATCGGCTCTTATTTCCCTTTGAAACAGAAAAATAGAAATTGCAATAATGACACGCCTGCCTACAGAATGGAATATGTATGTAAATGCCGGCCAAAGTGGAGTTCTTATTTAATGAATGACTGCGAATGTAAAATTAGACTCTTGAATTCGCGTTATCTTTATCTTGTGCCAATGAGGTTTGTTTCCTTTACTGCTTTCTTTTTGGTTTCTGTTTGCTCCTTGGCGCAGCCAAATTACCGACTGAAGATAGAAGCCGTTGATAAGCCCTCCACTTTTTTCACCAAAGCATTTTCTTATAAGCCTGAGTTTAAAGATTCATTGAAGAGGGAGAAGGAATGGAAAACGTTGTTCAACGATATTCGCGAACACGGCTACTTGGCGGCCTCTATAGATAGTGTAGTTAAGGATACGGAGGACTGTCATATATATATGTATGTCGGGCAGCCCTTCCAGAAATTAATTTTATCCAATGGAAATGTAGATCAAGGTTTTCTCTCCTCTGCCGGAGTTAGAAATTTAGTGCTAAGTGGAAAGCCGGTACGCATAAGTGCAGTTGGTCAGGTAAAAGAAAAGCTGTTACGCCAATGTGAGAATACGGGGTACCCGTTTGCTACTGTTTGGTTAGATAGTTTTGAACAGGCAGGTAACTATATCCGAGCAAAAATATACCTCCACAAGCACGATCTTATATTAATAGACACCATTCGCATTTTTGGCCAAACGAAAGTGAAACGAGTTTTTCTGAAAAATTATCTCGGTTTGAAAACCGGAAGACCTTACAATGAATCGAATGTGGCAAAGGTGTCCCAACGCTTAAAGGAGTTACAGTTTGTGGAACCGATACAATCGCATACTGTCGAATTTCAAAATGGTAAAGCAGCGATTAACCTCTACCTCAAAAACAAAAAAGCGAGTCAGTTTAATTTTCTCTTAGGCTTACTTCCCGGAAGTTCGGGGAAGAAACTTTTAGTGACCGGTGATGCCCGAATACATCTGTTCAGCCCCTTTGGTTTGGGCGAAGAGTTTTTTGTTCAATGGCAGAAACTCCAACCTAAAACACAAACCCTCGATGTACACTTTTCTTATCCCTATCTATTAGGTTTGCCTATCGGTATCAGTGCGCAATTTCAACTTTATAAACGGGACACTACCTACTTAGATCTACATGGAGATTATGGTGTTCAATACCAGATTATCGGAAGCAGTTATTTGCGAGCATCGCTAAAGCAACAGACCACCATCATTCTGAATGTGGACACTGCTTATATTAAAGCTGCCCGAACACTCCCTAAAAATCTTGATATTAACACGAACGAATTTGCACTAGAATATTTTCTTCAAAAGTTAGATTACCGATTTAATCCTACCTCCGGCTTTATCCTAAAAGTAAATGCTTCGGCAGGAGTGAAAAAAATAAAAAAGAACAATGCAATAGTAGGCTTGTATGATGAAGTAACAGCCACAAATTTCAGTTTCCTTTATGACACTACCCGCCTAAAGAGTTTTCAGTTTAGGTTGGGATTGTCCATAGATAAATACTGGCGGCTGGCAGCGAGGCACACTATTAAAACATCGTTTGACGGAGGGTATTTTTACAGTCGAAATATTTTTGAAAATGAGAAATACCGACTGGGAGGAGTCAACTCGCTTCGAGGCTTTGATGATCAATCAATATTTACTCCTTATTACTTAATGGCCAATTTGGAATACCGTTTCCTACTTTCTAAAAACTCCTACTTTAGCGCCTTCTTCAATTCTGCTATGGTAGAGAACACACGAATCGGCTACGGAACTTTTGATTTCCCTTTTGGGTTTGGTGTTGGTGCTGCTATTGAAACGAAGGCAGGAATTTTTGGTATTACCTACGCAATGGGCAGACAGTTGAGCAACAAGATTTCAATCAAATCGGCTAAAATCCATTTCGGCTACGTAAATTATTTTTAATTGAAAAGTGATTTGACTCTTGTGTTCTTTTTGCTGCTGTTTCCGATCAGCATGTTCGGGCTCGAAACAGATTCTTTGACTCAAAATTCAATAGACAGTTCAACTGTTTCCAGATCACAAAAAGACGCTGTGTTATTGATGCATTCTCTTGAACTAAGCAACCACATTCCTTTCTATCTTTCCGATACGGATAAAACGATGATTTACGATGTTCAGCAAATGAAACAAGGAGCAAAAAATCCTGTTGGTCTGTACATTCTGTTTTTTTTGCTCGCATTGCTTACTTATGTGAAAACCGCCTTTGGTAAGGATTTGGAGGAGATGCTACAGTCATTCGCTAATCGCAATATTGCTATGCAGTTTTTTAGAACACGAACCGATGAGTTGACGTTCTCTTCATTTCTGTTGCATGTGAATTTTATTGTGGTGCTAAGCTTGTACATTCATTTCTTTTTGTTGCGCCACTACATAGCAGACCCACTTAAATCTGCTCCTTCCATTTTTTTTCTGATCATTTTATTCACATTTTTTTACCTTATTAAAATCATTGCAATTCGCGTGTTAGGATATGTGTTTGAAGTGAAGGAAATCAGCGATGAATATATCTTCAATTTTTCTATCGTATGTAAAACAGTAGGATTGGCGCTGATTCCAGCATTATTTATTTTTTATGTGGCACCCGAAAAATATTTTGATTTCATTTTTGCGATTACGTTTTTACTGATTTTTGGTTTCTTGGTAATGTTTGTTGTAAGAGGGTTATCCACAGGATATAAAATGATGTATAAGAGTGTGTATCATTTTTTTCTTTACGTTTGTGTAGTCGAAATATCACCGATATTTTTACTCTTTAAATTGTTAACCAAAACAGTTGTTTAATCATGGCAACAAAAAAGAAAGCAGCTAAAAAACCTGCAAAAAAAGCCGCCAAAAAAGTGGTGAAAAAAGCCGCAAAGAAAGTGGCTAAAAAAGCAGTGAAAAAAGCCGCTAAAAAGCCTGCGAAGAAAGCCGCTAAGAAAGTGGTGAAGAAAGCAGCAAAAAAAAAGTAAGTAGCAAAACTACTTCGAAAAGATCTGTTACTCCGAAAGCCACTTCTCCGAAGCGTGTTGTAAAGGGTAGCAAAACATCCAACAGTAGCAGCACTCTCAGAAAAAAGGCTGATGTGATATCACCTGAAAAGAGTGCTGCTTCTTTTTTATCCGGAACTTCCAAAGTCCACATCGTTATACCTCCGAAACAGGAACGAGACTTTGCCTCCCTGCTCTCACACGAACCCAAAACGAGAATTAAAAATATTTTACTTGCCCAAACTCCTCCTGAAGGAACGCGATCTCCCTATATAGATTTAGAACCCAGGTACAAAGTAAAGTTCACTTTTCTACCTTTTATTACTGTTGAAGGAGTGCCGGGAAAGGAGTTTCGCAAGCAGCGGATCATCTTGAATGATTATAGCGGTATCATCTTTACGAGCAGAAATTCTATTGATCATTTTTTTCGTATTTGCGAAGAACTGCGAGTAAAAATGAGTCAGGAAACAAAGTATTTCTGTACGTCAGAAGCGATTGCATTATACCTCCAGAAGTACACACAGTATAGAAAGCGAAAAGTGTTTTTCGGAGATATGAGTAGCAATAAAGAACTTCGTCTTCTTTTAATTAAACATCGCGATGCAACGCGCTTTCTTTATATCTGCGCTGATGTAAGAAAGGATGAAATTCCTTCTTTCATGAGGGCGAATCATTTTAACTTTTCTGAGGGCATTATGTACAAAACTGTACCTAACAACTTAAAGACGCTGGAGATAAATAAATTTCAGATGCTGGTGCTTTTCAGTCCTACTGGGATAAGATCTTTGTTTAATAGTTTCCCGAAATTTAAGCAGGGTGATCTAAAAATCGCTGCGTATGGAGTAACCACCGCTGGAGCCATTTTAGATAAAAAATTGAAGTTGCATATTATGGCCCCACTTCCACATACACCTAATATTATGGTAGCGCTTGAAGACTATTTGAAACAATCGAATAAATAGGACATCAATTTTCAGTACGAGATTTATGCAATGATTTTGCCGATTCGTTTATTTTCATGGTTCCAATATGTTGCGCAATTACTGTCTTCTTGCTTTGTCTCTAATAATGGTTCAGGAAATTCGTTCACAGGCTGAACCTCAGTTTACTCAGCACATGTACAATCGCTATTTATTTAATCCTGCTTATGCGGGTAGTGAAGATGTGGTGGAACTCTCTCTGTTGCATAGAAGCCAGTACGTGAGCTTAGCCAGCCGTTTTATAGCCTCTGAAGCGTTTAATTTTAATATGCCCATTTATGCTGCTTCCTCAGGGATCGGGCTAACAATAAGCAATGACTTAATTGGCTATCAACGTTCGACCTACATTTCTCTCAACTATGATTATCGCAAAAAATTCAAATGGGGAAATTTGGCTGTTGGGCTTGGGGGAGGAATTATTCAAACAGCTATAGATGGAACAAAGTTAAGAGCACCGGATGGGGATTATAACAACGGACAATTGAACCATAATGATGCAGTGTTACCTTCAACATTGCAAAATGGTATTGCGCCTGATTTTTCGGTAGGCCTCTATTTTAATAACACGAAATATTTTGCCGGTGTTGCTTTAAATCATATTGTGCTGTCATCTGCTACAATTTATACGGGGAGCAGAAAGAGTAAAGTCAGTTTTGCGCGAACTATCTTTTTTTCAGGAGGGTACAATTTTACAGTAAGTAAAAAGCTACAAATCGAACCGACCGCACTAATTAAATCAGATCTTAAAAAAGTACAGGCCGATGCTTCTCTCAACTTCACTATTATCAACAATATCATAACCGGAATTTCGTTTAGAGGATACACTAAAAAGACAATTGATGCGTTAGCGTTAATTTTGGGAGTTAGGTACAAAGGATTTCAATTAGTATATTCGTATGATGCCAACCTATCGTATCTGAGTAAATTCAATACGGGGTCGCATGAGTTAAGTTTGAGTTATCGTTATTCACTGAAGAAAAAAGAGGCAAAAGGGTACTACTATTATAACCCTAGATTTAATTGAATGGGGAGTATTAAAGCGAAACAAACGGGAGCGGGAAACGTTATTAACACATGCCTCACCGATTTTTTTTCAATTACTTTTGCGAAAACAAAAACTGTTTATATTTACGCACTTTAAAAATAACGGGGAAATCTTTCAAAATCAAAAACATGAAAAAATTACATGGACTTCTTGGCAAAGCTTCGGTTATTGTTTTGCTTTTTGTTGCCAGTTGCAAGGGTGGTTATAACGGACAACTTTTAGGTGAACTTGATAGACCTAAGTGGAATCCGATTACTCCGTATGGAATGGTTTTTATTCCTTCTGGGGTTTTACATATTGGGCCTAGTGATCAAGATGTAAACTCAAGCCATCAAGCACGTTCTAAACAAGTATCTATTGTAGGCTTTTACATGGACGATACGGAAATAACGAATAACGAGTATCGTCAGTTCATTAATTATGTTCGGGACTCTGTGGCTCATAAACTGTTAGGTGACGTAACCACTGATGACGATGGAAATGAGGCCGTAGATTGGAATAAGAAAATTGAATGGGGTGGGAAAAATAAAAACGAACAATTAGAAGATATTTATCTGCCTGCTGAAGAAAGAGTTTGGGGAAGAAAAGAACTTGATCTGAGTAAAATGAAATATGATTATGAATGGTTTGACTACAAAGCCGCTTCATTAACAAAGAACAGAGGAAAATCAAGAACAAGTTTTATTCATAAAGAATCGGTGGATGTGTATCCCGACACTTTGGTTTGGGTAAGAGATTTCACTTACTCCTACAATGAACCAATGACTCGGAATTATTTTTGGCACCCAGCTTTTGATGATTATCCGGTTGTAGGAGTAACTTGGCCACAAGCGAATGCTTTCTGCTATTGGAGAACGAGACTATGGGAAGATTATAAGACTCCACGCGGAGAACCATTAATGGACATTTTCCGCTTACCTACTGAATCTGAATGGGAATATGCCGCTCGTGGCGGGAAGAAATTGTCCCCTTATCCTTGGGGTGGCCCTTACGTAAGAAATACAAAAGGTTGCATACTTGCTAACTTTAAACCAGGAAGAGGTAATTATCCTGAGGATGGTGGTTTTTATACAGTTCGTGCAGATGCTTATTGGCCTAATGACTATGGCTTATATTGTATGGCCGGCAATGTTGCAGAATGGACTTCCTCCGCTTTTTATGAGAACTCTTATTCCTTTATACACGATTTAAACCCTGATATTCGTTACGATGCTCAGGAGTCAGAGCCAGAAGCAATGAAGCGAAAAGTAATAAGAGGAGGATCATGGAAAGATATCGGTTACTATATCCAAACCGGCACTCGCCATTGGGAGTATGCTGACTCGGCAAAATCTTATGTCGGATTCAGATGTATTACCACATTCTTAGGAAGAGATATCACCGACAACTAAAATCACGTTTTACGACACATTTTTTGCGATAAATTATTCAAGTTTTTAAAAACAAAACTAAATACTCTTTTTCGTTAACCCTTAAATTTTAAAAAAACAGAAATTATGGCAGCTAAAAGGCATCCTTTAACAACTCTAAGAGCAAGAACATTACTAAACTATCTGTACTCTTTTGGTGCATCGATAGTTATTGGAGGGGCGCTCTTCAAAATTTTGCACTGGCCAGGTGCTAATTTGGCGCTTATCGTAGGCATGGGAACTGAGGTACTTGTGTTTTTTATATTTGGATTTGAGCCACAGCAGGCTATGCATGATGAATACGAATGGGAAAGAGTATATCCTGAATTAGCAGGTGAAGGTCCAATCAACAAAGGGGGCAAACCTTTAACCCAGCAATTAGATAAAATGTTGAGCGATGCAAAAGTTGGCCCCGAATTGATAAATAGTTTAGGTAAGGGTTTTAACTCTTTAGGCGAAAGCGTAAGTAAACTCAATGATTTAACAGAAGCTACGGTAGCGGCAAATGATTTTTCGAAAAGCGCGAAAAGTGCCGCAGGTCAAATCACTTCTTTTGCACAGGCTGCTGCGAGTGCAACCACAGCAGTAGGTCAGATTGGGCAAGGCGCTGAGTTTACTAAAGTATATCACGAGCAGGTACAAGGGATGGTGAAGAATCTTTCTCAACTAAATGCTATCTATGAGTTGGAACTTCAAGATTCAAATAATCACTTGAAAGCCATGAATAAATTCTTTGGCAATCTGAATGAAGCAGCGCAGGCTTTGTCTGAAACTGCTACCGATGCTATTAAATACCGTGAAAATTTGGCGGCATTAAACAAGAATCTGATATCGTTGAATCAGATATATGGTAATATGCTATCTGCCATGAAGGCACAATAATGTTTGACATAAACATTATTCGAGAACAGTGATAAATTAATGGTTTAACCCAAAAAAACTAAAATAAAAAATGGCAGGTGGTAAACAAACCCCAAGGCAGAAGATGATCAACATGATGTACCTCGTGTTGTTAGCCCTTCTTGCCATGAACGTATCTAACGAGGTACTAAACGCCTTTCACATGGTAAATGAAGGCCTTCAGACATCGAATAAATCGTTAGCGGGTAAAAATAGCGACATATATAGAGCATTCGAAAAACAGATGCAACAAGACGCAGCAAAGGCAGGCCCCTTTTATGCAAAGGCACAGCAAGCTAGAAAAGTTGCAGCAACTTTAGATAGCGTTTTGGAAATGTACAAAAATGAAATTATTGCGGAGGCAAAAATTGATGAAGAAACCGGTGACCTTCAGCAGAGAGAAAACTTGGATATTGCAACCAGGCTATTTGTAGAAGAAGGGGATAAGGGTAACTTGAGAGGTCAGGATCTTAAAAAGAGAATTGTGGACACTCGTGAGAAGTTGTTATCTCTAATTGACCCTGCTGACCGAGCAAATTTTAAACTTCCTTTAACGGATCAAATCCCAAGATCAAAGGATAATAAGAATGTTGCTTGGGAATATGCTGCTTTTAATCACGTGCCAGCAACGGCAGCTTTAACCATTTTGAGCAAATTTGAGAATGACGTGGTAGCTTCTGAAGGCGTAGTGATCGAATATTTAATCAAGAAAATTGGAGAAACAGATTTTAAATTTGACCAATTAGCAGCGAAGATAATTGCCCCTACGAGTTATATTTTAAGTGGGCAACAATACAAAGCTGATATCTTCTTGGCAGCCTTTAATTCCACACAACAACCCGAAATATTTTTAGGGCCATTAGGTGGATTTAAAAAGAATCCTGATGGAACTTATGACGCTGTAGAAAGTGATAAAGAACTTCCGGCCGGGTACTCTAACACGCCATTAAAAGTAGAAGGAGGATTCGGTAAGTATGAGGTAATGGGTTCAGGAACAGGGGAGAAAACTTATGGTGGAATTATTCGCGTAAAGAATCCTACCGGAGGATATAAATTTTATCCTTTTGAGGGTAAATACCAAACTGCACCTAAAGCTGTGGTTGTTTCTCCTACTAAGATGAATGTGCTATACATTGGGGTGGATAATCCTATGGAGATTTCAGTTCCCGGAGTAGGACAGAATGATGTAACCGCTGCAATAGAAGGAGCAGGAACATTATCTAAAGATCCTGCTAATCCTAGCCAGTACATTGCAAAAGTAACTGCTGTTGGTAAATGTAAAATCAACGTATCTGCTAAGTTAGATGGCAAAGTACAATTTATGGACGGCAAGGAATTCCGCATTAAGCGTATTCCCGATCCGGTTCCTACTTTAGGAGGTAAACTCAGAGGAGGAAATACACAGCCCGGTGCTATTAAGTCGCAGAGTGGTATCGTTGCTCTCTTGGAAAATTTTGACTTCGAGGCAAGATTCAATGTGGTTAGTTTTGAAATGGTATTTTCTTCTAAAGGAGAAATTTTCAAATCAGCAGGTACTGGTCCATTATTTAATGCGCAAATGAAAAACTTTCTTGACAGAGCTAAACCTAAAGACATTATCTTCATTGATGAGATTAAGGTAGTTGGTCCGGATAAACTTCCAAGAAAGTTAGGTCAGATTGCATTTACCATCATATAAAACAAAGTCATGGTTAAGAAGTGGAGTGTTATTTTTGGAGCAGCCTTACTTGTAGGTGGCTCAGTTATGGCGCAAGAGCCTTTAGACGGTGCTTGGCTTAAAACTACTACCAAGGAAAAGGATGTAATTCCGTATGATTATGTTCGCGAAGCGGATGTATTTTGGGCAAAGCGTATTTGGAGAATTATTGACGTTCGCGAAAAAATGAACCTGCCGTTTAAGTACCCTCAGGAGCCTTTATCTGAAATCATTCATACCGCTGCAAAGAACGGGGAATTGACTGTTTACGACAATAACGTATTAGACGGTGACCAGTTCAAGAAAGTGATGAGTATTGATGATGTAAAGAGACTGGGAGAAAGAAGCGATACGGTGATGCAGATTGATCCGGTTACTTTGGAGGAGGTTCAGGTAATTCAAAAAACCGAATTCGACCCAGGTAAAATCGTAAAGTACCGGGTAAAGGAAGATTGGTTTTTTGATGAAGAAACCTCTACTATGATGGTTCGTATTATCGGACTTGCTCCGGTAATGGAAGACTTTGATGCATCGGGTAACTATCGTGGAGACATGACCATGTATTGGGTGTACTATCCCGATCTAAGACCCATCCTTGCTAAATACGAAGTGTTTAATCCTAAGAACGATGCAGTTCGGTTGAGTTGGGAGGATTTGTTTGAAGCTCGTATGTTTGAAAGCTACATTTACAAAGAAAGCAATGTTTACGATCGTCAAATTCAAGAGTACGCCACAGGTATTGATGCCTTACTGGAAAGTGATCGTATAAAACAACAGATGTTTACGTTCGAGCACGACCTTTGGAATTATTAATCATACGAATGCTAAAATAAAAGAGGCGAACGGAACAGTTCGCCTCTTTTATTTTAAGCGTTTTGGGGCAGAAATTTTAATCTTAAAGGTTATTCCGGAAACTAACAAGCCGAACAATTATTTCCGAATAAATACATTATGATTAAAAGATTAGGTCACAGATTTATAAAACTGCAAACGACAAGAAATGAATATGTTTGCAGCGTATGAATTTGATGGAGAATATTAAGTTAGCACTACGGGTAATACGCACCAATGTTTTGCGCACCTTGCTTACGGTTTCCATCATTATGCTTGGTATCACCGCTCTCATCGGCATTCTCACTGCTACCGAAGGAATTAGAAATAAAATGGTAAGTAGTTTTTCGGAGATGGGATCTAATACCTTTACCATCCGCAGTGAAGGAAATATACGCAGGCATGGTGGCCCGAACAGGCATCGCAAGGCTGAAAATCCTTCCATTACGCTACAACAGACTCAGCAATTCAAAGAAAACTTTCATTACCCGGCAGTCATCTCTTCTTCAGTTGTGGCCAACACTTCTGCTATCATCGTTTATCAATCTAAAAAGACGAATCCTAATGTTAAAGTGTTTGGGGTGGATGATAACTACCTCAAGGTATCGGGCTATTCGGTGGGAGAGGGGCGCAACTTTTCTAAAACAGAAATAGAGAACGGGAGTGATGTGATCTTGCTGGGGAAGGATGTGGTAACCAAAGTATTTGAACCCTATGATAGTGTTGTAGGTAAATTAGTAAGTGTGGGCAGTAAGAAGTATAAAGTGGTGGGCATCCTAGCCTCCAAAGGAGCCAGCAATATAGCCACCGATAATCAGGCCATGATTCCTTTGCTGAATGTGCGCTACAGTTTTCCAACGGAAGATGCTTCCTATGCTTTGAACATCATGGTATCAGATGCCACTGAATTAGATATGGCTATTGATGAAGCGACAGGCATCCTACGCGGCATCCGTCACCTAAGGTTGACTGATGAGAATGATTTCGACATAGGTAAAAGTGAACGATTAGCTGACCAGATATTGAGCCAGTTGGTGTATGTAAAGATTGCTACCATTGTAATTGGCATACTTACGCTGATAGGGGCTGGTATTGGATTGATGAATATTATGTTGGTGAGTGTGAATGAGCGAACTCGCGAAATTGGTATCAGCAAGGCGCTGGGAGCTACTAAACAAGCTATTCGCATTCAGTTTTTGACCGAGGCAATTGTTATCTGTCAGATAGGAGGGATGCTTGGCATTGTACTCGGTATCCTCATAGGAAACTTAGTGGGAGTATTCCTGAAAGCAGGATTTATCTTTCCGTATCAGTGGGTGTTTGGCGGTATTGTGTTTACGTTTATCGTAGGGCTTACTGCCGGCTATTACCCGGCCAATCGTGCTGCCGACTTAGACCCTGTAGAGGCACTTCGGTACGAGTAGAAAATGGAGTTATTTTTCTCCAATACAATCCATACAATTTCTAAAAGAAGAATTACCTTTAGCGCATAGCCTATGCAAGATTTCGAGAGAATATGAAATTTTATTGAGGGTAGAAAGGTGTTGGTTGTTTATACTTATTATTTAACCATAAAAACCACTATCATGAAAAAGAAAATTATCACTCTAACTTGCGTATTGCTGATAGCAATAATTACAGGGAACTCTTCCTGTAATAAAAAAACTAGTTTAGATCCTATAGCTCAGGCCTACTGGCTGAATACGATGCACACATTTACCGCTGTTGCTGTCTATGTGTATCTTACAAATGGCTTTACCAGTATTCAACTTGACCTACCTTCTGAAAACTCTACTTTGGGTTTTCACCTAAACGGAACGAGTACGAATACTTATACCGGAAGCGGAACTTTTTCTGACCAAAGTTGGATTACTTTGAACAAGAATGGGGTAAATTATTCTTCTATGCTTTCGGGAGGGGCGGCTTCTTTTATTTGGAGTAAGCGAGATGACCAGAATATGTGGATGGAAGGAACATTTACCGCTACCTTAGTAAACCAAACCGACCCTAATGATGTGTTGCCGATTACTCAAGGTACTTTGCGAGCGAAGTTTGAGTTTTAGTTCTGTCGGAATCACTGAATAAGTGGAGCAGCGCTTTCCCTGCTGCTCCACTTATTCAACTATTCACCCCGCTATTTTTGCTTCAATGTATAGAGGCATGAAATAGGAGGGAGAATAGCAATCACCTTAGTTGGTATTATTGCGGAATTGACATCTGTTTCTCCTTTTGCTAAAATGTTGCTGCGCAAAGTAATTTTATCTTTCGCAAAAATTTTTGGATGAAATACTTTTTCATTGTTACCGCGATGCTCTTTTCCGGAAGAGTTAACTCGCAGAATCAATTCGACATTGAAGGCCATCGCGGTTGTCGGGGGCTGTATCCGGAGAATACTATTGTGGCTTTTAAAGAAGCGGTAAAGCTCGGGGCCAACTCCATTGAGTTAGATGTGATGGTGAGCAAAGACGGGCAGTTGCTGGTTAGCCATGATCCGCATTTAAACCCTGCCATTTGCAACGCTCCTAACGGCTTGCCTGTGACGGCTGCCACAAAAAAGAACTACACGCTTTATCACATGGAATATTCTGAAATTGAAAAGTGTGATTGCGGCTCGCGGGGCAATCCTAAATTTCCGGAACAGCGGAAGATGGCGGCATATAAACCCTTGCTGCGCGATGTGATTGACAGTGTAGAAAATTACATCCACACTAACCACTTGCCTGAGATTCATTACAACATTGAAATCAAATCGGCTCCTTCTGGTGATAACCGACTGCATCCGATGCCGACCGTGATTGCGAAAATGCTTTATGATTTGGTGAAGCAGAAGGATATTCTTTCTCATTGCACCATTCAATCCTTTGATGTGCGCTCACTACAGGTGATAAAAAAGATAGACTCTACGGTGCGCATTGGATTGTTGATTGCTAATTTCAAAACCTTTGAAAAGAATTTGAAGCGGCTCGGATTTACTCCCACTACTTACAGTCCTATTTACCTGCTCGTGAGTAGGAAACTTATCCGAAAGTGTCATGCGAAGAATGTTCGCATAGTTCCGTGGACGGTAGAGAGTGAGAAGAAAATGATAAAGCTGAAAGCGATGGGGGTAGATGGTATTATTACCGATTATCCCAACAGGGCTATCAAAGTATTGCGATGAATTTTCTGATTCTTTTATTCTGTTCCTACTTTTTGCCGGAAACATTGTGGCAAGCAGTGAACTAATTCCCGCACCAAGTAAAATGGCTTTCAGTACGCAACAGTTTGAATTAGAGAAAAATCCTGTGTTGGGAAGTGTGGCGCAGCAACTTCTGCTCACATTCGATTCTTCCATAGGTGCCGGAGGCTATTATATAGCAGTGACTACCGGTGCGGCTTTGGTTCCTGCGAACATATCTGCGGGTATCTATTTCGGATTCTTTTCATGAGTAGCATAAGCGACCGGATTCAGATAACCCGCTATTAAATGAAGTGGAGAAACTTGCTGTAGCTATTACGCCAGATAGGAGTATGTACAGTATAGAGTTGTTGAATGTGAAAGAACGGATGTTTGGAGCAATACTTTTCGCGCAATAAATACTCGGCAACAATTGTCTCTTTTCCAACGACTGTTTTTTTATCCCCTAATTCTTTTTGAGCTTTTGGATTTCTTCTTCTAATACAAATTCATCTCCGTCTATATAGCCCGAATGGGTATAAACTACTTTGCCTTTATCATTTACCAATACTGTAAACGGAACGCTCTGTATGTTGAGTCCGCGCTTTAAGTCTTGATTTACGTCTAACAATACATCGTAATCCCAGCGCTGCCCATCTACGTATGGTTTTACTTTGGTGGTGCTGCGTGAATCATCAATAGAAACAGCCACAATCTGTAAATTATATTTCTCTTTCCACTCGTCATATAAGTCGGCTATGTTGGTCAATTCTTTTTTGCAAGGCACACACCAAGTAGCCCAAAAACTCAGTACCGTTACCTTGCCGGATTTACCATAGTCGGCTACGTTTACCTGTTGGCCGTTTATATCTGTAAGAGTGACAGCGGGGAGAGTCTTTTCGCCTAACACTTTTTCAATTCCTTTTTTTGGTTCTTGAGTAAAGGCCGCTAAACTTAGAGCTAACAGAAAGAAGGCGATGCCTGATTTTCTCATTTTTTGATTTTTTTGATTGCCGAATAATGTCAAGCGCTGTGCCAATAATAACCTGACCAAATTAAGCGATTTTTAATTAATGAACCATTAACATAAATTAGTCGCCTGTTTATTTTCAATTGATGTATAGATACAAAGTTTTTTACGCTGCTTTGTTCCTCCTAATATGCGGAAGTGCCGGAGCGCAGTGGGGATATTTTTCAGGTTCTTTAGAATCTAACGCCAACTTTTTTATTCGTGATAAAAAGATAGGCGCAGCCAATTTGCCGCATTACGACAACCTAAAAGTGGGGGCCGATGCCTTTTTCAACCTCAATTATACTAACGACAAATATGAGTTGGAAGCGGGTGTGCGCTTAGATATGTTTTACAATTCTATCCTGCGAATTCCCACGACTCCGTACACGGCTGTTGGGGTGGGTAATTTTTTCATTAAAAAGAAGGTGAAAGACCTGACGATTACAGGAGGATATATTTACGACCAGATAGGCACAGGTATTATATACCGAGCTTACGAAGAACGGGCGCTTGGAATAGATAATGCCTTGTTGGGATTGCGATTGGAATACAACATAAAGGATTGGCTAAAGTTGAAGGCCTTTACGGGAGTGCAGAAACTAAAATTCAGTATTCAGAAGCCCATCATTGTGGGCTTTAATGCAGATGGTAATTTCAATATTAAGCAAAAGGTGATTTTGGCTCCGGGAATTGGAGTTGTCAATCGCAGCATGGATCAAAAAACGATAGAGCAGGTAGTGACCACTATAGAAAGTTATGACACAGCCGGAAGGTTTGTGCCCAAGTATAATACCTACGCTTTCACTGTGTATAACACACTCACTGCGGGAGATTTTACCTGGTATGCCGAAGGTGCTTATAAAACAACCGAGGCTATTAAGAAAGATCAAATCAGAGACGCTAAGGATTCGCTGATTAATGCTCCGGGAAATTGTGTTTATACCACCTTAAATTATTCAAAGAAGGGCTTTGGAATTACGTTCCAGTTTAAGCGGACAGAGAATTTTTATCTGCATACTTCGCCTAACCCTACCGAGGCGTTATTTGACGGAATGCTTTCGTTTTTACCTCCAGTTTCGCGACAGAATTCATTGCGCTTGCCTGCTCGGTATTTTGCACCGTCTCTGGAGAATCGCGAACTGGCTTTTGGTGCCGAAGTGATTTACTCGCCTAATCGAAAAATGACTTTTACTTTTCAAGGTTCTTACGTGCGCGATTTTTTGATGAAGAAGTACCACCCTACCGATACAGTATTTTTTGCTGAGAGCTATTTTCAAGCATTGTTTAAACCCATCAAGAGCATAGAGGTGGAATTTGGATTCCAGTATGCGAGGTATAATAAGTTCCTGTACCGAAAAGAAGGCGACCCGGAGGTGAATGCCTACACCCCTTTTGCAGAGTTGACCTATAAAATAAATCACAAACATTCCCTTCGATTTGAATTCCAGTATCAGCACGTTATAAAGGATTATGGGCAATGGCTTTACGCGCTGTTGGAATATAACTTTGCGCCACATTTTTCGTTTGCAGTTTCTGACATGTGGAATTTTAAACCGAACCCGGATGTTAATCCCAATGCCAATCATTACTACTCGATTTTTGCCGGATATACCATTGGGCCGCATCGCTTTACTATCAGCTATGTGAAACAGGTAGAGGGGATTGTGTGCACCGGGGGCGTTTGCCGATTGGAGCCGGCTTTCAGCGGAGTAAAGGTGGGTGTAAATTCAACATTTTAAAAGTGCTGCTGAAAACAAATGCAATGAAAATAAAACACACTTTTTTATTAATGGCGAGCATATTATTTCTGATCAGCGGAATAGATTCTTGCAAAGAAGTAGGGCCTGAAATTAATTTGGGCAATAACCAAAACGTAGTGACCGATACCACTTATGTGGAAACTCCTGTTGCTACTCCCGATTTAAAAAATGTATTAATTGAGGAGTTTACCGGAGTTCGCTGCCCTAATTGTCCGCAAGGGCATACCACTATTGCAACCATCAAAACACAAAATCCGGGCAGAGTGGTTTCTATCAGTCTGCACCCTATCAACTCTTTAGGCGCACCTTATTCTTTCAGTGTTCAGGATTTTCGTAGTCAGGATGCACAAAGCCTTTTTGATTACTTAGGTCAGATAGGTTTAGAGCCTGCCGCAGGGATTGATCGCAAAGTATTTAGCGGAGAGTCACATATTTTGCTCGATAGAAATAAGTGGATCAACTATACTACTCAACAATTGAGCGAAACACCTAAAGCGAATGTCGTGATAGGGGATTCCTACGATAGCATTAATAGAGAGCTGACTATAGTTGCTGAAGTTCATTATACGCAGACTGTAACGGAGCCGAATAAATTAACCGTTGCGCTAACGGAAAGTAACATGGTTACCGCCCAATTAGATGGAACTGTGATTGATACTTTTTATGTTCACAAAGATGTGGTGCGCGCTTTTATTACTAACGTTCAGGGTGATGCAGTAAATACGACCACCGAAGCAGGTAGGGTAGTTTTGCGAGTGTATAAAACCATTTTAGATGCTGCATGGAAGCCGGAAAACATGCACATTGTTGCCTACGTACACGAATACCAAAACTCTAAAGAAGTATATCAGGCCAGGGAAATTAATGTAATTCCTTAACCATGCCCGCTTTCACGGGAGAATCTTCCCGCTTTAAACTCTAAACCTACCTCCTATATTTGCGCTGCAATGAAGATAAGTTATAACTGGCTGAAACAATACGTTGATTTTAATCTCACTCCTGACGATTTAGCAGAAGTATTAACGGGTGTTGGCCTCGAAGTAGAAGAGATTACCATTTTTGAAACTATTCCCGGAGGGCTGGAAGGAGTTGTGATTGGAGAAGTAAAGGACTGCGCCAAACATCCGGATGCCGATAAACTCTCTGTAACGAAAGTTGATGTTGGAAGCGGGGAGCATTTGCAAATTGTATGCGGAGCACCTAATGTAGCTGCCGGCCAGAAGGTGGTAGTAGCTATGGTGGGAAGCACTCTGTATCCATCAGGCGGAGAAAAGCTACTCATTAAGAAGGCGAAGATTCGGGGAATAGAAAGTTTCGGAATGATTTGTGCCGAAGATGAATTGGGATTGGGAGAAAGCCATGCCGGTATTTTGGTTCTGCCATCTTCCGTTCAAGTAGGAACGAAGGCCGCAGATTACTTTAAGGTGGAGAAAGACTATGTTTTGGAAATTGGACTCACTCCCAACAGAAGTGATGCGAATTCACATATTGGGGTAGCGCGAGATCTTGCGGCTGCACTCAACGTATCCTACCACACACAAGTGGTATTCACCAAGCCTGAAATAGAATTGCCTAAATGTGTTTCAATCGGTAACCGGCCAATCACTGTAAGTGTTTTAGAAGAGGAGGCTTGTCCACGTTATTCGGGGATTAGTATTTCAAACATTGGCGTGTCTGATTCTCCCGATTGGTTGAAAAACAAATTGAAGGCGATAGGGCTGAAGCCGGTAAACAATGTGGTGGATATTACCAACTATGTTTTACATGAATACGGACAACCGCTACATGCTTTTGACGCTGACAAAATCAATGGGGGAAAAGTAACGGTGAAAAAATTGGCCGAAGGAACTGTGTTTAGAACCTTAGAGGGCAAAGAGATAAAATTACATGCTGAAGATTTGATGATTTGCGATGAGCAGGGAGGAATGTGCATAGCCGGAGTGTACGGAGGGAAGGATAGCAGTGTAACAAATTCTACTACAACTGTTTTCTTGGAGAGTGCCTATTTTACCGCTACGGGCATCCGCAGAACTTCTACTCGACATCAACTGCGCACCGATGCGGCCACTCATTTTGAAAAAGGATGCGACCCCAACATCCTCATCGCTGCATTACAAAGAGCGGCTGTGCTTATCTGTGAAATTTGTGGAGGAAGTATTGCCTCTGAGATAATAGATGTGTATCCCAAACCCATTATTGGGGAGAAGATAAATGTGAGTTATGCTCGGATATGTAGCTTGGCAGGATTCTCTATTCCGAAAGAAACGGTGGATGCAATTCTGCAACATCTGGAAATTAAAATTGAAAAGGAGGAGAGCGATACTTTGTTACTGTGCGTGCCAACTTTTAAAACAGATGTGAAGCGTGAAGCAGATATTCTAGAAGAGATTCTGCGGATATATGGCTACAACAGTTTTGCATTGCCGAAACAACTAAAATCAAACCTTTCTTATACCCCTGCTGTGAATGCCGGTAAATTAGAAAACGTAGTGGCCGGATTACTCACCGGTGCGGGGGCAAATGAAATATGGACTAATTCTGTGACTCAATCTAAATTTGAGAAGGAGGAGAAGTTACAGAAGCAGCAGGTGAAATTGCTGAATAGCCAAACCGTTGAGTTGGATTCATTGCGCACTTCTATGTTGTATTCAGGGCTGGAAGTAATTGCGTATAATCAAAATCGCAAGCAGTCGAACATGCGCCTTTTTGAATTTGGTTCTACTTATCATTCTATAAATGATTCTTACAACCAACAAAAACACATTGCCTTGTGGTTTACCGGAAATACAATTGAAGATAATTGGGTAGGCAAAAGTGAACCCTATAATTTTTATCATCTCAAGAGTACCGTCATGCAGTTGCTAAATCGTTTAGGCCATTACTATCTTGAACAAGAGTATTCAGAAGATGCCCCTTTTTCCTTTGCATTGCTTTTGAAAAATGAAGGAGATGTGATTGCTCGGCTTGGTACTATATCCGAGAAAATACTGCGTTCCTTCGATATTAAGCAAGCGGTATATTATGCCGAACTGAACCGTGATTACCTATGGGAAAAATCACAGTTTCAAAAAGTGACCTTCAGCGAATTGCCCAAATACCCTACCGTGAAGCGCGACTTGGCGATGATCGTAGCAGAGGATTTGCCGTTTGAAGCAATAGAAAAGGCGGCCTTTGCAGAATCAAAAAAACTATTGCGCGAAATCTCTCTGTTTGATGTGTATAAAGGAGATAAAATCGAAAAGGGTAAGAAGTCTTATGCTATCAGTTTGCTGTTTCAGCATCCTGATAAAACTCTGACTGATCAAGAAATTGAGAAGGTGATGAATCGTCTGATGCACAAATATGAAACTGAGTTTGGTGCTTCGATTCGCAAAAGTTGAGAATAGCTCATCGAATGCTTTTTGCTTTCTTTATTTGTTTGGCAGCTAATCAGTAAAAAGTGCAATAAAGAACTTTCCCCGTCCTACCTTCCTTCTAATATATGTGCGACCTTTGTAGCACAAAAGGATAGGAATGAATTACGAAAATGTTTCTAACACAGAATTTCAAAGCAAAGCACAGGAGTTGGATGCCGTTATTATTGATGTGCGCACTCCTGGAGAGTTTGAAGAAGGATTTATCCATCGCGCCAGAAATCTCAACTTGATGTCACCCGATTTTATGCAAGAACTTGAAGTTTTGGATAAAACGAAAACATACCTCTTATACTGTCATAGCGGGAGCCGTTCTGGTACTGCATGTTCTATCATGGCATCAAAGGGGTTTACTAAAGTCTATAACTTGGCAGATGGAATAATGTTTTGGGATGGCTCGGTAAGCCATCAGTTTGAAAATGCTTAAATAAACAAAATGAGAACTTTTCTGAGCAACTGGAATTTTGGAAGAATACTGAGATTGATAGCCGGTCTTATAATTGTAGGGTTTGCTGCAAGTAAAGATGATTGGGCGATTGCCGGAGTGGGAGCTTTGTATGCTTTAATGGCGGTTTTGAATGTGGGTTGTGCTTATGGAGGGGCCTGTGCCTCGCAAACAAATCGCTATCATGGACGAGTTGAGGGCAAGCAAGAGGTGGTGTTCGATGAAATTAAATCGAAATAATTGGTACCTGCTGAGTTAGGGAGGGCTGCATTTTTAGAGGATAAAGAATAGATAAACCACGATAAAATCAGGATATGAAAACTTTAAGTGAAATACTCAAAACAGAGAAGCCCGTTTTAGTTGATTTCTCGGCCACTTGGTGTGCTCCCTGTAAGATGCTGGAACCAATTTTAGATCAACTGAAAGAAAAAACAAAAGGAAGTGCAGAAATTGTCAAAATAGATATTGACCAAAATCCGCTGCTGACTACAGTGTATAGTATCAGAGGAGTGCCTACGCTTTTACTCTTTGTAAACGGAGAAGTAAAATGGCGACAAAGCGGAGTGCTTCCCGTGGAAATGTTAGAGCAGGTAATTGCCACTTATGGTGCAGTAAAGCCAACCGTGGATACAAGGAGTAAAATAGGAGAAAACTGAGCGTGGTGAACTTTATAAGAAAATGTTTGTTGTTGATGGAGGTGTAATAAAGGGGCAGGTTTGGGTTTTAATTATTGGTGGTTTGTTGGTTGTGCGTTAGGAACCTGCCCCATTTTTTCCTCTCTCCTTCGTAACACGTTTTCGTGCCATAGTAAGTGGTTTGTTCTTCGATATTTTTTCGCAGCAGCAAAGTTGAAATGCCTCTCGGATTATACAAGCCACATAGTTTAATAGTTATTCTTTCATAAATTTTTTATCACACAAAAAAAATAAAATGGATCCACATTTTTATGAGGTAAATGTTACCTGGCAACACGACAGAAAAGGGATGATGCAATCTCCCGAATTGAATGAAGATGTAGCGGTTGCTACTCCGCCCCAATTTCCAAAAGGGATGGAAGGAATTTGGTCTCCCGAACATTTGTTTACGGCTGCTGTAAGCGGGTGTTTTATGACTACCTTTCTCGCTATTGCTGAAAACTCAAAATTAGAGTTCACCGCCTTTGATGTAAAGAGTAAAGGAAAGTTGGAGCAGGTAGCAGGGAAATTCAAGATGTCAGAAATCATTTTGCAACCAACCGTTGCTATTGTGAATGAAAGCGACCGCGAAAGAGCCGAGAGAATTCTACAAAAGAGTGAGGCGGCTTGCCTGATCACAAATTCTATCAGTTCTAAAGTTACGATGAATCCACAAATAGTAATTTCGGAAGCACTATAGAATAGAGTATAAAGAAATCGGTTTAATTACCTTCAATGGTCATGGGCAATATTCCTGTTTATAGTATCTGTAATTTGTTAGGCTCTGATAATTGCCTCACAGATTTATTGGTGCTGAAACTCCCTAAGTTTCGGAAGGAACATTCGGATATTATTTTTCCGCATCGCCATTCATTCTTTCAACTATTGTATATCACTAAAGGGAAAGGCAAGCACCACGTTGATTTTGAAAGTTATGAGATAAAGCCATTGCAAGTGCACTTTTTAGCTCCCGGGCAAATTCATCAATGGGACTTGTCGCCCGATGCGGATGGGTACATTATTAATTTTGATGGTAGTTTTTTCACCTCAGTTTGTCACAATCCACACTTTTTAAGCGAGTTCCCTTTTTTTAATTCATTGACCAACCGGTCAGCAATGGACTTGACAAAAGATGTAAAGGGAGAGGTAGATAAATTAGTGCTGCGCATGATGCAGGAATATGAGGCGGATATGGAATACCGAGCCGATAGTTTGCGGGCATTGTTGTTGCAATTACTCATTACCCTTGCGAGGGCTTGCAAGCCGGCCGAAAAAACGCCAACGGCTCGTTACAATTATATCCTGCTGCGAAATTTTGAGAGTTTAATTGAACAAAATTTCCGCCATAAGAAACTACCGAAAGAATATGCGGAGTTGCTATTCATTACTCCCAATCACTTGAATGCTTTGTGCCAATCTACCGTGGGAAAGCCTGCCGGTGAAATGATTCGCGATCGCGTAATACTGGAAGCGAAAAGACTATTGGCCAACAGCGCGATGACCATCGCTGAAATTGCCTACGATCTTCACTTTGAAGACAATGCTTACTTCAGCCGTTTCTTTAAAAAATATACCGGTTACTCCCCAGATGAATTTCGAAAAAGTCAACACTATTAATAAAAGCTAAGCTGTTAACTTATGGAAAAAGGAAGAACTCGGCATTGAACAATGAAACTATGTTCATTTATTTGTATAAAGTTAGAAGCTATGAGGAATTCAACCATGATTTTACCTGACAAAAAGAAGTTAGAGAAGGCTGCTTATATTTTTAAAACGATAGCTCACCCGACTCGTTTAGCAGTGATTGAGTTGTTAGATAAAAACGGCCCTATGAATGTGAATGAATTAATGGGGGTAACCGGCTGTGAGCAATCGCTACTTTCTCATCACTTGGCGAATATGAAAATTAAAGGCTTGTTGAAAGCCGAGCGAAACGGGCAGAATATATACTATTCCCTGCGCGAAATGAGTTTGGTGGAAGTGGTGAAATGTATTGAGAAGTGTGACTGTAACATGTAATTTGACAAATGGAAACTAAGAACACAAATTCAGAGCTAAAATTGGATGCTAACTTTTGGGACACTCGTTGGCGCGAAAACCAGACCGGGTGGGATATGGGAATGGTGTCGCCACCGATAAAGGCGTATATAGATAGTTTGGAGAATAAAAATATTCGCATCCTAATTCCCGGATGTGGGAACACGTACGAAGCGGAATACCTGCTTCAAAACGGATTTACCAACGTGACCGTGGTGGACATTTCTCCTACATTAACTGAAAAACTAAAGAAGAAATTTGCTGCTTCATTGAACCGGTCTATTCAGGTTATTTGTTCCGATTTCTTTGATCTGAAAGGGGAGTTTGATTTGATTTTGGAGCAAACTTTTTTCTGCACGCTGTATCTTCCTTTCCGTGCTAAGTATGTCGCTAAGATGAGCGAATTGCTACCAACAGGAGGGGAATTGGTCGGCTTGCTTTTCAGCAAGAAATTTGAAAAGGAGGGGCCTCCGTTCGGTGGTTCTGCGGAAGAATACAAGCAGCTATTTAAACCGTATTTCAACTTCAAGGTTTTTGAAGATTGCTATAATTCTCATCCGGCACGAAGCGGAGCAGAATTATTTATCCATTTAGTTAAGAAGTAAAATAATTGGCAATCAATAAATAAAACGTTATGACAGGAAAGTTTCAAGACATTATCAATTCCGACACCCCGGTGCTGATAGATTTTAGCGCGGAATGGTGTGCCCCTTGTAAAATGATGGGGCCGATACTTCATGAATTGGCGGGTAAAATTGGCGACAAAGCGCGCATCCTTAAAATTGATGTGGATCGCAACCCCGAAATAGCTTCGGCTTACCAAATTAGCGGAGTGCCCACTTTAATTCTATTTCGCAAAGGGGAGATAAAATGGCGACAGAGCGGAGTGCTGCCGGCTAATGCCTTAGAGCAGATTATTAATCAACACATAAACTAAAAACAAATGGCCACCATCAAGAGTATTTTTTATTTACTGCTTATCACCTTCAGTTTAACCTCCTGCAACAGCAATGGGCAAGGAGTAAAGAACATGAATGCAAATGAATTTGATAAAGCAATTCACGACAAAGGAATTCAATTGATTGATGTTAGAACCCCGGAAGAATATGCCGAAAAGCGCATTTCAGGGGCTACCAATATCAACCTGAATGGCGATGATTTTGAGCAAAAGATGAATCAGTTGGACAAGTCAAAACCCACGTACCTCTATTGCCTTTCAGGCGGCAGAAGCAGCAGTGCTGCTAAGTGGGCTATCAAAAATGGGTTTATTGACGTGCATAATTTGGAAGGGGGAATTACAGCTTGGATGAGTGCCAAAAAACCGGTGGAGGTAGAGGGTGGCGGAGAAGTGGCCGGAGGAATGAATTTCGATGAGTATCTGAAGAAAATAAAATCGGATAAGTTGGTGTTGGTTGATTTCAATGCAGTATGGTGCGGCCCTTGCAAAATTCTGAAGCCGATAGTGAAAAAAGTAATTAAGAACAATCCGGATAAAGTCGAACTGTTGGATATTGACGTAGATAAGAATTCAACGGTGGCTACCACGATGAATATTACGGGGATTCCGTTGTTGCTGATCTATAAGGATGGAAAAGAAGTATGGCGCAATATGGGTCTGACGGATGAAGCCACCTTAGTAGAGCAGGTAAAAAAGTTTAGTAATTAATTCACTGTTAAATAAAATGTAAGTATGAGTTTTCTGACAAAATTATTAGGGCTTTCAACCGGTGACAGCCCGGCTATTAAAGAAGCCATTGAAAAAGGGGCGGTCATTATTGATGTAAGAACTCCGGCCGAGTTTGCGGGAGGACATCCGACCGGTGCCCGAAACATTCCTTTAAAGCAACTTTCTCATAAGGTAAATGAGATTAAAGCGATGAATAAGCCGGTGGTACTATGCTGTGCTTCCGGAGCGCGCAGTTCAAGCGCGAAACAGATTCTCGGTAAAGCGGGTATTAATGATGTGCACGATGCCGGAGGATGGAGAAATGTCCCCTGCTGAAAAAGTATTTTATGATTTTAAGAGAATGGCATCTTGTTTAAAGGATGCCATTTTTGTTTAGGAGATTATAGGCTACAACTTCATTTTCATTTCCACTGCAAAGTGGTCAGAGAGATCTTGATGTTTTTTGCTCCACCGTTGAGTAAAGCGAAGCACACTACGCGATATACTTGTCGGATGCACTCCATTTGGTTTAAAAAAAACATAATCAATTAGGTTTCGCTTGGTAGGGTTGTAATTATCCATGTCATTCAGCAGGTGATCGCTGGTACACTTCAACGCTGAAGAAATAGCCCCATCCTCCATCTGCAAATCCTCTAATAGTTTTGGATATAGAGTGGTATCGCTCTTGCGCGTATTAAAATCGCCACAGGCAAATTGTGGTACTCCCTCCGTTTGATGTCGCTTCAATAGATTAGCGGCATCTTTATACTGACTCAACTTTATCTCCGGGCCATGACCGGCTTGCATGTGGGTCCCCAACACTTGAAATTTCTTAGCCGGATATTCTACTTCTACCAACATGGCTCCTTTCGCAGCGGGTTTATCAATCCCGGCCAACATCGAATATTTTATACTCTCAATTTCTTTCATGGGGTATTTGCTGAACATCAGTACCCCACCGGCACGTTTGTAGGTAATTACTTTTCGGTTCTGAAATCCTTCGTTGTAAGGATACATCGTCTTTAATGCTTTGCGAAGCATTCGCACCGCTTTGCCATCATACGATTCTTGAAACACAATTACATCCGGTGATATTTTCATCAACTCAGCCGGGATTAGCTTCGCTCGCTTTATAGGATGATGATGTAGAAACGTTGCACCACGCGGCAGCATTTTAATATTCCAGGTAAGAATGCTGATTTGATGGGTGGAGTCTGCCGTTGTATGATCCGATGCGGATACAAAAATGTTTACCCCTGCTATCAGAAGAATTAGCGATAATATTTTTTTCATAGGGTTGAAAGTAAAAAAGGATTCCGCGCACTATGCAGAAAAATAAGTTTATAACAAATCTTCCGTTAACTGAAACAGAAGCAGTGTTATGATTCTTGCCGATTAATGCCTAACGATTTTACTCAAAGAACAAATACATTCCTTCTTTGTCTCTATGAACCACCGGCTCTAACTGATAGGCAGTTTTGATATGCTGTTTTATCAAGACTTCTTCTTTGTTTCCGCTTGCCAATACTTTGGCTTGGTTGAGCAACACTATATGGTCGGCAAATTTTGCTGCTAGATTAAGGTCGTGAACTACACCCACCACTGTTATATCACTGTTTTGTAACAACTCAATGATTTTATGCATAAAATGAAACTGATAATGCACATCTAAAAAAGTTAAGGGTTCATCGAGCATTAAATACCGGCAATTATCTTTTGCGGGATACCAGATTTGTGCGGTTACCCTTGAAAAATGCACTCGCTGTTTTTCTCCACCGCTTAAAGTCATGTAATTTCTATTCGCCATATCCCAAACATCAAAAAGCTGCATGGCTTCATTGCAGGCTACTACATCTTGCTGCGTTGCAATACCGGTAAAGTGCGGATATCTTCCCATCATTACTACTTCCTTTACGGTAAGTGGAAAAGCTAATTCAATATTTTGTGAAAGCACCGAACGCATTTGGGCTAACTGCAGTACCGAATACTCTTTCGCATTTTTGGTTCCGTAAAAAACTTCTCCTTGTTGTGGTTTAATTTGTTGGCAAAGAATTTTTATGAGTGTTGATTTCCCGGCACCATTCGGGCCGATGATGAGGTTTAATTTTCCCGTTTCAAACTCTACCGAAACATCGTCCAACAATTTTTTCCTGCCAATCTGATAGGTTATGTTTTTTGCCGTCAACATATCAGAAGAAATAATTTTTTCTGCGCAGCAGAATGATAAATACCGGCACGCCAATCACCGAAGTAACAATGCCAATGGGTAATTCAGCGGGGCGCAATATCATTCGCGCAGTAAGGTCGGATAGGCTGAGAATAATACCTCCGAGCAAAACGCTGTTGCGAATTAAATAGCGATTATCAGAGCCATTCATAATGCGCAATAAATGCGGAACAATCAGTCCCACAAAACTGATGACCCCTACAAAGGCAGTTGCCACGGCTACCATAATTACATTGATTAAAACCACAATTACTTTTAAGCGGTTCACATTTACGCCCAAAAAGAGGGCTTCATCTTCGCCCAGCATTAAAGCGTTCAAATGTTTTGAATAACGCAATCCGGCTATCACACAAACTGCCGTAGTAATACCGGTTACTGTGACCGAATGCCAGTTGGCACCGGTGAGCGAACCAAGTCCCCAAAAGGTAATGGAGCGCGCCTGTGGGTCGCGGGCAACGTACGATAGAAAACCGACTCCACTCATAAACAAAGCATTGACTGCAATGCCGGTAAGCAACAAGGCTACTATCGAACTTTTACCGCTTTGTTTCGATTGTGAAAGCAAAAAAACCAGAGCCGTAGAAAACAATCCGCCCATGCAAGCGGCAATTGGTAAGGTCCACTCATTATCGCCTAATTCAAATACTACTCCCATCACAAAATACAAGGCTGCTCCAAAAGCCGCGCCACTGCTGGTTCCTATCAATCCGGGTTCTACAATTGGGTTGCGAAACAGTGCTTGCATCATTGCTCCGCCTACAGCTAAACTTGCCCCAACTATTAAACACAAGAGCGCGCGGGGCAATCGGATATTCATAAATATTCTTTCGTTCAGCGTCATGCTTTCAGGGTGCGTAAAACACTTTGAGAGCGATGAAAATATTTCAGGGATGCTAATACTCACTGCTCCGAGGCAGATAGACAGCAACAAACTGAGAAGGAGGAGTGCAAAAAGTATTCCCTCTGATTTAATATAGCGATTATTGAGCAGAGGCATTGCCGTGCAATAGTTTTTGATAGTTCAAAATAATTTGACCGGTGCGCGGGCCTAAGTAAACCAAATCTTGTTCCCACACTTTGTAGATGCGGTGATTCTTTGCCGCATTGGTTTCGGCTACTCCTGGCAATTCCATTATTTTTTCCTCTCCACCTAATTTATCAAAACCAAAATCAGTTACCAGAATAATATCCGGATTGCTCTGTGAAAATACTTCTGCTGAAAGTGGCATCATTCCTTTTTCGCTGCTCATTGCTATCTTTCCACCCGCCCAGTTTACAATTTTGGCTGCCGTGCTATGGCTGGTCATCAACAGAAATTTTCCTGCACCAATTCTTCCATAATGGAGGATGGCAACTTTAGGAGTATCGGTATATAACTTTGCATTTTCTAAAGCAGTGTTCATTTGGCTATCTAATATCTTACAAAGCGAATCAGCTTCATGTTCTCTGTGAAAGTAAGCTCCTATTTCATGAATAAGCGCTTCGGTTCCTTCTATGGTGTTTGTAGTGTCTTTTGCAAAAGATTTGATAGGGATTTTCAATTCACTTATCTGTCGCATTACACTTTCGGGCCCCACGTTATTATCGTGAATGATCAAATCGGGTTTTAAAGAGAGAATTCCTTCCACACTTAAATCGCGGTGATAGCCCACGGTAGGTAGCTTCTGCACCGCAGGTGGATAAATACTCGACAGGTCAACACCTACAATATTTTGCTCGGCTCCCAATTCCCAAATAATTTCATTGTACTGTTTCGAGATGCAGACAATGCGATTGTTCGTACTGCTGGTTTTATCTTTTTTTTCAAACCGACCGCATCCAGTCAACAAGGCAGCGGTAATCACTATAATCATTATTCTTCTCATCACGTTAGTTTTAAAAAACAGAACTGCTTTTTAGTGCAGTTCTGTTTGTGGTTATTGAGTTTAGAAAATTCCTGTCAAACCTAAACCTCCGTAAAAATTAGCTTTTCGCGGAGCCGGTAAATACGCATCCGGCATTTGGTTGACAAAGACCATATAGTAGTATTGGCTGCTGGTAACATTGTTTACCCCAAAATAAGCATTCACCTTCAAATGTTTAAAGAAGATATGTTCGTAGCCAATTTTCATATTCAATAGATGGTATGGGTTGGTCATGTTCGCTCCGTCTGAAGTGATTGGCATAGCGTCTCTATAAGAATAGGTCATATGAAAGTAGGGTCCGTATTTAGGGCTGTTTACATCAATTCCCACATTGGCAACGATGGGCGATACCCCGCCCACGGGTTTACCACTATAATCGGTTATTACTTTATCCGTTTTGGAAGAATTCAATGCCTCCCAGTGAAAATCTTTATAACGAAAATAGGAGTAAGAAATATTTGCGAAAGGGCTAACCGTTACATAACCCTTAGGAGATTCGTACGCCACTGCTTTGATAGATGCCTCTACACCAATATCGGTTTGCCCACCGCCATTAGCCGTATAAGTATAAGCAGTAGTTGTACTATCTAAGGGAACTGCCACTGTGGTCATTTTATTTTTAAACATAGCATCGTAAACTGCTACGCTGTAATTAATACGATTGTTTAACACCGATCCTTTTGTACCTAGTTCTAACTGATCTCCCATTTCTGCTTTCAATCCGGTGTTTATATCACCGGTGGCAGCAATAAAGATGTTTGAACTAACCGGTGCTTTGTATCCTCTGGTGTAAGCAAAGTAAACGGAGTATTGTTTGTTGAAGACTTTGTTTAAGGCTACTTTAGGAGAGAATAAATTCTTGTAAGATGCCCCATACGAAGTAGGATTAGTGCTGGTAGAAGAATAGAAACGATCGTCTATGTTGATCTTCATAGAGCTAACCCCGGCACCAAACGTCAAATCAAAATCAAAAGGCATTCTTAAAGTAATTTCAGAGATAAAAGACCAAGTGCCTTCTTTTGCGAAAGCATTGCTTTTCATGGTTCCAATCTTATTGTATCCGGGTAAGTTAGCACTGTCTGCTACCATGGTGTAGCCAATGGTTTGTGCTAACTGTTGTTGCAGTTCGGTACCTACAATAGCACTTAATCCAAATCCTTTTTTGAAGTCGTAATCTACATTAACAGTAGAGCGCAAACCGAAGTTCACGGAGTTTTTATCGGTCCACCCAGCAGCAGAACTAGAGGTATTAAATACTCCGGTACCAAATACGGTAGTGGTGTGGGAGAAATGCTTATTGATAGCATATTTATAATTCACTCCACCGCGAAAACTGGTTAATGCGGAGTGCGCATCGTTTTTGATGTATCTCGGGTTGCCGGAGTAATCTAAGGTGTCGTATTGGCCGATGGTTAATTCCCCCGCTCGTTGGTCGTAGCTGTTGCTGTATCCGAAATAGCCGCCAACTGTTTGCTTTTCATCCGGTCTGAATTCACCGATAACGTTTACAAAGTCTTTATGCGAAGCCGTGTGAGAATCCATGTATCCGTTTGATTTCTGATGCCCGTATGTAGCCAAAACGGACCCTTTTTTAGTTCCCATAGAAAAACGGGTAGTATAGTTCTGCAAGCCATAACTTCCAAACATTAAATCCTGACCTATGGACGTTTCTCCAGGTTTGGGTTTTATGGTTTCGAGGTTTACGACACCCGCTATAGCGAGTCCGTAAAGTGAACCGGCAGGCCCCTTTGTTACCTCTACATTTCCAACCGTGGAAAAGTCAATATCATCTAAAGTAGTAATGCCTTCGGCATCGGTAATCGGAATACCGTTGAGATACACCTTTGAACCCTGTCCGTCAAAATTGTTGTTTGCCCCTTTGAATCCGGTGCCATTCCCATACCCTCTAATATTGAATTGCTGACCCGATGAAACCGCGCGCTTTTCCATAAACACACCGGGAACATTGGTATTGATAGCATCATCTAAGTACAAACCCCAACCGCGTTTTAACTCGGTGGCTCCCATTTTGGTAATAGAAACCGGCTGGTAAATCAACTCCTTGTTAGAGTTGGCGGTTATTTCTACGGCAGTTAAATTTTTAGTGCTGGCAGGAAGTGTAATGTGGATGGCTTCCTTACAGTTGTCAATGTACTTCGTGTAAGTTTCGTGACCCAAGTAACTGATAGTAAGTGTGACAGAGCCTTCGCAGGGAACTGAAAATGATCCATCGTTATCAGTCGTGGCCACTACTTTTCCTGAAATCGTTACGGAAGCTCCTGACAAAGGTTTTTTGCCATCTGCATCCATCACTTTTCCATTTAAGGTATTGCTCTGAGAAAATACATGGAGCAAAGTGAGAAGTGAAATTAGTAGGAGATATATTCTTTTCATTGTTTTTTGATTTTACATTATTAAATCATCGGAGGCTACTCGCGCGCTATACACTTTAGAAGACGAAAAGTCCCGACATCATGAGCCATTGCAGGCTATTGATATACTTATCTGCTGCCCCGGTTTTGAAGCAGTTTTCTGTCAAGCGAAAAAAATTAGGCCGCTAACTCGGGCGGAGGGCTGAAGATGTTGCAGTGCCCTTCAGAAATGTAGGGCAAATACCTGGGGTGCAAACCAAGTGCTAACGGGGAGTTGTAAATTCTGAAATGTGAGATCGGTGTAAATAATAAGGAGGAGAATAAACTCAACAGGTCTCTCCCTATGCGGTTAGTCTCGCTGCTTTTGCTCGACATTTCTTTGCGTACTAAAGCATCCAAATTGGCAAATAACAAAGTTTCTTTAGAGTCTTCGATGCAGTAATATTTGGTGACATCTTTTGACAGCACACTCCGAGCTACATCATATCTGCGACCGCGATATTCAAATTCTTTTCCCTGCCGCGTCCAGTGAAGGTCATTTAACTGATCATTGGAAATGGTTATTAACGTTAGTTGATTATCCGGTAAAGATTTACTGAGGGTATGTTCCATCTGCTCCCTGATTCGCCATTGCATCATTTTTACAAACAGGGGGTAGTATCCTCCGGTGCCAAGTAATAAAATGGTTAAGGTAAATAAAGCCCCTAATCGCCTAAACATGGTGCAAGTATAAACATTGTAAGTTACTCCCTGGAGATAGGGTTCTAGAATTTGAACAGCAGGCGATTCCGCTTGAAATACTTTTTTGTAATTATGGAAAAGAGTTTGCTTTGCGGCTATGAACAAACACTTCAAGGTAACGGTGAGTGGAAAGGTGCAAGGCGTATATTTTCGGGCAGCGACTAAACAAATGGCCGACTTGCTGGGAGTGAAAGGCTATGTGTTGAATTTGGAAAATGGCAGTGTATATATTGAAGCAGAAGGGGAGGAGAAAGCGGTGCATCGCTTGGTGGATTGGTGCCATCACGGGTCAGAGAATGCGGTAGTGGAAAAGGTGAGTGTGCAGGAAGATGTGATTCAGAATTTCACGGACTTTGAAATAAGAAGAGGGTAACTCTTAAATGATGCCGACAACGGGCAACGGGCAACCGATTTGCAACAAAACCGTCCTCTTTACCGTATAGTTTTTTTGAAGGATTGTATTGGAAAACGGTCATTTGAAAAAGGAATAACCGAGAAATCAAAAATTTTTAAACGTGTTTTTTAGGTGTGTAACCCGTGCATTTCCGCAAAAAAATTATTTTCGGAACATAATTAGGCTTGACATTTGCCCCGTAAGGCATTAAGTTTAGTGAGAGGGTTATCTCACTTGGGCGGTTTATCATTACAAATTGCCCCATTACATATTGAATAAACAGCTTTTCGTAAGCCAAAAAATCGAATAGATTTTTTGGCTTTAAAATGCTTTTAAACTGAACCGCATGAATAAGAACTACAAGTTCCTCCCGGCATTCCCAACTACTTGTAAGGCAGCTACCTTGATTTTATTTCTATGGATGATGGGCTTTGCGCAACGGGGATTTAGCCAAACGCCACAAGCAGCATCGCGAGAAGAAGCGGTAACTGCTACGAATTCCTCCGCTTCCGAAGAGCAAAACAGCGAAATCAGCACTGCTAAAAATTCAAATTCGGATAAGGTAATTGCTACCGAAAAACGTTCTGTATTGGATTCGAAATGGCGCGAGGGCGGTATGTTTTATGGGTTTAAACCCGAGCAAGAAATTCTTTCGAAACGCGATGCTGTTTCCAAACATTTTTTAAACAGCAATGGTCAAGTAACAGCAGTTATTTCACAGGCTGAATTGCATTATAGAAAGACTGGGACCTCTGCTTGGGAAGATATACGGACGGATATAAGACCAACCCCCAATGGTTTAAATTTCAAATTCCCCTTAGCGGTTACCGAGAACAAATACCAACTCTATTTTTCAAATTCTGTCAACCAAGGGCATTTAATAAAATTACCGTCTGGGGAAGTGCTATTAGGAGCGGAGAACAAAATGTGGATGGTATCGCCAACTGGTGTAGAGTCAGACATTATGGAGGCCGATAACCAGGCGGTAGCTACGGTGGATGACAATAAGATTACTTACAAGGGAGCATATCCTTTTGCAGACGACCAAATTATAGTACGCAGCACCGGAGTTGATCATGAAATTGTATTAAACCAAAAACCTGCATTCATCAACAGCAGCAATAATAATTCAACTTTGGTTTGCCGAGAGTTTTTAAAACTTCCCGAAGGATGGAAAGTGGTATCAAGAAAAGAGGCAGATTGCCCCAACTGCGGAGACGTAGTTAACAAAACCGGATTTGTGGTTTTAGATAACCACGGTAACTTTATGATGGACATTCTGAATCCGGTAATTAAGGAACAGAACCCAACGGTAAGCCAAAACGCAAATGCAAGCCCCGGACGTATTGACGGCTCCATGAAAGTAGTGCCAGCATCAGGAGGCGTTTATCTTGAAACTCACGTTCCAGTTGCTTGGTTAAATGATGCTCAACGGGCTTACCCTGTGGTAATTGACCCCTCTGTAAACATTTATAATTATGCTGTTAATCCTTACTCCGGTTTTTCGGCCAGCAGTTCTACTTGTTATGGCGGATATAGCTATCTCGGAGATTATATTTCGTATCCATACTCGTACCCTAATGGTTGGGCGTATTTCCTCACCAGTACCATCCCTAGTGGTTCTTGTGTAGGTAGCATAGTTTTTAGTTATTATAATGATGGTTCTGGTACTACCACTCCTTCTATTGCTTTCAGAAAGGCAGGGGCTTATACTACAAGTTGTGCTACCCTTTGGTCAGCCGAAACAGCCGGAACATCTTATTATATGGGCAACGGCCCTGGAGCTACCGGTAGAAACAGTGTTGCTTTATGGGGAACGGCTACTACAGATATAATGGCGAATAGCACTTTTGGTGTAGCTTATCAGGAAACTATTAATTCAGGGACTAATTACATGTACATTTATGGTTGGTACTACGGCACTACTTATGCGCCATATATTGTTGTAACTTATGATCCCTCAGGCTACAAAATTGCTTCAGAAGGCAGTTCATCTCCGGCACCTACTGTACCAAGTGGGTGTAGTAGCAATGGCACCGTCAGGGTAGGTTCGGGAGCCTATAGAAGTGTAACCATTTCTGCAAATACTTATTATCATTTATCATGGAGCTACCCTTCAAATGTTAATGCAGTTAGAATAGTTTCAAACGGAACCGGTGGCACAGTAACCGGAAATAATACAAATTGGTTCTCCGGTACCTCTACAAGTATGAGCGTAGAGGCAAGTAGAGGGAGCTGCACTTGGTCCAGCACTTCTGCTGTTTTGACCTATGGGAATAATACTCCTATTCCCGGCTCTGTAACTCAAACCCCCGGATCGGGCGGTTCGGTATGTTTAGGAAGCAGTGTGGGCTATTCAGCTTCTGGCTTTAGTAAAGGTAGTTTTAACTATTTTCAATATCAATGGGGCGGCACCGGTGGTACTTGGTCAGGTTCATGGCAAACCAATAACCCTGCTTCTTGGACATCCTCACAAAGTGGTGGCACTGTTCTTTATGTTCGATCTGTTATTAATAACAATGGGTGTACGGCCGTTTCCCCTGCTGTTAATGTAACGGTAAATTCAGCTCCAACAGCCCCCACCAGTATTTCAGGCACAGGAACCATTTGTGCGGGTAGCCCGGTTACGCTTACCGCATCGGGAGGCTCTAACGGCACCAGTGCCAGCTATCAATGGTATGCAGATGGATGTGGTAGCGGAAGTGTTTTGGGTACAGGAAGTTCCATTACTGTAGCGCCCACGGCCAATACTACTTATTATGTGCGCAGGGTAGGAACCAGTGGATGTACCAATACAACTGCTTGTAAAAGTGGAACCGTAACAGTGCAAAGGCCTTCGGTTGTATTGACCGCCACCGCAAACCCGGGGGGTATTTGTAGCGGAGGGTCTTCCACCTTAACCGTTAACTCCGGCATCGCCACAGGAGGCTCCATAGATAGAAGTACCTGGACGGCAGGCCAAACCAACGCCACGGGCTTTAGCCCTAATTGGACGGTGAATACCGAAAACGCTTTAATAAATGGTACCGACCCGTGGGGTAATTCCACCGTAGTTTGGGAAGCTAGACCAAGTGGCGATGGGAATGCAGATGGCGGTTGGAATGGATCGCAAGTACCCATTGATAACTCAAAAACTTATAGATATTCAGTTTGGGTTAACAGAACTGTAGTGGGAGCCAGCGGACGTTTCTATTTAGGTTGCCAAACAAATCTTGGAAATGTAACTACTCTAAGTGGTGCAAGTAATGGGAATCCTTATTTCTGGTATTCCTCCTCCCCACCTACAAGTTCTGAATTGCCGGTAGGTGACTGGGTGTTGGTAGTAGGATTTATAAATCCGGCACCATACACAGGAACCACTATCAACCCTGAGTCGGGACTCTATACAACCACCAGCGGAAAAATTGGTTCTACCTCCAGCGATTTTAAATGGACGCCAGGAACCACAACTGCAAGCCTTAGAACTTATCTTTATTATAGCAATGATGCCAGTTCGAGACAACGATGGGTTTACCCGAGAATTGATGTAGTGGACGGAACGGAACCGAGTATTCAGGATTTATTAAATGGATTTGATGTAAATGGCGGATTGGGAACAGGAGCTACCTGGCAATGGAATGCCGGGGCTTGCGGGGGATCCTCAGCAGGAACGGGAGCTTCGGTAAGTGTTTCTCCCACCACCACTACCGATTACTATGTGAGGGCTGTGGGTACTTGTAACACTACTTCTTGCAAAAATGCTACCGTAACAGTCAATCAGCCTCCTTCTACACCTGTGATTACCACATCAGGCCCAACTTCATTTTGCTCCGGAAGTTCGGTGCAACTGACCGCAGCCAGCAGTTTAGCCGGCCATGCACTTTCCTTTGATGGGAGCGGAATGAACGTGAATATGGGCAGCCCTCCCTCCTTGCAAATCACAGGCAACCAGACCATAGAGATGTGGCTAAAACCTAATAATTTCTCCGACCGTAGAAACCCGTACAATAAAGCTTATGGCGGAGAGGGAACCATTACACAGGAAATAGATGGTACTCTGAATTATTATTGGGGAACTGCGGGTTCCAACACTACTCCCTATCAGGGATTTGGCAGTGGCACAGCGCTTACTGTGGGAGTGTGGAATCATATTGCGCTTGTAAGAGATCTAACCAACAATCAACTGCGTTGGTATATTAATGGGGTGCTTACCGCTACCGGTACGCCATCTTATACTGCCGCCACAGCAGGCAGCAGCCCTGTTTTAATCGGTGCCGGATATGCCGGCAATTACGATGGGGAAATAGATGAAGTGCGAATTTGGAATGTCGCCCGAACTACAGCCGAGATTCAGAATAACAAGAACACCACTGTTGCTCCGGGAACAGCCGGTTTGGCAGGCTATTGGCGAATGGATGAAGTTACCGGAGGACAAATTTTTGATGCATCAGGGAAAAGCTGTACCGGAACCTTTGCAGCCGGCACCCCCGCTTTCGTGACATCTACAGCTCCCCTTAATCAATCCATCTCCTATACGTGGTCCCCTGCTACGGGTTTAAATACCACCGCAGGTGCTACGGTTACGGCATCGCCTACTACGGATCAAACCTATACGGTCATCCCTCAGTCTCCGCAAGGCTGCAATGCCAGCGCACCGCCTACTTCCGGATTAATTGCATGGCACCCATTTGATGCGGATGCGGATGATATGATCAACGGCAATGATGGAACGGTTACAGGCGCAACTCTTGCAGCTGGAATTAATTCTAAGGGGTATCAGTTCAGCGCATCTACCGATAAGATTACAATTCCGAATACTTCACAGCTATCCACTGACGTATTCGGCACATCAAATAATTTTACAATATCCGTATGGGCGTACCCAACTGCATGGACCAATTATTCTGTGTTGGTAAACAAGGCAACAGGTGGTAGCTGGAGTAACTCAACGGCCGGTATTTGGTCTTATAGTGGCGGTTTTGTAGCTATTATGGGAGCAAACGTTGGCGGAAATCCTGGCGGTTCCTATATCCAGGTTATCAATCAGCCTTCATTGAATCAGTGGCACCACATTGTGGCGGTGGCCGATGGCACAAACTTTAATATGTATGTAGATGGGGCATTGGTGGGTAGTGCTGCTATTGCTAGTATTACCCATGCAAGATCAGCAAATACTGCACCTGTTACAGTGGGTCCAAGAAGTAATGGAATAAATGAAACTTTCCCGGGCATAATAGATGAGTTGAAAATTTTCAATACTTCACTCACGGCCACGCAGGTAAAGTCTTTGTATCAAACAGCGAGTATTAAAGTTAGAGTAACACCTACCGCGAGTGCGGGCACTGTGACCGCAGGCACCACGCCCCAATGTATTGGAGGCACTACTACCTACACCGTAGCAGGAGTGGTATTAGGTGGAGGCACGGGTGCATGGAGCAGCAGCAACGGCTCTGTCGCTTCGGTCAATTCATCGGGCTTAGTGACCGCCTTAACTGCGGGCAATACTAACATTACTTACACCGTTACAGGCGGCTGTGGCGGCACAAAAACCGCCTCAAAACCTTATGTAGTAACACCTAACGCGAGTGCGGGCACTGTGACCGCAGGCACCACGCCCCAATGTATTGGCGGCACTACTACCTACA
>JADFDM010000005.1 GCA_018262795.1 Sphingobacteriales bacterium | reverse complement strand
TGGGCAACGGCTATAGAAGTAAACAACAGCGGCTTCCAAGTAGAGCGCAGCACAGACGGACAAAACTGGGCAACTATCGGCTGGGTGGATGGCCACAACAACAGCACCACCCAACAGAATTACAGCTACAACGACTACAGTGTAGCCGCCAATGTTCGCTACTATTACCGCTTGAAGCAAGTGGACAATGATGGGGAGTATGAATACACCGGCATTGTAAGCGCGATCATCAACAGCCAAATGACCTTCAGTGTAAAAGACTTTATCCCGAATCCGGCCAACAACGTGACCAAGTTGATTGTCACGGCTACCTCAGTGCAAACGATTGCCGTAGATATTTACAATGCAATTGGTCAGAAGGTGATGGGTGAACACCACAACCTGAACAAAGGGGGCAATGAGATACCGTTTGACTTGACCAACCTTGCAGCCGGCAGCTACACCGCAGTGGTTTCTTCTGCTAACGAAGTGTATAGCAAAAAATTAGTGGTGGTGAAGTAGGACCACATAGCGTTCATAAAACAAATACTCAAAAGGGAGCCGCCAAAGGCTCCCTTTTTTTATTCGTCTGCTATTTCGCTTGTAAGAATTTTTGACCACCTTGCCTTAATGGTGAATTGCGCCACCGTTGTTCATTAATATTGATTCGGGCAGTTCGACATTTTTCTCAATACCTTGAAGAGGAGAAAAAGTGGTGAGTGAGGAGGAAATTAAAATTGAAAGTATAAAGTTTCCAGCACCGCCAACTATAAACAGAAAACTGATTGGTTCAAAATGAAATAGTCCAATAATTCTTACGATTAATGATTCTGAAGTATCGGAACGAATGTCGAATATCGCAAAGTCGCGCATCGCTTCCGGCAACGGCTACAATTTTCTCTGTAATGATTTGCTGCTTTGTGATAGATTCGATAGTAAAATATAACCCTTATGGAAACATTTATCGCCTCGAGACTGACCGGTGGAAACAGCGTATTCCCGCTCAAAATAATTATTGATACACTTGGCATCACCTTAAAAGACCCGGGGCTTTTTAGCGGGAAGGAAAAAACAATTCCTTTCAGCCGTATCTCTTCCGTGGATATTGAGTGCCCTTTTGCAGGCTATTCCACCATCATTATTGAGACTACCGGAGAAGGCTGCATACGCGCACACGGCTTTACAAAAAGTGAAGTAAAAACGATGAAGGCGCTAATTCTCGAAAACATTGGGAAGTAAAAAACGAGAAAGAAGTGTTGAATTTTTTATGTGCAACCCTGCGTTTCTCTGTGGTAAAATTTTTTGGGGGGGGTGCCTATTTGCAGGTAAGCAACAAGCATGGAAGAATAAGAACACAAGATGGCCATCAACTCTGAAAGAAAGGATGGCAGGAAGTAGAAACATTCTTTGCCCCTATCAAACACAAAAAAACTTCCAATGATTTAATCTGAGGGTTAATGAATACTGCTGTTTAGATTGCAGTATAAAAAAACTCAGCTTACCGTACAACAATCCGCTCCGCTTCTTCTAAATAAAAAAAGTTGTCTCTGGTTGATTTATGAGACAACTTTTTTTATCAATATCAATTCTATGGTTTAGTTTTTCACCACAAACAAGCGGCTTTGCGTTCTCACATTACCGACCGTAGCCGCCAGTACATAAGTACCGGAGCCAAGTCCCGCAGCGTTCAAATCAAATTGGTTTTCACCGGCCACCAGGTTTTTAAAGGCAAACTCACGGAATAGTTTTCCGGTCATGTCAAATACTCTGAAAGTCACATCAGCGGACTTCTCTACCGTCAGCACAATCTTGGAAGAAGCACTTACCGGATTAGGATAAATATCAAGTCCGCTTAGCCCCGGAACCTCGCTCACCTTATCTACCGAAGCGATGGTGTTGCAACCACCGCTGGTAAGTGTAGTAGAGCGCCATATTCCTCTGCCGTGCGTTCCTATATATAGCACCCGGCAATTTGAATTGTAAAGATCCTTCTCTATTAAGCGGAACACCGGAACACGTGGCAAGCCATTGTTCTCTTCACTCCATTGCGTTCCATCCCAACTCCATATCCCGAGTTCAGAACCAATGATAATAGTGTTGGCATCGTGAACCACTACATCATACACCGGCATGTTGGGTAGCCCGGTACTTAATGCATTCCATGAAAGGCCACCATCAGTAGATTCAAATACGTGCGATAAATTGGAGGCAGAAAAGCCTGCTACTACGGCCACCACGTGGTCCGCATCGTTAGGGTCCACCGCTACTCCTTCAATGGAACGGCCACTCGCTACTACTGAGTTAGAGAATTGCGAAGTGTTGGAATAAATGTATCCCAATTGATTGTTAGGAATAGGATAAATTGCTGTATCGGCACTCATGTTTAGATGTGGACATTTATAAACCCTTCCTCCGGTGGTTCCAATGTATAGCACATCTCCATCTGAAGAAGCAGCATAAGATACGGCCGTTCCGCTAATAGTATTGGTAAGGCGGAACCATTTAGGAGTCAAACCTAAATCAAGTGCATCAGAAGTCATCCACACACCGCAATTAGAGGTAACAAAAATTCTGGAGCGAATGGGGTCATCTGCCCAAGAAGTATCGCCTGTGTTTAATGAAGTGGGTAACTGGTAGCTGAAAGGAGTTTTAGCCACTTTGCTTTTTACCGTCACTACATCCCCTGCGGCATAACTTTTATCCGCTACAAAAGGAATTTTAATAAGACCATTTGCAGCATTTTTAGTTTCCGCTAAGTAGAAGGGTGTGATAAATGGCGCGTTCTGATCTTTTTGACCACCACAGCGAGAAGGTTGTGTATGGCTTTGCGGGTCAATCTTATTGTCATAAAATCCATCGAAGGAAGCACCCGTATTCCCGGAGCGTAGCACTTGTCCGAAATAAATTCCGCCAAACATTACGTGCGGATCAATATGTGATATTTCAGTGTAGATTCCGTCTCCGCCAATCACGCTTTTAGCAGCTTGGCGAGTGTTGCCCAAATAGTTGATATACTGGGTGCCGTTATCCTGCGTACCTCCTAACACTTCGCCACTCAAGGCGGCTGCCACTGAGTAAAACTGAGTTACGTTATAGCCTCTGTTTTTAATTACATACGTGGGGAAAGGGAAAGCAGAAACTGCATTGGTGGACTTGTAAATACCTCCATCGCATCCTACATACATCACATTCGGGTTATCCGCATCAATGGTAATAGCATGTTTATCGGGGTGAATGTAATTCGGGTTAGATTCTCCGCCACCTAAGCCCACATCGGCCAACTTCCAGCCGGTTTGGTCAGACCAAGTGTATAAATCTATCCCGCCCATATATACTTTATTGGGGTCAGAAGGAGAAACCGTAATCACGTTATCATACCATCCTTGGCAGTTCGGTCCGAAAGGATCAAACAAAGGGCTTTTGGTTCCAATATTTGTCCAAGTATCTCCGGCATCTCCTGAGCGGAAAGCACCGTAAGTACAACCTCCGCCACTGGCCACGGCAATGTAAACTACGTTGGGGTCGGAGGGAGCGATCGCGATTTCAATTCGACCTTGTGTTCCCGGAAATCCGGGATTGTTTACGTTAGAAATACGAGTCCAAGTGAAACCTCCGTTTTGAGAGCGAACTATTTTACTGCTATTTACACCGCCAACGGCTGCAAAAATCCCAATACCATCCGAGGCCCATTTCACATCAGCGGCACCTTGTCCGTTGGCAATGCCGGGAATGGATGGTTGCGTCCAGTTCGCACCGCCATCGGTAGTTATATACAAACCTTTTCCGGTAGCAGCAGCCATATTTGATCCATCGTTGGGGTTGATGGCAATGCGGTTGACCGCTGCCCATATATTATTATTATCCAGTGACGGAGTAGCAAAACCATCGGGAGTAATTAATACCGGAATATCAGAGCCATCTAACTTGAATATCCCGTTACCCATTGACCCTGAGTTTAAAGAAGAGCCGCCAATTTGTGCCAAGCCCTCTCCTGTTCCGATATAGATAGTGCCATCGGGAGCCTGCGCAATACAAGAGATCGCCAACCACTCATTCCAATTTGCCAACTTAGCCCATGTATTTCCGCCATCCGGTGATTTCCACATACCGCCACTCACCCCACCGGCATATATGGTATTATGAGAAGGGTCTCTTTTGTCAATCAAAATAGCGCGTGTTCTGCCGCCAACATTATCAGGCCCTAACTCATCCCATTGCAGATTAAGCGCACCGGCTCTATTGCCCGATTGCTTGTATTGATTGGCTTGTGCTACTGCTTTTCTGAAGTAAGAGGCATTGAAATTGCCCTGTTCATCCTTCAACTTATCGAACCTCCATTCCATAGCTTCTTTTGCCCGTTGCGCTTTTGCGGCAATGCCTCCTCCTTCTTTTTTTCCCTCCAGTTTGAAAGTTCCGACCCCTTTTCCGCCAAAGGCAAACCAAGTGGAACACCCTAAAAGAGTAATAAAGGAAATGCCAAGTAAAAATTGCTTTTTCATTTTATCGCAGTGTTTGTTTTTCGTATGAGCAAATATAACCGCAAAAATGAAATGCCAACATTTGCCATTGTCATTTTTCTGTCATTTCGGAGAGCGACTAATAGTGCTATGTGAGACAAAAAGTAAGTCTGCTTCTTTCGTGGTCATCCCTGTCAAACAACAAAATCTGAATGTTTTTCTAAAAAAATAAAGAGAAAGCGAAACGTTTTATTCCCTACTACTGATTACAGTTTTTACAACAACGGACTAAAAACCACTGACAAACAGGAAACCGATTCTCACAGCTTCCAAAGTATCTCTCCGTTCAAATCATTCTGGCGGGCGTTCAAATCATTCTTGCGGGCGCAAAAATCATTTTATCGGGCGCGAAAATCATTTTATCGAGCGCGAAAATCATTTTTGAGGGTGCCAACCTCTTGTATGCGGCTGCCGACATCATGTTAGCGGGTGCTACAATTATTTCTGCGGGCGCAAAAATCATTCTTGCAGGCGCAACCCACCTGTTGAGGTGGCACACTTCATTTTTGCGGGCGCACAAATCATTTCTTGCGGTCGCACAAATCATTTTATCAGGCGCGAAAATCATTCGTGCGGGCTGAACCCCTCCCCAGCGGGCGCATACCTCATTTCATCAGGCGCGAAAATCATTCATGCAGTCGAAAAATTCATTTTATCGGGTGCAAAAATCATTCAAACGGAACGAAAACACCCCGTCACTGGGTCATTTTAACCTGACTTCGCGGCAAAAAAAACCGCCACTCTTTTACCGGTATCAAAAAATGCTGTTTCTCAATAGCAGAATCGCTCTTTGGCAGAGTGATAGAAAGGCTGCTAAATATGAAGTGTACTCCATAACCACTTTCGTATAACAAAAAAGGGATTTGAGTCAGGGTCATTGAGTACTCCCGAATATGCTTCTCCGCGGTGGGTATAATATTTATGAAATAGCGATTGTTTGATTCCCCATTTAGTCAAGAACTGCTGGCGACCATCATTTTTTACCACCCTGCCGGTTGACTTTGAGATAAAGTGATAAACCATACTTGCCCCCACTCCTTTAAATATTCGGCAACCGGCTTCCCACATTTTCATAGCAAAGTCATCATCGCTACTCATGCCGGGCGAAAACTCTTCGCTATAACCCTTCACCTTCTCCCACCACTTTCGGTGTACTACAGAAGGTGGCCAGGTAGAGCCTGACCAATCTGCTCGTTGAAGCAAAGTATATTCATGGAGCAATTTCTCCTCCTCAAAGTCAATTCCATTTCGACCGTAAGGCCGCACCACTACGCATTTATTCCCCGTATATACCGGCTCTATCATCGTAGCCGAAAGCATAAAACAATCTGTAGGGAGGCGATTGATTTCTGTCATCAGCGTTTCATCCCAGCCGGGCAGGCAGTACATATCGTCATTCATAAACACAATGTAATCGCGCTTAGCTAAGAGGGATGCCTGATTCACCGCTTTGCATATTCCGATATTCTGAGGCGAATAGGTATAGTCTATCCCCTTACTTTTTACCCATTCAAGCGTGCCGTCATTGCCTTCGTTCACGTGCACAATAATCTGATTTTCTCCCACTGAGTTTTTCCAAATGCTATTACAGCAAAGCTGCAAGTAAGTCAGGTTGTTCCAAGATGGCAGAAGAATGGAAAACATCGGGTAAATATAAACGTAGTTTCAAGGTTTCATTCCGCGCGGTACTGCTTAAATATTCAACGTTTCAAACAGGCAACTGAAAATTTCTATTTTAGTCCGAAATAAAGCAGGGAATTAATGACCTCTCCACCCATCAAAAACACTATATTTTTTATTTTTTTACTGCTGGCCTTAGCAGTGTCGTCTTGCAAAAAAGATAGAAAAACCAATTGGGATACAGAATTGTTGGTTCCCATAGCTACTTCATCGCTTTCGCTACAGAATTTGGTGAAGGATTCCAGCATTCGCACAAATTCTGACAATACTCTCACCTTAGCTTATTCCTCTTCCTTATACGATTTCAATCTGGCTGATCAGATTATTCAAATACCCGACACTTCTATTGGTCAAAAATTCAACCTCACCAGTCTTAACTTACCCAATCAACATCTCAATTTCAAAACTTCCTTAGGGAACTTAGCCGCTAACATGATCTTGAATCCCGATCCCGGCACTCAATTTATCGGGCAATATATTATTGCTCAAAATGGGAATACGGTTCCCATTCCTGCCCTCAATGGGTTTTCACCCGGGTCATTTGATTTCGATGCTACTCAGTTTTTCGACAGTGCCTATTTGACCGATGGACAAGTAGAAGTGTGGGCAGTTAATCACTTGCCAGTTCCCGTGAGCACTGCAAATCTGATTCTCCGCAATAAGGTGGATACCTCCGTAGTAGCCACCTATATATTGCCCTACATCCCCGCAAATGATTCGGTGTATTTCGAGATTCCAATTGGAGGGGCGCATGTAACCAATCAACTTCAGTTTTTGGTAACTAATTTAAGTACCCCCGGAAGTAATGGAGTGCCCGTGCCGGTAGATACCACTGACTATATCGAACTTAGAATGTTTATTGGATTTTTGAAAGCATCTGAAGCTTGGGCAAAATTTCCATCACAAAATATAGTTGACCTTACCGAAGATATAACTCAAGAGATAGGGGATCGTAAGTTTACCTATATTGATGCCAGGCGTGGATTTTTGCATGTGTTTGTTACCAGTTCCGTAGAAGAACAACTGTACCTTGAATACACCCTTGTGGGAGCTTATGACAACTTTGGGCATCCTTTAAAGAAATTCACTACGGTGCCTGCCGCTCCGGTGAATGGATTAATCACAGTGGATGACTCTTTCGATATTACCGGCTATTCCATCAACTTAACCGGGAAAGATGGGACTTCATTTAATACCTACACGCAACGGGTAGTTGCCCGCCTTGACTCTTCCGGAATTATCCGACATATCACCGCGGCCGATAGCCTTGTAGTAAAGTATGAGTTGAAGAACATTGCCCCGAACTATATAAAAGGCTATGCCGGTCGCGATACTTTAACTACGATAGACAGTGCCGACTTTTCTTTCCTCGATATATTTAAAAGCGGAACCATTGATCTGGAGGATGTGAAAATGAACTTTACCGTGGAGAATGGATTGGGAGTAGATGGTCAAGTGAAAATAAATAGCCTGACGGCCGTAAGCCCCAATAACGGCAGCCGAAGTTTAACCGGCTCCATTGTAGGGCAGCCGCTTACCATCAATAGGGCAACTGATTTTCCTCTTACTCCGGCTATCTCCACTTACCAAATTGACAATACCAACTCTAACATTAAAAACCTCTTAGGTATTTTACCGAATAAACTGCATTATGATGTAGAAGTAAAAACCAATGTGAATGGCAACAATCAGCAGTACAGAGATTTTGCTTATTTGGAAAGTGCGTTGAAGGTGAAACTGAATGCGGAAGTTCCTTTGTCACTAATTGCCGACCATTTGGTATTGTTAGATACTATCAGCTTTGACCTTAGCCAAACCAACACCAACATCAACGGCATTAACGATGGAATCATAAACCTCATCGCCCTCAATAAATATCCCATAGAATCGGTGATTACGATGGTGTTGTATGATGAAAATTGGAATGCGGTAGATACTTTAGTTTCCAATCAGGCAGTCAATGCAGCCGACTTGGATAATAGCTGCAAAGTAAATACCCCCAAGAAAACAAAGATTCCTTTGTATGTGGATGAAGACCGAATGAACAAGGTGAAATTGGCTCGACATGCTATTATTCAGGCTGACTTTTCTACCGTTTCTAACAATGCTACCTGCAACGGTCAGTATTTGAAAATATACAGTGATTACAAATTGGATATTACTTTCACCGCTCGCTTTAATTACAAAGTGAATGCTAGTTTTTGATTCAGTGAAATAAGATTTATCAATGAAAAATTTTTTTCTGGTGGCAACCATTGTGGTCAGCACACTCTACATCAAGGCTCAAGATACCATCGCTACCGATTCAAGTGCTTTCCATCAAAGGATAAACCCCTTGTTGTATAACTACACCTCCAACTCTATCAACAATTTATTTAATGAAAATTTCAGGCAGGTAGGCGATAACAGAATCAATGTTGACTTTGATTACAGCGCCAACTCTGATGCCGTGCCGGTGATGTTGGCCTATAAAATGATTTTTAAAGGGAACATCACTAAGGCACTGAAAGATCGTACCGATTCGCGACTCAGAAACGGAATTAAGTTTGAAGACTATATGAATACCGGAGCCAGCTATAGACGCTACATGAAAAAATGGGATGGCACTGTACTGTTGGGATACCACCACCGCGAGGCTCGCTTGATTACGGGCGGAAAGGAAGCGTTTGAATTGTTGTTCTACGGCAATGCCCGTTTTGAAGGCGATACGGCTGACCTTAGCAATATCAACTTCCAAAACAACATTTACAATCAGTATTTCATCGGCATCAACAAGGTGATTGACTACGGAAAGTATCAAATGCAATTTGGTGTTTCAGGCGCTTTTTTACAGGGTATCAATAACCAATATATTCATACAGGCGACTCTTGGATTTATACCGCCACCGATGCCGATTCGTTAGTGTTTAACTACGACCTCACCTTTAATTCGGCTCGCGAAGGAGCGGTAAAGTTTTCACAAATGAATGGAGCTGGCGCTTCCGTAGATTTCAATTTGGGCTTTATGAATAAGGACCGATGGAAAATCACATTAGATATATTTGACGTGGGCTACATGACCTTCCGCAAAACTCCGGTGAACTATTCTGCTGCCAAGTATGTGGTATTCAAAGGCATTGTGATCCCCGACCTCACTTCCTTTAGTTCGCAAACTTTCGATACCCTGAATCTTGACAGTGCAGTGCGCGCCAACTTGCCTTCAAAATCTAACAGTAAGTATTCCATCTTTTTGCCTTTCACGGCTCAGTTAGTTTTCTCAAAGCCCTTTTTGAATAATAAATTAGTGCTGAACGTAGGTTTGCAATATCGCTATCTACTCAAATACTACGCCTATGGCTATGCCAAGGTGAATTATTTTCTAAAACCCGATATGGTAGTTTCTGTGAGTGCAGGCGCGGGTGGTTATAGTCTCTTTAATCTCGGCCTCGATTTTTCAAAGCGTTGGAAGTATTTTGATTTCTCGGTGGGGAGTGCCAATCTCTTAGGGTTGTGCCTTCCTTCACAAATGCCGGGAGCCTCTTTGTATCTTCGAATGGCCAGCACTTTCTAACCGCTGATTCCTCCAACTAATAATGCTCTCTTTTGTCGGCTGAAATTAATACAGACATACTCATCATCGGTGCGGGCCCGGCAGGAGCCGGCACTGCGCTTTTTTTAGCGAAGCAAGGGATTTCTTGTGTGCTGACAGACAAAGCTACTTTCCCTCGCGATAAAGTTTGTGGCGATGCACTGAGCGGAAAAGTGGTAGAGGTGCTGAAGAAATTAGACCCTTCCTATTTGGAAGAATTAAATGCACACAAAAAATTTCTTGGCTCATGGGGTGTTACTTTTGTTTCCCCTAATGGAGAATCATTGCGAGTACCTTTTGGCAAAAGAGAGGCTCAAAGTTCATCTCCCGGATTTATCACTAAGCGACTTGATTTTGATCAATGGCTATTTCAAAAAGCAAAAAATCATCCGCTCATTACCACTTACGAATCGGCTGAAATCCGAAGCTATGAAAGAGCAGGCGAGCATATTATAGCGCACTCAAAAGATGGAGCCGCTTTTCGCACTCGATTAGTCATTGCTTGCGATGGCGCTTATTCTTCTTTTGCAAAAAACATAGCCGGTATAAAAACCGAAGCTGCTCATAATTGCTTTGGACTGCGAGCTTATTACAGTGGTGTTTCCGGTTTAGATTCAGCGAACTTTATTGAATTGCACTTTATAAAAGATGTGTTGCCGGGTTATTTGTGGATTTTTCCGCTGCCAAATGGAGAAGCGAATGTGGGTATTGGGATGCGAGCCGACAAACTCAACAAAAAGAAAATAAATCTGAAGAAGGCATTAGAGAAAGCCATCCGTGAGAATAACGTGTTGCGAGAAAGATTTAGCAGAGCAGAATTGTTGGGAGAAGTGAAACTATTTGGGCTGCCTTTAGGTTCCCTGAAAAGAAAACTATCCGGAGATAATTATATGCTTTGCGGAGATGCAGCTCAGCTAATTGATCCATTTACCGGTGAAGGAATAGGCAATGCACTGATGAGCGGTCATTACGCTGCAATACAAGCTGCTCGTTGCTTAAAGAGCAATAATTTTTCAGAACAATTTATACAGCAATACGATCAGGAACTCTATCAAAGATTATGGAGCGAATTTCAACTCTCTTATCGCCTGCAACAATTAGTCAATTTCCCTTCGCTTTTCAACTTTGTAGTGCGCAAGGCCAATTCAAACAAAGCGTTGCAAGAAACTATCTCTTGCATGTTTGAGGATATGGATATGCGCGCTCGGCTTAAAACACCGGCCTTTTACTTCAAACTTTTATTTTCGTAAACAAACAGAAAAAATGAGAAAGATAATTGTAGGATGTATGTTGCTGCCACTTGTGTTTTTTACCTCCTCTGCCCAATCGCATGGCAAGAAAAATACCAAAGCCGCTAAGAACGGCACTTATGGCGCTGTGATTACGAAAGACGGAGCCCTGGATGTAAAGTTCCTGCCCGAAAAGATGAAAGATCAGAATTCGATGCAAGTAAAAATTGTGGGAGAGGTGTTGGAGGCATGTCAGGTAAAAGGTTGTTGGATGATAGCGGATCTTGGGAATAACAAAACGATGCGTATTCGCTTTAAGGATTATGGGTTTTTCGTACCAAAAAATTGTACCGGTAAAACATTTTATGCACAGGGCATTGCCTCTTGGGATACAACCTCAGTAGAAGAGCTTCGCCATTACGCACAGGATGCGGGAAGACCACAAGAGGAGATAGAAAAAATTATTTCTCCACAATTTGAACTTAATTTTCTTGCAGAGGGAGTGCTGTTAGAGGCAAAAAAGCCTGAATAAAATTCACTATCAGCTTTTAGTTTTCTGCAAAGCAATTATATTTGCGACCGTTTAAAAAAACTGAAAGGTTTGATTCTGTAGCTCAGCTGGTAGAGCAATACACTTTTAATGTATGGGCCCCGGGTTCGAATCCCGGCAGAATCACAAAAGCTCCATCTTTGGAGCTTTTGTCATTTATAGCGAGGATGATATTGCAAAATGGTACTGCGCAGATAATCGCGATCTAAATGCGTATAAATCTCTGTAGTTGTAATAGAAGCATGACCCAGCATCTCCTGCACAGCGCGCAAATCTGCTCCTCCCTCTATTAAATGCGTGGCAAAAGAATGGCGAAAAGTATGTGGCGAAATAATCTTTTCTATGCCGGCCTTTCGCGCATAGTCTTTAATAAACAAGAATACTGATACACGGCTCAGTTTATTTCCCCGCTTGCTGAGGAACAGCACATCTTCCATTCCTTTTTGAATGGCTACGTGCACGCGCACTGTTTCCCGGTACATCTTAATATACTTAATAGCCTGCGAGCCAATTGGCACTAATCGTTCCTTATCGCCTTTCCCGATAACTCGGATAAATTCTACATCCAGAAAAATGTCTGATATCTTAAGGTTCACCAATTCTGTTACCCGAAGCCCCGAACTGTACAACGTTTCGAGCATAGCGCGGTTTCTCATCCCTTCAGAAGTGCTTAAATCAATTGAAGTAATCAGTGTATTGATTTCATCTACCGACAAGGTATCCGGCAGTTTTCTGCGAAGTTTTGGAGAGGCCAACAACTCCGTAGGGTTTTCCTGCACCACATCTTCGATCAACAAATATTTATAGAAAGAGCGCAGCCCCGAAATCATTCTCGCCTGCGATTGCGCATCGAAGCCCAATTCATTGATAGTTTTTACAAAGCCCTCTAAGTGAATCAATTTAATGTCAGGAGCCTTTAGGGAAAGATTTTCCGTTTCCAGGTAATTCACAAACTTCTGTACATCGCGCAGATAGGCCTCTACCGTATTGTGCGATTGCGATTTCTCCAACTGGAGGTAGGTTTTAAAACCTTTGATGTACGAAGCCCAACTCACTTTACAAGGTTAGATGTTAGATTTAAGATTTAAGATTGCAGTTGTTAACCAAAACATAAGTATGAGCAGAAAAAAAATCATCATTATCAATGGCCCTAATTTAAACTTAGTGGGCAAGCGCGAGCCGGATGTATATGGCAATATGAACCTAAGCGATTTTTTGGAAGACTTGAAAGATGTGTACAGTGGGGATGTGCTCCTGAGCATTTATCAGTCTAATGTTGAGGGGGATCTCATCAATAAAATTCAGGAAACAGGCTTTTCTTATGATGGTATTATTTTGAATGGAGGTGGTTATACCCATACCAGCGTGGCACTTCGGGATGCAGTGGCTTCCGTAAAGACACCGGTGATCGAAGTGCACATCAGCAACCCTTATGCGCGCGAAGAGTTTCGGCACACTTCGCTACTGAGCGGTGTTTGTAAGGGAATTATTGCCGGCTTTGGCTTAGAGAGTTATGCGCTGGCATTAGATAGTTTCCTGTAATTATTTTATCAGCCCGTTCAGCCTTCCGTATTTATTATACAAGTCTATCACCGTTTTGGTGATTTCGTAATCGGTGTTGTATTTGAGAAAGTCAATCGGCAGATTACAGAAGTCAATAAAATCCTCATAATTACTTTCGGGCAAATCAATCAAGCCATTCTCATTGTAGTAGTGAAGCAACTCTTTAAAAATTCTTCTGCGGTCGTCCTCTTTTATTTGCTTTTTTAGTTTCTCCCGTTCTTGTGCGCGGTTACTTAAAATTTCATACAAAGCGCTAACAGGGCTGGTAAAGGGAGCAATGATGGGGCGGTCTAATTCTTTAGGAGTGGTGCCCAATTTCTTTCTCTCTTTTTCTATTTCTTCCAGTGTTTTTGGCGCTTTGATAATAACCGATTGATTTAATCCGGTAGTAAGCGGTTCCATAAACAGTTTCAACAGGTACTCGCTTCTATCCGCAGAGTCTGCTACCGAAAACTTAGCAGTTCGATAGCCCGGATAAAACAGAAACAGCGTATCGGACTTAGCGGTGCTAAAGCGGGCTTCTCCCCCACCATCTGTACCTCTGGTGATACTCGATTTTGGATCAATAATGCTAACCCCTGCGAGTGGCTTATTGGTATAGCTATCATACACCTTGATATTTAATGTGGCACTTACTGTTTGCGCATCTATTACCACCGTCCAAAAAAAAGCACCCAACATCAGCACTATCCTACCTCTCCTCATAAATCGAATATATTCATCTATAGCATTTCACACTGCGAAAGAAAGCAAACGAATATTAATACCATTTATTACAGGGCGTATTTAAAGCTGACCTGCTTATGATTTTTTAAACACTTTGGGAGATGTTATTAACCGGCTAAGCAAACAACTCAATTTGTTGGTTGGTAGTTTTGCTTAGCAGTGACAACGAAATGGAATCCCCCATTTGTGGGAGGCCGTTAGCGCAATTTACCCACAAAAATCTTCGTTCTTTTAGTGAATCAAAACCAAAAGCCATGAAAGACTTACTGTATGTTTTAGCTCTTATACTTTTAATCGGTTGGGCTATTGGATTCTTCGCTTTCAGTGCCGGATATTTAATCCACTTATTGTTAGTAATGGCAATCATAGCAATACTAATACGAATAATTAAACGTGCCTGATAAGTGATCGAGCAAAATCCTCACCATTTCTTAACCAAAAAAACAATTATCATGAAAACAAATGCAAAAATGATATTGTTGGCCATTGCGCTGATGTTATCGGCAGGATTGATTTCCTGCACCGAAAAGAAAAGTAAAGTTGAAGTTTCTAAAGATGGGGTCGAAATAGAGAGTAAAAAAGGCGGCTCTATGGAGATGGACAAACATCAACTTAAAATTGAAGGGAAAGATGGAGGGAAGTTGGAAATTGACAAACACGGAGTAGATGTCGAATCTCCGAAAAAAGACGATAAAAAATAGAGTCATTTTTTTTCACTTAAAAACCAAAAGACCATGAAACGAATAGCAATTATTTTAGGAATGGCCTGCTTGTTAAGCATGGCCTCCTGCAAAAAGAGTTGGGTGTGCCAATGCACCGATAACAACGGGAATACCGACTACCATGATGTGCCCAATGCTACCCTCAACGATGCCAACCGCACTTGTAATGACTATGAGTATAACAATGCTTTAGGCTATACCAATTGTTCCATCGTTCAATGATGAACAATGACAAGAAAAGCCGGATACTGTAAAAATGGTATCCGGATTTTTTTATTTACAAAGCTGAAAACAGGAAACTGCTAATAGATTAAGTATAAACATTCCCAAAATCGCGAAACGGAAATCATGAAATACACATCGTTACTCCATTCTTTTCCGTCTATCACTTTATGCTTTGGCTAATAACTAATTTCATACTTTTATCGCTGCATGAAACAGAGCCTTCAGCTTTTATTTTTATTCACTGCCTATTCGGCTTTTGCTCAAAATGACTATTGGAGTAATAATGGCTTAGTTTCTATCAAAGACGGGGCCTACCTTTCTGTAATTGGCGATACCTACAACCAAAACAACGGTCTTTACAACAACACCGACAGCATATTTGTAACCGGCAACTGGACTCACGATGCCAGCAACCGCTGCTTCGATTCTATCGGTACCGGATGGGTGTATCTGTGGGGATCCGACCAGCACATAAAAGGAAGTACAGAAACTCATTTTCATCATCTCATCCTGAAAAATCAAGGCGTGAAGTATGGTGATTTGGATGTGTATATTGATGGAACACTAAACCTGACAGATCGCGAATTCAGTATGGACGATAACACTGCTTGGGTGCTGAATCCATCTTCTGTTACCGGAGTTGAAAGAACTTCCGGCTTTGTTTCCAGTTTGCAAGATGGAGGTTTACTGCGCAGAACTAATTCTACGGATGCCTATCTATTTCCGGTAGGTTCCAATTTAGGAACTCCGCGCTACCGCCCGGTGGAATTTGAACCGCTCGCTTCTAATGAAAATCATTACAAAGCACGATTTGCCAATGTAGATCCAACGATTGAAGGCTTTGACCGCGCAGATAGGTTTCACTTAGTGTGCGAAATAAATCCCGAATGGTATCATCGCCTGTACCATGTAACCGGAAGCGACTCTGCCAACATCACAATTTTTTACGACCCTTCCACAGATGGCAACCAGTGGAATGACATGGTGCATTGGCAGGGAATTCCTCAATGGGAAAGCATTCACAGAGATACGATTATACCCGGTGTTCCTTTCCAGCGCATCAGTAAGTTCAGTTGGGATAATTACCTCTACTCTCCCTTCGCACTTGCCGTTACTTCTAACACTTTTGCAGTAGCCGGAGTGGATACCCTGATTTGGAATACCGATACCATTCAACTAAATGCTTTTGGTGGGCAGAACTACGAGTGGACGCCTGACTTTCATTTGAGTTGTGCCGACTGCCCCACTCCTCTTGCCTGGCCCGACACCAACACCACCTATTATCTGACGGTAGCTGATGGCAGAGGTTGTTTGGACTATGACAGTGTGGTGGTATTTGTTCGCAATAAGCCTTTTACACTTTTCTTTATTCCGAATGCGATTACCCCGAATGGTGATGGATACAACGACACTTGGTACATCCGCGACTTAGAGCGCTACCCCGATAATGAGGTGCGCATTATTAACCGATGGGGCGATCAAGTTTATTATCAAGCGCCTTATGACAATAAATGGGAAGGGGAATGGAAGGGCAATAAACTTCCGGGGGCTACTTATTACTACATCATCAAGATACGGTATAACGGAGGGGTGTACGACTTTAATGGACCTTTAACGGTAGTGCGATAATGAAGAAACTATTACTTCTTTCAGGAGTTTTATTTTTCTTGGCTTCAGTAGAAGCGCAACAAGTAGAAGAGTTTTCATTGCTCCGCGAAAATGCGTTTACCCTAAACCCTGCCTTAGCGGGAATGCAAGGATGGCTGCATGGTACACTGACCGGGCGCAAACAGTTTTCGAAAATAGATCAAGCTCCATACACCGCCATGCTGGCTCTGGATGGGCAAATAGCCGGAAAGAATGTAGGGATTGGCGGGTATCTGATTCATGATGTAACGGGGCCAACCGGCAAATCGGCCATAACAGTAGCAGTAGCTTATAACATCCCTCTGTATAAGAAATATTCTCCACGCTTTTCAAGCGGCAAGAGCAACCATACCCTCAGCATTGGGCTTTCGTTGAGCGCTGTGCAGTACCGTTTAAGAGGCGACCAATTAGAGGTCAACGATGCCAATGATCCGGGGCTTTATACTTCAAAGGGGTCGAAGATTTTCCCAGATGCTTCGTTCGGACTGTATTATCGCTACAAGCAGAATCTTTATGTCGGCATTTCTGTTCCGCAGATAATGGGTTTGAATGTAAACTATGCCGGAACAGACGGTATCGCCAAAATTAAAAAGGTACAGCACCTCAACTTTCTGATAGGCGGAAAAATAGAAATGGCACGTGGTAATTTCAGTATAGACCCGGTAGCTTCGCTCCGTTGGGAAAAAGGGGCTCCGCTTCAAGGCGATATAGGGTTGCGAACGGTGATGTATAAAATATTCTGGCTGGGAGCTAATTACCGCAGTTTGAATTATATGGTGTTCGAAGCCGGATTCAATATAAAAGACAAATTCTCTCTTTCGTATGCCTACGACCTCAACATATCAAAATATCGGAAGGACATAGGCTCTACTCATGAGCTATCCATCGGCTTCACCGTATCGCGAGCACAGAAGGTATGGAGGGGGAAAGGAGCTGCGCTACGGTTTTAATATCGGTTCAAATACTGCTTTACTTTTTGGGGGGATGGCAAGGATTGACTTTATGGAAAGGAATAAATGCCCTAAGAGGTGGCGGTTAAAGACGAAAGTTGCTCGGCATTGTGTTTATAGAGAGTTGCCGAACCAATTAATCAGAGTATAGAATATGTGGCCACACATAATAGAGAAGTCTTACTGATTAGCGATATTTTTCCCCGCTTTTAATGAACTAATGAAACCTACCTGTAAGCATCAATCAGCAATTATACGCACTGTTTAAAATCCGCAATAATTTACTGGCAGGAGTTACAGGTTGGTATTTTTTTTCCGAAATAATACCCGTAAAATTCCTGAAAACTTAAACCCATTCTGCGAGCAGGCTGGCTGTTGTAAGGAGGAAAGTAAAAGCAAAAAATGCAGCCGAAGCATACAATCTTGAGGTTGTCGAATATATGCGCGAATGTTTCCTGAACTCTTATTCCTTCACCATTCTAGCGGCATATCTAAGAGCACCATCTTCGGCAATCACTGTATAAACTCCACGAGGTAGATTTGAAAGCGGAATATCTTTAAATGCTGTAGTGCCTACTTGTACCTGCTCACTATACAACACCTGCCCCAACGTGTTCAGCATAGTAATCTTTACAGATGAGCCTGCAAAAGCAGACAAGTTTACTTTCACTTTATCCTTAGCAGGGTTTGGAAATAGCTTTAAGGTGTGCTCTGCACTTAACACTTTGATCCCCGAAGCGAGCGCAGTATCCACACCCCAAGCGTATCCGATAGTCGTAGTGTCAATAGTAATTCCGGCATAATATACATACTGCGAAGTAGTCGTATCCACATACCATCGTTCCTGAAATTGCGATTGCTGAATAAGACTTTCAAAATGGTTGAAACCTCCATACAGCACCGAATCACCCACCACGATTACCCATGCCTGCCCCTTATCCATATAGCAACCGGGCAAACTATCTACCTCGCCTGCGCAATGCTTGCGAACGGCCACATAGCTGCTTCCCTGCCTTCCCAAAACCCATAAACTATCGGTGCGTACTTCATCAAAATCGGCATCGGTGAAGTGCAGCGTTACTTCGGGATTATGATATGGAAGAAGTGCCGGTTTAAACTCCGGGCGATACATCAATAAAGCAATGTTATGATGCTGCTCCACATAAGGTAAGTTATCATTTGCATTCGTTGCCGTGCGGTCGCCCCAGTTCGGCTCTACCTTTCCGCTGGCGGTAAACACAGCAGTGGTTCCCACATTCGCTACACAGGGAAACTGTTGATAGCCCAACTTTCCCTTCCAAAAATCTTTAATGGAGGAAAGGGTAATGGAATGGTGCTTATAGATAACTACATCCTGTCCGCAAATAACCGAACTTTCAGAAGCTACAGACAGCGAACTCGCCAACGAAACAATGGTAGAAACGGGAAGAGTAGCAAAGCCTACAAAGGGAGCAAAGTCCACATGATGCCACAGGTTAGAATCAATAAGCAGTTGCACACTTTCTTGCACCACTTCAGGATGAAAGTAAGCCCCCGAACTCCACTGAAAAATCACTTTATCTAAAGGTGACATTCCGCTATTCAGCACAAAACCGGTGTCGAGGCTATGTCCAATAGAATAAGTCAGGTCTAGATCGGGAGTCCATGAACTGATTACACTATCCACCGACAAAGTAGAAGTAGCTAAAAATCCTCCGGCATGAGATGCTCCCACAGGAGTTTGCCCCAAACCACTCAACAGATAAATCAAATGGTTATGGTTCTGCCCATAAGGAGTTTCATACTTGCCATAATAATTTCTTCCTGCAGCCGGAAAGAAAACTCCGCGATCATTCGTCAGCAGAAGCAACTCTTTTAGCAGTCGTTGCGCGGCCTGCGTAGCAAGCATCTTCATCTCGGCATCTTGTGCAAAGTCTGCCAAATTTACTAAGCCCGCAAAACAGTAGGGCGCATACACAGAAGAGAAAAACTCATAGAATCCGTAATCCACTTTCAGATGTAAATAGTGGCGCAAACGCTTGTCCAAATTACTATCTACCGCCCATCCATATTTTTCATGCAGCAACCAATCAGACGACATCCATTGTATCATGTGATTCTCAGACCAATAGCCATGCAAAGTATCGCCTTTGTTGATCCAAAATGGAAGTTGATGCAATGGAGGAAGAATAAGAGAATCGTATTGCCCGGTGCTTAGAAATAGAATGCGCACCAACTTCACGATGTCGAAATCAACCGTGCTTTTTATCGGTAGGTTATTAATCAAATCATTCAGCGCGGCAGTGTCTAAGGGCAGTCCTTCATACGCCTGAATAGTGATCGCATCTCTGTCGAAGTTAGTTAAAGCATTATTGATGTAGTCGGTTCTGCGCTGTTCGTAAATAGCATTGTTGGGAGCGGAGAAACTGATGGCAACAGACAGTACTGCCAATAAGCAAGCGAAGATTTTCATATCGGAATTTAGATAGCTCGCTAAGAATACGAGTGGATGGAAATATTATTTACCATTCCCATACCGTACATTAGTAAATACACCACTCTGTATCGCTACCGAGGTATTCTTGGTGACCCTTCTGGCACTAAAACCAAAACTACCGCTAACAACCTTGCGAAGCGTATCAATAGATGTAATTGTAACGGAGCCGGTGTCATGTACTCCGTAGGTATATGGCTCTCCATCAAAAGATAAAGTAACATCTATAATCGGAAGTGGTTGATTTAACGGGCCGGGGAGAAACATAAAATTCATTGGCCGGCCTCCCTGATCAGTGCCATAAATTCGGATACTTGGATTCAACGTTTGTCCGCGCACATTTGAACAGATATAAGGAGTACCTCCCATGGTACACGACAAAGCAGGTACTCCGGCACATGGAGCACAATCTCCATTGCAATCAATTTCGGTTTCTTTCCCGTCCTTAATACCGTTATTGCACAAGGCAGCATCATTGTTGGTACTCTTTGTACAGGAATCCATTGCAAAAAGAAAAAAAAGAGAAATCGAAAAGAGAAAAACTGTTCTCATTGTAAATTGAGTTTTTAGGGTTGGGTTAAAAATAGAAGCTTCGTCATCATACTTGCTAAACTGACGGAGATAAAACTACCTTTTTTTTCCAATCACAAAATATGCGGTTCACTTTTTCTCGTAGTCCTTGTCGTTTCTCATCCCTTGTATTCTCCAAATATTCTTTTAAAAATTGAAAGAGGGGTTTATGAAAAGAGCAGGCGATTACACTGTCGGCTGTTGCTTACATTCCGTTTTAATAGACAAACATCATGCGCTGCTTATAAACAATAGCTGTGGATATACCGCTTCAGAAATCAGAATGATAACTTTCCCCTTTATTAAATCAATCTTCTTTTATTTTAGCGATAGGCAAAAAATGATTTCTATGAATAAGATACACATCCTCCTATTAATAGCTGCCACCACTTTCCTCTTGTCATCTTGCAAAAAGGAAGTAGATGAAAACTTTCAAAGCGCAGAGGATAATGCCCAGATTGAAACGGAATACTCCCATATCTATGATGTGGTAGCCGATTATGCGAGCACCGATTCTCGCACGGGCAAAACCGATGATTACATTCTTCCCAGCGGTGCAGTGGTCACTTTCACCGATACTACTTTTAACGATGGTGACGGTGTGGATTTCATGATTGATTACGGCTCCTTAAATCACACCGGCTCTACAAAAGGGCTGCTTTGCAAGGATGGTCGCTACCGGGCGGGAAAAATTCATGTGGGCTTGAGTGCTCGCTGGAGTGATATTCCCTGCACTATCACCATTGCCATTTCATCAGCCGATGAATACTATTCGGGCAATGGAAGCAAGATGTATATGATTACCGGCACCAAAGTAGTGGAGCGCACCTCTGACACCACTTTCACCATCACCATAACCGATGCTACCCTTCAGCGCGACAATGGAATGGTTTCATGGAGTGCTAACAGAGAAGTAACGCTGACACACGATGCTGGTCTTGGATGGTTGAATGATGAATATACAGTTACGGGCAGCGCCTCCGGAACAGATGCGAATGGAGTAGAATTTACAGGGCAAATCATTACACCTTTAGTAAAAAAATTATCGCTGGATTGTATGCGTACATTTATTGCCGGTGAAGTAACCGTGACTAATTCCAACGGCAAAGTATTCTCTATTAACTATGGTGACTTATCCTGTGACAACACAGTGACCATTACATACAACGGCAAGTCAAGAGATATTACGCTCTGGTAATCGTATTTTACTTTACACAGCTACGCTATGGTCGCGCAGTGCCTCATTTAATGAAGTCTTTTTATCGGTGGACTCTTTTCGTTGACCTATGATTAATGCGCAGGGCACTTGATAGCTACCCGAAGGGAATTGCTTCGTGTAACTACCGGGAATCACCACCGATCGCGCAGGCACATAGCCTTTGTATTCCACCGGCTGCGAACCGGTCACATCAATAATTTTGGTGGACATAGTCAACACCACATTCGCACCCAACACGGCTTCTTTCTCAATACGAATCCCTTCCACAACAATGCACCTTGACCCAATGAAACAATTATCTTCAATAATCACCGGAGCGGCCTGAACAGGTTCTAACACTCCGCCAATACCTACTCCCCCACTCAGGTGTACCTGCTTGCCTATCTGCGCACAAGAACCAACGGTGGCCCAGGTGTCCACCATCGTTCCCTCATCTACATAAGCTCCGATATTTACATACCCCGGCATCACAATCACTCCCTTCGCGACATAACTTCCGTAGCGAATAATTCCATGCGGCACCACGCGAACACCTAAGTCTTTAAAATTTTTCTTTAACGGAATTTTATCGTGAAACTCCATAAAGCCGGCATGAAGCGTTTCCATGGGTTGAATAGGAAAATAAAGGATCACACCCTTCTTCACCCATTCGTTAATAAGCCATCCATTGCCCGTAGGCTCGGCTACCCGAACTTCTCCACGATCTAATAAATCCACCAATTTCCGAATAGCTTGTTGCACTTCACTTTGCTGTAAAAGCGAGCGGTCTATCCATACCTTTTCAATCAACCCCTTAATTTCTTCCATATCAATTACGAACAGTTTTTGAAACAGGGCAATGATACACTGTTTGTAAAAGGGGGAAAAGTTTTTTTCCCGCATTATTTATATCTATAAATTTGGAACTTATAATTACAGCTATGAAACAAGGGAAGATATTTTTTTTAATGGCCGGAATTTTATTTCTGTCGTTCCAAGTTAATGCGCAGATATTCATCAACACCGGCAACCCTAATTTGAAAAAGTATAGGGAGGAGAACCCCGGTGCGGTGCTATGGGAAACGGACAAAAACTACACGGACAGTGTGATCCCTGCTGCTAAAAAAACGGAAGCGGCTCCCATAGTGGAAAAGAAGACAGAGAAGAGGATTGTTCAAGAGCCGGTGGCAAAAAAAGAACCGGTGAAGCAGGAGCAAAATATTCCGGAAGCTAAAACCGCCTCTAAAGCAGGTGGTCCTCCGGTGGACTATCCCGAAAATGCAGAGCCAGGCAAATGCTACGCTCGTTGCTACGTGGCCGATCAGTATGAGTATCAGGAAGAGCAAGTAGTAGATGTACCTGCACATGTGAAGGTGGAAAAGATTCCTGCTAAATACGAAACCGTGCTCGACACCATTATTGTAAAACCTGCTACTACTAAAACAGTGGCAGTGCCTGCTGTGTATGAAACCGTGATGGAAGAAGTGTTAGTAACCCCCGCAGGGAAAAAATGGGTGAAGGGGAAAGCCGACAAGAATTGTCTGTCGCGCGACCCCAAGGACTGCGAGGTATGGTGTATGTATGAAATACCGGCTGTTTACAAAAAGGTTCCAAAGAAAATAGAGAAGGCCGCTGCCACTACCCGTGAAGAACCGGTACCTGCCGTAATTAAAGTAATGCCTCGGAAAAAATTGCTGGAGCCGGAAAGTGAAAATAAAATTGAAATACCCGCTACTTACAAAACGGTATCAAAAAAAGTGTTGGTGAAAAAAGGTGGCTACGAAGAGTGGAAAGAAGTATTATGCGAAGCCTATGTAACAGATGCAAAAATATCGGCCATACAAAAGGCACTTATCCGCGAAGGCTACGATCCGGGACCGGCTGATAATCAGATGGGCCCTAAAACTAAAGATGCCTTAGTGAAATTTCAGCAAGACAAGGGCTTGCCCGTTGGCAATCTGAATATGGAAACTCTAAAGGCATTGGGAGTTCAGTAAAGCTTCATACCTGCTATTTTCTTAAAAGGCTCCATACAGAAGGAGCTTTTTATTTTGTGTAATGGCACTAACAAACGATTAACTATTTTCAACACCGAAAGATCAGGCCTATATAGAAGCCTGCTTCATTTGGCATTATCATTGTCTTACACACTAAAATTCTACACATGAAGATTCGCATTTCACTTCTATTTGCTCTTGTTCTGTTACTCTCCGATTTCGCTACCGCACAAAAATTAAACTTGGGTGGTGCTATTCATCAAATGAATAGTACACTCAAAGGCACTACTACCCCGGCCACAACGAAGAATAGCAACAACGGAGTGGTCAACTTTACGCAAGGCGAAGCAGCCGATGCTATTAAAGAAGCATTGACAAAAGGGATTACCGAAGGGGTCAATAAAGTTTCCATAACAGATGGATTCTTCAAAAACATGGCCATTAAAATTCCTTTCCCGAAAGAAGTTTCTATTGTAGAGTCCACCTTGCGGAATATCGGACTTGGCAGTTTGATTGATAAGTTTGTGCTGTCTCTTAACCGCGCTGCTGAAGGAGCCGCCAAGCAAGCCACTCCTATTTTCATTAATGCCATTAAACAAATGACCATCACCGATGCCATTAATATCGTGAACAATAAGCAGAGCGATGCGGCCACTCAGTTTTTACAGCGCACTACCACCGAGCAATTGGTCAGTTCATTTAAGCCAAGGATTAAGACCGCACTCGACAAGTCTTTGGCTACCAAATACTGGAGAGACATCACTACCCGCTACAACAAAATTCCTTTTGTGTCGAAGATAAATACCGATCTGCCCGACTACGCTACTCGCAAAGCCATCAGCGGGCTATTCTATATGGTGGCGCAAGAAGAAGGGAAAATAAGGAAGGACCCTGCCGGTACGGCCAACGCTATTATCGAGAAGGTATTCGGCTCGGTGAAACTTTAAGCAATTAACTCAACTTCATACCCGCTGTTTCTGCGGATGTTGATTACGTAGCCATTTTCAAATATGAAGTACTGGCCACGAATACCGATCAATGGCATTTCAATAGGGTTCAGTTTTTCAAAAGAAAGGCTGGTTACTTTTGTTGGATATGCAGTAACCGGGTATTTTAATTCTACAATTTCATCGTTGTTCGAAATATATTGTTGCAACTCTTCGGGCAACAATAGTTTTACCCTTTCTTTTTCCTGTAGTAAATCCAACTCGCTCGCCCCATCATTCTTCAACATTCGCTGCCAGTTAGTTTTATCACTCAAATGTTTTTTCAGTTCCACTTCAATTAATCCGGCTAATTGGCGGTAAGGAGTTTCCGCCAAAATAATTCCTTTGTTAGCTCCCTGATCAATCCATCGGGTGGGAATCTGATCGGCTCGCGTTACACCAACCTTTACCGTATTGGTCAGCGCCAAATACACAAAGTGGGGTTTTAGATGATTCTTGATCTCCCACTCCGGGTTGCGTCCTTTGCCTAAGTGCGCCTCACATAATTCCGGTCTTATTATACATTCAGCATTCTCCGGGGCATTCATAAAGCAGGGATAGCACAGCCCTTCTCCAAAACTCTTGGAGGTCTTTCTACCACAAACAGTACAGTAGATATTGCCCGTCCATTGCAGTCGCAACGAGTGACCTATCAGTTCGTTCATCGCTACTTTATCATTTCCCAACGGCAGAAAGTACTGTACCGGATGAATAAAGGAAGTAGGCATTTTATCTAGTATTCCGAGTGCTCTCATGAGATTTATTTCTGGCGAATAAAAGTGTAAGATGCCGCGAATATCGCAATCCTAAAAGACATAAATGTACTTTGCAACTGTTCTTACTCATTCTACGGGGTAACGTATTTTTATACATTCGCACTAAAATTCAAAGACATGAAAGAAGTATATATCGTAAGTATGGCGCGCACCCCTATCGGAAGCATGAGCGGTGTGTTAGCACAACTCAGCGCAGTGCAGTTGGGTGCGCAGAGTATCAAAAAAGCTATTGAAAGAGCGGGCATCACCGGAAATGATGTGGAAGAAGTGATTATGGGCAACGTTATTCAGGCCAATAACGGTCAGGCTCCGGCTCGTCAGGCAGCCATTGCAGCCGGGGTTCACATGGGGGCTACGGTCACTACTGTCAACAAAGTTTGTGCTTCCGGGATGAAAGCAATTATTTATGGAGCGCAGTCAATTATGTTAGGAGATAAAAACATAGTGGTGTGTGGCGGTATGGAAAGCATGACCAATGCACCTTACATGATTGGCAACGGACGCAATGGCTACCGTTATGGCAATGGCGAATTAGCCGATGCCATTGTTCGCGATGCTCTTCAAGATCCTTACAGCAAAGAGATGATGGGCAACAGTGGCGACCGCTGTGCCCGTAAATTTAATTTCAGTCGCGAAGATCAGGATGCCTTTGCACTCGAATCCTATAAGCGCACCACAGAAGCCTATAAAAACGGATGGTTTGCCGATGAACTATTTGAAGTAGAAATTCCCGGACGCGGAGGCTCTACCTTTGTGAGCGAAGATGAAGAATACAAAAAACTGCGAGCCGATAAAGTGGCTACCCTGAAACCGGCTTTTGGTAAGGACGGAACAGTGACTGCCGTAAACGCCTCTAAGATTAATGACGGAGCCGCAGCCGTAGTATTAATGAGTGGCGAAAAAGTGAAGGAACTCGGATTGAAGCCTATTGCAAAAATCATAGGCTACGGAGATGCCGAACAGGCTCCGGATGATTTTACCACCTCTCCTTCATTGGCCATGCCCATAGCCGCTAAAAAAGCAGGCTTGGAAATTAAAGACATTGAGTATTTCGAAATTAATGAAGCATTTAGCAACGTGACGATGGCAAACACCAAATTACTCGGCTTAGACCCCGCTAAAGTAAATGTGTTTGGTGGTGCTGTTGCTTTAGGGCATCCGGTGGGTGCGAGTGGTGCACGCCTTGTATGCACCCTTATTTCTGTCTTAAAACACAAGGGCAGCAAATTAGGCTGTGCGGGAATATGCAACGGTGGTGGCGGAGCCAGTGCCATTGTGATAGAAAAGCTATAATTCATTTCATTTGAAAGAGAATAGTTAAAGGGCTGCCAAAAGCAGCCCTTTTTACATGATTCTTCCTCTTATTTCCTCCTATTCCCAAATCCCGATTATCTTAGCGCGAAATTTAAAATTATGGTTGCATTTCCTTTATCAGTTTTGGCATTAGCTGCCGGTGTTTATTTACTAATCAAAGTAAAACGCGAATACATGGGGGCGCTGATGAGTGGCCTCGCTTGGTTAGTCATTGTGCTGGCGCTTGCCGGTATGGTTTTAATGGGGGGGCGCAGTTTTAAAAACTGTAACCAATGCAAGAGGAACACTTGCCAAACAGATCAGCAAGTGTGCAACAAACAAGGGGGCACTTGTGATGGATCGGAAAAGGGAAAATGCGATGGGCCGGGAAAAGGGATGGGTTGCACCATGGGTAACGACTCTATGCCCGGCTGTCACATGCAAGGCGATAGTATGGTCATGGATCAAAGTACCTGCGAAATGATGATAGGCAAAGAAGCCTGTGCCACCATGATGAAAGAGCGCGGCAGTTGCATTATGAGCCAAGAGGAATATATGAAAATGGGACATTGCGGAAAAGGCAACAAGCCTAACGATTGCCCGAAAGGAAAAGCTAAATGCTGCAAAAAGTAAGAAGCCTTGTTGTTCTCATTGTGATGGATGTAACTTGATGACGAAAATGGATTTTGAAAAGTATCTTACCCCAACACGGTTCATTGACAGCGATAACCCCGATGTAATCGTTTACGCACATCTGCAAACCAATAATTCAAAAAGCGATAAACAAAAGGCGATTGACTTATACTATGCTGTGCGCGATGATATTTTGTACGACCCTTATCATCTCATACTAAAACCAGAAGCAATCTCCGCTTCGCAAACGCTGAAACGAGGAACCGGCTATTGCATCGAAAAATCACTGTTGCTGTGCGCAGCCGGTCGGGTATTCGGCATTCCTTCGCGCCTTGGCTTTTCTATTGTGCGCAATCACTTGAGCACCGAGAAGTTTCGCCAAATGCTTCGCAGCGACAAATTTGTATTTCACGGCTACAATGAATTTTGGTTAGATAATAAATGGGTAAAATGCACTCCCGCCTTCAACAAATCTCTTTGTGAGCGCTTTGGCGCAGAGGCGCTTGATTTTGATGGAGAGCATAATTCCATCTTCCACCAATATGAAGGAGGGAAATTGTACATGGAGTATTTGCATGAATACGGACAGTTTGCCGATTTCCCTTTCGACTTGTTTGTGCAAGAGTTGAAAGTGCATTACCCGCACTTGTTTGAATCGGGAGCCAAGCAGGGCATAGCTTGGGATTTCGCAGCCTCCTAAATCAACACGAAGCAGTCGTATGCTTCCCGCTTATTCCCCTTCGGTGAATAAAGAGTGAATTACTTCTACATTTTTTCTTGTCTCAAGTGCTGCGGCTTACCTATTTTCGCGCGTCAATTTTACTGTAATGACTCAAGCGCAAACCACTATGAACTTATTATCCCATCGCATTCACCAAATGCAGGAATCTGCCACCATCAAAATGTCGAAAATGAGCCGTGAGCTGAAAGCACAGGGCAAAGACATTATTGATCTCAGCTTAGGCGAGCCTGACTTTGATACCCCACCACACATTAAAGAGGCCGCCAAAACTGCCATTGATCAGGGCTATACGCATTACACCCCCGTTTCGGGCTATCCCGAACTGCGCAAAGCCATCTCTCAAAAATTTAAACGAGATAATAATCTCGATTACACCATTGATCAAATAGTCGTTTCTACAGGAGCCAAACAAAGTATTGCCAATGTAGTTCTTTCGCTAATTAATCCCGGTGACGAAGTGCTGCTTCCCGCTCCTTATTGGGTCAGCTATGCCGCAGTGGCCAACTTAGCCGAAGGCAAGTGTGTGGAAATTCCAACCACCATCGAATCGAACTTCAAAGTCACTCCGGCTATGCTGGAAAAACACATTAGCCCCAATACCAAACTCATTATCTTTTCATCGCCTTGCAACCCCACCGGCTCGGTGTATTCCCGCGAAGAGTTAGAAGCCCTTGCCGGGGTCATAAAAAAGCATCCTTCCCTGATGGTGCTTTGCGATGAGATTTATGAATACATCAACTTTACCGGGCAGCGCCACACCAGCTTAGCCGAATGCAGCGAGGTAAAAGAACAGGTGATTACGGTGAACGGCTTTAGCAAAGGCTTTGCCATGACCGGCTGGCGATTAGGCTACATTGGCGCTCCACTTTGGGTAGCCAAGGCCTGCGACAAAATGCAAGGACAGTTCACCTCCGGCACTTGTTCCATTGCACAAAAGGCGGGCGAAGCCGCCCTATTAAGCAGTTTAGAACCCACCTATAAAATGGCCGAAGAATTTCGCAAACGCAGAGATTTAGTGTATGGCCTATTGAAAGATATTCCGGGGCTAAAAGTCAACTTGCCCGATGGCGCATTCTATTTCTTTTTTGATGTGAGCCACTATTTCGGCAAAAGTTTCAACGGCAAAACCGTGCAAACTCCCGAAGATATTTCCCTCTTCCTGCTAAGCGAAGGCAATGTAGGATTAGTAAGTGGCGAGGCCTTTGGCGACAAATACTGCCTGCGAATGAGCTATGCCACTTCAGAAGAAAAGCTGACCGAAGCTTGCCAACGCATCCAAGCCACGCTTAGTAAATTACAATAATTCTCCATCACTTTTCTCCACTCCAAATCTCCTTTAGATGGCAGTAAATCTGAATTTCAAAGACCTCAACATTCTGGTGATCGGAGATGTGATGGTTGACTTCTATTTATTTGGCGAAGTCAATCGCATCTCTCCCGAAGCCCCGGTGCCGGTGGTCGAAATTCTGTCGAAGGAATACCGCCCGGGAGGAGCCGCCAATGTAGCCTTAAACATTAAAGAACTGGGAGGTAATCCTTTTCTTCTAAGCATGATTGGCACCGATACCACCGGCTCTATTCTCTTAAAACTGCTGAACGAGAAGGAAGTAATCACCGATCATTTACTCCCACACAAAAGCCGGATGACTACGTTAAAGACACGCGTATTTGACGAAGACAAACAGGTCGTGCGTTTCGATGAAGAAGAGGTAGAATATTTAGAGCCTGCGCAAGAATCCTTACTGCTAAAAGAGTTTAAGAAGATATTCAACAGCCATAAAATTGACATCATCATCCTGCAAGATTACAACAAAGGCGTGCTCACCCGTTCCTTCATCAAGCAGATATTACTCTACGCCACCAAGCACGAAATTCCCGTGACCGTAGATCCCAAGGAAAAATACTTTTTTGAATACCAGGCCATTGATTTATTCAAGCCCAACTTGCGCGAATTTTCCGAAGCCATCGGCTACCGCATCAACGCCAAAAGCATTGAAAGCCTCCGCAGCGGTGCCGAAGAACTGCGCAGAAAAAACCGCTTCAAAAACCTGATGGTCACCTTAGGAGCCAACGGGATTTTCTGCTTTACCAAAACCGGCAATTCCTTTATCATCCCCGCTCGCAACATCAAAGCTGCCGATGTGTCGGGAGCCGGAGATACCGTCATCAGCATTGCCGCTATGGCCTATGCCCAAAAATATTCTCTAAAAGAAATTGCCGGGTTCTGCAACAAAGGCGCGGCTGCCGTCTGCAAAAAAATAGGCGTATCGCCCGTTAAACTCAAAGAAATAAAATAAGAATCGGGCACCTTACTGCCGCGCCTCGTCCCAAAAGCCTTTGCACCACGTGTGTAGGTACGGAGCGGGCACAAGCGAATGAGATAATAAGCTACGGTGCGAATCAGCCAATTCCCTAATTCTCCGATTTCCTTAATTTTCTCATTTCCTCATTTCCCCTGCTGTCCTTAGTCTGAAGTCGAGTCTGAGTTGAGGGACTAAGGACTCCCCCGCATTAACTCCAGCCTTTAGGCTGGGGTAACAGAGCCTCCTCATGGACTTCAGCCCTGCCTTCCTTAAAAGTCATGGCTAAAGCCGGTATAGTATGAGGTGGCTTTTCTCCGCCATAAATGACGGAGTTAATAATTATCGCTCAAGTTATCTTGGCTATTCGCCACGTTGCATTCTCGCGTGAAAGTCCGTTTTGCTTCCCCCGCTGGCTGGGCTTCAAACTACGGACAAAGAGGAATGGAAAGAAAAATATTCCGTTCCTACGGAGCTATACACCCTATTCTATCTATTACGATTAAACTCCTACGGAGTTAAAAGAGAAAAACAGAAAGAGATAATTGGACAACAAAGCTCAACTATCCAGAGCCTGAAGACAAGCCTACCCTGCTGTCCTTAATCTGAAGTCGAGTCTGAGTTGAGGGACTAAGGACTCCCCCGCATTAACTCCAGCCTTTAGGCTGGGGCAACAGAGCCTCCTCATGGGCTTCAGCCCTGCCTTCCTTAAAAGTCATGGCTAAAGCCGGTATAGTATGAGGTGGCTTTTCTCCGCCATAAATGACGGAGTTAATAATTATCGCTCAAGTTATCTTGGCTATTCGCCACGTTGCATTCTCGCGTGAAAGTCCGTTTTGCTTACTATCGAGCTGGCTTCAAACTAAGGATAATCGGTAAATAAAATACCGTTAGAAGTTCTTCCGATGCTTTCGGGAAGAATAAAATACTGTCGGAAGTTCTTCCCATGCCTTCGGGGAGAATAAAATGCCATTCAGAGTTCGTTTAATGCCTTCGGGGAGAATAAAATGCCATTCAGAGTTCGTTTAATACCTTCGGGGAGAATAAAATGCCATTCAGAGTTCGTTTAATGCCTTCGGGGAGAATAAAATATCGAGTCTGATCAATAAACTGTGAGTCTGTTCAATAAACTGTGTCAAAAACTAAATTTGACATAGCATGAAAGAAAAAAGCAAATCAGGATTCGACTTCCAGAAGTTTGAATCAGAAGCCATACCTATTTATCTCGTTTAAACTACAGGCTCCTCAGTAATCTCCAATCCACTGCTTCTTTCCCTTGTTTCAGCAAGCATTCATTGGCCTTTGAAAAATGTTTGCAACCCCAAAAGAGATGAGCACTAAAGGGCGAGGGATGGGCAGACTTCAACACGTAGTGCTTCGCAGTGTCTATCAGTTCTTCCTTGCGCTGTGCAAATCTTCCCCAAAGCAGAAACACAACGCCTTCTTTCTGCTCCGAGATAATGCGAATGACTGCATCCGTAAACCGGTGCCAGCCACAAGCCGCATGGGAATTAGGCTCCCCGGCATTTACCGTGAGCGAGGCATTGAGTAATAACACACCTTGCTTTGCCCAATGCTCTAAATTGCCGTGACCGGGAGGCTCGATGTCGAGATCAATTTTCATCTCTTTAAAAATATTGACTAAAGAAGGAGGAGGCTTTATGCCCACCGGAACCGAGAAGCAAAGCCCCTGCGCTTGTCCCGCTCCGTGGTATGGGTCCTGGCCGATGATGACCACTTTTACCTGATCGAAGGGCGTTAGCTGAAAGGCATTAAAAATGAGTGGGCCGGGAGGATAGACCGTTTTTCCCAGCTTCTTCTGCGCTATAATAAACTGCTTAATCAGCGGGAAGTATGGCTGGCGAAATTCCTCTTGCAGAACGGACTTCCAACTATCCTCTATTTGCACGGTCAGCATCTCTTCATTCGTCATGGAATAAAAATAGGATTAAAAGAAAAATGCCGGAGCGTTGTGCCCCGGCATTTTCCTTAGTAGATGAGTTTATCGCATCAGCGTTACACTGCCTTTGTAAATCTTAGGCACGTAGTTATCGAGGAACACGAGTTGAACAGTATATACAAATACGCCCGGATTCAGCAACAGCCCTTTGAAGTATCCATCCCACTTAAAGTTCATATCGTTGCTTTCGTACACCTTTTCGCCCCAGCGGTTAAATACCATCACGTTGAATTGTTTCCACGATTCCTTATTGCCGAAAACCTCGAAATAATCATTGGCTCCGTCACCGTTTGGTGTAAATACGTTCGGAATGAATATTTCATAAGTAGGCACCACCGTGATGTGCACAGAATCCCATGCCACACAGCCGGAGTCGGAAGTAACCGTGACAAAGTAATTGATGCTTTGCAGGGGAGAAGATACGGGAGTGATGCAATCGCTACAGTCTAAGCCATTCGATGGCTGCCATAACACAGAGCCGATAGTGCCGTTGGCAGAACTTACATTCAACGAAACTACCGTGCCAAGTGAAACAGTGGTATTAGCCGGAAGTGCCTCTACGGTAAAGGCAGCCCCCTCCGCCACCGTGAAGGAAGTATCGGCCACGCAGTTGTTCTGATCGGTGATTGTCACCGAATAATTCCCTGCTGCCAATGCAAAAATATCAGCAGTAGTAGCTCCGGTATTCCAAATAAAACTGGCAGGCGGATGCAGCGTGATAGCGGTGAGTTGTATAAATCCATTTTGCAGGGGATAGCAGGTTACATCATGTGGAGTGCCCGACAGAACAATCCCCGGAAGTTCATTCACCGTTGCTGAAGCAGATACCGTACAAGAATGAGCATCTGTCACTGTAATTGTATAAGTGCCCGGAGCCAATTGGTTGATAGTAGTTGTTGAAAGATTATTGCTCCAGAGATAACTGTAAGCAATGGTACCACCTGTAGCAATGGCCATTACTTCTCCATCATTAAATCCGGGGCAACTCACATCCTGAACATTGGTATTTAAAGTGAGTGAAGTAGGTTCAATAACCTCGATACCCGTGAGGCTCACGGTGCAGTTATGCGCATCTGTTACCGTAATGCCATAAGTTCCCGGAGCTAAACTACAAACCTGATTGATGTTAGCACCGGTGGACCATGCCAACGTATAGCTTGGCACTCCTCCACTCACATTGGCAGTGATGCAGCCGTCATTATCCCCAAAGCAAGTGATATCCGTCACAATGGTATCAATCGCTATTTGAGGAGGTTGATTTACCAAGATAGAATCCCCACCCGATGCTCCGCAATTTGAGGTATCCATCACCAAAACCGTATAATAGCCATAAGGCAAGCCCGATACATCTTCGGTGGTATCGGCATTAGGCGTATCCCAAATAATATGATACGGCCCCGCATTTCCATTTACCGTTAAATCAATAGAGCCATTACTACCACCATAGCAGGTAACATCAGTAGAAGTGTGCGAAACAGTAGTAGCTGGTGAAGGAGCATTAATAGTGGCGGAAACAGTTGCTGTGCATCCATTTTGATCAATCACGGTGGCGGTATAAGTGCCGGCTGTGAGGTGCACGGCATGTGCCGAATCTTGGTTATCGCTCCAAATAAATTGATAAGGGCCAACCCCTCCGGCAGCATTGATAAGGATGTCACCATCGGGCGTAGTAATGCAGGTAGCATCTGTTTTTGATAAAGTATCCAACACCAACACAGGCGGCTCGCTAATGGCAACTGATGCCGTAGCCGTGCAGTTGTTAGGAATGTCAGTAACCGTGACTATGTAATTGCCTGCACATACCCCGGTAATCATAGCGGTAGAAGCGCCATTGCTCCACTGATATCCAAAAGTACCGGAGCCCAGAATTCCTCTAACTCTGGCCATACCATCGCAAGAGCCGAAACAGGAAACTAACACACTGCTGTCAATGAATGCTTGAATACCGTTGCCGGAACTCAGTGCTGCACCATCGGTAGCAGAACAGGTAGAAGTGGCATCGGTCACCGTCACCGCATAAGACCCAGACGGCAGATTGGTAGCGGTTTGGGTAGTCTGGTTCGCGGCATCGTTCCATTGGTAAATATAACTTCCGGGAGGAGCCGGATTCACCGTCAGGGATCCATTGTTGCCACAGGTGGCAGGGTTCGGTGTAAAAGTGAGTGTAGGAGGAGTAGCTATCGAAATAGTGATAGAAGAATCAACCTCGCAATAAGCTCTCGGGCTGAAACCTCTCACATAATAAGTAGTAGTATTAGAAGGACTGGCGACCACCGTAGCTCCAATTATAGTATCGAGACCATTAGGTGGGCTCCATAAATAATAAGTAGAGCCGGAAGCGGTAATAGTCACAGAGTCACCGGGGCACATAGCCAATAAACCATTAAAGGATAAGGTTGGCTTTTGCTCTACAATCAGGTAGATAGAATCGTAGGGTGACCAACCGCAACAGTCCGTGCTGATTCGTAATTTTATTTTAAAAACACCCAGGGTATTAAATACGAGATTGCTCAGGTTCTGATAACTTGCTCCGAGGTAAGTATTAGGAGTTACCGCTCCTCCGAAATTCCAATCGAAAGCATCTGCACCTGGAATAATAGCAGTGAAATTTGCCGATGAACCTAAACAAAGAATAAAGGTATCTCCATTAAACGGATCAGCCGAAGTGCTGATGTCGGGGATGTAACTGTTGGCATCAATAGGCACGTTGAAAAATCCGGTATATACATTCCCTGCGTAAGTAATATCCTTTCTGCCAAAAGTAGTGTATTGTGTAGTGACTGCGGCACCGGTTGCCGTTGCAGGGGCTCCTCCAATTCCAAAATCCCAATTGCCCGAAGAGGCTGTAGTAAAGTTGACCGGACGGTTTGTGCAACTCACATTAGCCGCATTAATCACCGGTTGGCTCAAGTTAAAAGCAATATCAGTAGTCGGGTAAGTTCCACCATCCACATACACCAATCCTGCAGAGCCTGCTGCTCCACTGCCACCATTGCCACCGTTGCCACCATTGCCTCCCTTGCCTCCATTACCTCCGGCACCAATTTCTCCTGTATTCACCGATCCACCGATTCCTCCTGCTCCTCCGGTACCACCTGTTCCACCTAAAGTTCCCGCTCCACCCAAGCCTGCCGTTCCGGCAAACATTTGGCAATTCGTAAATACTCCATTTGCTCCGTTGTTGAACATATATACTCCGATAGAGGCTCCACCGCCCCAGCCGCCTTCGCCACCGGTGCCACCTTGGCCACCGCCACCGCCTCCGCCTCCGGCACTGCCCGTGCCTTCAATACAAAAGAGAGAACAGCTTTGGCCACCGCCACCGCCACCACCGGAACCGCCAGAACCTCCGGCCCCATCGGTGCCATTGCCTCCTGCTCCTCCCGGTATAAAAAATCCGCCTAAGAAAGTACCCGGACCTCCCGCAAGACCCGTTGTTCCGGCTGCTCCGTTCTGACCGGTACCCGCTGTGCCTGTAGCACCGGGGTTACCCCCACCACCACCTGAACCGCCACCCGGGCCGGCACCACCATTCACGCCACCGCCAGCGCCACCGTTACCGCCTGTAGCAGCTCTGCCACCGGCACCACCACCACCACCACCACCACCATCGCGAGGCGAAGTAGAAGCCGTACCGGCAGAGCCGTTTCCTCCATTCACACCGGAGGCACCACCACCACCGGAATTTGTTCCGGCTCCGGCTGCACCCATTCCTCCTACGGCATTGTAATTGTTGTTATCATTGGCACCGTTAGCACCATTCGTTCCCGCAGAACCACCTACACCGTTTTGCCCAACCACACTTCCCGGCTTGCCGTTCCCTCCTTTTCCTACTATCATTTGGCATCTCACAAACTGATAGTCGCTACAGTTGGTCATGTGAAAAATATAATTGGACATACCGCTACCCGTAGTTGAGTTGGGGCAATCTTGTGTTTGAAAAGTGAGGTCTTGGAAACGGAAATAGTTTTGTGAGTTCATGTAGAAGGCTACTATCCTTTCTTGATTGGCAATCCCTTCAGGGTTAAGATTGGAGCGATAAATAGTAGTAGCACCCGGAGCACTGGTCTTTACCCAAGTAACCGGATCATATCCTCCTTCGAGAGTTGTGTAACTGGTAATATTGGAAATAGGATTATCTAAAGTATAAGTACCCTGCCCAAGTTTAATGATAGAGTTATTGCACTGCGCTAAATTGATGGCTCCCTGCAAACTGGCAGGACTTGCCTGCGTGCCGTTTCCCGTTCCATTGACGGTGGCATAAAGTACCGCACAACTCTGCGGAGGCGGAGGAGCACTGGTATTTATTTGTGCACAAACAGTGTCGCTGGGACAGTTGCTGGCATCGGTTAAGTAAACACAATAATTAGTAGAGGCACTTGGGGTAGCAATGGGGTTGGGGCAATTAGTACAACTCAACCCCGTGGCAGGGCTCCAATGATAGGTTGGGTTAGCCGCAGTGGTGGAAGCTAACAGATTTACCGAGCCACCGGAGCACAAAGTAATATTGGTAGGATAAACACTTACATTGGGATTGGGCACTCTTGTTACTAACACCGCATCCGTTTTTTGGCAACCGCTCGCATAGTAAGCAGTGACATTGTAAAGTGTAGTATTGGTAGGCGATACGTTGATAGTTTGCGTGTTCCAATTGTTTGTTCCATCGCTCCAATGGTAGCCGGTGGCGGTTCCACCGGTAACAGTCGCAGTGAGGGTAGTGGGTTGCCCGGGGCATAAGGTGATATCAGGCCCGGCACTAACTGGAGGGTCGCTGCTGGCAACCACATTAATGGTATAAGAATATGTATTGGTGCCTACGATGGGGCAGTGATCATCCTGAACAGTTACAGTAAATGCGTGAGTACCTACATCATTGGCAGTAGTTGTCCAGCAAAAAGTGCCGGTGGGATGTTGGGCGCTGGTGCTGGAAAAAGTTCCGCCTTGTATTCCATTATTCCACTTCATGGTCACGTTATCTCCGGCATCGAGATCATTGGAAAGAATGGTGAAACATGTATCGGAACAAGCCGGGATAGTCAAGGTAAAGTTGTTACTGCCGTTCATTCCCGTGGCAGTAGGTTGATTGTTAGTGCAAGGGATGATGGTGAACTGCATATCGCGCATCACACATCCTATCAGCACACCGTTTCTGTATTCATCTACCTTAATAGCCATCACAGCTATCTGGCTTCCGTTAGGAGTAAAGTGAATATCTCCATTAAAAGAGTTTACACTAAAAGGCCCCCCACCGGTGGTCACAAAAGGATTGGAAGCACTTAACCCACTTGCATAATTTACTCCTCCGTTAGTTGTTAAGGGGGTGGTAGATGAAAAAACAAGTGAGTCACCATCCACATCTATCACCCCGTGATTATAATTGACGGGTTGCGCATTGCAGAAAAAGGGTACCGGATCATTTAAGAAGGCCGGAGAGTTATTGCAAGGCGAGATGGTATTATCCAAACGGCAACTTTCAATATACATATCCTGATTGCCGGGATTAGCCAAGTTAGTAATCGCATTATTGCGACAGCAGCTATTCCAAGAAAGCACCCAGTCGGTGCCGCAGCCCGGGGGTAAATTCAGGATGCCTTCGTACACGTGCTTTTCTACACCATATTGCCCACTGCCACCACAGGCCGTATTGCTTCCTTGCTGACAAACAGGGGTAATATCGGTAACGCTTATTTGAGTTAAGGTGATATTGCTATTTACCCCGCATTGGGTGGATTGATAGTTGACACTGGCACTGGTTCCAATACTTACTCCTTTGCAATCGCGGTAAAGCTGTAATCGTATTCTATACTGACCGGGGGCTATACATTCATATTGTATATCGGCACCCATCAAGTGAGTGGCTTGTGCTTCTTCAAAACTAAAAAACAGGGAGGAAAGGAAAACAGTGTAGAGTAAAAATCTTTTCATTATGGCATTTGCACTTTAAGTGTTAGAGCATTCGTCAAATTCGAGCAGTGAATCTATGTAAACCATTATCTTGTTGCAAGAAAAGATGAGCGAGATCAGTATTTTCTTCTTCGGGAGGAGGAACTCAAACCTAAAACACCTAAAATGCCACGAGTAACTTCGCGAATAATTACTTTGCCGGTAGAACTTCTGGCAAAATCACCAATCATACTCGCGCCCTTTTCTATCACGGTATCTTTTTCTCCTTCATTTGATGTACCATTCATAGTTTCGGTTGTTTGCCCTCCGATATTCCTATGTTCTTGCAACTTGCGAGTAAGGATTTCAAATGCACTGTCGCGATCTATCTCCTCATTATACTTTTGGGTCAGGAAAGAAGCAGCCGTCACCTTCTCAATTTCCTCACCGGTCAAAATATCCATGCGCGAAGCCGGAGCTACCATCAAAGTAGCGGCCAACGGAGTTGGGTTTCCCTTTTCATTTAACACCGTTATTAATGCCTCTCCCATTCCCATAGAAGTGAGAACCGTTTCGGTGTCGTAGAAATTACTCAAGGGGTAGTTCTGTGCCGTCAGCTTTATTTGTTTTCGGTCCTTTGCCGTGAAGGCTCTTAACGCATGTTGCACTTTCATTCCCAATTGTGCCAACACACTATCGGGCACATCGGTGGGGTTTTGCGTGCAAAAGAAGAGGCCCACTCCTTTGGAGCGAATCAGTTTTACAATAGTTTCAATCTGGCTCAGCAGCGCCTTGCTGCCTTGGTCAAATAAGAGGTGCGCTTCATCTATAAAGATGACTAACTTAGGTTGGTCAGTATCGCCTTCTTCGGGGAAGGTAGAGTAGATTTCGGCTAAGAGGCACAACATAAAGGTGGAGAAAAGTTTGGGCTTGTCCTGAATATCGGTGAGGCGCATGATAGAAATATAGCCCTTGCCATTTTCATCGCAGCGGCATAAATCGTCCACTTCAAAACTTCGCTCTCCAAAAAATATTTCGGCTCCTTGCTGTTCCAGTTCTATAATCTTGCGAAGGATGGTGGAAGTGCTGGCGGTAGATACCTTGCCGTATTCTGCCTCAATTTCATCCTTCCCTTCATTGGTCACATAATTCATCACCTTCTTAAAATCTTTGAGATCTAAGAGTGGTAATTTATTATCGTCACAGTATTTGAACAGAAGCGCCACCACTCCTTCCTGCGTATCATTCAAGTCGAGAATTTTTGAAAACAATACCGGGCCAAACTCTGATACAGTGGCTCTGAGGCGCACTCCGTTTTCTTTAGAAAGCGATAGAAATTCCACCGAGTTGCCGTGTGCCTGCCAGGGTATTCCTATGTTGTTCATCCGCTCATCTATTTTAGGGTTCGATAAACCGGGTAGCGTCACTCCCGACAAATCTCCCTTTATATCCATCATCAGCACTGACACTCCTTTGTTAGATAATTGCTCGGCAATTACCTGTAGCGTTTTCGTTTTTCCGGTGCCGGTAGCTCCGGCAATTAAGCCGTGACGGTTAAAAGTTTTAAGCGGGGCTTTAATGAATACACCCTTTTGGGCATTGCCATCGAGCATAGCAGCACCTAATGTGATGGAATCGCCTTTAAAGGTGTAGCCGTTAGTTATCTCCTCTGAAAACTTCTGAATATCTGCCATATTGATTGCGTATTTTTTGAGCGGGGGAAGTTATTTAAAAAGGCAGGAGATAGTTTGAACTTTATGAGTTTTTTTTGATTGCATTTAGCGCAGCGGGAATAGCCGAGTTGGTAAAATGTTTCAGTAAGGGGAAACACCGAGCAGTATGAAATTTCCTGATTTTCTAATTTTTAAATTCTTCAACATAAGGATGCATGACTCAAATCCACTACCTTCATTTAAGATATGTATAGAGTAATAATGCTTTCGACCTGCGTGCTGTTGCTTCTGATAGCCTCTTGCAAAAGGGGGGGCCTCTCCTGACTATCTACTTACAAAAATGCCTTCGGACACGTTGCTAACCATAGAAACCTATGACGGTTCCGGAGAGGTAACTCATCCTGACATCACTTTTGAAAACGACACTTTCTTTCTTGCCATTACTCCTTATCCAAAATACAACGATAAATTTGAGAACCCTTCATTATACATCAGCACCAATGGCATAAACTTCACTCCGTTTACTCACAACCTCATTGTTCCGTGTCCGGTATATGATCATAATAATGATCCGGATGTATTAAAAACAGATTCGAGTGTTGCGATTATCTATTTAGAAACAATGCGTCCCGATTCGCAAAATGTGATTCTGCTGGAAACTCATGATTATAAGGAATGGCAGAAAACTACATTGATACATTACAATTTACAGATTCACGAGCCCTTTATACTTTCGCCCAGTTTGGTTTGTTATAAAGACTCCTTTCGAGTGTTCTATGTAAAACTCCAAGAAACTCCCTGCATAGACTACCTGAGCAGTTCGTCCTTGAAAACTTGGGATACAAACAAACCGGTAGAATTGGCATTGCCCTTCACTGATGGATACCGGCCGTGGCATGTAGATGTAACCAAATACGGGGATCACTTTTTGTTGCTTTGCTGTGCCGATAAAGATGAAAATGACCATCAAAATAATTAGTATAGATTGTATTTATACTCAAGTACTGATTTAAAAAACTGGGAATATCTATCTTATCTAAGTTGCGCTGATATACCTAACCAACAGTGTAGATACATCTACCGGAGCACTGCCATCGTATATAAAGACACCGCAGCTATATGGTATTCGTATGTAGATTCTAACCAAACATGGAAACTCGGCTTCACTAAAAAAGCATTGCACCCCACTGTTGCAAAAGTGCCGCGTTTGCTATAGTGTTTGTGGTACAACATCTCCCGCATGGGCTTTAGCCCTGCTTACCTTAAACGATATGGCTAAAGCCGATATAGTAAGAAAATGGATAAATCCATTCGCATAAAAACGATTATCATTATAACCCACGGTTTTCCCATAGCCCACGGTTTAAACCGTGGGCTATGGAAACAGCGCATCCAACAAAACCGTTTTAACGGTTTGCACAATACAAACGAAACAATAAAACATGCTACATTCATTCAACAAAATATGGATACACGCAATATGGACAACCAAAGAGTAAGAAAATGGATAAATCCATTCGCATAAAAACGATTATCATTATAACCCACGGTTTTCCCATAACCCACGGTTTAAACCGTGGGCTATGGAAACAGCGCAATCAACAGAACCGTTTTAACGGTTTGCACAATACAAACGAAACAATAAAACATGCCACATTCATTCAACAAAATATGGATACACGCAATATGGGCAACCAAAGAGCGAGTGCCGCTAATTACCCCTGAAATAGAACAACAGGTTTATGGTTTCGTGCGTAGCCAATTTATAGAATGCGGTTGTCCCGTTCGTATAATTAACGGAATGCCTGACCATGTTCATTGTTTGTTTTTATTAAATCCTCAGAAAGCAATTACAGAGGTCATAAAACAAGTAAAGGGCAGCACCTCACATTCCATAAATGAAAAAAATATTACCGCAGATAAATTTGCATGGCAAACCGGTTATGCTTCCTATTCGGTGAGCGAATCTGTGTTAGAAAAGGTTTTTGTCTATATTAAAAATCAGAAGCAACATCATGCAAAAAAGACCTTTCAGCAAGAGTATGATGAGTTCATCAAATTAATAGAGGAATGAAAACCCAAAAATACAGCCCCCGATATACCATAGCCCACGGTTTAAACATAGCCCACGGTTTAAACCGTGGGCTATGGAAACAGCGCAACCAATAAAACCGTTTTAACGGTTTACATAATAAAAATGAAAAACCATGAACTCATACACCTATAACGATGTAAGCTGGCGTGTTTTCGGTGAAGTCAACAATTGGACAGTTGTGCATCATCATTTAAAAGCACAGGCAGCACATCAACCCGCCTTAAAGGATTTTTTATTCCAAGCCATGTGTCTTATGAATTATACTTGTAAGGATGGCATTATTACCTACACCGTTGCCGAAACTGCCGAGGGCTACTCGTTCAATATGGATTGGACAAGCACCAAAATAAAATCAGAAACTACGGCTGCATACATCGAACAACTAAAGCATCAGCAATCCCCCGAAACCGGCAAAACCGAATGGAGGGTGGCCATACACCAGGCAATTTCCGAATTACTGACGGTCTGTAGCCAATTAGATTTTAGCTACTCCGCTATCGAAAACACCGACCATACGCAAGCCACGTTTTCTGCATTTGTAAAATTTACCAACCTTATTATTCCGCCTCTTAATTGGTATTTATACCCCGAAGCCCCCAAACGTCAATTAAGCATTTTTGATGTGTTCGATTTTGGAACAGAAATATATTCGTCCTATGGCAACTGGGAAAAAAAAGAACCCTTTGCTATGGATTTCGAAACTTATAAAAATTGGTATCTCGCTCTTGTATTCACGCTACATAAACAGCAATTCAGAATCAATTTTTCAGATTGCTCACTACAGCATGAGAATTTTTGCTCTTTTCTCCAGCACATTATCAATGCCTACTACAAATTTCCTGATGAAAACAATTTCTACAATGTTTCAAAACATCATCATCGGGCCTCGTTTGATACCGGACCAACCATACTAGTTTCCGACATTAAACCACTCACCAATACGATACTCTTCCTCCTGCGAGACTACCCTGACCTTGAATACGAAGACAATTGGTTCTATGAAAACATGACTCCCTACGAACACTTTATAGGCTATTACGAACGTAAAACGCTCGCAAACTTGCAAGCCCCGATATTACTGGCAGTGGAAATGGAGAGGCGGCTTTTTATCGCTAAAGTTTACTGGGCAGTAGTAAAGTTTATACTCCACATCGGCTTTGATAAATACAAAGAATTTTACGAAGAAGAATTCCCGCACCGCTTATTTCAAAAACTACAACTGATAGTAATGCGCGAAACGCCCTCCACTTGGGGGTTTTGGGAACCAAACAAGGAACAAACGCAAGATTACCAGCCCATCCATTTCGAGACCATGAGCATAGAAGGGCGTAGCTCCTATTCCCCCGAAGAGTTAAAAGAAAAATTCTCTTTCTTGCTATGAAGCACTATATCAACGCCCTACTACTGTTCTTGCTTATTGACAATATAATATTCATGCGAGCACCTAATATTTAATTCTCCATGACCGCACCACTCACCCTTTATGATTTTGGATTCGATCCCCAAAAATTTGAGCCGGACGATAAGTATCGCTACTATGAGAAAAATAACACCTCCTATGTTTTTAATCAGCAAAGCGAATTGCTCTTTCAAACTCCTTATCATATTGTCGAGCACTTATGGAGTTCCTGTGCTTTTGAATATAGCGTAGCGGTGGTGAGCGAAAAAAGAGAAGGCGACTGGGAAGCCCGCAATTATGGGTTAATAGATGCAACCGGAAAAATTCTCATTCCCTGCATCCATTCCGATTTTGGGGAAGATATTCTAAACGAAAAATTTATTGCATTTGCCAAAAACGATAAGTATGGATATTTCGATTTGCAGGACAATACTATTCATCCCTATCAATTCGACAGAGTCAACTACGATTATGACTGGATGCGCCAATGGCGATTTGATAAAATACAGGTAAATGGATTGTGGGGGGCCATAAACTCTCAATACGAAATAGTGCTACCACCAGAATGGGACACTTTAGAAGTTCATCAGTTTTGCTCCACCTATCATGCGAAAGGTTATGTAGTAGTCCTTAACAGGGATGAAAGGAATGCTTACAGCGATTATCAAATAAACAAGCACCACCTAAAGTTTATTACTCGCGAACAAGAAAGCTGTTACGATTATATCGTTCTATCGAAAGGGGAGCAACAATACGTTTGGCGGGCTTGCGATCACTCTATTAATTATTTTACAGGCAACGAACCTTTTGTATTTAGTGCAGATAACTCTATTGAACTATTTTTAGATGAAGAGGGAAATGAAATATAGCATAGCCACAAAGAGCAAAAAATTATACAAAATCATTTTAATTTTTTTGCTGCTACACGCCCAACCTGTTTCCGCGCAATTAGTGGACATGAAAGAGGTTGTAAAAATCTTAAAAGAAGTATTAAACAAGCGAATTGACTCGCTATCAAAATACGATCACACACAACATGTAATTTACCTTCATCCCGATGGCGTTACTGCGGATGTAATCAGTAGTATTAAAACAACCAGTTTTACTCGTCTAACGAATTACTTCCGCCTACCTTTACCGGAAATAAAATACGTATTCCCCGCTCCCGACAGCATTACTTTTTATGCGCCAGACAGTATGATTCGTTACCATTTTCCACCAGGTGGTTATACTTTTATAGAAACCGATGACCTTCTACCTCACCTCACCATCAAAGGCGACACGTTTATTTACAAGACATCAGAAAAAAAATTCCTAAACGGGCATTACGGGTTCATGAATGGGGATAAAGGCTTCGAGCAATTTTCCTACGCTTGGTTTATTCCCGAAAACTTTGAACTCATTTCTTACAAATCAAATCGAAAAGGCAAATGGCGGAGAGAAGGCAACATGATTCACTTTGTTGCCGAGCCTCAGCAAAATGATTTGTTGTTTGAAATCGTATATAAGCGCAGTCAAAAAGTACCCGATGATATAAACGGCCGGAAAATCAATTACACCAAATCATTTGCCATTTCTTCCCCAAACATCACCATTAAGGCAAATGATCCGCAGCGTGCTGATGGCGACATTATTTCTCTCAACTTAAATGGCGAATGGATTTTAAAAGGGTACGAAGTTTCTGAACTACCCTTAACGCTTAAAGCAAGTACTTCTCGTAACCAAAACTACCTTATACTCTATGCCGAGAACATGGGAGCCATTCCGCCAAACACCGCAGCCATTGAAATATTTGATGGCACTACCTCACAAAAAATCATTCTCAACTCCGCCACAGGTTATTGCGAGGCAATACTTTTAAACTTGAAGTGAGCGAGTTCATTTCCCCTATTAGGGCATAGGGATGAATATAGGCGTATTCCTAACCCGATGTTATTCGTCCCCACAGGCACTCCGTATCGGTTACAGTCGCAGATGCCGCAGGTTCCCACTTTTTTAAATAAATACAGATGGAGAGAGGGAAATGGATAAATCCATTTGAAAAACGGGTATCATTATAGCCCACGGTTTAATCATAGCCCACGGTTTAAACCGTGGGCTATGGAAACAGTGCAACCAACAAAACCGTTTTAACGGTTTGCGCTTCCCCAAAACAGGGGTATTCCCAACCGTAGCATTCCCACCCCGATGTTATTAAGTAATCTCTATTTGTTTGGGAAACCACAGGCATTTCATATTTTTATTGCCTCACAAAAACAGTAGCATTGAAAATACATCTACGTCTTCTTTTCCTTTCTTTTTTCGCAGTTAGCTTCACTTATGGTCAGGATATACATTTTAGCATGTTCTATGCCAGTCCGCTAAACCTAAACCCTGCACTTTCGGGAATTAATGATGGAAGTTACCGCGTGGCGGGGATCTATCGAAACCAATGGCGAAGTATTTCTACGGCTTTCAATACTTACTCCGCTTCGTTCGATATGAAATTACTTCAAACAAAATTAAAGAATGACATTTTCGGAGTCGGTGGGGTATTTATAGGCGACAAATCGGGCGATGGAAAGTTAACCATGAATTCGGGAATGATTTCCGCTTCGTTTCACAAGGGGCTTGATAAGCAACACAAACATTTTTTGGGCATCGGTATTCAGGTGGGGTACACGCAGAAAAGTTTAAAGTATCAGCAATTAGCCTTCCCGTCCCAGTTTAGCAATGGCGACTTTGATCTTTCTATTTCTAATGGAGAAAATATTTCGAAGCCCAATGTTGGCTATTTCGACATGCAAGCCGGCTTTCTGCACCAATCCACCATTAAAGATATTCTCGGCATTATGACCGGCTTTACCGTCTATCACTTGGTTCCGGCTAAGGAATCATTTCTCGGAGATAAGTCAGTAAAGTTAGCTCCTCGATTTACGGTGCACGAAGGGTTGCGCATCAAGGCAATGAGGAATTTCTACATCACCCCCAATTTTATTTATCAGTATCAGAACAAAGCGCAAGAAATAAATTTCGGAACCGGATTTGAATATCACATGAATGCTGGCAAAAGCGAATTAGTAGCCAGCGTGGGGGGGTGGTACCGGCTGAAGGATGCCGCTATCATTAGTGCCGGTCTCGAATATTATAAAGTGAGGGTGATGGCCGCTTACGACATCAACGTTTCTTCCCTAAAGCCGGCTACCAATGGCCGCGGAGGATTTGAAATTGCCATTATCTATACCGGTATTCTGAAATCAAAAAGTCTCAGCTATCCGATTTTGGTGCCTTGCCCCATGATGTAGAAAATTAAAGAATCTATAACGCTGAACCATAATGAAGATTAGCCTAAAACTTTTTCTTGTTTCCTTAATACTCACCGCTTGTTTATCCGGCCATGCGGCCGATGAAAAATTCAACAAGCGGAAATATATGAAAGCAGCTGATGATGCTTTTAAAGAAGGCAGCATCTTTTCTGCCACTGATCTCTATCTTGAAATTCTCAAAAATGATCCCTCTGAAAAATCAGTGCTTTTCCCCATTGCACAGTCCTACTTCTTAGCTCGCGATTATGAAAATGCTGCTGCCTATTTCAAGCAGGCTTATGAAGCAGATAGCAGCGGAAATACAGTAGCACTTTATTATGCCGCACTGATGACCAAAATGAATGGCAATTACCGGGAGGCCATTTCAATGTTTGAGCATTTCAAAAAAATATACAAGGAAGCGGATGCCACGAAATATAAAAAGTGGGCGAAAATTGAATCGCAGGGCTGCCACTTTGCGATCAGTGAAGCCAAACCGGACCCTTCAGTAAAGGTGACTCACTTAGGTAAAGAAGTAAATTCTAATTATGGAGATATGGCTCCCGCATTAGATGGCGACTCGCTGTTCTTTGCCTCTATTCATTCCGATACCGTGCTTTATATAAAGGCAGACCGAAGCGATGAAAAGAAAGAGAATGTGCTCATGAAAATGTATGTGAGCCAAGTGAATGGCGATTCTTATTCCGCAGCCGAGCAGTTTACGAAACTAACGGAGAAAGGAAAGCACATTTCAAATCCCGCATTTAACGAGGAAGGCAATAAAATGTACTACACTATCTGCGATGGTTTGCTGCACCCTAACTGCGAAATATATGAGAGCGAAAAGAAGGATGGCGATTGGACTGCCGGCAAAAAACTGAACGACCAGATTAATCTAAAAGGCTCTACCAATACACAGCCCTTTCCGGCTAAACTCGCCAATGGAAATGAGGTGCTGTATTTTGTTTCTAATCGCGAAGGCGGAAGAGGCGGAACTGACATTTGGTATAGCATCATCAGCAAAAAAGGAGAGTATTTAACCCCGCGCAATGCAGGCAATAAAGTGAACACTGACCGAGAGGAAGTAACCCCTTTTTACGATTCACCTACCGGCACTCTTTACTTCAGTTCGAATGGATGGATCAGTATGGGAGGAGCAGACATTTACAAGATAAAAGGCGATGCTACCGGGAGGTTTGTAGGGACAGCCGAAAATCTCGGGGCCCCTTTCAACTCTTCTTGCGATGATAATTATTTCCGTTTTGGCAAAAACAGTGAGAATGGGTATTTCGTATCAAACCGTCCGGGCATTTTTAGCGTTCGCGGCAAAACCTGCTGCTTTGATATTTTCCACTATACTTACGATCACCGTATTTACTTGGCGGTAAAAGGTCGCGTGTATGACGATTCTACCAAGGAGTTGATTGCAGGAGCTGCCATTAACCTCTCGCTGCGCAGTGAGAACCCAAGCGAATCAGAGGTTACTATTAACACCGATACTTCCAAAGGAGAAACTCCTTATTTTTTCGATATAAAGGCAGAGAAACTGTATAAGGTTTCGGGCATGAAGAGCGGCTACTTCGCCTCTTCGCAAAGTTTTACCACCGAGGGAATCAGCAAGAGCGATACACTCGAAGTGAATTTGTATTTAAAGAAATTAGAGAAAGACAAGGCTTATCGTCTCAACAATATTTACTATGATTTTGACAAGTGGGATTTGCGGCCGGAATCAAAGGCCACATTAGATACTCTTTACCATCTCTTAATTGAAAACCCCACCATCATTATTGAATTGGGATCGCATACCGATTCTCGCGGCTCTGACGAATACAACTTGAGCCTTTCGCAAAAGAGGGCGGAGAGCTGTGTGAACTATCTGATCAACGAAAAGGGAATTTCGAAAGATCGAATTATCGCAAAAGGATATGGCGAAACACAAACGCTGGAAGACTGCTCCAAATTCCCCGATTGCCCACAAGATCAGAGTGGCGATTGCCCTTGCCATCAGTTGAACAGAAGAACCGTATTTAAAGTAATTGGCGAGTTGGATGGCAAATTGATTTACGAAGATTAGACTAAAACTTAACCCGATCAGGGAAAATAAATTCAGACAGTGAGGAAAATATTAACGCTTGCCTTTATCGCTTTCTTGGTGCAGTTTTCATTCGCTCAACAGCAAATATTATTGCTCACCGAGACCTTTGAGAACAGCAACACCGTAATGAATTTAGACAGTGGTGGAGTGGGAACCAACAGCGGCAACAACAGTTGGATTATCAACCATGAATACAACGGCCAACCGCTCTATGTCAACACGCCTTCACAAGATAGCGTGGTGAGTGGGCAAATCAATGGGGCTCCTCATTCTACCTATCTGCACATTCACGATCAGGCAGCCGTTGGTTCTAATAATATTGCAAATGCCAACTGGAACACCAATACCGCCTCTGACCGCTTTGCCTACATTGGCCGCCCCTTTTGTACACTGGGAATGACCGATGTGATTTTCACTTTCTTTTGGATCTGCGAAGGAAATCCGAATGCTTACGGGGAAGTATATTACCGCAATAACGGTGGCCCTTGGATTAAAACCGGACTAAACAAATACAACAACCAATCGAAGTGGAAGTATGAAGTAATACAAGACCCCGCTTTTCAGAATGCAGAAAACTTAGAGTTGGGATTTCGCTGGGTGAACCCCGGTGGAGGGGGAACTTCAAATGTTTCTTTTGGCTTGGATGATATTATTGCCGTGGGCACTTATGACGAGGTCAACAATCCGGTGCATCTTTCCATCAACCTCATCTCTCCTACTACTATTTGTCAAGACAATTTCCTGACGATTGGCTACAGCCTCAGTGCGCCACTTTGTGATGGCACTTATCGAATACAAATGAGCGATGCAAACGGTAATTTTTCGGCTCCTTATGATGGTGGAGTATTCAGCATATTCGCTCCTGATACCTTAGGGTATATCGGATTTCAAGTGCCGGATAACGTTGTGGGGAACTGCTTCCGCATCCGCATCAATCGCATCAGCCCCGAGCCGATGATTATAGGCGATACCAGTATATGTTTCAGCATCATTGACTGCCCCGAATCTATCGTGACTAATAATGCTCCGGTGATGAATGACAATGACACCACTTGTATTCTCAGCGTGATTGATGTGAAATTTAATTCCTTCGGAGTATTCCATGTAGGCAATAATTATATCGCGGAACTTTCTGATTCTAGCGGTAGCTTTGCCAGCCCATTTTATTTGGGAAGCAATCCTACCAATCAGGCTTTTCCAAGTATGCCTCCGGGAAATGTGGCCGGCTTGATTCCCGCCTCAGTTCCCCCGGGTTGCGGTTATTATATTCGCATTCGCTCCACCAGTCCGGCTGTTATTGGCTCTGTGATAGGGCCTTTCTGCCTCACCCAATGTGATGAACTGACAAACAACCACACCGACATTCATTTCTGTGTGCCAACCAACATCCCCTACCCTTCTTGCTCTACTCTCGTGATTCATCCCAATCAGTGGAATGCGCAGGCGAACTACGATACTTGTAATAAATGGACCATTGAGCTACATGAGATGCAAGGCTTTGGCTTAGTCAATTCAGGAGGGTTGGGAGTTTATCAAGACAGTGTAGGAGGTAATTTTGTTCTGTGTATGCCTTCTACGGCTGATTCACTGCCGGTGGCTCCGGGAAGTTACTACATGCGCATTGTGAGCAACTGCTCTAACCAACCGTGGAACCAAACGGGAAGCGTGATACGAATTATTATTGGCGCGCCCGATCAAAACCCACCACAAATTATCACCGTGGATACGGTGTATTGCAACTTGGGATTGGTGTCCCTTTTTGTGAATCCATTTATGCACCCTCCTTCCGATTACGAATGGGCCTGTAGTGGTATTAATAATGGCAATGCCTTTACCTGGCCGTATAATCCTTTGCTGGTGGACTTTACGGGAGCCGTATTAAACGACTATATTTTTTATGTGCGCGAAATAAACTTTGGCTGCTATGGCCCTTATTCAAATTCTAAAAAGATTACCATTATTGGTTTGCCGAGTGTGCACATCAGCGGGCCTACACAAGTTTGCTTGGGCGATACGGTCACTTACAATGTTGGCTATCTGAAAGAAACCTATTACAACTGGGATGCTCCCGATGGAGTCACCATTTTGGATGAAGCAAACAGCCAAACTACAGTCATCTTCGATTCATTAGGAACCTTCACCCTCACTAATTTTTCGCTCAACAATTGCGGAGGCGACAGCGGCTCTTACACCGTAAAAGTAATTACTCCATATACCGTGAATGCCGGAGCTGATCAATCGGCCTGCGAAGGAACGGATATTACCCTAAGTGCACAGTCCAGCGACATTGGGAAAGTATTCACCACGCAAGATACTGCTACGCAAGGCAAGCAAGGGGCTATGTTCAACATCATTGCGCATAATGATATAGTGATAGACTCCTTCGCGGTGAAATATCTATCGGCTCAACCAATACAAGCGGAGATTTATGGAAAGTCAGGCAGCTACCGCACTTTTGAGCAAAGCCAATTTAGTTGGAATCAGTTAGGCAGTTACTTCAACTTTACCCCGGCTCCGATAGGTCAGATGACCGTGATTCCGGTAGATGTAAACCAAGCCATTGCTGCGGGAGATACTTTCGCCTTTTACATTACCACCGCAAATATTCCGGCTATCAACATGGCATACAGCCCCGGCATAGGGATTCAACAAGGAACTACGTACAAAACTGATGGGGTCATTGACTTTGTGCAAGGCACGGTCAATAATTACCCCTTCGGCTCCTTTGTGGGACCTCGTGTATTAAATGCCCGCATTTACTACTCTACCAAAGCGGGATTGCACTACCTATGGAACACTGGCGATACTACTGCCAGCATTCAAGTTCACCCGCAGCAAACGAGTCTGTATTCGGTAGTAGTGTACGACACCAGCGGATGCCAGAATCGAGATTCTGTATTAGTAAATATTCAGCCGGCACCGCAATTAAATGCAGGCCCTGATACAACCGTATGCAAAGGGGTGGACTACCTGATGCCCGCTGCTGCTGCTGTTGCCGGCACTATTACATGGGAACCCTCCGTAGGGTTAAATGATTACACGATTCTGAACCCCACCTTTAACTATCAGGATTCCGTTCATTATATCGTCACGCTTACCGATACCAGCGGTTGTAGCAAAGCCGATTCGGTATTGCTACAAGTTAAAGGGCCGCTGATAAATGCCGGACCGGACACTACTCTTTGTCCCGATGTGAGTTACCAGCTACAAGTAACTTCTGATTCGGGAAACATCCACTGGAGCCCGGCAACGGGATTGAGCAGCGCCACCTCTCCTACCCCGATTTTCAATGGCAGTGAATCACAAGAATATCTGGTATCGCTGACCGACACCAGCGGCTGTATTGCTTACGACACGCTGATAATTAGTGTAGAACTTTGTGAAAGCTATATCAAAGTGCCGCAAGCATTCACGCCCAACAATGACGGAACCAACGACCACTTTACGCTTTTTGCCGAGAACATTACTGACTACGAAATTAGAATATACAATCGTTGGGGCGAGTTGGTTTACAACAGCCGCGACCTCAACGAACTGAACGACATGAGTAAAGGATGGGATGGCACATTTAAAGGGAAACTGCAAAATGTAGGCACCTTTGTGTATTACCTCACGGCAAAGGATAAAGCGGGGAAGAGTTTTGAAAAGAAGGGGAACTTGACCTTAATACGGTAAACGACTACCGCCAAAAAATCTATTCTTCAGGGGCGCATATCAGCCCCTGATTTTTTTTATTCAGCAGTTGCGTATTATTTCCCGATTTAGTACCACAAAAGCGGGTGGTTCGGTTCGAGCCGGCATCGGTACAGGTCCAGCCTAAAGCAGGCGAAGTGAGCGAGTCTAAATATTCCTGATAATATCCTTCTCCGAAAACATCGGAACAAACTGTAATCGTGAGAGTAGTGTCGTAGTGCTTCTCTTCACACACCTGACAAATATTATGGCAGCGATAACACTTCTCGCACGAATTAAAAAACAGAATACCGGAAGTTGCCAAAACAGCGAGGAATACCTTTTTCATAAGGAAGCTAAAATAAGAGAGTTTGCTGTTTGTGGTTTGAAATTAAAAGATCAGGTTTGCTATTAGCAATATTTCTGAGACCCCTTATGCACGACATAGAACCTTACTATCACTGGCGCGATTACTACGTTGCTTCGGAAGATAAACAGTCCCCTTTATACGGCAAGCAGTACAGTGAATTTCATTTTCAGGATCGCATTTACAATCACTATATCCATCCGCAGTGGGACAACTTCGGTTCCTCCACTCTTTACTGCAAAATTCTTTATGTGAACTACGAGCAGCCCATCGCAATAATTGAACTCATGGGCGAATGGAACGATGCCCTGCATAACGATATTATGGAGTTGAAACGCAGCATCATTGACCCCATGATTACTCAAGGCATTTCACGCTTTGTGCTCATTGGCGAAAATGTATTGAACTTTCACGCCTCAGATGATTTGTATTATGAAGAGTGGTACGAAGATATTCGCGAAAACGAAGGCTGGATATTAGCGGTCAACTTTAGGGCGCATGTTATCAGCGAAATGCAACAAGGCGGAGTGCACCATTATGTAAACATGGGCCAACACTACAGCGATATACTCTGGCGCAAACTGAAACCGCAAAACGTGGTAGAGTTTGCCGAAAGTTTGCTGCTCAAGAGTATTAAATAATTAATCCAACCTTCCGGCTTTGAAAAAATATTTTCGGTAATAAGTTTCATCCAGATCACTGATAATGACTCCTGATTGAGTAGTTGCATGAGCAAACTTATTTTTCTGCAAATAGATCCCAACGTGCGAAATCCGTTTCTTTCGAATCTTAAAAAACACGAAATCCCCTTCTTGCATTTCCTCCTTTTTACTTAGCGGTTTGCATTTTTCATAGATGAGGTACGAAGCTCTTGGAATCTTCTTGCCATACACTTTTTCGTATAGCATATTCACAAAGCCGCTGCAATCAATTCCCTTATCGCCCGAACCTCCGTAGCGATAGCAAGTGTGATACCAACGGAACACTTCGGCATACAACTCAGGGCAATCCTCTCTACTTATATCTATCCCATTGTTTCGGCAAAAGGAATCCAATGCAGCTGTATTAAGGGTAGCCGCAGCAGCAGGCGACAGCAATTCTTCGGCCACGGCAGCAGTATCCTGTGCCCGCAGCCCCATCGCAATCAAAAAAATAAATACCGGCAAGAGTTTTACTCCAAGATTTCTTTCCATGCGCGGATGAATATAAAAATCTTTGCCTCGAATGCGTCTGCCCAAAATGCTTGTTTCAAATGCAGGTGAATCTTATAATTTAGCCCACCTAAATAAAAGTACAACATGAAATTAGAGGATGCCAACCTGAAAAAGAACGAGAAGCTGAACATGGAATTCAACAAAAATGAGGATGCCATGAAAATGATGCTCAGTGATTTAAGGCGAGTGAGTGAGCAAGTGCGCTTGGGCGGAGGTAAAAAGGCCATTGAGAAACACAAAGCCAGAGGAAAGATGACCGCCAGAGAGCGGATAGAGCAACTGCTCGATAAAAACAAACCTACGGTGGAAGTGGGCGAATTTGCCGGCTATGGTATGTATGAGAGCGAAGGCGGCTGCCCATCGGGCGGGGTGGTGGTGCAGTTGGGCTATATTAAAGGTCGCCTGTGTATTGTGGTGGCAAATGATGCCACCGTAAAAGCAGGGGCGTGGTTTCCTATCACTGCCAAAAAGAATCTGCGCGCACAGGAAATAGCCATCGAGAATCATATCCCCATCATTTACTTGGTGGACAGTGCAGGGGCTTATCTGCCCATGCAAGATGAAGTATTCCCCGACAAGGAAAACTTCGGACGCATCTTTTACAACAATTCTATTTTGAGTTCGATGGGCATCCCGCAAATTGCCGCCATTATGGGCAGTTGCGTAGCCGGTGGGGCTTACCTTCCGATATTGAGTGACGAGGCGCTGATTGTAGAGGGTACCGGCTCTGTGTTTTTGGCCGGAAGTTATTTGGTAAAGTCGGCTATTGGAGAAGATGTTGACAATGAGTTATTAGGGGGCGCTTCTACGCATTGCGAAATTTCGGGAGTGACCGATTACAAAATGAAAGATGATGCGCAATGCTTGAAAACCATTCGCGACTTGGTGGATAAGCTGGGGCACAATGCAAAAGCCGGATTTGACCGAATTGACGCTGTTCCGCCCAACGAAAACCCCGCTGATATCTATGGCATTATTCCTGAAAATATTACCAGCCAGTACAGCACTCACGAAATTATTAAACGCTTAGTTGATAATTCGGAGTGGGTGGAATACAAGGAGGAATACGGCAAGTCTATCGTATGCGTATATGCTCGTATTGACGGATGGGCGGTGGGCATTGTAGCCAACCAACGCAAAGTGGTGAAGAGCAAAAAGGGCGAAATGCAGTTTGGTGGAGTGATATACTCTGACAGTGCCGATAAAGCGGCTCGCTTTATTATGAACTGTAACCAGAAAAAAATTCCCCTCGTTTTTCTGCAAGATGTGACCGGCTTTATGGTCGGCTCGCGCAGCGAACACGGAGGAATTATTAAAGATGGAGCGAAAATGGTGAGTGCAGTCTCTAACTCCGTGGTGCCCAAGTTTACCATTGTAATAGGCAACAGCTACGGAGCCGGCAACTATGCCATGTGTGGCAAGGCCTACGGCCCTCGCTTAATTTACGCATGGCCCAGTTCGCGCATTGCAGTGATGGGGGGCGACCAAGCCGCTAAAACGCTGTTGCAAATTCAGGTTTCGGCTTTAAAGAAAAAAGGCGAAGAAATTCACCCCGATACCGAAAAGAAACTACTGGATGATATCCGCGCCAGATATTTCAAGACGCTTGACCCCAAATATGCCGCTGCCCGCCTGTGGACGGACGGCATTATTGACCCCGTAGATACCCGCAAGGTTATCTCTATGGGTATAGAAGCGGCCAACCATGCCCCTATTACCAAACAGTTCAATGTAGGAATCATACAAACCTGATTTCTCGCAGCAACTACCTCAAAATGTGTCAAGCTATTTCAGGAAAGGACAAAGAGGCTTATTTCTTTTTACCGGCTTTCTTCTCGTCCTTATAGGTCTGCCACTTCTTCCATTGGTCAGGAGTGAGAATCGCTTTCAGTTTCTTATTTCTTTCCGCCTTCAATTCTTTCAACTTCCCTTCCTTTTGCTGCTCCTTCATCTTCATATCTCCTTTAATAGCATCCTTTTGGGTGTAGAAATCCAAGAAGATCACACTCGCTTGATTGATTTGCTCCCCCTTGATTCCCGTAGCTAAATTGAGTTTGGCGACTGTTTTCCGGGTTCGCGCCTGCGGAGTTTCCGAGGTCTTATTATCCGTTTGTTGCGCAGCAGCGGTGAAAGTGAGAAGAACTAAAAACGAAATCAGGAAGCGGAGATGGCTCATAAACGGTAGATTTTTTCGGAATGTAAAACAAACCTGAAACTGCGAATTTATTTTTTGCTTTATTAGCAACTGTTATGCAGATAAAAGTTTTTTTGCATGGAAGTTCAGAATACAAACTCGCCTTGGCTTTAAGAGATAAAGTTTTGAGAAAACCATTAGGCATCGCGTTCACCGCAGAAGAGTTGGCAAAAGACATCAACGATGTTCATATAGGAATGTTTGAGGGAGAAGAATTGATAGCTTGTCTCACTCTCACGGAGGATGGAGGGGAACGAATGAAAATGCGCCAGGTGGCAGTTAGCGATAACCACCAGAGGAAAGGTTTGGGCAGGCAGCTTTCACTGGCAGCCGAAGAATATGCAGTCGGGAAAGGCAGGGAGGTGCTATTTTGCAATGCAAGGAAAACAGCGGTACCCTTTTATCACAAATTAGGCTACCGGATCACCAGCGCTGAATTTACCGAAGTGACCATCCCACATTACCGGATGGAGAAACAGTTAAAGAGGAAACAATGAAAAAAGGAACAGGATTGATATTGGGCGCAGCGATTTTGATAGGGGTATTACTGTCCACTCCATCGTGTAAGCAATGCAACCCAGATAAAGCGGGAACTACCGCTGCCAACACTGACAGCACCACTACCCTCCCTTTGATTCCGTCTAACACCTTGACCGCTGCCCATGCCGATTCTTCTTTAATCCCAATTCTTTCCGAAGTTTTAGACAGCGCCTTCGCTGCGAGCCGCAAAAAGGATTACGCTTCTCTCGCTTCACTCATTGTATATCGCGGAACCGATTCAACCCGCCACGGCACCGATGTGTTTTCATTAAAAAACAGTTACGAAAAAAACATCGTTCGCATAACATCCGATGTTTTTAGCAAATGGGCCAGCGGCACAAACTCAATAGATTATTCTCGCGCCTTTGAAATGCCCCAGCCGGATGGTCGCTCACTGATAGTGTTGGAGGTAATTTTTGTGTATCCCAAAACCATAGACCGTAAATTCTTTGGCTTTCTATTGATAAACAATGAGTACAAGATAGCCGATGCTACTTCGTGGTTGTAGCCGGTATGCAGCGGATAAAATTGATGCTGCCGAAATCTTTTAGCGGGTGAAAGGTAAACTCCTTCTTGTTGATTTTTAATATCTCCGATGTTTGCTCCTCCCCTCCCACACTTGAAATAAGTTGCTTTTTATTGGCCGATAAATACCAGTTGCCGTAAGTGGTATCGTATCCCTTTATGACCATGTAAATGCTGTCGGGGTAAAAGCGAAAGTCAAACTCATTCTTGAGTTGATATTGTATAGAGCGCAGTTGCTCTGCACTGAGCGAACTTGATTTACTGTTCACATTCACTTCCTCCACTTTCCAGTGCTTGCAAACTAACTTCGGTACCGAGGTGCAAGACGATGCACCAAAAGCGAGAGCGATGAATAGTAGAAAGGTGCGCTGCTGCATTACTTCTTTGTTTTAATCGGTTGAAAGATAAACTTCATGTCCATGCCGTTCTTATCGTGAGATTCAACGTTCAAAAATTCTTTGGTCAGCGAATTTATTTTGGTCAACCCTCCACTGTTTTCGTTGTTGGTGTATAGGGTATCATTGGTGTCATTAAACCGCCAAGTACCTCGCTCGGCTCGGTCGGGAAGTTGCAACCGGTAGGTGTGGTCTTTATGGAAGGTGAGTACCAAAGTATCTTTCAATTGCTGAATGATTTCTCCCTTCATACTTGGGTCGTAAGAAAGTTGAGTTTCGTCAAAATCTATATCTGTGGGTCGCCAAGTACGACACAATAATTTTTCAGGAGTACTGCAAGAAGCAAGCATCAGCAAAAGAATAAAAGAGAACAAATAAGTACTGCGCACGGGATAGAATTTTAGAGATGAATCACTTCGCCATAAGCAGCCGCAGCCGCTTCCATAATAGCCTCGCTCATGGTGGGATGCGGATGAATGGATTTGATAATTTCATGGCCGGTAGTTTCCAATTTTCGGGCTACTACTACTTCGGCTATCATTTCGGTCACGTTGGCTCCCAGCATGTGGCAGCCAAGCCATTCCCCGTATTTAGCGTCAAAGATCACTTTCACAAAACCTTCTTTGACCCCTGCGGCACTGGCCTTGCCCGAAGCGCTAAATGGGAACTTGCCAATTTTTAGTTCGTAGCCTTTCGCCTTTGCCTCTTCTTCGGTGTAGCCCACCGAAGCCACTTCGGGAGAAGTATAAGTGCAGGAAGGGATGTTGTGATAATCTATCGGCTCCGGATTTTTCCCGGCAATCTTTTCTACACAAGTAATTCCCTCGGCTGAAGCCACATGCGCCAACGCAGGGCCTTTTACAATATCACCGATGGCATACACTCCATTCACATTGGTGCAGTAAAAATCATCTACCACCACTAAACCTTTTTCGGTTTTTACACCCGTTTCTTCTAAGCCTATGCCTTCAATGTTAGTGCTTATTCCCACAGCCGAAAGCACCACTTCACATGTTATATTGCTGGTTTTTCCATCTTTCGATTTCAAAGAAACCACGCAGTCTTTGCCGGTAACATTTACCTTTTCTACCGCAGTGCCGGGGATCACCGCTATTCCCTTTTTCTTGAGAATACGCTCCATCTCTTTTGAAATATCCTTGTCCTCGCGAGGCAATACGGTATCTAAAAATTCTACCACCGTAACTTTGGTTCCGAGGGCCGCATAGAAATAGGCAAACTCTAATCCAATAGCACCGCTACCCATTACTAACATAGATTCGGGCTGCTTGGGAAGATTCATTGCTTCGCGGTAGCCAATCACTTTTTTGCCGTCTTGCTTCACATTGGGAAGTTCGCGGCTGCGCGCTCCGGTAGCCAGGATAATATGTTTGGCGGTGTATTCCGATTTCTTTCCGGCAGCATCTGTTACTTCTACTTTCCCACCTTTTTTCAATTTGCCGGCTCCTGTGATTACGTCAATTTTATTTTTCTTCATCAAAAACTGAACGCCCTTACTCATCCCTTCCGCTACTCCTCTACTCCGTTTTACTATCGCACCAAAGTCGGCCTTGGGGCTGGCCACAGAAATTCCATAGTCTGCGGCATGTTGGAGGTATTCAAACACCTGCGCACTTTTGAGTAATGCCTTAGTGGGAATACAACCCCAGTTAAGACAAATTCCACCGAGGCTTTCTTTCTCTACCACAGCTACTTTTAGTCCGAGTTGAGAAGCGCGGATAGCGGCTACATATCCACCCGGGCCGGTTCCTATCACCATTAAATCATAATTCATAGGGTTCCTGTTTTTGTGAGTTTTCGTAAATAAACGCGGAGGCAAATAAAGGGAAAGAATAATAAAGCAGGTAGTCCCTTTAGTCGAAGCGAATCGCCTTGACCGGTGAAATACGCGAAACCAAGGAAGTAGGGAGGATGAGGATGAGTAAGGTTACGATTACTGTTCCTAGGTTCAGTAAGGCAATCCATGAAAAATTCATTTCGATAGGTACATAAGACAGGTAGTAAGATTCCTGCGGGAGCTTGATGAGATGGAAATATTTTTGCATCATGCAAATGCCAATGCCCACCACATTTCCTGCCAGCAAACCAACTCCTATGATCACAGCACTGTAATACAGAAATAATTTTCGGATAGAGAGGTTATCAGCCCCAAGTGCTTTCATGATACCTATCATGTTTGTTCGCTCCAAAATCAAAATCAGCAAGGCGGTAATCATATTAATAGCTGCCACCACTAACATCAAGGTGAGAATAATCAACTCATTCATGGTTTGCAGTTCTAACCAATCGAATATGCCGGGGTTCAGGCTCTTAATGGTTTGCACATCCAATGCCGGATTATTAATATGCGAATACACATCTTCCGCAATATTTTCAATTGGGTCTTTCGCCAACTCCATTCGGTGTTCGTCACTCAGCAAGCTGCCAAACAAGGTAAGAAAGTAGGCCCGCTGCCGGCTCTTAAACAGGTTGTTCGCTTTCAGAAATACTTCAAACCCTCCTACGGTGTCTTTCCCCCAGTGATTGAGTTCCTGAATAATACCTATGTCCACCAAAGCGTAGCGCTTATCAAATTCTTCCAGGCCGGTTTCGTATATGCCTGCCACTTTGAATGGCCGATTGCGAATCGTTTTACCCATAAAAGTAACGGTCAACTTATCCCCTATTTTTAATTCCAACCGATCGGCCGTAGCCTTTGAAATCAGTATCCCTTTTCGGTTTTCATCGCTTCCAATAGTGAGAGTGTCGCCTTGTTTCAAGTATGGTTTAAAGTTTCCCCATTCAAAATCATCGCCAACTCCTTTTAATACCACTCCTTCAAAATCATCCTTGGTTTTGAGCAATCCACCCTTCAATGCGGTTACCTGAATATGCCTTACTTCCGGCAGTAAGGTGCTGTCGGTATAAAAATCTTGATAGCGATAAATACCCTGTTCTTGCAAGGAGTTTGACAAACTAAAGGGAACAATTTCTAAGTGCGACCAAAAGCCAAAAACCTTATTGCGTATTTGATTTTGAAAACCGGTGACCATTGAAATGGCTACAATCATAGCACACAGACTGAGCGCTACGGCTGCAATAGCAATGCGTATAATAAAAGCTGAAAAACTTTTACGAGTAGAGAATGCAATTTTGCGGACGATGAAAAACTCAAGATTCAATGCGGTAGCTATTTGGTAGCAGTGCCAAAAATAGAAAAGAGAGCGGCTTAGAACGGTTTGTTGGGGAGGATGTATGTGCAGAATGAAGTAACACGTAGGTTTAAAAAATACGAATAACAGTTTTGCGATTGGGTAAACGGCTACTTCATTTCTACCGGTATCATTTTCTTACAGTCCTAAATTGTACACCATCTTCATTTGAGTTCCTTTGCTTTGTTTTAGCCATTGGATGGTTTGGTAAACATCGTATTGTTCCCCCAATTCTTGTTTCACCCAACCCGCTTTCACATCGCCAAAGCTCTCCGCAATTTTCTCACTCAGCGACTTCTCCTCCGGGTAACTCTTTAAACGGTATTCTTTCAGGTTCGCTTTCTTGGCAGCAAAAGCCACCGCTTCATCCAAACCGCCTATTTCATCTACTAAGCCATTCGCTATCCCTTGATCGCCTGTCCATACACGCCCCTGCGCGATAGTTTCAATATAGGCGGTGTCTTTGCCGCGACCTTCGGCTACGTGTGTTTTAAATTCGCGGTATGTTTTCTCTACGTTGCGCTGCGCAATAGCCGATTCATCGGCATCCAGCGGAGAAGTGATGCCTCCCAGCACGCCATGTTTGGTCACCTTCACTTGGTCGAAAGTAATTCCCATTTTATCGGTCAGCAATTTCTGCATGTTGGGGATTAAACCGAATACGCCAATAGAGCCTGTAATCGTGTTTGGTTCTGCAAATATTCTATCGCCCATGCAGGAAATATAATACCCACCGGAAGCCGCGACATCCCCAAAAGAAACAACCAAGGGCTTTTCCTTTTTCGCCAATATAAGTTCGCGCCACATCACATCCGAAGCCAAAGCACTTCCACCGGGAGAATTTACTCGTAACACAATGGCTTTTACGTTTTCGTCTTTCCGTAGTTTAGCAATGAGCTTTGCAAACTTATCTCCGCCTATCTGTCCGTCCTTTCCATCTCCATCCACAATTTCTCCCTCCGCATATACCACAGCAATTTTATTAGTAATGCTAAAGTCCTTTTTCAGCGTAGTGGCATATTTCTGCAACTCGGTAATTTCTAAATCCTTCTTTTTTTCTATCCCTATTTTGGTTTTCATTTCATCAACCACCTCATCATAGTAAGAAACTCCGTCTATCAAATTCAACTCTTTATCCTTCTGTGGCGTTTCTGCCCACAAGCCGTTGATAATGTCATTTAGTTCGGCAGAATCAATCTTCCGGTCGCTGGCGATGCTTTGAAGGAAGTTGTGATACACATCTCCGTAAAGCAAGGTTAATTGCTCCCGATTGGCATCGCTCATGTTGTTGCGGATAAAGGGTTCGATGGCGCTTTTGTAAGCTCCGCAATGAAAGTCCTGCACTTCTATTCCCAACTTATCAAACATGTTTTTGAAGTAGCTAATTTCGCGGCCAAAGCCTTTCAGCTCTACCAATCCGCTCGGGTTTATAAAAATCTTATTGGCAACGGTAGATAAGTAATAGGATTTTTGCGAAGCAAAAGTACCGTAGGCGTAAACAAATTTTCCGCTTGTTTTAAAATCAACTAATGCTTCGCGGATAGCACCAAGCGTAGCATAACCATTGCCGTTAAGGCCTAGTGGCAGATAAATGCCTTTGATATTGTCGTCTGTCTTTGCTTTTTTGATGCAGTCTCTGATTTCAGTCAGCCCAATAGCCTTCTTTGCTTTAAAATCACCGGAGGCAAATCCTGCAAAAGGATTATCCACTGTTTTCTCAGGGATGTCGTAATTCAGGTCTAATTCTAATACAGAGTTGGACTTTACCGTGGCCACCTTCTCTTTTCCGGCAGAGGCGGCAATGCCAGCAATAATAAGGATACCAATCACGCAGAACAGAAAAAGACCGATGACGGTAGCGAATACGAATTTGATAAACTGTCTCATAAGAACTTAATTTTGAGATTTGACGGGAAGAGTTGCGATAAATTTTATTGGTTTGCAATAATAATATTTTGAGGCGCATGACAGAAATCTATCTTTTACTCGGTTGCAATACCGGAAACTGCAACGAAAATCTTGAAAACGCCTGCCGCTTGATTGAATTCCGCTGTGGAAGTATCTTATCTCAATCTTCGATTTATGAAACCGAAGCATGGGGAAACAAAGAGCAGCCCGACTTTTTGAACATGGCGGTGAAGCTATATACCAACTTGTCGCCCGAGAACTTGCTGACTGCGGTAAAAGGGATTGAATTAGAAGTAGGGCGAACAGCCAGCGAGAAATGGGGGCCGCGCGAAATGGATATTGACATCCTTCTTTACGGAAATGAAATAATTGAATTGGACGAGTTGAAAATACCTCACGCACTGATGACTGAGAGGAGATTTTCATTAGAGCCACTGAACGAAATTGCTGCTGACTTTGTGCATCCCGGCTTACAAAAAACCATTCTACAACTCTTAGAAGAGTGCAAGGATAACAGTGAAGTAAAGAAAAGGAAACACAAGCATAGCGCGTAAACAAACTGTGTTTACTCTCAGCAATTCGGGACTGCTGTAGGCTAACCGAATGAAATAGTTCTGAGATATAACACTTGCGAAGTGCTATTCCTCCTAAAAGTGCTGAAATCTTTGGCTGTGTTCTAAGCGTAGGTGAGTGAGAAAATCTTGGTTTTCGCATCTTTCCGCTTGTCTTATTTTTGAAACATGCAATCCCTTTCAGTACGCTTAGTTATCGTTGTGCTGTTCGTTCAGTTACTGTTTGTCACCAGCGCTTTGGCGCAGACTCAGCGACTGACAGACGTGGAAGCAGCATTTAACGCCATACCAAGCCGGCCAAGCATTTACCATTTTCAGAATACTACATTTAAGCCCCCTAAAGGAGGGCATTTGCAGGGAATACAAGGATGGGAAGAGAGCGGAAGAGAATACATTATTATTACAGCCGGCTCGGCTCATTTTTCTTATTATGTGGAAGCCTCGTTGTCACCCGATGGGCGAGTGACCAAGTTGCAGCGATTGCTCCACAAACCATACCGCCATGCAGGCGGAAATCAATGGTGTGAAGGCAGAGTAGCCGTAGGAGTAGAAGATAATTTTGCCAAAGATAAATCGCAGGTCTTATTGATAAATGTTCGCGATACTTCGGCAACTGCCCCGGTTCAAAAGATCATTGAACGCTCCGGCACTTATAAGCGCTCCACTGCCGGAGCCACCGGCTTCACTACCTTCAACAATGGGTATTTGATAGCTGTTGCTGATTGGGATTCAAGGAATATTGATTTCTATTATTCCAAAGCGGGGTCGCCTCTTCATTTTGATTCTATTGCTACTTTTCATGCTCGCGATAAAAGCGATTGGTGTGTGTATCAGAATATCAATTTACTGACCGATTCTTCGGGAAAAATATTTCTGATTGGCTTTGGAAAAAAGGAGGGTAAAAGCTGTGCCGAGTTATTCCGGCTCGGTTTTCAAAATGGGGTGGTGCAAATGGCGGCCATCAGCACTCGCTACTTTGATTGTCGGAAGGGAGCCTCTTTTCGCTATGGTGCCGGCAGCGCGGTGCGGAATAATCAGTTGCTGCTATACAGTTGCCAGCGAAGCCTGAAAAAGAAAAATGCCGTGAACCTGTTTGGGGATTGGTAACTACCGGTAAGTGAAATCACCGTAAGCGGAGTGGAGCTTCACTTCTTTTATTTCTGAAGATTCCACGTGACCAATTACCTGTGCTGCGATGCCATAGGATTTAGCCACATCAATGACTAATGAGGCGTAAATTTCGGGCACATAAACCTCCATGCGGGTGCCACAGTTCAGCACTTTAAACATTTCTTTCCAGTCGGTTCCCGATTCTTTTTGAATCAACTGAAAGAGCGGAGGAATGGGTAGCAGATTGTTTTTTACGATGCGCAAATTTTCAATGTAGTGCAACACCTTAGTGTGGGCACCACCGGTGCAGTTAACCAGGCCATGCACTTCACTTGGAATTTCTTGCAACACCTTTTTTAATACGGGAAGAAAAGTTCGGGTAGGCGACAGGAGTGCTTTGCCAATATTAAGCGAAGTGCCTTCTAATGAATCGGTCATTTTTCTACTTCCACAATACACTAAATCACTTTGGAGCGACCCGTCAAATGTTTCCGGATATTTCTCGGCATAGTATTTAGTCAGCACATCGTGCCGAGCAGAGGTGAGGCCATTACTGCTGATGCCGCTGTTGTATTCTGTTTCGTAAGTAGCTTGTCCGTAAGAAGCTAATCCAACTATCACATCGCCCGCCTGAATATTTTTAGTCAGCACTAAATCTTCCTTTTTCATCCGCACAGTCATGGCGGCATCTACGGTGGAAGTTCGCACACAGTCACCTAGGTCTGCGGTTTCTCCTCCCATCAAATTGATCTGCACCCCATGCTGCTGCATAAGTTCTATAAATTCTTTTCCGCCTTTAATAATTTCGGCAATCACATCTCCACTTATCAGGTGCTTGTTTCGGTTGATGATAGAGGTGTAAAGAAAAGGCCCGGTAGCGCCTACGCAAACCAGATCATCTAAGTTCATCACCATCGCATCTACGGCAATGCCTTTCCAAACACTGAGGTCGCCTGTTTCTTTCCAATACAAGTAGGCGAGAATAGATTTGGTGCCGCTGCCATCGCTGCTCATCACGTTGCAGAAGTTGTTATTGCCGCCTAAGTAATCGGGATATATTTTACAGAATGCCTTGGGGTAAAGACCGTGGTACAGATCCTTTACCGCGTCATGCACTTCTTCTTTTCCGGCAGAAACGCCTCTTTGTAAATACTTATCTTCCACTGTGTTTCAATCAGATTATTTGGTAGCCTACCGCCTCTGCTACTTTTTTCAAACTAACATGCAGATTTCTGAATTCTTCAAAATTGAGTTGCTGCTCGGCATCGCTCTTCGCCACTTTAGGGTTGGGGTGCGATTCAATCAGTAAGCCATCAATGCCCATCGCCACACAGGCACGAGCAAGGTCAGGTACTCCATAAGCATAGCCGATAGCGTGACTGGGATCTAAAATTACCGGTAGGTTGGTGTATTCTTTCAGCCAGGCCACTCCGCAAAGGTCTAAGGTAAACCGAGTTTTAGTTTCGAAGGTGCGGATACCGCGCTCACATAAAATCACCTTTGCATTCCCTCCGCTGAGTATAAACTCTGCCGCTTGCACAAATTCCTGAAGGCTGGTACCAAAGCCGCGCTTTAGAAGAACCGGTTTGTTGGTATTGCCACATTTGCGCAGAATGCCGTGGTCGTACATACTTTTTGCGCCAATTTGAATAATGTCGGCATATTCAATTACTTCATCGGTATGGGTGCTGTCGCGCACCTCTGTAATAATTTTAAGCCCGTACTTACTGCGCATTTCATCTAATAGTTGCAGCCCTTGCAAGCCTAATCCTTGAAAGGTGTAGGGTGAAGTGCGAGGCTTATAGGCCCCCGCCCGAAGCACTTTTACTCCTAACTCTACACACAGTTCAGCAGCGGCTACTATTTGCTCATTAGACTCTACCGAGCAGGGGCCGGTAATCACCAAGGTGTTGTTGGTGGTTCCGCCAATGGTAAAATCGCCCATATTAATTTCTCGCTTTGCAGAGAGATATTGCCGACTTGCTAATTGAATATCGGTATCGGTTACAAATACCTTATCTGCCACTTGCTCTAATTCGGGGGCTGCTTTTTTTATTTTGGAAGAGGTAACCAGCACCCTATTTCCATTTTCAAAAAGGACGGATTGGTATTTTTCAGCTAATTGCTCGGCCTGTTGGCGGCTCACAGATTCTTTGAGGTGGATTATCATTTAAACGCGGGTCAATCGGTTCAATAAAACTGCGCCTTTCAATTTTTTCTGCGCATCAATGACGGGTAAAAATAGCACAATAAAGTTCAGATTATTGAGTAGGCGAATCATGTCGGTAAGGCTGGCATCTTCGCGTATAGAAATCGGATTTCGGTTGATAATATCATCCGGTTTTACTTCATTTAGTTCGTCTAAATTTCTCAACAAGCCTTTTCGTACATCGGCATTGCTGATAACACCACTGAGTCTTCCATTGCTGTCGGTAACTAAGGCGAATCCCTGTTTGTATTGGTCAATGAGTTCTAACACTGATTTAAACGAAACATCGCTTTCATTGATAACCGGGAGGTCGGCAGCCGGAGTAGAGAAGTCGGATAGTTTGTAGGCTACCGGGGCGTTGCCGTTGGGCGTTTTATGAAAACTGCGAATACCCGCGCCAATAGAATCGTGGTTTACTAAGTAGCTGCCCGACACAATGACATCGGCCCCCAACAGTCGCAGAATGAAAGCGATTTGATCGTTTATGCCACCGTCCACATGCACTTTCGTTTGGGGAAAACGATTGCGGAAAGCAATGATTTTGCGAAAGTTTTTACCGTTGAAAACACCTCCGCTTACGCCCGGAGCAGTGGCCATCATCAAAGCGAAAGAATAGCTGTCCTTTGCTTTTTCAAAAATATCGGTCGGGGTATCTGAAACAAATGACAAACCGAAATGAGTGTATTTGCTCTTGGGCAGTTTCGGAAGTTTCTTCAGGTTTTCATACTGGAAACAAACGTACTCTATTCGCAACTCTTCTATCCGATCAAAGTATTTCTCCGGATGTTCAGAAATAATGTGCAGGTCAATCGGAGTATTGCTAAGCGATCTGATTTTTTGTATGTCCTCAAATACGGATTCGTCATCGGCACAATCAATATGAAACATGTCAATGTTGTGCGAGTCTAATTCCTTCACTAAACTCTCTAAGCTTTTGTCTTTACAGTAGGAATATAGCGAGGCGGAGATTTTCATTTTTTATCGAAAGAGATTTTGCTTTTCGGTAGTTGTGGTGTGAATGTTTAATGAATCATTTTATGAACTGCTATTCTACCTCGTACTGAAGTTTTAGCAAATTACTGTACAACCCGTTTTCCATTTCCGATAGCTGTGCATGGGTTCCCATTTCTACAATTTTGCCTCGGTTGATGACTAAGATTACATCTGCTTCGCGAATGGTGCTTAAACGGTGCGCAATAATAAATGTTGTACGGTTTTTCATCAATTCGTTTAGCGCATCCTTGACCAATTTCTCACTTTCACTATCCAAAGCCGAGGTGGCTTCGTCCAGTATCAAAATTTTAGGGTCGCGAAGGATGGCGCGCGCAATGGCGATGCGTTGTTTTTGCCCACCGGAGAGTTTCACCCCGCGTTCACCCACCAGAGTATTGAACTTTTCGGGAAACGATTCAATAAAATCATACGCATTGGCTCTGCGAGCTGCGTTTCGGATGTCTTCCTCCGAAGCGGTAGTTTTGCCGTAGGCAATGTTCTCCATGATGGTACCGCCAAACAGGATGGTTTCCTGAGGCACGGTACCGAAATTTTTGCGAAGTGCCGTGATGTTGTAATCGCGAATACTTTTACCGTCAATAATAATATCGCCTTTGTCGAAAGGGTACAGCCCGCTGAGTAATTTAATAATGGTGGATTTGCCCGAACCGCTGGGCCCCACCAAAGCAATTTTCTGCCCGGCTTTCACTTCAAAACTGAGGCCGCTGAATAGTTCTGTATCCTTGCGCGATGGGTACGAAAAGTGAACATTTTTATACTCTACGTTTCCTTCGATTCGCTCATCTATATTTTCATCTGCAATAAAAGTTTCACTTTTTTCATCTAAAATTTCATTGATGCGCTCCGATGCCCCCAGTGTTTTTTGTAGAATAGAATAGGTTTCGCTAAGTCCGGCAAGCGCGCTTCCGATAAATATGGTAAGCAAGAAAAACTGGATTAAATCACCCATCGAAATCCCTCCGTGATCTACGCCTTTGGCTACTTCGTTCATCCCGGCATACACCAAGCCCACGATCGCGCCAAACATCACAAAGATGATGAAGGAAACAAAGGCTGCGCGGTACTTAGCCGCGTGCATTCCAATGGCAGCTACGTTTCGGTTAATGGCTCCATAGCGAAGTGTTTCGTAGGCTTCGTTGGTGAAGGCTTTCACCACATCTACTGCCTGAAAAGTTTCTTCTACAATGGTGTTCGACTCTGCCAACTCATCTTGAGCAGCTCTGGATATTTTGCGGATAAATCTTCCGAACAACACGGCCGCCAGAATAAGTATGGGAAGGATGGCGATAATGATGAGCGCGAGTTTCCACGACACTTTCAGCAATAGTGGAATGCAAACAATAGGCAGCACTAACTGCCTCACAAAAAACGCCAGTTGATTGGAGAGTGAATCTTGTAATTGCGACACGTCAGAGGAAATGCGCGAAGTGAGGTTTCCTACGCGGTTTTCCTCAAAGAAGTAAATGGGAAGAGTGATAATCTTTTCATACAAAGTTTTACGGATAGAGGCCATGGCGTTTTGGCTCACATATTCGAACAGATAAATTCGGAAGAAGGAGAGCACCGCTTGTATCAGCAGGATCGCCCCTAATAAAATACCGGTGTTTTTTAGCTTCTCCGGGTTAATAGCATCCTTGTAAGAGCCTAACTGCTGGTGCAACTCAGCCACCTTTTGTTCGGCAGGCATATCGGTTTGAAGGGTCTTATAGGCCTTGTCAATGGCTTCCTTAGCAGGCAGCCCCGCATCAATCAACTGGCCAAAACCTCCGGGGATGAATGAAACTACTCCGGTAGAGATAACTAAGCAAATCATTCCGATAATAAAATGCCATTTATAGGGAATGATGAAGCGATAAATTTTGATGGCTTCCTTGATGTCTTTTGGAGTAAATTTTTTCTTGGTGGCTACGGTTCCGTTTTCCTGTGACATTGGATTTTGAGTTGGGTGCAATGTTAGCGAATCGTGTTTTTTGACAAGGAATTATTATCAACTTTTAGTAAGTCGAATTGGGAGGGTTTAAATTTTGTTCTCAGCATATCCTTAAAACTAAGAAGGTCGCCCTTGCGGACGACCAACTTTGAACCTATGAAAACACTAAGAGTTAGTGACTATTTAACTTTATCCACTATTGCTTTGAATGCAGCAGGGTTGTTAAGCGCTAAATCGGCCAAAACTTTACGGTTCAAATCAATGTTTGCTTCCGCTAACTTAGAAATGAATCTGGAATAAGTTAAGCCATGCTCACGAACAGCCGCATTGATACGGGTGATCCAAAGATTTCTGTAGTCTCTCTTTTTAAGTTTACGACCGATGTAAGAATAAAGACCAGCTTTTTCAACCGCATTTTTGGCTACGGTATATACATTGCTTCTGCTAAGGAAGTAACCTTTCGATTTTTTGAGAACTTTTTTTCTTCTTGCTTTGGAGGCTACTGAATTGACGGAACGTGGCATTTCTTTTTAATTTTTTCTTTGAACAAACCGAGTTAAATAATTAAGCCATACCCAACATAAGTTTCACTCTGTGCTCATCGCTCGGATGAACCACAGATGACTTGCTGAGTTCTTCTTTTCTTTTCTTGCTTTTACGACCCAGCAGGTGGCGTTTAAATGCTTTACCGCGCTTTATCTTACCTGATCCGGTTACTTTGAATCTCTTCTTTGCACCGGAATTTGTCTTTTGCTTTGGCATGATGCTCTTTTGGATTTTGGGAGCGCAAATATAGAGATAGTTTCTACAAATCCAAACGGCCTAAAAAAGAAAAAGAGCCGCTCAAGGCAGCTCTTTTCATATCTGAATAATAAGGGGCTTACTTCTTTTTTGTCTTGGGGGCCAGCGTCATAAACATCCTTTTGCCTTCTAAGGTGGGGAGTTGTTCTACCACTCCTACTTCTTTTAAGCGGTCGGCAAATTGAAGAAGAAGGAGTTCCCCTCTTTCTTTAAATACAATAGAGCGCCCGCGAAACATCACATAAGTGCGCACTTTGTTTCCGTCTTTGAGGAAACTCTCGGCATGTTTCGCCTTAAATTCCACATCATGCTCGTCAGTATTTGGAGTAAAGCGTATTTCTTTTACTTCTACCTTTTTACTGTTAGCCTTAATTTCCTTCTCTTTCTTTTTCTTTTCGTACAGAAATTTATTGTAGTCCACCACACGACAAACCGGTGGGTTGGCATTCGGAGAAATTTCAACTAAGTCAAGCCCTTTGCTGGTGGCTAATTCAATAGCCTGCCGGATGGGATATACTCCCGGCTCTACATTCTCCCCTACCACTCTCACTTCGGGGTGTCTGATTTTTTCGTTGATGTTGTGTTCTAATTCTTTTTTAAAAGGAGGGCGGCCGAAACGTGGCCGGAAGGAACTTGGTTTTGGATTCAAATGATGCTTTGTTTAAGTGATTAATTTTGACCTGCAAAAATAAGAAAAGGAAAAACAGATTTGCAAATCATTATTTACTGTCTGAATTTATCGGTTTTATCACCTGCCAGAATATCTGTTCCGCCACAAATATGGAGTTTAGTATAAACTAAAAATTGCCGTTGTTTATTGTTGTAACAGAAATCCTCTACTTGCCGAATCAACTGTTGCACGGCTTCATATTCTCCTTCCAGTGTGGTTTCAAAAGCTCCTACGGTGTAGCTTATTCCCGATTGCTGGATAAGTGCAATAGCTTCATCCACTATCGGTAAGGCTTCGGTAACAGCGGATAGGGGAATTACCTGTATGGTGGCATTGATAATCATAGGAATTATTTGTGGATGATGTAAATGTCGGCCGGGTTCACGAGGTCAGAAGTAGTAAAATACTCAAAAACGGCTTGTGTGGCATTTACCTTTACTCGAATAGCACCAAAGTGTGTATTGTCGCAGCGAACATCAAAGCGATTCGCATCTAAAGGGTTGGCATCGCAGCTATACAAGTGTTCTCGTCCGCTGTTGCCACATATTAAATAAACTGGGGTGGGATTTGTTTTATCAATCACCTTTTCATACACGTGTTCATGTCCGCTTAAAACGGCATCTATCTTCCAATCACCGAAAGGCCAGCGCAAATCAGCAGCACCTCCGTGATTACTCACGGAGTAAGGCGGGTGATGAAAGTAAACGAAGTTGAAAGGCTTCTCACTTTGGGAGGTAGCCGCTTTCAGCCATTTTGCTTCGGAGGAGTTGCAGCACTTCATACCTCCTGCTTTCCCGGAGTTCATGGAGTAAAAATGAACCGGCCCCCAAGTAAATTCATAGTTCCGCTCATCGCCCGGCAGGCTGAAATAGTCTAAGTAAGGTTGCATAGGTGGGGCGGAATAGTTATCGTGGTTTCCGGGGCTGGGAAAAAAACGATTCTGCTTTTCTGCTTCGGCTTTGCCGTGGCATTGCTGGTTTGTGGGAGCATCGGGATTGTAGATGTAGTCGCAATAATATTTACCGATGTTCTTTTGAATGGTGCCGGCTGCCCCCAAAGGATAGTTGTTGTCACCAGTAGTGATTATGAAATCGGGGTTCCATGATTTTACCATATTGGCTACTTCTCCCTCTACCGGATCGTCTGTTCCATAATCGCCAATCACTGCAAATGTGATAGAATCTGCCGGAACATTTACTGAGCGCAAAGCAAAAGCGGGATCTACCGGTAATTTGTTGCAACACGAAGAGGCCAGAAGTAGCAGACCGAAAAGGGAAAGAGGAATTTTATTCATAGATTTTTGCGACCGCTAAAATAGATAAACTGCCTAAACCAGGTGATAGCAAGTCGCAGGGCGACAATTCCGCTGTTACTGATAACAAAAGTTTTGAGGTGGGCTACCATAAACGAGATGAATTTTCCGTAACATCGCCATCCAAACTCTTCGATTCTACAAATTATGAAAAATGTACTTCGCATCCTGCTCTTCAGCCTGCTGTTTCTAGGTATTCAGGTCTCTTCACACGCAGCATTTACCCCGCCCGACCATTACTTGGTGAGCTATGAATTAAAATATAGTTACACGAAGGATTCCTTAGACCGATTTTGGAAGACTCATCACATTCCGCAGATAGTAGATAAGGTGCGGAATGCCGTGGATATGTATGAAGTGACCTATAAAGGCCTGTGGTTAGACAGTAGTTTTATTATTGCAAAAGGGGTGATGTATGTGCCTAAAACCGAAATCCCTGCGGCTGAAATGGTGTACTGCCACGGAACAAGAATTTCAATTGCACAAAGCTGCGGGATTGATGATTTAGAGCAAGTGGTCACTATGATGCACGCAGTAGATAATTATGTGGCACTTTTCCCTTACTACTACGGTCTTGGTGGAGGAGAGAAGCAGCATGTGTATCAGGATAGTTGGACAGAGGCCATGTCAGTGATTTATATGATAAAGGCCTGCCGTGAAATTTATCCGAAGATAGGAAGAAGCACTTCGGGTCAGTTGTTCCTCACTGGCTATTCGCAGGGGGGGCATGCCGCTATGGCTACGCATAAAATGTTGGAGTCGGGCGCTTTCCCCGAGGTGAAGTTAACGGCCTCATCGCCCATGTCAGGGGCTTATGATATGACGGGAGCGCAAGCAAAAACAATGTTTCGCAAATACGATCAGCCGCATTACCTGCCTTATCTGCTCATCTCTTATCAGTATGCCTATCATTTATTACCGGGGAATGTGTATGATGTTTTTAAGGAGCCTTATAAGGATGAATTAGAGAAAGCATTTAAACAGCCGCGCTCGGTAGATTATGGGTATGTAAATTCCATATTGCCAAAAATACCGGGTGATATGGTGGTGGATAGTTTGCTCGCTCGCTTTAAATCGGATTCTACTTTTCCCTTTACCCGAAAATTGCAGGAGAACTGTTTAGTAAAATGGGTGCCCAAAGCGCCTATGCAGTTGTGTGCCTGCTATGGCGATAACGAGGTGATGTATCAGAACACTGAAGTAGCTTATGATTATATGCACCAGCGAACGGACCAAGTACATAAGCGAGTTTTCGGTAAGCATCTATCGCATAACCCTTGTGCTCCCTTTGCTATTTTATACACTAAATATTTCTTTGATAAAATCAGAGCCGGGAAGAAACATCCGGAGAAAGCTCCTGCGGGTAAAGCGTTGATTTTGAAAATGGGAATCAGTATTGCCAATCACCAAGCAAAAAACCATCTCAAGCGCACCGGACATGTAGAAGGCGATGCCTTAGCCAGCCGGAAGCATGAAAAGTAGGAGATATTGATTCGCTCTGTTGCCTGTGACTGATCAGTTTTGATTGGAAAGGTCTGCTTTACTTATCTGCCGGCTTGGCTACCGACTAAGGATAGCCGAGGAGTATGGATTTTATGAGTGATGCCCTGACAGACGGAAGAAAGTTCCGCACCTTTAATCTCATCGATGATTTTAACCGCGAGGTATTAGCTATTGAAGCAGATACTTCCTTACCGGCTAAGCGGGTGGTGAGAGTGCTGGAACGCGTCATGTGGGAGAAAGGGAAACCCGAATCTATCCGGGTAGATAACGGCCCTGAATTTATCAGCAACACATTAGAATCGTTCTGTAAAGAGAAAGAAATACAACTTCAGTTTATTAAACCCGGCAAACCTATGCAGAATGGTTATGTAGAGCGATTTAACCGAACCTTCAGAGAAGATATTCTGGATGCCTATCTGTTCAGCAGTCTTAAAGAGGTAAGAGTGCTTAGTCAAGAATGGATGAAAGACTACAACGGATTTCATCCGCATAAATCACTGAACGGCTATAGCCCCATTGGCTATCGCCATGCTGTTGAAAGTGGAAAACTCCCCACGCGCAAATGCCAACCGGAGTTTACCACGTGCAACAGCGATTCTAATAATAATAGCCTTCATGTAAATAATTTAATTTCGAATTCAGTTAACCCGCTGAAGTCTAATTCAACCCTATCCTAAAAATGGGGTGCTTACAAGGTCGCGCATGATCATTTTTTTATCGCGCAAATGTGACCCGGGAATGGCAGGTAGGCAATATGGGGTTTACCGGATGCTTACGCGCATCCCGAATTTTAGATAAGTTGGAATCTTTGATTCTAATTTCATAACTCAAGTTTAAGTATGCTGCTAATAAAAGCCCCGCTATACATGGCGGGGCTGTAATTACTTTACTGTATTGGTACATACTTGTACTTTACTTCTACTTGGTAATCGGCTGGGATGTTTTCTGCGGAGCAGAAGATACTTAACACCCCTCCACCATTCGTCAATGAATCAGTATGTGTTTGGATCATGCTTATATCATAAGTTAGTTTTTTCAAGCACGTATCTTTATAGAGAGCTGTTTGAAATGAATCCTTATAGAAGTATGACATTTTACCAAACATGATGTAAACAAAATCAGTTTCATCTACTGGAAATGGAACTGGTGGAGAAAAACTACAGACAGGCTCTAGTGAGTCAATTTCGCTTTTCTTTCTATAGATGTAAGTATAATCATAGTTGTTTGAGCCGCAGTGAAAGTTGCTTCTCTTCTCAGTAAATGGCAATATTGAAGTATCGTTAGCAATACAGGAAGTATCATTTTTATGCTTACAACATCCGGCAACAAGCAATAGGCAAATGCCCCCAATTATAATTGTCATTCTTTTCATTTCACAATAATTTTTTGAGTGGTAGAAATAGAATTGCTTTGAACTCTTACAAAGTATAATCCTGATGGCAAATGCCCAAGTAGTAAAGAATATTTATCGTGTGCATTTAGCTCAGGCAAATTAGTGTATTGAATAGCTTTTGCCTGTATATCGTATAGTGTAATTGATGCTCCCAATATAGCTTCATTCGTCTCTATATTTATGGCATTACCAGATGCCATTACCGTTGGATAAATTTTTATAGAAACATTTGCTTGCGAATTATTGTTGTTTGAATTTTGCTCTTCTTGTAAATCATCTGTTTTAGCGGCAATTTCTGTTTTTGTTATCACGCAACGATTTATTTCTGCAATGAAATCAGTGCCGGAAACAAAACCATCATTTAATTCTACATAACTACCCGCATGGTAGCCGACACTAAAACCATTGGCAATATTTTGAGTGGAAACAATTGAGCCAGTAACATAATAGTCAATATCTGTTTGCCATGGTCCACTCAAATTCTCCTCCGGCTTACAATAATTCATCCTCACCGTGGCCGTATTGGTTTCAGAGCCATCGCGCAGGTAACTAAGCAAAGAAGTATAACCGGAAGTTAAATAGGCAAAGTATGAAGCCCCATTGCCACAGCTTACCTCATCGCCAGCTATATAAACACCCCGTGCTTTTTCGCCCACGCTACTTACAAAAAGCCCCGCCAAATTTGGCGGGGCTTTAGTTGGTTTACTGTATGGGCACATACTTGTACTTTACTTCTACTTGGTAATCGGCCGGTACGTTCTCAACGGAGCAGAAGATGCTCCTAACTACACTAATACCATATGGGCAACAAAGAACAGTTGTATCTTGTTGTATCATAGCAACCTCATAGGTTAATAGTTTTTGACAAGTGTCTATAAATAACGTGGTGTTCAACGTATCCTTGTGATGGTATGACAGTTTTCCGAACATAATGTAAACCATATTTGAATCTTCAATTGGGAATGCAGGAGATGGTGAAAACGTACATTCAGTTATTGAGTCTATTTGTTCTTTTTTGCGAAGAATGAAGGTGTACTCATAATCATTGCCTCCGCAAAAAATAGAGCCGTATCTTTCTGCAAAGGGCGATATTGTGTATCGCGCTGTTTTACATTCCGTTTGTTTGACGCATTTATCTTTTTTACATCCGATAAGAAGCATGAATAGCAAAACAACTGCTAATAATGAATATAATGATCTCATTGTATGATGATTTTTTGTGTGAATGATTTAGCGTCATCGTGTGCTTTCAAGACGTACATTCCCGCTAATATATTCAACGGAACAGAAACAGAGTTGCCTTTCAAGAAACCATTTAATCTAAACGAACGAACGTGTCTTCCTTGCAAGTCGAACATTTGTAGTTCTACTCTATCAATAACATCATTTGCTTCGATTGTTATACTGTTACCTGACGGTAGGATAGTTGGATAAACTCTCAACCAATCGTTAGAGATTACATTTTCAGTTGTCTTATCTTCTTTGAGGCGTACTTGTTGCTCATCAGTTTTCGAGGCAATAACTGTTACAGTGCTGACACATGGGTTAATCTCAGCTACAAAATTATCTCCTGATGAAAATCCGTTTATCAATTCGATGTATGTGCCTGCTTCATATTTTACCACATTGCCGTTGACGATGTTTTGTGATGAAGTAATGCTTCCTGATACGCTGAATGTTTTTGAGTCATCAAAATTACCACTCAAATTCTCACTTGACTTACAATAATTCATGTGTACCGTAGCAGTATTTGTTTCTGAACCATCGCGCAAATAACTAAGCAAAGAAGTATAACCGGAAGTTAAATAGGCAAAGTATGAAGCCCCATTGCCACAGCTTACCTCATCGCCAGCTATATAAACACCCCGTGCTTTTTCGCCCACGCTGCCTGCCAGCAGTGGTGCGCCCCGTCCGCGCATTTCGGTATTGCCGCTTGTCCAACTGCTAAACTTATACACCCCGCTTCCACTGCTTTCGGTAAAGTTATCGGTGCCCGTGGCAAAACTCCCGGTAACTATGCTCGGGCTGCCTGTTGTGCTTACTTTACCTTTTTTAATACTGCCAGCCGATTGAAATATGCTGTTGTAGTTGCCCGTGGCATTAATATCCCAGCCTAAATAATATAGCTCAGCAAGGTCGGGCGCAGCGTTAAGTTCAAGGAGGGTAAAAAAGCCATCGGTAACCAACAGCGTACAACCCACCGAGACTACAGGAGTAGTAGCACTGCCGCCAGTGCAGGCGGTAAGGTCTTCGTTCCATGTAAAGGTAGCACTGTTAAGTGTACTGCTGCTGGGGCTATAGCGCATAAAGGGATGTGAGGTAGTAAGGAATAACAGCCGACCATCCTGAGCGGTATGATTGACTAAAAAGCCGGAAAAATCGTATGGTATTCCACTGATGTGAACTTTAGCTATTGCTTTGCGCAGGTCATCGGCATCGTTGCAAATGGCAGCCGTAGTAGCACTGTTCACCTGATAGGTTTTAGTATTGTTGCTGTAACTATCGGAGCTGATACCACAGGTGGCTCTTGCTCGGTAAATATAGGTGCCCGCCCCACCCAGGTAAGATAAGTAAGGCGTGTATGGGTTGGTATTAGTACCTGAGCCATCAACACTGTAACTACTGCCACCATTGGTGCTGTATTCCCAATAAAGAACACCACCGGGTCCCACAAATTCACTAGTTAAAGTTAAAGCAGTGGGCGATCCTCCTGTGCAAATGGTACCGCCACCGCTAGATATAGTGCCACCAACGGCATTTTTTACCGTAATAGTTTTAGTAGTGCTGTAATCAGGGCTGCCACATGCCATTTTTACACGGAAAAGATAGGTGCCCGTTGTTATCAAAACATCGGAATATTGATAAGATGAATTAAAGGTGGAAGTCCAAGAACTTCCGCCATTAGTACTATATTGCCATTCACTAATACTGCCTGAATAACCACTAAGCTCCATAATACCAGTAGTAGTGCCTACACAAATTTCTGAATACGGACCTGATATACTTCCACCTGAACATTGCCCCATAGCAAAATTTATCACTAACAAACTTACTATGAATAGAATTATTGTTCTCATCGCTTTTAGTTTTTCTTAAGTTCAGTAATTTGTTTCTGCAAGTCAACCATGTAAAGCGTTAGTTCTTCTACTTTTTGTAAAAGCAATTTATTCATTTCGGCTACATCTAACCCTTGTTCCAACACTTCACATTCGCTTGGGAGTTCGGGTAAATGTTTATGAGTAGCTATAAAATTTCCCACCAAACATGGCGGGGCTGTAGTTGCTTTACTGTATGGGCACATACTTATAGTTTACCTCTACCTGGTAATCGGCTGGTATGTTTTCGACTGAACAAAATATACTTAATGCCCCTGGAAATTGTCGATGTGTAGTATCCCTTTGTATCATATCTACTTGGTAAGTTAGTTTTTTAGAGCAAGTATCCTTAAACAAATTAGTTTGAAAAGTATCGTACCGGTAATACGATATTTTACCAAACATGATATAAACCAAATCTGTTTCATCAACTGGAAATGGAACAGGCGGAGAAAAAGTACAATCAAACAGAGAATCAATTTGGGCCTTTTTTCTCTTTATATACTCATACTCATATAAATTACCACCGCAAGAAAAGTAGCCATATCTCTCTAATGATGGGCTTAACGCATAGGTTGAAGTATTGCAGATATTTTCATTCTTGTGTTTACAACAGCCAGCTATCAGGAAAACCCCAACGCTACAAAGCGTAACAATTATCATTTTCATTTTACAATAATTTTTTGAGTAGTAGAGATAGTGTTTCCTTCTGCTTTTACTAAGTAAAAACCAGCAGCCGTTCCATTTAGCAATACAGAACTTGGTTCATTGGCATTAAGATTATGCAAAGTAAATTGTAGAATTTTCTTCCCTTGCAAATCGTAAACATTGATTTGAAGTTCCTGCTGTGCTTCTGTTACCTCAACGGTTATAGCCTTATCCGATGCAATAATTGTTGGATATATTTTGATACCAGCAGGTGCTATGTTGTTCAAATTTTGCTGTGGCTCTTCAATTATATCTTCTGTTTTTGCTGCAATTTCTGTTCGTGTTATAACGCACGGATTTATTTCGGCTACGAAATTTGTTCCGGAATAGAAGCCATTATTAAGCTCTATAAAAGTACCTGCATGGTAACCAACAATATAACCGTCCTCTATTGCTTGGGTTGAAACAATACTTCCAGTTACATAAAACTCCTTTGAATCCGGCTGAACACCACTCAACATCTCACTCGGCTTACAATAATTCATATACACCGTAGCGGTGTTCGTTTCTGAACCATCGCGCAATTTGCTTAGCAAGCTGGTATAAGAGCTGGCTAAATAAACAAAGTAACTGGGTCCGTTGCCACAGCTTGCCTCATCGCCACCAAGGTAAACGCCACGGGCTTTTTTGCCTACGCTGCCTGCCAGCAGTGGTGCGCCCCGTCCGCGCATTTCGGTATTGCCGCTTGTCCAACTGCTAAACTTATACACCCCGCTTCCACTGCTTTCGGTAAAGTTATCGGTGCCCGTGGCAAAACTCCCGGTAACTATGCTCGGGCTGCCTGTTGTGCTTACTTTACCTTTTTTAATACTGCCAGCCGATTGAAATATGCTGTTGTAGTTGCCCGTGGCATTAATATCCCAGCCTAAATAATATAGCTCAGCAAGGTCGGGCGCAGCGTTAAGTTCAAGGAGGGTAAAAAAGCCATCGGTAACCAACAGCGTACAACCCACCGAGACTACAGGAGTAGTAGCACTGCCGCCAGTGCAGGCGGTAAGGTCTTCGTTCCATGTAAAGGTAGCACTGTTAAGTGTACTGCTGCTGGGGCTATAGCGCATAAAGGGATGTGAGGTAGTAAGGAATAACAGCCGACCATCCTGAGCGGTATGATTGACTAAAAAGCCGGAAAAATCGTATGGTATTCCACTGATGTGAACTTTAGCTATTGCTTTGCGCAGGTCATCGGCATCGTTGCAAATGGCAGCCGTAGTAGCACTGTTCACCTGATAGGTTTTAGTATTGTTGCTGTAACTATCGGAGCTGATACCACAGGTGGCTCTTGCTCGGTAAATATAGGTGCCCGCCCCACCCAGGTAAGATAAGTAAGGCGTGTATGGGTTGGTATTAGTACCTGAGCCATCAACACTGTAACTACTGCCACCATTGGTGCTGTATTCCCAATAAAGAACACCACCGGGTCCCACAAATTCACTAGTTAAAGTTAAAGCAGTGGGCGATCCTCCTGTGCAAATGGTACCGCCACCGCTAGATATAGTGCCACCAACGGCATTTTTTACCGTAATAGTTTTAGTAGTGCTGTAATCAGGGCTGCCACATGCCATTTTTACACGGAAAAGATAGGTGCCCGTTGTTATCAAAACATCGGAATATTGATAAGATGAATTAAAGGTGGAAGTCCAAGAACTTCCGCCATTAGTACTATATTGCCATTCACTAATACTGCCTGAATAACCACTAAGCTCCATAATACCAGTAGTAGTGCCTACACAAATTTCTGAATACGGACCCGATATACTTCCACCTGTGCATTGCGCCATAGCTTGATTTACCAAAAATAAACCGGCTATGAATAAAATTATTGTTTTCATAGCTTTTATTTTTTGCCGAGGTTATCAATCTGTTTCTGCTGCGCTATTACATACAAGGTAAGCTCTTCTACTTTTTGTAAAAGCAGTTTATTCATTTCACCCACGTCAACTCCTTTTTCTAACACCTCACATTCTGATGGTATTTCGGGTAGGTGTTTGTTTTGTTTAATGTAGTTTTCTAAATCGGGAATACTTTTTAAAGAATAGTCAGCCCCAAAAACTTTATCTGACCAATCACTTGTTTCTACCATTACTTTTTTAGCAACTAGCCATCCGTTTACACTAATATTACTTTCGCCTGAAGTGGAGTTGATATAAGTTGAAAGTGTTGGCTTTATAGTGCCAATCTGAACATTACCATTTATTTGTAACACATTAGTTGCCCCGCCACCAATACCGGGATGAATAATCATGTTGCCATTGTCGTAATCATCTGCAATTACATGCCGCACTACGGCATAAGACGTTCCCCCGGAAGTATAGTTTCTTATAAATCTGATTTGCCCATTCCATCCGGTTACGGCATCGTCCTGATATATATCAAAGGATGGGCCCTCCGTAGTACTGGCTCTTTTAATAGCGAGTGTACTTGCAGTTAACGAAGGGGCATCAGTTCCTATACTCATAACCTCGGTTATCTGTACACTCCCATCTATTTTTACTTTATTAGCTGCAATACCATCATAGCCCGCATCAATCAATAAGTTTCCGTTCGCGTCCTCGGTAATAAAATGACGTAAGCTCCCGGTGCTGCCGATGAAGCGCAGCATCGCATTATTGGCTACACTGGTGCTGGTTTCAAATAAATCAAGATATGTAGGGTTAGTACCTTGAGCTTTTACTGCCAAAATACTGCTTGATGCGTCAGGATCACTAACACCAATACCGACATTGCCTGCATTTAACACGGTAAAAATTGACGTGCCAGTATTATTGTGCAACAACAGCGGATTTACAGACGATGAATAAGGCTGTACATCTAACTGAGCTACTGGTGATGGTACATTAATACCCACATTGCTGGTGTTCAATACCGTAAAAATAGATGTGCCGGTATTGCTATGCAACAACAGTGGGTTTACACTTGAAGTATAGGGTTGTACATCTAACTGAGCTTCCGGTGATGCTACATTTACACCGGTTTTAACGTTAGCGTCAATTACAAAGCGTGTGGTATAAGTACTGCTGCTTACATTATAGCCTCGTAAAGTTAAAAAACCAGCAGTAGAGCTGAATACACAGTTCGTTTCATTAGTAATATTTAGAGCGTCAAGGGGCGAAAAGGAACAACCGTTTCTGATTTCCATACGAGCTGCAGGGGTACCTATGCCAAGCCCTATTTGGTTGCCAGTTGTTTGGAAAAATAATGAGTTGCCTATAGATGTTGCACCTGTAAATCTCGGAATACAGCCAGCGGTTCCACTGCCGTAAATTTGTGCTGATAGGTTTAGCATACTTAAACTGCATGCTATAAAAAGAATTTTTTTCATAGTGTAAGGTTTAGTTTACCTACTCTAATCGGTTTTCGGTTTGTCCGCCCTACACTATCGCAGCTTTTCGGGATACGCTGTTTTAATTTCTTTCTAATTTCTATCCTTTAACTTTTGCGTCTTTGTTCGTAATGTTCCCCCAAAGCGCGGAACTAAAACAGCACCACAGGCATCATATTGATTGGCAAGGCTTCAAAACAAATGGAAAGAGTTATTCCGTGGCCACCTTCGGCAAGTGCTTGTTGGTTGCGGTTGTTGGGGAGAATATCTAAGGCTTCTAAAGCGGTTGATTTGTCCCTGTCGCTTTTACCGGCAGAGGCAGATAAACCTTCGGATTCGATTTCAGCCCCGTCTTTGTGGCTGCTTAGGTTCTTTGTTTTCATGGCTCAATAGTTTTTGTTACATAAATCGCTCTTCTCTTCTTTCTAAAAGTTAAAATCCACCGTAACGTTGCCGTCTGGAGGCACGGTGACGGGTTGCGTTTGTTGGTTAGCGGGGTTGTCGTTAGCAAAAGCGCGGAGGCTTTGGTTGCCACTGGGCACATCGTTGAGGGTGTAGTTGCCGCTGCCATCGGTGATGGCGCTAATGGGGTAGCCATCTATGCTCACCGTGCCGCTTACGCCCATGCCCATGCGGAGCACCCGACCGTTCACACTGCCGGTTTCTGCCCCGGCTTGCAAGGTGGCATTGACGGTGGTAATGGCTCCTTCGGTGACCGTGACACCACTTACATCCTTCAAAGCATATCCGTTTTTATAAATCTTGAGGCTATAAACACCTGCGGGCAGCACGGGTATCAGGTAGTTGCCTTGCGCATCGGTTTGCTCTACTACATCGGTATCGGTGAGTATCACCACCACCTCGGCAATTGGGTTGCCGGTAGCGGCATCGGTCACCGTGCCCATAATGCTGTAGTCATCGGGGCTGGGAGTCTCGCCTGCGTTGGGCACATAGACCACGCCCCACTCGCGCGCTCTGCGCCTTACGTTGGGCTTATTGCCTTCGTCAAAAGCAGCTTCTATTTCGTTCCACAGTTTCAGTATCAGCTTGTCGGCTTCTATGTTGTCATTTTGCAGCGTTTCCTGCGCATTATCGTAAGTGTCTTTGGCGGCAGCTTGTTGCAGGTTCAGGTCTTTAAAAGCATTTACGGCAGCATCTACTTCCGCCAATGATGGAAAAGTAATAGGATCGCCTCCGGCAGCTATGCGAGCGGTTTCGCCATCGTGTACCTGCTCGCCCCAGCTCAATATTTGTTGATCGGTATCAATGGGTGGACGAAGTGGGGTAGTAACCGGCAGACCATACAACCCGCGCACCGAGGCATCGAACTTGCCTCGCCTAACGGCATTTTGCAGCGTGTCAATCATATCTGACACGATCCAAGAAGCCGCTTGTTTAGCCGTTTTTATCTGATTGGTAAGGTTCGACTGTGCCGCTAAAGCCGACTGCACCTCTAAATAATGAGTTTTATAGATCGGATAAAAGAGATCGAACCGTGTGGCGGTGGCTGCGGTAATGGGCAAACTGGCCACCGGAGTTACTGCTTTGCGGTCGTAAACAGTTTTGAGAGCGAGGTAGCGCTTGGGGTTTGAGTTGGATAGTGATCTGCGTGGCATAACTGATATTTTTAGTGATTTAAAAGGCTATTTGTTGATGAAATAGGCCAAAAACCGATGTAAAAGCCCATAAAATGATTTTTCAGGGTAGATTTTGATATGTCAAAGTGGGTAAAGGAAATTTGGTTTGAGGAGTTTGATATATCAAAGTGGCTGTCCGAAAACCGGTTTGGGCATTTTGATATGTCAAAGGGGATAAAAGGAAAACTGGTTTGTGCTCTTTGATATGTCAAAGTGGGTAAAAGAAATTTGGTTTGGGGAGTTTGATATATCAAAGTGGCTGCCCGAAAACTGGTTTGTGCATTTTGATATATCAAAGTGGGTAAAGGAAATTTGGTTTGGGGAGTTTGATATATCAAAGTGGCTGTCCGAAAATCGGTTTGTGCATTTTGATATATCAAAGTGGGTAAAAGAAATTTGGTTTGGGGAGTTTGATATATCAAAGTGGCTGTCCGAAAACTGGTTTGTGCATTTTGACATATCAAAGTGGGTAAAGGAAATTTGGTTTGGGGAGTTTGATATATCAAAGTGGCTGCCCGAAAACTGGTTTGTGCATTTTGACATATCAAAGTGGCTGCCGAAAAACGGAAACATGGTCTGTGACCTATCAAAACCGGCAAAAGCAATTTGGGTTTACCCTCTTTGCTATGGCAAATTTCCTTCTTGTCTTTTAACTGTATGCTGCCTTCGGTAGTCATTCCTCTTTTTTCAATTGCGCTACAAGGCTACGCAAAGTCAAAAAGGCCGGCAAGGACAGATTTTCGCTGTTCCTGCACGATTTTCGGAATATCTACTTACATTAGATACTTCATTTCCATAGGCAAAATGGCAGAAATTACTTTTGACTATTCCTGCGTAAAAGAAAACTCATTGAAATGCAGTTTGGTAAATTGACACTCACCCTAAAAGCGCTCTCCGCTGCACAATTAAAGCGGCTCGATAAGTTTGTGCATTCCCCCTATTTCAGCGTTTATCAGCCCTCCGTATTAGTGTTCGAAGAGTTACAGAAACTGCATCCGCATTTCTCCGAAACAAACCTCAGTTCCGAAGCCATCTCCCGTTGGAGCAAAAAGTTGAGCACCATCAAGCAGCAGGAAACAGCCGGTGTGCGCCTGTTGCGCGCCATCGAAATGTTTATAATCATCGAAAAGGCGAAAAATACCCTCGACCTGCCAAACGTAAACTTGCTGGAGGAACTGCGCCACTTGAAATTGACTGCTGAGTTTAACAAGCAATTAGAAAAAAGTATCAACGCACTAAATGCCGATGCCGAGCAGAATATTGACATCTTTTACGGAAAGCATACCCTTGCCGAACTGCAATTGAATGGCTTTGAGGCTCGACTTAACCGCAGCAACGTCCACAACATTTTGCCGGTGCTAAAAACACTCGATGAGTTTTATGCACTTAAAAAACTTCGCTACCTCTGCGAGGCGGTGAACCGTAAAGTATCCCTGAGTTTCGCGGACGATAGCCACGAACAGCACGTTTCTACCCTTCTGAAGATATTGCAGCCCTACACCAACCCCAAGTATCCGTATGTGTACCTGTTTGTAAACGTGTATCAAATGCTGGCAGCTACTACCTATGAGGAGAGTGAGATTTACTACGGTTTGATAAAGCAATATGTAACCGAACACCAAAAAGACAAACCCGTGTCGCAAAGTATCATAGAAGCCGTCACCTACGCTCACGGAAACTGCATCAAGTGGTACAACAAAGGCCTTGCCGCTGCCGGAAATGAATTTTTATGGTGGATTGAATGGGAACGCCAACATGATTTGCTGCTGGAAAACGGTCGCTTACAGCCAATTAACTTTCGCAACATTATTGTCATGGCCTTACAGCATCGCTCTCCTCAAGAAATTAAAGCGTTCATCGTGCATTACTCCCCTTTTCTGCCCGCTGAATATCGGGATGCCTGTACTACTTTTGCCTTAGGGCTTTACCAATATCGCATAAAGCAACACTCAAAGGCAGCTCGTTCTTTTGCAGCCGCCCAAGCCGGTACCGATGTGGTGTTTAATTGCATTGTTAGGCGATGGCAATGGATGAACCTGTACGAAAGCAACCCCACTGATGTGGGCATTCTTCTTAGCCAGTTAGAGGCCTTTAATAAATTTCAGTTGCGCCACAAAGCACAGGTAAAGCAGGTGCAATCCGCATTCAAGTTGTTTATTTCCTATGCCGAACAACTATTGCGAGCCGATGCCTTAGAAACGGAACTCCTCCGCTTAAAGGCCGAACCTCACTTTGCCGGCAAACCATGGCTACTGGAGCAACTGCAGCTAAAAGTTGATGTCCAAACGCGAAGCAAAGAAAAACTAACCGAGTAAGAGCCGGGGTTGCAGGAAGCCCTCGAAATACCCTACCTCACTATCACCAGCTTGCCAAAGCCTTTCTTGAAGTATTTATCGTAGCCGAGGTCTAAGTGATCCATCTGCTTATTATCTAAGCGAGTCACCACGCGATAAAAGTAAACACCGTTGGCCAATAAATCACCGTATTGGTCGCGCCCGTTCCAAGCGTATTCGGTAATGTTTCGCCCTACGCGGATTGGCCCCAGTTCCTCTTTCGTGATTTCCTTTACCACCGTTCCCTTGATGGTCATTATCTGAATCTTCATATAATCGGGCACCTGACTGCCGGTGATGGTAAACACAAAACGAGTAGAAGTGGTGAATGGGTTGGGATAGTTGAGTACATTCGTCACCATCGGTTTATTAATCACCTCAAACGAAATCTTATAGTCGTAATAGCGATTATTCTCCTGTCGGGTTTCTTGACTGCTGTTATTGCCGCTGCGATCGCGATCGTGAACGGTCAACTCATACGTGCCATCCAAATTTAATTCGGGCGCAAACTCCACGATGGCTTTATTCCCCAAGTGCAACAGCGTAGAATCGGCCGGGTAAAATTTCAGTATATCGTTATCGTACGGAATGCTTCGCGGGTTCGTTTCGCCCGGGTATTTGAGATACACATTCACCAAGGCAGAATCGTTGAGTGCCAGAAATTGATTCTCATCTTTCAAGGTCATTAGAATATTGGGCTTCGCAGAAACAATATCGCCATTGAAAATATGCTCTCCATCAAAAGTCACATCCAAGAGCGGATTGATTTTATCGCCCATCGTTCTAAAATCAAGCTCGGCAAAGTTATTGAAGTGATATTGCTCTAACTGATCACCATCGGGATTCGCCTCCACAATAATTTTGTTGGAGCCACTGTAATTGTTGCCGTTAATCGGCTTATTGAATACCAAGTGCATGATGGCCAAGCCCTTTAAGGAATCGTAGCGGATGGAATCGCGATAGTTGGCAAAGGTGGCATCGCGAATAGTATAGTGAGTGAGCATACTATCCATGGGAATATCGGTCACGTTCTCCAGCCCTAACTCTAAGTGCAGATTTCCGCCCATGCTCAGCGAGTCGGTAAACACAAAATGCGCAGCCGGGTTCATCGCAGCTTCGGGAGGTTTTTTATACAGCACGCGCCAATATTTTAATTGGGTAGGAGTGCGCAAACTATCATCGTAGGTGCGAAGGCGCAGCCGGATGAAAGGATATTGTTGCGCATTGATGATGGAGGAAAGATTTAGATTGTCGAGATGAGTGGTTGAAAGCAACACCTTCTCTACCCCATTTGCTCCCACACCGATAATATCCACGGTATCTATATCGGCAGTGGGGTTTTCGCGAGGCGCATGTTTCCAGTGCATACTAATCCATTCAAACGCAGGGCCTATTTTGGGAGAGGTAAAGTTTCCCTGATACCAAATTCCATTGAAGGTGATGGTGGTATCTATGGGAGTGCCATAGCCGCTTAACGTAGTGAAGAAAGAAGGATAGGCATTGTTACATTTCTGGGTAAAGTAGGTAAAGGGGCCGCTTACTTGTCCGCTCGCAAACTGCCCCGCCTGCGCAAAGCCTAAATTTTGCAATGAATTCACCAGGGTCGTATCCCAATGCGTATAAACCGGATTATTGGTAGAATATATCAGCACATAAAATCCACAGGGGATAGCATCAATAAAGTTTTTGATGAGGGTGGTCCAAGGCAAGCCCGACCATGCCGGATTAGAGCCGGTAGGGTGCACCCCTTCGGTCAAGAAATCGAAGCCGAATTGCTCGTAATATTTATCAGAGCAGTGGAAGTTCCCAAAGGCATCGCCCCATTTATCTATAATACCGGTGTTTAAACTGCTCCAAGGCAAGCCGGTGGTATTATCTATCACTGCAAAAGTTATTCCGCGCGTAAAACCACAACCACCCATCCGATAGCGATACATGTTGTTGTTGTTGTAATCCCAACCCAATAGATTGTAATCGAGGTTCCCTCCTACTGCATCGGCTATCCCGGTAATTACTTTTATCTCGTTAGTGGTGGGCGGAAATTTGAAAATGCGATCGCTATCCTGAACGATATTGACAAAGTTATCTCTCTGCCATTGGTAATAATGCGATTGATTCCATCCCGGATCTTCTCCCTGAATATAAACGAAAGAGGTGTAATGCCAGTTGGGCACGGTAGAGTCTATAGCTACCCGCCAGTAATAAACGGTGCTGTCAATATAATTTAGAGTGGGTGTCCAATGCAATACTCCACCCGATTGATAAACGGTTTGCGATTGCAGGAGGGGGGAGTTGTACAATTCGGTAGTGTCTATCTCAAACTTATAGTTCCTCGGAGCGGCAAAAGGATTCACGGTAGAAGCCTTTAAGGTAACTCCCTGCTGCGGAACGATAGCAAACTCGTACGGATAAATAGGAATCACATCATCCTGCTGAATATTGATGACCACAGGCGATAAAAGTCCGTTGTTTAACTCTGACATTTCATCTATGGCAAAGTCAGCATCTACATAAGGGGAGAACTGATTTTCGCCATAGCCTACCGAAGAGAAAATAGTGGGGAGTTTAAACGTAACCGTATCTTGATAATAGGCTCCGCGCACTTCTTTCCGATAATTATAAACCACGGGATTGCCATTGGCATCAAAAGCAGTTCTTTTGAGAGTGACGGCAATCGAATCTTTAATCGCCTTGCCGAGGTTAGTAACCACCACATTCACTTCAAAGGAATCTAAGCCCGGTGTAATAGTGGCGGGAGTAAAAAAGACAGAGGTTTGCTCAATAGCATAATCGGGTTTAGGGTATTGATTAAAACTTAATCCCGGATCGCCATGCAAGGTCATTTCGTAAGCCACCATCAGATCGCGGTCGTTGGGGTTGCCGGAATACACATCGGCTAAAGCGCGTGAAAAACAGTTGCCCAAGGTGTGTGTGTAAAGCGGCTTACAAAACTCATTATATAAATTGGTGGTAAAGAGATTTAAGCTGGACGATACCGACAAGCTGGTGGTTGCCATAAAAGCAATGGCTCCCGCATTGGGCTGAAACACAAATTTCTCACTATAGCCCGGAGTAACATCATGAATTAATCCGGCAAAGCAGCCGTTGGAAATAAAAATGGGATATTTACCATAGTTGGTATAATTCTCCGGTTCATCTACACTAAAATCAAAGGCTCCCGTAGCAGAGTGGCCAAAGAAAGTAATCACCGACACCCCATCGTTTATCTGTTGCTTAATGAGTTGCGACTGCGATTCGTCAATGGGGTTATTAGACACACGATTATAAATATTAACCCGAGTTCCCCACGAGGTATCTTCTGCGATTCGCTTGTAATTATTGATGTAGGAAGAAAACTGACTTTGCTCTGTAGAGCCGGTGCCACCGCTAAAGTGCAGCAGATGTTTCTGCCAAATTTTTGGCGCTATTGCCTGTGGTTCATCGTAGGTATTTTGTGCCAACTCATAGTCTTTCACCTTGTCGAGATAATCTTTTATCTCTTTCGTATTTTCCGCAGCCAGCCGCCCTACCGATACTCCCGGCAAGTCGCTCACTCTACTACCCGAATACAAATTATCGGAGCCGGGAAATCCAAAAGTGGGAATCAGACATTGGTTATAAGCACCGCCTCCGTTGCGCATCACATTGTATTCGCGCCCTTTGCCAATCATAAAAACATAAGCCGGTTTAATAGACCAACTGTTTTCGGCATACTGAATAAAATTGCGAATAGCCAAAGGTGATTTGCGCACCCCATAAGCAAATTGGTCGTACAGTTGATCAATGTCAAACACTCTGGCGTGGTATTTCCCTACTCCGGGGTTATCGTCCACATCCCGATATTTTCGGTATTCCTCCACCCAATTTGTGCCGATGCCGTCATCGTATAAAAAAGAGTTGGAGATAATCAGATAATCGCCTTGCGCAGAGAGATTCGAGGCGGAGTAGTTGGCAAATTGAATCGGAATGATTTGGCTGATGGTGGTGTAACTGTTCGGACTGCCGCTCACCAAATACAAATTGCGGGTGACCGTAGAGGGCGGCAAAGCAAACTTTAATGGAGTGGTTCCCGGAGAGGAGGTGGAGCGTATCAAGACCTTATTGGTCAGATCGTACAACACCGGTTGGAAACCTTCATCATTAAAGTTCACAATCTCGATATATTTTTTGTTGGTCGGGTCGGGAGCTAATTGAAAATAGAACGTGTTTTGCCCGTCAAAATTGAAATCTCTCGGGTAGGTAATCTCATTCATGCACACCGCATTCTGCTTTTTGCTGGAAGCGCTAAAACTGCTCTCCGTAAAAGTAATAGTGTTATTACCCGAGTTGTTCAGTTGGCTCAGAGGAATAGTAAAACTGTTTTTATTTAACCGAAAGCCCTGTGCAGAAGTTTGAGTGTAAAGGTTGCTGTTGGCATTGAACCCTATCCGCGCTGCGTGAACATCGGGATAAGAGTTATTGATAAACACCGTGTAGTAATTGGCATCGGGTCCGGAGTAATTGATGTAAGGAGTAGCGAGATTAAAATTCAGTTGCGTTTGCTGTGAAGGAGAGCCACTGCTCACCGTGCCGAAGAAAGCGTTATTCACAAAGCCCTCGCCATCTTCAAAGGACGATTTGTACACCTCCTCTCCGCTCACACTGTAATACTTCCCCTCGTAATACCTCCCTGCATATACCTGCCGAACAGTGTTGATGAAGTAGTTCTCTTTGGGTGGCAAATTCACTAAGCTGTTATTGGTTTCAATAAAGCGAGGATTGCCACTTCCATTTTTTATGGTCAAAAAATAAATAGAGGTATCGGTAAACAAACTGTAATAGGGATGCGGTTGTATAGCGGCAGTTTTGTAAAGAAAACTATCCACATCCCCAATATTTTTACGACCGTAAAACTCGATATAATCATTCGCTCCAAGGGAGGTGGTAGAGGACACATAAATAGGGACTGCTTCCCCGTTGTGATACAGAATAAAATTTCCGGCATTGATAGCGCCCAAATTGGGAATAACAGCCGAAAGCGTAGCGTACGGAATGCGATAAAGACCATCCTGTGTGATCTTGATTTTATAATGCACCTGACTGTAGTCAATCCACTCGTTGCCGAATGGCTGGGCTTGAAGCCCCCAGCAGGTACTTAGAAATAGGGCGAGGAGTACAACTTTCTTCATCCGTTATTCTTTATGCTTTTTAGTGATGTCTAACCGCAAGGATATAACGTGCGAATAAAGCCCGGAGCCACCATCCTGATCTTTAATAGTAGTCAGATTGGTAAGGGCATAATCTAAGGATATGATTTTGACATGAACGCCCGCTCCGATATTGGGCGACACAGTAAATCTCTTTTTCCCTAATTCATCGGTGGCTCGTTGCAGATTCCCCACTCCGGCACGCAGGCACACATCAATATCCTTGGCGGGTACGTATTTCACTTCTAAGCCTACATTCATATCAATACTGATAGGCTTGGCAGCTACGAGCACGTTCCGCTTGCCATCGGTGGTCAATCCGAAGTTGATTTCTGGAGTAATAAAAACCTTGTTCTTGATATTCCCTTCATACGCTGCTCCCAAAATAAACATGGGGCTGGTGATCTCTAAACTATTTTTGGGCAAGTCATTATTCGTTTGCAGCAGCACCTGCTTTTCTGCATCGGTGAAACTCATGGTCCAGCCGTTAAAAGTACCGGTTACATCACGCGCCATAAATCCGATTCGCCAATCCTTGATGCGATATTGAAGCCCGGCATCTAAGCCGAAACCAAAGGCTTTGGCAAATTTCCCGATCTGCCGATAAATAATTTTGGCACTTACGCCTACACTTAGGCCTTTCACGGGCAACACCTGCGCATAATGCAGCATAAAAGCATAATCGGCTGCGCTGAAAGAAGTAATTTTAGAGTAGTCCACACTTCCATCCGGTTGAACCAAAAAAAGTGTATTCGGTATATCATCTACCCCAAAGCGAAAAAATGAAAAGCCGATAACTCGCTTTTTTTGTTGCACGGGTACAGCAAAGGACACAAAATCATATTTGGCAATACCGGCAAAATATTCGGAGTGCATAATGCCTACCTGAAAAGTATTTTGGATGTGCACCAAACCGGCCGGGTTGTAATAGTTTGCATACAAATCGCTCACCGTAGCTACTTGTGCGTTGCTCATGGCCAGCCCGCGTCCACCGACTCCGATCTGAAGAAATTCATTACTGTATTTCCGAACGGTTTGTGAAAATGCAATAGAAGAAAGAAGCAATCCAATGAAGAGTAAGCAACTTTTTTGTTTCATAGTTCAATTTATAAACTGCCCCCTACTTGTGGGTCAGCTTTTTCTGCCAGTTATAACGAATCGCAGCGTCTATATTGTGAATTACTGTTAGAAAACATTCCACCTTTCGCTTTAAAAAGTTTTGTTTTTGTTGCCTGCTTTTACCCGAAAACATTGCCCCAAACATAAGCACTCAAAAATAGAGTCTTTTCCCATCGCTTCCCAAAGTGATTAAGGGATGAATTTAAGTCACTTTCTGCGGAATTGTCAATGCTTTTGGCCGATTCGTTACAAACATCGGTATGTGGAAGAACAGCCTGTCGGTCAAAAATCATTTCATCGGCTGACCGGTAATGATGAAGAACTACTATTTGCGTCTGACTTGCCTACTGAATAATTAATTACAAAAAACGCGAAGAGGAACAAGCAAAAAAAAGGGTAGCCGAATTGATGTTCCCCTCCTGCATTCCCCACCGCTTTCAATGCCCGAGGCTCATTATTTTTTTCTAAAACGGAACAATTTCTCCGCAACTCCGTAAAGGATTGAAAACATCGGACATGAGGAAACTGTACGATGAAGGATCAATCAGTATTTTTTCAGACAGGAAAAGGCTGACAAAACGGTTGAGGAACTGTTTTATCCTTCTAATCTCACTTACTGTCACTAATGCCGCCAGCGCACAACTTGTTGTGACGCAAAGCAACAATGCTCAAGATTTGGCTCAAGGTTTAGCCGGCTCCGGAGTGTCTGTTTCTAATTTTACTTTAATCGGTAATAATAATTCATCCGGCACTTTCGCAAATGCTTCCAATACTTTAGGGATCGCCAATGGGGTAGTGCTTTCTACCGGAAACGTAGCCAACATTTCACAAGCTGCCAGCAGCTTTGCTTCTACCTCTTATTCAGGAAACGGAGATGCTCAATTACAATCTTTAACGGGGGGATATATATACGATAAATCAGTACTCACTTTTGATGTAGTGCCACAGGGAAACGTGCTGATGTTTAATTACGTGTTTGCCTCCGAAGAATACCCGGAGTGGGTATGCACCCAGTTTAACGATGTGTTCGGATTTTTTATTTCGGGACCTAATCCGGCTGGAGGCAATTACTCCAGCATGAACATTGCCAAGGTGCCTAACTCCAATTTACCGGTGGCTATCAATACAATCAATCCGGGCGTTTCGGGGCCTTATGGTATTCCGGCAAACTGCCAATCACTTTCTTACTCCTCTCTTTTTAGAAGTAACCTTTCACCGGTTGTGGATTCAAATATTGTGTACGATGGAATGACCGTAGTGCTGACGGCTGTTGCCTCAGTAATTCCCTGCCAGACTTATCATTTGAAACTGGCTGTAGCAGATGTGTCGGACAGAATTTACGATTCAGGCGTTTTTATCGAAGCAAATTCCATCACTTCTATTCCTATTACTATTACCTCTACGGCTCAGTTGCAGAATGAAGGATACAATGCTGCTTACGAAGGATGCGTAGGCGGCAAGTTCACGTTTGCGATGCCAAGCATTCAGCCGGCTGATGTGAAAGTGGGCATTCAGATTAGCGGAACCGCTACTAACGGGGTAGATTATCCCACTATTCCTTCGGTCATCACTATTCCTGCCGGTTCATTGAGTACCGATATAACCGTGATGCCCATTCAAGATAACATTGCCGAGCCGGACGAAACCATTATTATCTCTACCAATAACCCTTGCACCGGATTACCTATTTCGAGCGCTCAAATGATTATCAAAGAGGACGCACCGGCTACGGCTACTGCAAATCCGGCATTGATTTGTGCCGGAGGAACTACTCAAATGGAAGCTACCGGAGGTATTAATTACACATGGACTCCTTCTCTCGGTTTGAACAATGCCGCTATCTATAATCCTGTGGCATCGCCCGACTCTACTACTACTTATACCGTGAGCATGGATTGGGGCTCTTGCACAAAAACAGCTACTAAAACTATTACCGTGGGGGGAACACCCGTTCAACTGATGGCTTCTCCTTCGCTCACTTCCTGCAATGGGGGGCCGGTACAACTTGATGTAACCGGTGGCAATAATTACAGTTGGAACAGCGGAGGCCATGCGTCTTCTATCCAAGTTTCTACTACCGGAAATTATATTGTTACCGCTACCGATGCTTCGGGCTGTAGCACAACAGCTTCGGCTCAGGTGGTGATCTCTAATGTGGGAATTACCAATCCGGTGATTACTCCTTCGTGCGGAGGAGCGGCCAACGGAGGTATTTCGATTGACGCAAGCGGCAGCGGAACTCCTTTTGTTTATCACTGGAGCAACAGCGCTGCCACTCAAAATTTAACGGATATTAATCCCGGCAATTATTCAGTGACCGTGAGCAATGCAGATGGCTGTTCGGCTACTCAATCGTTTAGCGTATCAGCTTCGGTCAGCAGTATTCAACTGGCAGCTTCTATTGCCAATGTTACTTGCAATGGCGGCAATACCGGAAGTATTCAACTCACTGCAACGGGAGGCAATGCTCCGTATAGTTTCAAGTGGAGCAACGGCTCACTGACCCAAAATCTCAGCAATCTCGGCAGCGGCACTTATCACGTAAGCGCTACCGATGCTACGGGTTGCATGGTAGATACTTTCTTTCAGATAGCGCAGATCAATGGAATCAACATAATCCCTTCTGTGACCAATGTAAGTTGCAATGGCGGAAACAACGGAGCTATCAACCTCGCTATTTCTGGCGGAACTTCTCCGTATAACTTTAGTTGGAATGATGGCAACCCTCAACCCAACAGAAGTGCCCTATCAAAAGGGAATTACACAGTGACCGTTAGTGACGGGAACGGATGCTCTTCCATCAGTTCCTCTTCTGTTCAGGAGCCAGAGGCTATGGAGGTTAACATCACCACGGTAGGCACCGGTTGTTCTTCCGCTACCGGTTCAGCCAATGCCATTGTTACTAAAGGAACTGCTCCATATAGCTATAACTGGTCTTCTAATTCTAACATTCACACTTCAAACATCAGCGGTGTGGCTGCAGGTAACATTTCTGTCAGTATTACAGATGCAAATGGTTGTTCAGCATCGCAGACTGCTATTATTTCTACCACCGGTAATAACACCGATGCTGATTTTATCTTTAACGGCAACTTTTGCGAATCGAATGCTGTGGTCAACTTTAGTCACAATGGCTCTTCCAACATCACCTCTCAGTATTGGGATTTCGGAGGCAACAATCATTCCTCAGTCACTAATCCAACCTTTACCTTTGCGAATGCGGGAGCGTTTGAGGTCACTCATATTGTTACCTCCGGCTTTTGCTCCGACACGGTGGTGAAATCAGTGACCATTCATGCTGCACCTGTGATTCAGCCTACGGTGAATAATGTAAGTTGCAATAACACACACAATGGCTCTATACAATTGGCCGTAAACAATGGCACTGCTCCTTACACTTACAATTGGAGTGGTGGCATTCATACTCAAAACAGAACGAATCTTGCTGCCGGCAACTACTCCGTTACCGTAAAGGATGGCAACAATTGCAGCGCGGTATTCAGCACTGCTATTACCCAATCCATCGGCATTGGTATCGTTGAGAACCATACTAACCCTACTTGTTTTTCTTCCGCCAATGGAATTATTAATCTCACTATTACGGGAGGAAATGCTCCGATAGTTTACCACTGGAACAGCGGTGCATCTACTAAAGATCTTCATTCGTTAGCCGGTGGCACTTACACTGTTACCGTGAATGATGCCAACAACTGTTCGGGTATAAAGAGTGTGCAACTGACTGAACCTTCTGAAATTGTAATCAACCATACAAAAGCGGATGCCACCTGTAATGGACTGAGCAATGGAAGCATTGACATTAGTACTCAGGGTGGCAACGGAACTTACTCGTATCATTGGAGCAATGGAGCCACCACTCAGGATCTTTCTTCCTTAACAGCCGGTTACTATACCCTTACCGTAATAGACGGAAATAATTGCAGCGCTATCAGCAACACCACGGTTGATGAGCCGGTGGCTATGTCGGTAAATCCAATCACTACTGATCCGCTTTGCTTTGGAGCCAACACCGGAAGCATAGATTTAGATGTGAATGGTGGAACTCTCCCTTATTCTTTTGCTTGGAATAACGGAGCAACCTCCCCGCAATTATCCAACTTAGCAGGCGGTAATTACAGTGTTACCATTACCGATCAGATCGGTTGCCATACCCAAGCTACAATTGCTTTAACCCAACCTTCTGCCATCCATGCCACTGAAAACCATACCAACGTAGGTTGCATGAGCAGCTCCAGCGCTTCTATTCAACTGAGCGTAAGCGGAGGGCAACCTTCTTACACCTATCTTTGGAATAACGGAGCAAATACTTCCGACATCAATCAACTGAACACCGGAAATTACGCGGTTACCATTACCGATGCCAACGGATGCGAAACTTTGCTCAGCAATATTCATATCGGAGCAGCCCCTGCTTTACAGGTAGTAGCTAAGGTAACCGATGCTGCTTGTGTAGGAATTAATAATGGGCAGATCAGTCTTGCTATTACCGGAGGCAGCGCACCTTATCAGTTCATCTGGAACAATGGCAGCAATCATCAAAATATAAACAACTTGAGCGAGGGCGATTATTCCGTTTCGGTGATTGATGCGCAGGGATGTTCGCAAACCGCTACTGCTTTTGTAAATACGAATGCAGGCCTTCAGGTGAATGCACAAGTGATGTCGCCCACTTGCTTAATGCCCGAAGGAGCCATAGCCATAAATATGCAGAACGGCACTGCGCCTTTCACTTTCGAGTGGAGCAATGGGGCACACGCCAATCAAGTGACTAACCTTACACCCGGCACTTACAGTGTTTCGGTAAGAGATGCGAATCAGTGTCCGTTTGACAGTAGTTTTGTGATTGCAGAAAACAAGCCCTTCACCGTCACTGCCAGCGGAGATGGCATGGTTACTCTTGGTCACGAAGCGCAACTGCAAGCGATCAGCAATGGTTCTGATATGGTCACTTACAATTGGTTGCCCGCAGCAGATATATCGTGCCCCACTTGTGCCGATGTAACTGCGCTGCCTACCCGCTCTACCGTTTATACCGTAGTAGCTACCGATACCAACGGTTGCGTAGCGCAAGATACGGTGGGGGTAGAAGTAATAGCTGACAATGCGATATTTCTTCCCAACGCATTTACCCCTAACGGAGATGGCAACAACGACTTACTTCAAGTGTATGGAAACCTGGCAGGCATTCGTTACTTCCAGTTGTTGATTTTTGATCGCTGGGGCGAAAAGGTTTTTGAAACCAACGACCAATATTTTAAATGGGACGGAACCTATAAAGGCGAAAGACAAGAGCCGGCCGTTTACATCTACATCATGAAAATTGTTCACTTAGACGGCACTAGTGACCGCACCTTCAAAGGGGCTTTGACCCTGCTGAAATAAAGATTTCCTCATGTCCAAGAAAACCCGGCAGTTATGACGATAACTTGCCGGGATTTTCTATTTCTACAGCTTCACGCTGCCAATGAGCGGCATAAGACTTATCTAAATAGTAGCCGATAAGAAGTTGAAAAATAAGGATGTAAAACACGGCCATCAGTGGCAGGTTAGATTCTACTTTAAAAACGTATAGCACCGGCAGCACCGATAGTATAAGCGCCACCGCCATAAAGCCCGGATAGTTCTTTGCGGGAAATCGAACCTTTAGCATTCGAGTGGCCATGAATAAGAAAACAAACAATGAAAGCAGCATCACCACCGGAAAAATGAATACCCCAAAGCCCAGTGTAAACAAACCGACTATCATCATCGTGTAACTGGTAAACTCGAATATAAGCCAAGAAAGCGCGAGCAGAATCAGCTTCTTCGGGAGGGGGAGATAAACCCCTAAAGCCTTCAATGCCGAAAAGAAAAATAGGATATAGATAAGAGCCGGCAAGCCAAAGAAATCAAGCACAAAGGCCGTGTCCTTTTTATCCTTCGTCTTCTCCGTTTGATCAGTGGCAGAGGTATTGTTATGAGCGAGATTATAGTATCCCGAAGGGTCAAATATTACATTGCTTTTCGTTTCCGGCTTCACCAAGCGAATGGATTTCAGTTCGCTGATATTGAGCAGGCTCACTAATAAAACACTAAACACAGAATAAAGGAGAATGCGGTGTTTGGCAACTTTCATGTTTAGAGATTAAAAACCGAGAAAGCAACAAAGGTGGAAATAACTTCAGTAGCCTACATCGTATCTTTCAATAATTACTTGTTAAAACGGTGGCAGGGGTTCGGCTTACCTGTTTCGGGTTTAGGGCCTCGCGTTTTATCATTCAGTTTGAGGTTTTTAATTTTCGTTCTTGGCTCTCCCTCCTTCCAACTCATTAGTTTGGATGTAGCCGTGAACGAGAAGGGTTTTCAAAGGTCATCAGTTGCAAACTTGTTACAATCACTATTAGTGTTACACCAACATCGGCTGCAATGGCGAAAACTAAATTGCTGTAACCGATTAGCGCAAGTGCTATAAATATCAATTTCACGGCTATGGCTCCGATGGTGTTCCATTTTATTCTGCGCAGCGTTTTCCGCGAGAGGCGAATGAGAAATGGAAGCAGTGAAAGATTGTCGTTCATCAAAGCAATGTTTGCCGTTTCTATGGTCGTGTCGCTTCCGGCAGCACCCATCGCAATACCTACGGTGCTTTGCGCCAATGCGGGCGCATCGTTGATACCATCCCCCACCATTGCCACAAATTTATATTGCAGCAAAAGTTCTTTGATTTTGTCGGCTTTGTTTTCGGGTAGCAAACCACCAAATATTTTTTTGATGCCTACTTTTTCTGCTACAAATTTTGCTGCGTTTTCGTGGTCACCTGTGAGCATTACGGGTTCAATGTTCAGTGGCTCTAATTCTTTTAGGGCTGCCGCACTGTCGGGTTTTATTTCGTCCATCAAACCAATAATTCCACCCACACCATTTCCAAAACTTACTATCACGCTTGTTTTTCCTTGTGCCGAAAGTTGCTCTACAATATTCTCGGCTTCATCGTCCACCGGTTGGTGTTCTTTAATAAATTCCAGCTTCCCCACATAAATTGTTTCGTCTTCGCACACTAAGCATTCTGCTGTTGCCCCTTTGCCCATGATGCTTTTAAATGCTTGGGTTTTGTGTGGTTCAAACCCTTCTTTTCTACTTGCCTCTACAATGGCTTGGGCCAATGGATGCTCCGAAAATATTTCTGCCCCTGCGGTGCAAGCCAATAGTTCTTCTCGGCTGGTTCCGTTGAGAGGAATCACATCCGATACAATTGGATTTCCGAAAGTGATGGTTCGCGTTTTGTCTATGGCAATTGCCTGAATGCTTGCCAATGCTTCAATGTATTTTCCGCCCTTCACTAAAGCTCCTTTTGCGGAGGCATTTCCGATGGCAGCATAGATGGCCACCGGGGTAGATATGACTAATGCACAAGGGCAAGCGATTACTAAAAGCGTAATTGCCTGTTGCAGCCAATGGTTTAAGTCAAGATGCAAAACGAAAACCGGAATTGCGAAAACGAGAACCGCTATGGCAATAATTGACGGGGTGTAATACGTTGAAAATTTCTGAATAAATTTTTGTGTTTCGCTTTTGTTGGCCGATGCTTCAAAAGTTAAGCGAATGATTTTTGAGAAGGTGGTATCGGCAGAAAGTTTGGTTGTTTCTATTTCTATGAAACCGTTTTTGTTTAGTGTTCCGGCATAAAGATAGTCGCCCTTGTGTTTGTCTTTTGGGATAGGTTCCCCTGTAATAGCCGCTTCATCCACCGTGGTTTCGCCTGCCACAATTTTACCGTCAAGCGGTATCATTTCACCTGCCTTCACTTGAATGATGGTACCGATTGTAATTTTATCAATAGAAACATTTTCATTTTGCGATTTCACAAAAGCAGTTTTGGGTGCTTTGCTTACCAATTCATCTAATGCAGATTTTGAATTTTCAAGCCCAATATCTTCCAATCGTTCCCCTAATACATACAGCACTATGACCACTGCCGCTTCGGGATATTGCCCCAGATAAAATGCACCGATAGCGGCAATAGTCATCAGCAAATTGATGCTACTGAATCGAAGTTTAAAGATTGCTTTTACCCCATTCCATAAAACATGGTGGCCAATGCCCAAAATAAATGCTGCAAACACAAAAGGGGCATAAGGCATTGGTATATCAATACCGATGATGGATAAAACCTCTAAGCCTACTACTATTGAAATGATCGCAAGAAGGTAGATGAATTTTTTATCGTGGAATGGAAGTTTCATTTTCGCAATTTCGGTGGATAGTTGCAGGGGTTCGGTAGAGAGTTGCGCATCACTTACTTATACCCGAAGCATACCTTCAGCCATCTGTGCAAAACAGAGAGACCTGCGAAGGTGTCTATCAGGTTATCAAATCTATGATAATTCATTATTCCTTCTAAAGGTTTGTGCTTTTGTGTTCGCTGCAAAGTCATTTTATTCTAAGATTGATGCTCTTACCAACTCGAAAGAGAAGAATAGTTTTCCGCATCCTCAGCTTCCCTTCGTGTGTAGCTCAAAAGAACTTTTGAGAACCAAATTTCAACCTCCGTATTTCAACCTTCATTTTTTGTGAAGGAAAAAATCCTTCCCAATACTCTGCTCAATTACATTTAATTACAGTTCAGTTACATTTCGTTATATATCAATTGCATTCAGTTGTGTAAGTCTGCCCGATAATGACCTGAGCCGTGTTTCTAAAGTAGTGCAAAAGCGCGCGATAAAATATCAAACGGAATTAGCCCCCGAAGGCTGCGATGCGGCTTTTTAGCGGCACTGGATAGCGAGGGGAATACCTCTAATGATAGTATTGATGAGGTGAAAGCAGCTGAGAAAGATCGCTTGGAAGGAACCGGCAAGCGCATCGAGGCAAGCAATGAAATTTATACAGAATCTGAGAAAATTTGCAACACGGCTAAAGATGTGTATCGCGAAACAAACCCACATTAAGCACCATGAATATTTAATGTATCGGGGCAGCGGCAGCAGTGTTTCGTCTTTGTCGCCCGCGCCTGTGTTTTCACAGATGCGCCTCATTGCAGACGAATGTCTGTAAGGACACAGACATTGGCATTGGGGGAACTTTGTGGTTAAGGAAAGACCTTATCGGTTTTAAAAACCTCCGCCCGCGTCTGTGTCTTCACAGTTGCATCTCATTGCAGACGAATATCTGTGAGGACACAGACATTGGCATTGGGGGAAATCTTTGGTGAAGGAAAGACCTTATAGGTTTTAAAAACCTATAAGGTCTGAACGTGTGCCAAACAGTTACGACCGTAACAAGTTCCGCATCGGCTCCTGTAGAAAACAAACGTGTAGGCTCTTGAAACGTCCGACTGAATGATAAAATTGAGCAGGAGAATTTGTGATGGATAAATTTATCAATTACATCTATTAGCTATCATCTTTTGTTTCTCCGTCCGCATTCGTGATCCCACAGACGTGCTTTATCGCTGACGAATATCTGTGAGGACACAGACATTGGCATTGGGGGAAATCTTTGGTGAAGGAAAGACCTTATAGGTTTTAAAAACCTATAAGGTCTGAACGTGTGCCAAACAGTTACGACCGTAACAAGTTCCGCATCGGCTCCTGTAGAAAACAAACGTGTAGGCTCTTGAAACGTCCGACTGAATGATAAAATTGAGCAGGAGAATTTGTGATGGATAAATTTATCAATTACATCTATTAGCTATCATCTTTTGTTTCTCCGTCCGCATTCGTGATCCCACAGACGTGCTTTATCGCTGACGAATGTCTGTGAGGACACAGACATTGGCATTGGGGGTACTCTTTGGTTAGGGAAAGACCTTATAGGTTTTTAAAACCTATAAGGTCTGAACATGTGCCAAACAGTTATGCACGCAACGAGTTCCGCATCGGCTCCTGTAAAAAACGAAACTGTAGGCTCTTTAAATGCTCGACTGAATGATAAAATTGAGCAGGGAAATCTGCGATGGATAAATTTATCAATTACATCGATTAGCTTTCATCTTTTGTTTCTCCGTCCGCATTCGTGATCCCACAGACATGCTTTATCGCTGACGAATGTCTGTGAGGACACAGACATTGGCATTGGGGGTACTCTTTGGTTAGGGAAAGACCTTATAGGTTTTTAAAACCTATAAGGTCTGAACATGTGCCAAACAGTTATGCACGCAACGAGTTCCGCATCGGCTCCTGTAAAAAACGAAACTGTAGGCTCTTTAAATGCTCGACTGAATGATAAAATTGAGCAGGGAAATCTGCGATGGATAAATTTATCAATTACATCGATTAGCTTTCATCTTTTGTTTCTCCGTCCGCATTCGTGATCCCACAGACATGCTTTATCGCTGACGAATGTCTGTGAGGACACAGACATTGGCATTGGGGGAAATCTTTGGTGAAGGAAAGACCTTATAGGTTTTAAAAATCTATAAGGTCTGAACAAGAAACCTCCGCTATTTCTCCCGCTGCATTCGCACATCAGAAGAAACGAATATCGCAATTCGCAATCGGCAACTTTTCGCGACAACCGGCAACTCACAACCGGCAACTGATTTAGCTCCGAACGAACACACGTGGTGCAAAAGTTTTAGGCGAAAGAAGGTACAGCAAGGTGCCATCTCTTCTTTCCAGTGCTATTTGTCTATTAACTATTGCATGAATATGGATGAACGATTCCGATTTTTTTTCAACTTCACTTTGTAAACCCTGTATTTATGCTACCTCCACTTCCCGAACGACTGCGCCCTAAAACTATTGATGAATTTGTAGGGCAGCAACATTTATTGGGGGCGGGCAAGGTGCTTCGCCAACTGATTGAATCGGGCAATATACCTTCCATTATTTTCTGGGGGCCTCCGGGGGTGGGCAAAACTTCGCTGGCTCGGTTTATTGCCGAACAGATTCACCTTCCGTTTTATCAATTGAGCGCTATTGACAGTGGGGTGAAAGAAGTGAGGCGAGTGATTGAAGAAGCAGAGGAAAAAGGAAAGTCAATTTTGTTTATTGATGAGATTCATCGGTTTAATAAAGCACAGCAGGATGCTTTGCTGGGCGCGGTGGAGCGCGGAAGTATTATTCTGTTTGGCGCCACTACCGAAAACCCTTCCTTCGAAGTGATCTCGGCCCTCCTCTCCCGCTGTCAGGTTTATGTGCTGAAATCTTTGGAGCAGCACGACTTGGCAGAGTTATTACAGCGCGCCTTGGCAAAGGATGAAGTGTTGGCGGCAAAAAATATAGAGATAGCGGAATCGGAAGCCTTGCTGAAATACTCGGGAGGCGATGCTCGAAAGTTGCTGAACGTGTTGGAATTAGTGAGCAACACGAGCAAGGAAGGAAAGCTGACCATCCATAATGCTTTGGTAGAGCAAGTGATTCAGCAGAAGATGGCGATATACGATAAAAGTGGAGAGCAGCATTACGATATTGTTTCGGCCTTTATCAAATCTATACGCGGCTCTGACCCCAATGCCGCAGTGTATTATCTGGCGCGAATGATAGAAGGAGGCGAAGACCCGAAATTTATTGCTCGCAGAATGTTGATATTAGCCAGTGAGGACATTGGCAATGCCAACCCGAATGCACTGTTGTTGGCTACTTCCTGCTTTCAGGCCGTTACGATGATTGGCTACCCCGAATGTGATTTAATTCTTTCGCAAACCACCATTTACTTAGCCACTTCGCCTAAGAGCAACAGCGCTTACACAGCCATTAGAGCGGCCCAAGAAGCGGTGCGAAAAACGGGCGATCTATCGGTTCCGCTCGCTATTCGCAATGCGCCTACCCAACTGATGAAAAACCTTCAATACGGAAAGGATTACAAATATGCTCACCAGTACGAAGGCAATTTTGTGAACTTAGAATTGCTCCCCGAAAAAATAAAGGGAACGAAATTTTATGAGCCGGGAAGCAATGCCCGCGAGAATGAAATTCGCAACTATTTGCGAAAGTGTTGGAAAGAGAAATACGGCTATTGAAATTTGTAAGGGCAGAAGGGTTTTGCCGCTATGCTGCCGATTATCACCTGCTCGTTTTTATATCTTAGCGCCAAACATTTCGCTACATGAAAAATCAATTTGTTCTTAGCTTGTTGCTGGCCGCAGGTATTATGTTCGCCATATCGCGTTTCCAATATCCACAACCCAAAACAGAGAGAAGTTTATATGCGAATGAAGAATCGGGGGAGCATGTTTCCCGCACTTTTATCCGGCAGCGCAATCCGTTTACCGGAGAGTTGCCAAAGGATATGCGCCAGCGGGAGTTGGCCTTTGCCGCCACATTACCACGAGTGAGCAATAATGCGCGCAGCACCAATTGGCAAAACAGAGGGCCTTACAATTTAGGAGGTCGCACCCGCGCCCTTGCCTTAGATGTGACGGATGAAAATATAATTCTGGCCGGACAGGTAAGCGGTGGCATGTGGCGCAGTACCGATGGCGGCAATCATTTTGTGACCACTACACAGCCTCAGCAATTACATTCTGTGACTTGCGTAGCACAGGACAAGCGCAGCGGAAAAACGAACGTGTGGTATTACGGCACCGGGGAGCAATACGGCATTGTGAACGCAGCCGGCTTTTCGTCCCAGTTTAGCGGGGATGGTATTTTTAAGTCCACCGATGGAGGGCTTAGTTGGGCACAACTTCCCTCCACCGTTTCTAATACTCCCACAACTCTTTATCAAACTAGAGATTTTGATTTTGTGTGGGAGATGGTCACCGATGCCTCCAACACCACCGAGGATGAAGTGTATGCCGCTACCGTGAATGGTATTTGGAGAAGTGCCAATGGTGGTACCACTTGGGCAGCCGTATTAGGCTTAGATACTTCCATCACCCAAATAAGCCAATACACCGACTTGGCCATTACCAGCACCGGAGTGTTATATGCCACCATCAGCAGCGAAACCCCGAGCAAGGGAATTTGGAGAAGTACCGATGGCATTAACTGGACAAAAATTACCCCTGCGGGTTTCTCCACCACGTACCGCAGAATTGAAATAGGAATTGCCCCCAGCGATGAATCGCAGGTTTACTTTATTGCCGATGCGCCCGCCACCGGCAGCACCAATCATGCACTTTGGCATTATCAATACCTTTCGGGAGATGGAACGGGAGCCGGTGGACAATGGCAAAACCGAACCGCCAATATTCCCGATGATCACTGCTTGGGCTTTTACACTTTCGACTTTCGTAAATACAGTTCACAAACTTCCTACGATATGTATTTCGTGGTACACCCCACCGACCCCAACTTAGTATTTCTGGGAGGCACTAACATTTATCGTTCGTTCGATGGCTTCAGCACCCCGGCTTATGACTGGATAGGAGGCTACCAGTGCGACACGAGTCAGTTCAGCAATTACGTGTATCCAAATCATCACCCCGACCAGCACCGCTTGTTATTTCTTCCCTCCAATACCAACGTAGCCTTCTCTTCGAATGATGGCGGCTTGATGAAAACCAACAACATTGTGGCCACACCGGTGCAATGGGAGTTGATGAACAACGGCTACAACACGGGACAATTTTATTCCTGCGCTATGGAGCCGGGCCACACCAACAGTGAAATAATTATAGGAGGATTGCAGGATAACGGAAGTTATTTTACCAATACGCTCGATTATAATCAGGACTGGCAGAAAGTATTTTATGGCGATGGAGCTTACTGTGCCATTGCACATCAGCGAAGCAATTACTACATGAGTTGGCAAACGGGCAAAGTATTTAAGTTTGACATCAGCGATAACGGAACCATCAATAATCTTTCGCGGATAGACCCAACAGGGGGTGCTAACTATTCTTTTATTACTCCGTTTATACTCGATCCGCTGGATGACAATGAGATGTATTTGTGCGGAGGCAGAACCATTTGGCGAAACGACTCCCTGAGCGCCATACCCCTTACCGGCAATGAATACAACTCCATCTCGCAAGGATGGACCAAGCTGAACAGAACCACGACTGGCATTTCTCTCAATTCACCCACCTATTCCACCCTCGACATCAGCGAAGAGAACACCAACATTTTGTATTTGGGCACCGATAGAGGGCAAGTATATCGGGTGGACAGTTGCCGCACTAATGATACGGCTTCCTTGGTAGGCTTAGTTTCCGCTCAGTTTCCTGCGGGAGCTTATGTGAGTTGTATCGAAAGCGATCGGCTAAACCACAACCATGTAATGGTAACTTTTTCCAATTACGGAGTCAGAAGTATTTTCTATTCAGAAGATGCCGGTGCTACATGGGCCGATGTGAGCGGAAACTTAGAGGAAAATCCCGATGGAAGTGGAAACGGACCTTCTGTGAACTGGGCACATATTTACAACGATGGAAACAATCTGAAATATTATGTAGGAACCAGTGTCGGTCTGTTCTCCACCGAACAGCTAAACGGAAGCAATACGGTTTGGTCGCAAGAAGGCGCCAACAACATCGGCAATGTGGTGATTAACATGATTACCTCCCGCACTTTCGATGGCAACATAGTGGTGGCGACTCATGGCAACGGCATGTATTCCAACAAAATATTTAACTCGTCTGCCATTCGCTCACCGAAGGAGCAAGATAACATACATTGTTCTCCCAATCCTTTCACCGACCGGGTGAGAATAACTTGGGAAGGAAAGAATGAAAAAACGGTGATTGAAATTTTTGATTTGCAGGGAAAGAAGGTAGCCCGTTTCTTGAGCCAAGTGCCTTCAGTAGAATGGGATGGAAGGAATGCACAAGGGAATGAATGTGCTAAAGGAGCATACCTGGTGCGAATAAACGCGGGGAAGAAAATAATGGTGAGCAAGTTGATGAAACTATGAGCCTTTTACAGCAGCCGTTTCCATGCCGAGTTTTTCGATAGACTTGATGTCCTCATCGTATTTGAAGCCGAGGCCTAATTCCTTATAAAGTTCAGCGCGCTTTTTGTAATGCTCTACTTTGGTTTCGCCTATCTCAATCACCATTGAAATACTATTGAGTGCATTTTGCTTATCGCCTAAAGCCATGTAGAACTCATACATTTTATAGTAGTAAATCCAGTCGCGGTCTTTGTAGCGGAGCGCAAATTTAAAGCTGGCAATAGCCTGTTGGTATTCGCCCAGTTTGGCTTCGCTCATGCCGCGATAGTAATAGGCATCGGCCTGATCTTTTATCCGGAAAGTATAATCCTGAAAACACTTCAGCGCATCGGCATAATCCTCGTAACGGTAATAAATCATTCCGAGACAAAAGTTCAAGCGCTCAATATCATCCTTCATCATTTTCGCACTCTCAAAATCTTCCTTTGCCCCTTTGTAGTCATTTCTTTCGTACTTGATCAATCCTATTTGGTAATAACATTCGGCCGTTTGGCGAAGGGCGTTCGACTTTTGAAAATCAGCCATAGCCATATCCTTTTGCCCCATCGCCTTATAAGTCATTCCTCGGTTGTAATAAAAGTAATGTCGGCTCGGGTCCATTGAAATGGCCAAGTTGAAATTGCGGATAGCATCGTCATAAATCCCCAGTACGTAGGCTTTATATGCCGTTTTAAAAACAGCACCGGCATTGGGTGCTGTAGTTTCTTGCGTATGGGCACTCATGGAGAAGCATAGCAGAAATGCTATAAAAAGGCAACGAAATAAGCTGCTGCAACGATTCATAATAAAACTATACGGAATAGAAGCAGGGATGTTACCTTATGGAGAGGGTAGTCAGGATTTTCTATAGCTGTGAAAGAAGCTGTACCATTGAATCTTTAGCACGCCAACGATTCCTTCTTTGATAATATTCTTACTCATCTTTGACACTCCTTCTACTCTTTCGGTGAAGATGATGGGAATCTCTTTAACTCGAAAGCCGAGTTTTTTTGCAGCAAATTTCATTTCTATTTGGAAGGCATAGCCCACAAAGCGTATTTTATCCAAATCAATAGTTTCCAGCACTTTCCGCTTGTAGCAAACGAAACCCGCAGTAGCATCGCGAATACCGATCCATGTAACCAGATTTACATACCAAGAAGCTAAGCGCGAAATCCAAATTCGGTCCTTCGGCCAATTCACAAAACCTCCTCCCTCTACATAGCGCGAGCCGATAGCGAGATCGTAGCCTTCTTCAGAGCATTCCGCATACAAGCGAGTGAGATCATCCGGGTGGTGGCTAAAGTCACAATCCATTTCAAAAATATACTCATACTCTCTTTCAAGTGCCCATTTAAAACCCGCTATATAAGCAGTACCCAAACCTTGTTTCCCGCTACGTTCAATCAAAAACAGTTTATCTGAAAACTCCTGTTGCAAAGCGATGACCTTTGCTGCCGTTCCATCGGGAGAGCCATCGTCAATAATGAGCAAATGGAAAACTTTGGGCAGCGAAAAAACTTTACGCACCATATTTTCAATGTTGCCAAGTTCATTGTAAGTAGGAATAATAATCAGGCTGTCGCTTCTCAAGAATTAAATTCAGTTTGGATAAAAGGAGCGCAAATGTAAAGGATGCCCTCTTTTGAAAAACACTTTTTAGATTTTTTATTTCTTTCTCAATCCTTCCTTCATTTCCATGAGCTTTTGCTTGGTATGTTGGGCAAAATCTCCTCCCATCATCCAATTGTAATATCCGGGATCGGTGCGAAGTACATCTTCTACGTACTTGCCTTTGTATTTACCAAAGTTAAAGGCCGGCTTTCCGCTCAGGTACACGAAGCGTCTGCCGCTGTCGAGAAACCTTTCCTCGTTAGTAAAGTTGTGCAGAAAGTGAATATCATTTTGCAATTCATCATACTTTCCCAGTTGTGCTTCGAGCACTTGATACGTAGCCAAAGCATCGGCTTCAGCACTGTGCGCATTCGCTAATGTTTTATCGCAGTAGAACTGATAAGCTGCTTCGAGGGTTCGCTTTTCGAAGTGTGTATAAATACGGTGCACGTCCACCAAAGCGCGATTATCAATACTGAAACTGAATCCTACCCTAATAAATTCTTCGAGCAGCAGAGGCACATCAAACCGATTAGAGTTAAATCCGGCTAAATCGCAAGGGTTTAGCAAATCAAAAATTTCCTGCGCTAAATCTTTGAAGGTAGGGCAGGTAATTACATCCTCATCGTAAATGCCGTGAATTTGAGAGGCCTCTATCGGAATAGGAATGGTGGGATTTATCCGATACGTTTTAATCGTTTTCTCCCCTTCGGGGGTAATCATCACCACACTCATTTCTACAATGCGGTCTTTTACAAAATCAACCCCCGTTGTTTCCAAATCGAAAACAGCAAGTGGCCGCTTTAGTTGAAGGTGGGTAGTTCCTTTGCTGTGAAACAGGTCTAATTGTTCTTTCACTTTATTGATTTAAGATTTTACGGATAAGCACTTCCAGATCCATTCCCGAAAAGGTTCCTGAAGTCATCAGCAACAGATTTTTATCACTCCAGTTTTGTTCCATAAGAAATTGTTCCAGCGATTGCTTATCGGTAAAAATATTTAATCGCGGATTGGCAAATGCTTCTTTCACCAATTTTTCTTTTAACACGGGCATTTTCTTTTGCCGAAACGTTTCACTATCATAATACACGACCGGCACTTCTGCTTGATCCATAGTGCCCTCATATTGACTCAGGAAATCGCTGTCCAAACTGCTGAAAGTATGCAATTCCATCACTGCCACTAATTGTTTGGCAGGAAACTGCCGGTGAACCGCCTGCACGGTGGCGCGAAGTTTTGAAGGGGAATGGGCAAAATCTTTATAAATAACAGTGGCTTCATTGCTGCCTATTAGTTGCAGCCGGTTAGCAGCTCCTTCAAACGTAGCAATAGCGCGGTAAAAGTCCTCGTCAAATACTCCCAGTTCGTTGCATACATTCTTTGCCCCGGCAATGTTTTGCAAGTTATGTTCACCAAAAACTCGAATGGCAATTTCGCCAAATTCTGTTTGCAGGTAAGTCACATTTCTTCTTACAACATGGGGAGGAGTATCATAAGGACGAGTGCGTACTTTAGCATCGTATTTATTGAAAATTCGCTTTAGTTCTGCATCGTGCATATACCAAGTGAGAAAGCCCCACTCTTCCACCGTATAGGCAAATCTCTCAAACTGCTTTACATATTCCTCATAATCGGGAAATACGTTGATGTGATCCCAAGCAACACCGCTAATAAGCGCTACATTGGGTTTGTAAAACATAAACTTCGATTCCCGGTTAATGGGAGAAGCTAGATATTCATCCCCTTCCAAAATAATAATAGGGGCTTCTTCAGTAATCTTTACGCTGGTATCAAATCCCGGAACTTTTGCTCCCACCAAATAGTCAAATTCAAAACCACTTTCGTTTAGCACGTGCATCACCATAGAAGTAATAGAAGTTTTCCCGTGACTTCCGGCTATCACTACTCGCTGTTTGTTTTTTGAGACTTCATAGATGTATTCAGGGAAAGAGAAAATCTTAATCCCCAACTCCTGTGCCTTCTGCAATTCAGGGTTATCTTCTCGTGCGTGCATCCCTAAAATTACCGCCTCTATATCTGCACTTATTCGGGAGGCTTCAAAGCCCAACGTCTCCGGCAATAGCCCTTCCTTCTCCAAATTACTTTTAGCGGGGTCACTGATTTTATCGTCTGAACCACTCACCTCATTTCCTTTGCGGTGAAGTACTATTGCAAGATTGTGCATCACGGCTCCACCGATCGCAATGAAATGTATTCTCATTCACTCCCCCATTTTATGTAACAATTAACACAGTACAAATCAAAACAAACAAATGATTTTAAAAGACATTTCGCGGGGGCAATGCCGGCTACTCTCTGCCGTCCCAAAATAACTCACTTGCTTACGAGTACAAATTTCAAATAAATAGTGATGAATACCTTAAAAAAATCAACCGTATTAGCCGTAACGTTCGGCTATTTGTTGATTGTTTCTTCTCGCAACCGACTCCCCTGCCCTACTTACTCAAAAGCAGATATTCAGAAAACCGAAGTGAAGGCTTAGGCCTCGCTGTTCTGTCTTTGGTCTATTGCAGGTAGGCGATCTGGATCGGTAGAAATCACTACAAGAATCCATTCAACCCTATCCTAAAAATGGGGTGCTTACAGCATTGTGCGAATGCGGTATGTGTGTGACTGTAGCGTTGGCATTTTTACAATGATTTAAATTTTCCCAAGTCGTTAATCAACAATTTAAACATCTGTCCTGCCAAAAATGCTTTGAACTCTGGATTGTCGTTGTATTCCTTAAACACTTCAAAGTTACTGTCAATATGATTTATCATTTTCTCTTTCAAAATGTCAGTGAATGTGATTTGAGCATTTTGAATGTCGTTTTTACTCAATGAAGCATTGATGTTGTCCATTGCTGCTTGGTCGTCTTTCACGTCTTGCATTAGTTCAGCAGCCATTTTCCGCACTTTGTCTTCGTTGGTGAAAGTCGTTCCGAAACGGTCATTAAATGCTTTCACAATATTTGAAAGCAATTCCAATTCTGGTTCTGCAACTCCGCTTCCCATTTCTGATGCTGGCATCAGTTCGTCACCTTGTTGTAAAGCGATTGTAAATTCTCCCTGCCTTTGTAAACGGTAACTGTCAAGGTCAATAGTGTCCAAAACGCCTTGTGCAAGGTCTTCGCCTTGCTCTCTTTGAATCTTGTTTTGTAAGTGATTCAGGAAAATGTAAAGCCGTTCCAAATAAGGATTTGTAAAAGGAACAATTTGAGCAAGGAACACATACAAGCGAACATACGATTTGCATTTTGCCCTAAAATCTTCCTGCGATTTTTCGTCAAGCGTTGTTCTGAAAACATTCGCTGCCGTATCTAAGATGATGTGCAACTGGTCAACGGGAACATTCTGAACTATTTTATCTGAAAACTCCTGCACCTGTGCATTGGTATAAACCTGATAAGCATCTAAAGCATTTTGCAGGTCGAACAATTTATTCGGGTCGGTTGCTTCACCTAAAATCGTGGTTTCGTAGTAGGGTTCAAATGAATTTTTGATTTCTTCGGTTGAGTTGGCAAAGTCCAACACAAACGTATCTGTTTTGCCTGATGTAGTTCTGTTTAAACGTGAAAGCGTTTGCACCGCACTTACGCCACCCAATTTTTTGTCCACATACATTGTATGCAAAAGGGGTTGGTCAAAACCTGTTTGATATTTGTTCGCAACAATTAAAAAACGGTTGTTGGCTTTCTTAAACTCATCAGGAATAGAAGCACTCGAAAAGCCGTTCAATGCAGATTCTGTTTGACCGTCAATTTCTCCAGAGAAAGCTACAATGGCTTTGTATGGTATGCTGTTTTCTTTTAAATAGGTATCAAATGCCTTTTTATATTTCACCGCATTTCTGCGGCTGCTGGTTACTATCATTGCTTTGGCAAGGCCGTTGATTTTCTTTTTGGCAGCTACCGCACTCATAAAATGCTCTACCATCACTGCCGTTTTGCGGGCTATGTTCAGTTCGTGACTTTCTACATAAATACGCAGTTTCTTTTGGGCTTTCTTTTTGTCAAAAAGCGGGTCGTCTTCTATCTTTTTGAGCAAGGCAAAATGACTGTTGTATGTGGTGTAATTCAGCAATACATCTTCAATAAAATGTTCCTGAATGGCTTGCTTCATCGAATACAAATGAAAAGCCCTGAATTTGTCTTTTTCGCCATCCCTGAATTTTACGCCAAAAAGTTCAAGTGTTTTTTGTTTGGGTGTAGCGGTAAAAGCAAAGTAACTTGCATTGGTCAGCATTTTTCGGCTTTGCACAATGTCCACCACCAAATCTTCCGAAGTTAATTCATCGTGCTGGTCTTTGTCCATAAACACAAACTCATCATCGTCCACCTGCACCCGTTCAAAATCTTTGCTCAAAGTAGCATTCAATTTTCCTGCGGTGTTGCCGCTTTGGCTGCTGTGTGCTTCGTCTATGATGATGGCAAATTTGTTTCCTGGCAAATCGCCAATTTCATTTACGATATAAGGGAACTTCTGAATGGTGGTGATGATAATTTTCTTGCCTTCTTCCAAGGCTTCTTTCAGGTGTTTTGAACCTTTGTCTATATGCTCTACCAAACCTGCCACTTGTTCAAACTGCTTGATGTTGCGTTGTATTTGTGAATCCAGCACAATACGGTCGGTAACTACAATTACCGAATCAAAAACGGCTGTTGTATTGGTTTTATCAAACAAACCAACCAACTGATGTGCCAGCCAACTGATAGAATTACTCTTGCCCGAACCTGCCGAATGTTGAATCAAATAGCGTTTCCCTGCACTGTTTTCTTTGGCATCTGCCAAGAGGTTACGCACCGAATCTAACTGGTGGTAACGTGGAAAAATCATCTTCTTTACTTTATCCTTTTTGATTTTTCCATCGGGCCATATCTTTTCGGACTCTTCTTCTATTAACTGAACATAGTTTTGAATGATGTTCGTAATGCTGTCTTTGGTTAAAATCTCTTTCCAGAGATAATCGGTTTTGATACCTGACGGATTGGGCGGATTGCCAGCCCCATTGTTGTTGCCTTTGTTGAATGGCAGAAAAAACGAGTTATCGCCTTTCAGATGTGTGCACATCCAAACTTGCTCGGTGTCCACTGCAAAGTGAACCAAACAACGGGCAAGGCGAAACAATTCTTCTTTTGGGTCTCGGGTGGTTTTGTATTGTTTTATGGCATCTTTTACATTCTGCTTGGTGAGTTCGTTTTTAAGTTCAAATGTGATGACGGGCAAACCATTGATGAACACTACCAAATCAAGCGACTTTTCATTTTGATTGCTGAAATGCACCTGACGGGTTACCGAAAAAATATTCTTCTCAAATAATTCTGCATCCTTCGGGTTAAGATTGGAAACGGGTTTATCGTAAAACAGTTTGATTTTTATGCCTGTGTTGCCGTCTGTAATGTCGGTGCGAAGCAGGTTGATGATACCGCCCAAACATTTTTCATTTACTACAGTTTCGTCTTTTATTTTGCGGTTTACCAAGTATAATATCCTTTGCCTGAAATTGGTGCCGTGGCTTTGTTTCAGTTTAGCAACTTCTTTGGGTTGGGTGTCTTCCAAAAATTTGAAAAGTAATTCTTCATCTACACACTCGCTGCGGTTGTAGTTATCGAAGTGGCGTTCTTCAAAACCATTCCCCAAACACAAATGCTGTGTGATGTGGGCTTCTAATCCTTTTTCTGTTGTATCGGTATGTTTTAATTTCATTGGCTGTCGGCTATCAGTGAAACTATAAGTTGAATGATGATTTCTTTTTCTTCCGGCTTGCTTTGGGCTACCAACAGGGCAATGGCGGTAAGTCCATTATCATTTATTTTTAGTTCGCCCGATTTTTTAAACCGGTGTTTGTTCTTTTCCAAAAACCAGATAAACAAAAATGCCCCGATGCGTTTATTGCCATCAGTAAACGAATGATTCTTAATTACGAAATACAGCAAATGAGCGGCCTGTTCTTCAATACTCGGATAGAGATATTTTCCGTCAAAGGTTTGTACTATGTTTTGCAATGAACTTATAAAACTCTCATCCTTTTCATTGCCGAAGAGCTTGGTGGCTTCTTTCTTTGCTACAAGTTGCTTTTTGAGTTCGGTAATGGCTGACCTGGCTTCATCGTATTGTATTTCGTAGGTAATGTTCTCTGATAGTTTCCCGGGTTGCACCGAATGGCTGTCGTATTGGTTGAGCAGCACAAAACTTTTGGTGTAGTTACCCAAAATTTCGAGCAGTCCTTTGGCTTCCTGAATTTGCAGGTCTTCGCTTTTACCCGATTGTTCTATTAGCTGTACCATTTTGCCCAGTTCATCCAGGCGTTTTTGGTTGATGGCATAGCCTTTTACCAAATACTCTTTAAGGCGTTGGGTTGCCCATTGGCGGAATTGGGTTCCCCTTTTGGAGTTTACACGGTAGCCTACCGAAAGTATAGCATCCAGATTATAGCATTTTATGTTTCTTTTTACCTCCCTATCGCCTTCTTTTTGAACTACCGAGAAATACTCGGTAGTTGAATTTTCGTCAAGTTCTTTTTCAGAAAAGATATTTTTCAGGTGCAGCCCTATGGTATCGGAATCCTTATCAAATAGTTCCGACATCTGTTTTTGACTGAGCCATACTGTTTCAACATCAAACCTTACCCGAACTTCGGTTTGATTATCATTTGTCTTAAATATCTCAATTTGATTTTCCATTACTGAACTAGTAATTTTTGTTTGCTGGTTGGTTTATGTGGTGGGTTTTGAAATAGAACTAAGTACTATCCTCCCCGTTACCGCTTCGGCTATCATTGCTTCTCGGTATTCTTTGATTAACTCAATTTCTCGTTCGGCTTTGCCGATGGCTATATCAAGCGTTTTGGTTTCGGTTTGTATGTGTTCGACTATGCGTTTTTGTTCTTCAATGGTTGGTGGAGTTAACAAAGGATAGTTTTTTATCTCGTGAATCGTTAATCCTTCCCTTGAAGCACCCTGAACTGTATTTATTAAATGTTGTATTCGTTGTGACTGGATTTGATACATTAAGAATTCTGAATCAAGGATTTCAAAAACTGGTCGAATTATCGAGACGTGCTGATTTACATTCGCTTCATCATCAGAATTAAACCAATAGCATCTGCCGATAGATGCTCCAGTGATATTTAAAAGGACATCTCCACGCTTTACCTGAGAGTTACTCATTTCAGAGTGAATTTTTTCAGTTATGTATGCAACATCATCTAATCTTAAGCCATCATCATGAATGTTTTGACTTCTAAGAAAAATTATTCCAGACGTCTGATAGACAGATGCACCGCCTTTAGGAGTAACACCGCTCCCAACTTTTGAAACGCAAAACTTTAGTCTGACTTTCTTTGCATCAATATCTAATGTCTCATCAATAATACTTTGCCGTTGCTCTTTCAGCAATTCTATAAAGCGTTGCTTGGTTTGGATGAAATGGGTGATTTTGGCGGATTGAATATCTAAGAAATCTGAAATTGGTTTTTGATATTCAACTTCAGGAAATTCAAAGAGTGAATTAAATAAAAAGTTTTGGTCAAGATGAGGTATAGTAGTGCCTGTAGATGCTTTTTTTAATTCTCCTTCAATTGATTTTAGAAAATAAAATAAAAAACGCTTTTCAAAAAATTCATCCTTTGGTGTAACAACTGCCATTGTCGATGAAAGAAAGCCACTTTTTGAAAGCATTACTTCACCAGCATTTGCACCATCATATAAAACCAAAACTTCATCTTCTTCAATTAATTTATATTCTTCTTTAGGTTTAACGTAAAGAATATTATCGCATTCACCCCTTAAATAATCCATTGAGAGATATGGCGGCATAGTATTGTCGTCAGAGATTTTTTTTGGAACTTTTCCTTTCTGCGTTTTAATTAAATATTTTAATCTTGCCTTAATCATCCTACAATTTCTTTTAAAAGGTTTTCGGTTTCGTGTTCAATGGCGAACAAGTCGGCAGCAATGGCTTCTTTGCTGCGTGGCGGGGTGTATTGGTAAAAATATTTGTTGAAGTTTATCTCATAGCCAATTTTGGTTTCGTCTGTATTCCACCAAGCATCGTGTGCAAAGGGTATTACTTCTCGTTCAAAAAATTGTTGTATGTCTTCTTTCAGCGGTATGTTTTCGTAATCTTTCAAAGCAGGGTCGCTTACATATTCAATGCTGCCGTCTTTGTGTTTTTTCCTTATCACAGCTTCGGCTTTCGGGTCTGTCCAGCTTACCGCACTTAACAAATCTTTTTTGTCTTTAGCTGCCAGTTTTATGCTTTGCTTTTTTAGTTCTTTATCAAAGGTTGAGTCAAACAAATTAAAGTCGTTATACAATTTGTCGCCAAAGGTTTCAGCCAGTGTTTTGGCGTGGTTCATCAAGTCAAGGTCACGTTGCCAAGTGGCAGTGTCCAATACTTGTTTTACAATTTTCTGTTTTTTCTTGGGTAAGGATGCAAGGGTAATTTCTGTTTCTCCGTCTTCGGTTTCCGCCCTGGCGGACAGGTCTTCTTCGTCATTGTCTTGCATAAAGTAGTGTAGCAACCATTGTTCTATTTTGTCGGTAGCTTTTTTGTCATACACATCGTTGCCAAATTCTTTAAACAGTTCTTCACGCAATGGGCTGTTGTTGCTCACAAAGCGAAGCGTTGCAATGCGTTTGGCGGTAAATTGCACCATCAGGCGTAATGGTCGGTGCACAATGATTTGGGCATAGCCAAACTCATTGTTGTCAAACAATTTGCTGTGTTCGGTTTCCTTAAATTCCTGATAGAGTTTAGTGATGTCGTTGATGTTGCGTGGCACTAACTCGTTGCGTTTGCTTCCCAACGATTTTTTCATTTTGCCAAAGAAATTTTCTCCATTGGCATTAATGAGTTGCACTTTGCCTTTTCGTTGTTTGGGCTTGCGGTTGGTGATGATGAAAATGTAAGTGGGAATACCCGTGTTGTAAAAAATATCGTTAGGCAGTGCAATGATGGCTTCCAGCATATCGCTTTCAATAATGTGCTTGCGTATTTCGCTTTCGCCTTGCCCTGCATCGCCAGTAAACAAAGCCGAACCATTGTGAACAGAAGCAATGCGGCTGCCTTGTTCGGTTTCTTTCATCTTGCTAAGCATATGCAGCACAAACATCAACTGTCCGTCATTCACACGGGTTACGGCAGGTTCGGCTATGTATTGCTTTTTAATCTGAAAACGTGGGTCAATAATTTTGCCTTTGTCGCCAATGCTCAATGCCTTTTTATCGTCAGCCCAACTGGTTCCATAAGGCGGATTGGTAAGCATAAAATCAAAGCGAAGTTCTTTTGGGAAACCGTATTGACTCAAGGTGCTACCATACACAATTTTTTCAGGGTCTTCGCCTTTCAACAGCATATCCGATTTGGAAATGGCGTAAATGGTTGGCGTGTTTTCCTGTCCGTAAACATGAACCGTGGCTTTAGATTTTATTTCTCCATCTTCATCGGTAATGTATTTTTTGCTTTCGGTAAGCATAGCACCCGAACCCGCACAAGGGTCGTAAATCAAAAATGTTCCGTTTTGGATTTGGTCTTTCACAGGCAAAAACAAAACGTGTGTCATCAGTTCAATAATTTCACGGGGCGTAAAATGTCGTCCTGCTTCGGCATTGGTAGCTTCATTAAATCTGCGAAGTAAATCTTCAAACACATAACCCATTGCCAGGGGTGGCAAACTTTCAGGTCGCAAATCTATTTTAGGAGAAACAAATTTTTCAATGGTAGAGAACAGTTTGAATGCTTCGTCCAATGTTTCAAGTTCGTTTCTGAACTTAAACTTGGTAATAATGTCCTGAACATTATAGGAAAAGCCGTTCAGATAGTTTTCAAAATTGCTGCGAAGGTTTTTTGGGTCGTCCAACAACTTTTTCAAGGTGTAAGGCGAAGTATTGTAAAATGCTTGTCCGCTACCGTTTTGCTTGCTGGTCAACAAAGCAGTCAGGTCGTTTAGTTTGTCTTTATACTTCTCGTGGGTTTCTAAAACCTTGTCTTTGGTAGGTTCTAACACAGCATCCAAACGCCTGATAACCGTCATTGGCAGGATAACATCTTTGTATTTACTCGGCTCGTAGGTGTTAATCAATATCTGGTCAGCTACCGAGTAGATGAAGTTGATAAGCGGTTGAAGCGATTGTGTGTTTAAACTCATTTATTCTTGTCTGTTATTAGGTTAAAATTTAATTGTCCAAAATACGATTTTAAGTAGCACCATCGTCAAAATTGCGTTGGCAAAAAATGGCTCTTTTGGTTTTACTCATTGCATAATTGATTTTTAAAGGTATTCGTGAATGCTTTGCATTTGTCGAAGGGTTGGCTTTGCGTGTCGGGCAAAACCAAATGTGCCATTTGTGGGCTGGCATAGAATTTTAAAATATTTTGTACGGTGGGAAAAAAATTAAAACACAGAAGGGTCGGTCCCGAATGCTTTCGGGATCGCCTTACACGTTTTCCGTTTGTTGTATCGTTTTTATGCCGTTGGTCACCTGTCAAAATGGTTTACTTTTTTCTCGTTTTAAGTTGTCTGTTTGTTGATGTCGTGTTGTTCTTTACGCTTGCAGGCAACGGCAGACTGTGAAAATACCACCCTCCAAGATATGCCAAAAAAAATTGAGGGAAAAGTACAATTTATTCTTTCGCTGTTCGTCCTTACAGGCATGGAATATATACAAGCACAGAACCGGCTTCAAATGCACTTTAGCTGTCTCGAAGAACAAATTGGAGATAGCAATTCGGTCCGAGTATTGGAGGCCTTTGTCAATAAACTCGATTTAGAACAACTGCAATTTACAGTGGCTTCGCTCAAGACAGAAGGCCGCCCGCCTTTTCACCCTACTCTGTTTCTAAAACTGTATCTCTATGGCTATCTCAACGGATTGGAGAAAGTAAACGGAGAGCACAGCCTGATTTGCTTGGTCTATAATCTCAAACGCAGCATCAACATCCTCGGCATCCCTGAGCTATTAGAAAAACTCCAAAACTGGCCACCCAACTACAAGAGGATTGCCCGGCTTTGCCAAAAACTGCTTCGTTTACAGCTCTTTTACGCTCTTCAAAATTTTGGGGGAAGAATAGCTGCCTGAAAAACGGCAAGCTCAAATCGCTTTAAAGTGCTCTATACAAAAAGCCTATGAAGGTTTTTTTGCCGATAAAAACCAAAGAGGGGGTTATTTCACAGCCTGACGTTTTGGCGCTTGGCGAAGGTGGCGATTTTCAACACAAATGTTGAAGCGGAGAATTAAACTTTGATTAACCACAAATGTGTCTGCGGAGCACTTAACCGCCACTTTTGCCAAACGCCTGTTATCGGTTCGGCTTTCTATTTCTGTCTTGCTAACCATTCGTCAAAGCTTTGTCCTTGCACTAAAAACAATAAACTACTAAACTTCTCGGAACTTGACAAGTAGAGACAATGTCTAATCATTGTATAAGGGTTTAAATAGTTTGCAGGCGATTTACTTACAATTTCGCTGTTATACTTTTTCACTTTATCAAGATTTTCCTTTAAACTGTCTGAGAGTTCTTTCTTAGTTAAGTCTTCTTTTAAATGTAATAGCTCGTGAACAAAACCGTCTGCTTTGTATGCAATAAATTGATATGTAGGAAAATTGTCGGAGGCTACAGCAAGAAATGATAAAACGTTTAATGGTTCATTTGGCTTACTTTCCGATTTGGCTTTTTCTTCAAACTGTGTCGTCCCAATTTTAATGTTGTAAAATTCATCGTCTGCAATTTCAAATAACGCTGCAAGTCGGTTAATTCTCCTTTTTAAGTCCGCTGGGATACTCCTTTTATATTTGATTTTATGGTCTAAAACAGACCAAGCATCTTGAATTATAGTTCTGATTTGAACTTCAAACCTAAAGTCAGCGAATTTTTTGAACTCTGGAAGTTTTTTTCTCTCGTCATTAAGCTTCAAGTCAATATGCAAACTTTTATATCCAAACTGATTTTCTGTGCTGTCAAGGCTCTTAATTTTGTCTGTTACTTCAACTACTTTAAAATTCTTATTAAGTATTTCTTCAACCTTTACAATTTCATTTTCATATAGGCACACGATTCTTAATCCGATAAGGTCTGTGATATAGTCTTTGATTTCATACGAATTTCCTTCTTCTTCTATTTTTTGAAGATATTTCCTTTTGAATTTACTAACACACTCTTCTTTGTCTTTAACACGAAAGGCAATAGATTGTATCTCACAGTCGTCACTTATAAGTGAGTTTAAAAGAGATTTGAAATAGTCAGCTGCTTGTTCAAATGTTTTGAAATTGTCAACGTAGTATTTGTAAAATTTTTCTACTGCTTTTTCTAATTCTGTTGTTGCCATATTTTATGATTGGTGTCTGTTTTTAAGCTGACCGATAACTTGTTTATATGTGCCACTCCGTGGCACATATCCATCTGTTTTTAGATAGACATGTGCCATAAAATGGCTGTAACCAAATATCCCTATTTTTTTTCACCATGTATCAAAAGGGCTTACTATTTTTTGAATATTCTTACGGCTTACGTGGGTGTATATCTCTGTGGTCTTGCGGCTTTATATGCTCTAATATTTTCTGCCTGAAGCGCAGGTTGGGGTTTGGCACTAATAAATGAGCAGTAAAGAGCCTCTCTTACGCCACCCTCCTAAATAACCAACCGCTGCCATCGGGTTTTAAGCCTTACTCGTAGCAATAGCCATGTGTCTTTTAAATTCTTGCAACAATTTTATAGGGAGGGTTTTTCCGTTTCCGTTCTGCCGCAGCTATAAACAAACCTTCACTAATCTGTAACTGCAACAGGTTTACCCTTCTGTTTTAAAATCCCTTTAACTTTAGTTTGGTGCCAACTTCACTTTGTTTTGCGCTAACACCGCATTCCTCATCGGTTACAAAAAAGGCTTCTGGCTTCCACAGTCTGAAGCCAAGCCTGAGCCGAGGGACTAAGGGCTGTCCCGATAGAGAAGAGAGAATGTAGGACTTGCCTGTTTCTTTGCTCTTTCCCTTGCCTTTACTTCTGTTCATTAAGAACTTCAGCAGGTTACTGCGTTCAGGTAGAGTTATGCCCACCGTACAAACGCCCGTGGGGCAAAGGCCGGTGGCAAGAAGCGGGGTGGTATGGCGCAAAAAAAATCCCGCCTCGTAGCGGGATTTGCCAAAGCAGAAAGCTATTTATCGGATGAGCGTGACGGTGCCTCTTTCGGTGGCATGAACGCCATTGATGTAAATGACGTTGAAGCTCCAAATATAGGTTCCCATCGGTTGATTTTTGTTGAGGAAAGTGCCATCCCATCCATCGCCCGGCAGCATGTTTAGGTTGCTGTAAACCTCTTGCCCCCAGCGATTATACACGTGCATCTCTAATTTTTGAACGTTGCGCATAATGGCTACCATTCGGTCATTGACGTTATCGCCATTGGGTGTAAAGGCAGAGGGAACCAACACGACAAATTTATCGGGCTTGCATGAAGCCGGATCAATAGAGGGGTCTTCCAGAAATGCTTGTCCGCTCGATTGGCAGCCATTGGCATCGGTCACGGTGACGTTATAAAAACCGCGATGCAGTTTTTCTACATAGGCCGCAGTGTCGTTGGAGCCGGTGCTCCAGGCGTAAGTCAAGGGCGATTTGCCTCCGTTGGTGCTGGCCGTTACCGCTCCGGTGGAGTCGCCAATGCAGTTGGGATTAATACCTATCACGGTAACGGTGAAAGGTTCGGGGGCATTCACTCCCACAGAGCCTGATTCGGTGCAGTTGTTGGCATCGGTGACGGTGACGCTGTAAGAGCCGGTGCTGACCTGCGGATTTTGCACGGTAGAAGTAAACCCTCCGGTGCCCGTCCAGTTATAAGAATAAGGGGAGACCCCGCCCGTGATAAGGGTGGTAATGGAGCCATTGCCTGAATCGGCACACAAGGGTTCAAAAGCACTTAGTTGCACTTCCATAGCCGCAGGCTGTGCAATGGTTCCGGTCACAATGGTATCGCAACCATTTGTGTCTTCTATTACTACTGAAAAAGGTCCGGCATTTAAGCCGCTGGTGTTAGCAGTGGTGTTGAAATTGCTCCAGAAATAAGTATAAGGTGAGGTGGCGCCATTCACGTTTACCGAGGCGGTGCCGTCTGTATTTCCATTACAAAGCAAATCGGTGGTGGACAATGAAATAGTATAGGGAGAAGGCGCTGTGAGTGTAGCCGATGAAGTGACGGTGCAGCCGCTGGCATCGCTCACGGTCACCGTGTGTGTGCCCGCTACTACGTTGTTCAAGTTTTGGGTGCTGGCGTTGGTAGGGGCCGACCACAAATAGGTGTAAGGCTGCACGCCTCCATTTACGGCTATATCTACAATGCCATCCGCGCCTCCGTTGCATCGCGGGTTAAAGGAAAATGAAACGGCCGAAGTAAGCACCGGAGGTTCGGTAATGAGGTAACTATCTCCGGCAGTGCAACCAATATTATCGGTGATGGTGAGGGAGTAGCTTCCCGGCCCCAGGTTGGGATTATCTTCCGTGGCTACCGCGTTGCTCCAAGTATATGTATAAGGGGTTTGTCCTCCGGTGGCGCTGATATAAATTCCACCATTTCCCATACCGAAACACTGAACATTTTTGAGGCTGTCCACACTGATAATTACGGTGGTGTTATTGGGTACTGTAGTAGTGGCAGTTACAGTGCAACTTTTGCTGTCGGTCACGGTCACGTTGTAATTGCCGGCACACAAGTAAGTGGCATTTTGAAGTTGTTGAGGCGGTAAAGAGTTCCACGCATAGGCGTAAGGGGGAGTGCCTCCTTGTGCATTTACCACTGCGGAGCCATCACATGCACCTCCGCACGAAACGGGATTGCCGGAAGCTGAAGCCGCCATAGAAACCGGCACATTGATTTGCACCGAAGCAGTAGCCTGACAACCTTTGGCATCGGATACAGAAACGGTATAAGTGCCTCCGCCCAATCCGGTAAGAGTGGCAGTATTGGCTCCGTTGCTCCAAGTATAAGTATAAGGAGGAAGACCACCTTGCACATTGGCGGTAATTTGCCCGTCACTTCCGCCAAAGCATGAAACATCCTGAGCGGCCAAAGTGGTGGAAAATACAAAGTTGGGATTATCGGTCACGGTGAGGGTAAAGGTGCCCATGTCATTCGCTGTTTTTCCATCCACCACCAAGTAATAATCCCCTGCCTGACAAATAGAATAGGCCAAAGCGGATTGGGTGCCGCAGCCGTCATCGTTAGCAGTGTCGGCTACGCTGGCGTTGCAACTGCTGTATAAATAAAGGTAGCTGTCGAACTGCGCTCCGTTTACGCCACAAAGGGAGGCGGTGATTCCAATAGGGCCATTGGCATGAAACTTATACCAAACATCGTTGCCGGGTGAGGCAGCATGAGTGTTAGAGTAGCATTCGTTACTATTGAAAGAAGAGAGCGTGCCACCGGTATTAATAGTCCCCATATCAATGGCATCGGCACAGGAAGTTCCTTTGGTATAGCGCCAGAAGGTTTCGATGCCCGGCTTCCAGTCGGTGCCGCAAGGGCCGGTGGGGTAGCCGTGAAAATACCATTCGCAGGGGGAGCCTTGCCGATAATCCATTTGAGTTTTATACGGATTGGCATCGCAGTGCTTATCGTCCCCCTCATTTAAACCAACACAAACACCAAATACTAAAAGTCCGCAACATTGAGTAGCGTCAAAGTTGCACACCTGCCCATTGGAGCAAAATCCAAGTAGTTGGTCGGAAGGGTTATCGTCCTCATAAGCATCCATACGAATGTCGAAATATTGAGGCACGGTGGAGGTGGGATAAGTATAGTTGAACAACATTTCGTTGATGAGAGGAGTGGTGCCCGGCAAGCCCTGAGTGCCTCCCGTTCCCATATTAAACTGGTGGCATGTGCCTCCCTGCCAGCCGAGTCCGCTGATACCCTGATTGTCCTGTGCCCATACTTTGACTACCGGCTCATCCGGCCCGAAGCCAACTCCTAATATCGAAACATCGGTTTCATTGAAACCCACCTGCACATCCTTCAATCTGATTTGCAATTGAATAGGCCCGTCAGTGTATGTTTGAGCAAAAATATCGGAGGTGAATCCGCTTAAAAAAACAAGAAAAGTTAGAGCAGGAGTAAAGCCTTTTATCATTTTGCTTTTTTTGAAAAGTAGTAAAAGTAATTTTGAGCGCTGGGCTAAAGTAATATAGATAAGCATACTCCTAAAATAGTTGTATAGTAAAAGTTAAACTCTATATTCATTGTTTGGAAACTAATTCTTAAACTTACCCGCCATTTTTGCTAATTACTTTTTTGGCTTTCTGAAAATCATGTCTTTTAAAATTCATTCTTCCTTATGAAAAAACTTTTTCTCCTTTTTATTTCTGTTTATGGAATAGGCTTTTCGGTGCAGGCGCAGCAACCCAACGGAACGCTGGACGACATCAAAGAGTTTGCTACTAAAATCACCGTGCCTTTTATTATGCCGGATGGCATCAAGTTATATACAGACGTGTATGTGCCGCGTGTGCGCGATTCGCTTCGTCTTTCTTTAGGCACTTTGGATTTAGGTATTGCCACCATCGCCACCGATACGCTCACCTTTATTCCTTATGGCACTCAGTTGCTCATATATGATTCTCTGAACGGACAGCCCAACCCGAACCCTTACCAACTGCCAACGGTATTTACCAGAACGCCTTACGACAAAGGAGGCTTTGATGAGTTGGGTTCTATCTTTCCGATTCTGGGTTATAATTATGTGTTGCAGGATATGAGAGGAAGATATTCTTCGGAGGGAGTTTATTTCCCAATGTATTCCGATAGCTGGAACAAAAATCCGTATCACCCCGGCATTGGTCACGTATTGGATTATTTACTGCCTTCTGACCCTCGGTTCAGCAATAAACACGAAGACGGATACAACTCCATCAAATCTATCGAAGGGCTTGATTCCGCTTATGCCGCCAGTGTGGGGGTAAGCGAGCTGGCCGATTTTTATAAGGGCTTGCCACACACCAACACCAATATCAATAACGGTAGTATCGGTATGTTCGGAGCTTCTGCTTTGGCAAACACTCAGTTGCAGTTGGCCTGTGCTCACCGCGTTACCGATTCTATTCCCGCCTTGAAATGTTTGATGCCGATTGTAGGCACCACCGAGCACATGATTTCTACCGGCTATAACAATGGCGTGTTCCGCGACCGGATTGTTACCGGCTGGTTGAAAGGACAAATTTTTGATACCGAAGATGACCTGATTCCGGTAGATAACGACCGCCAGAACTCTATCCATACTTCTAAAGATTATGACCTTCCGAAAACCATAACGCTAAACGGACTTACCAAAGATTTTCAGCAGAATAAGTTTGAAGCCTCGAACCTTGCTATTGATCACTTTACCGCGATGAGATATTTCAAGCAAGATGGCACTTTGGGGAACGCAGGTTTTTATCCTAATTCCGTTGGCCGTCCCGATATGGATGCTAGTACAGCTCCGGTAAATCAAAATGGAGAGGCCGTAGATCCGGTTACACAAAATCCCTTGCCTGATTTGAATTACAGTCGTTATACCAATTTAGACATTCCAGTACTGCACATCACCGGATGGTGGGATATTTTTACCGAAGGGCAAATTAATACTCGTAATTACACTTATGATGCCATTGGCGGTACTGCAAAAAACCTTCAGAAAATTATTATCGGACCTTGGGCTCACCAAACTATTTCCGGTCGTATCAGTGGCGATCGCACTTATCCTAAAAACGTAACTGAACTCACTAAGATTGACCTGTCTGACTTTAATATTGACGATGTGCCTTTGGCTACCATCGTGCAGTCTGACTTAGTCACCTGGTTTCGGTACAACTTGAATTACGAACCGGGTCACGTGATCGGTGAACCTAAGTTTATGATACCGGAAAGTCAGAAATGGCAGAAACTGAATAGCGGCTCAACGGTGTTTGGCGATATCTATGTGAGAGTGCCGGCCAATGCAGGAGGGTATAAAGTGACTTTCGCTAAAATGATCAACTTCTTAGCCGGTTATAATGGATTAGATGGATTGGAAATTGAAGTAAAAAACGCAGTGCTTGGGCAGTTTAAAACCACACAGGCTGTTCCAAACATCGGTCAGGTGCTTCCATCTCTCGGAGGTGCTGCGCTTGATTCTATTCCTTTCAGAGACTTTTTGAACGATGTTCCCAATTACCGAATTTATGTAGCCGGTGGTGATTCGGCTACTGATGCTCTTACCGGTTTCCCCGATAACTACAAGATGGGAAACTACTGGATGGGAATGGATAAATTCCCACCTGATCAACATATTGAGTGGAAGAAAATGTTTTTACATCAGGACGGTTCGTTCAATGAAAACGCTCCTACCCAGGATGAAGGATTTAAAATGTATGTGAATGATCCCGATGACCCTATCCTGACCGTAGGCGGCAGCAACATGATCGTGCGCTCTCCCGATGGCACCAGAAACTCACAAAGCCAAATGGAACTCACCGACCCTGCCAGCGCCCCTTATACGATGGATCGCGAAGGGGTTATCCAGTTCAACAGTGATCCAATTCAGGATTCTATGACTATTATTGGTTTGCCGGTTTGTACTCTTTATGCCAAGTCAAACCCAAGTGGATTGACCAGCGGCCCAACGGATTGCGACTGGATGGTTCGCCTTTGTGATGTATGGCCGGATGGTCGTGTTTATTTTGTGCAGGATATTGTTGTAAATGCTCGTGCTCGTGATTGGGCGCGCGCGTTGGTAGATGATATGGGAACTCCCGGAACCGATACTTATGTGAACGGAGTAGAAGACCCGGGTGACAAGGATATTCCTTACTCGAACATTGAAATCGGTCAGATTTATCAGTATGTATTCAAAGGCTTGCCGGTGGCTTACAACTGGGCGAAAGGGCACCGCATCAGAGTGCTTATTTCCTCATCAAGCTATACGCACTATCAGGCCAATCCAAACGTGCCGTTGAATGACGGAGAGTTTTTCCGCAGAAAGCCGGGCGATGGTCAGTCATACTATTTTGAAGGAGAGCAGATATATCCGCGTGTTACTGTTCAGCGCGTTCACTTCTCCCCAGAGAATCCAACCAGCATTAATTTCCCGGTTTACAATACTGACTTTACTTACAATGCGGTGAAACCTGAAGTAATCACTCCTAAATTTGATGCTACGGTATTCCCTAATCCGGCTACCGATAAAATTCAAGTGTTTGTAAACATGCCGGGCGATCACGAAGTGGTGATTACCGATATTACCGGTAGAACCGTTACTTCTGCAAAGTTTGATGATAACGTTATCTTCCATACAGAGTCTTATGGGCAGGGTCTTTATTTCGCTACTATTACCGACCTAAACAAACCTGCTGAAAAAGTAACTAAACGCTTTGTAATCGAATAAACACTTCCCATAAAACGGACGAAAAGCCTCTCCACACCGGGAGGCTTTTCTTTTATATTTACCGCCAAAAGAAACGAGATGCTCAACATTGTTTTATTCGGCCCTCCCGGAAGTGGCAAGGGCACACAAGCAGAAAGTATTATTCGGAATTACAACCTCCTTCATCTATCCACAGGCGATATGTTGCGAGCAGAGATAGCCGCGCAAACCAAGCTGGGATTAGAAGCTAAAACCCTGATGGATCGGGGCGAACTGGTTCCTGATTCAGTGGTTATTGGAATGATTGAAAATAGATTAGATGCTCCTTCGCAAACAGTGGGTTTTGTGTTTGATGGCTTTCCGCGCACGGTAAAGCAAGCCGAAGCATTAGATGCGCTGCTGGCCACTCGGAAGGCACCCATCCGCCTTGTATTATCATTAGTAGTAGGCGAAGAAGAGCTAACCCGAAGAATCATTGCTCGCGGAAAAACCAGCGGACGCGCAGATGATCAGAATGAAGAAATTGTAAAAAACCGCGTGGTGGAATACCGAAACAAAACAGAACCCTTGGCAAAATATTATGCCGCGCAAGGCAAGCTGAAAGAAGTAAAAGGCGAAGCCCGGGTGGAGGAAGTACTGGCGGATCTTTGCAAAGAAATTGATGCGGTAAAATAAGTTCACACCGATTTTTTAGTATGGCTACTCAAAACTTTATTGACTATGTAAAAGTTTTCTGCAAAAGTGGAAGCGGTGGCTCGGGCTCTGCCCATTTTCATCGCGAAAAATTTGTAGCTAAGGGTGGTCCCGATGGCGGAGATGGCGGTCGCGGAGGCCATGTTATTTTGAAAGGTAATGCGCAGTTGTGGACCCTGTTGCACTTAAAATATCGCAAGCATATTATGGCCGATGATGGTGGCAAGGGGCAGGGCGCACTCTGCTCCGGCAAGGACGGCAAAGATGTGTTTATAGAAGTGCCGCTGGGAACGGTGGCTCGCGATGCTGAAACCGGTGAAGTAGAGTTGGAGATTACCGAAGATGGGCAGGAGTATATATGGCTGCCGGGCGGAAAAGGCGGGCTGGGGAATAATCACTTCAAAACCTCCACCAACCAAGCGCCCACCTACTCACAACCGGGGCTGCCGGGGGAGGAAAGTTGGAAGATTCTGGAACTTAAACTACTGGCTGATGTGGGGCTGGTGGGTTTTCCCAATGCGGGCAAGTCCACTTTGATTGCTACTATATCAAATGCTAAACCTGAAATTGCCGACTATCCCTTTACAACTATTGTTCCCAATTTGGGAATGGTACCTTACCGCAATGGCCGCAGTTTTGTGATGGCCGATATTCCCGGAATTATTGAGGGGGCTTCTGAAGGGCGAGGGTTGGGGACGCGCTTTTTGCGACATATTGAGCGCAACAGTATTCTGCTGTTTTTGGTCCCGGTAGATGCAGACGATATTTTTAAGCAATACGAAATACTGCTGAACGAACTGAACCGATACAATCCCGAAATGTTGGTGAAAGATCGCATCCTCTCCATCAGTAAATGCGACTTAGCCGATGAGGAACTGTTGAAGATGATTGAGAAAGATTTGAAGAAAAAATTGAAAGCAGCCGGAGAAAATGTGCCGCTTATTTTCTTCTCTTCGGCTTCCAATTACCATATCGAAAAGTTGAAGGACAGCATTATGAAAAAGTTAGACGAAACGAATTCGCAAGCGCAATAGCACTCGACCTCTAAGCCCAGTGAATAGCCGAGGTGCTATCTCTACCATTCCATGAACTATTTTTGTTTGAAGCTGCGTTGATTATAGCCGGACTTGCCTTCTCGTTGTTATAGCTCCCATTCTCAATAGTAGCGGAAAATTAACTGCTCTTGTTTTTTCACCGCCCCAATGCTTTTCTATTTCTATTTGTAATGGAAAAACGGGGTTATATCCGTTCTGCTTGACAAAGTGTTTAACGGCCGACCAAGTGTTTAAGTATCCGATCACGTGCTCCAAGGTCCAATCTAATTTATTTGCAAAATGTGGTGTCGGCATTTCGTCAAATGGAAACGGAATAGTGGTATAGTTTTCATCAATGTATTTCCGTTCTTTATCCCAGTATGTCCCGATAACTACCTCATAGAAATCTCTAATAATCCGGTCTATTGATTCGCAAATTTCAATTCTTCCGTAACCGATAACACTTACCAAAGCGCGCTCTTTAGCCGTTCTCCTGATTTCTGAATAAAATTGGCCAAAGTTGAACCAGTGAATAGCCTGACCAATAATTATTAAATCAAATTGCTGCTGGTCAAAGTCTGTTTTTTCGGCCGGTTGTACCGAATAAATTATGTTGTCAGCCGGCACTGCGTTATCTATTTGTGATTGACTAATGTCTGTGGCATAAACCGTGTCAAAAGTTTTCGACAGCTCATAAGCGATTTGTCCGTTTCCTGTTCCGCAGTCCCAAGCATTTTGTTTGTTCGGAATCAAGGAGTTCAAATAGTCAAAAAATGCCGATGGATAGGTCGGTCTGTATTTGGCATACTGGTCGGATTGGGATGAAAAATTGTCTTTCATAGAATTACTGCATTCCGGTGAACACAGCGAACTTACTATTTTGCGTTGGCGTTATCGCTTCAATGTTTCATCAAAATACTCTTCCATTTTTGGTGCCAGCACGGGCACCTCATTCGTGTGTATCATTTTGCCCACTGGCAAGAGCGAGCAATTATTAACTCCGTCATTTATGGCGGAGAAAAACACCCCAAACTATACCGGCTTTAGCCATGACTTTAAAGGTAAGCAGGGCTAAAGCCAGGAGGGAAATGTTCTGTTGCTGCAGCCTAAAGGCCGGAGTTAAGGCGGAGAGTCCTTCGCCCCTCCGCTCAGAGTGACGTGTCAGATACCGCCTAAGCACATCTCAGATCACTCCCGGATGAGTCATCGCTTCTTCGGTTTCTACCGATTTTTCGGCATCGGGTTCATTTTTAAAGAATACTTTCTGAAACAGGAGGATGATGAATACGCCTGTGGTGATGGCAGCATCGGCAATGTTGAAGATGAAGCGGAAAAATTCAAAATACTGCCCCTTCCAAATGGGGAACCAATCGGGGAAAAAGCCGTGAAACAGTGGGAACCAAAGCATGTCCACCACTAAGCCTTGCATCCATCCGGCATAGCCGCCTTCAGCCGGAAACAGTTTGGCAACGCCTTGATAACTATCGGAAAAAATAACGCCATAGAAAGTGCCGTCAATCATGTTGCCGATGGCTCCGGCCAGTATCATAGCAACGGCTACCACAAACCCCCAATGTGCTTTCTCTTTGATAATGCGGTTCAAATACCACACGCCACCGGTCACGGCTATCAATCGAAAAACACTCAGAAATAACTTGCCCCACACACCGGGTAGCACCATACCGAAAGCCATCCCCGGGTTTTCGGTAAAGTGAATGCGAAACCAGTCGGTGATTAAAAACTCCTGATTCAGCATCATGTGCGTTTTTACCCAAATTTTGAGTGTTTGATCCGCTATAAGGATGACGAGAACAATTAGCGCAGCCTGGTATTTTTTCATTAATTCAGTTCTACTTTTACTTTTAAAATTTCCTCGTTCATCTCCACTTCATCGGTGTTGCCCTCTATCGCATCCACCAGTAAGATTTCCTTGGCCAGAATTTCATTACTGATGTATTCTTTAAACAGCAGTAGCGCTTCTTCAAAGGCGGGGTTCTTTATCACGGAAACTCGGATACGGTCGAGCACTTTAAAGTCCTTCTCCTTTCGCAGGTTTTGAATCTTATTAATGAATTCGCGGGCATTGCCTTCCTTCCTCAACTCTTCGGAGATAGTTACATCCAAGGCCACTGTTAAGGCGCCTTCACTGGCCACTAACCAACCGGGAATATCTTCGCTCAATATTTCCACATCCGCTAAGGTTAATTTAAAAGTTTCTCCGTCCAGATTCAATGAATGCGTACCGGTAGTTTCTATAGCGCGAATATCCTCTTGAATAAATCTGCTAATAGCATTTTGAATCGCTTTCATTTTCGATCCGGCACGCTTGCCTAATTCCTTAAAATTGGGTTTTATTTTCTTCTTCACAATTCCCGAAGCATCGTCCACGTATTCAATCTCCTTCACGTTTACTTCGCTCAAAATGTAGCGCTCAACTTTTTGCAATTGCGCTTTCATTTTTTCATTCACTACCGGAATAAGTACTTTGGAAAGTGGTTGGCGCACTTTTATTTTTTCCTTCTTGCGAAGCGAAAGAATGAGTGAGCAACTTTTTTGCGCCAGTGCCATGCGCTCCTCTAAGTCGGTATCAATTACACTCTCCTCTGCTGTTGCCAAATATGAGAGATGCACTGATTCGTATGGCAGAGAAGTATTGTTGGCTGTTGCCTGACTGCGCACCAAGCCACTGAGATTTTGATACAACCATTCGCTGAAAAATGGAGAGAAAGGACTCATCAGTTGCGCTACCACATTCAAGCATTCGTAGAGGGTTTCATAAGCCGCTTGTTTGTCGTGACTCATTTCATCCTTCCAGAAACGTCTGCGGCTAAGGCGCACGTGCCAGTTAGAGAGATGTTCATCCACAAACTCTTCAATAGCTCTGGCAGCCGGGGTCACCTCGTAATCATTCAAGCATTCGGTCACATACTTTATTAAGCTGTGCAGTTTGGAAATAATCCAACGATCGAGTTCTGTTCGTTCACTCACGGGAACGGGGTTCGCTTCATCAATTACGAAGCCATCTATATTAGCATACAAAGCAAAAAAGGCATAGGTGTTATACAGTGTTCCGAAATGCGAGCGCGTGGTTTCTTGCAATCCGTTCAAATCAAATTTCATGTTGTCCCAAGGGTCGCTGTTGCGCATCATATACCAGCGAGTAGCATCGGCAGAATATTTTTCAATCGTCTCAAAAGGGTCCACAATATTTCCGAGTCGCTTGCTCATTTTATTGCCTGCTTTATCGAGCAACAAACCATTGCTTACTACATTTTTATAGGCCACCGAATCGAACAACATTACGCCTAACACATGTAAGGTGAAAAACCATCCGCGAGTTTGATCTACGCCTTCGGCAATAAAATCGGCAGGAAAATTATTTTCGAACTGTTTTTTATTTTCGAAAGGATAATGCCACTGCGCATACGGCATTGCGCCACTATCAAACCAAACGTCCATCAAATCGGGAACTCGTTTCATTGCTTTTCCCGATGGGGAAACCAAAACGATCTCATCCACAAACGGTTTATGCAAATCGCTCACTTCAAACGATTTCATCAAACCTGCCTTCGTAGCTTTTTCAATCTCCGAATTCAATTCTACAATAGAACCAATACAGATTTGTTCGCTTCCATCTTCCGTTATCCAAATCGGCAAGGGAGTGCCCCAGTAGCGGGAGCGCGATAAGTTCCAGTCCACTAAGTTTTCGAGCCATTGGCCAAAGCGACCTTCTCCGGTATGTGCCGGTTTCCAGTTGATCGTTTTGTTCAGTTCAATCAAGCGGTCTTTGACAGCCGTTGTTTTAATAAACCACGAATTGAGCGGATAATAGATAATGGGTTTATCGGTTCGCCAGCAGTGTGGATAGCTGTGGTCGTATTTTTCTGTTTTGAAAAGTTTGTTTTCGAGTTTAAGTTTCAACACAATCAAATCATCGGCACTCATAAAACTCTTGAGGTCGGGAATGATATTGTTTACTCGCAAAATCTCTTTCTGCAAATGAAACTCCTTCTCTTTTTCTTCCTCCTTGTAATACGCCTCTTTCACGTAACGGCCATCGAGCGGAAAAATCGGATCATTTACTTCATCGGTAAATTTGCCTTGCTTGTCAACTAAGGTAAGAGAGCCGATCCCGTTTTGCTTCGCCACCTTAAAGTCATCAGCACCAAAACTCGGAGCAATGTGAACAATGCCGGTGCCATCAGTAGTAGTTACAAAATCACCCAACACCACTTTGAAGGCATCGCCATCGCTTGGTTGTGCATAAGGCAGCAATTGCTCGTATTGGACCCCTTCTAAATCGGCTCCTTTAAAAGAATTTAAAATCGCGAAAGGGATTTTCTTATCTCCGCTCTTGTAATCTTCAAAGTTCAGTTCAGCATTTTCGGCAGGGAAATATTTGCCTACTAAATCTTTCGCCAGTATTACATGAATCAGTTGGTATGTAAACGGGTTGAATGTTTTTACCAGAGAATAGTCAATGTCCTTTCCCACTGCGAGCGCTGTGTTGGAGGGCAATGTCCAGGGAGTGGTGGTCCAAGCTAAGAAGCGAACATCTTCATCATCGCTATCAAAAATAAATTTTGATTTTTCATTCCGAATAACTTTAAACTGCGCTATCGCACTCACATCTTTTACATCGCGGTAACATCCCGGCTGATTTAATTCGTGCGAACTCAAGCCCGTTCCCGCAGCAGGCGAATAAGGCTGAATGGTATAACCTTCGTAAAGCAACTCTTTATCGTAAAGCAATTTCAGCAGTGCCCATAAACTTTCGATGTAGTTGTTTTCGTAAGTGATATAGGGGTGTTCCATATCCACCCAATACCCCATCATGCGAGTGAGGTCGTTCCAGATGTCGGTAAACTTCATAACCTCTTCGCGGCACAAGCGGTTGTATTCAGCTACTGTAATTTTTGTTCCGATGTCGGCTTTGGTAATGCCGAGTTTTTTTTCTACACCAAGTTCAACGGGCAGCCCATGCGTATCCCAACCCGCTTTTCTTTCCACGCGGTAACCTTGTAAAGTCTTGTACCGGCAGAATAAGTCTTTAATCGTTCGGCTCATTACGTGGTGAATGCCCGGCATCCCATTCGCACTGGGTGGCCCTTCGTAAAACACAAAAGGTTTGTCTTCGGGTCGCTCGCTAATACTCTTTTCAAAAGTGTGGTTCTGCTGCCAGAATTGCAGTATTTGCTTTTCAATTTCCGGAAGACTCAACTGGTCAAATTCCGGATAGCCTTTGCTGTCGTTATTTTTGCGTTGCATAAGAGTGCGCGAAGATAATAAATGACGCATGACCTGCGAATGCAATATGCGGGAAGCATTCGCGTTTAACAGCCGTTTTAATACTTTCGTCTTATGAGAGGCAGTGTTCAGCGATTTTGGCTTTTATTGGTGCTTAGCGGGCTTTTTTGCGGAGGCATTCAAGCACAGGTGAGATCATTGGGCACTTGGAAATCATACATGCCTTATGGTGTTTCGGTGGCGGTGTGCAATGCGGGAGATAAAGTGTTCAGTGCTTCCGCTAAATCTCTGTTTTCGTACGATAAAAATACCGGTGAAATACGCACCTACGACAAGGCCACAGGATTGAGTGATATGGGAATTAAAACCATGAATTATGATCCTTCTACGCAGGTGCTGGCTATTGCCTATGGCAACAGCAACATTGATTTAATCTACCACGAAACAGACATTTATAATATAGCCGACATCAAAGCACAAAACACTTCCGGCTCAGTTGGTATTAATGATATTTCATTCTACAACAGCAAGTGTTACATCTCCTCCGATATGGGGATTTCGGTGATTGACCTAACCAAAAAGGAAATTGAGAATACCTACATTATCGGCTCTTCCGGTCAGCCGGTAAAGGTGATGTCCACCGATGTAGATGGCACCAAAATTTATGCCGCCACCGCAGAAGGCTTGAAATACGCCAACTACAGCGCTCCTAACTTGCAAGACTTTAACTCGTGGAGCGTTTTTGATACTAGTTCCGGTATGCCGCTAAAGCCGGTGAAATATGTGTGCACTTATAATGGCCACGTTTATGCCGTAGTGAATGGCAACGGCTCCGATACACTGTTTGATTATAACGGAAGCGGGTGGAGCAAGCTATATGCCGCTACCGATAATGCCTTCACCAGCCTGCGGGCTGTGAACCATACCCTTTATTTCACCATCTGGAATAACGACAGCACCACGGCAGGGAAGCAAGGGAAAATAGATAACGCAGGAACATTAACAGTTGCCATTACACAAGGACACTCACGCCCCATCGGATGGTTTGAAAGCAACGGCATTTCGTGGGAAGGCGACTATTGGAATGGCTTGTATAAAAATAATCAGGGGAGCTTTGAGAACATAATTCCCGATGGCCCCTTTAGCGCCAATGTGTATCAAATAGGCATAAACGGGAATACGGTGTCTATTGCTCCCGGTGGTGTAGATGATTCTTGGACCAATAATTTTAATGGAGATGGATTCTTTCAGTTTAAAGACGACAAGTGGAGAAACAGAAATCAGTACACCGATGCTTCCTTGGCCAAGGTCCTCGATTTAGTTTGCGTTAGCTCGGTGCCTTCAAAAGGAAAAACATACTTCGGCTCTTTTTGGGACGGTATTGTTGAATACGATGATGCGTATGGCACTATCAACCTGTATGATAAAAACAATAGTATTCTGGAAGGGGCTATAGGCGATGAACAAAGAACCAGAATAAGCGCTATGACTTCCGATGCCGATGGAAACCTTTGGATTTCTAATGCCGGTGCTTCTAAGCCCATTAAAATTTTAAAGAAGGATGGGCAATGGGTGGACTATGCCATCCCTTATTTTAATGTGTTGATGAAAAAGATGTTGATTGACCGCAATGGTCAGTTATGGGCCCCCTTGCGATCTCCTTCCGGATCGAATGGAATTTTAGTGTGGAGCAACAACGGCACTTTCGACAATGTGAGCGATGATAAGGCAAAGTTAGTGGGTACAGGAGTTGGAACCGGTGGCCTTCCCGATGCTACGGTATATAGCATTGCCGAAGATAAAGACGGAAATATTTGGGCCGGTACTTTACAGGGTATTGGTGTGTTTTATTGTGCCGGCAGCGAGTTGACCAATTATGGCTGCGATGCCGATCAAATAAAAGTAGAGCGAGACGGCTACGTGGGGTACCTCTTTGGCACCGAAAGTGTAAGAGCCATTGCGATAGATGCCGCCAACAGAAAATGGATAGGCACCACCAATGGACTTTGGCTGATTAGTGCCGATGGCAAAACAGAGTTACTGAAATTTACGGTGGATAACAGCCCGCTTCCGAGCAATCAGATAACCGATATTGCGGTGGATGATCAAACCGGTGAAGTGTTCATAGGAACTACCGGTGGCTTGGTGAGCTATCAGGGCGATGCGCAGGGCGAATGTAGCGACTGCAAGGAAGCTCTCGTATATCCCAATCCGGTAAAGCCCGACTACGATGGCCCTATTGCTATTAAAGGCTTGGTGGAAGGTGCTTATGTAAAAATTACTGACATCCACGGAACCTTGGTGTTTCAGGGCAGGGCCAATGGCTCTCAAATGATTTGGAATGGCAGAAATTACAATGGAGTGCGCGCCAAAAGTGGCGTTTACTTAGTATTCAGTTCTACCGATTTAGGAAAGGGAAAAAAGGTGGCTAAAATTTTACTCTCCAATTAATTCACTCGCTCTCTTCTTCTCAGAAGGATAAGCGCAAAGCCCATTGCTACATAACTGAATAATTGCAATCCCGCAACGCTGTAAAAATGCGGAGGAGAAAATACAAAACTAACCTGATGCTTTCCCCGCGGCAAAGCAATAGTCATAAAGGTGTAGTTAGTAGTCATGATAGGGGCAGCTAAGCCATCTATCGCAGCGCTCCATCCCGGATAGTTAGATTGTAACAGCGTTAGAAATGCGGGCTTATCCGTTTCTGTTTCAACCACCACATTTCCCGGCTCAAAGGTCTGTACCGATACTTTGCTAATTACATTTCCCGCAACAGTTGCCGGAATTGCTTGGTCGGTGTAAAGGGAATTGCTGTCCACTGTTCCACTCTTCAAATCCTCTTCTAATTGCGATAGCGGCTTCAGGTCGTCAGACACAAATGCCATAGAGTGCTTTAGCGTTTTGTTTGCCAAAGGAGAGTTGGAGAAATTAGCAAACTGCTTTAGATAAAACGGATTAAACCCATCGGAGCAAGGTTCTTTTCGCAACATGCTGGCGTTGTACACCAGCGGCTCTAATGCTTTGCCACCGTACTGGTTATATGTTTCTATAGCGGCATTGCCGGGCACCGGAAATCCCTTTGGCAACTGATTACATTTCTTGTTGAACTCTGATGCCGGCACTGTAGAAATGACCGTGCCCGGAACATTCATCTGGGTAGCAATCAACATATCTAACAACCAAAAAGCAGCAACAAAAAGAGCAAGTTTCTTTCGCTTTACTATTGAAAAAACGGCAAGAGAAAGAGCAATCATTATACCCTGGATAATCGCCTGCACCAGAATATGACTTGACAGGCTCCCCTGATGATTAAAGTCAGATACACTTTGAACTGAAACGAAATCGGGGAACGAAAAACTCATCCCTGTATGCCGCAGCGCCACCGCTGCTACTGCTATGATTACTAACAACTCCCCCAGTAGCGTTAAAATCAAAATCTTCTTTTGCTTCAAGGAATCACTCTGAAATAAAATCCCTAAGCCATCGGCCGCTATCAGCAAAAAGCTGCTAATGGTAAATACGCGAAAGATGGCCGGATGCCGGAACAACTTCATAAAGGGAACGGTGTAATAGAGCCATTCGCGCACCGGAAGATATTTCCCCAAGGCGATGGATAAACAAAACAGGCCAATAGCGAATAAAGCCAGATTTCTTTTTCTGTTCCCCCAAAGCACCCCTATCAATAACAATGGAAATAGAAGAAAGCCCATGTAGATGTTGCGCATGGTCACATCGGTTTCAAAAAATGCATGGTGTGCATCGCCCGCAAAAGGCAGCAACAGCGTGAGAAGACTTTGTGGCGAAAAGGAGTTTACATTCACTACTGCTACACTAAGGCCTTCGGCTCGTTTCAAAGAAGGCAATGCCTCCAACAATGAAAAGAGATAAGCAGAGCTAAGCGCAACCGTGACGATTAGCGCAAGGAAGCTGTACAAAGTAGTTTGGAGGAAATAGCCGGTATCCTTTCGGTGCTTATACTGAAAGTAAATGTAGATCGCCAACAAAGCGTATCCGCTTAACACAGCAAATGCCACATAACCCCCGGTGAGGCAAAGCGAAAGAGTGAGGCCGGAGAGTAAGAATTTGGAGATTCGCTTTTCTTCCATCCCCCGTATAAAAAGATGAAAGGTGAGCGGCATCCATGCCAAACTCACGATAAAGGCAGGATGCGATGCGTGTGCTACAAAAAAACCGGTGAGGGGAAACAAGGCCGCCACCACTGCGGCAGATTTTTCCGGCAGGCGTAGCGTGCACATCAGTTTATAAAAACCAAAGGCGGCAAGGAGCAGATGAAAAATAAACTCAGCCTGAACCGTGTAAATATTATATCCTACTGTGGCGGCAATCATCACATCTACAAGATACCATAACCCCGACTGCGGATCGGCATAAAACGGATTGCCCAAAAACACGTAAGGGCACCAAAGCGGCAGAATGTGATGTTGTAGGCACTCACTCAAAAAGTGCCGCATGGGAAAAAAGAAATCCATCATATCCCATTTCATGCAATAAGCGAAAAATGAAACCTGCCAAAAGGCAATTACCGGAACAAGCAAAATGAGTAATATTGAAGGGAGTTTTCCGGAGAGTCGTTTCAGCACGTAGATTCAAGATATGTATCACAAAACTAAAGGAATTGTCCTCCACACCATAAAATATTCCGAAACCAGTGTAATCGCTAAAATCTACACCGAAAAGTTTGGCCTGCTCACCTTTATCGTGAAGGGAGTGCGCTCAGCTAAAGCAAAATCAAAAGCCAGTTTAATGCAGCCGCTCACCTTGTTGCAAATGGAGGTGAACTATCGCGAGCACCGCAACATGCAGTTTGCAAAAGAGTTTAGCCGCGAGTATAATTATCATTCCCTTCCCTTCGACACGCTGAAATCTACTATGGCGGTGTTTCTGCTCGAAGTGATTACCAAAACGGTGCGCGAGCCGGAGCCGAACGAAGATCTGTTTGAGTTTCTTTATTCGGTGTTGCTGCAATTAGATACAGCAGAAAAACTCCATGCCGATTTTCATTTGCTTTTTATGCTTCACCTGTCGCAGTATCTGGGCTTTGCGCCACACCGCAATTTTTCTGAGGCAGAGCCTTATTTTGAAATGCAGGAAGGCGTTTTTGTTTCGAAGAGCCTGCATCCGACTTATACCCTGAGCAGCGCAGAGAGCAAGCTGCTACACAATTTAATGGAAGCCCACTTATTTGGTCGCGACACTGTGCTACCTCTCCGCGCAGATAGAAAACAAATGCTGGCCAGCCTGATTAAATTTTATCAGCTTCATATCGAGAACTTTAATTTAAGATCGCCCGAAATTTTGGAAGAGATTTTACACTAATGCGAAGGGGGAGAGGGAATCGTTATTGATTAATCGTTAATTGTTCCCGATGGCTTTCCGCGTGGTTGGTATTCTCGCCAATCTATAAGTGAATGGCTACTTTAAAAACGGGGTGCTTACACTTGATTCTTATCTCTTGTCTCTTATCTATTGTCTTATCTTTTCCCTCTCGTCTTTTCCTCTATAATTTATCAGTCAAAATTTGGTGGAAAGCATATTTTCTTATCTTCGATTCCGCCTTAAAAAATTGTTAAGTAATCTCCACTGTTAAATGAAACAAATTTTTACCCTCATTACATTCGTTGTAATCTCCTTATCCGCGTTTTCTCAAAATAAAACTATTACCGGAAAAATAACTGATGCCTCTACCAAAGAAGCCATGATTGGGGCTACTGTGATAGTGAAAGGAACTCAAAATGGAACGGTTACCGATGTCGATGGAAAATTTTCTTTGTCGGTTCCTCCGGGGTCAAAAACACTCACCATATCTTACGTGGGGTACTCTCCGCGCGATGTAAGCATTGGAAGTAATACTACTTTCAATGTAGCCCTCGAAACAGCTTTTATTCCGGGCGGAGAAGTGGTGGTCACTTCCTCCAGAGTAGCAGAATCTATTAAAGAGGCTCCGCTGCAAATTGAAAAAATGACATCGCGCGAAATTAAATCTGCCGCCTCCGGAGATTTTTATCAGAGCATCGGCAACTATAAAGGAATTGATATTGTGACCAGTTCGGCCGGCTTCAAAGTCATCAACCTTCGCGGATTTAGCGATACCCGCTCACTGCGCACCAAGCAGTTTATTGATGGCGTAGATAACGAAGCTCCGGGCTTAAACTTTCCCGTAGGAAACATGGTCGGAGCTAACGATTTGGATTTAGAGAGTGTTGAAATTATTTCAGGTGCTGCCTCGGCTCTTTACGGAGCCAATGCCATGCAAGGGGTAGTTTCTATGACTAGTAAAAGTCCATATGATTCAAAGGGGCTTTCCTTACAACTCAAAGGCGGAGCAACCACCAACCCGGGGCCTTATTTTGACGGGCAAATTCGCTATGCTAATACTTTCGGAAAAGACGATCGCTTTGGCTTCAAGTTTACCGGAGAATATATGCAGATGAATGACTGGGTAGCGAATGATCCGAAATTAAATCGCTATGGAAACATTGATGCAGATGTGAACCTAAACTCTATCCTTCGCGAAAAGCAATACGACCCTTACTGCCCTACCTGTGAGGTAACTCCCGAAGACCACGATAAGTATGTAAAGTTGAATGCTTGGTTAGACTTTAACCCCATTGCCAGCAAGTTCGACACCTCTGCCTCTGACGGTCACTTATGGGTACATGCCCCCGGTTATATGGAGAAGGATTTGGCAGATTACAACGCTAAGAGTTTAAAGTTTGCTACAGAATTGCACTACCGTTTTAAGAATGATATTGAATTGACGGGAGTATATAAATTCGGTTACGGAACCAGCGTTTATCAAGCCACCGCCCGCTATCAAATCAAGGACTTTACCTTTCACCAACCAAAAATCGAAGTAAAGGGAAAGAATTTTGTGGTGCGCGCTTATGCCGCTGTAGAGAGTGCCGGAAACTCTTACAACATTGGCCTCACCGGAGCTTATGTTTCGAGAGCCGCTGTGCCTGATTATGTTTCTAATTTCTCTACTGCTTATTTCGATGCAATTGATTCTATGACCGATTTCTGTGCCGATTGTATTACGCAAGGGCAGATTGACGAAGCCAGCCGTCAGGCATTTGCTGCGGCTGCCAGCGCATGGTATCCGGTCGGCTCACAACAGTTTAAAGACACCTTTAACATGCTAATAAAAGACGCTAACTCATTGGACGGAACCAAGTTTTACGACAAGTCTGCCATGATGCATGTTGAAGGGCAATACAACTGGGACTTTGTAAAGTGGTTAGAAATTATCACCGGTGCTTCTTATAGAATTTACCTGCCCAACTCTAAAGGAACAATCTTTGAAGATTCAGCCGGCATCAAATTGCGAGTGCATGAAGTGGGCGCTTATCTGCAAGCAACTAAAAGATTGTTCAACGATCATTTTAAAATCATCGGCTCCATCCGGGTTGATAAAAACTCCAACTTTAAAGCGCAGGTTTCTCCACGAGGAGCTTTGGTTTATACCTACAACGCAAAGAAAAGCGATCATACTTTTCGCGCTTCAGTCACCTCTGCTTTCCGCAATCCAACCTTGCAAGACCTTTACCTGTATCTGGATATTGGCAAGTTGCTATTGGTGGGTAACCGCAATGGATATTCCAACTTGTTTACCAGAGAATCTACTTTAGACTATTACAACACCCCCGGAACGGTTGACGATAAGTCGGGTATTGACATCCTGAAATCAACTACGCTCGCCCCACTAAAGCCGGAGAGTGTATTGAGTGTTGATTTTGGTTACAGAACCGAAATTGCCAAAAAAGTATTCATTGACCTCTCAGCTTATTACAGCATTTACAAAAACTTCATCGGCTTTCAGCGCGTAGTGCGCACCAATGCCGGTGATGCCAATGCTGATAAGGGTTCTGCTGCGTATCAAACAGCGTATGATGAAATTGCGCTGAATGATTCTCTCAACACCAATGAATCTTACAAGGTGTATCAAATGTGGGTAAACTCGCCCAGTGCTGTTCCTTCTTGGGGAGTGGCCGTGAGTGTATCATACTATGTGGGTCATGGAATTACTCCTTATGTCAACTATACTTATGCCGATTTGGATGACTCTAATCTGAAGAATGCCGGAGCGACTATCCTTTCAGGATTTAATACTCCGCGTCATAAACTGAACATAGGTTTAAACGCCAGCAGAGTTTGGAAAGGACTCGGCTTTAGCGCTAACCTTAAAATAGTACCTCAGTCCTTCGAGTGGCAGAGTCCGTTTGGAGATGGAACTGTGCCGGCTTTCAACACGCTGGATATGCAGATTTCTTATGAAATTGAAAAAGCTTATTCCACCATCCGAATTGGTGGCTCCAATATTTATAACAACATGCACGTAGAAGCTGTCGGCTCGCCTAAAATTGGCGCATTGTATTACATCGGCTGGACTTTCGACTTCGATAACTTCGGCAAGAAGAATCATACAGCAGAGTCGAAATAAACATTTTGCCAACTATTTCGTAAACCACCCATGTAGCCACATCGGGTGGTTTTTTCGTGTATGCAATTGGTAAAAAACTACTTCCTTTCAGGATATAAAACCGACTCTGCTTTTGAGCAGAAGAAAGCTACATTTCTTTTCTATTTCATTCTCTCCGCTTTGGCGGTTTCTACTATTGTATTCATTAGCCAGGCAATTCTTCAATTGGGACTTCTTTATACCATCAGTGGCGCAATGGCTCTGTTGGGAATTGTTGTTTCCTTATTCCTTTTTAAAAACAAGTACATTGAAGCCTCGGGCCACCTAATGGCTTTTGCCGTATTGTTTATGGTGATTCTGCAAAACGTATTCTGCGATATTTATCGCACCGATCCGGCTATACGCTACCGAATTTATTTGGATGGCGCTTCCCTTATCGGAATCTATTTTCTCATCATTTCCTTCTTTCGCGAAAATCGTGTCATCTATTTCTACGGAGTCATGTTTGTGTTGATTTTGTTTACTCATTCGTTAGTCCTCTATTTTAATCTGAGAGCAATTCCCGAAATGGGAGCTTTTGTGTGGGAACATTTTGCTACTGTGTTTGTAGCCATCATTGTTTTAGCATTCATCAGCACTTGGCTGCTGGGATACATGAATACCATCATCGAGCAGAACGAAGACTTTGCCCAACGGTTAGCTAAACAGAAAGAGGAATTGGAAGAAATGGTAGAAGAGCGCACACAAGACCTGAGCACTTCTAATGAAAAATTGAAAGAGTTTGCGCATATCGTTTCGCATGATCTCAAAGAACCTTTGCGCACTATATCCGGATTTGTAACACTGATTCAACGAGAACTGAGACGACTGGGTTTAAACGATGACGACATCAAAGATTACATGGCTCATGTGTGCCGGGGAACTCGACAAATGGAGCAACTTATCAGCGACATCCTCTCCTACTCTAAGTTGAACATCATTGATAAGCCCTCGGAAACAGTATCGGTTGAAACGGTGATTGCCGAAGTTAAATCGGTGCTGACCAAAGCTATTTATGACAGCGAGGCCAAAATTCACATCATGGAACTCGAATCCGTAATCGGTGATAGGAGATTGCTCACACAACTTTTTCAGAATCTGATTTCAAACGCTATTAAGTATAGAAGTGATAGTCAAACTCCGGTGATTGAAATCGGTTGTGAGGTGGAAGATGGTTACGTGCAGTTTTATGTAAGAGATAATGGAATAGGAATTTCTGAAGAATATTTCAGCACGGTATTTCAAGCCTTTAAGCGCCTTCATAGCCGAGTAAATTATGAGGGAACCGGCATCGGTTTAGCTATCTGTAAAAAGATTATAGATATTCATCGCGGTAGAATTTGGATTGAAAGCGAAGAAGGGCGCGGCACTACTTTCTATTTCACTTTACCCAAAACTCAAACCGAACATCCTGCAATGTATCCAGTGGTCCATGCTGCTTGAAAATTAAAGCCTCCGGTCACCGCATCTATATCCAACACCTCTCCGGCAAAATACAAGCCGGGATAGTTTTTGCTCTGCATTGTTTTAAAATCTACTTCCGATAAGTCCACTCCTCCCGCAGTAACAAACTCTTCTTTGAAAGTTGATTTTCCATGTACTTTAAAAACCGAACAACTGAGCGATTCGGCCATTTGCTCTATTTGTTGCCGCGATAAATCAGCATAATTTAAGTGTGTCGGCTTTACCAGTGCATTCCAAAGACGAGTAGAAATATGGAAGAGCGGATGCTTGCCCACTTGCTTCCGGGCATACTGATTTTTATAGGTTTTAATTTCTTCGCTAACTTGATGTTTAGTAAGTGTTCCCACCCAGTTAACGGCTATTTCAAAGTTATAATTAGCTGCTGCCAACTTACGGGCTTCCCAAGCCGAGAGTTTTAAAACGGCAGGGCCGCTAAGTCCCCAATGAGTAATTAGTACGGGACCGTTTGTTTGCAAGCCATTTTTTTCATGGATAGCAACAGAAGCATTTTCCACCGAAACCCCTTGAAGGTTTTGTAGCCTGCTATCGTGAATATTAAATGTAAAAAGTGAGGGAACCGGAGGAATGATAGGAAGCCCCAAATTCTCTACTGCTTTCCAAACCTGAAGCGAATTTCCGGTGGTGATGATAACAGCATCTGCTTCAAAAATTCGCTTATCAGTAGTATGCACCTGCCATACATTATTTTCCCGACTAAGTTTATCTAAACCAACACCGGTTTTAATATCAATGTGGTAATGGTCCGCCTCTTTTAAAAAGCAATCAATGATAGTTTGCGAAGAATCGGTGACCGGAAACATGCGGCCATCCGTCTCTTGTTTCAACTTTACTCCTCGTTGAGCAAACCAATCCATGGTATGTGTAGGATTAAACCGTGTGAATGGTCCCAGCAATTGCTTTTCTCCTCTCGGATAATACTTTACTAAAGCACGTGCATCAAAGCAGGCATGAGTAACATTACATCTTCCTCCTCCGCTTACCTTCACCTTCGCCAATAGCTTTTGCGATTTTTCAAGGATAGTAACCTTGTAATTCGGATGGTGCTTTGCACAAGATAGCGCGGCAAAAAAACCGGCAGCACCACCTCCGGCAATAATCACCCGTTTCATGATTCGCTATCAGGAATCATTTGATAAATGTCGCGGAGGTTTCTTCCAAGCCCTTTATAATCTAAGCCATACCCCACAATAAAATCATTCGGAATTTCAATTCCCGTATAGTCAATATTTAGGTCTGCCCTTAATGCAAAGGGTTTAAATAAAAGAGAAGTGATTTTTAATGAGGCAGGATTTTTTTCTGAAAATGATGGAAGCAGTTTCTGTAAAGTCAGCCCGCTTTCCACTATATCTTCAATGATGATGACATGCCTGCCTTCGATATTTTCGTGGAGGCCAATAAGCGTGTCTAACTCTCCGGTAGATTGGTGACCATCGTACATCGCTGCTTTTACAAATGACAACTCGCAATCTAATTTCAATTCTTTCATCAAGTCAGCAGCAAACATGAATGCACCGTTCAAAACCGGCACTAACAAAGGTCGCTTTCCGATATAATCATCGTTGATGTGATGGGCTATTTGGCGAATGGCAGAGAGAATCTCACTTTCGCTTTTATAAAGTTTAAACGTCTTGTCGTCTAACCGGACAATTTTTTCCATGCAGCTTGTTTCATCAAAAATAATGAACCATTTCAGCCTGCAAAACTACCGCTCCCCCCTTATTTAGTGCTTTATTTTATCGCTGAAATAGTGTTCGAATTTCTCCAGCTTAGGCACAATCACAAACTGACAATAAGAGTTTGAATTTTTGTTTTCGTTATAATAATTCTGATGGTAATCTTCTGCTGCATAGAATACCGTGAAGGGGGTTATTTCTGTGACGATGGCTGAGTTGAACGCGCCTGATTTATCAAGCCCTTCTTTTATTTCCAATGCGGTTTTCTGCTGCTCCTCATTCCGGTAGAAGATGGCAGATCGGTATTGAGGGCCTACGTCATTTCCTTGCCGATTCAGAGTGGTCGGATCGTGGGTCTTGAAAAAAACTTTTAGAATTTCTGCAAGAGAAACCTCTTGAGGGTTATACACAATCTGTATAGCTTCTGCATGTCCCGTAAGGCCGGAACACACTTCTTTATACGTGGGATTTTTCACCTTCCCTCCGCTGTATCCCGATTCTACCGAAACAACTCCTTTCAGTCTTTGAAAAATAGCTTCCGTACACCAAAAGCATCCTCCGGCTAAGGTGATAGTATCTTGTGCTGTGGTGTCTTTCATTGCTTTATTTGTATTGGGTTGAAGGTTCGTATTTTCGATATTATTTCCCTTTTGTCCACAAGAGTTTAATGCTCCAAATAGAATAATAATGACGACAGGAATAGAAAATGGACTTTTCATTTTTACCACTTCTGACGGTAAAACAAAGGTACCCTTACAATAGTTGAAAATTGCACGGTGCTAAGAAATGTTATTGCGATACAACTAAGGTTTGTCCGGGGCGGATGCTGCTGTTATCCATGTTATTCATCTCCTTAATTTTATCAACCGTAGTGTTGAATTTTTTGGCGATAGAATAAAGGGTATCTTTCTGTTGCACCTCGTAAGCGCTGTTGTTTAGAATACTTGTTTCTGAAAGTGTTTCATTTTGCTTGGTCACATTATTCAGATGAGCAACTGTTTTTAGATACTCGGCATAGCTGATAGTTTTAGGGGCCAAAGTTCTCTTCTCCTGAAGGAAAACATTTTCTCCAGCCTGTACTTGCTCATTTGGTTTAATCAGATTTTTATAATACAGATCTTTGAGCTTGACTCCGAATTTCTGAGAAATATCACGTACACTTTCTCCTTCCTTTACCGTGTAATTATTTATCTCTGCTCTATTCTTTTTTGGTTGTAGAAAGATGTTTTCCCCATCCTTGAATTTATCTCCGCTATTCAAGTCGTTAAATGAAAGCACGTGGACGTAGTCAATATTGTATTCAAAAGCAATGGCAAAAGGATCCTCATAGCCCTCCGCTCGGATAGCTCTAACTCCATTTACAAGAAATTCTTCGCGGGTAGAATTGCTCTTCAATTTTGTAGGATTCGTTTTGGTCGAAACTGTTTCTGCGGATGAGTTTTCAATCGGCTCTTTCTCTAATTCCGCAGTCAGTAAGGTCTCCCGCTTTTGCATCATTGCGTAGCCTATTTCATCATACTGATGCAAGGAATAGGTCTCTATATAATTCACCAACTTAGGCGCATATTGAGGATTGGTAGCATAGCCGGCAGCCTTTAAACCATAAGCCCAAGACTTATAATCCCCTGCCGGAAGTTTAAACAATTCGGCATAACGTGACCGAGTCAACAGAAAATCGGAATGATCCGCATAAGATTCACGCGCATTTGCATACACTCGGAAACATTCGTTGGGAGCATCATCATCTTGATAAAAACGTTTACCGCTCCACTCCTCTTTGCACTTAATGCCGAAATGATTATTTGCCTTTACCGATAAATCAGATTGACCGCAGCCCGACTCTAAAATTCCCTGCGCCAAAGTAATGGAGGCGGGAATACCCGTGCGCACCATTTCTTCAATAGCAACATCCTTATACTGCGCTACATAATTTAAAATTCCTTCTTTTTGCTGACCATAAGCCGGAAGCAAAAACAAGGTACCTATAATCAACATCAATACATTCTTCATAGTCAGCATTTTCCAAGTTCTAAAATACCAGCTGCGCTCTTCAAGTAGAACGTGATTTGTTTACGGGATGTTGTGGTTAAATGAGCTTCTGTGCAATATTTAGTCCATCGCGCAAGGGAAGAATAAAATTTTTAACGCGCGAATCGGCAGCCACCTTTTTATTGTAATTATCAATGGCCTGAGTATCCTTATCTTTTTTCTCCTCTAATACTTTTCCGCTCCAAAGTACATTATCTGCAATGATATAGCCGCCCTGTTTTACTTTATCAAACACAAGATCGTAGTAGGTGGAATAATTTAGTTTATCTGCATCTATAAAAACCATATCAAAGGTTTCTTCGAAGGTTGGAATTATTTCGCGAGCATCACCAATCCATTGCTCTACTTTTTGATTTAAACCCGCCAGATAAAGATAACGCTCTACCATAGGCTGTAATTCTTCATTAATATCAATCGTGTATAAGCGACCATCCGTAGTTAAGCCTTTGGCCAAACAGATGGCAGAGTACCCGGTGAAAGTGCCGATTTCAAGAATTCGTTTGGGTTGAATCATGGTAGAAATGAACTCCAAAAATAGGCCTTGCAAATGGCCGGAGAGCATCTGCGGCATCTGCACTTTTAGATGTGTTTCTCTGCTCAATTCCTGCAATAGCGATTCTTCTTTAGTAGAATTTTCTTCTATGTATTTTTCTAAAAGTTTCGGCAACAAATTCATTTGCTTAAATAATTTCCTTCTTTTTCAGTTCTTCTAATATTATCTTAAACCAGAAAGAGTATTCTTCTGGATTCCTTTCCACATCTATCAATACTTCAGAAGGTTGCATCCAGCGAACGGCATTTACTTCCTCCTTATTAAAATCAAAAGGCTCATTGTAAGTACCGGTAAACACCATATCGTATTCCCATTCGGTGAGGCCACTCTTTTCATCGCGAGCTTTATAGATAAAATGGAATTGTTCTTTTAGTGTAGTGCTAAATCCGAGTTCTTCAAATATTCTCCGCTCTGCTGCTTCCCTAAAACTTTCCCCTTTGCGCGGGTGCGAACAACAGGTATTGCTCCAAATACCGGCCCAATGATATTTATTTAAGCCTCGTTGTTGCAGCAGCATTTCTCCTTTATCATTAAAAATAATTACACTGATAGCGCGATGCAATAAGCCTTTGCTGTGGGCTTCTAACTTTCCCACATAGCCGAGCACTTCGTTGTCCTCATCCACCAGTACCACTTGTTCCTCTTTGTTTAAATCTTCCATCTTGTTACTTATACCACTCTGAATACATGACGTAATTATTGCTGATCCGTTCAATTAAATCCTTAAATTTTTCTTGGTCTGTTTCCTTCACCTTTTTTGCGGGCAAACCGGCATAAATGCTGCCGGGCTCTACCTTGGTGTTTTCAAGTAGCACAGCTCCAGCAGCTATAATGGAATTCTCTCCTATCTCACAATGATCCATTACAATAGCTCCCATACCAATCAGCACATGATCGTGTATGGTGCAGCCATGCACCATCGCTCGGTGTCCAATAGATACATGGTTGCCAATAGTAGTTGGGGCTTTCTGATATGTGCAATGGATAATCGCTCCGTCCTGTATATTTACCTTATTGCCTATCCGAATATAATGTACATCACCTCGCACAACTGCGGTAAACCATACACTACAATAATCCCCCATTATCACATCACCTGTAATCGTGCAGTTATCTGCTAAAAAACAGTTGCTTCCGAAGCGAGGTGAAATACCATTTACCGGTAACAATAGAGCCATACAGTTGCAAGATTAAAACTTTAGCTCTATATCCAAATCCCAACCACCTTTCAGGGTGTACGAATCTTTGAAGTTGTAAACCTTCTCCGGTTGAATGCGCCCCAGAAAATCACCGGTATCCCAACGCCCATTGTTATTTGTATCTTCAATCACAGACACGCGATACACTCCTGAGGGAATATTAGAAAGTTTCTCCTTATGCTCCTTAGCTCCGCTGGTTCGAATAGTTTTAATCGTCTCATTGTTACTGTTTAATAGTTTCACCACATAATTTCTTGACGTATCAGCAATCGTTAAAGTCAATGCAATATTTCCGTAGCTATCTTTTTTATTCGTTGTAAACGACCACTCCATCCTCTTATTCCATAATTCGAAAATGTCGAGAAACATAGAATCCGGAATTACTAATCGGTATGTTGTATTTTCCTTTCGTTCAAAATTCAGTTCGATAGACTGATTTGTCTTTTCATCCAGCGACCATTTTGGGGAAGGCGTTAAAGTGCTTGAATCTTCTAAAATCTGAAGGCTCTTATTTTTGCCTATTTCGGTAATTGGCCGGGATAGATTCACTTTAATAGGGCCATATAGCGCTTGAATATTAAACTTATCCTCTATGCCTGTATCTACTTTTTTTGTAAGTCCTTGATTAGTAATAGATAAGGAGTATTTGGAAAGTTGTGCTACCGAATCCTTATCTAAATATTTTAATTTGATTGTGGCAGTATCAGCAATGCTATCGTTTGCAATGAGAAATATCTCGGCATTTTGTTCATAATATGCTGAATACCAAGTTATTAAAGTGTCATTTGTGTCATAATTCCACGCAATGCTACCGTTTTTGAATAAATCTCCATCCACTTTTAGCGAGTTGAAGGGAGCAGAGTACGTAATGATCAGTTTCCCAGGCTCTAAACAATTAACACTTTGGAGAGATACCTTTCTTTTTGAATCCTCAGAGATCAGAAAATTTTGCTGTTGGGGAATTGAGTCTGTTAAATCAACTAGGTGATCGGTAAAGCCAATAAGTTCATTTGGCTGGTCGAAGCGATAATTAAAGTTCTGGTCTTTCAATGCAAAGATATTGTATTGATCTGCTCGCACATTCTTGATTTGATAAAATCCTTCTTTGTTAGTTTTAGCAAAGTAGATAGGTTTAGAACTTAGAATTCCGTTTGTTGAATCCTTTGAGTACAGCGAAACAATTACATCACTTGCGGACTCCCCATTCTCTGCCCTAATCACTTTACCGCTTACTTGCTGTGAGTCTATATAGTCCCCGGTGGAGAAAACATAGGTGAAGTTTGGAGCAATATTCCCTGCATTTACATCTTTAATATCATCTCCAAAATTGATGGTGTAGGTAGTGTTAGGTTGAAGTTCGCCTTTTAGTTGGATAGTTAATTTGTTTCTGCTGACTCGATACACCGGATTCTTATCAAGCGGAGGAGAGATGATAGTTTGAGCAAAGCCAGTGCTCTGAATAAACTCATTAAAGGTGAGCTGAATCTTGGTGCTTTTAAAATGGATAGCCTTATCAGGCGGAGAAACGCTTTTCAGTGTAGGGGCATCTTTGTCTTCCTTACCCCCCAAGGGTGCACTTTCATTAGCACATCCATATAAGACAACAGCCACGAACAGCAGCCTAAGCAGCCGCAGAGTCGCCTTCGTTTCGGGTATCAGTGATTGGGTTTTCAAGAGTTGCACTTACCTTCCCATGTGCACCAACAATACCGATACATCAGCCGGAGAAACCCCGCTGATTCGGCTCGCCTGCCCTAAGGAAGTGGGTTTAATTTTAGTCAATTTGATCCGCGCCTCCATGGAGAGCGACTTTAGCTTGCTGTAATCATAATCTGCCTGAAGGCGAATATCCTCTAAGTGATTCATCTTCTGTACCAACTCTACCTCCTTGTGAATGTAGCTCTCGTATTTCATTTCAATTTCGGCACTCTCTACAAACTCCTTTTCGTATCGGGAAAGAAATTCATCCACCTCTTTCAATGATTTCCTAAGCATAGTCATATCGACCTGCGGACGAGAAAGCACCTTGTCTAATTTTATCCGCTGGTTCAATCCACTGGTACCGGCCTCCGCAAGAACAGGATTCAACACAGAAGGCTCGGCTCCGTATTCTCCAAAATACTTCCGAATGGCATCTATGGCTGCCCTCTTTTCTCTCACTCTTTTCAGCCTGTCTTCATCGGCCAAACCGAGTTGATGGCCCAGTTCTGTAAGCCTCAAATCGGCATTATCCTGACGGAGCAAAATGCGATATTCTGCCCTGCTGGTAAACATGCGATAAGGCTCCTCAGTTCCCTTGGTAATGAGATCGTCAATCAATACACCAATGTAGGCATCGGAACGCTTGAGCACAAAAGGTTCTTCGTCCCGTGCGGCTTTATGGGCATTGATACCCGCCATTAAGCCCTGGCAAGCTGCTTCCTCGTAGCCGGTAGTGCCGTTGATTTGCCCTGCAAAAAACAGGTTCTTTACCAACTTGGTTTCTAAGGTGTGCTCTAACTGCGTAGGCGGAAAATAGTCGTATTCAATGGCATAGCCGGGGCGGAACATCCGCATATTTTCAAAACCCGGAACTTCCTTCAGTGCCTTGTATTGCACATCCTCCGGCAGGGAGGTAGAAAAGCCATTGACATACACTTCTACCGTGTTCCAACCTTCCGGCTCTACAAATAACTGATGCCTATCTTTATCGGCAAAACGATCAATTTTATCTTCCACGCTGGGGCAATAACGAGGGCCAAGCCCTTTTATTCTACCCGAAAACATTGGGCTTTTATCAAAGCCGGTGCGAAGGATATCGTGCACCTTTTGGTTGGTGTAAGTAATGTGGCAACTGAGTTGGCTAATGGCCGGTGAAGATTTAGAGCCAAAGGGGTGCATCCCCTTCTTAAAGGAAAAGCCACTTACTTCCTCATCGCCCTTCTGCTCATCCATTTTAGAATAGTCTAAGCTGCGGCCGTCAATACGGGGAGGGGTTCCGGTTTTCATTCGGCCCGACTCAAAGCCAAGCTCTACCAATTGCTCGGTAATACCATGAGCTGCTTTCTCACCTGCACGACCTCCGCTAAAGTGTTTTTCACCGATATGGATAAGACCATTGAGGAAGGTTCCATTGGTCAAAACCACGCTTTTTGCCTCAATGGTTATCCCCATAGAAGTCCTCACTCCGCACACTTTTTCATCCCTTACTAACAGTCCACTAACCATATCTTGCCAAAAATCCACATTTTGAGCGTCTTCCAGCATGGTTCTCCACAGACTTGTAAACATCATTCTATCGTTCTGCGTGCGAGGGCTCCACATAGCCGGACCTTTGCTGAGATTAAGCATTCTGAACTGCAACATGCTCTTATCGCTTACAATTCCTGAGTAGCCACCCAGCGCATCTATTTCACGAACTATTTGACCTTTGGCAATGCCTCCCATAGCCGGGTTGCAACTCATTTGCCCCATTACTTGCATGTTCATAGTGATGAGCAATACACTACTACCCATATTAGCAGCTGCAGCAGCAGCTTCACAGCCGGCATGACCCGCCCCAACCACTATTACATCGTACTCCTTAAACATGCTTCTTGGTTTGTGTTGGTTTGAGCAGACCCACCCCAACTGCTATAATCTTATTCTCTTTAATCACGGGGTAAAATTAATGATGAATTTGGATTGACGTACGGATATTTGAACGGCATAAGCTACAGTGTCCTTTCGTTTTTGTTCCACGTAGAACTATTTGGAAAAGAAAACAGCCTTTGAGAAGCGCTTGGGGTTTGTTCCACATGGAACATAGTTATATTAGATTGAAATACAGGCAGTTGCACTAATTTCTTACACCATAAATGCTTTAATTCTCTTCCTTTTCATACTTACGAAGCCAGCGGTCTTCCATTTTCCGCATTTCTGCCTGTTGCAAGGCCGATTTATCTTTATAGCCAAGCAGGTGCAACACCCCATGAAAAATAACGCGGTGAAGTTCTGTATTAAAAACCAAAGAGGCGTAGGGCAAAGGGTGTGCAAATTTTCCTGCACTCGCCTTCCGATACTTCTCGGCATTCTCCTTCACACGATCTATGGAGATGTAAACTTCCCCTTCGATAAGTTCCGGAAACTCGTTGAGTGGGAAGGTAATAATATCAGTATAATAATCGTGTTTTAGAAACTGCCTATTAATGTCAAGGAGATAATCATCGGAGCAGAACACGAAGGACAGGGTGCCGGGCTGGTACTGGGCAGCTTTGATTTGTGCGGTGATAAAATGCTTTAGTTTTTTCTTCTGCTTTAATGTGAATTGAATATCGGCAGTGTGGAAGGTAATGGGCATGGAGTAAGGGGTATTATCTATCTCTCAAAAATATTTATTCTTATTTGATTTTTGGGGAAGCGGTTTTGGGTTGTTTATTTACCGCTTAGGCGGTGGCTTCTGGCAAGCAAAGTTTTTGTGCCTGTTTAAACGGCAGAAGCGCAACGCTCACAGGTGTTAGTGTTTCTTATTTCTTGTCTTTCCAATTCCACCATTTTAGTTTTTCGCTGTCGCGCTGGTGCGCTGGTGTTTGTGCAAAATATACCGCACAACGAAAAACATAAAGCAAACACTTGTCCTGAACGCAAGCAGCAAATTTATTAGACTGCTCGTAAAGCAGTTGTGGATCTTTGCCTTTTAGGTCGTCCACATGTCTGATACCGATGTTGTATAAATCTGTTGCGATAGATTTACCAACTCCCGGAATTTCTGTAAGCTCTTTAATTGTTTTCGCAGCTGTCATTGTGATGTAAAAATATCTCTTTTGTCGAGTTCTCTCTCGAAAGTCTGTAGTTGCTTAACCTTTGGCCGTGCTTCAATCTACAGACAGCAGGTAAGGTGACCTTAGTCAGGGTTCAACTTCGGAACAGGAGTTTGTCGCTAATGAATGAGGGCTGAATTATTATTTGTAAAATTGGGTGCTATTATGAAAGATACACTGATTCCTGCACAAGGTTGGATAGACGTTCCCCAAAGAATGAAAATCCCCACTGCACAAGATCAAAGCTTGTTGTTTAAAATCGTGGGAAAAGCCGGAAAGTGGTTTGGCAGAGATGAAGTGCCTGATGTGTTCAAAGTGTTAGGGGTAAACAGACGGCTGTTTTGGGCGTGGTTGTATTTTGCCTCAAGACTGATGCCTTACGGAAAACTATCGAGCAGGGAACGCGAACTGGTTATTCTTCGAGTAGCGTGGCTGTGCAGATGTCGGTATGAATGGGGACAACATATAGAATTAGGTCTAAAAAACGGACTGACGGATAAGGATGTAGTAGGTGTTTCAATTGGGGCTTCGGCTTTTCAAGATGAAAAAGAAAAAGGTTTGATAATCGCTTGCGATGAATTGATAAACCACCAACTTATTTCAGAAAACACCTGGCAACTGCTCTCTCAATTTTATTCGGGAAAGATGCTGATTGAAATTTCTATGCTGATAGGAAATTACCAAATGTTGGCGGGCTTTTTAAACAGTGTGGGATTGAAGTTGGAATCTTCTGTGGAAAAAGTAATCCAGGAATTTAATATCAAAATAAAGTAAGATCGAAAACTATTTTTCGGTCAGTGTTTTTTGAAAATAATCGTTCATTTTCTGCATCGCCCATTCGTATAAGAAAGTGAATTTTCGTTGCATCCAATATCCGAAGCGAACATCGAATGAAGTGAAAATCAGGTATTCATTTTTTTCAATTCCTTTCAATATGGTTTTTGCCGCTTGCTCAGGCTTTACCGCGTGTTTCTGAAAACGTGTTTTGAGTGTTTGAAGTTTTTTCTCTGAAATTGTAAGGCCCGATATTTTGATGCTGTTTACCAAATCCGTATCCACAGCGCCTGGGCAAACCAAATGAGTGTGTATGTTATATCTTTTTAAATCGTGTCGCAAAACGTCTGACAGGCCACGAAGCCCGTATTTACTCGCGCTGTAAGCACCGTGCCAAGGCAAGCCGAAAAGCCCGGCAGCGGATGACACATTTACTACATGCCCTTTCTGTTGTTGCATCATTTTAGGAACAAATGATTCGATAATGTGAATCGGTCCTTTCAAGTTGATGTCTATTATGTTGCTCCATTCTTCGTGTCCCATTTTGTCCACCGCACCCCAGGCAGAAATGCCGGCAATGTTCATCACGATGTCCATTGCTCCATACAGTGCATGAATTTCTTCTGCAAATAATTTCACCTGCTCAAAATCAGTAATGCTGAATACTTTATAGGCATTTACTTTTCCGTTTTTCCCTCTGATTAACTCAACAGTTTCCTGCAATCCGTTGGCGTTAATGTCTATAAGAAATAGTTCCGCTCCGCTTTCAGCTAATAATAGAGCCATTGCTTTACCGATACCGCTTGCCGCTCCAGTGAGCAGACACTTCTTGTTTGGTAAGTAAGTGGTTGTCATAATAATTTCAGTGTTTCTTCTCAAAAAAGCGGACACATTCCCATACTGGTTCGATCGTCCACTCGCAGAGTGGTTACTTATAATTGACGAAACAAAATGCACTGCTGTCTTTGCAATTTAAAGGTATGAGTTTTATCCCTGCGCTAAGTACATCTTGAACCACAGCACCCCTGCGCAAATTTGTTATTGCTACCAGAACTATTCTTTGGGGTTGGCAGACATCCCTGCCCGTCCGGTCAGGCGGGCGCGTCCCTGACGCACAGGCTTGGCTACAGACTAGGACGAGCTGGCTACTTCTTTTGTTTGCATTTAGGTGCTGTTAGCGGCTGGTATTTTTCAGGGTCCAAATTGCTCCGTTTTTTGTTGTCAGTTTTTCTATTTCCCCATCAGTGGTTAAGTCGTCTAAATATTTTTCACACTCATTACGTGGTTTTCCTGTCAGTTCTGAAAACTCTTTTGCGGTCAATGAATGATATTTAGAAAATATAGAAGTCCAAGTTTTGTCGTAAGCTGCTTTAGAAGCCATAGGAAATAGTTTAAGCAAAGCATTTTCAAATATGTTATAGGGTTTTGAGCCATAAACTATTTCTTTATGTCCTGTTGTGTCTGTAAAAAATATTGTCGGAAAGCCTCTTACGCCTAATTCTTTGGCTAATCTCAAATCTTCAGCAAAAAGTTCTTTTGCCTTTCCTTCATAATCGGTTTTGAACTTAACAATGTCGAGCCCAACCTTCTTTCCCGCCAATTCCAAATACTCCCATTTTGTAATATTCTTTTTTTGGAGGAAAACCATTTCTCGTATTTCACGCAGAAACAAAATCGCTTTTTCATTGTCTTGAATTTGTGCTGCTTTAAATGCGATTGAGGGTGGATAAGATGAGTGCAAGGGGTCTTCTAACCAAACATCACCATCTATGGGCATATCATAATAAACACTTACTTCATCCCAATGGTGTGCAACGTCAGAAGGTTTACCAATACCTCCACTATTGTAGCTCCAATCTGGCAATAAACCGCCCATTCGATAATCTATCTCAATAGCGTTGCCGTATTCCAATTTAAGTTTGCGCAGTTGTGGTTCTATTCCCCAACAAGATGAACAAATTGGGTCTGTGTAATAAATTAGCTTTACGGATTTCTCTGAAAATTGCTGATTCGTTTTAGATGAAGTATTTATATTCTCATATGTTGTTTCACACATTCCGGTTTTTATATCGCATAAAAGCGGGTTACTATTTTTTGATATATCGTTATTCATATCTTTAGTTTTTGCTTGTCCTTGACATGCTGTAAAGCTTAACAAGGTGATTAATACTGTTACTGTTCGAATTATCATAATTATACTATTCAATTACTACTTCTGAACTTGCAAATTCTTCCATTTTTGTAATCAAATAGCTTTTCAACCGTATATATCTGAACCCAATCTTGTTTCAGTTCTCTTCCCGTTCGTTTTACTTTTTGATGTTCTCTTCCTAAAACCACTACCATATTGCCTTCAACAATATACTGTAGAGGTTCAAAGTTAATAATTTCGGTTCTTTCCATTAGACATTATACAGCATAAGAGTTTATCCTGTGGCTAATCGGAGATTATGTAAACCACAAGCTACTTGAATGGACAAATCTATCATTCCTTCACTGTGATTTCGAAACGCGTCCTTCACTATTTTCAGTCTTTTCACTCCGCAAATGGCGTGGTCTATCCACACTCTTTTTCTTGCCTGAATCGTGTTTTCGTTTTTTTGTTCTTCGGTCAGCTTATTCAATTTTGACTTTTTTTAGACGCAGCGAGTATCGGTTGAACGCTTCGCATGCTATAAAACCCTCCTGAGTATTGCCCTTCAAAAAACACCTTGGGCTTATATTCTTTAAAATAGGCTCGCAGATATTTTAGAGTGGTAGGGCTAAAGCCCATGAGATAGATATTCTGTTGCCTCCAGTCTAAAGGCTGGAGTTAATACTCTGTCTTGGTTCTCATTTACCTCCTCTGCACTGCCCGACTTCGTCATTCAGGCAGGCTTCGGCATCCCAGCCAGACCGTCTGGCAGGTCCTCCTCCCCGCAATCCTGCGGGAAGGGGAGGTGCCCGAAGGGCGGAGGGGTAAGTGGGTGGCTGATGAGGTAATAAAGAAATGAGGAAATGTAGGAGTTGCGTTGGTTCTTTGTTCCCGATTCTTGGCTTGCAGTTTTTAGCTTTCAGGAAGAGAGCTTCCTATAATTTTGGCAAGGTAAAATAAAAAGTAGTACCTTGATTTGGCTCGCTTTTAAACCAAATATCGCCTTTATAAAACGTAATAATCTTTTTACACACCGCCAATCCAATACCGGTGCCTTCAAACTGATCGGACGTATGCAAGCGATTAAACATCTGGAAGAGCTTCGATTGAAAACTCGGATCAATTCCAATTCCATTGTCGCTGACGCTGAACGTATAGATTCCGTTTTCCTCTACATAGCCAATGCGAACTTCGGGGGCAGCATTGGTATTGAACTTAATGGCATTGGCTATTAAATTCTGAAACACATGATGCATCATGCTGGAGTGCATCTGGTTCAGCAAAGGCAACTCATTTCTCACAATAATCACTGCGTTTTTCTCTGCTATTTTTTCATTCAACTCCATCTTGATAGTTTTCACCATCTGGTTTAAATCTACTGCCGCAACCGGTGGCAGGTTTCTATCAATAGTGCAGTATGAAAGCATATCATCTATCTGGCGGGTCAGCCTATCGGCACTCTGTTTCGACATTTCTACAAAATCGCGCGAACTTTTAGGATACGACTCGTTCAATTGCTTGGTAAGCAAATCCATAAAACTACTGATATTGCGAACCGGTGCTTTTAAGTCATGCGATATGATGTAGGCAAACTGTTCTAGGTCTTCGTTAGAGCGCTTCAGTTCAATGGCTTGGTCTTCTAACCTATCATTCGTCTTTTCCAACTTCTGCTCTGTTTTATAATTGTAATAGGCAAGAATATAAACCGACAAACCAAACAACACAAATATGACCCAAGTGTTGATTTTATAAATAGTAAGCTGGATATCCGGATCTACATTATAGGCCACAAAGGACGGATACAGATAGGGGTAAATAAAGTAGGGCACGATGGCAAACAAACCACCCACAATAATCAGTTTATAATCCTTTACAGAAAACACTAAAAAAGGGATGGTGTAGCTGAGATAAAAAAGCTCATAAACCCCACTTTGGTACCCTATAAAGCAAGCATTAATCAGAATAATACAATTGACCACAAACAGAAAAACCATCCTAGCGGTTTTATAATAATGCTGGTGATTAAGCCAAAAAACCATTAGCCCCAAAAAGACACTAACACCCTGCGACATGGCAAGAAGAGGGTGACCGTGAAAAACAGAATAAGACACATAGGGAGTAACCCCTATGCAAATAAAAAAAGCTTCCAGATTAGTAAACCGGATATAACGTTCCTCGTTGGAAGGAACATCCTGATTTATTCCTATGTCCATGAGCTGGTGCCAATAACTTTTAAGCAGGTTCATAGTACTAAAATATATTTCAGTAATGCCGTGTTATATACGGACAAAATGGGTTAACGGTTCACTTGGCAAAAAAGCACAGAAAGCAGCAGGTGGTAGATAGTAATTAGTAAAACGGCACATTAAATAATTAACCTATCAGCCCATCACATACTAGCACCTCTGCTAATTTCTCTATGGCAGCGTAAACTGTTTCAACCATTTCCAATTTGCTTGTGCGGCATTTAACCAATGGTTAATTCCATTCGGATATTGATGCGTAAGATCTTTAATAAAGACGAAATTGAAGTTGTTTGTCGTATTGCCGTCATTGGGTATGTAAGTGGCTATCACCGCGGTATTAGTATCGCCCGAAATAGTAAAATTAGGGTTTAAGTTGAAACTTCTAATGTAGGTTTGCGAAATGATATACGGCTGATGATTAGGAATACGGAGTAAAGTATCTAAGCTTGATAGCGGAAGAAAGGGGCCGGTAATACCGGGGCCGTAATCGCCATTGCCCATTTGGAAAGTAACAGGCATTTTGCGTACGGGGGTATAAACGGTATCGGTGCCAAAGGCAGCCGCACTTTCTACAATTGCTGCAATACGATTGCCTAATTGGATAGATAATTTAGCACACATTTGTCCGCCATTCGAGAAGCCTACAAAGTAAATTCGCTTGCTATCCACCTTGTATTTAGCCACTAGTTCGTCAATCACCTGACTGAGAAATTTAACGTCATCGGGCGGTGTAACAGAGGGGCAATAAGTCCAGAAGCGATCGGGTTGAGAGTTCCATTTGGTAGTTATTTTTTGCACCCCTTCATCTAAAATGCAATTAGATAAAGACGAGGGATAAACAGTCAGAATATTTTCTTGATCACCCACCTCTTTCCAACCGGAGTGGTTGTAGAACCTTTCCCCATCGCCTCCGGTGCCGTGTAACATAAACACTACCGGGGTGGCAGATTTACCATCATACCCCGGTGGCACACTTACTATGTATTCTCGTTGAATTCCATCCACCATGGTGGTGTCAATAATTTTTCCATACTGAATTTCTTCTTCCTGTACCGGGGTTTCTTTTTTCTTACATCCTGCAATTAGAAATAGGATAACAAATAGCGTAAATATTCTATTCATTTTGTGTTGTTTTTGGTTTAGAAGGTGGCGTTGATAAGAGTAAATTAAACACAATAAAACAAAAAAACAAAACATGAAGCAAACTATCAAACACAATTAAGCGGCATACAATCGGCTACTGAAGCGAAAAGGGTATTTAGTAGATAGTCAATAGTAGGAAGTAATTAGTAAATAGTAGGTAGTATTGGGTAGAGTTGTATGGCCGAACTGAGGGTAGTTTTATAGTCACCTACGAACCTTTTTTCTATACTCATCATATTCAGATCCAAATTCGCGCACCAAATATTTTTCTTCGCTTTTAATAATATACTCTTGCACCACTAAAAAAAGCACAGGTAGTAAAATCAAGTGCCACCAATTCCCAATCAGACAACTTAATCCTAAATAGGCTATAACTAACCCAAGATACATTGGGTTTCGGGTTATACTATAAATTCCACTGGTCTGCAGGGTACTTGCCGGCTTAATTAGAACCACTGTGTTTTTTGTTTGGAAAAATTGTCGTAGGCTTCTTACTAAAAAGAACTGGGCAATAACTAATAATACGATTCCAAAAATTTTAATCCATTGTAACCGAAATACAGTATCGTCAAACGGTGCTTGCTGTTGAATAAAATTTGCAACTACAAAAGTGACCACATAAAATAATGGTGGTGGAATAAATACACCCGGGCTATCCCTTTTAGTTTTCATAATTATTGGATTTGGTGGTATATTGAGTTATGTGTTTGGTGATAAATAATTCACCCATCAGCATATCAACAAATCAGCCCATTAGCATATCCGCCTATCGCTCTTTCCCCAACACGGTTTCTCCATCGGTAACGATATCACCTACCTGTGTAGTCACCGCTACATCGTGAGGTAGAATTACTGTAACTTGGCTGCCTAATTTAATGAGGCCGATCACTTCGCCTTGAGTCACCGTTTGGTTAGGGTTCAGGTATTCCACAATTCTGCGAGCCATAAAACCGGCAATCTGAATCACCTTATATTTTTTTCCACTCTTAGTTTTAAACAGCATTTCATTGTGTTCGTTTTCAAAGCGGATGCCGTATTCATTGCTCATAGAAACCGCATTGTGAAAACTGCCTTTGGTGTAAATCTCTTTCAGCAACTTGCTATCCTGTGGGGCGCGCTGATAGTGCACGTTTAATGGATTCATTTGTATAGAAATAATAGTGCCCGCAGTATCCACCTCGCTGGTCCAAAGATGAATAGCGCCTAACTCTCCTTTGGTTTCTATTAAGTCAGCAGTATTCCAATGCCTTACCGAAACAACTTTGCCGTTGGCCGGGCTTACAAACTCAGTAGGGTTATGCGGAATGTTTCGTTCGGGCTGTCGCAAAAACCAAAGCCGATAAAAGGCTATACAGAATAGGCAAAAAAATGCGGCTGCGTATAGTGTGCGCTGAATCCATTTCATTGCCCGAATATAATTACATCTGTGAATATCGCTTTACTACTTAGTTTTAGTTGAAGTGGGTGTAAAAATATATTGCCCCAGTGGGTCCACATCTACCTCCGGCAAATCTTTATTCGTTTCAAAATAGCGGTAGCCCTGTGCTAAGTTGTTCCACAAATCCATATACTGGTGCAACTGAAAAAAGTTAGCGTAATACACCATATTAAAGCGAGTCATCTCAAAAGGAAAAATCTCGACCGGAATTTTTTCTTGCCCTTGGTTGCGCGCTTTCACTGCTGCTATATAAATATCTTCGATGTAGTAATTACTCATGGCTATGCAGCCGGCACTCACGTTGCCGCCATGTATAAATATGTCTCCTCCCATTCTATCCGCATTGCTGAGAATTTTGTCCGATTCGTTCGGATAGTTTATCCCTAAGGAAAGATGATAACTGCTTTGTGGATTAAACTCGGTGATGTAGTAAAAACCTTCGGGTACCTGCGCATCGGCCTGCTGCCGCTTTGGCCCCAAGTGCCCCGACATGGAGTAGATTTTATACTCGCCAAATTTCACGTATTTACCTCTTACGTTCTTCGCCCATATTTCTAACGTTTCTTCCCTTTTAAACACTCTAATAAACATATCGCTGAAAGTTTCAGGAATTTCCTTTGAGCGGCATTTCATTAGAAACAGCTCCTCCTTTCTCTCATAAGCATCGGCCACGCGCGGAAATTCCTTTTGCTTTTCTTCAAAAGTGAGCTGAACTGGCACAAACGCGGTAACGAAAATCAATAAGAGCATCCAATATCTGCGGGGGATCAATTTCATTCAGGTTTGACCTTTTAATGAGAAGTAAGTTACAATAAAAACGTTCTACCCTGTTTTATCTTATAGCAACCTTTAAAAAAAATGTTTCAGAGCCGGTAAAATTTTTTCATCCACAACAGGTACTTGTATCACTTGTAAATTGATTTTTAAAAAATGAAAGCCATTATTATTAAGGCGGTGGATATTGGGATAACCTTTTTGGAGAGGTCTTTCAATTCACATAAGTTTCACTTTATGCACTGCAACTCACACCCTATGTGGATTGCGAAGCCCTGTGTTTACTCCTATCTTTAGGTTTATCAACCTCCTGTGGAAAGCGTTGTGGACAAGCCCTGCGCACAAGTTGATTTCCACACTGAAGCATCGGAGCTGTTGATTACTACCTATTTGCTCACATATTTTTTAAGGCAAAACAGCCCTGTGTTATTTCCGGTCTTTCAAAACAAACTTACGCGATGTATTTACACCGCTTATCCACACTAATCCACAAGGGGCAAGTGTATATCTATTAGCTGCGGTATAAATTTCCTTCCTCTATATAAGTGCAAACTGCTTCGGGAAGAAAGTAGCGCATAGAAATCCCTTTTTTAAGATTGGCGCGCACAAAAGTGGCTGATATATCTAAGTAAGGAAAATCGAGAAAATGAATATTTGAATTTTCGGGGTAAGGATTTTCATCATCGCCTCTGCGCCTGTAAATATACATAGAATAGTTGCGCAGCAGTAATTCGTAGTTCTTCCATTTATGAATAGAGCAAAGGTTATCACTACCCATCAGAAGGCTAAACTGATGCTGCGGATACTTTTCGCTCAGATGCACCAAGGTGTCAATGGTATAAGAGGGCTTGGGCAATTTGAATTCAATGTCAGAAGCCTTTAAGTTAGAGTTGCCTTCAATGGCCAAGCGAATGAGGTGCAGGCGGTCGTATTGATTGAGCAGACTATCCTTGTCCTTTAGCGGATTTTGGGGAGAAACTACCATCCATACCTGGTCTAAGTCGGTGGTCTCGCACAAGTAATTAGCGATAATCAAATGCCCATTGTGCACCGGATTAAAGGAGCCGAAAAACAGACCTATTTTCATTTCTTGTCTTGATTAAAATCTTTCACAGAGAGCCAACCCCACCGAAACGCAAAAATAATCAGCACCACGGCCACCACCACCATCACGGCCACCATTTCATAAAAACCCATCGGATCTTCTGAACGGGGAATAACGGAGAAATTCATACCGTACAAACTGGCTAAGAAGGTGAGTGGAAGTAACACAAACGAAACCCCTGTGAGCGTTTTCATAATAGTATTCATCTTGTGCGTTTGAAGCGAATAGTAAAGGTCCATCAGCGAGTTGAGTTGGTCGCGCTGAAAATCTATTTCCTCCACATTGCGTTGCATGTGATCTTGCAAGTCGCGAAGAAAGTACTTGCTGGCCACATCAAAGTATTCTATCTCAAATCGCTTTAGGTTATTAATCAACTCGCGCACCGGCAATATGTATTTGCGGATATACAAGATCTGCCCCTTGAGTTTTTGCAGCACCATCAGGTGGCGGTCATCGGGTCGGTGCAATACAGCATGGTCTAACTCTTCTATTTGATCGCTGATGTGCTCCAACACGAAATAATAATTATCAATAATCACATCCAGCAGTGAATACAACAGATAATCCTCTCCGCGTTTTCTCAGATTTCCGGAGCCGGCTTTGAGTCGTTCTCCAATCGTTTTACTGAAAATACCCGTATCGGTTTCGCGGAAGGTGAGCAGCACATTGTTGCGCAACACAAAGCTGACCTGTTGGTCCTGTATCTTACCCTTTGCTCCAATATAAAACATGCGCAGTACGATATAGAGCATATCGTCATACTCTTCAATCTTTGCCCGTTGTATTGCGTTGGCAATGTCTTCCACGGCAAAGGAGTGAATGTTGAATATCTCTCCGGTTTCTTGCAATACCTTTTGGTCGCTGATGCCCAAGATATTAATCCAGCTTACATGCGATTGGCGGTCGTATTCGGCACTTTTTTTCAAGGATATGCTGTCAGAAAAAAAACATTCATCGGCATTGTAGTGGTAAATCGAAATTTTAGTATCCATAATTACTCCTTCGCAAAATAGGAAATAAGAATAACTGATAGATTTGCGCTTGCATTCATGAAGGAGATTATTACCAGTATTCAAAACCCCAAAATCAAAAACCTAAAGAAGCTTGAAAAGGCTTCGGAACGAAAAGAGCAGCAGTTATTTGCTGTGGAGGGTTTGCGCGAAACGGTGCTGGCTCATCGGGCAGGGTATTGTATTCAACAACTTTTTATTTGTGAAGAGTTGATGAAGCCCGATAAAAATTATTCTCCCAACGAATTGCTCACGCAGCATCCCTCCCCCACTGTGTTCTTTATCAATCGTGAAGTATATCAGTCACTTTGTTATCGAGAGAGTACTGAAGGAGTGATAGCCGTAGTTTCGTTTAAGGATATTTCGTTGGCGCAACTACCGCTTCGCGAAAATAGCTTGGTGCTGGTGATCGAGGCTGTAGAAAAGCCCGGCAACCTGGGGGCGATGTTGCGCACCAGCGATGCGGCCGGAGTAGATGCGGTGATTATCTGCGATGCGAGAACTGACATTTACAATCCGAATGTGATTCGCTCCAGTGTGGGAACGGTGTTTACTAACCCCGTTGCCGTATGCGAAACAAAAGAGGCCATTCTCTTTCTTCAGCAAAAGAACATACTCATTTTTGCAGCCGAATTGGAAGCCGAGAAGTTTCATTACGAACAAGATTTCAGAAAGCCAACCGCAATAGTGGTGGGCACCGAAGCCAGCGGCCTCAGCGAGGAGTGGCGGAAGGCAGCCGATAAAAAAATTAAAATACCAATGCGCGGAAGAATTGATTCGCTGAATGTGAGCGTGAGTGCCGGCATACTTTTGTTTGAGGCCTTGCGGCAACGCGAAACAACGATTTGAAAAGAATAAATGGAAGAAATTAAACCGGTCCGAAAAGACCCCTACGCAGCCCTGAAAATTCAGGCCTTCCGCAATTTTCAACTCGCTCGGTTCACTCTCACTTTTGCGGTGCAAATGGCAGAAACCGTTTTGGCGTGGAAGGTCTATGAAATCACGCACGATAAGTTAGCCTTGGGCTTAATAGGCTTGAGTGAAGCACTGCCTTTTATTCTTACCTCACTGTTTGGCGGCCATGCGGCCGATACTTTCAACCGCTATAAAATTGCAAGGGCTGCAATCTTGGCTACCGCGCTGTGCTTTGGTGCGGTGGGTTATATGATGAGCGGAACCGCCCCTTTGATGCAAGCTTATGGGGTGTTGCCCGTGTACCTCGTAATAGGCGTTAGCGGAATTGCGAGGGGTTTTATGGCACCTGCTTTTCAAAGTATTTTCCCTCAACTGTTGCCGCGAGAGTTGTATGCCAACGGAGCTACCTGGGGCAGCAACACCTGGCAAACCGCAGCGGTAGTAGGCCCGGCCTTTGGCGGATTGGTGTATGGCTTTACGAATGTACAAACCTCGTTCACCTTTGCCGTGGTGCTTATGCTGATTGCTTTCTTCCTGTTTCTGAAGGTACCTATAAAAGCCACCATCCCTAAGGAGAAAAAAGAAACGCTGTACGAATCGCTGACCACCGGCTTGCGCTTTGTTTTTAAAACGCAGGTGATGCTGTCGGCCATTTCGCTTGATTTATTTGCTGTGCTGTTTGGCGGAGCGGTAGCGCTATTGCCGGTATTTGCCAGCGATATATTACACGTGGGGCCGCAAGGCTTGGGTATTCTTCGGGCAGCGCCATTTTTGGGTTCAGTGATTATGGGCTTTTTCTTGGCTTACCATCCGCCCACCGTAAAAGCCGGTCGCAACTTGCTGATAGCTGTCACCGGTTTTGGCGCAGCTACCATCGGCTTTGCGCTTTCTAAAAACTTTGAGCTTTCATTTATCATGTTGTTTCTTACCGGGGTGTTTGACAATGTGAGTGTGGTAATCCGGCAAACGATATTACAAACCATGACCCCCGATCCCATGCGCGGAAGGGTGAGTTCGGTGAACCAGATTTTTGTTTCTTCTTCCAATGAAATTGGCGCTTTTGAAAGTGGACTCACCGCCAAGTTGATGGGAACTGTTCCCTCCGTGATTTTTGGCGGAAGTATGACCTTGATAGTTGTGGTATTCACTTATCTGTTTGTTCCGAAAATGAGAAACCTGAAGAATTTGGAATAGAGCTAAGTAATGAGTGCCTCACCGATTAATTATAGATCAACAAAGTGATCAAGGACAAAAGGGAAAAGATAAACCCCGCCAATAAGATTACTGGGATAAATCTGTTCCGTGCTTTTAGGTCTGCACGTATGTTTCTCCAAATTAAAAAACTGGCCACGCCAAACGGATAGGCAATTACCAAGGCCACATAGTACACCCAAACCATTCCCCAAAGCGCAAACCAAATGGCAGTTATAATTCCTACCCAAAATAAGAGATCCTTCTTGGTGACAGCCATCGGTTGTTTTTCGTTTTAAATGGAGGCACAACTCCCTGTGGTGAAAATACCTGAACTATTAGAAATTTCATATCAGCGGGATGGCATCTCAGCAATCCTTAGTCTATAACTAAGCCAGCACCAAGTGAGTGGGGAAAATTCCGGATTAATGTATTGAGATACCTCCGTCACTTTGCCGTTCATCTTAATTTGGGAAAGAACACGCAGAGCTTCCTAAAATGAATCATTAAGAACACCAAGAATATGCGATAGGCACAAGGAAAACTTATCGTGCTGTTTGTGTTTTTACCTTGTTGGTAAAATAGAGTTCATGAATTATACACGTCCACGGGATCATACTATTGCTGACTACATTTTAACCGGAGTAAAAAACTGATTTTTGTTATTTCAACTTTTTAGCCTTAACGGTTTCGCGCTTTACCTCTTTATTCAAGTCGGCCTTGGGGTCGTTGCGCTTTACATTTTCGTTCCCCATGTTCTGTGCCAGCATAATTTTATCGCGCCCGTGTTTTGCTTTCATTTCATCTATGGCTTTATACAAAAGAATATCCTTCTCGCGGTCTTCGAACATATTAATTTGATAAGCCCCTTCGCTGAGGTTTGAAAATTTCACACCTATCAAACGAATCAGTTGGCCGGTTTCATAAAATTCATCAAACAGATGTAGCGCTTTTTCCATGAGCAACTTCGAGTTGGAAGTAGGCTTTATGCTGATCTGTTTAGTGTGTGTCGAAAAATCGGTGAAGCGAAGTTTGAGTGTGACGCAGGCACTTATCATTTTCGATTCTCTTAATTCAAAGGCCAATTTTTCGGTCAGCGATACAATGACTTTCTTCAACCCATCGGCATCTGAGGTATCCTTGTCGAAGGTTCGCTCACTGCTCATACTTTTCGGATCGAGGTACGGATGAATTTCGACAGAGGCTTGACCTTGAGCGCGGTTCCATAAATCCACACCGTGCTTGCCCATCATTTGCTCGAGAGCCGAGGCGGAAAACTGGCGCAAATCGTAAATGGTATAAATGCCTTTGCTATTGAGCATTTGCGCTGTTTTCTCTCCGCAAAAGGGAATTTTGCCCACCGGCTTTGGGTCTAAAAACTCCTGCTCCTTGCCCAACTCAATCATGTATTGTCCATTTGGCTTGGCTTCGTTAGTCGCCATTTTAGCCAGCATTTTATTCACTGACAATCCGAACGAAACGGGAAGCCCGGTTTCGCTGGTGATAGTTTGGCGAAGGTCGGTGCTCCATTTCCAGCAGCCGAAGAATTTTTCCATCCCGGTGAGGTCCACATAAAATTCATCAATAGATGCTTTCTCGAAAAGGGGAGCGCGGTCGGCAATCACATCCGTTACTATTTTGGAGTAACGACCGTACTCGTGCATGCGCCCCGGCAGATAAATTCCTTGCGGACAAAGCTGCTGAGCTTTTTTAAAACTCATCGCGCTATGCACTCCCAACTTTCGCGCCTCATAACTACAAGAGGAAACCACTCCCCGATCGCCCGTTCCGCCTACGATAACCGGTTTGCCATGTAGCGAAGGGTCGAAGAGCCTTTCAACCGAAACAAAAAACGAATCGAGATCGAGATGTAGAATATAGTGTTGCATGGCGTTGCAAATTACTAAATATTTTTGCCTACTTTAGCGCAGCAAACCAAATATTTTTAGTGTATGGAGTTTATTAAAACAAATCTGAAATTTCTTCGGAAGCTAAAAGGCTGGACGCAGAATGATTTGGCGGAAGCTCTTCAGGTATCGCGGCCGGTCATCGGTTCTTATGAGGAAGGTCGCGCGCGCCCCACCTACGAAGTGCTGGTGGAGCTATCGAAAATTTTTAAGTATAAGATAGATGACCTGATTACGCATGATCTGCGGCAGACGGAGCGGGTACCCTTATTTACCGAAGATCAGATGAAGAGCGATGTGGAAGGGAAAAGCCTGCGCGTGCTGGCAATCACGGTTGATAAAAAGGAAAATGAAAACATTGAACTGGTTCCGGTGAAGGCCGCAGCCGGTTATCTGAACGGGTTTTCTGACCCCTCCTTTATTGAGGAACTGAAAAAATTCAGACTGCCGTTTCTGCCCACCGGTACTTATCGCGCTTTTGAAATTAAAGGCGATTCGATGCTTCCCGTTCAACCGGGTTCGGTGATTGTAGCCGAGTACGTTGACAACTGGAAAAATATAAAGGATGGGCAAACCTATATTCTGCTTTCGAAACACGATGGCATTGTGTACAAGCGCGTATTTAATCAGGTGGAGGAAACCGGTACTTTAGTGTTGCGCAGCGATAACCCTTCGTACCCCGCTTATCCTGTTCAGGTAGATGAAGTATTGGAAATTTGGAAAGCGGTGTTGCACATCAGCCATCTAAATAAAGGCAACGATTTATCTTTTCAAAACATCCTGACCATGATGCAGGATTTGAAAAAAGAAGTGGATGGTATGAAGATGAACTGAGCATTGTAAAGTGAATTCGGTTCGCTATATTAGTTGTGACCCATGACTGTCTTTAGCATTGAAGCTGGTACTGCCGGCACAAAGTTTAAGAAGTTAAGGTTCTGTGCCTTTACCCAAAGCGAAATAGTGTTTTGCTTACCGCTCGGTTCTTATTCCGTTTTTTTCCATGAGAGATTTCAGGTCATCTATCTGTACCTTCAACAGCGAAATATCTATCTCATCAGCTTTGGTAGAGATAGTTGTTTTAAGCTGATTGTTTTCAGCTTTTAAGCTCGCAATTTCTGCCTTCTGCGCAGCTATTTCAAGTTCAAGATCTTGAATTCCCTTTACTAACAATGGTGTAATACCCGAGTAATTCACCATCCAGGTGCCGGTGCTGTCCAATTCGCCTGTAGAACCTTTTAATACCGCTTGTGGGTATACCTCATACAATTCTTGAGCTATGAAACCTGCATTTACCGATTTGCCATCTATCTTCCATTCATAATCTCGCACTTTAATTTTCATTAAGGTGCTTAATCCTAACGTGGTGTTTCGGATGTTCGTCTTCAACCTTTCATCAGAAGCAGAATACAATTGGGCTCCGGTTGATCCATTGTTATATAAGCACCCTTGCTCGGTTGTGCCTACTGCCAATTGCAGCCAACGACCCGAGTTGGAAAGATTGTTTGTAGATAAATAAAAAGACCCGCCACCATTCGCTACGTTTCTTATTCTTCCAATGTAATTATTAATGTTATTACCAACGCTCACAGATACGCTTCCGTACACATCTAAGATATTGTTTGGGGAACTGGTAGTTCCTACCGACATTTTACCTGCGCAGTAAAAATAGTTAGAGGTTACATCCTGAAAAGGAGTACTGGCACTTCCTATACGAACATAATTACCTGCTGCATAGGGCAAAATATTACTGCCGTCATTTAAGTAAAGGTTACCCGTTACCCGCATTTTTCCATTTACTTTTAAATAATCCCAAATCCCCACTTGCCTGCCTTGCCCATCATTTCCCGAAATGTTGTTGCCAATTATCATTAGCTGCTTATAGTTGTTATTATCAACGGAAATACCTGCACCTGTAGTACCAGGATCTGTCCATCCGTTCGTTTCGAGCCATAATTTCCCTTGCACACCAGTCATCTGTAAGTCTCCGTTGTTTTTTATTCTGATTCTTTCATCCGAAGTAGAAACGTCTGCACCGGATGTACTAGTTGAATTGAGGTTAAATGTAATATCGCCCACATCGTAACTACCTGTTCTTTGAAATCCAATTGCAGCTTTCGACCAAGCCGAATTCTCGGTTCCTAATCCAATAAACATGTTATTTCCATTGCTGGAATTAGCTTGTGTAAATCGGGCAGCAAAAGAGGTGGTTCCGCTGGAACCAACAACATGCAGACGTGCAATGGGAGCGGAAGTTCCAATACCCACATTGCCATATTCGTTAATCACCATTACGTCTCTCGAGTTGGCAATGCTATTCCCCCAAGTTTGGAAAAATATTCTAGCACCATTTTTAGCCCCCCCACTACCGAAAGCACCTACCTGCATCTTCATACCGGCAAAGGCAGTAGTGCCCTGATTTCCAGAACTCATACCTATATAGGTGGTGCCTTGTTCACTCACATCATGTTGGCTGTTGTTACCATGCATAGTCGTAAAAATGTTACCCACCACGTCTAACTTGGTAAATGGTGCCGTGGCTCCTATACCCACATTGCCATTACCATCTAAGGTCATTACCTGCTTTGTTCCTATGGCAGTATTAGCATCCGTTCCTTGATTCCATAGATAAAAATCTAAAGAGTTGCCGGCTTGTGCCCCCGAATTGTGCCGTGATTTAATAGCGTGCCGGTAGGTAGCAGTACTATTGTATCCAAATAAAATTTGATTATTAGTGAAGGATGATCCTGTATTCCCATTTCTAAAAAGGCCAGTTCCGTTTACGTCAAGAGTTTGTGTAGGTGTGGCTGTTGCAATCCCCACACTATCGGTAAGAGTAGTGTTGTATAGGTGCGAGGTAGCATTATCTCTAGTCCAATACCCATCAGCTCCCGTAGCTCCTTGTGGTCCAGTAGGTCCCTGTATTCCTTGAATGCCTTGTGCGCCATCAGCACCTGTAGGCCCTTGTGGACCTGTTGCCCCATCAGCACCCGATGGCCCTTGTGCCCCTTGCGGGCCGGTCGTACCTTGTGGACCGGTGCCACTGGGCGTATTGTCGCCACTGACTTTCCACCCGGGATTTGCTCCCGTGCCTACGTAAATAAAATTTGCCACGCTGGGGTTAGCTGGAGTTCCGGCAAGAATAGTATAGCCGTCCAGCGAAGCGGTATTGTCATCCTCGTTAAGCACCGTTAGAAATTGCCCGTCTTTAGGAGTAACTACCGACAAATTGGTATTGCTTCCGTTGGTGGTATTGGTAAGGCGAAAGAGGGTTACATTATCAGGGATAGTAACTGAAGCCGCTGCTGCGTGTGAAGAAACGCGAGCAGAGAGCGCTCCGTTAATATCTAATTTAGTTTGAGGGTCGTTAGTCCCTATTCCTACGTTTTGACAATAAGCAGTAGTTGCAGTTGTAATGGCAAAAACAAACCAAAGGAAATGCTTCTTCATAGTACTAAGTATTTAATGGATGTTGTAAATTGATACATTCATTATTACGCAAAAGTAGAGCCAGCGATGAGAGAAATGCCGTCATATCGCGCACGATTTTTAGCAGAATGCGCAAACATTGAGGTAGCATGATTGAAGTTTGCACAAAATGAGTGTACATTTATGAAGGGAACCAAACCACAGAAATCTAAGCACCCATGCAGATAAACGCTTCTATACTAAAGGGCATCTTAAAATCATTGGCCAATAACCATGTGGACATTCGCAAGTATTCATTTATTGAAAAGGAGAAGTTATTTGCCCCACAAAAAAAGGCCGACCAGATGGTGGATGCGGCCATCCTTTTTCGATTAATTTCAGAAATAAGAGCGGAATATCCGAGAGTAGAATCCTATTATCCGCTGTTCAGACACCTTCATGTGTTAGACATGGGTTTATTGGGGCACTATTTGCTGTGCTGTAAAAACATTTTCAGCTCTTACGAAAAGTTGATTGAATATCAACTGCTGTTTTCAAACTTTGTGGAGTTTAAATACAAAAGAGATCGGCAGGATATATTATGGAGTGTTCAGATGCCCTACCAAATTTATGGCGAGGAGTTTAGCATGGAGAGCTTATCTGATTTTGAATTGTTCTTTCGGTTGCGTATTGTAGAAACACTTTCCACCGGCCCTTTATACCCAAAGAAGATAGAACTTTTTTACAACCGGGATAACTCGAAAGAAAGGTTGGCGTTTTTTAAAAAGCAGTTTAACTGCGAGGTCAGCTATACAAAGCATCACAATGTGCTGCATTACAGTATTCTCGATTTAAACAAAACTATTCACTACCAAAACTATACTCTTTACACCAACCTTGATGCGGTGCTGAAGAAAGAGATGAACCGTCATTACAGCAATAAGAGTTACGCCAACACGATCAAATCTATTCTGCTGAACAATGCCGAATTGTTCCCGGTGTCCATTCAGTTTATTGCGCGTAAGCTCCACCTTTCTATCCGTAAACTACAACTCATTTTAAAAGAAGAAAACACCAGTTTTTCCAATATCGTCACCGAAGTAAAGTTGATTTTGGGAATTCAATATCTGAAAAGGGGAAAAAGCATGAAGGAAATTTCTACCAAATTGGGATACAAAGAGCAGGGTTCCTTTTCGCGCCAGTTTAAGCAGATGAATAAAATTACCCCCATGCAATACTTGCAATTGAGTGCTGTCGAAAAAGCAAAGATTCTGAGTACGCTTACAAAGTGAGATTTTCTATGATTAAGTATTCTGCAGCACCTTTTCGCAGCAATCCCAAAGTTTGCGGGCAGTGAGCTCCCAACTGAATTTCTTCAATTGGGTTTTGCCCTTTTCAATCAGACTCTTTCTTAACTCCGGCTCATTCACTACCTGTTTCATAGCTTTTGCAATGGCATCCACGGAATACGGATCTACCAGCAGTGCCGCCTCCCCAGCCGCTTCGGGCATAGAAGTGGTGTTAGAAGTAATCACCGGTACCTCACAACTCATGGCCTCAATAATAGGGATGCCGAAGCCTTCAAAAAGTGAAACATAAACCATCGCAAAGGCCGAAGCGGTTATTTGCCCTAATTCTTCGGGCAGAACATGGCCGGTGAAAATCACCTCTTCTTTAAATTGCATGGCGTGGAGGGTTGTTTCCACATCCTTATAATCCCAGGCCATTCGCCCCACTAACAATAATTTGAAATTACTGCCGGTTTGCTGTTTAAATTTTTCAAACGCCAATAGCAAGTTCCGAATATTCTTGCGCGGATGAACCGCCCCTACATAAATAAAATAGTTTTTGCCGGAGCTATATCTGTCGCGCACTTGCTGACGAACTGCATCGCTCACGGGTATATAAACTTCCTTGGCACCATTATATACCACATCAATTTTATCAGCAGCAATGCCGTACTGCTTCGCAATATCACTCTTTGAAAATTCAGAGACTGTTGCTAACCGAGCAGCCTTACGCGCAAACAAAGGCATGTAATGTTTATAGTAGCGGTAAGTAACAAAAGAGAGGTGCTCTTTGAAATGCTCAAAGGAAAGATCGTGCATGACCAACACTTGCGGAACGGATGCTTTTAAACAAGCGTAGCCATCGGTAGAAAGAAAGAGGTGGGGTTGGTTGCGCTGGAGCCAGCGAGCTACTGAAACCTCGAACCACCAGTACCATAAAAAGGGATGCCGTGCAGGAGGAAATAAAACTACGGGCTTTACATTTTCTCCAAAAATAAATTCAGTATCGTAAGGCCGGTCAAATAGAAAATAGAAATCAATTTCGGGATGAGCCACTACTATTCGCTTCAGTGATTCATAAGTAAACAGACCGATGCCTTCTAATTTGTTTTTAATCAGAAAGCGGGTGTTCACGGCTATTTGAGTTCTCTGTTGCAAGCGAATTTCCTTGTAGCAATAATATTACTTTTAAGCGTTGAAATATTTCGCATGAGGTCTGCCATATTTTCTCTCTGTTTACCAACTGTTTTATAATTCATGCGTAGAAAGTTTGTCGCCAATCTGATTTTTCTACTCACCGCTAATTTGCTCGTAAAGCCCTATTGGATTTTCGGGGTAGATCGCGTAGTACAAAACCGCGTAGGCCCCGAAATGTATGGCACCTACTTTGCCGTTTTTAATTATTCCTTTTTGTTCAGCATCCTGCTCGATTTCGGCATCAACAATTTTAATAATAGAGCTATCTCAAGAAATAATAACAGGTTGGGAGAATACCTGAGCAATCTGATGATGATAAAAATGGTTCTAAGTGTTCTCTACTTAGTCATCACCTTTCTTTCTGCGGTCGCAACCGGCTTTAATGAGCAACAGTTGTTCATGCTTTTTGCATTGGCTATCAATCAAATTCTGCTTTCCGCTATCCTTTATTTTCGTTCTAACATTGCCGCTCTTCAACTATTTAAAATTGATTCTTTCATCTCCATTCTCGATCGCTTGCTCACAATAGTTTTTTGTACCGTGCTGATGTATGCGCCTCTGTTTAAAGACTCCTTCAACATTCTCTGGTTCATCTATGCGCAAACTGCGGCTTTGTTACTCACTGCCTTAGTCGCTTTTTTCGTTATTGCCGGTAAGGCGGTGATAGCTCTAAAAATATGGAAGGGCAAATACACCCGTATGATTTTGTTGAAATCTATGCCCTTTGCGCTGCTCGCTTTATTGATGGGAATTTACTATCGGATTGACGGTGTAATGATTGAGCGAATGCTGCCCGATGGCGCAACGGAGGCGGGAATTTATGCCGCGTCTTTTCGGCTATTGGATGCGGTGAATATGTTCGGTTATCTTTTCGCAACCCTTTTGCTGCCCATGTTTGCCGGAATGATTCGCAGAAATGAAAACATCCGTCCATTAGTAAAATTCAGTTCAGAGTTGATGTTTTCAGGAAGCATCGTTATCGGATTGATTTGTTTTTTCTTTCGGCAGGAAATTATTCAACTGCTTTACCACAACGCCTCCGAATACTGGTGGACAATTTTTGGCTGGCTGATGTTGAACTTCATCCCTATGAGCACTATCTATGTATTCGGCACTTTGCTCACTGCCAAAGGGAATATGAAAGCGCTGAATGTGATTGCCGTGAGCGGGGTGGTGATGAATGTGGGATTGAATATTTATCTCATTCCTGCAAAAGGAGCGCTGGGGGCTACTGCTGCTACACTGATTACACAGTTTGTTACAGCCGCTGCTCATATTATCGTAGCGCATCGCAAATTCCATTTCGATTTTGGAGGAAAGGATTTTATAAAGCTGAGTGTTTTCTGTTTGTTGAGTTGGGCGGTCTTTTCTCTGGCCCACCAACTTCCATTTCACTGGTATGTGAGCCTGATAGCTTGCGGCACTATCAGTTTGGCGCTCTTAGCGGCACTTAAAATTATTCCGGTACAACAAGGCTTGGCAATACTGAAAAGTAAAGTTGCTTCGTAGATAGCTTTTCACTCCTTATGGAAACTCCATTGATTCATCCAAACTTTTAAATGGAGGTATTTGGGCTGAGTGATTGTTTATGTGTTGAATCAAAATCACAGCAAGTGTATGCAAGCATTGTGTAAAACGATTCTGAAAAGCCGACATCCCTTTTTAATTTCCCACCCGTGAAAAAAATGATTCTGCTGCTGCTGCTGGCCGGTGTGCTTGCCGCTTTCTTTTATCTAAAGTCTCCACCATCGCTTCGCAAAAGGGGTACTACCGCAAAGAAGAATTCCGCGACCGATTCGAGTGATCTTAGAAATAAAGTGCTGGCATATTCCTTAGATACTTTTTTTACGAAGCGGAGTACTGAAAATGGTTTCAGCGGCAGTGTGCTGATTGCATTGAAAGGAGAACCCGTTTACGAAAAATGTTTTGGCTATTGCAACTACCGGAATAAAGATTTAATGCACGATACCGCTGCTTTTCAGTTAGCCTCTGTGTCAAAGAATTTTACCGCAACTGCTATTTTATGGTGTGCCGAGCATCATCTGCTTTCGTTGGATGATACCCTCCAAAAATTCTTTCCCGGTTTTCCGTATCGCGGAATTTGCGTCAAGGATTTGTTGTGCCATCGCTCGGGTTTGCCCAACTACTTGTATTTCTGTTCCGGTAAATGCGAAAGAGGAGAATACCTGACTAATGCGCAGGTAATCGAAATTATGAAGAAGCAGAAGCCTTCAATATACGCCTTGCCGAATCGCAGGTTTGAATATTGCAATACCAACTATCTGCTCTTGGCTTCGATTGTTCAAAAGGTATCGAACAAGCGCTTTAAGGATTTTATGAGCGAAACATTTTTTGTTCCCTTAGGCATGAAGCATACTTTTATTTATGATTATGCCGACACTACCGACCGAAAAATTGCCATCAGTTATAATTCAAAATGGCAGATACAATATGACGATTGCTTTGATGGAGTAGTGGGCGATAAAGGCGTGTACTCTACCGTGAATGATATGTTTATTTGGGATCAAGCATTTTATCAGGGCAAGCTCTTATCGCAGGAAATGATGAAAGAAGCATATAAGCCCCGCAGTTTTGAAAAGCCGGGGGTGCGGAATTACGGCTACGGATGGCGACTGATTCGACAGCCCGACAGCACCTATCTGGTTTATCACAATGGCTGGTGGCATGGCAACAATACCGTTTTCTACCGCAACATTCGCGATACCAGCACGATCATTATTCTTTCTAATCGCTACAATCATTACGTGTATAATGTAAAACCACTTTGGTCTATGATTTACGGAATAGAAGGCGATACCACAGATTATAACGAAGAGTAAAAAGTAGGCAGAACAGGCCGAGATGCTTGAATGATAAAATTTCTAACTGATATAGTGGCAAAGCTCGGCAATGGTGTAACTACGTATTTCTAAAACCAAAAGCGCGAAGGGTCACCTCGCGCTTTTAATTTGCAGACATTAATTTTCTTAAAAGTACCCTATACTAATTTCGTATAAACTCGCATCCACCGATCGGGCAATTCATGATTGCAGGCGGTTTCGTAATCGCGCACCGAGCAAGGCACTAACTGCTGGCGGGCAAACTTTTTCTTATCGCCAAAGGGCAGTTCCATCCACCATCTTTCGGTTTTGCGACTTTTCCAAAAAATCAACTCATGGTCGGCATCGTTCACGTGTACCGTAAACTTCAAATGTTCTTGAATGGTGATGGGGTAGTCGCCCACGCGGCTGTAAAAACCTTCCATGAAATACCAAATCATTTGTGCCGCCAACTGAGCCGTTTGCCGGTTGTTGTCAAAGCCCGGATTCATTTCAAAAATTCCGAAGGAGGTCAGTTTATCGCTCAGTCCGGCATAGCGGGCTATCTGACAAAGTTCCTCCCCGCTAAATCCATTTGGAGAAGCATTGGCATGAGCCGGTGCATCGGCCTGGCGAATAGCTGAGACATCAATGCTCAACATGTCGGCATCGCGGAGAATAGGCTCTACCTCCTCTAAGTTTTGGCGAATAAGCCCCAAGCGATGGCAATCGAAATTCAGACTCTCTAAGGTTTGCACGGCTTTGTAATCGTTGAGGTAGGTTTGATAACCGATGTGACTATAATTAAAGAGGTAATTAGGGGTTTGCGTAAAAATACTCATCAGGTACGAAGTGGCATCCATTTCTTTTGAAGGATTCTCCAGCATATCAATCTTCTCATCCACCACCACTAAGTTGATCAGCGTTTGCAGGCTCTTATACCCCAAGTATTGCCCGTAAGTAAGGTCGTGGCTTCCGCCAATGATTATCGGAATTACTTTGTGTACCAACAGTTCTGAAACCACCGCAGCAACGGCAAAGTAAGTATCGCGCAGGGTTTCACCGGGCTTCACATTGCCTAAGTCAATTACTTTAAATTCTCTTTCGGCCGGAGGAAGAAACAGTTTGTAAAGTTCTTCGCGCACAAAATCGGCTGCTCGGCAGGTGCCGGAGTTTTCCTGCGAGCCGCGATCCTCATCTATCCCGATAATAGCAATATTGAAATCGTTTAAGTCAACTTCCTTTCCTGCATAAATAAAAATGTAGTTGCCTATTTGCCCGGGGTGCAGTTCAGTTCCCTGAAGCAAGGACTCTTTGTCCACCGGAGTAAGAAATTCATAAATCATACATTAAAAGTAAGACGCGATGCGATATAGTGAAGCCGAAAGAGATGAAGTTATTAATACTGGCAAGGCGAAATGTTCGGGATAATGAACGCTGCGCACTCAATTTGGATGATGTTGCTCCAACTTTATATCGGGAGGGGTTTTGTGTTGTTTGTGTGGAGCGTGTGGATGCCAGCCCATTACGTTTAGCAGAATGAAGAAACTGACCACATAAGCTACCGTCACATGCCACCCATTTCTTACCCAGCCACTTACCGATTTGGCTTGAGGAAATAAATTGGAAAGCGCTACTCCGGCAGAAGAGCCAAACCAGATCATACTGCCGCCATAGCCAACAGCATAGGCCAGCACGCCCCAGTCGTAGCCGCCTTGGTCTAAGGCTAATTTGGTGAGCGGAATATTGTCGAAGATGGAGGAAACAAAACCCATGGCTAAGGTGGTGTGCCAACTGGCTGCCGGGAGTTGCTCTACCGGCATCATGGAAGCGGCCAGTACCAATGCTAAAAGAAAAACGGTGCCGGGAAGAGCAAGTTTAATTTCTCTACACTCTGGTCGGATAATAAAAGCACCGGCAAAAATAGCCACCCATACCCCAAAGGCGGGGAAGTCGAACAATAGATTGGCAGACACAGCTCCAATCAAAATAAGCGCAATAGAAAGGAGTCGTTTCCAACTGATGTGGGAGCCGACAATTTCATCCTTCATAATAGGTTGATATCGGTGTTGCTGAATGGAAGCCACTATGCCGAAAATAAACAGAGCCGGAATGGCGGCTACATAGGCGTGTATTACATCTATGGCATTTACGCCATCAATCCACATCATGGTGGTGGTGGTGTCGCCCAGTACTGAGCCGGATCCACCTGCATTACTGGCGGCTACAATGCCCGCCAAATACCCCAGATGAACTTTCTTTTTAAAAACCACATAGGCCATTCCACCGCCAATCATGGCGGCTGCGATGTTGTCCAAAAAGGAGGATAGAATAAATACCAGCACCAAAAGTAGGAACCCACCTTTCCAATCATCGGGAAGATAATACGGTAATCGAGCCGGAATACCCGAATGTTCAAAGTGCTTGGCGAGAATGGCAAAGCCCAATAGCAAGCCCAGCAAATTGACTAAGATGGGCCACTCGTGTGAAGCGAGATGAATAAAGCTGAAGGAGGTAAAGAATAATTTATAAAGCAGAATAACTGCCAACCCGGTCAAGGCAACTTGCACGGTTTTGTGGTGAAAAATTGCTACACCTATGAGCGTTAGGGCAAATAGGAAGAACTCGAGGTCAATTCCTGCAATGGTAACCGGCTGAAATATTGGCATGACGCGAAAATAAAAGTTTCGATTGCTTGGATAGCTAAACCGCTGTATTTGAACCTGAAAAAATCATACCTGAAAGAAGTGAAACTTTTTTTGGTAGATGCCGTAAACAAAGCCATAACATCTAAAGCGAAAACAAAAATTAATAACCTAAAAAATAGAAAACATGGCTTTAATCATCTCAATTTTAATGGCACTCGGTTTTATTCATTCTGAAAGAACGGAAGTGAACGTTGACAAGTTCAAGAACAACGATACTTATAAGCAAATGTACTACAAAGCAGGAGCGGTGGATTTAGATCAGAATCCCGAAGCATGGGCTGCTATAGTTAAGAAGTTTGGAAAGTAAAAAACGGTAACTCACTATTATAATGAGAGAGGCATCCATGATGGAGACAGCCTCTTTCTTTTTTACTTTTTCTCCGAAGCAGCTAATTGCTTAAAGGATTGCAGGCCACAATCCAGAAAAGCCGCATAGTCTTTTGCGTCAGGAGTGTATCCTTGCGGAGGATTCAAAAGCTGCTCATTGGGGCTTACGAGCACATAAAAGGGTTGCGAATTTGACCCAAAGTACTTTGCCTGCATTTCGCTGAACTTGTTCCCGACTGTTTTAATTTTTTTCCCCTTAAAGAAATCGCTCATCCGCTGTTCGCTTTCGGGGAGTTGTTGTTTGTCATCCACATAAAGCGAAACCACTACAAACTGCTCGTTCAGTTGTTTCATTACGTTAAGGTCTGTCCATACATTCTCTTCCATTTTTCTACAGTTCACACAAGCCCAACCGGTAAAGTCTATCATTAAGGGTTTGTTTTCTGCTTTAGCTCTTAGGAGTGCCGCCTCGTAATCGTTATGAATCGGCTCTATGGCCATTTTTTGCACTCTTAAAGAATAAAATTTAGGAGGGGGGAAGCCGCTGAACAAGTGAAGTTCATTTCCCGGAATTCCGTAAGCGGAGTAAGCCGTAAAAAGCAGCGCAATGCCTGCGGAGGCAAGGCGTAGAGGAGGAAGTTTTTTCACCGGAGAATCATGCGGGAATTTCAGTAGGCCAATCAGGTAAAGGAACAAGCCGCCCCCCAATATGACCCACGATCCCAGAAAAACTTCGCGTTTAAGAATCCCCCAATGTGCTACTAAATCAGCATTCGATAAAAACTTCACGGCAAATATCAACTCTACAAAGCCGAGTACCACCTTAATCGAATTTAGCCATCCGCCCGATTTTGGAAGCGACTTCATCAAACTGGGAAACAAGGCAAATATTCCGAAAGGCAAGGCCAGCGCAAAGCCGAAAGAGGTCATGCCGGCTACTAAATTCAGCTTGCCATTGGCCGAGCTGAGTGCCCCAACTAACAGTGATCCGATAATGGGGCCGGTACACGAAAATGAAACGATGGCCAACGTAAGTGCCATAAAAAAGATACCGATGAATCCACCTACTTGAGAGGCCGAGTCTGCTTTATTGGCAATGAAACTGGGCAGCGTGATTTCGTAATAGCCGAAGAACGAAAATGCAAAGATGACGAAGATAATAAAGAACACTACGTTGAGCGGAGCACCAGTAGCAATTTCATTGAGGGAATCTGGCGAGATATTGAAAATGAGAAAGGGAACAGAGATAAGAAAGTATATCAGCACAATGCTGAATGAATAAAGAACGGCATCGAAACGACCTTTTGTTTTTGACTCATTGCGTTTAGTAAAAAAGGAAACTGTCAAAGGTATCATAGGGAACACACAGGGTGTAACCAAGGCTACCAAACCACCTAAAAAACCCAGCAAAATAATAGACCATAGGCTCTTGCTCTTGGCAGTGTCTGCGGTTTTACCGCAATTGCTCAAAGGTTCGCCAAACTTGTTATCGGAACCAGCCTGCGCTATCACTTGGGCTTGTTCAACAGTATCAGGCGATGGCATGTTTTGCTCTATCACCGCCTGCACAGCCGAGTCAAAGGTATTCTGATCATTGGTAGGTTTTGCGGGAATGGTATTTTGCGAACGGGTAGAGTCCTTTTTTGCATCTACACTTGACTTGCCTTCGTTGGCTTTCAGGTCAAATTCAAATTCTAAATCGTCAGGCGGAAGGCATCGAGAATCATCGCAAAGCATAAATTCAAGCGTTCCTTTCAGTTTGGTATCCTTGAGCACTTTTACCTTTTGAATACAGGTCATGCTGCCCTCAAAATATTTCAACTCCATATCAAATACCGGGTCGTGGCCTTCGTGCATTCTTGCCCCCGTTTCGCTGGCTTTCCCCACTATTTGCACATCCTTATTCTCGGTGAATAGCAGCGCAGTAGGCACCGGCCCACCTTCGCCTAAAAACTGCGAATAGACATGCCACTTCCCATCAATACTTGCTGTAAACACAAGATTATATTCGCCCTTGCCGGTGGGCACAGCCTTCCAACTCCACTTGGCCGGATTCAATATTTGACCCCATGCCGAACCGGATATTAATAGTGAAGCGAGATACACAAATACTACGGCCTTCTTCATTCTATTCTTTTTACTGTTGACGAAATTATAAGAATAACCTTTCGGAACGAATCAACATTCCTTCATTTACTATAATTCACAAACGGTCTTGCGTTCAGAAAACTGAACCTTTCTACTGAGTGAATAATCTAAAAGGAGTGTTTACTTCCTCCCCTCACGGTCTGCCGCAGAGGATCTTGCGAGAGAAGAAGACGTTGTGGGCGATAACACACTACAACGATTAAGGGCCGTAGTCTCTCGGCTCAGGCTTGGCTTCATTGCGCCAGTTTAGATGGACAATCTTTACCGCTCGCAAAAAGTGGAACGGATGGAACGGGTTTAGGGAATATAAGGAGGAAGGTTGCTTGGAGCTCTGTACGGTTTATGTTTTGAAAAAGCCCGCACAATGATAATGGGTCTTAATGGATGTTTGATTGCTACAGATTGGAACAAGTGGGAAGGAATTAGGTACGTTTAGCTTCTTTAGATCGAATGATTACGGAAGCATAGAGTGAATAATGTAATTTGCGTACTTGTACAGCTTGCGTACTTGCAGCGTAGGTTTCCGCAAGCGGAGAACCTGCGGAGGCACAAATACACTATTAATTTTTACTGTACTTGCGAAACCGACCAACTGGTAAAAAGATTGTTGACACATTTGCCCCGTATCCAAAAATAACGGGTGCCGTTATATCCGCCTGTGTTTATTACCCCACCGTTCGGTGAACTTACCGAAAGAATGTTGTTGCTTATGGTAGTGTTGGAGGTGGAGATAGAAACTTCGTAACTAATGCTGCCATGCCCCTGTGAAGTGTAGCTTATTTCAGTAGAACTGGTTTTGTAAGCATAAAGGTTGGTAGGTTGAGTGCAGGCAGCGCTGATGTTTTGGTCGGCTGCGGCATAAATACTATGAGGGCCTGCCCAACTGCTAAAGATATTGCCGCCACAGTTGGCACGCACATAAAAATCGTACGTTGTACCTGAATGCATAATTTGCTCATTGGTATATTGATTATTGGTGCGCACTCGGGTTCCATTTCCCAATGAAAATCCGGTAGGGCCATACTCTATATCATAATAGTCGCCATTCGCATTCCACTGTATCCTGTAAGGGTTGTAAGAAGTGGTATTTACATCTAAACCCCATGGGGTAGTACAACTGGAATATCCACCATCTACAGTAACAGTGGACTTGCCCGTCCAATCAGAATATTTACTACCACACTTTGCCCGCACATAAACGTCATAGCTGCCGTAATCGGTTACAGTAAATACACTGCTGCTGCCACTAAAGGAAACTACTGTACCGCTGCCCTTGCTAAAACCTGCTTGGCCATATTCCAGTTCATAAGTATCGCCCGAAACATTAGCGGTTAGGCTTACTGTTACTTCGTAATTGGCGATACCGATATTGAATGAAGGAGGAATGCAATCTTCGCTGTCATCAGCCTTCTTACAAGAGGCTATCAACAAGCAACAGAACAGGAGGGATAGATAAATTTTATTCATAGACATGAATTTATGCAATGATACGATAAATGCTAATTCAAGGGAGATAAATTAGACAATGGATATTGTGCAAAAACAAATGATGCGAAAACGAAGTGGGTAACCCTAAGCGGTGTGATACGGATAGAAAGTAAACGGGAAATGCTATCCACACAGAAAATTATGGAGAAATTTTCCAAGAGAAGTTTTTAATGTTCCATGCCAGCTAATAAATATTCCATAACACTCGATAGAAGTTTCCAAACAGAGGATTTGGCAAGTAGGGCATTAAATTTATTCCCAAAACTCCCTTGTGTCCTGCTGTATTTAGTCTGTAGCCAAGCCTGAACTAAAGGGATGAGGATGCCTGACCGGTGGGGCAGAGTTGCCTAAATAACAAAGTGAGATAAGGATGCAAGTGAAGTGGATGAGCGCAGTTTGCTATCTGCTATTTATTCACCTCCCCAATAATCTTGAATTCTGTTCTGCGGTTTTTAGCGCGACCTTCTTCATTGTCCGAGCCGTCCGGATTTTGGTTAGGAGCTACCGGCATACTTTCACCATAGCCTTTGGCAGTAATCCTTTCTTTCGGCAAGTTCTTTTCGTTGATCAGGTAATTCACACAACTCTCCGCGCGTTTTTGGCTCAGGTCCATGTTGTATTTATCGGAACCCTTTGAGTCGGTATGCGAGCTTAACTCAATCACGATAGCCGGGTTTTCTTGTAGGATAGTATAGAGTGTGTCGAGCACTCGTTTTGAATCTTCGCTGAGGTCTGACTTATCAAAGTCGTAGTAAATATTGTTGAGGGTGTAAGCTTTGTTTTTCTCCATTTTCTGGAACGTCATCGCGTAGTGAAGCGTATCACTTTTAGTAATTCCTTCGGTCGTGAAATTTTGGAAAGCCGTAAAGTAGTCTTTGCGAATTCCGGAGAGCTTATACTTTTTGTCGGGCTTCAAATCGAAAAAGAAAGTACCGTCAGTGGAGTTGTAGGTTTTGAGGGTGGCTCCGGTTTCGGCATCGAACAGCGTAATGATTTGATCGGTGATAGCCTTCCCGCTATCGGCATCGAGCAGCGTGCCGCGCACGGCTAAGTACACCACATTCATGCGGAACTGGTAAATATCATCGCAACAAGTTTCACTCTTTAAGCCAAATCCCCCGGGGCGGTTCGATACAAAGAAGCCCAACTTAGCGGCATCATTCCAGTTGTAATACATATCGTCCACGCTGGAATTGACCGGAAGCCCCAAATGTTCGGGAGTACTCCACCCCCCATTTTTTGCAGTGCTTTTATAAATATCCATACCACCTATATTCACTAATCCATTGCTGGAGAAGAAAAGGCTGTTGGAAGTAAAGTCGTAGAAGGGAGTCATTTCATCGCCTGTGGTATTGATTACTGCACTCAAAGCTTTGGGCGCTTGCAGCGATCCATCGGCATTCATTTTGGCGGCATATAAATCCATGCCGTTGGCCTCATTGCGATCAGAGGCGAAGAAGAGCACCTGGCTGCCGTTCTCATCTTTGCCCAATGCAGGGTGAGTAGTAGTGGCTCCTTTTTCATTGATACTCAAACTTTCTCCTTCGTTCCATCCGCTGCTTTCCCACTTGCTTTTGTATATGCTGCAACGCATCCGCTGCTTATCATCCTGATAGCATTGTGTGTAATACATAGTTTGGCCGTCCGGAGTAATCACCGCATTGCCGGTGTGGAAATGCACGGTATCTACCGCCCCTTGCACTTCGTTGGCCTTGTTCCATTTGTCGCCATTTCTCTTGGATGAATAGATGCGCGAGAAGGTAGCGTACTTCTCGGTGCGGCCTTCCAATATCACATCATCCGATACCCACGAGCCGAAGTAAAGGGTGTTCGGGTCGGCTAAGTAAGGGGAGTAATCGGTGAATGCTTGATTGACATTGTTGTCCAAATGCTCCACCAAATAATCCTTTAGCTTTTTACTGTCGCGCAATTCAATGCCCAAGTCGCAGCCCTCTTTTTCAGTACTTGCTTTTTTGCGAATATCTGCCAACTCGGGAATTCCTTTAGTAACATCCAAAAATTTCTCGAATGAAGTTTTGGCCTGTTCGTAGTTCCCGAGATACTTATCAGTGAGCGCATATTGATACAGCGAGTAATAATCTTTCCCTTTTGCGGAATCAATATCCACCAGCATTTTGTAATACTTGTTTGCTGATTTGTAATCGCGCAAGGCAAAATTTCCTTCGGCAATAGGCAAATACAAATCGGTTTTCTTAGGATTTTTGGTAACGGCTTCTTCATAGTAAGTAAGGCCGTTGTATAGGCTTCCTTTATTGAATAACTTAGCCCCCAACTCTACATTTTTTTGCCAACTTACCGTCTTAGGGTCAGGCAGTTCTTTCAGTTTCACCCCTTTGCGTATCGTAGTATCGCTGGCCGGCTTTTGTGCTTCTATCTGCTGGGCAGAAGTTTGGAGCATCGCCATCAGCAACACGGCACTCAGTATCGTTAAACGTTTATCCATCATTTCTGAAAAGATTTATGTGGCCAGGTTAAAATCATATAGTTGTAAAAATCAGAAGCGGGGACAAATCAAGGCGTTTCTGAAATTGTATTCCTTCTTCTGAATGGTATATGACAAATGGATTTCGAGTGCCCCAACTCCTTTACCTGCATTTTTCAGGGTCGAAAGGGTAGCATCATAACTCAGCCCCAGTTTGAAGCCTGAAATCGAGAAAGCAAAATAGGGGATGAGGCCATCGGCTGTTACGCCTGAACTTATATTTGAAATGCGGTTGTAAAGGCCAATGGTCAAATTTGCTTTCGGGTTGATGTCGTAACCAAAACCGAGGCCGGTGTTCAACTGATCGTTCACTCCCTGTCGGGTAAATAGTCCCGATGGCAAAATGTGATATTTCTCGGCCAAGATAATGTCCAACCCGGCATGTACGTTCCAGCGCCAGTATAAGTTGCGCTTTTGCCCCGGCATTACATCGTATTTTGGAGCGGTCACATTAAAGAAAGAAGCTCCGGCATAAGCACCTAACTTATCGCCAAATTTTCCGTACCACAACAAGCCCGCATTCAAATTCAGATAACCGGCACTGTTTTTTGCCAATGACTCTCCTTGCAGGTTGCTGTTAAACTGATTATTCACATCAAACTGACTGGCATATTGAAAGTTTTCTGATTTCACCGATTCGTGGGTATAGCCAATCTGAAGCCCCGCAGATAAGCGATGGTTTTGCTTATTGCCCAGTGTTTTGATATAAGCCACCGAGGCATCTACTACAATCCCGCTGAAGGTATTGGCTCCTTGTTGATCATTTGCCAACATGAGGCCTACACCAATAGCATCGTTCTTCACTTTAAAAGGCATGTCGGCCATCAAAGCGGTAGTCATGTAAGGTGATTTAAAGAAGCCGTTATTGGGACCCGAAAACCACTGGTTGCGGTAATTGATTCCTACGCGAGCCACTCCCGGAGTAAAGCCGGTAAGAGCCGGGTTCATCCAAAGTGGAGCATTGAAAGTTTGAGAGAAATGAATGTCTTGCGCCATCCCGCTGAGTCCGCAACCGACCAACAAAAACAAGGTGTATAATTTCTTCATAGCAGATGGATTATCGTTACCACAATAAGGATAAGTTACCGGAAACTTTTTTTACTTCTCCCGTAGGGCTAATCTTCACCGAAGCCATGTACACGTAATTTCCCATGGGCTGTGCTTTGCCTTGGTAGTTGCCATCCCATTCCGTTTTCCCATCGCGACTACTGTCAAACACCGGCTCGCCCCAGCGATTAAAAATCTTCATGCTCTGTACTTCTGCCAAGTTCAGGTTATCAATGATGTGAAAGGTCTGATTGGTAGGGTCGCTGGCTCCGGGGGCAAATACGTTCGGGAAGTTGAAGTAGGCTTGCACATCTTTTGCATTAATCAATACATGTGGCTCGTCACCGCTATCTAACCAAGAAGCTTTGGTGCGGCTGGATAAGCCGGTACCCGAAGCGGGAATCAAAGTAGTGTTCATTAAATCTTCCCACTGCGGAATATGTTGCCACCGGCCAATAGAACCCCAGTCGCCATCTTGTGCCACGTTAAAATAGATGGACAAATCGGAAGGAGTACTCGCCCCTATCTGCTGAATCAAGTGGAAGAATTTATGGTTGACAGCCGTTACATTGCCGGCTTTCAGATTTACATCGTACCCTTCGTTGGAAGGATCGCCATAAGCCATGCGAACGGTATAAGACTGTGAAGTATTGACGGAGGGCGTAATCTCCACCGGACGATAATACACATTGCCATTATCGTTCCATCCTGTAGGGAAAAGGTAAATGCTTGTAGCGTTAGTAGCTCTGGTCAACCGCCCAACGGAAGTGCTGCTTACAAATCCGCTTCCGCGAGTAATAGAAGTACTCACCGCATTCAGCACATTCATCTTGTTATCGCCTGTGGCCAGTTCACAATCATTCAATGCCAATAAATGATTAACGTTAGCATCTAAGGTTTGTGTCTTTACGGTATTAGCCGTTTCAAGCGTAAGGTCATAGAAAGTGGTCACCTGAGTGCCGGTGATATTCTGCGCAGGACCGGTTAATCGCACATTGCTTTGGTCAGCGGTAAATACATCGTTGTTTTCCCAATCGCCAAATACGCGGTATTCCCCTTGTGCTCCGCCACCGGTGGCATTGCTGCCGTTGCGGAAATAGCCTTTCACAGTAGTTTGCCCGGCATTGCTGAAAAGGCCGTGTGCATTCTCTACGGCTCCGTCCACATACAGAATTCCTCCACCACTCACCGCCACATCGGCTCCATTGTTGTAGAAGAGTTGCGCGGAGGAAACAGAATACAAGGCCACCAAGGCGATGCTTCCAATGATTTTTTTAAGAGGTAACATGCTTCATTATTTTCTGCGTGTTATAGGTTGTCATCAGTTTTTGCCCGATGCTTTTTTATCTTTTGAATTACTCAACTGCACCGGAGTAATTTTTTCTTCTCTCACCGGTACCAGAGGCGTTTCATTGCTTTTATCATACACAATGGTTTTACTGGCTGTAGTCTTCACCGCTCCACCCGATAGTAAATTTATCTGCACAGGCTTTGAATAATCTTTCCACTTTTCAGGAAAAGGACGTCCGTCTTTATAAGGGCTGAGAAAGACCGGCTCCTGTGCTGCGGCAAAAGCTACTGACAGAAAAACAAAACCGGCTATCAAAAAAACACTTTTCATAGTCGCTTTTTTTATTGAATCACGAATATTTGCATCACTCCCTGCAACACGGTAGTGTTATCGCCCCCTACGGTAGCGTTGGAACCTCCATTACCTCTGGCTTGCACAGCAATAGTGTAGGAGCCGGCAGGCAAGGTGTAGGAGCCGGAAGAAGTAGTTGCATAAACTCCCATAGACCAGAAAGCAAAGGCTCCTACTATACCGGTGGTATTAGTAGCATTTAATCGTTTGAAACCGCCATCTGGCATTAAGTTTCCGTTGATGGTCATCACCACATCTACCAATGAATATCCGCTGGTAGAAGTAGAGGTAGTTTGAATCCCCCCATCTGTCAGCACTAAAATTTTAGCCGGACTGGTGAGGTTGATCGTTCTGGAAAGACCCGGAAGCAATGTAAAGGTTGGGAAGTTGGCAGGATTCACCGTAACACCTGAAGACTGATTATCCTGATAGTTCAACCAATTGGGGCCGGTAGGCCCTTGTAATCCTTGAATGCCTTGGGGTCCCTGGATCCCCTGAATACCTTGTATTCCCTGAATTCCTTGAGATCCGTTCGCTCCGCTTACACCTTGAAGACCTTGCGGGCCGGTTGCTCCCTGCGGGCCGGTTGCTCCCTGCGGGCCGGTTGCTCCCTGTGGACCTGTGGCTCCTATTGGCCCGGTCACTCCCTGTGGGCCGGTGGCACCGGTAACTCCTGGAGTTCCTTGTGCACCGGTAGCTCCTGTTGCTCCATTATTTCCGTTGAGTCCCGTAGCTCCTTGCGGTCCGGTTGGCCCTTGCGCTCCAGTCGCTCCGGGTGCTCCATCATTTCCGGAAGGTCCTTGTGGGCCGGTCGCTCCATTAGCACCGTTTGCCCCTTGAGGGCCGGTAGCACCCTGTATTCCCGCAGGGCCTTGTGGCCCGGTTACTCCCGGTTGGCCATCTACTCCGGCTATTCCTTGCGGCCCGGCAGGCCCCTGTGGCCCGGCTTGACACAAGGAAATCCATTGAGAGGAATTGAAATAGTAAAAGCATCCCAAGTCGGTATCATATACCATTAATCCATTGGCCGGAGACAGAATGGCATTGCGCTGTTGGGTAGTTAACCGAGGAACTAAAACTCCTTTGTTAGTGGCGTTGATATCCAACATAGCACTCGCATCGGGCGTAGTAGTTCCTATGCCCACATTATTATTTTGAGCGTAGGTAGAGAAAACCGAAAGAGCAAAAGCGCATACTGTTGCGCAAGTGTAAAAAGATTTCATAGTGCGAATTAAATAAAGGTGTCAGGATAATTAAAGTGGAAATATAGAACTGCTTTCTAATTATGCGCAACTTTTTGTGTAAAAAAACATACGTCCACAAAAAGGAGGTTGAGAATCTTCCTAATCGGGCAATGACCTTCTCTATCTTCGCCAGCAAACAATTTGCAAAAAAAAAATGAAAAGATCCCTCCAGGCGATCCTTGTAGCCTTATTGATTTTCTCTATGTCGTCCTGCTTAGTCAGCAAGAAGAAATTTGACGAACAAGTAGCTTTAGCCGATAAACTGAAATCAGAAAAAGAAGATTGCAATAGCAAGTTGAATCAAGCCAACGCTTCTATTGATGATTTGAATGGGCAAATTGCGAATCTCAATAATGAAATTCAGAAGTTGAAAGACAGTAATGCCTCGCTGGAAGAAAAGAACAAAAAATTGAATCAGTTGAAGGATGAAACGGAGGCTATCTGCGAAAAAGTAAGGAAGCAACTCGACCAGATCACTTCCTCCTCGGCCTCTGAAAAAGACAAACTGCTGAAACAATTAGCAGGAAGAGAGAAGGACTTAATGGATAAGGAGACGGAACTGAACAACCTGAGTAAAGAGTTGAATGCTCGCGATGCAAAGGTGCGCGAGTTGGAATCGCTCATCGCTCGCAAAGACTCTGCCGTGCAAGCCTTGAAAAAGAAAATGCTCGATGCGTTAACGGGTTTTGGTTCGGGCGATTTGAGCGTGTATGAAAAGGATGGAAAGGTGTATGTAGCGCTGAGCGATAAATTGCTTTTCAAAACGGGCAGCTATTCAGTAGAAAGTCGTGGAAAGGAAGCCTTGAAAAAAATATCGGAAGTGCTGAATAAACAGCCCGATATCAATATTGTAATCGAAGGCCATACCGACAGCATTCCCTACATCAGTTCCACTTCGGGGCCCATTAGCAGTAATTGGGATTTGAGTGTGATGCGAGCTTCGAGCGTGACCAAACTTTTGGTAGATGATTACAAGGTAGATGGTATGCGAATTACCGCATCGGGCAGAAGTAAATACTTCCCGGTGGATGATAATAAAACTGCCGAAGGGAGAAGTAAGAACAGGAGAATTGAAGTGGTGCTGGAGCCGGATATGAAAGCCATTATGAGTATTCTGAATTCCAGTAACTAACTTTAACTTTTCAGCTTGCTTACTTAAACTCGCCAAAGCTCTGCTCAGCCTCATCTGAAGGAATCCTACAATTTTCCCTCTATCATTTAAGAAACGAGATAATTATCCGATTGAAGGATTCATACCTCTTTAAGTCCATATCGCTTAGTGTTAAATGCGGCTTTGGGCCGGCCAGGCGGCTCTCTTTGGGTTTCCACCTCCCCAAAAGTTATCTTTGAGCTGATAGTTATGTATAAGCTCTCGTCCATCATTGTTGCGATTTATTTTTTGAGCGGAAGTCTGTTGTTGCCAATGGGCGATTTTTCTACTCTGTGCGACTTGCCTAAAATGTACGAACATTGCAAAGTGACGGAGGATCCGGATATGGATATTCCGGACTTTATAACAGAGCATCTTTTAGATATTGACGGCCTTTTAGGAATTAATGAAGAACATGACGAAAACGAGAAGCCTCATCAGCCGGTGCAGTTTCATCATCAGTCGATCCAGATTAATTTTGTTTCCAAATTTGAAGGAGTCAACATCCCGTTACTACCTTCTTCAGTCACTGATAAGTCGGTCGTGCGTGATAAGGTTTATCACTCCGACTATCTTGACTCTGTTTTCCGCCCTCCTATTGCCTAAGTGATGCTTTAATTTATTGACATCTATTTATCTGAATAGGTGTGGTTCACTTTTTAAACATTCAAACTATACGACATGAAAAATATAATCATCGTGTTGCTAATGGCATGTGTTTGCCATGCAACCTCTTCTGCACAAAAAATAAATTCAGATAAAGTTCCTGCTAAAGTTCTTTTTGCCTTTAAAGCAAAATATCCGGACATCAACAAGGTGGGTTGGGAAATGGAAAAAGGTAAATACGAAGCAGGGTTCGACCTGAAAAAGGTAGAGACTTCGGTACTCATCACTGCCGAAGGACAAATCGTTGAAACAGAATCAGAAATCCCGGTTTCAGAGTTACCTAAAGCGGTAGTAGAATATATAAATGCCCATTATTCAGGAAGCAAAATCAGTGAGGCTTCTAGAATTGTGGATGCAAAAGGGAATGCTACCTATGAAGCTGAAGTTAAAGGCAAAGATTTGGTCTTTGACACGAACGGGAAGTTTATTCACTAACCTAACCCAGTATGACCAATCAGCAGATGTTCAGAGAATTAATCTGGACATCTGCGTGGTCATATAATGTCATGAGAATTACTGAATCCTTTGTAATAAAAGCATAGAAATGCAAATTAAAATCTATTCTCTTTTCCTTCTTCTGTGTTTTGGCGTTGTTCTTTCTGCACAACCAAGTTCATTAGACGACTATCTTGAGGCAGGACTGAAGAACAGCCCAGTGCTTAAAGATTACCAATTTCAAATGTCACAGAATGGCATTGACAGTATGCGGATAAAGGCCACTTTCAAGCCGCAGGTAAATCTGAACAGTCAGTTTTATTACGCACCTACAATAAAAGGATACGGCTACGATATAGCGGTCACTAACGGAGGCACGTATTCAGCTCAACTCAGTGTATCGCAGCCCTTGATCATGCGGAAGTCAAAGCAGGCACAACTTGAAGACCTGAACATACAAAATCGGTATGCGGATAATGCATCCAAGATCACACAACTTGATTTGAAGAAAGCCATCACTTCACAATATATATCTGCCTATAACGATCTTATCGCGGTTCAATCTGCTGAAGAGGTTTCAACGTTGCTAAACACGGAAAAAGCTCTACTTCGTCCTTTAATAGAAAGGGGGATCTATCCGCAAACTGACTTTCTGAATCTGCGTATGGCAGTAGAAAAACAATTGCTCAATCAGCGCCAGGCAAGGAGGCAATACACTACAGATCTTTACAGTTTAAACATACTTTGCGGATTAAGTGACACCAGCTTTAGCCTGCTAAAGGCACCGTCAATTTCTCTGGCACCTTCTTTCGACCTTAGTCACTCAGTTTTGTTGATGCAATATCATATTGACAGTTTGCAGTTTATGAACAGAAGGAAAATTATTGATGTGGGGTATCTTCCAAAGCTTTCAGCCTTTGCAGATGCCGGACTGCTCACCAGTAATGTTCCCATAGCTTATAAGAATTTCGGGGCAGGTATCGGCCTTAACTTTTCGATGCCTATATATGATGGCCACCAGCGCAAATTTGAATATTCCAAACTTCAACTCGCTGCCGAGATTTCGCATAACTATCAAATATACTATCAGAGTCGGTACCGGCAGGAAATTCAGCAGTTAGAAAACAGGTTGCAATCGGCAGATGAACTGATAAGTGACACACAAAAACAAATGGAATTAGCCCAAGGGCTCATTGATATTTACAAAGCCCAGCTCGAAAAAGGCATCGCAAAAATCACTGATCTGGTTCTGGCAGTCAACAATTATTTCAGTTTTAAAACAAGCCTGCAACAAATGCAAATGGAACGGCTTCAAATTATTAACGAACTCAACTATTTCAAATGAATCGATTTCTCATAGCTACATTTTCAATTCCGCTGCTACTGTTGGTGCATAGCTGTAACCATCAGGCGCCACAAACAGATAATACATCGGTGAACTCTAAAACACCGGTAACTGTTACGAATATTACCCTGGGGACTATGAGTGACAGCCTGTCATTGACTGCCGTTTCTTCTTTCCTCAAAAAAAACAGCCTTAAATCCTCTGCAGCAGGCTATGTTGAGAAGGTCAATGTAAGGCTTGGCGATCACGTAAATAAGGATCAAACACTTTTCATCATAAAAACAAAAGAATCGGCTGCTTTATCTACCAATGCATTGGATTCCATTTTAAACTTCAATGGTGAATTCGGCATCCATGCCAGCAGTTCCGGCATTATCACACAGTTAGAAAAACAGGAAGGTGATTATGTAGCGGACGGTGATTTGCTATGCACAATAGCACAAGAGAGCAGCTTCATTTTTATGTTGAATGTCCCCTTTGAGTTAAACCGGTATATCCTTGAAAATTCACCCTGCACCATCCTGCTGCCTGATAAATCTACCATTAAAGGACTCATAAGCTCGCGTATGCCAGTGGTGGACGCAGTATCGCAAACACAGGCTTTTCTGGTAAAAGCCTTTACCAATCGCAGCCTTCCGGAAAACCTGATAGTTACCATTCAGGTAGCCAAGAACGTGCTAAATCATGCCCGGTCACTTCCTAAAGAAGCCGTACTAACCAATGAATCAGAAGACAACTTCTGGGTGATGAAGCTACTCAATGATTCAACTGCAATAAAAGTACCGGTGGTACGAGGTATTGAAACGAATAGTCGTGTAGAAATCAGAACTCCCGTGTTTTCAGATACCGACAGGATTCTACTAACCGGCAATTACGGCCTACCGGACACCGCAAACATTTTAATCACACAACCCAAGGCCCAATGAGCAAGCAGCCCTATTTCAGCATTTATAGGAATCCGATCACAGTGGTGCTTTGCCTGATAATAGCAGGAGGGGTGATGGTGTATGGAAACATGCACAAATCGCTATTCCCTGAAATCACCTTCCCGAAAATAAAAGTGATTGCAGATAATGGTCTTCAGCCGGTTAATAAGATGATGATAACGGTGACCAAACCATTGGAAAATGCCGTCAAAAAAGTGCCGCATTTGCTTACCGTTCGCAGTATTACCAGCCGAGGCAGTTGTGAGATTTCGGCCTATATGGACTGGTCGGCAAACATTGATCTTTCGCAACAGCAAATTGAAGCACAAATTAACGAGATACAAACGGATTTACCGCCCGGAGTAAAAATTACAGTTGAAAAGATGAACCCATCCATTCTTCCTGTAATGGGGTATGCCATAGAAAGTAATAAGGAAACCGCCATTGAGTTGAAACAATTAGCGCTTTACACCATAAAACCTTTTTTGTCGCAAGTAGAGGGGGTAGCTGAAGTAGCGGTAAGTGGCGGGAAAACCAAAGAGTACTGGATAGTCTTAAACCCTCAAAAAATGAGTGCCTTATCCATTACTCCGGATCAGATGTCACAGGCAGTTGGACGAACCAATTTCATACTCTCCACCGGATACCAACCCGACTATAGGCGGCTATATCTCACCGTTACTGATGCCACCGTAAATAATTTGCAACAATTAGACAGCATTGTAATAAGCAGCGATGCAAAACGGACTATACGATTAAAGGACATTGCGCAAACCAAAGTACATCCGGCAAATGAATACGTTCGAATTAATGCCAACGGCAAATCAGCGGTATTAGTATCGGTAATTAAACAACCGAATGCTAACCTGATTGATGTTTCGAATCAGATGAAACAAAAAATAAAAGAGCTGCAAGAAACCTTACCGAAGGATGTCAGCATCACACCTTATTATATCCAGGCCGATTTTGTAGACGGAGCCGTGCGCAGTGTAAGCGATGCCCTTTTGTTAGGCGTTCTCCTGGCCTTGGTGGTAGCAGTTATTTTTCTTCGTTCAGCCAAAGCAAGTGCTACTATATTAATTACTGTTCCGGTTACACTGGCGTTAACTCTCATTGTTCTATACAGCATAGGGTATACGCTCAACATTATGACCCTGGGAGCTATCGCTGCAGCTATCGGATTAATTATTGATGATGCGATTGTAGTGGTGGAGCAAATACATCGAATGCACGATGACCATCCGGCAGAATCATCTCCTAATTTAGTACAGCAATCCATTCATTATTTATTGCCGGCCATGGTATCTTCTTCTATAAGCACCATCGTGATATTTCTACCTTTTGCTTTTATGAGCGGGGTGGCAGGGGCTTATTTCACTGTACTCTCCAATACTATGATTATCGCCCTTACATGTTCGTTTTTCGTAACCTGGATGGGCTTACCTGTAGTGTATCTGCTGTTTTCAAAAGGACAGAAAAAGGTAAAATCGTTACAGCCAATACCTGTTAAACCACAACAATGGGTTCTATTTTTTGGCCGATACCCTCTTTTCAGTGTTGCCCTTATACTAAGTTTAGCTATAACCGTGTATATACTGATACCCAGGTTAGAATCAGGTTTTTTACCAACCATGGATGAGGGAGCCATCATACTGGATTACAGCTCGCCCCCAGGAACTTCTCTCGAAGAAACTGACAGGATTTTACAAGAGGTAGAAAAAATGATTGTCAAAATACCTGAAGTGGAAAGTTATTCCAGGAGGACCGGTACCCAACTGGGTTTTTTCATTACAGAGCCTAATCGGGGAGACTACCTGATTGAGTTAAAGAAAAACAGGATCCGAACGACCGATGAAGTGATTGATGACATCCGGCAAAAGGTGGAAAATTCCCAGCCTGCTTTAAGAATAGATTTTGGTCAGGTTATTACTGATATGCTGGGCGACCTAATGACCTCCGTTCAACCGATAGAAATAAAAATCTTTGGGAATGATCAGCAGCAACTGAATAGGTTGGCTGAGCAAACAACCGAAGCGGTGAATAGTGTAAAAGGAACTGCCGATGTATTTGATGGTATAGTAGCAGCCGGACCTTCGGTCAACATTACACCCCATCCCGATGTATTAGCACAATATGGTTTAAGTCCTGCCGATTTGCAAAGTCAATTGCAAACCCAAACAGAAGGTAATGTGGTTGGAACAATTCTGGAAAGTGAACAACAGACAGACATCCGGATGATATACCCCAATGTTCAGCAATCAGGGATCAATGGCTTAAAGGAGGCCAATATATTTTTACCGAATGGTAAGTTAAAGCCTATTCAAGACCTAGCTGATATACAGATAGGACAGGGAGCTAATGAATTACAGAGGGAAAACCTACAGTCAATGGCGGTAGTAACAGCACGACTCAATAACCGGGACTTAGGTCGTGTTATGAACGACATTCAAAAGGAAGTGAGCAAACGAGTCCACTTGCCTCAGGGGTATCACATTACGTATGGAGGCGAGTACGCACAACAGCAACAATCTTTTAGAGAACTTTTGCTGATTCTTATCTCAGCCAGTCTCTTAGTTTTTGGCGTAATACTCCTCTTATCGAAAGATTTTTTCGCCTCCCTCACTTTATTGTTAATCGCAGTAGTAGGTATTTCAGGAAGTGTAATTGCTTTGTTCATCACCGGTACACCTCTGAATGTGGGCAGTTACACCGGTATTGTGATGATAGTAGGGATAATTGGGGAGAACGCAATCTTCACTTTACTCCAGTTTAAAAAATCCCTCAAGGAATTGCCCATGGATGACGCTTTAGTTAATGCGGTTTCCATTCGTCTACGACCTAACCTGATGACCGCATTCGGAGCCATTATCGCTTTAATGCCGCTGGCCTTCGGTATCGGTACCGGAGCCCAGTTGCATCAACCACTGGCTATTGCCGTTATTGGTGGGTTTGTAGTGGCTTTACCATTACTGCTGATAGTACTTCCCAGCCTTCTTAAAATTTTATATCGAGCAGATAAGGGCAGGGCATAATACGAAAGTTGTTAATGACATAACACAAGAGGTTTTTCCCTTTGATAAAGCCTCCTTTTTTCGTTTACATTCGCGCGATGAATTGGAAGCGCGACCCCAAAAATCCGGAAGCGGAAATGGGGTTCTTTGATCACTTAGAAACCTTGCGTTGGCACCTTCTGCGTTCAGCTATTGCCATTATCGTATGTGCCTCTGTAGTGGGGCTGTTCTACGATTTCGTTTTCGATAAGATTATCCTCGGCATTTGCTCTAAAGATTTCCCTACTTATAAATTACTGTGTGCCGTTAGTCAAAAATTTCATCTTTCTGACTCTATCTGCATTGATCATGATATTCCGATTGTGCTTCAAAACCTGACCATGTTTGGTCAAATCACTCTGTTGGTGCAATACTCTATTATCATCGGGCTTGTAATAGCCTTTCCGTACATTGTTTTTGAATTGTGGCGTTTTGTGGCTCCGGCACTAAGTGAGAAGGAACGCAAAAAAACCAGCCGTATCATATTAGCCTGTTCAGGGTTTTTCTTCACCGGAGTCGCCTTTTGTTACTTTGTCATTATTCCTTTCTCGGTAAATTTTGCAGTGAGTTTTTCTATCAGCGATAAAATCAAAAACGACTTCACCATTGAGAGTTACATTGATTTTTTCACCGTGATGCTACTTGCTATCGGAGCCGTATTTGAATTGCCGATGGTGGTGTACTTCCTTTCAAAAATAGGAATCATTCATGCCAGCACAATGAAGAAAGCGAGAAGGTACGCCATCGTTATTATTCTGATTGTGGCGGGGGTTATAACTCCATCGCCAGATATGTTTACACAGTGCATTGTAGCTGTGCCTATCTATATCTTGTATGAGTTGAGTATTTTTATTGCTGCTCGCAATGATCGAAAGCGGGAAAAAGAAATGACTGTTCACGCCTAATAAAAAGCCATGAGTAAAATCGCTATTGGAGGAGATCATGCCGGATTTGAGCACAAAAAAGCACTGATAGACTATCTCACTTCTAAGGGAAACGAGGTGAAAGATTTTGGTCCTTTCAGCGATGCCAGCGTAGATTATCCTGACTATGTGCATCCGATAGCCAATGCAGTTGAAAAAGGAGAATTTGATTTCGGTATTCTGATTTGCGGTACTGCCAATGGAGTAGCGATGACCGCCAACAAACATGTGGGCATACGTGCCGGAATTGCCTGGGCAAAAGAACTGGCAGCACTTACTCGTCAGCATAATAATGCGAATGTGCTATGCCTCCCCGCTCGGTTTATTTCTATGGATGTGGCGAAGGAATGTGCAGATGCTTTCCTCACTACTGAATTTGAAGGAGGGCGGCATCAGAACAGGGTTGACAAAATTCCCTGCTGATTTCCGATTCTATTCTACTACTAATTTTCCTGTCTTCACTTTCTTTCCATTGGCTGATAACACAAAGTGATAGATGCCCTGCGGCAGGTTTCGATTGTAATATACCACCTCTGTTTGTCCTGCGTTCAGCTTTAATTCATCTACTAATTGGCCGGGAATATTAAAAATGCGGATGTAGCATTCACGGGCATTCAGGCCTTCTATCCGAAAAGTGGTTTGATTGGTAAAGGGATTGGGTATTACCTGCACGCTTACACTTTTATCTCCAACATTCGTGATAGATGAAATGATACAAGTGCCGTCATCTACGTTGGCCAATGAGTTATAATTATCGCAAGCAGTATCCATCACGCCATAAACTCTGGGCACACAAACACCACCACTCACATTCGCCAATGAATTGTAGTTGAGGCAAGCGGTGTCCATCACGCCATAAACTTTAGGGACGCATACTCCGCCACTCACATTCGCCAATGGATTGTAGTTGAGGCAAGCGGTATCCATCACGCCATAAACTTTGGGCACACAAACACCACCACTCACATTCGCCAATGAATTGTAGTTGAGGCAAGCAGTATCCATCACGCCATAAACTCTGGGCACACAAACACCACCACTCACATTCGCCAATGGATTGTAGTTGAGACAAGCAGTATCCATCACGCCATAAACTTTGGGCATACAAACTCCGCCACTCACATTCGCCAATGGATTGTAGTTGAGGCAAGCGGTATCCATCACGCCATAAACTTTGGGCACACAAATTCCGCCACTCACATTCGCCAATGAATTGTAGTTGAGGCAAGCAGTATCCATCACGCCATAAACTTTGGGCACACAAACACCACCACTCACATTCGCCAATGGATTATAGTTGAGGCAAGCGGTATCCATCACGCCATAAACTTTGGGCACACAACCAGTATCAATATTAGCTGAGGGATTGAAGTGGAGGCAGGATGTATCGGTGGAACCATAAACGATGCAGGAATGAGCAATAGCGGCAAATCCATCCACCTTCCCGTTTCCGTATTCATAATTAGGCACGGTTCCGGTAAATGCATCTTCCTTCGCAGTGCAAATAAGCGCCTGTTTGATTTCATCGTGAGAAGCATTGGGGTGCTTTTGCAGATAGAGTGCCGCTATTCCCGCTACAATCGGTGAGGCCATAGAGGTACCTCCGTTGCGAATATGCTTTTGAGTAATAGATACTTTTAAGCGATTAGCCGGAGCCGTAGCGGTGGCTATAAAGTTGGCATCTCCGGTGCAAATGGTCGTGCTGCCGGTAGCCATCAGGTCGGGTTTTAAGCGGTTGTCGCGCGTAGGACCAATGCTCGAGGTGAAAAAACGTTTCCCCACTACTTCGTTGTAAGGAGAGACGGTAAGGTTCACGGTGTTCCCATCTCTATCGAGGTAGCTGGCCTTATTAGAATAATTGCCTACAGTAATCACCTTATCGCTGTTCTGCCAATACGATACCATCGTTTTCAAAGTGTCGGGAAAACGATAAGCGGGAGCGACTATGGGAATGCTTCCAATTTTGGTCATCATATCGGAAGTGCCTATCAAGGCGGCACTGCTCCACAAATCAAAAGTACCGGTGCCCTTGGTTTGCAATCGCCATAGATGAGCTGTGTTGTTGGGAATAATATCCACTTCGCAGTGGTATCGGTTATCGTCTAAAGTGACTTGCACATAAATAGTTCCCAATTGTCCGGAAGTGCCCATCAGAGTATAAGTATTTAAGATGCTGCCACCGGGTGGTGGGTTAAAATCTGCGATAACATTCAGATAAATGGTTCGCCCTGAATCTGTGCCATTGGCATCATTGCATCCCACCGCGAATTGCGCATTCTTAAAATCAGAAGTATCGGCCCACCAATCAAAATACACATCGCCAGAAGAGCTGTTGTAAGCAAACAAGGTGTAAGCCGAATCGGTCGGAATAGTATAAGAAAGGTGATGCGCTATGTTTCCGGCATTCCCAGCAGCAGCCACCAACACTCTTCCATTTTTTTGATCGAGCATAGACTCGATAGTTTGAGTGGCCAAATCGTTCCCGTCATGCGAACCGTAGTAATCGCCTATGCTGGTATTAATCACACAAGGCTTGCCTAAGGAGTCTGCTTTTTTGAAGATATAGTCCACTGCGTCCACCACGTTTGAAATAAAGTTGTTGTCATTCTTTACCCGAACGGCTATGATGTCGGCTTCGGGAGCCACTCCCGTAAACTGATTTTCATAAGCCGTGCCTTGGGTAGAAAGGCAATTCCCTGCGGCAATTCCCGCCACGCAGGTGCCGTGGCCAAAATCATTGGCAGGAGGAGTGTGCTGGCAGTTGTTGTTATTAATATCAGTGGCCGTCCACTGCCTTCCGTAATTGTAAGGGCTTGGAATAGTTCCGCCCGTATTGGTCACCTGATCCCAGATATATTTAATTCGGGTGCTGCTATCCGCAGGGTTTCTGAAATCGTAATGCTGCCAATAAATACCACCGTCAATTATTCCTATTACTACGTCCTTCCCGTTCAGGCTGTCCACTAATGGGGCAAAGCCTCGGTGCAGACTATCTATATTATTGCGAACACGAGCAGAATCCATCAAAAAAACACCCTTGCCTTGGGTGGTTAATATTTTCTGAACGGCTGGATTTTTAGAAAAGGCTATCAGACTTTGTTCGGGAATTGTAACCGATGAAATCCCATTATACCCGTATTTATAAGTTCCGCCAAAATGCTCGGTGAGTGTTTGTACTTCTTTCATCTCTCCCTTCACTAACAGAGAAATATTTGTTGCAGGAGATACCTCTTGCTGCAAGCGCTTGAATAATCGCAGGTCGAGCTTCGAGGAAGTCTGCGAAAAAGAAAAGGCAGCGAACAAAGTGGAGAGAAGGATAACAGCGTAAATTTTTCTGTTCATATAGCACAGGGTTTAGTGGTGCTGTAAGATATTTTACTTTGCATACTCTATTGCCCCCATGCGGAGAATGTTATCCATACCATCGTTGCTGCGATTAATTTTTGCAACAGTGCGATAGTAATTTCTGAAAGGAGATTTGCTTAGGAACCGAGCAGCCCTTTCTTCAGATCTGCATCAACTGGGTTGCCGGAAAACCAAATGCCGAAGAGTGCTTTCTTGAAATCCATACCCGGAATTGTGCTTTGGTACTTGCCGTTTTTATAGGACTTCACTCCTTCACCGGGCACGTACCAAATATCAAATACATCGCCTTGCTTTATTTCTTCTTTCTTAAACGTGTTGATGAACTGATCAATTTTTGTTTGAAGTGGAGCAGTGTTGCCGTTCATGGCTTTTTCGAAACCTTCTTCAATGGCCTCGCTCATATTGCTGCTGCTGATAACTCCTGAAGTAATCACTAAGCGCATGGCCATTGCATGGTCGGCATTAATAACCGAATTGGCATCCGATGATTTAGCACTCAGGTAAAGTCCCGCAGTATATAATTTGAAGAAGAGTTTCTTTCTGATTCCACCACCATTTAAAATCAACTCCGTATTGTCTGTTTTAATTTTTGCAGGCAGCGTCACACTGTTTAAAGTTACTTGTGCATCTGCGGCTAAGGTGATGACTAAGCAAACCAATATTGCCAAACTGTTCTTTTTCATTTCGATTGTATTTAGGCAAGCAAGATAAATTTTCCCGATTAATGTAACAAAGCAAATTGCGCTCCGTATGAAACTCTATTCCCCCCAACTCGATTTAGAACAATCCCCCGTTCTATTTCACAGCGATTGAATATTGGAAATTTTTAAAACCGGAGTTATGGGAAATGGGATACTGATTACTATTGAGAGAAACTTGGCACTTCGTTGCCATGGGGCGACAAAATCTACGTTTATTTTATTGTTTATGCTGGTGGGCTTGTTTAGTCAGGCAGCTACGAAAACAGCCACTGTCACAGGTAACTGGAGCAACCCCTCCATCTGGAGTCCTGTCGGTGTTCCGGTGGACACCGATGATGTGATCATCAACAGCGGCAAGACCGTTACGGTGGATAGTATTTTCATTTGCCACAATCTCAACTTGGGAAACTCAACCAGCAGTTCGACTACCTTAAAAATAGTAGCTGCCGGAAATAGCCTGACTATTAACGGGGATTTTGACATGAACCCCAGCAATAAGAATACTACTTACACTTTAGATGCCGGCCCCGGAACTATCAATATTGCCGGAACTTTTTCTCACTGGTCCACCACCGGAACCAATCAATTTAAAATTAGTACTGGAGCACTAAATTTTACCCCCTCCGTTACCATTGATGACTCCGGCAAAAGAATTATATTCTCCGGAGCAGGAACAGTTACCTTTAATGGAGACTTCACCGATGAGTATAACAAAGTCACTTTTTATGCAGGTTGCAGCATAAATTTTTATGGCAACTATTCCGTCAGCGGCACTAATGTGGACTGGAAAACATTCGGCACTGCAAATTTCTACGGCATCGGCACAATTACACACACCAAGAACATCACTTTTAATAACGTAAATATCACTACAGGAGCCTCCACCACTTTGCCCACTGGTGCAGGAGTGGTGATAATGAAAGGGAATCTAACATTAGGCTCTTCCTCACTTTTTACAATGAATGATAAGTTGGAGATTGATGGCTCCTTAACCAACAATGGAGGAAGTATTTCTGCCGGAGGCTCCACCATTTTAACCATGAATGGGGTTTCCTCAGCTATCAACGGCAGTACTGGAGTTACACTTTCAACTTTGCAAATAGGTTCGAGTAGCAATGGCACCGATCGCAGTTGCACTATCAGCAGAAGCTGCACAATCAGCGATTTGATCATTTATAAGTCAACCAAGAACAGAACCCTTTCGTTAAGCGGAAGTTCCAATACTTTAACCGTAACAGGCAATGTGACCATCAACCAACCTACCCAAAACAGTAGAACCGCGCTGTTGTATATAGGGAATAGCAGTTGTCATGTTTACGGTAATTTGATTTTTGTGGGAATTAACAACGGAACTACCCGAGTTAGCAAAGTGCAAACTACCAGTGGTGATTTCACTTTAGACGGCAGCATCACCTGGATGAGTAATAACTCGGTAGCAACCGAAGTGATTACAACGGCTACGGGAACGCTCAACTTTGGCAGTTCCATAACCATGGGAAATAAAAGCGGTACAATTGCTGTGACCGGAGCAGGCGATATTAACTTCAACGGAACCGCAGCACCCAGCTTAACTTTTGGCGGTGCCACCAGTCCGGTAATCACGACCTCCTACGGCAGCCATATCACTTTCGCCAAGGGGCTAACGGCCAGCAGCGCACTTGCCTTTACCATCGGCAGTACAGAAATATTTGACGGCACAGCTACCGTGACTCCTACAGCCGCTATCACTTTTGGTCACTTACAAATCAACAACGGCTATACGCTGACCACAGCAGGCGACTTGAGTGTAAAAGGCAACTGGATCAACAACGGAGCCTTTGTGCCCGGCACTTATACGGTCAGCTTCAACGGATCTTCAACTCAACAGATCAGCAACTCCGGTGGATCAGAAACTTTTTACAAGCTGAATATTACCCCCTATGGCACTACTATAAAACTGATGAATAATGTCACCGTTTCTAATACGCTAACCATGAACGGGGCAAATATGGACATGAACAGTAACACCTTCACATTGGGCAACGGCTCGGGAGCAGCTTTGGTTTACTCATTAGGCCAGGCTTATGGCGGTACTTGGAGAAGATACTGGCCGGCTTCCACGGCTATTACCAGCACCTCCGGAAATTATTATGGTCTTTTTCCGATAGGAACGATGGTTTACTGCCGGCCGGTTACCATTAATTCTACCTCCAACCCAACGGTGGGTGGATATGTATCTGCTACTCATACCGATATGCAGTCTGCTATGATTGTAAACTATACCGATAACGAAGGCTCTGTGATACAACAAATCGCAGAGATGCATTCGGATATAAGTACATCCGGCCTCACCGGAGGGGCTTACAATATTGGTGTAAAGTTCAGCAACATGGGTTCGGCTGGCAACGTGGCTAATTTGAAATTGTTGACTCATACCGGTAGTGTGTTGGGGTCTTGCGGCACGCACGTCACCACTGCCGGCCCCCTGGGCGCACCTACCGGATACCGCAGCGGACTCTCTGTATCCAACCTTAATAATGCTTGGATACTGGGAACCAATGATCGTTATACTACCCCGATGTACCAATATGTTTATGTCATTAAATCAGGAAATTGGAATGATATGACTACCGGCAATGGAACTTGGAGTTTCACTCCGGGGGGTGCCAGTTGCGATTGTACTCCCGGTGGTTCTGGCTATGCAGAAATAGCTGCCGGATACACCGTTACGTTAACGGCTACTGACTCTGTGAAATTTCTCGATATAGATTCCGCTGCGCGACTCGTGATCAACAGTGGTAAAACATTTAATTGTGGTGGAAATATGAATATGTATGGAAGCGGCAGCTTCACCAATAGCGGGACCTTAAATGTTACGGGTGAATTGCTGATGGCTTCCGCTACTTCCCCCACCGTTAACGGAAATGTGAATGTGGCAGGTTGGTTTACCCTCCCCTCGGGTACCGCCTACACCCAATCCAGTGGCACTTTGACCGTAGGTGGTGATATTGAAATAGCAGGGGATCTAAGTATGGCCTCCGGTACTTCCTTATCTCTCACCGGCAACGGTGCTCACATCAGCGGTTCGGGCACTTACACCACTGCCTCCGGTGGCAGTTTCCCTCTATCCGGAAATAAAATTATTGATCCTAACTCTGCTTTAACTATTGGCAGTTCGAGTGTAAACACCAACGTAACACTGGCTTCTAACACCACCGTGAATAACATCGGCAACATCACTCTTTATGGAAATATGACCGGGGCAAATGCTTCTACTTCTCTTTGGATAAATAACGCCACTTCTTCACTAAGCATTACCGGAACACTGCTTTCCACCGGAGCGCTGGATGTTTCTACCAGTCCTAATACTGTTTATTACAACGGCACCGGTGCGCAGAACATCAAAGTTCCGCTGATATCGTACTATAATTTGGCAGCTACTAACAGCGGCACAAAATCATTGACAGCCGATATTTACGTGGACAATGAAGTGAATTTGGGAGGCAACGCCATCTTGGATGAAGGCACACACGTATTGTCAGGCGATGCGGATTTGACAATGACCGGTACTTCTGAATTAAAACTTCGGAGAAGCGTAGAAGATATATATCCGGAACTAAGCGGAACTTACAATTGCAGTGGAGGAACGGTGACTATTTACCAAACGGCAGACAGCGCCATACTCCATCCCGGGAACTATTACAATCTTAAACTCAATGGCTCTACTCCTTATGATCTGTCCGCAGTCAGCTCTATTGCCAACAATCTGGATGTGACTAACACCGCCTCTATTACATCCAACAGCGAACTGACTATTGGCGGAATATTTACCCACTCCAGTTCGGCCACCTCTACCTTAACGGATAGCATTGCGGTGAATGGAATAGTGCTGAGTGGAGGAACTCTTCGCGATGGAACCCCCGATTATTTCGGAGGGCAAAGCATCAATGTAACCGGAAGCGGAGGATGGACTCTAAGCGGAGGAAGTTTCATTGCCTCTGATGGCACGGTTTACTTTTCCGGATCAGATAATCAACCCCTCACCGGTACTTTTGCCAGCCAAACCTTTAACAGCATCAACGTAAACAAATCAAGTGGAACCGTAACGGTAGGCGGAAGCACTACCACTCTAAGCATGGATGGAGATATGATTCTCACCGGAGGAACGCTGGATGCCGGTACCGCCACTGCGATCAACATGACCGGGGGTAACTGGCAGAATGACGGAGGTACATTTACACCCGGCAGCAGCACTGTAACCTTCAACGATACAGCCGACCAAGCCATACAGGGGATTGCTGCCGCACAGACTTTCAACAACATCACGGTGAATAATAGCGGGAACACCTTAACCGTAGGAGGCAGCACGACTACCCTTACGCTGAATGGAAACATGACGCTCAGCTCCGGCTCCGAATTTAATAAAGGAACCGCCACCAACATTGTAATGGCGGGAGGCAACTGGACCAACAACGGAGGCACTTATACCCCTTCCTCAGGAACCGTTTCCTTTACCGGTTCAGGAGCGCAAGCCATTAATGGTACGGCTGCCAGCCAAACGCTAAATGGAATTACCGTGGGCAAAAGCGGTGGCACGCTTAGCGTAAGCGGCAGTACCTCTGCCTTAACTATCAGCCAGGATATGAACCTAAACTCGGGCACATTCGACAAAGGCACTGCGGCCACTATTTATGTAGGAGGCAACTGGACCAACAATGGAGGCAATTTTACCTATGGCACAGGAACAATAACCTTCAATGGCGCTGGTGCGCAAGCTATCAACGGATCTGCTGCGAGTCAAACTTTCTATCATACAGTAATAGACAAAAGTGCCGGAACGGTGAGCCTTAGCGAGAGCACCGACACCTTGCACATCATGGGTAATATGACTTTAACTGCCGGAACCTTTGACGGAGGAACGGCCACCACTATCTATATGAATGCCGGTAACTGGACGAACAATGGCGGAACATTCCAGCCAAGAACCAGCACCGTTGTTTTCAACTCGGCTGCGGGAGCGCAAGCCATCAACGGCACGGCTACTAATGAAAATTTTGGTGGATTGACGGTAGATAAAATTTCACAAACACTCAGCACCGCAGGAAGTATAGCTACCTTAACTCTCGATGGCGACATGACCTTAAACTCCGGAACCTTTGATCCCGCTACTGTTACTACCGTTTACTCCGGTGGCAACTGGACCAACAATGGTGGAATCTTTACTTACGGAACAGGAACGGTTGACTTTAACGGAAGCACCGATCAAGACATCAACGGCACGGCTACCGCTCAGTCTTTCTTCAACTTTGCAGTGGACAAAAGCGCAGGCACACTGAGTTTCAGCGGCAACACCGATACCCTGAATGTGAATGCCAAAGTGCTGTTAACCTCCGGCACTTTTGACGGAGCTAATGCGGTCATTAATATGCTATCCGGTGACTGGACCAATAACGGAGGAACGTTTGCTCCCTCCATCTCCCTCGTCCATTTTAATGCAACTTCCATTGACCAATACATCAATGGCACCGCAACCGCTCAAACATTTTACGACTTAGTTGCCAACAAAACCGGCAAAACCCTCTTCATTGATGGCAGCACGGCTACTCTTACAATCAACAATAACCTAAACATCGCAGCAGGAACATTTGATCAAGGGTTGGCCGATAACCTAAACATAGGAGGAGACTGGATCAATGATGGTGTTTTTATTGAAGGGTCAAAGTCTGTGAATTTTAATGGTGCTGCGGCACAAGTTATCAGCGGTACCACTACAACTACTTTCAACAACATTGGCTTAAATAATTCAGCCGATGGATTAACGTTGAACACCCCGGCTTTGGTTAGCAGAGCACTCATGCTTACCAATGGTGTATTGAATACATCTGCTGCTAATATGCTCACGCTGACAGCTTCAGCTTCTTCCTCCTCCGGCTCGGCTGCCAGTTATGTGGCAGGCCCCATGAAAAAAATCGGCAACACTGCTTTCGATTTCCCGGTAGGGAAGGATGGCAGATGGAGAAGAGCAGGAGTTTCGGGCATGAGCAACGCCACGACTGAAATTACTGCCGAATATTTTGCCACCCCATACAGCGATATTACTTCGGTAGATACTCCGGGTCTTGATCTGGTAAGTGATCTCGAATACTGGATGATTGATCGCACCGTTACTGCTGATCCAGTAAAAATCAGCCTTTATTGGGAAGATGCCTTGGCCTCCGGTATTCAAAACTGCGACTACCTCACCATTGCCCACTACACCGGTGGTCAGTGGCAGAATGAAGCAGCCACTACCGTAGGCGGTTCCGTTTGTAGCGGAAACGGAAATGGAAGTATTGAATTGGACGGAACCGTATCCACCTTCAGTCCCTTCTCTTTCGGCTCGCATGGCGGTGGGGCGGCTTTACCCGTCAAATTACTGCGCTTTGATGCACAGTCAAAAGATAATGTGGTAGCTACTACCTGGGCTACTTCTTTAGAGATAAACAACGACTACTTTACGGTAGAAAGAAGTGATGATGGAACTGATTTTAAAGAAGTAGGAAGGGTAGAAGGAGCCGGCAACAGCACCGTAGAGCGCCATTACACTTTCAATGATGAGCATCCTCTATCCGGTGTTTCGTACTACCGTCTCAAGCAAACCGACTATGACGGTCAGTTCGCTTACTCCAACATAGTGATGGTGAAAAGAACTGCGGACACGAACACTTCCATCAGTCTGTATCCAAACCCAACTGCCGATAAATTGAATATTGCCCTGAGCAATGCCTCCGAAGATATGACTATCAATATTTACAATCAAGTTGGCGCTTCCGTTTACCGGCAAGTGATTTCTGCCGACTCTACAAATTCGGGTAAGGTGATAACTCTCAACATAAAAGATATACTGGCGGCAGGCATCTATATAGTAAACATTAGTACCTACCAAACTAACTTTAAAGAGAAGTTGGTGGTCAAATAAATTTCCCCCCAAACATCAGTAAACTGATAGTCTTCCCCTCACAGGCAGAAGTAGCGAATGAAGCCCCCCGGCTTTCGCTGCTTCTGCCTGAAAGACTTTTTAGCCCTTTTCGTAACTCCGAGAATTTAGATGTTCATTGGTAATCTGCACAGATTCTATAGTAAGGCTTCTTTCAGCATAACCACTTAAAAAACAGCAAGCTCAAATCGCTCTATACACAAACCTACCTCCGGTTTTTGTGCCGGCAAAAATTGACGAGGAGGGTATTTCATAGCCTGACGGTTTCGGACTTGGCGAAGAGCGGATTTTCACCACAAGACTTGATTTAAAAATTAAACTTCCATTAACCACAAAACTGTCTTTGGAACACGAAACCCCGCCTTTTGGGCAGCTGCTGTTATATGCGGTTTTTTCTCTATCATTGTTTTACGACCTTTCCTGTTTTAATTATCCCTTTGTCGTTGCGTAACTCATAAAAATAAATGCCAACTGCCAACTGCTCTGTGTTTATTGTCGCGGTGTTTGTAAATGTCTGTTGCAAAATTTGTTGTCCGAGAAAGTTGTAAAGAGAAAATGTGTTTTCGAGCGTTGCTCCTGTAACATGCAAAGTTGAGTTAGCAGGGTTAGGAAAGATTTTTATGTTATTTGATGAAATTTCGGGAATATCTACGGTTCCACAACTATCCGAAAAGCTATATGTATTCCCATTTTCTTCAAAATTTAATAACCTGAACGCATCTCCAGGAATGAACAAGAACTCATAAATGTATGGACTTAAAAAATGACTATTTAAACTGCCAATACCTTCAATTACAACATCATTTGTAAACCAACTGCAATAGGCCCCGGTAATACATCGCATAAACATTCTTTTTCTTGCTACACCGTAAACAACGGAGTCAGTCGAATCAACTACTAACTTGAGGGTATCTTCTCCTTGAAAAAATGAAACTGGTTTATACAGTCGTAGGGTATCGCCTTGATTCAGACTAAAGTCGTAAATCATTCTGTCCGATTGCAATTCCAAATCATAAAGAAAAATTTTTCTTGTTGAATCCTTTCTTACAAATGCTGAAGACGAAACTAATCCCGGTGTAATTTTTTGGTAATTAAAATTATTGAAAAACGAATCTTGGTTTACCCTGTAAACGTCAGTTTGATAACTTGCCGAAGTTCCTTGCGGTCCTTCTAAAAAAATACGGTGACATTGAGTCCATACCGCAGTTGAATCGGCAAAGCGAAAGTTACTTTGCGGTGTCTGACTAAATGAAGTTACACCTGCAAGTGTCAGTGCAATTGAAAGTAAAATTATTTTCATGGTCAACAAATTTAGCATTAAACAATACACTGTCGCGATGCGTTAAACTTTGTAAACCTTATAGCACTACAAAAAGAAAAGCCCCCGGTGATTGCCGAGGGCTTTAGAATTAATAGTATTATTTGTTGTAAAATCATGTGATATGTCTGTTTGTAGTTTTTTTCATTTCCCGATTTTTCCACAAATAATAAATGACAGGATATACAAGAAGTTCTAACATCACACTGGTAACCACACCACCTACCATTGGGGCTGCAATACGTTTCATTACATCGGCACCTGTGCCGGTACTCCAAAGGATGGGAAGCAAACCTGCGATGATGGCAGTGGCTGTCATTATTTTAGGTCTAATTCGTTTTACCGCTCCATGATGTATCGCTTCTGTGAGGTGTTCTTTTGTGAACATTTGCCCTTTGCTCTTCATCTCATTGTATGCTAAATCTAAGTAGAGCAGCATTACTACACCAGTTTCGGCATCTAGACCAGCCAATGCAATGATACCCACCCAAACAGCAACACTAAAATTATAGCCGAGTAAATACAGTAGCCAAAATGCACCGACCAAAGAAAAGGGAACAGCCAAAAAGATGATAGCCACTTTGGTGAATGATTTTGTGTTGAGATAGAGAATTACAAAAATGATGAGCAGGGTAAGCGGAATAACCCAAAGTAATCTTGCTGTGGCGCGCTGCATATTTTCAAATTGGCCGCTCCACTGCAAGGTATAACCAACGGGGAGTTTAAAATTTTGCGCTACTATTTTTTGTGCATTCTTGATATAAGTTCCAATGTCTGTTCCTCTTATATCAACATAAACCCAAACCTGCGGACGACTGTCTTCACTGCGAATGACCATTGCTCCCTTGTGAATTTCGAAGGTGGATAATTGAGCGAGGGGAATTTGCGCTCCCGTTGGTGTGGGGACTAAAACTCGTTTCAAACCTTCAATATTATCTCTTAACTCTCGCGGATACCGAATGGAGATGGGGTAGCGTTCTAAGCCGTTTACCATCTCTGAAGTACTCCTGCCACCAATGGCAGTTTGAATTACATCTTGCACATCGCCTACGGTTAAACCATATCGGGCGGCTGCTTCACGGTTAATGTTGAAGTCAACATAATTACCTCCAAGCACCCGTTCGGAATATGCAGTAGCAGTACCCGGAACGGTTCTCATGATGGTTTCCATTTGCCTCCCTAAACTGTCCAACATATTCAAATCTGCACCACCAATTTTTATACCGATGGGGGTTTTAATTCCAGTGCTGAGCATATCAATACGGTTCTTGATTGGCATGGTCCATACATTGGTGAGCCCGGGAATTTGTAATGCTTTATCCATTTCGGAAATGAGCTTGTCGGGTGTCATTCCTTTTCTCCATTCGTTTTCCGGTTTGAGTATAATGGTTGTTTCCATCATATCCAGTGGTGCGGGGTCAGTGGATGTTTCGGCTCTGCCCATTTTGCCAAAAACATTTTCTACTTCGGGAAATGTGCGGATAATTTTATCGGTTTGCTGCAAAACCTGTTTTGCTTTGGTAATAGAAATGCCAGGAAAACTAGAAGGCATGTATAGCAAATCACCTTCCCAAAGTGGGGGCATAAACTCTGAGCCAATTTTGCTGTATGGAATTATTGTAACTGCAAGCAATAACAGCGCAGCTAATAAAACAGACTTTTTAAATCGTAAAACAAAATTTAAAACAGGATGATAGATTTTTATCATCAAACGATTGACAGGATTTTTATCTTCTTTCGGAATTTTACCTCTGATAAAAAACCCCATTAAAACCGGAACGAGGGTAATGGATAGCAATGCAGCTGCCGCCATGGCGTAAGTCTTGGTGAATGCAAGTGGTTTGAATAAACGCCCTTCCTGATCCTGCAAGGTGAAAATTGGGAAGAATGAAACAGCTATCACTAACAAGGAAAAAAATAAAGTAGGACCCACTTCAACTGCCGCTTCGGTAATTATTTGCCATCGGGTTTTGCCACTTTCGTTATCATGCTCAATGTGTTTGTGCGCATTTTCAATCATAATAATTGCTCCGTCCACCATTGCTCCGATGGCAATGGCAATGCCACCAAGCGACATAATGTTGGCATTGATGCCCTGCATATTCATTACAATAAATGAAAGGATAATGGCAATGGGCAGCATGATGATGGCAACTAATCCGCTTTGGAAATGGAAAAGAAAAAGTAAACAAACGAGTGAAACGATGATTGCCTCTTCAATGAGTTTGTTGCGCAAGGTGGCAACACTCCTTTTTATTAAATCGGAACGGTCATAGACTGTTTTAATTTTTACATCTTTCGGAAGACCTTTTTCCAGTTCAATCAATTTCTTTTTTACTGCATCAATAGTGGCAGTTGCATTTTCCTTATCCCGCATAATTACAATGCCGCCAACGGTTTCGCCTTTGCCGTTTAGTTCGGCAATTCCCCTTCGTGAGGAAGGCTCCACTGAAACAGTGGCGATTTGTGAAAGATAGACGGGTGTGCCAAGCGTATCTACGGAGAGCGGAATTTTGTTGAAATCATCCAATGATTTTAAATACCCTTTGCCGCGAATCATAAATTCCATTTCGCCCATTTCAATGGTTCCGCCTCCCACATCATTATTACTTCGCTTGATGGCATTTTCGACCTGCATCAATGAAACCTTGAAGGCTTTCATTTTTACGGGGTCAACGGTAACACGATAATTGCGGACATACCCTCCGATGCTGGCTACTTCTGCCACCCCATCCACACTAGCCAATCCGTAGCGCAAATACCAATCTTGAATGGACCGAAGTTTCCCCAAATCCAATGAATCGCTTGTTAAAGCATACTGGTAAACCCACCCCAAGCCCGTAGCATCGGGGCCAATGGCTGGTTTAACATTGGCGGGTAATTTGTTGGCGGCATAATTGAGATATTCCAACACCCGACTTCTTGCCCAATATAAATCAGTGCCGTCTTCAAAAATGATATACACGAATGAAACTCCGAAAAAGGAATACCCTCGTACCACTTTTGATTTTGGAATGGAAACCATGGCAGTAGTCAGCGGATAGGTAACTTGTTGTTCTACCAGTTCGGGAGCTTGTCCGGGATATTCCGTATAAATGATTACCTGTGTATCACTTAGATCGGGAATAGCATCAATCTTAATGTTCTGAATAGAATAAACTCCCGCTGCAATTAGAGCAAGTGTAATTAGTATTACAAAGAATCTATTCTGAACACTCCACTCTATTATTTTTTTTAGCATGACGGTTTTTATTATTTACAGCATTGTTTCTTTCGGGATTACTTGTGTTTGGGTAAATCTTTGTCGCTGCTGAATGTTGCGGAGTAAGATTTACCGTCCTTAGTTAAAGTGCAAACGGCTGTAAATGTTTTTCCTTTGCTTGCTTCCATTGCTGTTTGTTTGCCACCCATTTCCATTAGGTCAATATTTTTTATTGACTTGTCAGCGTATTGCATTTTTACCCTGCCGGTTACATTTTTCATATCAAGCGGGTTCGTGTTACCATCTAGCAAATAAAAAATCAAGTCATTGTTGCTTCCTAAAATTTCTATATGGTAAGGGTCGGCTTCTTCAATCGTACCTCCATGCGGACCTTTCCCAACAACCCCGACAGGATGTTCTTCTTCCTGTTCTTCGGGGTTTGCTTTTACATTCGTGTTATCTGATTGCGGCATTGTGATTTCATGTGAGTTGCTGTCAGAAGTCTTTTCGGGGAGGCGATATTCATCTAAGTATTTTCCTTCTGGGCCAATTCCCTGCATATACACCAACATCGCTCCGCGATGCCCAGCAATGGAAACGGTGATTGCTGAACCGACAAGCAATAGTGTTACTACTGATTCTGGTACTAATTTTCTTTTGAGAAAAAAATGCGAAGGAACTTTTAGGATTAATGCAAGGAGCGAAAACCACCATGTATAGGTTGCCATCTGTTCATGTGTATCAAAAATTTCCTTCGCTTTTCCGGTGAGTTCACCGGGCATAGCATGGAAGGTGTTTGATGCAAGCCAAGCGGTAATAACACCCAACGCTAAAAGAATAAGCGTTACCATGCTGAATTCCTTTTTGAAATAAAAGAAGGAGAGTAACTGAAATATGAGAGCCATTAAAAGTAGCACGATGGGGAAATGAACTATCAAGGGATGGTAATTTGGAAATTGACTGATGGCTTCCATTTGCTGGTGCTCTGCCATTTGCTGTTTCATGGATGCTGATATTTGTGTGGTGTCGCTGCCATGATGATGTTCATGTGCGAAAACATTTCCTGTTGATACTGCCATGAGCATGACAAGAAGAGCTGTGATTATCTTTTTCATTTTCACTTTTTTGGTTTATTAGATAGATTTTACTTTAAGAAGTTTTGCATTGATGGCAACTACAATGGTACTTACACTCATTAATACCGCTCCGGCTGCGGGGCTTAATAGGATACCCCATTTATAAAGAATACCTGCTGCAAGTGGTAATGCAATTACATTGTAACCTGTTGCCCAAATTAAATTTTGAATCATTTTGCGATAAGTGGCTTTACCGAACAGAATTAAACTTGCAATGTCCTTGGGGTTACTGTTGACTAAGATAATTCCTGCTGTTTCGGCAGCAATATCGCTTCCACTTCCTACTGCAATACCTATGTCGGCTTGTGCTAATGCAGGAGCATCGTTTACCCCGTCACCGGTCATGGCTACAAATTCGCCTTTGGCTTGTAACTCTTTTATTTTTTCTAATTTCTGATGCGGTAATACTTCGGCAAAAAAGCCGTCCATCTTTAATTCATCGCTTACGGTTTTTGCAACAGCGGCATTATCGCCTGTGAGTAAAATGGATTTGATATTGTTTTCGTGAAGTGTTTTAATTGCTTCGGCAGATTCAGGTCTTATTTTATCTGCCAATGAAATGTAACCTGTGAGTTTATTATCTACGATTATAAAAACAATAGTTTCGGCATTGGTGCTTGTGTAGTTTTCGGGTAAAGCGATATTATTTTCTTTGAGATAGAAAGGACTTACTACTTTGATGTCCTTACCTTCTACAACTGCTTCTATTCCTTTACCTGTAATAGCTGTGAAATTTGATGCTTGTGGAATTGCAACTGAAAGTTCTTTTGCTTTCGCAAGGATACCTGTGGCAATGGGGTGTTCCGAATTTTGTTCCAATGCTGCGGCTATGCGAACAATTTCATTTTCATCAACGCCCGATTGTAAAGATTTGATTCGTGCCACTTCAAATTTTCCAATGGTTAGCGTTCCTGTTTTATCAAAAATGATGGTTGTAATTTTTCGTGAGTTCTCAAATGCTGTGCGGTTCTTAATGAGCAAACCATGTTTTGCTGAAAGTGAAGTTGAGATAGCCACTACTAAAGGCACTGCCAAACCTAAAGCATGAGGGCAGCATATTACAATGACCGTTACCATTCTTTCCAAGGCAAATACAACGGGCTGCTTTGCCATTAACCACCAAAAAAAGAATGTGGAGAAACCCGCAACTAAGGCAACGATGGTTAAAATCTTTGCCGCTTTATCTGCCAGCAGTTGCGTTTTTGATTTTGTTTTTTGTGCATCGTCCACCAACTTAATTACGCTTGACAGATAAGAATCTTTGGAGGCATGAGTAACTTTTACTTTCAGTGAACCATTGCCATTGATAGAACCTGCAATTACTTTTTGATCTTTAGATTTTTTTACTGGAGCCGATTCTCCGGTTAGCATGGATTCATTCAAATAGCTTTCGCCTTCATAAATTATTCCATCGGCTGCCACTTTTTCACCGGGCTTAATCAGGATTGAATCACCTGCTTTGAGTGAATCGGTTTTTACATCATGAATCATTTCGGGCATTATCAGGTGCGCATCGGATGGCATGAGTTGCACTAACAATTCTAATTCGCGTGATGCACCGGCAACGGATTTCATTTCAATCCAATGTCCAAGCAGCATGATTAAAATAAGTGTGCAGAGTTCCCAAAAGAAATCCATGCCTTGTAAACCAAAAACAGTTGCTACACTGTAAGCGTAAGCGGCTGTGATGGCTACTGCGATCAAAGTCATCATGCCGAGTGCCTTGTTTTTTATTTCGTCCACCAAACCTTTTAGAAATGGAAGTCCACCATAAAAGAAAACTACTGTAGAAAGAGCAAATAGCAAATAGTTTGAACCTTTGAACGCAATGCTAAAGTGAAACCATTGCTGAATCATTGGCGAAAGCAGCATTACCGGAATAGTAATGATTAGCGTTACGTAAAATCTGCGTTTGAAATCTGCAATCATCATTTTGTGATGGTCATGGTGAGCCATTCCCATTGGGGAATTCATGTTGTGTTGCGAATGGTCGTGGGAACTATGTTGATGTTCCATAATTTTTAAGATTTAATTAGAGTAATTATAAAATATGCGCCTGAGTTTTCTTTATACTCCTGCTTAATGATACCAGTAACCGGATTAAATATTTCATCAACTACATAGTTGATGGTATTTATTTTTAGACCGAACAAGTATGCTTTGATTTCAATTTTTTCTTTAATGTAATAGTTCTGCGATTCCCTTTCCTCAGTAAATATTTTCCTATCTGAAATTTTTATCTTGCTATTCGCACCAAAGAAACTGAGCACTCCGCTTTCAATATCCATTGAAAAGAAGATATCGGGTAGCGTGTCTTTTCCCCTCATGCCAATTGGATAAAAATCATTTTCTGATAATAATCTGACTGAAACATTTGTGTGTTTTTGGATGTCTGATAGAGGAAACACATGCATGAAAAGTTTTCCCGAAGAAGGATCGCATGAATAATTGGTTTCATAAGTATCTTTCAATTTTCCATCTTCATCGTACGAAAATAATTTCACAGGCAAAATATATTTGCTTCCTTTTTTTTGAACTGTTCCCGCTTCAATTTTTTGTGTGCTTGTGATGTTCCCTTTTTTGCCAAAACTTGTCTTTTCATATTTGTTGCCATCTACCTGATACATGAACATACTTTGAGTATCCTGACTGAAAGATGAACAGGTATTCAGAATTACAGCGACTGCTACCAGAATAATGTTTTTGCTAAGCATCCTGCTGTATTGATTTAATTAATTACACCTGCTATTAAAAATAATATAGCCGCAATCCCTGCTGCCATGAAATTATAAGGGCTTGCATATTTTAGATATTTTGCATGGTCTGCATGGGCAATATTTGATGACATATTTGTCATACCTGCAACCGGTGAAGTAACATCTCCGAATGTGCCTCCTGTTATTATTGCCGCTACGCAAAGAGGAATGCTGGCTCCAGATACTACTGCAAGAGAAATGGCAATCGGCATAATCAAAGAAGCTGCTCCCCAACCCGAACCAATAAAGTACGTTACGGCAGCCGACAGTATGAAAAGTGAAACGGATACACTCCAGGCGGGCATGGAACTTCCTAAGTTTTGGTGTATGAAATCATTTAAACCCAATGCTTGTGAAACAGATGCTAATGGCCACGCTATTGTGAGAATTACTAAGGTGGTCATTATTTCATTTCCACCGGATATAATATCTGAGGTCATTTCCTTAAGATTATATTTTTGGAGAAAGTAGCAAACGGCAGATATAACTATAGTGATAAACAATGCTACAAGCATGGCTCTGTTAGGGTCTGTGTTTGCCATTGAAGAAATAAAAGTATTGTTGCCCGGTTTATCTTTCCCGAAAAACCAAAAGAAAAAAATACTTAATGAGATAACACTTACCAGCGGAATAATAAGATTAATAACCCGTGGTTTTATTGATGGTTCTGTTTCTTCCATTTTCATTTCTTTCATCTCTTTTTCAGCAGATGGTTTTGCTGGAGCATTTTCTGGTTTTTTGAATTGGTAGAAGATGGTAAGAAAAGTAATTAGGATTATTACGATGCTGAAAAATTCTAAAGGAATAGCTTTAAGCCATATTGAATAAGCGGAAGTGTTTTCAGTATTCCCTGCTGCTTTCAAGCCGATGCTGATATTTGCAATATTAAATCCAACATAAGTTGTGGCGATAGGAATAAGTTCTACTACAGGACTTGCCGTATTGTTAAGCATAAAAGCAAACCGCTCTTTCGCTATCTTATTCTTTTCGGCAAGCGAACGGGTGATGGAACCCGCACCAACAATCCTGAAGCCACAATCAATAAAAGTAACGGGTATTAAAGCCCATAATAGAAAGAGCACGCCTCTTTCACTTTTCACATGCCTGTCCGCTAAATCTGAAAATGCTTTTATGCCACCTGATTTTTTTATTATAGACATTAGACCGCTAAACAAATACAGAAACAAAAGCACCTGAAGACTTCCGCTATCGGTTAATGTGTTTACAATTTGATCCACTGCGGTTTCAAAACCTCCTGTGAAAGTTGGGTTAAGAAAATAGGAACCCGCTAACAAACCGATTAAAAGTGAGGGAATGATTTTCTTAGACCAAATTGCAATTGCAATAGTGATAATTGGTGGTAAAATTGAAAGCCATAGATTCTGCATTGCTTACTTTTATATTTTTTCCGTCTCTTGTAATGTATAGCTCCGTCTTTGCTCTATGTGTCCATGCCTTGCAGAATTATCAGCAGCGTGTTTCTCTTCGGCATAAAAAAGATTTTGCAATGCAGAAAGTTGATGCTGCAATTTAGTGAGTGCAGTTTTTACATTTTTCTTTAAATGCTATCCGATGCTTTAGTTGGTTGCGTGGTTAAGTTTTTCATTTTTCAATCGTTTGTAATTATTCTCGCTTGGGTAGTTAGAAGTATTGATTTATCAAATTCCACACCGTGTCAGGATTTTTGAGAAAGAGTTGATGGTCTCCATCTTTCACTTCGACAAATTTTGATGCGGAAAATGTTTTCGCAAACCTTTTTGCGTTTGCCAAAGGAGCCGTTTTATCTTTTTCACCCTGAATAAAAAGTATGTTTTTGTCCTTTATTCTATCTGCGATGGCATACAGGTCTGTATTAAGTATCACTTCATTCAGCGAATAATAATAGCTCTGCCAAGTGTGCTTTTTTGCATCTGAAAACACATCATCAGGTACATTTTTAGGCTTAAACCAATTTAGCATATACAGTGGGCGAAGCATACAAACGATTTCAGCATAAGAGCCAACGGCAAGTTGGTCAAATCTGGAATGTGTTGACATCTCCTTTCTAAATTCGGCTTTACTTGTAAAAATAGGAAGTCCGATAACAGCAGCACCTTTAAACCAATCGGGATGTTTTGCAAAAAGTGCCAGCGATAACACAGCCCCCAAAGAATGCCCAACAATTACCGTATTGCCTTTATCAAATCCCTCTTTCAAAATTATTTTTTCGAGTGCTGCAATTTGTACGCTCACACTGTAATCACTTTTAGGTTTAGGTGAATCACCAAAGCCCAATAAATCTACCAATAAAAGTTTATGCGTTCGGGTAATATTTCCCAATCCCTTTTTCCAATAGTTTTTAGAACCACCCAAACCATGAATGAGAATCAAGTTCTTTTCGCCCGAACCGATTATTTCGTAATTCAAACTCATAGTTGTAGCATCATAAACGGGTGCAAATACAACTCTTAAAAATTCATAGCCAACAGTAACCCCAACCACCAACACAACCAAGAATAAAAATGACAGCACCATTTTACTGACTTTGATTAGGAAGTGGCGCATGGCATTTTTATTGATTGGATTGTATAATGCCTAATTACTTATTTAGACAAATCGTTCTCTAAAATTTTCTTGTGTTCCTGATACTCCTCTTTGGTAATTTGCCCTGAAGCGAAACGCTTCTGCAAAATATCGAGCGGAGAATCTTTCCTTTTCCGCTGACCCGGAATATCATAGGGCGTTACGAAAATCCAGAAAATAAATACAAACCAGAGAATCCACCAGAACAGGTGCATTCCCCAAAAATGATAACCTTCGTGAAACATGTTTTTGAATTTTAATTGTTAGTGAATAATTGAATTTATGAACCGGTTGCTCTCTTTTAAGCTCTCAATTCAGCGATGGTGTAATTACTGCCGTTTAAAGATTTTTGAAGTGTCTCCGCTTTTATGGCTTGGGTTGAAGTAACCTCTGCTTGCTTCTTCTCCAAGTCAATGGTTACAGATATTACTCCGGGTGCGGCAGATAATTTTTTTTCTACGCCTTTAGCGCAGCCACTGCATGTCATTCCGCCTACATGGTAAGTGTGTGTGATTGTTTTTTCCATTTTGTTTTGATTTAAATTGTCAGTGAATATTTGATTGAATTATTTTTTCTTTACTAATGTCATTCCACACTTAGGGCATTTACCCGGTTTGTCGCGGATTATTTCAGGGTGCATCGGACAGGTGTATAATATTGTATTGCTATGCTTTTTTGTAGTGGTAGTCGTGGTGGTCGTCACTTTTGTTTCCATATTCATCATGCTGCAATTATCCATTTTGCCTTTCATATCCATACACTGTCCATCTTTCATTTGCATTTTTGTTCCGTCTTTCATAACACATTCTCCGTTGGTCATACATTTTGTGCCGTTTTTCATGGTCATGTTTTTTGTCATCGGCATTTCTTTGCCGTCTTTCATCTGCATCATCTTTCCGCCTTTCATCATGCAACAATCTTTCATCATGGTGGTTTGTGCATTTGCATTGTTGCTTGTAAAACACAATGCCACTATAAGCAATGAAGCAAACATGGCAGAAATCATTTTTTTCGGTTTCATAATTATTAGTTTTTGTTTTAAAATATTCTTCAGATACACTGTTGCCTGTTCTTCAGTTGCGCTGTTGCCCGTTAATATACTTTAAGCAGTTGCTCCAGTATCTTTTATTACTTCCTTCTTAACCACTTTCTTTTTATAAATAGTCTCTTTTGCTATCTGCTTAACGGCTTTTGCAATGGCTTTTTCACCTTTGTTTTTTAAAACCACTTTATTATTACTAAGCACTTTTTCAATGGCTACCAGAAGATTTTTTCTGAGTTCTTTTTTTTGAGGATTTTTCATAATGAACAATTTTTAAGTTTTGAGAATTTAAGTTTACTCTTTTGGTTATTTTATAGCTAACAATAATTTCAATTTACATTACTCACTAATGGGTCATGCTTAATGATTATGGGAATGTTTTTCCGCCTTAGTTCCTTTCATATCATGCATATCGCACATGCCCTGCATCGCTTTCATTACATTGGGGCGAGATTGCATAGAGTCCATCATCATTTTACACATGGAAGAATCATTGTTGCACGTAGTTGTCAGATTGCTCATCATCATGTTTTGCATAGATTTGTTAGACAACATCATTCTCATCATATCGCTACTGCCGGACATCATTAGCGCAGCATGATTATTACGCATCATGGAATCCATTAATTCACTCATATAGCTATGATTATTTACTAAAATCGAAATGATTTTACCGCGTGATTCATCTTCCTTGCAAAATTTTTCAGCCGAAGAGTTATCACACTGTGTAAATAAAAACATCGAGGTAAAAAGAACTGAAATTGTAATTAGCTTTTTCATTTTAATTAGATTTTGAGGTGGTATTATAAATGGCTGCGATACACGCACCTACTAACCAACCAAGAATAAATGTTTGTATGATACCCAGCACTTCTTCAAGCGGTGTAATGTCCATTCTGACAATGGCTGATACATCGAAACCATGTAATAGCATATTGAAAAACTTTACGGTGCTGTCATGCCCTAAAAGCAACATGACAGTAGCACAGCCGAAATAAAAAAGCGCACCTGTAGCGCCAAAAGCAAACCCGAATCTTTTAATGTTAATAGTGGAGTTCATAATTTTTTATTTTTTAGAAGTGAAATACTGTCCTATTAAATCATGAAGATTATAACAAAAGATAATCTTGAAAATCAGTATGCAAATTTATTCCTTAACATAGTCCTTATGTTACCCAATTGCATATTCTATTTATCGTATTTTGTCCAATGCAATTCTGTTACCCACGTCAAGTTTCTTGTAATCTTTAAGCGTTAATCCTGTTTCTCTTTTAAATTGTCTCGAAAGGGCTGAAAGGTTTTGGTATCCCAACGAATAGGCTATCTGGCTAAAACTTAGTTGACCACTCTCAATAGATTCCTTGGCTCGTTCCATTTTCAAAATGATTCCATACCGTTCAATTGTTTTGCCAAACCTTTTTGAAAATATTTTGCTTAAGAGGGAATAATTTTTACCTATTTTCTTAGTTAAGAAATTCGATAATGTGGTTCCCTGCTTTGTATTCCATATCCATTCGATAATCAATATTTTAATTTGTTCCGAAAGAATATCCTGCTCATCACTTATTAATTCAAATTCATTTTCCTTTATCAGTTGACTAATCATTGTTAGGGTAATTTTATGAGGATTATACCGAACTATTATTTCCCCCAGATGAATGTCAATTACCTCAACTCCAATGGTTTTAAATTCCATCTTGAGCACCTTAATACAACGGCTGCAAATCATACCTTTTACTTTAATTTCCTGTGTAATCAGTTCTTTGCTTTCCATTTTTTCCATTTATACAATAGTTGTACTAATTCATTTTCCATATTGATACCGGTATAACTCATTGGTCTGTTTTGTTGTTATGAGCAAAAGGGAATGATAAATTTTCATACATAATTTTCTCACATCTTCATATTACGCATTGTGGTATCAATTTCCCTTTGACCCTTATTCTTGTCTTTCATTTCAGTATTATTTTGTGATTTCCCCATATCCATACCGGGCATATTTTGCATAGATGACATCCCTGCTTTCAGGTTGCTTTCGGAATCAATCAAGAATTGAGAAGCGGTCACTATGATGTCTCCTTCTTTCAAACCTTCTTTTACTTCATAGTAACCATCTGCCAATACCCCAAGTTTTACTTCAACGGACTTGAATCTCCCGTTGCCAAGCGACAATACAACCACATCGCGCTTGCCGCTGTGAATTACCGATTGTTCAGGGATGGCAATTGCATTTATAAATACGGTGGGCTGAATGTTTACAGTTACATACATATCCTTTTTCAAAAGAAAGTTTACATCTGGAATTTCAATCCGTACTTTGGCAGTTCGGGATTGACTTTGCAGAAAAGGATAGATATAAGAAACTTTCCCATGCAAAGTTTGCCCTGCATTGTAGGGTAGTTCTATGGTAGCCTGTTCGCCCGTTTTTACAAATGACAGCTCATCTTCATACACATCGGCATACACCCACATCGGAGAAAGTTTGGCAAGTTTGAATAAATTCATTCCTGCCTGCACCTGCATTCCATCAAAAATATTTTTACCGATTACAACACCGGAAAACGGGGAATAGAAAGTGAGTGTTTTTTGGGGGATGCCGCTTTGCTCTAAAGATTTTATTTGCTGTGTAGAAATATCCCACAAGGAAAGTTTTCTTTTTGCGCTTTGAACCAAATCTTCAGCACCTGATATGGCAGCTTCGTCTGTGCTGTTAGCCATCGTCTTTTTGTAGCTGATAGCTTGTAGATATTCTTGTTGAGTTGCAACTAATTCAGGGCTGTATATTTCAAATAAAGGCTGTCCTTTCTGAACAGGCTTTCCGGTATAATCCACATATAGCTTTTCAATGTAGCCGGAAAATTTTGTGGTGATATTTGTTTCACTTGTTTCAGCATAGTCAACAATACCAGTAGTGCGGATGGTATTTGTTAGTTTTCGCTTTATAACTACTTCTGTTGTAACTCCGATATTTTGAATCATCGTAGGGTCAATAGCCACGATGCCCTTTTCATCTATATCGTTTTTATAGACAGGGGTCAGTGTCATTCCGCATATAGGGCACTTGCTTGGCTTGTTGTCTGTAATCCAAGGGTGCATACCACAGTGGTAATAATCTATTTCCGAATTTACCCGCTGGGCCATCGGTTCATTGTTCCCTGATTCCGGAGCCGGATGTACCCACTTGATATAACTAAAGTAGCCGGCTGCTGCGATTACCATCAGAATCAAAAGGGGAATGAATATTCTCTTTGCTTTCATGTGAGTTTTCATTTATTGACGGTTAACTGTGTATTGGTCAGCATTTCTAAACCTGCAATTGCTTTCAGGTAATCAGCTACTGCCTGATAGTATTGGAGGCGATAGTTATAAAGTGATAAAAAGTTATCGGTGAGCGTTAAGAAATCCACTTTATTTTCCTGATAGCCGATGATGGATGAACTGAGAGTTTGCTCGGCTTGTGGAATCAACTGGTTTTTAAAAAGCATAATGAGCTTTTGATTTTTTGTTGCATCCGTTATACCATGATGAACCATTAGCTCGGATTCATTCTGTAAGGATTCAAACTGTGATTGAGATTGCTGGATTGAAAAATTAGCAGAGGCGATTAAGGGGTTTTGTTTCGTTTTCGAATAAACAGGGAGGGTTAAGCCGAAAGTGAAGCCCAGCATATCTTTTGCCTTGTTACCTTCCGGGTTGATTGCTTGCCGATGTGCATACCATAAGCTCGTATTGAAATCAGGAATTTTAGAAGCCTTTGCCAATTTATAGGCTGCACTGTCTTTGCCCACCATTGTTTTTGCCGCCAACAGCATAGGATTATTCTCAAAAACATCAGTAAATAAAGAATTCATATTAAGTATAAGTGGGTCAAAATTCAATTTGTCCGGTAGGTAAACGGAATCCGTTATGTCCCTTGCAAGAAGCGTGTTGAAGGTGGCCACCATATTCTGTCGCGCACTTTGCATTTTTATAAGCGTTGCCTGCATCTTAGTTAATTCTAGCTGAGCTTTCAATACGTCCTGCTGTGTTCCTTGGGCTGTGCTGTATCGCGCATTGGCAATACCGATATAATTTGTTAGGGTTACGATACTATTTGCTGTTGCTTCAATATTTTTTGTTTGAGCATACAAATCATAATACTGCTGCTTCAATTGCTTGATGATAGAAAGTCGCTGGGCTTGCTCTTCTAAAGAGCTTGCCTCAAATTCCTTTTGTGCAATTGTGCCTTTTAATAAATATTTTTTTGCTACCGAAAAGCTCTGCTGAAGCCCAAATTGTTCCATCGTCATCATATCCTGCTTGAAACTAAAATTGACCGGTAAATTCATCACCCCTCCAAAAAGTATAGGGTCTGCTAATGATTTTGCAGGTTTCACTTTTTGTTGCAAAGCCTTACTTTGAAACTGATAAGCGTGTATTGCTGGATTGTTTTTTATCGCAGTATCAATATAGGATTGCAATGGAGATTGAGCAGTGGCTTGTGAAAGCCAACTGCTCAAAAAAATCGTTGCAATGAAAATATTTCGTTTCATCGTTTTATTTTTTGGGAACTAAATCCATCCCGCACTTGGAACAAGTGCCGGGTTTGTTACTTATAACATCGGAGTGCATAGGACAGTAATAAGTTATTGCAGGTGCTTTTTCTTTTACCTCATTTGTCATTACTAAATCCATTCCGCATTTAGAGCATTTTCCCGCTTTGTCTGATTTAACTTCGGGGTGCATGGGGCAACTGTAAGTTGCTGTTTGCTTTTTTGTTGTTTCTTTTTTGCCTGTTTGAGCAAAAGAAATATTTGCACTTGTTATTAATAGAAGTGCGACTGCTGCAATTGATTTCATTTTTCTATTTTTTAAGAGTTAACTGATTATTGTTTTACTACTTTTTCTAAATCCATTCCGCACTTGGGGCAGGAACCCGGTTGGTCGCTGGTTACTTCGTGGTGCATTTCGCATTGATAATAGGTGGCCCCTTTTGTGAGTTGCGTTGTGTCTATAGCGTGGAATGTTGTTTCTTCTTTTGAATTTGCTTGTTCACTTTTATTAGATGAATTGCTGCATGCACTAAGGATGAGTGCAATACATACAGTAGATATTATGATTAACTTTTTCATTTTTAATGATTTTAGGTTGGAATTTCAAGAATTGAATTATTAAATAAGCACAGTTAGCCGATGACCTGCCATAGGCGGGATCGGCTATCATAGAAATCTTAATAAATCAAATACGGAAGTTGCACACAGCTAAGTAAACGGGTTGTTTACTTATTAAAGGCGGTGCATGAAGATAGGCAAACGATATTGTTTCGCTGTCAAGGTTTTGCAAAGTAAACAGTGAAAGAATTGCAGCATGAATAAGTTTTTGGGAATCAGGAGTATTTACTTTTACTTCTGTAGAAGGGGAGTGATTGTCTTTGACTTTAAAGTAAACTGTTTTAGTGTCGCAACAGCCGGATTTTTTGCTGCCTTTGCAATTTTTGCCGTAGTCGTGGTGAATGAAGATGTAGGTCTCTTTTAACTTACCGCAACAGTAAAAATTACTCACCGCTACGCCCGATGTTGAAACGAAGTAAAGTAGTGTAAGTAATATGACGGTTATTCTTTTCATCCGATTTATTAAACGCAAAGATAGGATTCTATTGCAAAGGTAATATGAAATATCTGTTTATGACTGATGGTTGTCATAAAAAAAGATGATGTGCTTCATGAACCGGAACAAAGCGTTGGAGAAAACACTCTTTCTTTTTTTTCCGTGTCGACAGTTAGAAGGAGTGTCGGTTGTTGTCCCAAAATTGCCAAAAAAAGTTGTTGAAAGTCCGTTAGTTTGAAGTCGCACGGTAGTCAAACGGGTTACGCATAACGTCAGACTGTGAAAATACCACCCTCCAAGATATTCCAAAAAAAAATTGAGGAAAAAGTACAATTTCTTCTTTCGCTGTTCATCATGGAGGATATGTGGCAACTGCGGCACTTATATCCTTTACTCCATTTTTGATGGCACAGATAGGCATAGCAATCTTCCTCCGTTTGAAATCTTTCCTGAAATTCCCTGAGTGTGAATTATTTAGTCATAACCTTTTTGTTTTAGTTACAAGCAAACTTAGTTTCACACTGCGCAATCTATCTGCGTTTAAGATTTATGCGCCTAATCCTAAATTTTGATTAAGTGAGTCACTTATACATTCGCACCATCACCGCTCTAATCTCGCCATAACTATAATCTTCGCCTAAAAATTCCTTGACGGGTGCAGTGGCAAAGCCAGGGTTTAATTGAAGAATAGCTTTTCGTATCGGTTCTATTTTATGTGATGGAACAAGGTCCTCTATTTTTATTTCGCTACTTTCTATAAAGCGGATCAAGTGTGTTTCAATCGTGCTTGTTGCCAATCCTCTTGCTTCTGCAATGGCTGCAATGGTTTTACCTTCTTTAAACATCGTTAGCGAAATACTGTAAGTGCCATCTGCGTTTGCCACTCGCTTGGGACGGTTATTGCTTTTGCGTTCGCGCTTTGGGGTTTTTAATTCCATGCGTGATTTCAAATTTTTCTCTGTGCAGTATTTTTTTATTTCCGCCAAAAACACTTTGCCGTATTTCTCTAATTTCAAGTCTCCCACGCCTGAAATTTTTCGCATCTCTTCTTCCGTTTGTGGAAGATAGGTAGCCAATTCCACCAAGGTGGTATCGGCAAAAATTACATAAGCCGGAACGTTTTCATTTTTAGCTACAACCGTTCGCACACGTTTCAAATCCTCCAACAAATCTTTAAAGTATTCGTGTTCGCTTTCGCTGACAAGTGATCTTTTTCTCTCTGTTTTTATTTTCACTTTTATCAAATCCACTTTCTCTAATCCTTTCAACACCGGCTCGCTTTTAGCTGTAAGTGCCAGCAGGGGATACTCTCCATCGGTTTGTTTCAAATAACCCTGTGCCATTAAATCTTTGATGTAATCGAACCAATTGTCTTTCGAAATATCGGCACCGACACCGTAAGTTTTTAATTGTTTATGCTCTTCGCGAATTTTTTCTGATTTGCTTCCGCGCAGAAAATCTACCACGTAAGTAGTTCCCCAACGTTGGTCTAAACGCTTTACTGCACTCAATACTTTTTGTGCCAGAATGGTTCCATCAAAACGTTCATATTTTGTGTTGCAGTTATCACAGCTCCCACAAATTTCTTTTGTTTCTTCTGAAAAATAATTGAGCAAAAATTTTCTTCTACAAGTTTTCAAATCGCCAAACTCTCCCATTTGGTTTAGCTTCTTCAGCATAATTTTTGTTTGCCTTTCGTTCTTTTCTACCTCTGCAAACTTTTTCATTTTCACGACATCGCCCCAACTGAAAAATAACAAGGCTTCGCTTTGTAAACCATCGCGCCCTGCTCTGCCAGTTTCCTGATAATAACTTTCGACATTTTTCGGTAAATCCATGTGCACCACAAAACGAACATTCGATTTATCAATGCCCATTCCAAATGCAATAGTGGCCACAATGATTTTCACTTCATCTTTCAGAAATAACTCTTGATGTTTATCGCGCACATTTTTTTCTAAACCTGCATGATACGGTAGCGCGTTGTAACCATCTTGCTTTAAATCTTCTGCCAAATTTTCTACTGAACTTCTGCTCAGGCAGTAAATAACCCCACTTTCATTTTTGTGTTTGGTAAGATACGCTAGCAACTGCTCATAAGAATTTCTCTTTGGCTCTACCGAATAAAAAATATTGGGACGATTGAAACTTGAGACAAATAGAGTGGGGTGGTGCAACTCCAATTTCTCCATAATATCTTTGCGAACTAACTTATCGGCAGTGGCGGTAAGAGCTATCACCGGCACTTTGGGAAAATGAACTTTCAGTTTCGCGAGTTGCATATACTCCGGTCTAAAATCGTGCCCCCAACTTGAAATGCAGTGAGCTTCGTCAATAGCAAAAAGCGAAACGTTCAACGTTTTTAAATAAGTGATAAACTGGTCGCCACTTTTTAGCAAGCGCTCCGGTGCCACGTAAAGTAGCTTTAGTTTCCCTTTGGCAATGGCATCAAATATTTCGCTTTGCTGCGATGCGCTTTGTGTTGAATTGAGAAAAGCCGCCTGCACTCCATTACTTTTTAGTGCATCAACTTGGTCTTTCATTAAAGAAATGAGAGGGGAAATTACCACTGTTAATCCCTCTACTATTAAAGCTGGAATTTGAAAGCACAATGATTTGCCGCCACCGGTAGGCATTAGCACTACGCAATCTTTTTTTTGCAAAACCGTCTCAATTGCTTGCTGCTGATTCATTCGAAACGAATCGTAACCGAATTGATGTTTGAGAATTTCTTTTGCGCGTATAATGCTCATCGGAAATAAATTTATAGGATAGGCTTAAAAATCAAAAGGGAAATTCAACAGCCCTTAAATCAATCTCTCTTTCAGTGTTTTGGCTACTGCTTCGGTAGCGCAGCTTACATGTAGCTTGGCGTAAATATTCTTTACGTGAGTTTTGATGGTTTCGCGGCTAACGAATAGTTCATCGGCAATCATTTTCAATGAAAGCCCTTTTACTAATTGTGCCAGCACTTCTTTTTCCCGTTCGCTCAAATGGTAGTCGTTGGGGGCGGAAGTATTTTGTTGTTGAAAGTGAAGCATCACTTTGCGGGCAATAGATGGAGTCATGGGCGCTCCGCCATTAAATACATCGCGCACGGCATCAATCAAATTATGGGGTTGCGTGTTTTTGAGCAGGTAGCCCATCGCTCCGGCACAAATAGATTGAAATACTTTGTCATCCTCATCAAATGCGGTGAGCATAATGATGGGAAGTTTGGGGAAGCGCTCCTGCACTTTTTTAACGGCAGTGATCCCGTTGATCCCCGGCATGTCTATGTCCATCAATACTACGTCCGGATGTGAGTCGGCTATGTTTTCCACTACATTCAGCACGTTGGGAAAGCTGCCGGCCAGCTCGAAGCCGTGGTTGGTTTCAAACAACAGTCCAATGCTTTCGCGGAAACGATTGTTGTCATCGAAAATGGTGATGCGGATGGTTGCCATAGGTTCTGAAATTTAGTGTAAGAAAATACTTGTTTTTATAAAATGCAAAACCCGCAGTTGTCCTAACCGCAGGTAAATTGCTATAGCGCCAGTTTCTTAGTTTTTCTTTGCCAGTTCATTGCACAGTGAGAGAAGGTCAGATATCCGACTCATTCCCCTGTCTGAAATTTTTATTTCCTCGAGGTTCAGCAATGTTACGCGAAGGTTGCCATCATTATCTGTAGTAATTGCATGTACTGCATCGCTTGAAAGAGGAGAGTTGGAATGAGTGAAAATCTTCGTGTGGTTTCCCTGCATTAAGATTAACCCCTTCCCTTCGGTTCCTATCCACAGATTATCGTTTTTATCGCAGGCAATGGAGGTGAGTTTTGCTTTCGGCAGGTCAGCGTTTTCGGTATTGATTACTAAGAAGGCGTAGCCATCATAGCGAAAAATTCCTTTGTCGGTAGTGGCATACACATTCCCATTGGAGGTGGTGGTGATTCCGGTGACGTGATTGGATGGCAGCACTGAGTTGGTTTCGGTTAAATGCAGAACGTGCTGATTATCTTTAGCTATTTCCCAAAGTCCGTTGTTGGTGGCAATCCATATAGCATCTTCAGTTTCTACTTTAGCCGTGATAAATTGGTTATGCAACATCGCATTGAAATCTACTCCTTGCGATTCTACCATTAGAAACGGGAAGAAAGCATACTTGATGATGGCTCCGGCCTTAAAACAGATTCTGAAAACTTTTGAATGTAAGAGGTGAAGTAAAGTTGATTTCATGTGCTGGTTGTTTAGTGTGATTTGGTGTTGCAAATGTAGATTCGCACACTCCCACTGCAATCACCCGATAGGGGGAAACTAGTCGGAGAGAAGATTTCTCAGAGAAAAGCCGTAAGCGTAGAAACCGTACCTTTAGAGGAGGACTGAATATCGAATTGAGCATTTACTTCTTCGGCTCGCACCTTCATATTGACGATGCCATTTCCGTTTTTGCTCACATAATTATTTACATCAAAGCCTTTGCCGTTGTCCCTTATCATCATCATGAAACTGCGTGTGTTTTTTTTCATTTCAATCGTGAGAGTAGTGCAGTCGGAATATTTTACACTGTTGTAAACTGTTTCTTTAAATATGAGGAAGAAATTCTTTCGCTGCTCCATACTCAATTTCAAGTGTTCCACTCCTTTATCGCTGTGAAAATGAAGTTGAATGCCCGATGAAGCTACCAGATCTCCGGCAAACACATTCATGCGATCTATCAGAAAGCGAACCGTATCGTTCTTCGGGTTTACACTCCATACAATGTCGCTCATGTTCTCTACCATCTCTCGGCTGTTTTCTCCAATTTTCAACAGCAGTTTCTCCGCGCCCCGGCTGTTCTGCTGCTCTATCTGCAACTTGGCGGCCTCGCTCAAAAAGGAAATACTACCCAAGGTGCTGCCGATATCATCGTGCAAATCGCGCGCTATTTTATTGCGAATAGCTTGCAACTTCATTAGTTGCTGCAAGCGGTAGCGGTACCCTGCAAAGGTGATGGCAGAAATTAGCGCTATCACGGAAAGGATAAACCACCACGTGTAGTAAAACGGAGTGGCAATATGGAAAACAGCCAGTTCTTTTTCGCCCCCATAATGACCTGATGGATTAGTGACCCGCACTAATAATTTAAAATTGCCTGAGGGCAGATTTGTGTATTTTATTTCTCCATCTGCACTGTTGTTCCAACCCTCCTCCATGCCTTTTAAGCGGTACTGAAAGCGCACGGTTTGTGGGGCGGTATATTGCAGCGCACTCACCGAAAAGTTGATATACTTTTCTCTTGGGCTTAGGTTTACAGTACCTTGTAGAGCAGCGTGCAAGTAATCTTTCCCCAGCACATTCATCGAAGCCAAGTACACATTCGGATAATCACTGTCAAATTTCATCACATCGGGAGTGAATGTGAATAAGGTGTTGCCGGCTGCAAAACTTACTTTGCCATCCGTCTCGTTAGAAAACTGTCCACCCAGCAGCGTATTGACACTCCCATCATTTACATCCAGATGGAAGAATTTTTTCTGCGTAAGATCAAATACTTCCAATCCATTTTTTGTAATAATCCAAAGGCGCTGCCGATGATCGGCATGAAGGCCCATAAAGCGGAGAGATGAAACCGTATTGTCAGGAGCATACAGATGAAACTTAACCCCGTCATACTCGCACAGTCCGCGACCGCTAACGCTAAACCAAATGTGATTAGAGGGGTCGCACCATATCCCGGTAATATCGTTTCCGGGTAGCGACAGTGGATTCTCCGGCTCATTGATGAATCGGGTGAAAGTATTTTCGGTGAGCGGAGTGTCTTTTTTTCGCAGATACAAACCGTAGGAGGTTGCAATCCACAAATTGCCGATTTTGTCTTTTACTAACAGGTGCGACAGGTTGCTGCCAATACTTTTACTATTGCTTTTATCGTTGTGGAAAGGGTATAATTTTTTTTCTTCCGTACTGTAAAATGATATTCCATAACCTAACACCGCCATCCAATATCCGGGATTTCCATTTACGGTATCGGGCAGAATATCTTTTACCTGATAAACAGATATTGCATAAAAGCTCTCTCTCGTAGAGGTGAGCTCATTGATCGGCAATTCCCTCAACTGTTTGCTCCCTTTCACCCATTTGTAGAATCCTATTTCAGTACCCAGCAGAAAAGTGTCACCGCTCATCTGGCACAAATAATCAGGGTTTATGTCGCGGTTGCGATTTCTAAAGTTCAGTTGATCGTACAAATACTCGTAAGTGTCACTTAAAAACATTCCTTGGGAAGTATTCACGGCCACGCTGCCATCCTTAAAACGATGCGTGTGCAGGATGGTCAAGTCGGTTTGTGCATCGGTAAATTCCGACTCGCTGAACAGCCATGTTTTTGCATCGTATTTAGCTAAGCCCGCAGCAGTGCCCACCCATATTATGTCGCGGCTATCCTTAAACACACAACTGACTTTATTGGACGGAAGTGAACTTGGATCTCCCACTCTTCTTTTGTATTGGGTGATGGTTCCGTTGTTTTTATTTACTCTGAACAGTCCCGAGCCGCGTGTGCCTGCCAGCAGGTATAGTTGGTTGTAGTCGGTGAGGCACATCAGTAAATCATTAATGCCGCCAATTTTTTGTTGCTCGGCTTCCGGATGGTTATCCTGTACATATAAGCCGGGATTCCAGCCGGCCATCCAAATTTTATTGTTTGAAACAAAAAAGTCGGGAATGCTGGATGAAATTTCGGGAGTGGTGCGTAAGTCTTCTATTCTCCCGGTGCTTTTATCTACCCTGTATATTTTGCTACCTGTGAGAATACTGAAATACACTTGCCCCTCCACTTCTACTAGGTGATGAATCCAGTTCATTTGACCCAACGCAACCGGTGCTCCCTTGTAAGGATTAAAATGTAGCAGATCAAAATTCCAGTAAGTAATTTCAAAGGTTTTTTTGTTGAGAAAAATACCCGGCACCGACTCTGCACCTATCACGAGGTAGGTAGAGTCCCAGTTGAGGAGGCAATTCAGTCGGTTGGTGGCAATGGAGTTATGTTTTTTCGGATTGCTTTTAAACTGGCGGAACTGTTTGGAGCTTTCCGCATTCTCATCATAGCGAGTCAGCCCACCATCTTTGGTGGCAATCCAAAAGATGCCCTGTTCATCCTGAACAATGTCCACGATCAGGTTTCCTGAAAGAGAGTTGGTGTCATTAGGTAGATTGCGAAAAGTTTCAAAACGCCTGCCGTCAAAACGATTGAGACCATCGCGAGTGCCCACCCACAAAAAGTGTTGATGATCTTCATACACACAGGTAATCTCGTTGGAGGAAAGCCCGTTGCGCGTATTAAATGTTTCGAAATGCAACGATTGACTGAACAATAGCCGAGAGGCAAAAAGGCAAGTAAGGAAGAAAATGCTGCGCACCATTCTCATTGCTTGAAAGTAAAAATTTCGATTGAAAATTTGTGCAACGAGAGAGAAGGTGCTCGATGATTTTTTCTTATGGTTTTTGAGAATATGCTGAATGCAAGCGGATAGGATGACGCAACAATACGAAAGTATATTGTTTAACTCTGACACAGTTTGTTAAGCAGACCCAAGGGCATGTTTAGGGGCTGTTCAATAGGCTACAGCAAGCACTATCGCCAACCGATTCCCTGCAAAAACAATCGAACCCCACTACTAATACCCTTTATTAGGAGTTAGCCATCTTTCCATTTCCTTTAAAGGAACGCCTTTTGTGTTAGCCAATGCTTCCATCTGATCTTTCTGAATTTTACCAACGCCAAAGTATTTGCTGTGAGGAGAGGCAAAATAAAATCCACTCACACTGGCTGCGGGATACATCGCATTACTTTCGGTGAGTATGATACCGGTGTTTTTCTCCACATCGAGCAATTGCCATATCTGAGGTTTCAGCGTATGGTCAGGGCAAGCCGGATAGCCCGATGCCGGACGAATGCCCTGATACTTTTCGCGAATCAACTCCTCGCGATTCAGTTCTTCATTCGGAACAAAACCCCAAAATTCTTTGCGCACTCGCTCGTGTAATCTTTCAGCAAAGGCTTCGGCCAAGCGGTCGGCCAGTGCTTTCAGCAGAATGCTGCGAAAGTCGTCATGATCTTTCTGAAATTGAGCTAATGGTTTTTCGATACCAAGCCCGGCAGTTACGGCAAAGGCTCCAAAGTAATCGCGGTTAGGTGAAATGAAATCAGATAAACAACGATTAGGTGCTCCGTGCTTTTTAGTTTGCTGTCGCATAAAATCAAAATGAGTACCGTTGTTTAGTATTACACTTTCATTTTCGGAGTGCGCCTCAAAAATGCCAAACACTCCTTTAGCCGTTAACCACTTTTCTTTGATTACTTCCTTCAACAACTCCTGTACATCGTCAAAAAGTTTTTTGGCTTCCTGCCCGTACCTTGCGTTTTCAAAAATGCGCGGATACACTCCGCTCATTTGCCAAACAGAAAAGAGAGGCGACCAGTCCACATACTGCGCCAGTTCTTCGATGGAGTAATCGTCAAAAACTTTTACCCCCGTAAATGCCGGTTTGGTGATGACCTCAGCATTCCAGTCAATCTGAAATTTATTTTGACGGGCTTCTTCTAACGTAACATATTCCATTTCACTTTTGCGCTGCGCATGGGTCTCTCTTATCTCAGCATATTCGGCTTTTATCGCTGATGTAAATTCTTCTTTCTGATCTTTACTCAACAACGAACTGACTACCGTTACACTTTTAGAGGCATCGAGCACGTGCACTACATTGCCCGAATAGACCGGAGCAATTTTTACAGCAGTATGAATGCGCGAAGTAGTAGCGCCACCAATCAACAAGGGCATGTTCAGCCCAAGCCTTTCCATCTCAGAAGCTACGTGAATCATTTCGTCCAACGAAGGAGTAATGAGCCCGCTCACTCCAATAATATCGGCATTCTCTTCCTTGGCGCGTTCAAATATTTTTTCGGCCGGAACCATCACCCCCATGTCCACAATTTCATAATTGTTACAGGACAATACTACTCCTACAATACTTTTCCCGATGTCGTGTACATCGCCTTTCACCGTAGCTAATAATACTTTTCCGGCTCTTGAGGTATCAGCATTGGCTGCCTTTTCAGCTTCTAAGTACGGTTGCAAATACGCCACTGATTTTTTCATCACACGCGCACTTTTGACTACCTGTGGCAAAAACATTTTTCCACTGCCGAAAAGTTCTCCCACTACATTCATTCCAGCCATCAAAGGCCCTTCAATTACGTTTAATGGTTTACCGTATTTTTGTCGGGCTTCTTCGGTATCCTGCACGATGTAATCTACTATTCCTTTTACTAAAGCATGGGAGAGCCGCTCTTCTACTGAACCTTTTCGCCATTCCTCATCGGCCACTTCTACTTTCCCTTTTTTCTTTACCGTTTCTGCAAAGTTGAGCAGTCTTTCAGTAGCATCCTCTCTGCGGTCGAGTAATACATCTTCTACTCTTTCGAGCAGGTCTTTGGGAATATCGTCATACACTTCTAACATGCTCGGATTCACAATGCCCATGTCCATCCCATTCTTGATAGCGTGATATAAAAATGCAGAGTGAATGGCTTCGCGCACCGAATTATTGCCGCGAAAAGAAAAAGAAACATTGCTCACCCCTCCGCTCACATGCACGTGCGGGAGGTTTTCTTTAATCCATTTAGTAGCGCGGAAAAAATCTACTGCATTTTGGCGATGCTCTTCCATCCCGGTTCCCACCGGAAAAATGTTGGGGTCGAAAATGATATCTTCGGCTGCGAAGCCTACTTTTTCAGTCAGGATTTTGTAAGCTCTTTCACATATTTCAATTCTCCGTTCAAAACTATCGGCTTGCCCTTGTTCGTCAAAGGCCATCACAATCACAGCCGCTCCGTATTCGTTGACCAATTGCGCTTGATGGATAAACTCCGCTTCGCCCCCTTTGAGCGAAATAGAGTTGACAATGCCTTTGCCTTGTATGCACTTTAATCCTTCTTCAATGATTTCCCATTTGCTGGAGTCAATCATAATAGGCACTTTGGCAATATCGGGTTCGCTGGCAATCAGGTGTAGAAATTTCACCATCGCCTCTTTGCCTTCAATCATCCCTTCATCCATGTTGATGTCAATCACCTGCGCCCCACCTTCTACTTGTTCGCGGGCAACAGAGAGCGCTTCGTCAAACTTCCCCTCTTTAATAAGTCGCAAAAAAACTTTTGACCCCGTTACATTGGTGCGCTCGCCTACATTCACAAAATTACTTTCGGGAGTAATGGTAACGGATTCTAAGCCGCTCAGCCGGGTAAATTTTAGAGGAGTAGGAATTTTTCGCGGGGAATATTTTTTAGCCACTTCTGCAAATACCTTGATGTGATCGGGAGTGGTACCACAGCAACCTCCAATCATATTTACGAAACCGCTTTTTACAAAATCTTCTAATGCTTCGCCCATTATTTCGGGCGACTCATCGTATCCTCCAAAAGCATTCGGCAGCCCGGCATTCGGATATGCGCTGGTGAAACACAAAGCCGTTTTGGAGATCGTCTCTATGTGCGGACGCATATCTTTAGCCCCTAACGCGCAATTTAATCCTACTGAAAAAGGGCGAGTATGAGCCACTGAAATGTAAAATGCCTCCGGAGTTTGTCCGCTAAGAGTTCGCCCGCTGGCATCGGTGATGGTGCCGGAAATCATCACCGGCAAATCGGTTCCTTTTTCTTTTTGTACTTGGGTGATGGCAAACAAAGCCGCCTTCGCGTTCAAGGTATCGAAAATGGTTTCTACCAATAAAATGTCACAGCCCCCTTCTATTAAACCTTTTGTTTGTTCGGTGTAGGCATTTACCAATTCATCAAAAGTGATGGCTCTAAATCCCGGATTGTTTACATCCGGAGAAATAGATGCGGTGCGATTGGTAGGGCCGATGGCCCCGGCAACAAAACGCTGTGCCCCCGGATTGTTTTTCATGAATTTGTTCACTGCCAGTCGCGCCAGCCTTGCCCCTTCATAATTGATGAGGTACGCCTCTTTTTCTAACTTATAATCTGCCTGTGCCACCCATGTCCCACTGAAGGTATTTGTTTCAATAATATCTGCTCCCGCTTCGAGATAATCGAGGTGAATCTGTTCAATAATATCCGGCCGTGTAATACTGAGAAGGTCATTATTGCCCCGCAAGTCGTGCGAATGATTCTTGTATTTTTCTCCGCGAAAATCAGCTTCGCTCAGTTGGTGACGCTGAATCATAGTACCCATCGCCCCATCCAGTACAAGAATGCGTTCATTGCACAGTTGGGTAAGTCGTTGTTTTATAGTAACCATTTGTGTATAGGAAATAAAGATTAGAAATTAGAAAACAGTTTACTCGAAGCAATGTTTTCAAGAAAGTAGAAGGAGTATGAAGAATAATAGTTCTCATCTTTCAGGAGTTGGCACCTTTTCCCGTTTGTGGTGGAATGGTTGTCAAGACGTCAATGGGCCTGTCCCTCGGTCTTTCTTGATAAGCATTGAATCAAAGAGCGGGGCAAATATAATCAGAGTGGGAGAATGTGCAATACAGAAATAAGCGGCAACCGGCTTATGGGTGAAGAAGAAATCATTTTTTCGCAGCAACAGTTTGCCCTCCTTTGAAAAACAATTCCCCCGCAAACAGGTTTGCTATTACATTTGCGCGTTCAAAAATTAACTTAGTGAAAGTAACCGAACACTTAGAAAGAGCGAAAGGAAAAACCTTATTCAGTATCGAAGTTTTACCGCCACAAAAAGGGAAAACCATTGATGACTTATTGCATGTGGTTGAACCTTTAATGGAGTTTAAACCTCCTTTCATTGACGTGACTTATCACCGCGAGGAAATTATTTACAAGAAGCGTCCCGATGGTTTGGTAGAAGAAGTGCCGCTGCGAAGAAGACCGGGCACGGTGGGTATCTGTGCGGCTCTTCGCACTAAATTTAATGTGGACGCTGTGCCGCATTTGGTGTGTGGTGGATTTACCCCAGAAGAAACAGAGGATGCTTTATTTACACTTTATTATCTCGGCATCAATAATGTGATGTTGTTGCAGGGCGATGCAGATAAAAACCCTAAATCGGTTCATGCAAAACCATCTGCCTATAAATATGCTTCAGACTTAGTGGCTCAAGTAGCTGATATGAACCGGGGAAAGTTTCTGCATGAAGAGACAGAGAATGAAATGAAGACGAATTTCTGTATCGGAGTGGCCGGCTACCCGGAAAAACATTTTGAAGCGCCTAACCTATCCAATGACTTAAAGTGGCTGAAGCACAAAGTGGATTGTGGAGCCGACTATATCGTGACGCAGATGTTTTATGACAATCAGAAATTCTTTGAGTTTCAAGAGAAGTGCATAGCCAAAGGGATAAAGGCCCCTATTATTCCCGGACTAAAACCTCTGGCTACAAAAGGGCAGTTAACGACCTTGGCAAAACTGTTTCATATAGATATTCCCGAAGCGCTGGCTACTGAGGTAGAAAAATGCAAAGACGATAGAGCCGTGAAAAAAGTAGGGATAGAATGGTGTATCGCTCAGTCGAAAGAATTAAAAAAAGCAGGAGTACCCTGCTTGCATTACTATACGATGAGCCGGAGTGAAGCTACAATTGAGATCGCTCGCTCGGTGTTTTAATTACTCGGGCGGCTCAAGTATTGTTCCGCATTTTTTGCAAGTGCGCAAATCTTGGTTCGTGTAAAAGCGTTCCATCACTCCGGGTAAATCTTTCACAATATCATCCACTTTTATTTTTTCCTCATACAGTTGATTGCCGCAGTTTTCGCAAAACCACATAAATGCGTCCATCACTTCTTTCGGTCTGTTTATTTCCATCACTAATCCTACACTGCCTTCGGTTCTGCGGGGAGAATGTGGCGTTCTCGGAGGCAACAGAAAAATATCGCCTTCATTAATGTGCAGGTCCACCATCTTCCCATCTTCTACAATTTTGAGTACAATGTTTCCCTCTAACTGATAGAAAAATTCCTCCGTTTCATTGTAGTGAAAATCTTTGCGCTTGTTAGGGCCGCCTACCACCATCACAATAAAATCATCATTGTCTTTGTAAACTACCTGATTCATTACAGGCGGTTTCAGCAAATGGCGATGTTCATCAATCCACTTTCTGAAATTAAAAGGTCTTTGAATAGCCATGTCTTTTTATTTAGGATTTACGATTTAGATTTACGACAATAAAAGTAAGAAGAAACATGAATCTTGATTTGACAGGCAAAAATGCTTTTGTAGGGGGAAGCAGCAAAGGAATAGGAAAAGCAGTAGCGCAGGAGTTGGCTCGCTTAGGAGCTAACATTACGCTGGTCGGTCGGGATGAGCCTGCCTTGATGCAGGGATTGATTGACCTAAGTTTTATCAGCAAGGCCGAGCAACACCATGATTCTGTGGCAGTAGATTTCAGTAATCCCGATAAGGTGCGGAGTGCCGTAGCGCGCCAAATGAAAAAGACGAATAAAACCTTTCACATTTTGGTAAATAACACCGGTGGCCCGGCTTCCGGCAACCTTCAAGCAGCTAAAGAAGACGAATTTATCACCGCTTTTGAATCTCATTTAATATGCAATCATGTGCTCGCCCAACTTTTTATAGAAGGCATGAAGCAAAGCAACTACGGGCGCATTGTAAATATTATTTCCACTTCTGTAAAAACGCCCTTGCCGAATTTGGGAGTCAGCAACACTATACGCGCAGCCGTTGCCAACTGGGCCAAAACGATGGCGAATGAATTGGGTGAATTTGGAATCACCGTCAACAATATTTTACCGGGAGCCACAGAAACCGACCGCCTGCAAAGTATTATCCGCAATAAAAGCGACAAGACCGGATGGGAAGAAGAGATGGTGAAGAACGAGATGATGAAGGAAATTCCGATGAAGCGATTTGGCAAACCGGAAGAGGTGGCCAATGCGGTTGCATTTTTGTGTTCTCCGGCAGCAGCCTATATAAACGGCATTAACTTACCGGTAGATGGCGGAAGAACAGGAAGCCTGTAAAAAATGAAAATGAAGTTGCAGAATTATATCAATGGCGCGCTGTTGGCTCCTACTTCAGGGAAGTATCTGGATAATTTTGAACCCGCCACAGGCAAGGTTTATTCCTACTGCCCTGATAGTGATGAGCGCGATGTACAATTAGCAGTGGAGGCGGCTAAGGCGGCTTTTGAAAGTTGGCGCAACACCGACTTAGAAGAGCGCATGATGATACTGATGCGCATGGCAGACGGAATTGAAAAACGCATGGATGAATTTGTAACGGCAGAAAGCAGAGATAATGGCAAGCCGTTGAAGTTAGCGCGGGCAGTAGATATTCCCCGAGCAGTTTCCAACTTCCGATTTTATGCTTCAGCCATCCAGCACTTTGCCAGCGAGAGCCATCAAATGCCGGGAGTGGCCATTAATTATACACTTCGACAACCGGTTGGTATTGCAGGTTGTATCTCTCCTTGGAATCTTCCGCTATATCTTTTTACATGGAAAATTGCTCCCGCATTAGCTACCGGTAATTGTGTGGTGGCCAAGCCGAGTGAGGTAACCCCTTACACCGCGTATCTTCTTTCAGAGGTTTGCATAGCAGCCGGATTACCGAAAGGCGTTCTAAACATTGTGCATGGATTGGGAAGTAAAGTGGGGCAAGCCATAGTCGAGCATTCCGACATAAAAGTGATTTCATTTACCGGAGGCACAGAAACAGGTAAAAGAATAGCCGCAACTGCTGCTCCTATGTTTAAAAAGATTTCGTTGGAATTAGGGGGCAAGAATCCCACGCTTGTGTTTGCCGATTGCGATTTTGAAGCTACGGTGAAGCAGGTAGTTACCGCCTCTTTTAGCAATCAGGGAGAAATATGTTTATGTGGTTCCAGAATTTTTGTCGAGAGGAGTATTTATGAAAAATTTCGCGATGCTTTTGTAGCGCGAGTTCTTCAACTAAAAGTAGGTGACCCGAATGAAGAAACCTCTAATCTGGGGGCGATTGTTTCTGCACCGCACCAACAAAAGATTCTTTCCTACATACAATTAGCACAAGAAGAAGGAGGCAAAATTCTTTGCGGAGGGAAAGAAGTAAAACTCGAAGGGCGATGTAACGAAGGGTATTTTATTCAACCGACAGTGATAGAAGGATTGGATTTTTTGTGCCGAACACAACAAGAGGAAATATTTGGCCCGGTTACCACACTCACTCCTTTTGAAACGGAAGAAGAAGCGTTGACAATGGCCAACTCCGTGAAGTACGGCCTCGCTGCTTCTGTATGGACCAACGATTTAAAGAGAGCACATTGCATAGCGGAGAAATTAGAGGTAGGAATTGTGTGGATTAATTGCTGGCTGCTTCGCGATTTGCGAACTCCGTTTGGCGGTGTAAAGTCCAGCGGAGTAGGACGCGAAGGCGGATGGGAGGCCCTCCGGTTTTTTACCGAGCCAAAAAATGTGTGTATAAAACAATAAACCATGAACAATAAACTTCCAACACCTATGGGCTTATACCCGATAACCCGCCAAGTCGGTCATCTCATTTTTGTGAGCGGCATGGGACCGCGCGAAGCGGGAACGGATCAGATCCCTGGATTGAAATTAGATAAGCACGGCAACTATCTGGAATTTGATTTTGAAGCACAAGTACATTCGGTATTTAAAAATGTAAAAACTGCTTTGGAAGAAGCCGGAAGTAGTTGGGATAAAATGGTGGATGTAACGGTGTTTTTGGTAAACATGAAACGCGACTTTCAAACGTTCAATCGTATTTATGCGGAGTACTTTAAAGAGAACCCCCCCTGCCGCACTACGGTGGAAGTAACTGCGCTGCCCTCGTCCATCGCTATCGAATTAAAAGTGATAGCTACCGTTTAATCCATTCCTCATTTTGGCAAAGTCAAAATCAAAGAATAAGAATGCGTTGCCGAAATGGGTGAAAGTTTCCCTCTGGGTTTTATTTACCCTTTTTATAATTACAGAAACTTATGAAAACAGGAGTTTCTTCAGAAAAGTGTACCGCTATCTGAGTTATCATTATTACAAAAGAAACTTTAAGACCACTGATTTCCCTGTGGATTATTCTATTCACGGCATTGATATTTCGCACTACCAATTATTTGTGGATTGGCACAAGTTGCAGTCGGTTGACACCTATGGCGACACCATTCAATTTCGCTTTGTATTGATGAAAGCCACAGAAGGCTTGCTGATTGAAGACGATATGTTCGATGAACATTGGGAGCGGGCAAAAGACAATCATTTTGTGCGCGGAGCCTATCATTATTTTCTCCCCGACCGAAGCGCCCAAGTGCAAGCGGCTAATTACTACACCAGTGTTCGACTATTGCCGGGCGATTTGCCGCCTGTAGTAGATGTAGAAGATTTGCGCGGTAAATCAAAAGCAGAATTGGTTTCGTGCTTACGAGAGTTTTTACACGAAATTGAAAGTCATTATCACGTAAGACCAATCATCTATTCCAACATCAATTTTATCGAAGATTATTTGGAAGAAGATTTTAGCGATTACTCTTTCTGGATAGCGCACTATTACCGCCATGAATTAAATACGGATGGAAACATTAAATGGGTGTTCTGGCAGCACTCCGACAAAGCCAGCTTGTTAGGCATCCGAACCAATGTAGATGCAAATGTTTTTAATGGGGATGAAGAAGATTTTCAAAAGTTGCTAATTCCCAATAATATTTCAACTCCCTGATCGCAGGTTTGTAGCCCTCAAAATATTGCAATATAAATTTGTGATTGGAGGAAGATTTTTTTTTAGAGTGCTTTAGTTTAGCAAGTTCCTTTTCCAACAATTTTTCCGCTCCATTATTTTAATGCCGAACTACCGCTGCAATAGCGGCAAAACTTATTCTAGTTCCGGGTACCGATAAAATAGTTTGCATGCAGGCCTCCGCGGTAGCTCCGGTGGTCACCACATCATCTACCAATAAAATGTGACGATCTTGTAATTGAGCGGCATCCTTTACCCCAAAAATCTCTGCTACATTTTCCCAGCGATCAAAGCGATGCTTTTTAGTTTGTGAGATATTTTCGTGCACTCGCTCCAGTGCAGTCATAGAATAGGGAATTTCTAGGACACTCGACAATCCGGCAGCAAAAGATTCACATTGGTTATATCCTCTCAACTTTTGTTTTTTCCAGTGTAGCGGTACCGGGATAATCAAATCAATTTCATGAATAGAAGCACCGTGATTCTTGAGTAAATAACCCAAACGTTTGCCGCAATATTCGCCTACCTCTTTCCTATTGTGGTATTTTAAATGATGGAGCAATTGCTGCACAGGACCTCCTTTGCGAAACTGAAACAGCGCCAAAGCATTGACTACCGGCAATCTTCCCCAAAAGCGTTTTGCCAATGGGTTATCCGCTTCTTTCCAATACTCGGTAACCGGGAGTTGTCTTTCGCAGCGAAGGCAAATCACTTGCTCTCCTTTGCGCAAAGTTTTGTCGCAACTAAGGCAAAGGTTCGGATAAAACAGATTGAACAAATCTTCCAAATACTCTTTAACGGAAACAATCATAGCAGCTATTGAGCGATCACAATATGAGTTTCTGTGAGTGGCTCGCTATCCCCTTTAAAGCGAAGTAGCAGCCGAGCTACTGTTACCACATCTTTCTGGCAATATTCCACGATACGCCCCAACTGTTTTTCCTGCCAATACACGCGACAAACATCTTTCCCTTCTATCTCATCTTTCGGGCTGGGTAAGCCGAAAATTTCAGCCAATAACTTCAAAGAAGTATAGTGTTTATAGTCACCAAACTTCCATAGTTGGAGAGTATCCACATCCTCGGTTTCCCACGGGCGCTTGCCCGAGCGGTCTAAGATATCAGGAAGCTCTAGTTGGTTTTTCAGCATTCTGCGACACAGAAAAGGCATATCAAACTCGCGGATATTATGTCCACAAAAATGAAAGTGTTCCGGATCTGAAAAGCTTTTTCGGATTAGTGCGGCAAATTCTTTCAGCAATTCCTTCTCCTCATTTCCTGCAATAGATTTAAGGCGTAGAATTTTGGGAGACTTATCTTTTCCGGGGTAAAAATAACCGAGCGAGATGCAGATCACTTTGGCAAACTCAGCGTACACTCCGGCTCTCTGCAAATAACTTTCTTCCGGTGCTTGGTTTTCGATACGAAGCGCTTGGTGCTTGACCGCCCAGAGTTCTTTCATGGTATCACTCAACTCTGAAAAAGAGGAATGTTCCGGCACTGTTTCAATATCTATAAACAGCAGATTGTAAATGCGAATGTGGGGTAACATTTTTACAAAAAATTTAGTTATGCCGAACAGTGATGAAAGTACGAATTAATCTGAATGAATAAAATAGAATTGTCATTTTGGTAGGGATACTCTGCTTATTGTGTTCGGTTAATTTTTTCAAAAAAAGGGAACATTCGTTTTTTAATTCTTTGCAGCAGACAAAGTATTATTAGCAATGATTTTCAGCCATCTCTGACCTGTTTGAGCAGCGTAATTCCTTTTAGGCTTTGGATGTTTCCCTAAAGTCCCATAACAATGTAATTGTTTAATATTGCAGTGTATTTCATAACAATTAAATCTGAAGAATTATGGCTTTTACACTAGAAAATTTACCCTATGCATTCAATGCACTAGAACCGAATATTGACGCGCGCACGATGGAGATTCACCACGGCAAACACCATGCGGGCTATGTCAACAATTTAAACGCAGCGATTCAGGGTACTGAATGGGAGAAGAAATCCTTAGAGGAAATACTGGCAAACGTTTCCAAAATTTCTACAGGTGCGCGCAACAATGCTGGCGGCCATTGGAACCACAGTATGTTTTGGAAAATAATGGCGCCAAATGCCGGAGGTGCTCCGTCCGGTGCCGTTGCTGATGCTATTAACGGAAGCTTCGGCTCATTCGATAAATTTAAAGAAGAATTTAGCAAGGCAGCAGCTACGCGGTTTGGTTCCGGCTGGGCATGGTTAGTTGTTCAGGAAGGAAAGTTGGTGGTGTGCTCGACTCCTAATCAAGATAACCCTTTAATGGATATTGCCGAAACAAAAGGCACTCCTATTTTGGGAGTAGATGTGTGGGAACATGCGTATTATTTGAACTACCAAAACCGCAGACCAGACTATGTATCGGCTTTCTACAATGTTATTAATTGGGAAGAAGTGGCAAAGCGATTAGCGGCTGCGGGCAAATAATTACGCTCTTATTTTTAGCTCATTAATATCCTTGTTTGTATCAGGGCGATAACCGATAATTGTCGCCCTGATTTTATTTTATGGCAAAGCCACCAGGCAAACAAACTGAAAACAAAAGTAAAACCCTTTTACTCGGCATTGCCTTGGCAGGAATATTTGCCATGGGTCTGCTTATTGGAAAGTATGCGTTTAACGAACCGCAGCCGGTTAACAGTGCTGCGTCAGATCAAGACGATGATAACGGTGTTACTGAAACGAGAGAAGGAGGATACAAATACATTAATCCATTGCTGGAATGCGATAACTACCGCTCCAGTAAACGAGCTCCCGTTGTTTTGCTGGAAGCTGATTTGAGAAACTATATAAACCAAACAATAAGCGCAGGCAAAGCCAGTATAGTTTCCGTTTACTTCAGAGATTTAAACAACGGTCCTTGGATTGGAGTCAACGAATTAGAAAATTATTCGCCCGCCAGTCTGCTTAAAGTTCCCATCATGATGGCGGTGCTAAAAATGGCCGAATCGCAACCGGGGCTTTTGAAAAAGAAGATTTTGTATAAGCAACCTGTGGATGAGTTCAGTCAAAACATATTAGATACCGGAATGATTGTGACAGGACACTACTATACGGTCGAAGACCTTCTGTATCGAATGATTAAGAACTCAGATAACGAGGCAAAAAATCTTTTGTATGAGCTTATTGGAGATAATATGTTCGGTAAAGTAATAAAGGATTTGGGGCTTATTATTCCCGGGGTAGTGGCAGAGAATTATATGTCGGTGCGCGATTATTCTTCCTTCTTCCGAATATTGTATAATGCCACTTATCTGAATAAAGAAATGTCGGAAAAGGGATTAGAAATACTCAGCAATACCAATTTTCATGATGGGATTGTTGCTGGAGTTCCTCCGGGGACCATCATATCGCACAAATTTGGAGAACGCGGATACACGGATTCTGATATTAAACAACTGCACGATTGCGGAATAATTTATACCGGCTCGGGCCCTTACTTGTTGTGTGTGATGACGAGAGGTACTGATTTCAAGCAACAAGGTGTCATCATTGCCGACATCTCTTCGATGATTTGGAAAAGCTTTACTTCTGCCAAATAAGAAGTTTTACTTGAGGGCGATACCTGTATTATTCTACTGTAACGGACTTTGCTAAGTTCCTTGGCTGATCAACATTGCAACCGCGCATAACGGCTATATGGTATGAAAGAAGTTGTAATGGAATAGTAGCTACTAATGGCTCTAAGTAATCAATCGTTTCAGGAATTTCAATCGTATAGTCAGCCATACCTGCCACCTTCGTATCTCCTTCTGTAACGATGGCTATAATTTTCCCTTTACGGGCTTTCACTTCCTGTATATTGCTGATAACCTTTTCGTAAATGTTTCCTTTTGTAGCGATGACTACAACCGGCATTTCCTCATCAATTAATGCAATAGGGCCATGTTTCATTTCTGCGGCAGGATACCCTTCAGCATGGATGTATGAAATCTCTTTAAGTTTAAGCGCCCCTTCTAAAGCAACGGGAAACCCGTAACCTCGACCTAAGTACAGAAAGTTGCGAGAGTTTTTAAACACTTTTGCAATTTCAATCACTTTGCTTTCGCAGTGAAGTGTTCGCTCCACTTTTTCAGTGATCGCTTCTAATTGTGAGAATGCTTCTCTCAAATGCTGTTTGGTGGTTTTGCCTCTTAACTCGGCAAAGCCAAGCGCCCAAAGGGTCAGTACGGCTACCTGTGCTGTAAATGCTTTGGTAGAGGCTACGCCAATTTCTGGCCCTGCATGGGTGTAAGCTCCCGCATGAGAGGCACGCGGAATAGAGGACCCCACTACATTGCATAAGCCGAAAATAGTAGCCCCCTTTTCTTTAGCTAACTCTATAGCCGCCAAAGTATCTGCCGTTTCGCCCGATTGAGAAATAGCGATTACTAAATCATCTTCATTTACTACCGGATTTCTGTACCGGAATTCTGATGCGTATTCAACTTCGACTGGAATTCTTGCAATATCTTCAAACAAATATTCACCTACTAACCCGGCATGCCAAGAGGTGCCACACCCAACAATAATAATTCGGTTGAGGTTTTTAATTTTCCCTTCATACTCCTTAAGACTGCGCATAGCAAAGGTGGCGGTAACCGGGTCAAAGCGACCCCGCAAGGAATCGTATATTGATTTCGGCTGCTCATGGATTTCCTTCAGCATAAAATGCTTATAGCCTCCCTTTTCAATGGACTCAAGATTCATTTCCAAGGTCTGGATATACGGGACCTTTTCTACATTGTTAATGGTTTTTACCGTCAGTGTTCCATCTTTGATGTAAGCTATTTCTCCGTCATTCAAATAGGAAACGTTCTTGGTGTATTCGATGATAGGAGTCGCGTCTGATGCCATAAAGAACTCCCCATCACCAATGCCCACTACTAAGGGAGACCCTTTGCGTGCACCAATGAGTTTAGTGGGGTCATTCTTTGAAACAATCACAATGGCATAAGCCCCAATTACTTCGTGTAATGCCAAGCGAACCGCTTCTTCGAGGGTGGAGTGAGTGTTTTGCTTGATGTCCTCAATCAGGTGAGCTAAAATTTCGGTATCTGTATCACTTGAGAATGTATGTCCCCTATCCAGCAACGCCTCTTTGAGAGTGGCATAGTTTTCAATAATTCCGTTGTGAATAATGGCAATTTCTCCTGATTGGGAAATGTGAGGATGTGAATTTACATCGTTCGGTTCACCATGAGTTGCCCAGCGAGTATGCCCCATTCCCAAAGAGCCGGAAATGTCTTTCCCTTTTACATTTTCTTCTAGTTCAGATACCTTTCCCTGTTTCTTATAAATATTGAGATTACCATTCAGCAATGCTATTCCGGCACTGTCATAACCCCGGTACTCTAATCTTTTCAATCCTTTTATCAGAATCGGATAGGCTTCCCGATGTCCGATGTAAGCAACTATTCCACACATGTGACTTAAAGTTTAGTGTAAGTAACTACCAAATTTATTCGGTAATTTTCATTTGTAGTAGAGTTTGCAATCACTACTCTTTCCGAATTGGAATTTGCTCCTAAAATCTGTAAGTAAAATCCATTATTTGGATAGGTCCCCTCAATTAATCGCTGGAAATATTTAGTGATATTAAAGCGATACCGATTTATGTTCAATCCATTCACAGACTCGGCTACCTGAACTCCTCCAAAATGAATGAGTCCATCGTCTTCTAATTTTTGCGCAGTGCCGGTTGCGTCTATTCTAAACAGATCTAACAACAATGGAGTGGGGTAGGCGGTATCTCCTTCAGATTGTGAGAAAATGATTTCTGCTTTGTTCACGGCAATGTTTTTTGGCAGACTGTCAAAATCAGGAAAAAGTATTTTGCCTTTTACGCCTGCTCCTCCCTGTAAATACATCTTGCTTTCTCCATTTGGACTTGGATTATTTACAGAAGAATAAACCGGGGCAGAGGTATATACGTTATCAAAATGATTAACGGTAACTCCAGATACCGGAATGTCATAACTCAATGAGTCGTCTGTATCGTTGTGATAGTACAGAGAAATTTTGCTGAGATACGACAATAAGTTAATGGACAATATCCCATTTCCTGCCGGGCTGGTGGAGGTGGTAGCGTAAAATCCCTTAAAGAAATTCAAGAAGGCAGTATTGTCAACTAAGTTGGTAGTATCCGTCAGCAATAATTTATTCCCAAAGGCGGTGGTTAATGGAATTCGGATATGTGGTTCATAAGCCAGTCCTAGAACATAAACACTGTCGGTAAAATCCGGAACAAAACCATTCAATTGCCCGATAGCGGTTGCATTTACTTGTAAAGCATCGTTTGTTTTGTAAGGAATAGAATCCACTAAACCCTGATTGAGTTCATAAACTACAAGATGAGTAGGTTGGTCACATTTTCCATAGCTGCCGGCATACCGTAAGGTCAGTACCGCAGAGTCAAGAACCGGATGAGAGCCAAAGGATACGTTGTTGCTGGTAAGTCGGCACTGCGCATAAAATCCTGCGGAGGTAGAGCCAAAATTAGGATCGTTAAAATTACCGAGAACCCCTGCACTTACGGCATTTGAACTCAAGGGCTGCTCAAACACTGAATATGTCTGTGCAAAAAGAGTGTCTTTTGCCAAGTTAAGATTATCGTCACCAGTGAGTAAATCGGTGTCGTGAATCACAGGATCTTTACACCCTGTAAAATAAAATAAGCACCAGCTTAAAATGAAGGCTGGTGCTATATGTTTGAGTTTTTTAAACTTTCGGGCTATCACTGCGCAAATAAAACAATAAAAGCCATAAACGCTTAGTTGCTTATAATATTTTGGTAGAAGTCACCGAACACCTGAACCGGGGTTTCTATCTTCGATTCTATTTTTAGTACTTTCTTGCCTTTGGTCTTCTTCAAATGACTCGAAACTTTAGCATCCAGAATGTCCCCCACTACTAAGGCATCTGCAAACTGAGAACCTCCAATAAGCAGGCTCGTGTTATCACCGGCTTTAAAGTAGTCAATGTGCTTTTTCGAAATATCTTCACTGATTGCCAGTTTAGTAGTGAAATCACTCTTTAGCGTATCCTTAAATTCATTGTCAAATACTGAGTAAACTACTTTAGTATTGGTGAAGATAGGATCGTCCTTATAGGTAGTTTTCAAATACATTGGAATCAAGCTGGTCATCCAGCCAAAACAATGGATAATATCCGGAGCCCATCCAAATTTTCTAACTGTTTCTAAACATCCTTTGCAGAAGAAAATCATACGGTCTGAGTTGTCCTCAAAAAATTTGTTGTTTTCGTCATGGAAAACCAATTTGCGTTTGAAGAAATCTTCATTGTCAAGAAAATAAACTTGTAATCTGGCTCCGGGTAGAGAAGCTACCTTTATCACTAAAGGATAATCCTCGTCATTAATAATAACGTTGATGCCGGATAGGCGAACGACTTCGTGCAATCGGTGCCTTCTTTCGTTAATAGTACCGAATTTGGGCATCAGTACTCGAATTTCCATGCCGCTCTCTAACATATACTTAGGCAGCTCATTGGCTATTTTCGAAGCTTCGGTTAAAGCCAAATACGGATCCATCTCCTGCGTAATGATTAAGATTCTCTTTTTTTCCATATTATTGATTTGATTTGACGTGTGAAAAAATGATACCGGAAAGGGTGCTCTTTCAAAACGGTCTGCAAAGATAATAACAAAAATCCGAAAAACCCCAAAATAATCTTCTCTGATCTTGTTAAGGAGCTATAGTTATGATTGTTTTTAAACATGCACAAAGCCTTGATAGATACTTGATAAAGTGTAAAAATAGAGGTCAAAAAATAGGCTTTGTACCGACCATGGGAGCACTGCATCAGGGGCACATTTCACTCATAAAAGCTTCAAAAGAAACCACTGACCTTACGGTTTGCAGCATTTTTGTAAATCCCACACAGTTTAATGATCCGACCGATTTTCAGAATTACCCTTCCACCTTATCAGCCGATATGGATATACTGTTGGCAGTTGAGTGCGAGGTGCTTTTTATGCCATCGGTGAAAGAAATGTACCCTAATGGCCTATCTGACCCATTGAAAATTGATTTTGGATTTATCGCCCAAACATTAGAAGGGGAGCACCGCCCCGGGCATTTTGAAGGTATGGCTCAAATAGTTGAAAAGTTACTGCGGATTGTAAAGCCTGACTTCTTATTTATGGGGCAGAAAGATTACCAGCAACAATTAATAGTTGGCCAATTAATTAAAAAGCGAAAGTTTGACACTCGCCTGATGGTATGCCCTACCTTACGCGAAAGCGATGGCTTGGCAATGAGTTCGCGAAATGTGAGGCTGGATAAAAAGTCGCGGAAGCTGGCTGTGAAAATTTCCGAAACCTTAAAGTTTATCAAAACGGCCTCCGCAAAGCCATCGAATACACTAAAACAATTAGAGCAAGAAGCGATCAACCGCTTGCAGGCAATAAAAGGAATAGATCCGGAATATTTTTCTATCCGGAATGCTACTACACTAAAACCGGTAAGAAAAAGAACAGAAAAAATGGTGGCACTCACCGCAGTTTGGATTGGAGGAGTGCGGTTGATTGATAACTTGCTGTTGAATTAATTTTCAGTTTCCTCGAACCAGAGAGTTTTGCAATTTCTTCAACGGTTCCCATTACCGCATTTTTAAAATTAATTTACTTTCGCCACCGCTATGATGCTAACCGTTTATAAGTCGAAAATACACCGGGCTACCGTTACCCAAGCTGATTTGAATTATATAGGAAGTGTAACCATTGATGAGAATTTAATGGAAGCCTCTAATATTGTAGAGAATGAGCGCGTACAGATAGTGAACATTAGTAACGGGGAACGTTTAGAAACCTATGTGATAAAAGGCGAACGCGGCTCAGGAGTCATTTGCCTAAATGGGCCGGCTGCCCGAAAAGTTGCCGTAGGAGATATGGTCATTATCATCTCCTATTGTATGGTCACTATGGAGGAATATAAAACCTTTGTGCCGGTAACGGTGCATGTGAATAGCTCCAATCAAATCACAGAATAAATCTTGAAAAAGCTGCTGCTCAATTTTCTCAAGCTAACTCTATCCTTGGGTTTGGGAATAGCTTTAGTGTTTTGGTTTGTCAGCAAAATGACACCTGACCAAAAGCAAGATACTATCGAAGCCTTTAAGCGGGCGAACTACTTCTGGATTATTTTGGCCCCCTTGCTAGGCTTGCTATCTAATTTCAGTCGTGCTCAGAGATGGCGACAGTTGTTGGAACCAACGGGAAACAAACCCGGTTTTTGGAACACCTATTTTTCAGTCATGATGATGTACTTCTTCAATCTGTTTTTCCCGAGGCTGGGAGAAGTAACTCGCTGTGGGGTACTGGCTCGGTATGAGAATGTGCCGCTCGATAAATCTATCGGAACTATGGTAGTAGAACGCTTTGTAGATCTTATTTCCATTCTTGTAATTGGCGGGGTGTTGTTGTTGGTAGAATATGATCGCCTCTTCGCCTTCTTCGAAAAGAATGTGCTGAACAAGCAGGCAGTTGCAACTACTCAACCCGATTTCACCAAATGGATAGTGTTAGTAGGGGTGGCTACAGCTTTGATACTGGCCGCTATTTATATTCAGCGCAAATACGGTTTTAAAAAGTTGAAGGAGATAGCAAAAGAAAGGTTACTCGGCTTTGCGGAGGGGCTAAAGAGTATTAAAAATTTGAAACGTCCCTGGGAGTTTCTTTTCCATTCTGTTTTCATTTGGGTTTGTTATTTTCTGATGATCTACCTCAGTTTTCTGGCATTGCCCGAAACGCAAGGCCTTGGTTTGTTTGCAGGAGTGGCTTGCCTTTTCTTCGGAGGCTTTGCGATGGTAGCGACACCGGGCGGCATTGGAGTTTATCCTTTGTTTGTTCAACAAGTACTTTTGTTATACGGTGTAAATGCCACCATCGGCTATGCCTTTGGATCTGTAGTATGGGCAGCACAAATGACCTCTATTTTAATTGGTGGAATTATTTCACTAATTCTGCTGGCAATAATGAATCGCAACGTTGCGTTAAATACGCAACCCTAAAAATCAAGCTGTGATGTCGGATAAAAAAATAAGCAGCCGGATTTTCTCGCTGGAAGAGTTACTGAGCCGCATTGCTTTTTGGCGTGCCTTGGGCGATACCGTGGTTTTTACAAACGGGTGTTTTGATATTCTTCACCCGGGGCATTTGCAACTATTGGCGGGTTGTGCTGCTTTAGGAGATCGGGTAGTGGTTGGGATAAATTCTGATGCTTCGGTAAAAAGATTGAAAGGCACTTCGCGGCCTTTGAACAACGAGCAAGCTCGCGCTCAAATGCTGGCGGCTAATATATTTACCGATGCCGTAGTCATTTTTGAGGAGGACACTCCCGAAAATCTAATACAGGCTTTGCAGCCGGATGTACTTGTAAAAGGGGGAGATTGGCAGAAAGAGCAGATTGTAGGTGCCACTTTTGTAAAGGGCAGCGGAGGAAAGGTTTACACCATTCCTTTTCTTGAAGGGTTCAGCACGACCGGGATTATTGACAAAATGAAGTAGCCCATTCCGAGTCATGAAAACAATTCTAAAGTCAACTTTCGCATTGTTTCTCCTCATCTGTATTGGAGTTCACTTATATGGCTTGATGAATCCTTTCAGTGATGAATCGAACTTATCGCATGTGGTTCATTTAATCAGTTACAGTTTGTGCCTTTTTTTCTTCACCGGTAATTTCCGGTTTCGATGGTATGGCTTCGGTCTTGCGATGCTATATCCTTTTGCTAATCACATGGTATGCTTAGAGCAAACTTTTGTTGCGCATCATACTGTGCAGCCCGTATGTATGTTAGTGGTGATTCTGCTGCCGGCTATGTTTGTTTGGATCGGGTATGAGAAAAGATTTTCAGCTAAAAATAATTCATCGTTTTCAAAAGAGTAATCGAACAATAAATGCCAATCTCTAAAAGATAAAAGAGAAGATTTCTGTTCATTTGCGTTCCGAAAATATCCTCCGTGACTTCGATGGTTTTAACAACCATTTATCTACAAATACAAGTCAAAAGAATTTTTATCTTGCGAAACTAATAGTCAGCACTATGAAACCATTGAGACCGTTTTTACTTGGTATCTCGTTTATCTTTTTTGGACTTTTTTCAGCGACAGCACAAGAGCGGTTGCCTCAGTTTTTACAATACAAAGTTAAGCCGGGAGAAACTATTAATTACATAGCAGAACACTTCAACGTGCCTTTACAAGACTTGCTGCTGTTGAATGATTTTCCACCAAATGTGCAAGTGAAAACAAATCAAGTGGTGTTGATTCGACTGCTGAAAGAAGGAGAGGAAGGCACCCCTTTAGCAGCAGATTACAAAGACCCGAAAGGAACTTCCGCCTCCTCTAAAAAAGTAGTAGAAACTACGGAGGGAAAAGAAGTTTCAACAAATGTGACTGCTTCCAAACCGGAAACAGTGGGACCCGATGGTACTAAGTATAAAGTATCAGACAGCCAATACCACACGGTTCAGAAGGGACAAACCTTTTATCGCATTGCCTTGATTTATGGCCTTACTGTAGAGGAACTGAAACAGCTAAACAACCTTTCGTCCACTACGATTGCCGTTGGGCAGAAATTGAGAGTATCTAAATAAGGCGAGCTAAAATAAAAGAGGCGGGAACCACTCAGTTCCCGCCTCTTTTATTTTGCGCATTTCATTAGCCGAACCGGCATACAATACCGCCCATAACTGCGAGGCAAATAATCCAGAAGCCCGCGTTTATCAGCAAGTATTTCCATCCTTTCCTTTCGAAGAGAGTGTTCACCCCAAGAATAGGGGTGATAAACAGAATGCCGGTAATAGCTCCGTGAAGTACTCCGTGGTGAAAAGTTCTAAAACTGTGTTGAAAAGCCGTCAACACTTGCTGGCCCATTGCTACGGTATTTTCATCTATCGGCTGCCCTTTCTCGGGTAAGATTAAGGATTGCAAACCGTATTGATGAATGGTGATGAAATGGAGTGTAACAGCAATGAAAAAGCTGAAGATATAAGTAAGTGCTACAAGCAAAACTAAGTTGGTCCCCTTTCTTGAATCTTCGGGAACTCCTGCGGCTTTTCTCCACACACCAGCCAGTATTTTAGGATGGTACCAGATAAAACCAAACACAAGCGGAAACAGTGCAGTTAAAGCACTTACAAGTAAATTGGGTTGCATACTATTCAATTTTGGTTCCGCTAAAGATAAGTGCATTTATTAAGTGCGATCCAGAATACATCTACCCCGTGCTAGTACTCTAACAATGCTTCAATGGTGGCACTCAAGCGCTGCTTAGCCAGAAAATTTTTCTCCAAAGGAATTGCAAAGGGAACGGGCGTATCTAAAGAGGCACAGCGCATTACCGGTGCATCTAAGTATTCAAAAAAGTTTTCTGTAATCCATGCAGAAATTTCTGCGCCTATTCCGCCAACCAAGGTGTCTTCGTGCAAAATTAAAATCTTTCCGGTTTTCTTTACGGTGGCTTCAATCGCTTCTTTATCGAAAGGAAGAAGTGTTCTTAAATCGAGTATGTCTGCATTGAAATCTCCTCTTTCCAATTTCCGATTTTTGATTTCTTCGAGTGCCCAATGCACACCGGCTCCGTAAGTAATAATAGAGAGGTCGCTGCCTTCGCTCACCAATTTTGCTTTCCCGATTTCGAGCGTGTAATACTCTTCCGGCACTTCCCCTTCAATACTTCGGTAGAGTGCTTTGTGTTCAAAGTACATCACCGGGTTTGGATCTTCAATGGCCGCACACAACAAGCCTTTTGCATCTTCTGCCGAAGAGGGATAAACAATTTTGAGGCCGGGCACATGAAAGAACCACGCTTCATTGCTTTGCGAGTGAAAAGGTCCGGCCCCTACACCTGCTCCTGTGGGCATTCTAATGACCACATCTGCCTTTTGACTCCAGCGCCAGTAACTCTTTGCCAGATTATTTACAATGGCATTGAAGCCGGTAGAAACGAAATCAGCAAATTGCATTTCTACTACACTTTTCATTCCTTTTATACTCATGCCGAGCGAAGCGCTTAAAATTCCCGACTCACACAGCGGGGTATTGCGCACTCTTTCTTTGCCAAAGGCTCCTACAAACCCTTCGGTGATTTTGAATACGCCACCGTACTCCGCTACATCTTGCCCCATGATAACGAGGTTGGGAAAGCGCTCCATAGATTGTTTTAATCCTTCTGAAATGGCATCTACCAAACGCAGTTTATTTCGGGTTTCGGATTTCGGGTTTCGGATTTGAACAACAGCGGGGCAGTATATCTCGGTCTGTTCCTTGGTGGCATCAACGCTTATCTCCGGTTCTTTATCGGCTGCCTCAAAAGCCGCTCGAATCTCCTTATCAAATTCACTTTTTAAGGCCGCGGGATAATCCTTAGAAATAATCCCTTCTTCCAGCAACCAGTTTTCATAGTTCGTTACCGGGTCTTTCTTCTCCCACTGTTCAAAAAGTTCTTTCGGTACATATTTCACTCCGCTGGCTTCTTCATGTCCGCGCATTCTGAAAGTTAAACATTCCAACAGTACCGGGTGCGGCTCCCGAATCATTTCTTTGCGAAGTTTTTTCACCGTGTGATACACTTCCAGAATGTTGTTGCCGTCAATCGTTAATCCTTTGATACCATAGCCAATGGCGCGCTCTGCCAAGTATTTGCATCGAAACTGTTCGCTGATGGGGGTAGATAGTCCGTAGCCATTGTTCTCTACCAAAATGATAATGGGCAAATCCCAAACCGCAGCAATGTTGCAGGCTTCGTGAAAGTCGCCTTCGCTTGTTCCGCCATCACCGGTAAAAGCGACCGTGATTTTTTTCTCTTGCTTTAGTTTAGCGGCCAGCGCAATGCCATCACCTACGCACAACTGCGGCCCCAGATGAGAGATCATTCCGACTATGTGGTGCGCATTGGTGCCGAAGTGAAAACTTCTTTCGCGCCCTTGCGAAAAGCCGTTTTGCTTTCCTTGAAATTGTTCGAAGAGTTGTTGTAGATCGCAGTCGCGGGTGGTAAAAACTCCGAGGTTCCGGTGCAGCGGGCAAACGTATTCGTTCGGCTCTAAGGCAGCCGTTACCCCTACAGAAATAGCTTCCTGCCCGATTCCCGAAAACCATTTACTCACTCTCCCTTGCCGCAATAATTTGAGCATCCGCTCTTCAATAACGCGAGGTTTTAAAAGCAGTTTGTAAAGTTGTATCAACTCTTCATTGCTCAGTTGTTTGCGGTCGAATAGCATGGGGCGAAAGGTAAGAAGGAATTTGATTTTTATTTTAGGTGGAGACGGATAGGTAGCTTAGGTGAGGTATAAAACCAGCCCACCCCTTTGCATAATTCTATCTAAGATAATGGCGGCCATTGACAGCGGCAAGGTATTGTTTTGGTTACACGTAAGCGCAACTTATACCCTTATTGCTCTGTGACTTTTTGAGAATGCTCAAAGGCACTCCTAAGTAGAATACTTTACTTCTTAAACATGAAGTAAACCGCCAAAATCAAAAAGAGAAATGAAAGGAGGTGGTTAGCTCTGAAAGTTTCTGTTTTGAATACAATCAAGGTAAAGGCTGCAAACACGGTGAGAGTAATCACTTCCTGAATTAATTTTAGTTGGATCAGAGAAAAAGGGCCGCCATTCCCTTTAAACCCAATTCTATTTGCCGGAACTTGAAACAGGTATTCAAAAAGTGCAATGCCCCAGCTAATCAATATGATTGAAAGCAAGCCCAATTTGCTGAACCACTTTAATTCGGCAAATTTCAAATGCCCATACCAAGCAATTATCATAAATGAGTTACTCAAAATTAGAAGTCCAATGGTTAATGCGCCTTTCATTGCAATACAGGTTTTTGGCAAAAGTAATTCTGTTTCCGGCTTCCGAAGCGATGTGCGATTTTGTAATGTTCGATGTTCGATTTGGGTCTTTGAGGTCGTGAATCCTCATCCCCTAACTCAGGCTCGGCTATAGGCGAGGACGAGGATTTAGAAGCACTACCGTTTTTTAGAAGCACTACCGTCCAATTTAGCACTGTCCCCGACATTACGCAAAATCGCTGTTGGCGGCTGTTCTTCTTCTATTTCAGCAAAGTATTCTTCTTTAGGTTCTTCGACAACAAATAAAGTCGGAGCATCTGCAATTAGTTTTACTCGTTTTCTTGCGATTTCACAATATTCATGACTTATGTCAATACCGATATATTGTCTGCCCATTTCATAAGCTACTCGTGCAGTTGTCCCGCTACCGCTCATTGGGTCAAATACTATGTCGCCTTGATTTGACCACGATTTTATATGATCTCTTACAAGTTCGCAGGGGAATGGTGCAGGGTGTCCTTTTGCTTCTTGGTCTTCAAGTTTTTTGCCGACAACATACTCCCAAATATTACCACTAATTTTTTTGTCCTTAACGGGTTTTGCCATCTTTTCTCTTGTCTGCTCGTTCTTTGAATAGTTCTTGTATGTCGTTCCGTTCAATTCCAAACCTGCGTGCATACAGTCAACCATTATGGGGTTGTGTGTCTTTACTACTCCTTTACTAAACACGAACATATATTCAAACTCGTTGTTGTACCGCTTGCGATAAATTTGCGGAATTGGATTTTTCTTACGAAAAATCATCGTGTCGTGCAAGTTGAAACCAGTCTCTTTGAAGAATAAAGCCTGTTTAAAACTTGTTCCTGTTTCTGTTGCGTCTATTGTCGCATCAGCAACTACCCAAACTACAACACCGCCAGGTTTTGTAATGCGATAAAGTTCCTTTACAATATCTTCAAAAGGAAACACATATCCTTTGTAGTTTCTCAAGTCGTCATAAGGGGGTGAAGTAACAGTAAGGTCTATCACCTCATTGTCAAACTGTCGCATCACTTCTACACAGTTACCTTCGGTTATTTTGTTTATGAATTTTTCCATAGCCTGTGTTATTTAAGTGTAAATAGTCCGTTGTCAGAAATTGTACTGATAGTTTTAATTCTGCTTTCAATCTTGTGAACCTTAATAAGCTCTTTCAACGCTTCTTTATGGCTCATTCGCATAATCTTTTCTCTTTCTTGTGCCAAGAAAGTCAGAGCTTCATGCTTTGCAATAGCAATACTTTCAGTTGCAACACCTTTTTCAATATTCCAAAGTGGCTCTGTTGCCTTAGAGAATGCAAGAATTGTTTTATTGATTGCTAACCAGTAATCGGTAGCATTTTTTGAAGGATTGAGTGCTTTTATTGTTTCAAATATTTTCTTCAAAAGCTGTTGTGCTTTTGCTTGACCTTCTTTTTCAGAGTAGGAAAGTAATAATGCAAGATGGGAGTATGTGAAAACGCAAACATTTTGAGTTGTGGCTTGCTGGTAAATTTGACTTGAAGAAGTTGGAAGCTGATAAATCGGACAAACAACCATTGCATAAGGTTTGCCACGTTTCCAAACGTGCATAGCTTGAACTTTAAAGTCCTTTTGATTTTTTGCAGTCCTACTTAGTCTAAATGCTTTGGCATCTGCAACAAAGCTGTAATCTTTTGCAAATGCTTCTACATCTGCCGCATCTGCTCTTTCTTTAAGCACTAAACTTTCAAGTCCTAATGCCGCGTAAGCCAATGAAAGTAAACAGTCGGTATATTTTGAATACAGTTTTTCTTCGCTTGTGTCGTGTCCGTAACTTTCAGGAATATTTCCACAAAGTCTTAAATGGTCAATAAGTGATGAAACTCTATTCTTTTTGATTTCGGCTTCTAATTCCTTTTCTAATTTGTCTGTATCGTTACCAAAATTACCACTCAGTTTTCGGATTTCCTCAATCCAATACTGTCTAGCTTTAATTGCCTTGTCCGATATTATCTTACTCATTTATCTCTGCCAAATTGTGGTTTTCAAAGTTACTTAAATAGTCGGGTGGTCTGTCTTGAAATACTCAAAAGTTGTCAACTGTTACTGTCAGTTGTATGGTCGTCCAGCATTACCGCTAATGGCAGACTGTGAAAATACCACCCTCTAAGATATTCCAAAAAAAATTGAGGGGAAAGTACAATTCCTTCTTCCGCTGTTCGTCATGGAGGATATGGAATATATACCCCATAACCGAGCGACTAAGCATATTTTGCAAACACTTTGGTGAATGGTTACTTCTGGCCTTGACTTAGGTAGGCATCTAATTATTTTTTGAAAACGACCGAGCCAGATGAACTACTTGCCTCTCACTTTGTTCCTCCATTCCTTTTCATCATTTCTTCTACTTTTGCGAATCCCGCAGCGAGGCGGGATTTTTTTATTTCTTAAAGAGTTGAACTTGCAAAAAGAGGAAAAGTTTCAGGTGGACTATAATGGAGAACGGCAGGAAACCGCTGTGTTGGTCACTGTGATTCAAAAAGGAAACAGCGATGAGCAGGCCACTGAATATTTAGATGAACTGGAATTTCTCGCGCTCACCGATGGAGTAAAAACGCTGAAACGATTTACGCAAAAACTACAATACCCCGATACCAAAAGTTATGTGGGCAAAGGAAAGTTAGAAGAGATAAAGCAGTATATCGAAAACCACGCAGTAGATCTCGTGATTATAGACGATGAGATTTCGCCTTCGCAGCAACGAAACATCGAAAAGGCATTGGGAAAAAAAGTGTTGGATCGCAGTATGCTCATCCTCGATATTTTTGCGCAGCGTGCCAGAACCGTGCAGGCAAAAACGCAGGTAGAGTTAGCCCAATTGCAATACATGCTTCCCCGCCTCAAAGGAATGTGGACGCACTTGGAACGGCAGCGCGGAGGAACCGGAACCAGAGGCGGAGCCGGTGAAAAAGAAATTGAAACCGACCGCAGGGTAGCCGAGAAGAAAATAGCAGCGCTAAAGGAAAAGCTGAAAGAAATAGATAAGCAGAATATTGTGCGCAGAAAGAACCGGAGCGAAATGATTCGCGTGGCTTTAGTAGGCTATACCAACGTAGGGAAATCTACGCTCATGAATCTGCTCTCTAAGGAAAATGTGTTTGCTGAGGACAAACTATTTGCCACGCTCGACACTACCGTGCGCAAGGTTACTTTCAATACGATTCCTTTTCTGCTCAGCGATACTGTGGGCTTTATTCGAAAGCTGCCCCACCATCTGATTGAAAGTTTCAAATCTACTTTAGATGAAGCCATTGAGGCTGACATCTTGTTGCATGTGGTAGATATATCTCACCCGGCTTTTGAAGATCAGATGAATGTGGTGAACGAAATATTGAAGGATCTTCATTGCGCAGATAAGCCGGTGATCGTCATCTTCAATAAAATGGATTTGTATGAGCAGAAGCAGTTTGATGATTATCTGCCCGATGAAGTAAAAAGCAGTTTGCTGAAAGAACTCAAAGAAAGCTGGATGGGCAAAACGCACGACCACTGCATTTTTGTTTCAGCTATTCAAAATAGAAACACCGCTGACCTGCGCCAATTGCTCTTTGAGAAGGTAAAGAAACTTTACTTAGAGCGGTATCCTTACAAAGCCGGTTACTGGCACGACTACTCTGAGCCACCCAATCAATAAGCAGATTTTACTCGGCAGTTTCGGGTAGCTTTTTCATCAGGTTCTTACCCGTCATCACGGTAGCCGTGAGCATACCGCTCACCAAGGCGCCCCCGACTCCGCAACTTACAATATCCTGACCGGTGAGGTACAAGTTTTTGATGGGGGTATCGGGTCGCAAAAATTCATTGGCAAAGCGAGCCGGGCTGTGATCAATGCCATAAATCTCTCCATTCTTATAATTGACAAAATGGGCAGTACTGAGTGGAGTGCTCAATTCGTAATGCGCTACTTTTCCTCGCAACTGCGGCTCATATTCGTATAGCTTTTCTAACATCCGTTGCGCTAACTTTTCCTTCTTCTCATCATATTCAGTTCCTCGCTTCATCCATCGCTTTTCTTCCCACTCTTTAAACCATTCATAAGGGGCCAGCGTAATAATTTCAATGGTGGAATGATGGGGATGGCGATTCGCCCAATCCGGATCTTTAGCAGCCGGAAACGAAACATACACTACGGGCATATCGCTGCTTTCGGGATGGTTGAGATAGTTCTCTACCGTTTTGTCGTGATCATAGTTTTCGGGGAATATCCAGTAATTGGCTTTGCCGATGCCGAGAGCACTTACCGGGTGATTCAGCCCAATGTACAAACAGGCATGACCTACCGAAGGCGATACTTTATAGAGCATTGCGGCTAACTTTTGTTTTTGCTCTTCACCCACATCGGGCAATAAAGAACCGTAAGTATTGAGGAGGCCCGCATCGCTCACCACTGCGGGAGCAAAAATCTCAGTACCATCCCACATCTCTACCCCCACAGCGCGATTATCTTTCACGATTATTTTCTTCACCTCGGCATTGGTATATACCGCCCCTCCTGCTGCGGTGACTATTGGCACTATGCTGTCAAAAATTTTTGCCGAGCCCCCCACCGGATAGCAGCCTCCGGCCAAGTAGTGCCTCACCAAAGTGGCGTGCATCACCCAACTGCTCTGCGAAGGAGGCAAGCCGTAGTCTCCGTACTGTCCGGTCAATACCCCTATCAGTTTTTTGTTTTTAGTGAGGCGCTGCATCACGCCCAATGTGGTGTGATTCCACTTTAATCCCTTTTTGCGAAGCCAGCCGCCCAATAGCCATCTCAAAAAACCGGGCAATGCTTTTTCGCGGATCACATTAAACTGACTGCGCTGCGTTAGTTTAACCAAGTCCACATAGTCATCAATAGATTTCTGATCTTCAGCAGCCGGAAAGTATTCCTTCATTTTTTCTTTAAAGGCATCGGCTCCCGAGCGATATTCAAATACTTCTTTCCCGAAAAAGATTTTATCGTACACCTCTCCCATCTCTGCCCATTTCAAGTGGCCGTCAGTAACATACTTAAACATGCGCGCCATCATGCTTTTCGGGCGATGCACTTCGCCTACATAATGCACGCCCACATCCCACTCATAATCCTTTCTTCGGAATACGTGCGTGAAGCCTCCGGCCGTATAATGCTTTTCGAGCACCAATACTTTTTTGCCCTCTTTGGCTAAGAAAGCAGCGGTGCTCATGCCGCCTAAGCCAGAGCCGATTACAATCACATCGAAGGCGGAGGATGGCTTTTCTTGTTTATACGATTTAGTGTGGTCTTGCATACGGGTTGAAAGATAGAAATAAAAATGCCCCGCGTACATCCAACATGCTGCGGGGCAAATGTCAATCACAAAAACAAAAAGTAAGGCGTGTCTTAAAACAATATAGGTTGCACGCTAAGGTTCCTCCGCTGCAATTCGCCCTGCATTTTTCTGATTATATCGGGCACTTTAATGCCATAGACAAACGAGGAAGTGTAAATCGTTAGCAGTTCATCGTTATTCAGGCTTTGAACGTAATCATTCAGCGTTTTCTCCGAAGTTTTGATGAGGTTGTATTTTATTGCTCTTTTCATAGTATGAATTTTTATGCGGTTAAGTAATCAGGTCTGCTTCCGGGCGCTGTTATCACTTCCTCCACAAACAGCAACTCGTAAGTGGTTTTTGGCACTAACTCTCCGTTTTCATCTTCATACACCGGAATCTCCAGCGTTATTTCAGCCGCCTTTAATTCTTGTGTAGTGCCGAACAACTCTATCAGATTCACGGTTGCCGGCTCTGCATGTGGCTGAACGAACAATTGCTCAATATGCCTTAAAAGCTGCCTGCCCATTTTCCCATTTTGACTGAGCAGCTCTTTTAAATCGTTACGGGATATCACATACTCGGTTTCAGTGTATTTTCCACCGAGGTGCACAAAACCCAAAAGGGAAACACTCATGCGGCCGCAAAACACAATTTCATTCACTAATATTTCCTGCTTGTGGAGGCTTGTATTCATTTCTGTATCCATGGCGTTTGTTTTTATGAAAGCAAAGTTGCGGGAGCAGAACGCAAGGTATTTGCGCACAAAATTTATTTTTGTTACTTTCTCATTTTTTGAAACCGAAGTCTTATGCCCTTAAACCGAGAAGCCTACACCCGTTATCGCCTGATTGATTCACGATTGCGCAAAAAGCCTTATCCGCATTTGGAAGAGTTGATAGAATATGTGAGTGAGAAATTTGACAAGCCGGTGAGCAGGCGAACCTTGCAGCTTGACTTACAGGAAATGCGCTATAACCAGGCGCTGAATTTTAATGCGCCCATTGTTTATAACAAGAAGGAGAAATTATATCAATACAGCGATGAGGAATACTCCATTCACAACTTGCCGGTGAGTGCGGATGAGTTGCACGGACTTGATTTTGCCATCAGCATTCTGAATCAATTTAAGCACCTGCCCGCCATCAAAGAGTTTGAAGATGCTATTATGAAAATTGCCAGCACGGTGCAGTTGAATAAAGATGCCCGGGGCGAGAGCGACCACATTCAATTAGACAAGCCTTTTATTATTAAAGGGATTGAATTTGTGGAGCCGATTTTGAAAGCAATTTCAGAAAGGAGAGCTATTCAATTTACCTATCAGCGGCACGGAAGCGATACCGCCTCGCAAAATTTGATGGAGCCATACATCATTCGCGAGTCGAAGAATTTTTGGTATGTGATCGGCAACGGTATCAGCAAAAAAGATCACAAGATTCTGACCTTTGCGCTGGATCGAATTATTGATTTGCAGATAACCGAGCAGACCTTTGACGATACAAAAATTGACAAGAAGAATTTTTACAAAAATGTGTTGGGCGTAACCATTGCAGAAGGGAAGCCGGAGAAGTTGCTGTTGTCCTTTTCGCCTATTCAGGGAAAATATGTGAAGACTATTCCCATTCATCATTCGCAGAAGGTAGTAAAAGAAACGGCCAACGAATTGCGCGTGTCTTTAGAGTTGGTGATTAACACTGAACTGAAAATGCAGTTGCAAAGTTATGGTGCCAATGTAAAGGTGCTGCGCCCGAAAACTCTGGCAGATGAGATGAAAGCCAATGCGCAAAAACTGCTGGCGCTATATAAGGAGTAGAGAGCATTGCGAATTACTTGTCCATGATTGGGTCATAAATCTTTAATGGGGGCGTTTAGTTCTCGTGCTTTTAAAGAAGAAGAGCGGGGTCACTGATCCCTCCGTATAAACACACGTGGTGCAAAGGCTTTAGAAACCAGGCGCAGCAGCAAGGTGCCCGCTATGGATGGACTTTCGTCTATACCCCTTTTTTATTGCTGGAGCAATTCTTCCCAAAACTCAGCTGCCCTGCGGGTATGTGGAATCACAATAGAGCCGCCCACCAAATTGGCAATAGAAAAGACTTCGTAAATCTCTTCGGTAGAGCATTTGAGTTCGTGGCATTTCGCCAAATGATATTTAATGCAATCATCGCAGCGAAGCACCATCGAGGACACCAAGCCTAATAGTTCTTTCGTTTTGGCGGACAAGGCTCCATCGCTATATGCCTGATTATCTAAACTCCAGAAACGCTTCATCACCAAATTATTTTTCGAGAGAATGACTTCATTCATTTTAGTCCGGTAATCATGGAAGGGTTTGATTAAATCGCTCATACAATTTTTAGGTTTATGTACCGTCAAAAGTAGTAATCAGACCTAATCACATTTGAACTACTCCGAAAATTTTTATCTTTAAAAAAATTAAATCCGATTGACACATGAAAAACCTCTTTAGATTATTTATTGGAATACTTGTAGCCTCTTCACTTTCCAGTTGCGGATACAATTCAATGGTGCAGAAACGGGAAGCCGTTAATAGCGCTTGGGGCAACGTAGAGTCTGCCTACCAGCGCAGAGCCGACCTGGTACCAAACTTAGTGAACACCGTAAAAGGGGCTGCCAACTTTGAACAAAGCACTTTGGTGCAAGTGGTAGAAGCTCGCGCAAAGGCTACCTCTATACAATTAAAAGTAGATGACCTGTCGCAGGAAAACTTAGATAAGTTTCAAGCAGCGCAGGAGGATTTGAAAGGTGCTTTATCGCGCTTGTTAGTTACCGTAGAGAAATATCCGGAGTTGAAAGCCACGCAGAATTTTCAGGAGTTGCAGGCACAATTGGAAGGAACTGAAAACCGGATCAACACCGAACGAAATCGCTTTAACACGGCTGTGCAAGATTACAATGCTTACACGGCTCAATTTCCGCAGTTGATTATTGCCAAATGGTTTGGATTTACGCCTAAAGCGTATTTCAAAGCAGCAGCCGGAACGGATAAAGTGCCCGAAGTAAAATTTTAGCAAAGTTTAATGACCCGGTTCCATTGGTTTTGACTATGTTCCACTTAGCTGATTAATACACCATGTTGTTTAAGAAAGAAATATTTACTGCCGAAGAAAAGAAGGCGATAGTGAAAGCTATTGGAGAAGCGGAGGCGATGACCTCCGGTGAAATACGCTTGCACTTAGAAGCAAAGTGCAGTGGCGACCCCATGGCTCGTGCCGTAGAGGTTTTCTATAAACTTGGAATGGACAAAACCGCGAATGCTACCGGTGTGCTTATCTACGTGGCTTACGCGGATAAGAAGTTGGCGATAGTCGGTGATAAAGGAATCAATCAAGTGGTGCCGGGTACCTTTTGGAAGGGAATAAAGGAAGCGATGAGCGGGCATTTTCAGCAAGAACAGTTTTTTCAGGGAATTGCGTTTGCCATTAAGGAAACCGGATTTCACCTGAAACAATATTTTCCCATACAGGATAACGACAAAAATGAACTACCCAATGAGATTAGCGAAGGATAAATACACCCTCCTGCGTTCCAGTTTCAGAACGGTGTTTGCTTTAATTTTTGGTCTGTTGGTGGTGGGCTCTTTGTTTGGGCAGAACTATCCCGAACGGCCTTCGCCACCGCGTTTGGTAAACGACTTGGCGGGAATGTTGAGTGCCTCTGAAACTCAAGCGCTGGAAAGTAAGTTAGTAGCTTATGATGATTCTACCTCTACTCAAATTACCATTGTTACCATCCAGTCATTAGACGGCATGGACAAGGCACAATATGCCACCGAACTGGGAGAGAAGTGGGGGATAGGCCGCAAGAACAAAGACAATGGCGTGCTCATTTTGGTGTCGAAAGGCGACCGCCAAATTTTTATTGCCACCGGTCGTGGAGTAGAGGAGTTTTTGCCCGATGCTATCTGTATTCGTATTGTCGAAAATAAAATCAAGCCAAATTTTAAAGCGGGCGATTATTATCAAGGCCTGAATGAAGCAACAGATGAAATGATAGCTCGACTATCAGGCAATTTTGTGAATGATGATACCGGTCACAAAGAGGGTATTCCTATTTGGGCTATCGTTCTCTTCATTTTCATCATCTTCTTCATTTTTCCATTTCTTTTTGGCAAAAGGGGTGGAGGCTCTACTTACGGAAGCAAAGGATATAGCAGCGGTCCGTTTTGGGGAGGTGGCTCGGGAGGCGGTTGGAGTAGTGGTGGCGGAAGCAGCAGCGGAGGTGGTTTTGGCGGATTTGGGGGCGGGAGTTTCGGAGGAGGTGGAGCAGGCGGTTCCTGGTAATTTTATTTCTTATGCAACATCATTTACAATACACCCTGCATCCGTGGCATGGGGTAAGTGCCGGAGAAAATGCCCCGCACATTCTTACCGCGTTTATCGAAATTGTTCCTACCGACACGGTGAAATACGAGATAGATAAAAAGAGCGGCTGGCTCAAAGTAGATCGCCCGCAGTTGTATTCCAACATTGTTCCGGCTCTTTACGGATTTATTCCGCAAACCTTATGCGATGAGTCGGTGGCTGCCTATTGTATGCGGCAATCGGGACGAGCGAATATTAGAGGCGATCAGGATCCAATGGACATTCTGGTGCTGTCAGAAAAAGTGTTTCCTAACAGTGGGTTTTTATTGCAAGCTGTGCCGGTAGGGGGCTTTCGGATGATTGATAAGGGCGAGGCAGACGATAAAATAATTGCGGTGATGAAAGAGGATGCCGTATATGGCCGGTACACCGATTTAAAACAACTGCCCGAGGAGATAGTAAACCGGCTTAGGCATTACTTTCTTACTTATAAAGATATGCCGGGCCAACAGAAACAAGTGGTAGAGATTGACGCGGTGTATGGGGCAGCAGAGGCTGCTGAAATTGTGCAGCGAAGTATGAATGATTATAAGAAACGATTTAATGAAGCGAAGTAAACTTTTAGTTTCGTCCCTGCTAATTTTTGGAGTAGCCGTTGCTGTTTTTCTCTATTGGAAATACAGAGTGCCGCCCACCATAGCGATTCAAAAGTTAGAGCTAACCGACCTGCAAGGCCATGCGGTTTCTTTGCCGTCCTATCAAGGGAAAAATATGGTGGTGGTATTTTTTGCGACTTGGTGTGGCCCCTGCATGAAGGAAATTCCCTTACTGCAACAAGCCGAAATCAATTTGCAGGATAGCAGTAATTTGTTTGTGTTGATTAGTGATGAACCACTGGCAAGGCTGCAATCATTTAAAGCGCGCAGTGGAACCACCCTTCAAGTGTTACACTCCTCCCTTCCGCTCAAAGAAATTGGAATTGTAACCTACCCCACCAGTTATATCCTGAACAAACAACTTCAGGTAGTTTTTAATGAAGTTGGTTTTGTGGACTGGACAAGCCCCGAAAGTACCAGCAATCTGAAGAATTTAGGCCGCTGATTTTTGTGTTCTGCGGCACGGGCTATTTTCATAGTTATATTACTCTAATTCAGGCCGTACTTCTTCTCAAACTTGCGGTCTAATTCCTTTTGCTTGTTGTCGAGGTTTATTTCGCGACCGTCAATAAAGGCGTGTTCAATCACGGAGCTTTTCATGTCGAGCACATCGCCCGAAGAAATGATCAGCGAAGCCGATTTCCCTTTTTCGAGAGTTCCGATTTTATCGTCCACCCCCAATATTTTGGCGGCATTGGAAGTAATGGTGGCTAAGGCCTCCTCTTTCGACAGCCCCCAAGCCACTGCGGTGCCGGCTTCGAACATCAGGTTGCGCTCTTCCCAAAAGCGCCCCGGAATGCTGAGGCAGAAAAGCACTCCTGCTTTTTGAAGTTCCCCCGGTGTTTTATAAGGTTGATTCACATCCTCTTCAGGGAAGGTGGGTAGCGAATGCGGGTTGTCGAGAATAACGGGAATCTTTTTCCGTGCCAGTTCCTCTGCTATTTGATACGAATCGTGCGCCCCGGCAAGCACTATCCGCAGCCCCAGTTCTTCCGCAAAGGCAATGGCGTGTTGCATTTCTTTGGCTCCTCCGGCTGCGATATAAAGCGTAGCTGTTTGGTTGAAAAGAGGTTTCATCGCTTCGAAGCGCAGATTGGTTTTTGTGTGGCTGGCTTCTTCGGCATAGCTTTTCGCTTCGCGGAAATATTCACGGATGGCATCGGCTTGTTTGCTGTAATTCTTGTTTTCCTGAAAAGGTCGCGGATTGCCCCACCAGCCGCCACCGCTCACCATCGAAGGCCAGTTGAGCCAGATACCGTCTTCTTTTACTAAGGCATCTTCCCAGTTCCACGCATCGAGTTGCACAAGGGCCGAGGTACCGGAAAGTACCCCACCGAGCGGCACCGTTTGCGCAAACAAAATCCCGTTGCTGCGAAGGGTAGGAGTAACTCGCGAGTCGGTGTTGTAGGCTACAATAGCGCGCACATCGGGATTATAGCTGCCGGTTTCGGAATAGTCGTTCGTGGCGCGCACAGCTTCTATTTCATCTATACCCGCCTTGGTGTACGGAGCAATAATGCCGGGGTAAATCTGCTTGCCGGTGCAGTCTATTACCTTCCCCATCGTTTCATCTGTTTTGAAGGAAGGGCTTTCTGCCAAAAAAATAATCTTGCCTTTGTCGAAACCAATAGTGGCATCGTGTAACACCTTGCCATCGCCTGTGTGAATAGTGGCATGAGTCAGATAAATGCTCTGCGACTGAGCAGGTGCCGGTGCGGGTACATCAGATTGCGCAAATGCGGATAGCACACAGATGACACTGATCAGACAGATGGATACTGATTTGATATTCATAGAGTGATTTTCTTTTTGTCGTTTGTGAATATTTTCCTTCTGAACTCCGGCTTACCACCGAAGTTTAATAATAGCCCTACTTCCATTTCTGTGGCTTTCAGATAATTAATCAACGGCAACTCGTGCTCTACCACCAACAATTCAGCCGCCTTTAATTCAAGAATTACCAAATCATTCACCATTATAGCTGCAAAGTATTCGCCTACTATCCTATCCTGAAAGAATACTTCAATCTTTCTCTGTGCATTTACCTTCATTCCTTCTTTTTTCAGCGCTATCATCATCGCGTTTAGGTACACTTTTTCTAAAAATCCGAATCCCGGTTCATTATAAACCGAGTAAAAGATTTTCAAAATAGAACCGGTTAACTCCTCATGTAATAACGCAGCCATTTCCAGTGTTTATCTGTTTTATCCGTGTCATCCACGTGCTATAATTCGCCCATATCATCACAAGTATAGTTATGCTGACTCTTGGGCTGTGGTTCCTGCGTAGGTGCTCCGGCCTTTTTATCATTCAGCATTTTCTGAATCAAGCGGGCGCGCTCGCCCCGAATCCAGTCGCGCATGTGAGCATCGCGCTCCACATCGTAAAATAGAATTCCATCTACAAAAGTCTTTTCGCATCGCGCATAAACGGAAAGCGGATTATCGCTCCACACCGCTACATCGGCATCCTTACCGGCCTTGAGTGAACCCATGTGCGAATCGAGGTGCAACATTTTTGCGGGATTGAGGGTGCACAGTTTCCAGGCTTGCTCTTCGCTAAGGCCGCCATACTTAATCGTCTTGGCCGCTTCTTGATTGAGCCTGCGTCCCATTTCTGCATCATCGGAATTGATAGCGGTGTTGATTCCCATTTTAGTCAGGATAGCTGCGTTGTAAGGGATGGCATCAATCACCTCGTATTTGTAGTCCCACCAATCGGCAAAGGTGGCGGCATTGGCTCCGTGGGCTTTTAATTTATCGGCCACCTTATAGCCTTCGAGAATGTGGGTGAACGTGTTCACTTTAAAACCGAAAGTATCGGCTACGTGCATCAGCATCGTAATCTCGCTTTGCACATAACTGTGGCATGTAATAAAGCGCTGGCTGTTCAGCACTTCTACCAAGGCATCTAAATCCAAATCTCTGCGCGGTTTTTCAAAAGTGGAGGTATTCTTCTTTGCAGACTTACTCACCGAGGCATCGTACTCCTTCCACTGTTTTTCGTATTCTTTCGCTTTGGTAAAATAGTTCCAGTAGGTCTGCTCTACCCCCATACGGGTTTGCGGATAGCGCACCGTTGCTTGGTCGCCCCAGTTGCTCTGTTTTACGTTTTCGCCCAGTGCAAACTTGATGAAAGGATCAGCTCCTTCAATCTTCATTTTTTCGGGGGCATATCCCCAGCGAAGCTTCACAATACCACTTTGCCCACCAATAGGATTAGCCGAACCGTGCAACAACTGCGAAGCTACTACTCCCCCCGATAATTGTCGGTAGATGTTGATGTCCTCTGAATTAATTACATCGCCAATGCGCACTTCGGCACTGCTGGCTTTGGCCCCTTCATTCACGCCCTGCGAAATTGCAATGTGGCTGTGCTCATCCACAATGCCACTGGTCACAAATTTGCCGGTAGCATCAATCGTTTTACAATCAGCGCAAGAGAGTTGCTTGCCCACCTGTGCAATTTTTCCATTGCGGATAAGCACATCTGCATTCGCGAGATTCCCCTCTGCTTCGTTCGTCCACACGGTTCCGTTCTTTATCAAATAATTCTCCTGCTTGGGAATCTCTTCGTTGCCATAAGCAGTAAAAGGGTAAATGACCTTCCCCAGATTTTGCGTGTAGTCGGTGCTGTCCACTTTTGCTTTGGCGGTATCGGGTTCCGGGCCTTCGGTGCGGGTGGCTTCCCAGCGCAGCCAGTCGCCTTCGGGATTTTGACCTTTGCCGTTCCAAAAGTTTTTGCTGTAGTCTATGGTTCCGCTGAATAGATATTTCCCGGAGCTTGGTTTTTTATCTATCGCAAAGGAGAAGCTGATGTCCTTGTCTTTGTAAGTGATTTTCACTTCGGGCTTCACGGAATCGCTGATAAGCAAAACCGTTTTCGGAGCCGCTTCATCTCCGCTAATCTTCATCTGAAAAGGAAGGGCTTTGCACTTTGTTCCTACCGGACACCAGGTGAGCGTATATTTCCCTCGAATATCCTTTTCGGCAAAGGGTTTTATTTCATAGCGCTTTCCCTGCACCCAATTTTCGTTGATCTCGCATTTATCATTAAAGAGTGGTTGAGAGGTAATGAAGAAGTTAGCCAGCTTGCCCGGCTCCAATGAACCCACTTGATCGTACACCTTCAGAAACGAGGCGGGGTTGTAGGTGAGGGCCTTGAGAGCCGTCATTGAATCTAAGCCGAACTTTATCGCTTTGCGCAGGTCGTTCAAAAAATCTTCTTTCTTATCGAGGTCAGCACTGGTGATGGCAAAATCAATTCCCGCTTTGGCGAGGGCGGCACAGTTGGTGGGTGCCAGCTCCCAGTTTTTCATTTCCTCCAGCGAAATCCATTGTAATTTGAAAGGGTCTTCCACATTATAGGCTTTGGGGAAGTTGAGAGAAGTAATGATTTTTGCCTGGGTGTTTTTCACCTCCTCTATCCGCTGATAAGCATGGCCGGAAGCCTTGATAATGTACTGCACGCCCAACTCATCTCCAACTTTATCCGCCCGAAGAATTTGTTGCCAGTCGCCACTTGCATCAAAAATCTGCGGCAGCGATTGCTCGCGATTCCATTCTTCTAAATGAATGTTGTATTCCTTCTTCTCCTTTTCCCCCGCATACCATTGTGCATCGTAATAAGTTTGGCGCAACAGGGCAATACTTCCCATGAGTGAGGAAGGATAATCTTGCGTAGAAGAGCCTTTGCTGAACGAATAATTTGCACTGGCTACTCCCTTTATGATAGCATCGTTTTCGCGCCCGTTAGCCAGGGTAACCACCGTGCCGGTGCCGCGGGCAATGCCGTCTTTCTTATTGGTGAGCACTGCGCCAAAACCTATTTTGCGCAATTCATCGGCTGCCGTGCTGTTCGCCACAAAATTCTCATCGGCATGAAAGTCGGTATGGATGGCCTGGTTCCAACCGTAAGCCCCTTTGAGGTTCGATTCCATCTGCGGAGCATCGCTGTATTTCGGTTTTTGCACTTCGGGCATTCCGTAATCAGAAAAAATATCAATGAAGGAAGGATAAATAAAGCGACCGCTCATATCGTGCACTATAGCTCCTTTGGGCAAAGCAATACTCTGTCCAATGGCCGTCACTTTTCCTTCGCGGATAAGGAGGGTGGCGCTATCTAATCGAGTATTGTAATTTTTCCAGATGGTGGCATTTACAAAGGCGTGAATGCCTTCCCGGTAATCATCGGGGCCATTGGTTTTAAAAGTAGTTTCCTGACTGTAGATACGAGAAGTAGAAAGCAAGAAACAAGAAGTAAGAAACAGGAAATAAGATGTAAAAACAAGACTGCGCATCGCTTGAGATTTGAGGCAGTGAAAATAAATATTTTGAGAAGGCTGATACTTTTGCTTGCACGATTCAGCAAGCGGCTTTCCTGCTGTTGCCCATTAAAGGCGGGCGCTACACAAATTTGCGGGTAAACCTGTTGCAGTTACAGATTAGTGAAGGTTTGTTTATGGCTGCGGCAGAACGGAAACGGAAAACCCCTCCGTATAAAATTGTTGCAAGAATTAAAAAGACACCTGGCTATTGCTACAAGTACGGTTTAAAACCCGATGGCAGCGGTTGGTTATTTAGAAGGGTGGCATAAGAGAGGCTCTTTACTGCTCATTTATTAGTGCCAAACCCCAACCTGCGCTACAGGCAGAAAATATTAGGGCTTATAAAACAGCAAGACCACAGAGATATACAACCACGTAAGCCGTAAGAATATTCAAAAAATAGTAAGCCCTTTTGATACATGGTGAAAAAAAATAGGGATATTTGGTTACAGCCATTTTATGGCACATGTCTATCTAAAAACAGATGGATATGTGCCACAGAGTGGCACATATAAACAAGTTAGCGGTCAGCTTAAAAGACGACACCAACAAGAAACGACAGACATAAATGGCAAGAAAAAAACAGAATAGTAACCTACCTTCATTTGACGAACTTATCGTTCCGACAGTTAAGGCACTTATTGACTTAGGTGGCTCGGGGACAGTTGAAGAGATAAATACAAAAGTTTATGAAATTGCAAAAATACCTGACGACATTTTGCAAATTCCGCACGGTGAAGAAGGGACAACTATTGAAGTAGATTACCGACTCGCTTGGAGCAGAACTTACTTGAAAAAATTCGGACTATTAGAAAATTCAAGTAGAGGTATTTGGGCATTATCCAAAGCAGACATTGACGTTACAAAACTTGACCATATAGAAATTGTAAGAGCTGTTAGAGAACAAGACAAACCAGCTCAACCGAAAATTAAAACCTCAAAGACAAGTGAAGAAGAGCTTCAACAAGAAGTAACAAATGAAGTTGACAACACGGAAGAATGGAAAGAAAAGTTGTTGAATGTTCTTTACAACATTTCTCCAGCAGCATTTGAGCGACTTGCACAACGACTTTTAAGAGAAAGCGGATTTTTTCAAGTTGAAGTAACAGGCAAAGCCGGTGACGGTGGAATTGACGGAAAAGGAATTGTGAGAGTAAGCGGACTTTTAAGTTTTCATGTTATTTTTCAATGTAAACGTTACAAAGGTTCTGTGACACCAAGTCAAATCCGTGACTTTAGAGGTGCAATGCAAGGTCGTGCAGACAAAGGACTTGTAATCACGACAGGAACTTTTACAAGAGAAGCGTTAAAAGAAGCAACTCGTGACGGTGCACCGCCTATTGACCTTATTGACGGAGAACTTCTTTGCGACAAATTAAAAGAATTAAAATTGGGCGTTGACACCAAGTTGACTGAAACTATTGACATAAAAAATGAGTGGTTTAACAATTTGTAAAGCGGACAGAAAAGAAAGCCGAACCGCTAACATGGGTTTGGCAAAAGGCGGGGGCTGACGTGCTTCGTAGAAACATTTGTGCAAGGTTCAACATTTGTGCTTCGTATGAACTTTAGTGCTAAAAATCCCGCCCTTCGCCAAGCCCAAAAACGTCAGGCTGTGAAATAACCCCCTCTTTGGTTTTTACCGGCATAAAAACCGCGGTAGGCTTTTGTATAGAGCGATTCAAAGCGATTTGAGCTTGCTGTTTTTCAGGCAGCTATTCTTCCCCCAAAATTTTGAAGAGCGTAAAAGAGCTGTAAAC